>NZ_CP081120.1:0-1200000 GCF_025141935.1 Sulfitobacter sp. S190 | reverse complement strand
CGAGGGCGAATCCCTCGACGCGCAGGACGACACGGGCGAAGCCGCATGAGAGCCTTTGCCGATCTCTTCAACGCCATCGACCAGTCGACCAAAACAACCGTCAAGGTCAACGCGCTGGCCGACTATTTCCAGAATGCCGCCGAGGTCGACAAGATCTGGACCATCGCGCTCTTCTCCGGTCGCCGTCCTAAACGCGCCGTAACCACGACCAAGCTGCGCGAATGGGGGGCCGAGGTGGCGGGCATCCCTTTGTGGCTATTCGAGGAATGCTACCCGATCGTGGGCGATCTGGCTGAAACCATCGCGCTGGTGCTGCCGCCGAACACCACCACCGACAACCGCCCCCTGTCACAATGGATCACCGATCTGCGCGCGGTCTACAAACAGGACGAAGAGGCCAAGAAAGCCTTCGTGCTGGACGCATGGGCGCGCCTTGGCGGGACGGAGCGTTTCATCTTCAACAAGCTCATCACCGGCGGCATGCGGGTGGGCGTCAGCCAGAAACTGATGACCCGCGCGCTGGCCCGCGCCACCGACCGCGACGAAGCCGAACTGGCCCACCGGCTCATGGGCAACTGGCACCCCGACGATACGACATGGTACGCGCTGATCGAAGCCGAGGACGCCAGCGCCGACGCTTCGCGCCCCTATCCGTTCTATCTGGCCTACGCGCTCGAGGACGGGCCCGAGGCGCTGGAGAACACCGCTGATTGGCGCGCCGAATGGAAGTGGGATGGCATCCGCGGCCAGCTGATCCTGCGCGGGGGCGAACATTTCGTCTGGTCGCGGGGCGAAGAGCTGATGACCGACCGCTTTCCCGAACTCGCCCGCGCGGTGGACTATCTGCCCGACGGCACCGTGCTCGATGGCGAATTGCTGGTCTGGCACGCGAGCGATCCGCATCCGGCCAGCTTCAATACGCTGCAACCGCGCATCGGGCGCAAGACGGTCCCGAAAAAGCTGCTGGCCGACGCGCCGGTCGTGCTGCACGCCTATGATCTGCTTGAGCACCAAGGCGCCGACATGCGCGAGCACCCCTTTGCACAGCGGCGTGCCACGCTTGAAACGCTATGCGCCGATCTGCCCCCCGACGCGCCCGTGCGCCTGTCACCACAACTGCCCTTTGACGACTGGTCCGATCTGCACAGCTACCGTGACGGTGCCCGCGATGCCCACGCCGAAGGGTTGATGCTCAAACGCGCCGACAGCCCCTATCTTGCGGGCCGCAAAAAGGGCGATTGGTGGAAATGGAAACTCGCGCCGCTGACGATCGACGCGGTGATGATCTATGCCCAGTCGGGATCGGGGCGGCGGGCGAACCTGTTCACCGATTTCACCTTTGCCGTCTGGGACGGGGACGCGTTGGTGCCCTTCACCAAGGCCTACTCCGGTCTGACCGACGCCGAATTTCGCAAGATCACGAATTGGGTGCGCAAGAACACGCAACAGCGGTTCGGCCCCGTGCGGCAAGTGACCCCGCACCACGTCTTCGAAATCGCGTTCGAGGGGATACAGGCCTCCCCCCGCCACAAATCCGGCGTGGCGCTGCGCTTTCCGCGCATGCTACGCTGGCGGCAGGACAAACCACTGGCCGAGGCCAACACACTCGACGATCTCAAGGACATGCTGGCCACCTATGGGTAAACCCGACGCGATAATGCCCCCCGAACCACGCGCCCCCGCCAAAGCCCCGCCCCCCGGCGCGGTGGACGCCCATGTGCATCTGGTCGCGGGGTGTGACGAATATGCCTTATGGGACGGAAGGGTCGAAAACCCCGCCCCCGGCCCCACGCTCGACGGCTGGCTGGCGCTTTTCCGTGAACATCTCGATACGCTGGGGCTGACCCGCGCGGTGATCGTGCATTCCATCCTTTACGGCACTGACAACAGCGTGACCGTCGAAGCGGTGCGCCGCATGGGGGGTGTGGCACGGGGCGTGGGGTTGCTGCCCGATGGCGCGACCGAGGCACAGATCGACCAGTTCACCGATTGGAACATGGACGCGGTGCGGCTCAATTACGTGCACGGCGGGGTGCTGACATGGGACGGTGCGCGCGCCATGGCGCCCGCGCTCGCCGAACGGGGGCTGCACATCCAGATGCTCTGCCACGCCGATCGCCACATGGCCGATATTGCCGCCGACGTGCGGGCTCTGCCCTGCCCGGTGGTTTTCGACCATGTCGCTTGGCCCTCGGACGGGCTTGATCCAAACGGCTCCGGGATCGACACGCTCTGCGGGTTGCTGGCAGACGGGCACGCTTTCGTCAAACTCTCGGCCCTCTACCGGATGTGCGATGCGCCCTACACCGACGCTGACGCGCTGGTGTCACGCCTGATTGCCGCCAATCCCGAAAGATGCCTCTGGGCTAGCGACTGGCCCCACCTGATGCTCAACGGTACGGCAATGCCCGATGCCGCCGCCCTTCTGGACGCATTCGACAGGGTTGTGCCCGATGACGCGACCCGCACCCGCATCCTGTGCGACACCCCCGCAAATTTGTTCCGTTTTTAATCCCATCGCTGCCCCGCCACCGCTTGCCCCCGCACCGGTGGCCCCCTACCTATGGGGCACCCACAGTCAAAAGGATCACCGATGTTTCAGCTTCCCTTCCCCGTGCGCGACGCCAATGCCTCTGCGGGCGCACAGCCGTTGGGCGATCTGCCCGAATGGAACCTCGATGATCTCTACACCGGCGAGGACGCGGCAGAACTGAAGCGTGATCTCGACTGGCTCGAGCAGGCCTGCAACAGCTTTGCCGCCGACTACGAAGGCAAACTGGCCGAACTCGACGCGGCGGGTCTGCTGGAGTGCGTGCTGCGCAACGAAAAGATCAACCAGATCGCGGGCCGCATCATGTCGTTTGCGGGGCTGCGCTACTACCAGCAGACGACCGACGGCGGACGCGCCAAATTCATGTCCGATTGCCAGGAAAAGATCACCAATATCACCACGCCGCTGGTGTTCTTCACGCTCGAGCTGAACAAGCTCGACACCGACCACCTCGACGGGCTGCTGGCGCAAAACGCCGATCTGGCGCGCTACAAACCCATCTTCGACCGCATCCGCGCCATGCAACCCTACCAACTCAGCGACGAGCTCGAGAAATTCATGCACGATCTGGGCGTGGTGGGCGACGCGTGGGAACGGCTGTTCGACGAAACCATCGCGGGTCTGGAATTCGACGTGGACGGTGAAATCATGGGGATCGAGGGCACGCTGAACCTGCTGACCGACCCCGAGCGCAGCCGCCGCGAGGCGGGCGCGCGCGAACTGGCCGCAGTGTTCCAGAACAACGTCAAAACCTTTGCCCGCGTGCACAACACGCAAGCCAAGGAAAAGGAAATCATCGACCGCTGGCGCGGCATGGAAACGGCCCAAACCGGCCGCCACCTGTCCAATCAGGTCGAACCCGAGGTGGTCGAGGCCCTGCGCAACGCGGTCGTCAACGCCTACCCCAAACTCAGCCACCGGTACTATGAGCTGAAACGCAAATGGCTCGGTCTCGACGTGATGCAGGTCTGGGACCGTAACGCGCCCTTGCCGATGGAAGACCCGAAAATCGTCGATTGGGCCGCCGCCGAACGCACCGTGATGGACGCCTATTCCGCGTTCGATTCCCGCATGGGCGAGCTGGCCAAACCCTTCTTTACCGACGGCTGGATCGACGCGGGCGTAAAACCCGGCAAGGCGCCGGGTGCCTTTGCCCATCCCACCGTGACGGACGTGCACCCGTACGTGATGCTCAACTATCTGGGCAAACCGCGCGACGTGATGACACTCGCGCACGAACTGGGCCACGGGGTGCATCAGGTGCTGGCCGCCGGACAGGGCGAAATGCTCTCCTCCACCCCGCTCACGCTGGCCGAAACGGCCTCCGTTTTCGGCGAAATGCTCACCTTCCGCAAAATGCTCGACGGGGCCAAGACGCAAACCGAACGCAAGGTGCTGCTGGCGGGCAAGGTCGAAGACATGATCAACACCGTCGTGCGGCAGATCGCGTTCTACGATTTCGAGTGCAAACTGCACGCGGCACGCCGCGGCGGAGAGCTGACGCCCGAAGACATCAACGCGCTGTGGATGTCGGTGCAGGCCGAATCCCTCGGCCCCGCCTTCGAATTCATGGAAGGGTACGAGACTTTCTGGGCCTACATCCCCCACTTCGTCCACTCACCCTTCTACGTCTACGCCTACGCCTTTGGCGACGGTCTGGTAAACGCGCTCTATGCCGTCTACGCCGAAGGCGAGGAAGGCTTCGAGGAGAAATACTTCGACATGCTCAAGGCGGGCGGCTCGAAACACCACAAGGAGCTTCTCGCTCCCTTCGGTCTCGACGCCTCCGATCCTGCGTTCTGGGACAAGGGCCTGTCGATGATTTCGGGCTTCATCGACGAACTGGAAGCGATGGAAGACTGACGGCAAAAAGGGTGCGGGCCCGGCACAGGCCCGCATCACCGCTCAAATCTCGAGCACAAGCGGCAAGTGGTCCGACACCTCCGGCGCGGCGACCACATCAAAACGTCTGACGGCATACGGATCGCTGACCATCATGTAATCGGCAAATTTGCCCGGCTTGGTGTAATGCGCACTGCGGGTCGTGAGAAATCCGCCCCGTGTGACCAGATCGGTCAGCCCGTCACGGCCCAGTATCGCGAGTGTTTCGCTGTCGGGCTGCACATTGAAATCACCGCAGACGATGCGCAAATCGCCCGGTGCCGACACCTGTCGCGCAATATCGCGCAGTTTGCGGGCCTGATCGGCACGCGCCGGCGTATCCATCTTGCCGCGCAAATCGCGCAACCCGTGCATATGCGTGACACTCACCGCGCGCGCAGCGTCGTGGTCATACACCCGCACCCCATGCGCACTGCGGGATCGGGGATGATCGCCATAGCCATCCGCGCCATATTCCTTGTGCACAAACCCCTGCACCTGTCCGATCACCGGTATTGACCGGCGCACGAACGTCGCCAGCCCCCACTGCGACGGCACCGTGGTGTCACCGTGCCAAAGCACACCCTGCGCTGCGGGACAGAAAAACGCCGCATGATCGGGCAAGGCTCCACACACATCCGCAAAAAAAATTCGCCCGCTGCGGCAACACATGTGTCCTGTCGCGGTAAGTCAGCCACGCCTCTTGGGTCGCGGGGCCGTGGATGACCTCCTGCAGGCACAGGATATCCGGCCCCGCCTGCACCACATAGCGCAGCAGATCATCAGCCATTTTCCCGCCCCAGCCATTCAGACACATGATGCGCACGCACATCCCCCCTCGTCACCCCGACCCACCGGCCGACGCAACCCGCTACTTCAACTGGCTGTCCTTCGATCCCCGCCTGTTGAACCCGCCGCGGGCCTGCGGACGCGCATCGCGCGCGGCCACACAGTCAACGCAGGGCTTGACCCCCGGCACCGCCTGCCTGCGCGCCTCGGGGATCGGTTCCTCGCATTCGGCACAATGTGTGGCGCTTTCGCCCTGTGGGCCGCGGCGCGCCTTCAACCGCGCCAACTCATCGTTGATCGACGCCTCGATCTGCTCCGATACCGCACCATCGCGGGTCCATCCGCCTGCCATACGACACTCCTGTGGTTTGTGACCAACACCCTAGCACAGCGCGCGCCCGCGCCAACCACGCACCCATGGCCTTCATCTTGCCGAGTAAACTCTGGGGGAATTGGCCCACCGGGCCAAGGGGGCAAAGCCCCACAGTAAAACCGCCCCCCGATGTCCGGAGGGCGGCGCTCATCATGCCGCTTACTGGGCGGCGGGCGTCATGCCCTTTTCACGGGCCAACTCACGCATGCGCTTTTGCAGCTTTTCGAACGCACGGACCTCGATCTGGCGAATACGCTCGCGGCTCACGTCATACTGACCCGACAGATCCTCCAGCGTCACCGTCTCGTCCGACAAACGGCGCTGGGTCAGGATATCCTTCTCGCGATCGTTCAACACGTCCAGCGCCTCGGCCAGCATCTCGCGACGGGTCTCCAGCTCATCGCGGGCCTCGTAATCGCCCGCCTGATCTGCATCCTCATCCTCGAGCCAGTCCTGCCACTGCATCGTGCCTTCGCCTTCGGAGCCCACCGTCGCGTTCAACGATGCGTCCCCGCCCGACATGCGCCGGTTCATCGAAATCACTTCCGCCTCGGTCACACCCAACTGGGTGGCGATCTTCTCGACGTTTTCGGGGCGCAGATCGCCCTCCTCCAACGCGCCGATCTTGTTCTTGGCCTTGCGCAGGTTGAAAAACAGCTTCTTCTGCCCGCTCGTCGTCCCCAGCTTGACCAAAGACCACGACCGCAGAATATACTCCTGAATGGATGCACGGATCCACCACATCGCATAGGTCGCGAGCCTGAACCCTTTCTCGGGGTCGAACCGCTTGACCGCCTGCATCAAACCGACGTTGGCCTCCGAAATCACTTCGGCCTGCGGCAGTCCATAGCCGCGGTACCCCATGGCGATCTTCGCCGCGAGACGCAGGTGCGACGTGACCATCTGGTGCGCGGCCTCGGTGTCCTGCTCCTCGACCCAGCGCTTGGCCAGCATGTATTCCTGCTCAGGCTCGAGCAGCGGAAACTTGCGGATTTCCTGCATATAGCGGTTCAGACCGCCTTCCGGCGTGGGGGCTGGCAGATTTGCGTAATTGGCCATTTTCTATCCCTTCATCCCTGTATTCGGGGCGCATGTTATTGCGCTTAACATTGGATATGGGGGGCGCCGGTCCGCTTTACAAGATCGGACATCCCGGTTTCGAATTTACATTACACTAACGATCGTTAACGCAAAATGATCCCGGCGTACGTGTCACATGCTTGTGCGATATGTGTCAGGCGCGGGCTTCGGCCGGGGCAAGCAGATCAAGCAGCTGCGCCATATCATCGGGCAAAGGCGCCTCGAAACGCATATCGGCCCCGCTCACCGGATGCACAAACCCCAGAACCGCCGCATGCAACGCCTGCCTGTCAAAGGCGCGCACCGCCTCGGCAAGCGGCTCGGCCAGCGCGGTTTTGGCGATCTTGCGCTTGCCACCATAGGTCGGATCACCCACCAGCCCGTGACCGGCATGGGTCATATGCACACGGATCTGGTGCGTGCGCCCCGTCTCCAGCCAGCATTCCATCAACGCGATGACCGGCGGCGTGCCGAACCGGCGCAGGGTGCGCGCGCGGGTCACCGCATGTTTGCCGCCCTGAAACAACACCGCCTGCCGCTGGCGGTCGGTCTTGTGGCGCGCCAGCTGGGTCGTGAGCTTGAGAATATTTCCCGTCTCAAAATTGACGCCCTTAACACCACGCAACCGCGGATCATTGGCATCGGGCACCCCGTAGACCAGCGCCTGATAATAGCGCTCCACCGTGTGGGCCTCGAACTGCTTGGCCAACCCGTGGTGGGCGGCGTCACTTTTGGCCACCACCAGCAAGCCCGATGTTTCCTTGTCGATGCGGTGGACGATACCGGGGCGCTTCATGCCCCCCACGCCCGACAGATCATCGCCGCAATGATGCAAAAGCGCATTCACCAGCGTGCCACCCGGGCTGCCGGGGGCGGGATGCACCACCATGCCCGCCGGTTTGTTGACCACGATCAGGTCATCATCCTCGTAAACGATATCGAGCGCGATCGCTTCGGGCAGGATATGGCTCTCCTCGGCCTCCTCCACGGTGATCACCACATCGGCGCCGGCGGCAACCACGGCGCGCGGATCGCGCACCACCGTCCCGTCGATCTGCACCGCACCTGCATCGACCAGACGCGCCAGACGCGTGCGCGACAGTGCCGCCGCCTCTGGCACATCACGCGCAAGCGCCTTATCAAGACGTTTGGGCGGGTCTTCGGACAGGCAAAATGTAATACGGCGGTGCGACGACATGAATGATTTCTCCGAACCGGCCAACCTGCGCTTTCTGCGACGGTTGGTAACGGTGCTGACGGCGGTGATGATTTGCGGCGTGATACTCGTGATCGGACTGCTTGTCACCCGCCTCAACCGTGACACTCCCACCCTGCCCGATCAGATCACCCTGCCCGATGGGGCCAAACCGGTGGCCTTTACCCAGGCCGCCGATTGGTACGCTGTCGTGACCGACGCCGATGAAATCCTGATTTTCGACCGGCTCAGCGGGCAATTGCGCCAAACCCTGCAGATTGACTGAAACACCGCGGCACGCGGGGCAGCTTTGCGGCAGACGGGGGAAGGATGGTACCACCTCCTGGTCTCGAACCAGGGACCTCTTGATCCACAATCAAGCGCTCTAACCTACTGAGCTAAGGCGGCACGCAAGAGGGATTTAGCCCCGCCAAACAGGGATTGCAACCCCTTTGCCCCGCCCAAATGCCTTCAAAATGAAATCGCGTAAGTCTGCTCGATATTCGGTTTTCCAAACGAAACCACCGGCTTTTCGGCGACCAGCCGCCAGCCGTTGCGCCGGTACAGCGCACAGGCCGCCGCGTGGCTTTTGTGGGTCCACAACTGCATCCCCGCATAGCCCCGCGCGGCCGCGAATCCGGTGCAGGTGTCCAGCAGCTTTTGGCCCAATCCCTGCCCCCGCGCGCCGGGGGTCAGCAAGAAAAGCCGCAGCTTGGCCGTCCGCGCATCTAGCCAGACGCAGAAAATACTGCCCAGCCGGACACCGTCCTGCCACGCGATCCAGCCGCGTTCATCCGCACGCGCGGGCGCGGCGATGAAATCATCCAGAATTTGCCCCACCAGCACGCCGAAACTGGCATCAAACCCTTCGTCACGGGCATAGTGGACGGCGTGCGCCTCCACCAGCCAGTCGCGGTCGGCAGGCACGAAAGGGCGCAGGGTGATCGGCTCCATCCCCCGAGCCTAACGCCGATCCGTCTTGCCTTTCAAGGCGCTGCACGGTAGCGATGCGGCCCACCGGACAAAGGAAATCGGCCATGGGCATCAACACCGAACGCGACATCGAAGCCAACCTGCAAATCGGTCCGACCGATCAGGGCATGGTCCGTCTGTTCATCGAAGGCGACGGGCTGGAAATCCCGATGGATTTCACCCCCGACGAAGCCAACGAGATCGCCGAGGAAATCATGGCCGCCGCGGGCCGCGCCGCACAGATGGGCGGCAAAAAGGGCTAATCCCACTCCGGGGTCATGCCCGGATCGCGCAGCGCCTGCAACCTGCGGGCCGCGTGGACCGCGAACTTCTGCACCATCACCTTGCGCCGCGCGGGCGCGAGTTTGGTTTCGGGCGCCATGCGTAGGATTTCGGCGTGATATCCGTCGGCAATGATCAATCCCTGATCTTCGGGCAGCAACTCGGTCGGGAAATGCTCGTTAACAGCGAAAAAGAACCGGTCCGCCCATTCCAGATAGCCCTGCCACTTCTGGTCGGACGTAAAATCGGCACGGCTGGACTTGCACTCCACCACCCAGATTTCGCCCTTCGGCCCCAGTGCCATGACATCCACCCTGAGCCCCCGCGTCGGCACAAGCTCCTCGACACAGGCAAACCCGTGCGAGGCCAGATGGCGCGACACGCCCCGCTGCAACAGCTGCCCGGGCTGGTAGGTCTGGATGATTTCGTTCATGCGGACATTTATGAACATATGGTGAACATTTGGCAAGTGCGCTGCCCGCCGCTTGGTCTTTTGGCCCGCTACACCTATCTCATGGCGAACGATCCACAGGAGCCGCCCCATGACCGATGCCAAAGACCAGACCGCCAAGGCACGCGGCGTGCGCTATGCCCGCGAACTCGAAGGCCACCTGACTTGGCTCGATACGTTTTCGGGCACCGCACTGGGGGTGCTGGCGGTCGCATCGGGCATCTATACCTATCTGGGGGTGTCGTCGCTGCTCGATGAAAACGGGGCCATGTCGGCCTTTGCGGCGATTGCCTATTCGGTGGCGGTTTCGGTGGGCATTTTCGTGTTCTGGTCCTACATGCTGCGGCTTTACCCGGCGGTACGCGGCACCGGCGCGCGGGTGCGGCTGATGGGGGCGATGGGGCTGGGATCACTGGCAATCATCGCCATGTCGAGCTGGCTGAACGCCGCCGCCCTTGCCGGGTCCGCCGCCGTGGAACAGCATCTGGCCAAAACGGTGCAGGACTACCAGTCCTCGCTCGAACGCAGCCACGAAATCGCCTTGCAGGCACAGGGGCTCGAACGCGACGTGGCCCGCGTCCGCCAGTCCTTCGAGGATCTGTCGGAACAGGAAGCCACCGGCAACCTCTCCGGCCTCGCGGGGCGCGGCGCGGTGTTCCGCGTGCTGCGGCAGAAATCCTCCGAACTCGCGGGCCTCGAGGCACAGATCGCAAGCCAGGCCCCGCTGGTGCAATCGGCCTTCGCCGAAGGCAACGCCATCCTCAGCCGCATGCGCGCGCTCACCGTCGAACCCGGCCCGGTCGAGGCCCGCTCGGTCGAATTCTCCGAACAGGCGGTGCGGCTCGCGGGCTTGATCACCCAATTGCGGCAACTGTCGGTGGCGTCCCTCGTGGAACGGGCCGCGCAGGACCTTTCGGCCTCCGTGGTGCTGCCCGAACTCGACGGGCGCAGCGCCGAAACCCGCACCGATCAGGCCGCCACCATCACCTCCGTGCTCGAGGTTCTGGCCCAACGCGCCACCACGCTGGAGCGTGCCGCACAGGCCGTGCTGGCCACCCCGCCGCCGCCCGACACCACCTACACCCCGATTTCCTCGGCCGATGCGGTGATCCTTTACGCCCGCAACTTCGTGCCGTCCTGGGCGGGGGCCATCGCGATTGACCTGCTGCCCGCGGTGCTGGTGTTCATCCTCGCCATCACCCAAAGCGCGATCCGCACGGGCCGCGAGGGCACCGCCGTCGAAGACAGCCTGACGCTGGCCGAACTGCGCGCCGCCATGAAGGTGATGCAGGAAATCGAGCGCGACATGGACGGCACGCAAGCGCACCCGGCCGACCCGACGCCGCTGCCCAAACCCAAACCCGCCGCCGAATGACCGACGCGGTTCCCCCCAAACCGCGCAACCGCGTCGGTCAGGTGCTCATGGGCGTGCTGGTGTTCCAACTGGTGCTGGCGGGCGTGCTGTTTCTGGGCGACGTGCAGAACGGCTTTGCCCTGCCGCGCTTCGGACCCAAAGCGCCCGAGCTGACCGAACCCATCCGCCCCGGCGACCAGACCCGCCGCTTTTCGCCCGACCGCGCCCCGCCGGGGGGCCAACCCATGCCCACCGAACCCTTCGCCGACCGGCTCGCCCTGACGCCGGTGTCGGGTGGCGCGGCGGTCCTGCTCGAAGGGGGCATTTCGGGCGGTGACGCAGAGCGGATCCTCAAACAGCTCGACGCCCTGTCTCAGACGCCCGAACGGGTGATCCTCAACTCGCCGGGCGGCTCGGTCCGCGATGCGCTGGTGCTTGGGCGCGGCCTGCGCGCGCGGGCACTGGCGACCGAAATGCGCGATGGTGACATCTGCTATTCCGCCTGCCCCTACCTGCTGGCCGCGGGCACCGCGCGTACCATCCCCGATACCGCCTCCGTCGGGGTGCACCAGCATTACTTTGGCGAAAACACCCTGCTGCCCGCCTTCGTCGCCGTCGAGGATATCCAGCGCGGACAGGGCGAGGTGATGCGCTACCTCGACCAGATGGGCATCGACCCGCTGGTAATGCAGCACGCGCTCGTCACCCCGCCGCAGGAAATCTATGTGCTGGTGCCGGATGAGCTGCGTGCCTACGGGTTTCTGCCCGACGACAGTGCAAACTAGCACCGCACCCCCTTGCCGCCCCACCCCATGCACCCTATCTGGGGGGAGTGGCGGGTTCTGCCCTGCGCGACTGACGTTTACATTCCAGTGGCCTTAAGCAAATCCGAGGGAGCTGGCTCTGTCTGAGCCCTGGTTCAGTTATCTGGCGCCCACCTGTATATACAGGTCCTCGGGAATAAAACCGACCCGGCAACGGCGGTCCCGCCACACTTCACGCCCTAGCGTACCCGCAAGGCCCGCCCGAACAGGCGCTGAATTTCCTCACGGGTCACGGCGTCTTTGGCCTCCTCCGGTTGGGGGGGCACAGCGGCGGGGTCACTGCGTTTCTGCGCGGCTGTCTGCGCCGCCGGACGCGCGGGCGTCACAGACGTCTTGGACGCCTTCGCCGAACTCGGCCCCAGCGAAATCAGGAACAGGACAAACCGTACCACGTACATGGCCATCTTGCGCATACCTTCATGAAACACAAATCTCTCGGTCTTCGTTTTTCATCGATAATCACGAAGCGCTCAAGCATAGCTTCCCCAAAAACGGGAAAATTTTTGCCCCGTTCATCCGCCGTTAAGCTTTGTTTCCGATTTCTCGAAACCAAATCAGGCGCGATTTCGGCCGCAACAGCCGGCACGCGGCCTGCTTTCACATTGTATTTCTGGCATTTTTTCGACCACTGTCATCGCTGGCGGCATTTCGCGTCCCGCCGCGCGGCCGCTCCCCTGCCCGCAGGGGTTGTGGCCCCAGAGCCACACGCACAAGTCGTATTCGCGAAAAGTGATCCGGCGATCAGAACGCGTCGGGCCGCGCTTCGCGGGCCATATGGTCCAGCACGGCATTGACGAAACGGGCCTCTTTGCCGTCGGGAAAGAACGCCGCCGCCAGATCGAGGTATTCCGAAATCACCACTTTCGGCGGCGTCGCCTCGTCGCGCAATTCGGCACCCGCGGCGCGGAACAACGCCCGCAGCGTCGGGTCGATCCGCGCAATCGGCCATTTGGCCACCAGCGCACGGTCGGTCATCTGGTCGATTGGCGCCTGATAGTTCACGGCCGTCTCCAGCACGCGGGTGAAATGCGCCTCGTCCCCTTCCAGCCACTCGATGTCATCGACAAATGCGCCAAACCGGTGGTCCAGAAACTCCAACCGCACCTTGTCCAGCGTCAGGCTCGAATGCTCCATCTGGAACAGCGCCTGCACGGCATAAAGCCGCGCCGCCGAGCGCATCTTGCGCTTCATGTTTCCGGTCATGTTGTCTGAACGCGAAGGCGTGGTCATGCGAGGGTATTTCCGTCTGGGTTTCCGGCCATCAGCGTGTCGTCGCCTGCGGGTTTGAACCCGATGCCCTTGGTTGAAGACGCCCACTTACGGGCGAGCGCGACAAGATGCAAGGCCGCCGCTGCGGCACCGCCGCCCTTGTTCTGCCCTTCGGGATCGGCGCGCACATCGGCCTGTTTCTTGTTCTCGACCGTCAGGATGCCGTTGCCGATGCACAGCCCCTGCAACCCCAGCAGTTGCAGCGCGCGGCTGCTGTCGTTGCACACGGTCTCGTAATGCGTGGTTTCGCCGCGGATGACACAGCCCAGCGCGACATAGCCGTCGAAATTGCTGCGCCGGTCCGAAATGCCGATGGCGGTGGGAATTTCCAGCGCGCCGGGCATCTCGACCACCTCATACGTGGCGCCCGCCGCCTCCAGTTCGCGCTTGGCCCCGGTCAGCAGCCCCTCGGCGATGTCGCTGTAATAGGGCGACACCACGATCAGAACCTTCACCGGCTTGTCAAAGCCGGGGGTGGGCAGAACGGTATGGGGTTCGGACGATGCCATGGCAGTTACTCCGCGGTGATGGGGCGATGGCCCACGATTTTCAGGTCATAGGCCTCAAGGCCGGTGTATTTCGTCTGCGGGTTGTCGGTCAGCAGGATCAGCTCGTGCACCCCCAGCGTGTTGAGGATCTGCGCGCCAAGACCGGTGCGCTTGATGGTGCGCGGGGCCTCGTCGTCTTCCTTGTCCAGCCGCAGCCGCGGATTGGGTTCGCGAAACAGCAACACCGCGCCGCGCCCTTCGTCGGCGATGATGCGCATCGCCTGTGGCAATTCGTCCGGCGCGCTCGGACCCAGCCCCAGCACATCCTCCAGCGCATTGAGCGCATGCGTCCGCGTCAGCACGGGTGCGCCATCGCCGATGTCGCCCTTGCTGAGCACCACGTGGTCGGTGCCGCTGATCTGGTCGGAAAAGACCCGCATCCGCCAGTCGCCGCCATAGGCCGATTCCACGCTGCGGTCGGTACGCTCGACCAGCATGTTGTCGTGCTTGTTGCGGTAGGCGATCAAATCGCTGATCGTGCCGATCTTCATGTCGTGCTCTTTGGCAAACGCCACCAGATCGGGCAGACGGGCCATCGTGCCGTCGGGCTTCATGATCTCGCAAATCACCGCCGACGGGTCCAGACCGGCAAGCCGGCTGATGTCCACCGATGCCTCCGTATGTCCCGCCCGCACCAGCACACCGCCATCACGCGCGCGCAACGGAAAGACGTGACCGGGGGTCGCGATGTCGACCGCGCCGTTGTCCTTGTTGATCGCCACCGCAATGGTCAGCGCGCGGTCCGCCGCCGAAATTCCGGTGCTCACGCCCTCGCGGGCCTCGATGCTGACGGTAAAGGCGGTCTCGTGGCGCGACGAGTTGTTCACTGCCATCATCGGCAGGCCCAGCGTTTCGACACGGTCCTGCGTCATCGGCAGACAGATCAGGCCCCGCCCGTGCATCGCCATGAAGTTGATCGCATCCGCATCCGCGAATTCCGCCGCAATGATCAGATCACCCTCGTTCTCGCGGTCCTCGTGATCGACAAGGATATACATCTTGCCCGCACGCGCGTCGGCGATGATGTCCTCGATGGGGGCAATCGCCTCTGACAACTCTGCCTCGACCGGACCGGGGGTTTCAAAACTCATCTCATGCTTCCTTCGTTTGCATCAGCACCTAGCCCACAGGGCCGTCCGTGACCAGTGCGCCGTCACCTAGCCCTGCATCTGCGCCAGCCGCGCCACGTAGCGGGCCAGCGTGTCGATCTCCAGATTGATCCGGTCGCCCACCGCCACATCGCCCCATGTGGTCACCTCTTTGGTGTGGGGGATGAAGTTGATGCCGAAATCACACCCGTCGACCGCGTTCACGGTCAGCGAGGTGCCGTTGAGCGCCACAGAGCCTTTGGGCGCGACAAACCGCGCCAGATCCTGCGGGGCACGCAGGGTGACGCGGGTGCTGTCGCCCTCGTCGGTCATGGCGATCACCTCGGCCACCCCGTCGACATGGCCCGACACGATATGCCCGCCCAATTCATCCCCGACCTTCAGCGCACGTTCAAGGTTCACACGGCGGCCCTCGGTCCACTGGGCGATGTTGGTCTTGTCGACGGTCTCGGCACTGATCTGCACCTCGTACCAGTCGGGCCCCAGATCGACGACCGTCAGGCACACCCCGTCACTGGCAATCGACGCCCCCATATCGATGGCAGAGGTGTCATAGCCGCACCTGATGCGCGCGCGCAGATCCCCCTCCTGCGTCAGCTGGGTTATGGTGCCAATATCCGTCACAATCCCCGTGAACATCACGCTCTCCTTGCGTTAGGCTGCTTTGACAGGTCTAGATAAGGCCGGTCATAATTTAGCCAGAGTTTTCTGCCTAATTTAACGCAATCGCAACCTCAGAAAGCCTTCGACCGATGCCTGCCGCCGACAAACGGGTGTTTTTGTTCCTGCAAGGGCCGCACGGTCCGTTTTTCAACCGGCTGGGCAAGATGCTGCGCGCCGCGGGGGCGGACGTGTGGCGCGTGGGCTTCAACGCGGGCGACCGGGCATTCTGGTTCCACCCACGCAGCTACATCCCCTACCGCGGCACCGCCGACGACTGGTCCGAAACGCTCAAGCGGCTCTTGTCCGACAAAAACGTGACCGACATCGTGCTCTACGGCGACACGCGGCCGATCCACGCCAGCGCCGTTGCGGTGGCCCGTGCGCGCGGCCTACGGGTGCATGTCTTCGAGGAAGGCTACATGCGGCCTTACTGGGTGACCTACGAGCGCGGCGGCACCAACGGCAATTCGCGGCTGATGGAGATGTCGATCGCCGACATGCAAAAGGCGCTGGCCAAATCCGACATGGAAGCGCCGCTGCCCCCGGGACACTGGGGCGACATGCGCCAGCACATCTTCTACGGGGCGCTGTACCACTGGTTCGTGATGTTCCGGAACGGGGAGTACCGCAATTTCCGGCCCCACCGCGATTTGCCGGTGACCCGTGAATTCCTGCTCTATCTCAAACGGTTGTTGCTGATGCCGTGGCAGGCGATCGAACGGCGGCTGGCGACGTTGCGCATCCGGTTGGGGGGCTTTCCTTACCATCTGGCGCTGCTGCAACTCGAACACGACAGCTCGTTTCAGCAGCATTCCCCTTTCGACACCATGACCGATTTTCTCGAACTGGTGATTGCGGGCTTTGCCAAGGGCGCGCCGCGGCACCATCACCTGGTGGTCAAGGCGCATCCGCTCGAGGACGGGCGCGTGCCGGTGCGCCGCGAAATCCGGCGACTGGCCCGCGCGCACGGGCTGCAGGGGCGGGTGCATTTCGTGCGGGGCGGCAAACTGGCGCAACTGCTCAACGATGCCCGCACCGCCGTCACGGTCAATTCCACCGCCGGACAACAGGTGCTGTGGCGTGGCATCCCGCTCAAGGTCTTTGGTGCGGCCGTCTATGCCAAACCCGAATTTGTCTCCGAACAACCGCTCGACCAGTTCTTTGCCGGGGCCGCCCGTCCCGACAACCGCGCCTACAAGGATTTCCGTAGATACCTGTTGGAAACCAGCCAGTTGCCGGGCGGCTTTTATTCGGCAAGAGGACGCCGACAGTTGCTGCGACAGGTGGTCGATATGATGCTGATGGCCGATGATCCGTATAACGCGCTCGAACACGGAACCGCCGCGCCACGCCAGCATTTGCGTGTGGTCCGCTAGACGCACACAAGGTCTAGTGGCCCGCGACCGCAAAGCCACACATTGCCCATGTCCCATGACACATCGCATCGCCCGCGGTGGATTTTGCCCCGCGCTTGCGCTACGCTCTGCGTCAATAGACCGGAAAAACCGGTCAGATGAGGCAGTAAAGTTAGGTCGAGGAGACCGGGCAGTGAAATCCTATAAGCATCGGTGGGCCCGTCCCATCGCTCTCGTCGCGGCATGCGCCGTCCTTGCATCATGCGGTCTGCCGCAGGTGGGTCCGAACAAACGCCAGATTTTTGCAGGCTCGGTCCAGCGCGAAGGCGACGCTTTCATCGTATCCGTGAATGACCGCGTCACCCGCGCCACCGCCGTCACCCCCGCTCTGGGCTTTTCCGAGGCGTTCAAGAACGCGGGCCAGCTGGGCTCCGACACGATCCGCCCCGGCGACGTTCTGGGCATCACCGTCTACGAAAACGTCGACGACAGCCTGCTGGGTGTCGAAGGCGCGCCCGCTACCCTCGAAGAAGTACAGGTCGACGGGTCGGGCTTCATCTTCATCCCCTACGCCGGTCGCATCCGCGCCGCGGGCAACTCACCCGAAGCGATCCGCCGCATCATCACCAACAAACTGGCCGACCAGACACCCGATCCACAGGTCGAAGTCCGCCGCGCCGCCGGGGACGGGGCCACCGTGTCGCTGATCGGGGCCACCGGTCAGGGCGTGTTCCCGATCGAACGGCCCACCCGCACGCTCGCCACCATGCTGGCCCGCGCGGGCGGCATCTCCATCGAACCCGAAATCGCCCAGATCACCGTGATCCGCGGCAACCACCGCGGCAAGATCTGGTTCGAGGATCTGTTTGAACATCCCGAACTCGACATCGCCCTGCGCGGCGGCGACAAGATTCTCGTCGAACAGGACACCCGCGCCTTTACCGCGCTTGGCGCCACCGGCGCGCAGGCCCGCGTGCCCTTCGAAACCCAGAACCTCTCTGCCATCGAGGCCATCGCGCAGGTCGGCGGCCTGCTGGCCAGCGCCGCGGATCCGACCGGCGTTTTCGTGCTGCGCAACGAACCCGAAGTGGTCGCCGAACAGGTGCTGGGCCGCAACGACCTGCAAGGCGCACAGCGCATGGTCTACGTGCTCAACCTGACCGAACCCAACGGCATGTTCATGGCCCGCGATTTCGTGATCCGCGACGGCGACACACTTTATGTCACCGAAGCCCCCTTCACCCAGTGGAGCAAGGTCATCGCCGCCATCACCGGCACCGCCTCCTCCGCCTCCAGCATCAGCTCGCTGGCCTCCGGCGGCTGACGCGATGGGCCTCGGGCCGGACATCCACGACACAACCGCCGCCGATCCTGCAAAGGCCCGGCGGCTTTTTGTCTATAACGGCGGCTTCCTGACGCAAAAACGCGTGCGGCGCATCCTCGAACTGTCGGGCTATTCCATCCATCTCGGCGTGCCGGGTGACGGCGATGCGGTCGGCGTCTGGGGCAATTCGCCCACCGCCCACCGCGGCGAGGGTGTCGCCGCCACCAAGGGCGCGCCGGTCGTGCGCGTCGAGGACCCGCTGCTGCGCTCGCTCTTTCCCGGCCGCACCGGCGATCCGCCGCTGGGGCTGCAAATCGACCACGGCGGCGTGCATTTCGACCCCTCCGGCCCCTCCGACCTCGAAACGCTGCTGGCCACGCATCCGCTCGATGACACGGCGTTGCTGAACCGCGCGCGCGCCTGTATCGCCCGCCTGCAAGAGGCGCAGCTGAGCAAATACGCCGCCCAACCGCGTGACACGCCCGCCCCCGATCCGGGCTATGTGCTGGTCATCGACCAGACCGAAGGCGACGCCGCCGTGACCGCCTCGGGCGCTGACCGCAGCCGCTTTCTCGAAATGCTCACCTTCGCGCAGCAGGACCATCCCGGCGCGCGCATCGTGATCAAAACCCACCCCGAAACTGCCAGCGGCCACCGCCCCGGCCATTTCCGCGAAAGCGATCTGAACGACCGCATGTCGGTGTTTTCGGACCCGATCAGCCCCTGGCTGCTGTTCGAAGGGGCCATCGCGGTCTACACCGTTTCCTCCGGCATGGGGTTCGAGGCGATCTTTGCCGGTCACAAACCGCGCCTGTTCGGGCAACCGTTTTACGCAGGCTGGGGGCTGACCGATGACCACTTCGAAATCCAGCGCCGCCAGCGCACCCTGACCCGCGCACAACTGTTCGCGGCGGCGATGATCCTCTATCCGCGCTGGTACGACCCCTACCGCGACCGGCTCTGCCCGCTCGAAACGGTGATCGACACGCTGGAGGCGCGCACAGACGCTTGGCGGGCGGACCGTCACGGCTGGACCGCGTCTGGCATGAGCCTGTGGAAACGGCCCCACCTGCAACAGTTCTTCGGGGCGCAAACCCCCGTCAAATTCAGCGACAGCGCCCCCCCGCAGGGGCCACACATGGCGTGGGCGGGTAAAGGCATCGCCGCACCTACGCTGGTCGAGGACGGATTTCTGCGCTCGCGCGGGCTGGGCGCCGAACTGGTGGCGCCCCTGTCGCTGGTGCTCGACGATGCGGGCATCTACTACGACCCCGCCCGCCCCTCGCGGCTGGAACATCTGATCGTCAAACGCAGCACCCTGCGCCCCGACCAGCAGGACCGCGCCGCCCGCCTGCGCCACGCGCTCGTCGACAAGGCGCTGAGCAAATACAACCTGCCCGACACCTCCCCCCCCGAAACCCTGCCGCAAGGCCGGCGCATCCTCGTCGTGGGACAGGTCGAGGACGACGCATCAATCCGGCTCGGCGCGGATGCGGTGGCCAGCAACGACGCGCTGCTCAGGGCGGCGCGGGCCGCCCACCCCGACGGCGTGCTGATCTACAAACCCCACCCCGATGTCGAAGCGGGCCTGCGGCCGGGAGGTATCGGCACCCACCCCGACGCCGATCACATCGCCAGCCACACCGATCCGATCGCCCTGCTCCAGAGTGTTGAACAGGTCTGGACCATGACATCGCTTCTGGGCTTCGAGGCGCTTTTGCACGGTGTGCCGGTCACCACGCTGGGCGTGCCGTTCTACGCCGGATGGGGGCTGACCACCGATCTGGGCGATGTGCCACCGCGCCGCCGCGCGACGCCCACCCTCGACGGGCTGGTGCACGCCACACTCATCGACTATCCGCGCTATCTTGATCCCGTGACCGGCCAGCCCTGCCCGGTCGAGGTTGTCGTCGACAGGCTGATTTCGGGCGATTTGCCACCGCGCGGGCCGACCAACCGTCTCATGTCGAAACTGCAGGGGCTGTTTGCCAGCCACGCGCACCGCTGGCGGCGCTAGGGGGCAGTATCCGAACGCACCCACCGGTGCATCACATCCGGACCGATGGCGACCGTATCGCGCAGGGCGAACCGCGGCGCTTCGCGCAGACGCGCAACGCCCATCGCGCCGATCCCCGGCAGTCCCTCGGCACCGATCACCACGCCTGCGTTGAAGCCGACCAGATGATCCACAAGATCGGCCTGCAACAGCGACGCGGCCAACGCCGATCCCCCTTCGCAAAACACCCGCGTCAACCCGTGCGCGCCCAACTGCTGCATCACATCCGCCATGTCCAACTGCCCGCCGCGCACCGCACAGACGCACATCTGCGCACCCAATCCCTGCCACGCAGATACCAGCTCGGTAGGCACATCGGGTCCGTGACACAGGATCAAGGGCACCTGCGCCGCCGTCCGGGCCAGCTTGCCCGATAAAGGAATATCAAGACGGCGCGACACCACAACGCGCGCAGGCTGGTCCGTCACGCCCAGATCGCGCACCGTCAACGTCGGATCATCGGCCCGCGCCGTGCCCGCCCCCACCATCACCGCGTCATGGCGCATGCGCATGGCGTGAACCATGCGGCGGGCGGGCGCGTGGGTGATCCACTGGCTTTCGCCGGTGCCGGTGGCGATACGCCCGTCAAATGAATTTGCCAGCTTGAGCGTGACCATCGGCCGGCCCGCCTCGACGCGCAGCAAAAAACCGGCGTGATCGGCGCGCGCCGCCTCGGCACACAGACCGGTTTCCACAGCAATGCCAGCAGACCGCAGCATCTCCAGTCCCTTGCCCGCCACACGCGCATCGCTGTCGCCAAGGGCCACGATCACGCGGCCCACGCCTGCATCTATCAGCGCCTGCGCACAGGGCGGGGTCTGTCCGTGATGGGCACAGGGCTCCAGCGTTACATAGACATCGGCACCGCGCGCGGCGTCTCCCGCCTGCGCCAGCGCCTGCGTCTCGGCATGGGGCCGCCCGCCCGGCGCGGTCCAGCCCCGACCGACGATCCGGCCCTGCGCCACGATCACACAACCCACCGCAGGGTTGGGCCACGTCCGGCCCTGCCCGCGCCGCCCCAGCGACAGCGCAAGCTGCATGTAACGGGGGTCGCTCAACTCTCGGGAATGTTGTCGGGGCGCAATTCCTGAACGAACTTGTCGAAATCATCCGCCGCCTGGAAGTTCTTGTAAACGCTCGCAAACCGTACATAGGCAACGGTGTCGATACGGGCCAGCGCCTCCATGACGATCTCGCCGATCTGCTTGGAATTGATGTCCGTCTCGCCCATGCTCTCCAACCGGCGCACGATGCCGCTGATCATCTGGTCGATGCGGTCGGGCTCGATGGGGCGTTTCTGCATGGAAATGCGGATCGACCGTTCCAGCTTGTCGCGGTCGAAATCTTCACGCTTGCCAGAGGATTTGATGACCACCAGGTCGCGCAACTGGACCCGTTCGTAGGTGGTGAAACGGCCGCCGCAGGCCGGACAGAACCGGCGCCGCCGGATCGATACGTGATCCTCCGCCGGGCGGCTGTCTTTTACTTGAGTGTCGATATTTCCACAAAATGGGCAGCGCATCGCCGGTCCCCTCAATCTTGTCTTTTCCGCCTCTTGTGGGATCAACGCCCCACTTATCCACAGGTATAGGACAGCCACAGGGTTTTGGGTAGCTGCAAAATGCGAACCCCAGATAAGCGATGCAGAAAAGCCAGCGGCGGTGCGATTACCCGCCGACAGAGATGCGCAAACGGCTCGCGCCGCGCGGGCACACGGCATTGGCCAGACCGATACTGGCCGTCTGCCCCGCCCGCCGCACGCTCAGCGACACGGACGAAAACGACTGCGGCACCGGGTCGAGCGAGAAGATCACGCCGCGTCTGCCGGACACGCTCTGCGACGGGCCGCGTGCGCGCGCCAGATACAGATTGCCGCGTCCCTGCCCCAGAACCTCGCGGGCGTATTTCGCGGCCGCGCACCACATCTGCCCGCCCCCCGCGCCATCGTTCTCGATCACCTCAAAGGTCCGGTCACTCAGCGGATAGACGGGAATGTCGAAATTCTGGCGGCTAAAGCTCTGGGCCTGCGCGGCCCCCGCCATGATCACGGCGCAAATGGCTGCGGAACGCAGTGTTTTCAGCATGGGACTTCTCCTTCCTTGACCGCGGCGCCGCTCAGCGCAGAACGCGTACGGTGACACGGCCCCCGAACCGTGGACACAGCGCATAGGCGTGACCGACGCTGAATACCTTGCCCGCGCGGCGCACCGATTGCGACACCGACGAAAACGCGCCGTCCACGGGGGCAGTGGTGAATACCACGCCCTTGCGGCCCTGCACGGTGCGGGCGGTGTCGCGGGCTTCCAGAATGGTCAGATCGCCGCGGGCGTTGCCCAGCACGGCGCGGCTGTACTTGGCGGCGGCACACCACATCTGGGTCCCGCCCGCCCCGTCATTCTCGATCACTTCGAATGTCGTGGCCGAAATCGGGGCCACCGGAATGACGAACCGCTGACGGTCGAGAAAATCGATCCCCGCCAACGCAGGCAGCGGCAGGCAGATCATGGCAACTGTGGCTAGTTTTTTGAACATCAGACATCTCCTTGACCCTGAACATAGCATCCTATCGCCCGTTGCCAACGCGGGCCATTCGCCTGTCACCCTGTCGTGATGGGGCAGCGCGGGTCTTTCACGCAGATGCGGCTGCGGGCGGTTTGCATTTTTGCGGACCCTTTTGCGGCCCACGCGCGTTGGCCCCGCAGATCAACGCAGGAGATATCCAATGGCCAAGACACTCTTCATCACGGGCGCATCCAGCGGCATCGGTGCGCACACCGCCCGCGCCGCCGTTTCTGCGGGCTGGAACGTCGGCCTCTTTGCCCGCAGCGCCGACAAACTCAAGGATCTGGCCGAAGAATTCGGCGACCGCGCACTCGCCCTGCCCGGCGATGCCACGTCCTACGAGGACCAGTGCGCAGCACTCGCACAGCTCGACGATAAATACGGCAGCGTCGATGCGGCCTTTGCCAATGCCGGGCGCGGCTCGTCCGAACCGGGCGTCGAGGGCGGCGATCCGGAGGACTGGGACGGCATGGTCGACCTCAACATCAAGGGCGCGCTTTATACCGCGCACGCAGCACTGCCGCACCTGCGCACCGCCAAGGGCCAGTTTCTGGTCACCGGATCAATGGCCGGGCGCAACCACCTCAAGGGCTCGATCTACGGCGCAACCAAATGGTTCATCCACGGGTTCGCGGGCAATCTGGCGCAGGAAATGGCCGAATGGGGCGGGCGCTGCATGGTGGTGGCACCGGGCATGGTCGACACCGAATTCTTCGACAGCGCCAAACCGGACAAGCTCAAACCCGAAGACATCGCCGCCGCCATGATCTACGCACTGGACGCGCCGCAACACGTCAACGTGCGCGAAGTCTATCTGGTACCCACCAACTAGGACAGCTCAATCCGCCCTGAAATGCGCCGCGACCCGTCGGGTGTGCGGCGCATCGCGGTGCTCGAACAGATAAATACCCTGCCACGTGCCCAGCCGCATCCGCCCCGCGCGCACCGGGATCGACAGGCTGACCGGCAGCATCGCCGCCTTGATGTGGCCCGGCATGTCGTCGGGCCCCTCATAGGTGTGGGTCAGATAGGACATCGACGGATCGGTCGTGGGCGGCACCAGACGCCGGAAAAAGGCGTGCAAATCCGTCTGCACCTCCGGATCGGCATTTTCCTGAAGGAGCAACGACGCCGACGTGTGTTGCACCAGCAACGTCAGCATCCCATCGCCCGCAGGCACCCAGCGGGCCACGTCACGGGTGAATTCATACAGGCCCGCACCGCGGGTCGTGATGTGAAAATCCGTCTGCACCGGCCTGCCCTCCCGAACGAAAAAAGCGGCAGACCCACGCCCGCCGCTTTTGCCGAAATCTAGTGACCGCTCACTGGTCGAGGAACGACCGCAGCTTGCGCGACCGGCTGGGGTGCTTGAGCTTGCGCAGCGCCTTCGCTTCGATCTGGCGGATCCGTTCGCGCGTCACGCTGAACTGCTGGCCGACCTCTTCGAGCGTGTGATCGGTGTTCATCCCGATGCCGAAACGCATCCGCAGCACGCGTTCCTCGCGCGGGGTAAGCGACGCCAGCACGCGCGTGGTGGTTTCCTTGAGGTTTTCCTGAATGGCACTGTCCAGCGGCAGCACGGCATTCTTGTCCTCGATGAAATCGCCCAGCTGGCTGTCTTCCTCGTCGCCGATCGGCGTCTCGAGCGAAATCGGCTCCTTGGCGATCTTCATCACCTTGCGGACCTTTTCCAAAGGCATCTGCAGCTTTTCTGCCAGTTCCTCGGGCGTCGGCTCGCGGCCAATCTCGTGCAGCATCTGGCGGCCTGTCCGGACCAGCTTGTTGATCGTCTCGATCATGTGCACCGGAATACGGATCGTGCGGGCCTGATCCGCGATCGACCGCGTGATCGCCTGTCGGATCCACCACGTCGCATAGGTCGAGAATTTATAGCCGCGGCGGTACTCGAACTTGTCGACCGCCTTCATCAGGCCGATGTTACCTTCCTGAATAAGATCAAGGAATTGCAAGCCGCGGTTCGTGTATTTCTTGGCGATGGAAATGACCAGACGCAGGTTGGCTTCCACCATTTCCTTCTTGGCCTGACGGGCTTCCTTTTCGCCCTTCTGGACCTGTTGCACGATGCGGCGGAATTCGGAAATATCCAGACCGACATACTGGCCGACCTGCGCCATGTCGGCGCGCAGCTCTTCTACCTTGTCGGCCGAGCGTTCGATGAACATCTGCCAGCCGCGGCCGGGCTTTTCGGCCATCCGCTCCATCCAGCTGGGGTCCAGCTCGTAGCCGCGGTAGGCGTCGACAAACTCGCGGCGGTTGATGCGGGCCTGGTCGGCCAGCTTCACCATCGAGCTGTCGATCTGCATGATCCGGCGGTTGATGCCGTAAAGCTGGTCGATCAACGCCTCGATCCGGTTGTTGTGCAGGTGCAGCTCGTTGACGAGCAGCACGATTTCGGCGCGCAGCTTCTGATAGATTTCCTCGTCAGAGTTCGAGAACGTGTTGTCCTCGTTCAGCGTGGCCGAAATCCGGCTGTCCTGCATCTCGCTCAGCTTGACGTAATCGTCGGCAATGATGTCGAGCGCTTCAAGAACCTGCGGCTTCAGCGCGGCCTCCATCGCGGCCAGCGACATGTTGGCCTGCTCGTCCTCGTCGTCGTCGTCGTCATCCTTGCTGATGGGGTTGCCATCGGCATCGAGTTCCTGCTTGGCCTCTTCCTTGTCGGGCGACGCGGCACCGGGAGCAACAACCGGCGTGGTTTCCTCTTCCTCGCCCATCTGGTTGCCGAACGTGGCCTCCAGATCGATCACGTCGCGCAGCAGAATATCCTCGGACAGCAATTCGTCGCGCCAGATGGTGATCGCCTGAAAGGTCAGCGGGCTCTCGCACAGGCCCGCGATCATGGTGTTGCGGCCGGCCTCGATGCGCTTGGCGATGGCAATCTCGCCCTCGCGGCTCAGCAGCTCGACCGATCCCATCTCGCGCAGGTACATGCGCACCGGATCGTCGGTCCGGTCCAGCTTTTCGGACGTTCCCGACCCAAGCGCGACCTCCCGGTTGCTCTCGGTCGTGGCGACCTCGGTAGAGCCCTTGTTTTCTTCTTCCTCGGCTTCCTCGTCCTCGATGATGTTGATGCCCATTTCGGACAGCATCGACATCACGTCCTCGATCTGCTCGGAGCTGACCTGATCGGGCGGCAACACAGTGTTGAGCTGGTCGTAGGTGATGTATCCCTTCTCGCGCGCCTCGCCGATCATCTTCTTGACGGCGGCCTGGCTCATGTCCAGCGAATGACCGGCGTCCTGATCGTCGGTCTTGGCGTCTTCGTTCGTATCCTTGGCAGCCATGAAAGCTCCTCTCGCGTCCCTAGCGAATCACTGTGAGGTGATTCGGGTTTTTCGAATCATGATAGGTTCGGGGTGATTCTTAAACCCGCTCACCGTAATTTCCGCGTAATGCGGATGATTGGTCACGCCCCGCCCTCGGGCGGGGTGATCGGTTCCGGTCCTCGACAAACCGGTGGTGTATGGATCGCGGCAGCGGGCGCGGTGGCTCAAGACCCCTTCTTGCCCCCTTTGGAGAAATCGATCGCGTCAAAGAAACTCCGGCTTTTCTCTACCTCTTCCCGGTCCAGCCGGGCACCATTATTGGCAATCACGTATTCCGCCTTGTCCTCTTGTCCAGAGCGGCGGGCCATTTCTGCCGCACGCGCCGCTTCGGCCAGCCGCCATGTCACCCCCTCGTCGGCCTCCCCGCTCAGATCGTCCACCGCATCCGTGACCTCGTCGAGAAGGCCACGCGCGGCGTGCAGCTTGGCCAACTCCTCGGCGATGGTCATCGCGGTGATTTCGGCGTTACCGGGTTTTCGGATGCAGGGCGTGATTGCCACATGGCGCTGCGCCAGCAGGGTTTCAAGGGTCTCGAAGCCCAGTGCGTTCTCAATTTTTTCGCGCAACACCGCATCGCCCTGCGCGGCAAAACGCAGAATCAGGTCGCGCAGGCGGGCGTGGGTCGTGTCGGTGCAGGCCATGCTCTCCAGCCCGGCCTCGAAATTCTCGACCACATCGGGACAACTGATGCAGGCGGCCAGAATGACGGCCTCGCGCAGGTGGTCGGTGGCATGGGCCCCTTCTGCGATGACCAGCGCGCTGGTCTTGGCGCCGGGCGATGGCCCCTCGGGCGCCCCCCAGCGGCCGTTCGGGCGGGCCCCGTTGCGGCGGGGGCCGCCAGCGCTTGGCGCGCCACCCGACCGCTTGGCCCGAAACAGGTCCCACCGCAGGTCCTTGATCTCCTGACCGTAGTGGCTGCGGATGCTGGGGTCCTTGATCAACGCGATCTTGTCGCGCAACGATTTGTCCAGCGCCGCCTTGCGTTCGGGGCTGTCGAACACGCGGCCCTCGATCTCGCGCTGCCACAACAGCTGCACCATCGGCACCGCCGCATCGATGATCTTCTGCAACGCGCCAGGCCCCGCCGCTTTCAACAGGTCATCGGGGTCCTGCCCCTCCGGCATCATCGCGAACCGCAGACTGCGGCCCGCCTCCAGCAACGGCAGCGACAGATCGATCAGGCGCAGGGCCGCGCGCTGGCCCGCGGCATCGCCGTCCAGCATCACGATCGGCTCGTCCGACACCCGCCACAGCATCGCCAGCTGGTTTTCGGTGATCGCGGTGCCCAAAGGGGCCACCGCCGCGCCGAAACCGGCCTCGGCCAGCGCGATCACATCCATATATCCTTCGGCCACCAACAACGGCAGCCCCTTGCCCGCGGCCACCCGCGCGTCGCGCACGTTGTAAAGGCTGCGGCCCTTGTCGAACAATTCGGTCTCGGGGGAATTGAGGTATTTCGCCTTGTCGTCTGGGTCCATCGCGCGGCCGCCAAAGGCGATGGCCCGCCCGCGGGCGTCGCGGATCGGGTACATGATGCGGCCGCGGAACGTGTCATAGGGCTTGCCGCCCTTGGTGGACGGTTTGGCCAGCCCCGCCCCCAGAATGAGCTTGTCGTCGATGTCCTTGCCCTTCAGGGCATCCCACAACCCCTGCCAGCTGTCGGGGGCAAATCCGATCTCCCAGCGGTCACAGGCCGCCGTGTCCAATCCGCGCCCGGCCAGATACTCGCGCGCCTGTGCCGCCGCACCGGTGCGCAGCTGCAGGCGGAACCACTTGACCGCCAATTCCATCACATCGGCCAGTTCGGTCCGCTTGTCGGCCTTCTGCTGGGCCTGCGGATCGCGGGCGGGCATCGGCATCCCGGCCTCGCGGGCCAGAATTTCCACCGCTTCCATGAAACCCACGTTCTCGGTCTCGCGGACAAAGGAGATTGCATCGCCCTTGGCGTGACAGCCAAAGCAATAGTAAAACCCCTTGCGGTCATCGACATGGAAGCTGGCGGATTTTTCCTGATGGAACGGGCACGGCGCCCACATGTCGCCCTTGCCCTGATTGGACTTGCGGGTGTCCCACATGACCTTGCGGCCCACGACCTGGCTCAGGCTGGACCGGGTGCGCAACTCATCAAGGAAACCGGGGGGCAAGCTCATAGGGCTTTATATTGGCTCCACCGGTTCAGAGTCCAGAAGCCGCCCCCCGCCGATCCGCGAAAAAAGCGCGTCAGTGCCGGGTTACTGGGCCAGACACATCTCGTTCCACGCCGCACCCAGATCGGCCTGCCGCAGATCGCGCATCTTCATCTCATAGACCCACGGGGCCACCAGCGGGATCACCGCGTTGTATTTTTCAGGCCACGCAGGGTCGGCGGCCGCCAGATGCTCGGGCACCTTGCGTTCCTTGACCTTCTCGATACGGGCCGTCTGCACCGCAGACACGACCTGCGCCTGATAGCCGCAGTCGGTTTCCTTTGCAGTGGTGGCCGAAACGGAGGCCGCAGGCAGCAGCATGGCACAAAACATCAGCGAACGGATCATGGGAATCTCCAACATCAACATGGCCGGACCCTACCCGCGCGCGGCCACAGCTTCCAGTGCCGCCGACAATTCGTGAACGACTGTGGCCGCCATGGACCGGAACACCGCGATCATGAAACTCTCCGGCCCCGTGCGCGTGACCGACACGTTCATGTGGCCCAGCTGCGTGCGCACCGTGTGGCCGCGCTTGAACACCCGCGCGCGCAGATCGACCGGCACCAGCCGCGCCAGCACATCGTCGCTGGACGGGCCCGTCAACGTCACCACGGCCCAGGCATCGGACTGGTCCACGGCCACCACACCCGGCGGCAACGGATCAGGAGCCGGCACGCCCATCAGCATCACCTCGTCGCGCCCCCACCAGACGGCGCGCGCGCCCGCTTTGCCCGCGGTGCGGCCGACCTTGGGCCAGACAATGTCAGCCGTGATCTGTGCAGGCACATCCGCCCCCGGCAACCGCATCAACACCGTCAGCGTACCGGGGGTCTCCTCGCTCAGAGTTCCGGCGCCGATTGTCACCGGTAACAGGCCCGCGCAGGGCGTTCTCGCTTGCAGGTCAGCCACGCAACCGCCCTCCCTCTGGATCAAAAAACACGGGCGGGCAGATCTCGACCTCGACGCTCAGGTCGCGCATGGCATCGACCACCCGCATCCGCTCGCCCTTACGCTCCGGCCCGCGCTTGACGAATGCCAGCGCGATCATCTGCTGCAACTGCGGCGAAAAGGCGACAGACGTGACATAGCCCTGACCGTTCTCGAAGATCGCCTCCGCCTGCGCGTCATAGATATGCGCACCCGCCGTCAACTGCTTGACCGTGCCCACAGGGCGCAGCCCGACCAGCCGCTCGCGCTGCGGATCCACCAGACCGGGCCGTGCGGCCATTGTCTGCCCGATGCAGTCTTTCTTGCCCGACACCATCCGCTCCATGCCCACATCAAAGGCCGTGGTGCGCCCGTGGATTTCCGCGTGGGTGATGTGGCCCTTCTCGATACGCAGCACATTCAGCGCCTCCATCCCGTAGGCCCCGCCGCCCAGCGCCTCGGCACGCGCCACCAGCGTCTCGAACAACGCCGCCCCGTAGCGCGCGGGCACCGCCAGCTCATAGGCATGCTCGCCCGAGAACGAAATGCGGAACAACCGGCCGTGCACGCCCATCACCTCCACCGGACCGCAGGCCATGAACGGCCATGTGTCGTTGTCGACCGGCCCCTCCAGCAGATCGTCCAGCAGCGCCCGCGCCTGCGGTCCCGCCACCGCGAACTGCGCCCATTGCTCGGTGACCGATGCAAACCGCACGGCCCAGTCGGGGCGCAGGGCCTGGCTCACGAACTCCAGATGGCGCATCACCGCCCCCGCCGCGGCAGTGGTGGTGGTCATCACGAAATGCTCCGGCCCCATCCGCGCACAGGTCCCGTCATCCATCACGGTGCCATCCTCGCGCAGCATCAACCCATAGCGCACCCGCCCCTCCCTGAGGGTCGAAAACGTGTTGGTATAGACGAAATCAAGCAGCTTTGCCGCGTCGGGTCCCTGAATGTCGATCTTGCCCAGCGTGCTGACATCGCACACCCCCACGGCCTCGCGGACATATCCGACCTCGCGGTCACACGACTGGCGCCAGGTCCGCTCGCCCGCACGGGGGAAATAGCTGGGCCGGTACCACAGCCCCGCCTCGATCATCGGCGCGCCCATCTCGACGCTGCGGGCGTGCGATGTGGTAAAGCGCTGCGGGGCGAAGCCCTTGCCCTGCGCCCCCGCCCCCATCGCCGCGATCGGCACCGGGGTATAGGGGGGCCGGAACGTCGTGGTGCCGGTTTGCGGAATACCGCGCCCCGTCGCATCCGCCAGCACGGCCAAGGCCGCCACGTTGGAATTCTTCCCCTGATCGGTCGCCATGCCCTGGGTGGTATAGCGTTTCATGTGCTCGACAGAGCGGAAATTCTCCACCGCCGCCTGCTTGATGTCCTTGACGCTCACGTCATTCTGGAAATCCAGCCACGCACGCCCCTTGCCGGGCACCGCCCAGAGCGGGGCAATGCGAAACGCGCTGTCGTCGGCGGGCGGCAGTTCGGGCGGCTGCGCGGTGGCCCCCAGCGCCTGCGCCGCACGCGCCGCGGCCTGCGCCCCCTCTGCCAGACAGGCCGCGGTCGAAAACGCTCCGTTGCACGCGCCCGCCACATCCATGCCGGGCACCGCGTCCGGCGTCGGCACGAACGCCAGTATGTCCTCACGCCACGTCGGCCGCCCGTTCATGTGACAGGTCAGATGGACCGTCGGGTTCCACCCCCCCGACATCGCCAGACAATCGGTCTGGATCGCCGTCTCGCGTCCCCCCCGGCGCACGCGGATGCTCTCCAGCGCGCGGCGCCCCGATGACCCGCAAACCTGCGCGCCCTTGTAGACCGGATAGGGCACATCCCCGATCTGCGCGTCCTCGCGGCTGTCGATCAACGCGGCCACATGCACGCCCGCGTCATGCAGATCGCGCGCCGTGCGGTGGGCATCGTCATTGTTGCCAAACACGGTGACATGGCTGCCCGGCGCCACGCCCCACCGGTTGACATAGGCGCGCACCGCGCCCGCCGTCATGATGCCGGGCCGGTCGTTGTTCTCGAACGCCACGGGCCGCTCGAGCGCCCCCGCACACAGAACCGAACGCTTCGCGGCAATGCGCCAGAAACACGCCACAGGCCGGCCCGCCACGGGGCGTCCCTCTATCCGCTCCAGCGCCCCGAACATGCCGCCATCGTAGGCACCCGTCACGGTGGTCCGGGTCATCACGCGCACATTGTCCATCGCTGCCAGCCGCGCCACGGCATCCGCCGCCCAATCGGACCCGCGCCGGTGCCCGACACGCTCCACCTCGGCCAGCAAACGGCCCCCCGCCTGCGTATCCTCGTCGCACAGGATCACGTCCAGACCGGCCTGCGCGGCGACCTGCGCGGCCATCAAACCCGCCGGTCCCGCCCCGATCACCAAAAGATCGCAAAACGCGAACGCCCGGTCATAGGTCTCGTCGTTGCTCTTGCCGCTCAGCGCCCCGAGCCCCGCCGCCCGGCGGATCACCGGCTCGTACACACGCTCCCAAAAGGCACGCGGCCACATGAAGGTCTTGTAATAGAACCCCGCCCCCAACCACGGGGCAGCCAGATCATTGACCGCCATCAGATCAAACGCCAGCGACGGCCAGGCCGATTGGGACCTGCAGACAAGACCCTCATACACCTCCTGCACGGTGGCCCGCACATTGGGCACCCGGGCCGCACCCTGCCCCACCGTGATCAGCGCATTGGGCTCCTCGGAACCGGCGGTCAGCACCCCCCGGGGGCGATGATACTTGAACGACCGGCCCATCAGGCGCACCCCGTTGGCCAGCAACGCGGCCGCCACCGTATCGCCCTCCCGCGCGTCATACCCGACACCGTCAAAGCTGAAGCGGACGCGCGCCGCCCCGTCGTTCAATCCCCGACCCGGCAGTCTCATGACGCCCCCTTTCGCGCGGCGTCCGCCGCCAGCGTGCTCGAGGACACCGCGTGGGTGAGCGTATCGCGCACCACCACGATCCACGCGCCACATCCGCCCTCGTGCTGCCACAGCTCCCGGGTCGGCCCGGCAGGATTGTCGCGCAGATGCAAATAGCTGTCCCACGCATCCGCATCCGCCTGCGGATCGGGACGCGCCAGCATCACCGCATCGCCCTGGTAATAGAACTCGCGCCGGTCGCGCGACCCGCATACGGGACAGGTAATCCTCACGCCAAACCCTCCGGGGGGGCACAGCGGCCGCCCTTCATCTTGCCCTTAAACTCAATCCCGAAACCGGCCACACAGACCGCCCGGCCGCTAGTGAAGATTATGCTGCGCACCGGTGCCCTCCTCGTCCATCAGACCCACACCATCGCGGAACCGGTCCAGCCGGAACTTCGCGGCGGGCGCGTGATGGGTGCCGGTGGCCATCAGATGGGCAAAGGAAAACCCCGATCCCGGCACCGCCTTGAACCCGCCGTAACACCAGCCGCAATCGATGAACAAACCCGCCGTGTCGGTCTTGTCGATGATCGGGCTGCCGTCGGGGGTCATGTCCATGATCCCGCCCCAGCTGCGCAACACGTTGGCCTTGCCGATCATCGGCATCAACGTCATGCCGGCCTCCATCACATGCTCCATCATCGGCATGTTGCCGCGCGCCGCGTATGACGCGTAAAAATCCAGATCGCCGCCGAACACCAATCCCCCCTTGTCGGACTGGCTGATATAGAAGTGGCCCATCCCGAAACTGACCACATGGTCGATGCAGGGCTTCAGCCCCTCGGTGACAAAGGCCTGCAAGACATGGCTCTCGATGGGCAGACGCATGCCCGCCATCGCGGCCACCTGCCCCGAGCGGCCCGCCACCACGATGCCGACCTTGCGCGCGCGGATCGCCCCGCGGGTGGTCTGGACGCCGCGCACCTGCCCGTTCTCGATGTCGATGCCGGTCACCTCGCACTGCTGGATCAGATCGACCCCGCGCTCCGACGCGCCCCGCGCATAGCCCCAGGCGACGGCATCGTGGCGTGCCGTGCCCCCGCGCGGATGCAGCAGCCCACCGTAAATCGGGAAGCGGACATTGTCGAAATCCAGATAGGGCAGATGCTTGCGCACCCCTTCGCGGTCCAGCAACACCGCGTCATCGCCCTGTGCCGCCATGGCATTGCCGCGGCGCACAAAGGCATCGCGCTGGCCATCGGAATGGAACAGGTTGATCAGCCCCCGCTGGGAATGCATCACGTTGTAGTTGAGATCCTCTTCCAGCCCTTCCCACAGCTTGAGCGAGTGCGAATAGAACTGGCTGTTGCCGTCCAGAAAATAGTTGGCCCGCACGATCGTGGTGTTGCGGCCCACATTGCCGCCGCCCAGATACCCTTTCTCCAGCACCGCCACATTGCGCAGCCCGTGCTCCTTGGCCAGATAGTAAGCGGTGGACAGCCCGTGCCCGCCGCCCCCGATGATGATGGCATCATACTCGGCCTTGGGCTCCGCATCGCGCCAGTGCGGCGCCCAGCCCTTGTTGCCGGTCAGCCCCTCGCGCAGCACCCGTAATCCTGAAAACCGCATCACTCACTCCCCGGTCTCGACCGGGCTACAGAACCAAGTCTTTGACGTGGTAGCAATGGGGGATTTGTCGCGGTCTGCCGTTTACGCCTCCGGCTTGTCCGCCAGCGACATCTGCAGCGCGGCCCGCGCCGCAGCCGTCACCGCTTTCATCGCCGCGGCATAAGACGCAGGACCATGGCTGATCCGCGCCACACCTGCCCCCGCCAGCGCCGCAAAGGGCGGCAGATCGGGCGCCATCATCACATTCACGGGCAAGGCCTGTCCGGCGGCCATCCGGCCAATCAACGCCGGATCGACCAATCCGGGCACAAACAGCCCCGACGCTCCCGCCTGCGCATAAAGCGCCGCACGGCCCAGCGCGTCTTCGACCAGGGCTGCATGATCGGCCACCGGCGCTTGCAAAAATACGTCCGTGCGCGCGTTGATGAAAAACGCAGGCCCCACCGCGGCGCGGATCGCGGCGATGCGCGCCGCTTGGCGCTCGGGCGCGAACAGCCCCGCGCCGCCCACCACACGGTCCTCGAAATTCACCCCGACCACGCCGACACCCGCCAGCCGCGCGATATTGGCGGCCACCTCTTCGGGGGCGTCGGCATATCCGCCCTCGGCATCGATACTCACCGGCAGATCGCTCTGCGCCACCAGCCCCGCGGCCAGCGCCACCAGTGTCTCCAGCGGCACCCGCTGGCCATCCTCCAGCCCCAGTGCGGCCGCCACGGACCAGCTGCCCGTGCCCAGCGCCTGCGCGCCCGCCTTGGCGATCGCCCGCGCCGATCCCGCGTCCCAGCAATTATACAGCACAAAGGGCGCGCCCGGCCGGTGCAGCTGCGCAAACCGGTTTGCTTTGTCACTCATCTTTCTGTCCTTTCACGGCATAGGTCTGTTCAAGATCGATCAACGCCTGCTTGCGCCACAGCCCGCCACCGTATCCGGTCAGCGCCCCGTCCGCGCCCACCACCCTGTGGCAGGGGATCACGATGGCGATGGGGTTCGCACCATTCGCCCGCGCCACGGCCCGCGTCGCGGTGGGGCGGCCCATCTCGCGTGCCACATCGCCATAGCTGCGGGTCTCGCCCGCGCGGATCGCGCGCAAATGCCGCCAGACCTCCCGCTCGAACGGCGTGCCGAGCGGCGCCAGCGGCGTGTCGAACCCTGCGTCCTCACCGGCCATGAACCGCGCCAGCTCCGCCTCGATCCGATCGGTCGGGGCATGACGGCCGAAGCCGATGCTGCCCCGCGCATCCGCACGCAGCTTGCGCAGCTCCGCGGGCAAGGCGCGCCGCTCGGTGAATTCCAGCAGATGCAGGGCCTGCGCCGAACTGACGGCCACCATCGCGCCCAGCGGCGTATCGATCCAGTCGGCACGCAACAGCGCATCGCGCACAAACGCCCCCGGCGGCAGGCCCATCCACCCCGCAAAAGCCGCCCGGAACGCCGAGCCGGACGCGTATCCCGCATCCAGCTGCGCCTCGATCACCCTGCCGCCCTGCGGCAAGACCTGCGCGCCCGCCCGCAACCGCCGCTGGCGGGCCAGCTCGAGAAACGTCACCCCGAAATGACGCTTGAAACTGCGGCGCACGGTCGACGGGTCATGGCCCATCGCCGCGATGTCACGCTCTTGCCAGCGCCGCGCCGGATCGGCCTGCAACGCGCCCAGCAACGCCACCACCACCGGATCGCCCTGCGCGGCGGGCCCCTGCGGATGGCAGCGCAAACAGGGCCGGAACCCCGCCGCGACGGCCTCGGCCACCGACGGATAGAAGCGGCAATTCTCGCGCTTGGGCTTGCGCGCCGGACAGGTCAGGCGGCACACCACCCCCGTCGAGGACACAGCAACAAAGGCGCGGCCCTCCCATGCGGGGTCACGGGCCAGCAAAGCGGCATAGAGCGTGTCGGCATCGGGCAAATCAAACAACATGGCCCCACCCTAACGGGGCAAAGCCGCGCTGTCCGCCGCCGTTCGGGCGTTTATTCACACAACTGCGTCAGCGGATGACATCGCACGGGGAACGCCTCCCGCGCACCGCCCCGCGCCGCGCGGCACGGGTCAGCACGAGCGCCACTAGAGACCCTTGGCGTGATAGCTCGCCGCCACCTTGCCGATCGCCACCAGATAGGCCGCCGTGCGCAGATCGCTGATGTCATCGCGGCCGTGCCACACATCGGCCATCGATTCGTAGGCGATGCGCATCGTGTCATCCAGACCCGAACGGACCAGCTCCAGTTCCCCCGCCCCGCGCAGGTACTTGTCCTTGAAATCGGGGCTGAGCGTCCAGTTGATCGAGGTATCGCGGCTGATGCGCTCCAATTCGTCGACAATCAGCTGGTGACGGCTTTCTTCCTGCCGCCGGCCCATCCGGCCAAAGCGGATGTGCGACAGGTTCTTGACCCACTCGAAGTAGGACACGGTCACACCGCCCGCGTTGGCATACATGTCGGGGATAATGACCGTGCCTTTCTCGCGCAATACGTCATCGGCGCCCGCGGTCACCGGTCCGTTGGCCGCCTCGATGATCAGCGGCGCCTTGATGTTCTTGGCGTTGCCGAGGTTGATGACCCCCTCCAGCGCGGCGGGGATCAGGATGTCGCACTCGCGCTCCAGCAGGGTATCGCCGTGTTCGACAAATTCACCTCCCGCGAACCCCTCGGGGGACCCGTGATCGGTGATGTACTGCTTGAGCGCCTCGATATCGATGCCATCGGCGTTCCAGATCGCGCCGTTGTATTCGATCACCCCGATCACCGGCGCGCCGTCCTCTTCGCTCAGGAACTTGGCCGCGTGATAGCCCACGTTGCCCAACCCCTGCACCACGACACGCTTGCCCGACAAGGTTCCGGTCATGCCCGATTTCTTCACCCCGTCGGTGTCGCGGAAAAACGCGCGCAGGGCGTATTGCACACCGCGGCCCGTGGCCTCCGTGCGGCCCTGGATGCCGCCTGCGTTGATCGGCTTGCCGGTGACACAGGCCGCGCCGTTGATGTCGGTGGTGTGCATGCGCTTGTACTGGTCGGCGATCCACGCCATTTCCCGCTCGCCCGTGCCCATGTCGGGGGCGGGCACGTTCTGGGCGGGGTTGATCAGATCGCGCTTGATCAGCTCATAGGCAAAGCGGCGCGTGATCATTTCCAACTCGTGCTCTTCGTATTCGCGCGGATCGACGCACAGCCCGCCCTTGGAGCCGCCGAACGGCGCTTCGACCAGCGCGCATTTATACGTCATCAAGGCGGCAAGCGCCTCGACCTCGTCCTGGTTCACTCCCATTGAAAACCGGATGCCGCCCTTGACCGGCTCCATATGCTCCGAATGGACCGACCGGTAGCCGGTGAACGTCTTGATCTCGCCGCGCAGTCGCACGCCAAAGCGGACCGTGTACGTCGCGTTGCAGACGCGAATCTTCTCCTCCAGACCGGGCTTGAGGTCCATCAGACCCACCGCTCGGTTAAACATCAGGTCGACACTTTCGCGGAACGTGGGCTCGTGGGAGGACTGGCTCATTAGGACATTGCCTTCAGTTGATCGGGTTGCGGCGGGCCACCGGGCGAATCCGGCTGCCTCAAGGGCAACCTAGGCCGCCGCGCGGCGCGGTGCTACTTTTTTAGCCGGTTTACGAACAACTGTAGCGAGATTTTGCGGCCCTCTCGCGCGCATCCGCCCGCGGCGCGCAATTGCAAAGCGCCCCGCCCTGTCCTACGCCTTGGGCAAACAACGGAGCCGACCATGGGCAAAAGCGTCAACCGCGTCAAAGCCGCCGCTGCGGATCTCGGGCTCGACATCGATGTCGTGACCCTGCCCCACAGCACCCGCACCGCCGACGAAGCGGCCATCGCGGTCGGCTGTGCGCCCGCACAGATTGCCAAGTCGATGATCTTCGAGGGCGCGCACAGCGGGGCGCTCAAACTCGTGCTGGTCAGCGGCGCCCACCAGCTTGATCTGGCCCGCGCCCCCGATCTCTTTGGCGAAGACCTCGTGCGCGCCGATCCCAAACGCGTGCGCAAGGACACCGGCTTTGCGATCGGCGGCGTGGCACCCATCGGGCATCTATGCGCGATGCAGACCTATATCGACGCGCACCTGCTGGGCTTTGACGTGGTCTGGGGCGCGGGCGGCGCGCCCGACACGGTGTTCCGCGTCGATCCGCATAAACTCGCCGCCGCGTGCCGCGCCACAACCGTCACGCTGACCTGATATCTACCCCTGCGCGGGCGGCACCGTTAACGCACAAGCGAGTCGCATTAACCATTGCGGCCAGACCCGCGCAAATTTGGCGACAATTTGAGACGATGTTTCCACACGCGCAACACTGGGCGCCACAGCGCCCCACTGTCTCTGAAAACCCTTTAAAATAGGCGTTTTAGGCAAGAATCCGCCCCAATTAAGCCATGTTTATACGTCACAACATGGCCTTGACGATTAGTGGGCGTGCATCTTTGGCAGGTCCAAGGCCCGAAAGGTGAACATATGTCAAAACTTTATTCAACGACCCGGATTCCGGTGAAGTTGAGCCAGATGACGGCACAGCAATTCAAACGCTTCCGGCGTGAAGAAGACGGTGTGATCACGGTTCTGGCCTGCTTCATGATCCTGATGATGCTGATGATCAGCGGTATTGCCGTTGACCTGATGCGCAACGAAATGGAACGCGTGAAAATCCAGAACACCGCCGATCGTGCGGTGCTGGCAGCCGCCGACCTCGATCAGGAATCGCCCCCCAAGGAAGTGGTGACAAACTACTTCGAGACCAGCGGGCTGGGCAGCCTGATTACCAACGACGACATCAACGTGAGCGGCGGCATCAACTACCGCACGGTCAGCGTGACGGCGGATGCCACCACGCCCACCAACTTCATGTCGATGATGGGCGTCGACGCGCTGCCACTGATCAGCCACGCCGAAGCCGAGGAAAAGATCGCCAAGGTCGAAATCTCCATGGTGCTCGATATTTCCGGGTCCATGAAGAACGACAACAAGATGACGAACCTGCAGAACGCGGCGAAGGTATTTGTCGACACGGTCATCCGCCCCGAGACGAAAGACCTCGTGTCGCTGTCGATGGTGCCCTACTCCGAGCATGTGAATGCCGGGCCGGACCTGCTGTCGAAGTTCAAGGTCTACGTCAACAACCCCTATTCCCACTGCATCGAATTCGCAGACAGCGATTTTAATTCCGTGCGCCTCGACCGCGGCAAATGGTACGACCAGGTGCAGCACTTCCAGTGGAACTACAACGGCAGCGACAACGACCGCACCGATACGGTCTGCCCGCGCTATGATTACGAACGCATCCTGCCCACGTCGCAGAATGCCACCGCGATCAAGGCACAGATCGACAAGCTCAAGCCGCGCGCCGGTACCTCCATCTTTGCGGGCCTGAAATGGGGCGCAGGCATGCTGGACCCCGATTTCAAGCACATCAACACCAAGTTGTGGGAAGACGGCATTGTCGACGGCGTCTTCAAGGACCGTCCCGCCCCCTACGATGATGCGGATACGCTCAAGACCGTGATCCTGATGACGGACGGGCAGCACGACAATTCGTTCCGGATTGCCAGCCGCTACTACCAGTCCGAAAGCCACGCCCGCCATTGGCACAATTATAACCTCAACTGGTACCTCAGAAACTACGTGCGCTACGAATATCGCAGCAGCTTCTATTACAAGAAGTACTGGGCATCCAAAGGCGACGATCTGCTCGAGAACATCTGCAACAAGGCCAAGGACAAGAAAATCGTGATCTGGTCCATCGGCTTCGAAGTGTCCGATCACGGGGCAAACGTGATGCGCAACTGTGCCTCCTCGCCCAGCCATTTCTTCCGGGTTGAAGGCGTCGAAATCAGCGAAGCATTCAAAGCGATTGCCCGCACAATCAACCAGCTGAGGCTCACACAATGATTACTGTCATGAAAAACTGCCTGGCACGTTTTCGCAAGAACGACGAAGGCTCGGCCCCGGTCATCGAATTCGTGGTCATGGTGCCGCTCATCTTCTCGACCTTCATCATGTCCGTCGAACTGGGTATCTACTCGATGCGCCAAATGTTCCTCGACCGTGGTCTCGACATGGTCACCCGCGAAATCCGGCTGAACACCGGCACCGTGGGCGATCACGCCACGCTCAAGGACATGGTCTGCGAAGCCTCGGGCTTCCTGCCGGAGTGCAAGGAAAAACTGAAACTCGAGATGATCACCGTCGATCCGCGCAACTTTGCCGAACTCGACCCGCAACCCGACTGCATCGACACCAAACTCGGTGTCACACCGGTCCGCGGGTGGGATCTGGGCCGCGAGCATGAACTGATGATGCTGCGCGCGTGCTACAAATTCGACCCCCTCTTCCCGACCACCGGCCTGGGCCTCGCCTTTGCCAAGGACGGATCGGGCGAAGTGGCCATGATCTCACTCAGCGTATTCGTACAGGAGCCAGGCTAATGTTTATGCACAACGTCAAATCCTTCCTGCGGGCCGACTTTGCCCGCCGCGAAGACGGCTCGGTCGCGATCGAAACCGTGATCATCCTGCCGGTACTCTTCTGGGCCTTCCTGTCGATGTTCTCGATCTTCGATGCCTACCGGATGTACGCGAAGAACCAGAAGGCGGCCTATACGGTCGGCGACATGGTGACCCGCGAAACGCAACCCATCGATGCAGCCTATGTCGACGGCGCGCATGATCTGTTCGACTACCTGACCCGTCCGGGCCAGAACAGCTCGATCCGCATCTCGCAGGTCTACTACGACAAACAGGCCGTGAAGTTCAAAACCGACTGGTCCGTCACCCGCGGCACCCCCACGGCGCTGACAAACGACGACATCGGTTCGTGGAACACCCGCCTGCCCAAAGTGCTCGACGGCGAACGCCTTGTGGTTGTCGAGACATGGTCGGATTTCGATCCGGTGTTCGCAACCGGTCTGGAGGATCGGGTGATTTCGAACTTCGTGTTCACCCGGCCCCGCTACGCACCGCAGGTGCTCTACGCCGAAGCAAGCTAAGCGACCTTCCTACACACCCAAAGCCCCCGCTGGATCCCGGCGGGGGCTTTTGCTATTGTCCGGCCCTTGCTCCCCGCGGCCCCAGCATCCGCGCCGCGAAGGCCGAGAGGGCACCCGACATGCGCGAACCATCTGCCCCATATTCCGCCAGCGACCGGCGCCGCATCGAAAAGCGGGCCCGGCGCAGGCTCGGATCGGAATTGAACCTGATCCTGTCGGCAGGCTTCGGCGCCGTGTTCACCATCGTTCTGTTTTTCGGCCAGTTTCTGGTGGTCCCGCTCTCGCAGCGCACGGGCCTGCGCCCCACGGTCGTGCTGATCGCGCTCTCGCTGTGCGTCACCGTGGTTTGGGCCGTGGGTCACGCCCGCCGCGCGGGGCCACGGATCAAAAGGGGCACAGGATCTCAGCGCGGCGTTTCTCTACGACGCACAGGCCGCGCGCAATTCAAAGGCCCCGACCGACCGCGCCCCATGACCCCGCGCTAGCGGCGTCCGGCCTCGATCTCGCGCTTGGCCAACATCGCAGCAATGATTTCCGACATCACCTTGGTCTGGCTTCCCGGCGTCATGCCGCCCACCCCGATGCGTCGCCCCACGCGCCACCACAGACCGGGGCGCCACGTGTTGGCCTCCTGCCCGTGTGCAGTGCGCAGCAAAAATCCGTTCGACGGTTTGAACGCGAAAAATCCGCGGTCCATCGCCTCGATATCCGCGATGCGCGCGATCACCGTGCCGTCACTGTCGCGCAGCGCCTCTTCGGTCAGCTCGATCCGGTTGGCGGTCGCACGCCGCATCCGGTCCGCCATCCAGAGCGCAGCCGCCCCCATCGCCAGCAGGAAGATCCGCCATTCGGGCGCGGGCGATTGGGACAGCGCGATCCAGATCACCATCACCCCCAAAAGCCCCAGCGACGCCATGCCCAGAAACCGCCGGCCGGGCGAGGCCTGTGCGGCGGCCAGAATTTCGTCCGGCGGGAATGAGGGGAAATCGGTCATGGCGCGCTCCTTGTTGCGCCTCCCCCTACCGTTTGCCCGACCGCGCGGCAAGTGTATGCACACCCTGTGCACATCCGGTGCACAGGCTGTGACCGCGCCGACTACACCGCCGCCGCCCGTTTTGGGCGCACCTCATAGCCGCGCTCCTCCGGCTCGTCATCGACCAGCTCTTGCGGAAAACCCTCGGCCCGCACGCTCAGCCCCGTCGCTTCCTCCAGCCGCTCGATCATCCGGTCGGACTGCGCCCGCACCCCGTACCGCGCCTGCCCGTCCGCCATCATGTCGATCATCATCGGCGAGATTTCCAGCGGCACGCCCGCGTCATCCGCCAGCGCCTGAAACAGGCCGATATCCTTCTGGATCAGGTCCATCGTAAAGTTCACATCCCGCGATCCTGACAGGATCAACTGGCTTTCTGTTTCGTGCACAAAGCTGTTGCCCGACGACATCGCAATCGCCTCGTACGTCATGCCCATATCCATGCCCTGCGCCTTCATCACCGTCAGCGCCTCGCACAGCGTCAACAGGTTCGCCGTGGCTAGATAGTTCGTCATCACCTTGAGAACGCTGGCATTTCCCAGATCTCCCACATGCAGGATACGCCGCCCCATGTGGGTCAGCACCGGCAGCACCCGATCGAATGTGTCGCGGCTGCATCCCGCATAGATGCTGATGTTGCCGGTGTCCGCGCGGTGGCATCCCCCCGATACCGGACAGTCCACCGCCGCCCCGCCGGCGGCCTCGACACGCTGCGCAAGCGCCTTGAGCACGGCCGCATCCGTGGTCGACATCTCCATCCAGATTTTGCCTTCGGTGACATGCGGCAACATGCGCTCGACCACCGCCTGCGACGCAGCGGGTGACGGCAGGCAGGTGATGACCGCGTCGCAGGTCTGCATCATCTGCTCGGGGCTTTGCCCGTCCGCCGCACCCTGCGCCACCTTGGCCGCCACCAGCGCAGGGTCAAGATCGTGCACACACACATCCACCCCGTTGCGCACCAGCGATCCCGCCAGCTTGCCCCCCACATTGCCCAGCCCGACAAACCCGACTTTCATTGCAGTCCCTCCACAGATTTCGTGCCACTAAGCGCGACGGCGCGGCCTTTGTCAGGCCCAAAACCGACATTCCGGCATCACGGCGAATGTTAAATTGAATTTCGTTCGAAAACAGCGCGTTACCCGCAGCACTTCACCCGCCAGCGGATGGCATGGCCACGGATTTGCGCACCATGTCCCAATACTGCGCGACCACCTCGTCCAAAGACAAACGGCCATCGGTGCGAAACCACGTATTCACCCCCGTCAGCATCGCGATGATCGCCAGTGTCGCGATTTTCGTGTCGCTGATCGCAAAGGTGCCGCTGGCAACCCCGTCGCGCAAAATGCCCTCCAACCGGTCCTCGTAGCGGCGGCGCAGCGCCTCGATGCGGGCGAAATTCTGCGCTGTCAGATTGCGCAGCTCCATATAGGCAATGAACACCGCGTCCGGGCGGGCGTGGTGAAACCGGATGTGAAATTCGACGAAACGCTCCAGCCGCTCGGTCGGTGTGCCGGCCACGTCGTCGTATGCCGCGTCGAGCAATTGGGTCATGTGGCTTTGCATCAGGTCAAACAGCAGGCTCTGCTTGTCCGGCGTGTAGTTATAGAGCGCGCCCGCCTGCACGCCGACATCGGCCGCAATGGCGCGCATCGACACCGCCGCATAGCCGCCCTGCGCAAAAAGCCGCAAAGCAGAGGCCCGCACGCGCGGTCCTGTAATGTCAGAATGTGATCCCTGGGTGCGTGCCATGGGCCGATTATCTGAACGGACGTTCAAAAGTAAACCCCGCCTTGCGCCCGCCCGCATCGCTGGTGCATGAAGTGGTATGCGTATCGTGATCGCCCTTTGCCTCTGTGCGGCCCTGCCCGCCTGCACCCAGTTTCCCGCGCTGGACCAGACGGTGACCCCCGCGCTGGAGAACGCCGATTACGCCACATTGGTCCCGCTCGATCCGGTGCTGGCGCAGGCCCGCACGCCCGGTCGCGCGCCCGAAGCGATCAACGCGCGGCTTGACGGTCGGATCGCGGCGCTCAACGCACGTGCCGCCCGTCTGCGCGGCGGTGTGCTGACAGGACGCGAACGCCAGCGCCTGTCCCAGGGCCTGCGCTAGCGCTGATGCGTTGCGCCCTCGCCTGAACGCGGCTACACCGCGCAGGAACACCACGCGTTGCAAAAAGGATTCCCCGCCATGTCACACCCCCTTCGTCTTGGGATTGCCGGTCTGGGCACGGTGGGTGCCGGTGTCGTGCAGATCCTGCGCAAGCAATCAGAGCTTTTGTCGGCCCGCACCGGTCGGGCCATCGAAATTTCTGCCGTGTCCGCACGCGACCGCAGCAAGGACCGCGGCGTTAACCTGTCGTCCTACGCGTGGGAAGACGATGCCGTGGCACTGGCCAAACGCGATGACGTTGATGTCTTTGTCGAGCTGATGGGCGGCGAGGACGGACCCGCAAAAGATGCCACCGAAGCCGCTTTGGCCCTGGGCAAGGATGTCGTGACCGCCAATAAGGCAATGCTTGCGATGCACGGTCAGGCGCTCGCCGAAGCCGCGGAAAACGCCAGTGCCGTGATCAAATACGAAGCCGCCGTCGCGGGTGGTATTCCGGTGATCAAATCCCTTGGCGAAGGGCTGGCAGGCAACGAAATCACCCGTGTGATGGGCGTGATGAACGGATCGTGCAACTATATCCTGACGCGGATGCAGGACGCGGGCCTGCCCTACGCGGACGTCTTTGCCGAAGCCGACGGGCTCGGGTATCTCGAAGCGGATCCCGCGCTCGACGTGGGCGGCATCGACGCTGCGCATAAACTGGCCATCCTGTCGTCGCTGGCCTTCGGGACCCGTGTCGATTTTGCCGGGATCGAACTCGAAGGCATCGAACGGGTCAGCATCGAGGACATCAACGCCGCCGCCGACATGGGCTACAAGATCAAGCTGCTGGGTGTGGCGCAGATGACCGGCCGCGGACTGGAGCAGCGCATGCAGCCGTGCCTCGTGCCCGAAACCTCGCCGCTGGGCCAGCTTCAGGGCGGGACCAACATGATCGTTCTCGAAGGCGACGCCGTCGGCCAGATCGTGTTGCGCGGCCCCGGTGCCGGTGCGGGCCCGACCGCCAGCGCCGTTCTGTCCGACATTTGCGATATTGCGCGCGGCTACCGCGGGGCGGTCTTTGGTCAGCCCGCCGCCGGGCTCGTTGCCGCCACCCCCGCCCTCAGCCAGCGGCCCGCGGCCTATTACCTGCGGCTCGCGCTGCACGACAAACCCGGCGCGCTGGCCAAGGTCGCCACGGTGCTGGGCGAAGCGGGCGTCTCGATCGACCGTATGCGGCAATACGGGCACGACGAAAACGCGGCCCCCGTGCTGATCGTCACCCACAAAACCACCCGCGCCGATATCGACCACGCGCTGGCCGCGATGGGCAAGACCGCCGTGGTGGACGGCGATCCGGTCGCTCTGCGCATCGAGGAAGTCTGACCAGAACCGCGCACCACGAGGGGGGCCACACGCGATGACAGCCAGCTTTCTGAACGTGGACGCCTCCGTGACCGGCAGGCGCTGGGTCGGCCCCGGCATCGAAATCGAACGCGCCTCCGAAACGCTGCACCAGCGCACGCAGCTGCCCATGGCCGTCTGTCAGGTGCTGGCGCGGCGCAATGTCGCCGTCGAAGAGGCCGAGGCGTTTCTGGCCCCCGCCTTGCGGGATCTGCTGCCCGATCCGCGCGCCCTGCGCGATATGGAATCCGCCGCCTCGCGCTTTCTCGAAGCGGTCCTGCACCGCCAGCGCATCGCGGTGTTTGCCGACTACGACGTGGATGGCGGCAGCTCTGCCGCCCTGCTGTTGGTGTGGCTGCGCCAAATGGGGCGCGATGCCACGCTCTACGTCCCTGACCGGATCGACGAAGGCTATGGCCCGAATGACGAAGCGATGGCCGATCTTGCTGCCAGCCATGATCTGATCATCTGTGTCGATTGCGGAACGCTCAGCCACGGACCGATCGCGGCGGCGGCCGCGGCGGATGTCATCGTGCTCGACCACCACCTTGGCGGCGAAACGCTGCCCGATTGCGTGGCCGTGGTGAACCCGAACCGGCAGGACGAGGACGGCGCATTGGCGCATCTGTGTGCCGCTGCCGTGGTGTTCCTGATGCTTGTCGAAGCAGGACGGCAGCTGCGCGAGGCGCGCGAAAAAGGCCCCGATCTGATGGGCATGCTCGATCTTGTGGCGCTGGCGACGGTTGCGGATGTGGCGCCCCTGATCGGCGTGAACCGCGCCTTCGTGCGGCAGGGGCTCAAGGTCATGGCCCGGCGTGACCGCATCGGTTTGTCGGCACTGTCGGACATCGCACGCATGGATACCGCGCCCGCCGCCTATCACCTTGGCTTTTTGCTCGGGCCGCGCATCAACGCGGGCGGGCGCATCGGCAAGGCCGATCTGGGCGCGCGCCTGCTGTCGACGCAAGACCCCCATGAGGCCGCGGCGCTGGCCGAACGGCTGGACCAGCTGAACACCGAACGGCGTGATGTCGAAAACGCGGTCCGCGCAGCAGCACTTGCGCAGGCCGAAGAGCGCGGCACCGACGGCCCGCTGGTCTGGGCTGCGGGCGCTGGCTGGCACCCCGGTGTTGTCGGCATCGTGGCGTCACGTTTGAAGGAAGCCACAGGCCGCCCTGCCATCGTGATCGGCACCGAGGACGGCATCGGCAAAGGCTCGGGCCGGTCCGTGTCCGGCATCGATCTGGGCGCCCCAATCCAGCGGTTGGCCGCCGAAGGGCTGTTGATGAAAGGCGGGGGTCACAAAATGGCCGCGGGCCTGACCGTCGCCGCCGACGGCATCGAAGAAGCAATGGCACGGCTGGGCGCGCTGCTGGAAAAGCAGGGCGCGCATCTGCTGGGCCCTTCCGATCTCAAGGTCGAAGGCATGTTGTTCCCCGGTGCCGCCTCGGTCGAGTTGACCGAACAGGTCGAAGCCGCGGGCCCCTTCGGCGCAGGTGCCCCCGCGCCGCGCTATGTCTTTGCGGATATGCGCATCCTGCACGCACGCCGCGTGGGGGAATCGCATCTCAAGATCAGCTTTGGCGACGGCTTGGGCGCGAAACTCGACGCCATCGCCTTCGGGGCCTTCGATACCGCGCTGGGACCGGCGCTGGAAAACCACGGCGGCAAACATTTCCACCTCGCCGGACGCCTTGATATCAACACCTGGAGAGGCCGCCAGAGCGTGCAGCTGCGGCTCGAGGATGCCGCCGAAGCCTGACGTTTTTGGCCCCCGAAAAAAATCGCGAAAAGTCGAAAATTTCGACTTGCGAAGTCATACGGGATTATCTAGATACACGCTCACACGACAGAGTGGCCCGTTCGTCTATCGGTTAGGACGTCAGGTTTTCAACCTGAAAAGAGGGGTTCGATTCCCCTACGGGCTGCCACTTTTCCCCTTCCCACTGTTTCAGGTTTGCCGATAATTCCGGCCCTTTGCCCTGTATTGTCGCACAGTGTTTCCATATCCGAAACAACCCGCCGCACCCTGCCGCATTATCGCCACAATTATCTTGCGCATTTCGGGACACTGCTATGCTTTAATGACGTAGCTAATTGCCGTTTTCATAGTTAACGTAAGGTTCACAAAGGCCTGGCAATAGGCTATACATAGACCCTGTAATTTGTATGACCAATTAACTCGTAGCCAGATTTATATATCAATTTCAATAACTTGACTTGAAATACCAAGCCAAACAAAGAATCCCGCCCCGCCAGAAGGGCGGCTTCGCAAAATGCCGGAAGATGAATTGCATCATTGGCCCGGGGACATCCTCAGAAACACAGTGTTTCGAAAATTCCCCGTAAAATGTGGCAAAAAGCTGTTATCTCTCTGGCATGGCTGAGGCAGTTGCTTGCGCGGCCTTATTCTGACCCGACCACGGTATTGTGCGTGCAAGGGTTCCGGATTTACGGATCCGGATAAACCGTCGGCTTGCCGCGCCTGTGCGCGGGGTGTCGACACAGTAAGGCACACCGCAAAATGTCGGGTGTTGGTACGAGTTAAGTTGGTAAACCCTGGGGGGGTTTGGGACATGAAAAAGTATGATGCGGACCGGCCGGATTACGGCCTGCGCAGACTTGCCGCGATGGGCGGCGAGTTCGATGCACAATTTGCGCCCATCAACACGCCCACGCCGATCGACTACATGCTCGACACCAGCGTGGTTGCGGACCGCAAGCCACTGGCGCCCTACCGCAACGGCAGCAAACGTCTTTTCGATATCGCGCTCGTGCTGCTCAGCCTGCCGTTCAGCCTGCCGCTGATCGCGCTCTGCGCCGTCGCACTGTGGATCGAGGGCGGCAATCCGTTCTACCGTCAGGATCGTCTGGGGCGTAACGGGCGGGTGTTTTCCATCCTGAAACTGCGCACGATGGTGCGTGACGCCGACCGTGTGCTGGCCGATCTGCTGGACCGCGACCCGGAAATGCGCCGCGAATGGGACAGCAAGCAAAAGCTGCGCCATGACCCGCGCGTCACCCGTGCCGGTGCAATCCTGCGCGCAACCTCGCTGGATGAACTGCCGCAACTGTGGAACGTGCTGACCGGCGACATGAGCATCGTGGGCCCCCGCCCCATGATGATCGACCAGCTGCCGATGTACGGCGCGCCCGACCACTATTTCGCGCTGCGCCCCGGCATCACCGGCCTGTGGCAGATTTCTGCCCGAAACAACAACACCTTCGCCTACCGCAACGAAGTCGACGCAACATATGATAAGACTATGTCATGGGGTAACGATCTGGTGGTGATGGTCAAAACCGTGGGCGTGATGATGCGCCGGACCGGCTGCTAGGCGTACGACGATGTTCACCGTTCACCGGGGCGATAGCCACTCATGCGAGAATTGCGAAAGTCAGATGCGATGAAAGACCTGCACACAACGCAGGCCGAAGACGCGCTTGCCCCCGGGCAGGAACTGATGGTGCCCGACGTGGTGCGTCAGACGCGCTTTACGCGCCCGCGCCGCTTTGGCACCGCTCTGCGCGGGGTCGATTACGATCCTGCCCCGCTCCCCGACCTGCCCACAGATGACGCGACCGAAGCACCCGGCGTGCCGGCGACCCGCGATCTGTGGCCGCTGCTGCACGTCGAAACACCCGGCGACCGCCAGTATCTGATCGGCAACGGCGAAGACGCGATCAATTTCCGCAACACCGAAGTCGCCCGCGCCTTTGATCTGTTGCGCACCAAACTGCGCCAGACCGCGCAGCAACACGGCACCGCGCGCATTGGCGTTTCGGCCCCGACCGCCGGTTGCGGCGCCACCTTCACCGCCGCCCATCTCGCGGCGAGCCTGTCGCGGGTGCCTTCATCGCGCACCGTGCTGATGGACATGAACCTGCGCGCCCCCGGTGTGGCGCGGGCCTTTGACATGACCCAGACCGCGGGCAGGACCTCGATGGCCGATTTCCTGTCCGGCGACGTCGCGCTCAGCGATCACATCGTGCGGGTCAATGACACGCTTGCCCTTGGGCTCAGCGATCGGGCCCATCCCAATGCCGCCGAAATCCTGCAAGACCCCGCCGCCGCCCGCACACTGGCGGACATGCACGCGGCCCTCACACCCGATCTGGTGCTCTACGATCTGCCACCGCTGCTGTCGTTCGATGATGCATCGGGTTTCCTGCCGGAACTTGACGGCATTCTGCTGGTCTCCGACGGCACCCGCACGATGGCCCGCCATCTGGCCCGCTGCGAACGTATGCTCGACGGCCACGTCCCGCTGCTGGGCGTGATCCTCAACCGCGCCCGCCGCTCCAGCATCGAACGGTTCTGACCCTTCCACAGGGGCGGCGACGGACATATATTTGCCGAAATTCTAGGTTAACACCGCACCGGGGCACAGGCGGCCAGCACAGGCCGCATCCCCCCGCGATGAACAAGAGGCAACCCGATGGGCCCCATCTACACCTGGCACGACTTCCTCGACATGACCCGGCGGCGCCTGGGCGTGATCTCCTTTGTGGTGATCGCGGGATGCTTTGCGTCGATCTTCTGGGCGCTCAGCTATCCGCATATCTATCAGGCGTCCGAGGTGATCCAGATCGAACAGCCCAAGGTGAACGACGAACTGGCCCGCTCGGTCGTCGACGGGTCGTCGGCGCGGCGGCTGCAGCTGATCGAACAGCAATTGATGGCCCGTGGCACGCTGGAAGAAATCATCGCCCAATACGGCATCTACGACCACCTGCCCGCCATCACACTGGGCGAAAAGGTCAATCTGCTGCGCCAGTCGGTCAGCATCACCGGCGTGGCCGCCGCCCGCGAGGGGTTCACCGACGACGGCACGATTTCGGTTCTGACGATCACCGCCAACATGGATACCGCACCGCTCGCCGCCGAAGTGGCGCGCGAATTTGCCAACCGCACACGGGCGCTTTCGGCCGCGCGACGGCTTGAGCAGACGGCCGAAACGCTGGCCTTCTTCCGCAAGCAGGAAGAAAACGTCATGACCGAAATCGTCGCACTGGAACGCGAGCTCGAAACCTTCCGCAGCGAGAATGATCTGACGCTGGAGGGGGGCGTCGAATTCCGCCTTAACGAAATCAGCCAGCTGAACGAATCGCTCATCGACATCGACCGCGCCATCATCGCCGCACAACTGGCCCGCACCCAGATCGACCGCGACGCGCGCCCCTCGACCGTGGCCCGCGCCGAGCAGGAAATCGATGCCCAGCTTGACACCCTCACCCAGCAGCGCACCCTGCTGGTCGAGCGGCGCGAGACATTACGCCAATCGATCCAGAGCTCGCCCGAAGTGCAACGCGAACTGGCCGCGTTCGAGCGGCGGATGGACCAGTTGCAGGGCCAGATGGAAATCATCGCCACCCGCCGCAACGAGGCCGAAGTCGGCTTTTCGCTGGAAAACGACGCGCAGGGCGAACGGCTGACCACCATCGAAGAGGCCCGCGTGCCCGACTACCCCGTCACCATGAGCCGCAAGAAGCGGGCCATAATCGGGGCGATGGGCTCGCTGACGTTGGCGTTTGTGCTGGCGTGGCTGCTGGAACTGCGCCGCCCCGTCATCCGGTCCGCCCGCCAGATGGAGCGGGAAACCGGCGTATTGCCGGTGATCTCCGTGCCAGAACTCAACATGCCGCAATCCCGCTGGGCCAAGGCCCGCGCCCGCAGACGCGCGGCGGGCCAGCAGGGGCGCGAGGCGCGTCTGGCCCGCGGCGGCAGCTGATTACAGTGCCGCCAGTGCCGACACCGCCGGCCAGTTGACCCAAAGCGCCAGCGCCCCCAGCCCGCCCGCCAGCCCCGCACAGATTACATCATGGCGGGCGTCCCACACACCGTGGGTCCGTGCCAGCCAGATCAGCACCGGATGCGCCAGCCCCAGCGCCACCGCCATGCCGACCAGCGCCCCTGCCAGCCCCGCGATCATCGCGCCGGCCAGCAGCAGCCCCACCTGCAGCACGGCCCGCACCGCTGAGAACACGAAGAACCGCCGCGAATCTCCAGCAGCCAGCGCGGCCTGATCATAGGTCATGCCGATCACCTGCGGGATCAGCGCCACCCCCAGCAGCGTCACGATCCCCCCCGCCTGCGCGTACCTGTCATCGTAGAGCAGCCCCACCAACCACGGCCCCGCAAAGGCCATCACCAGCAGCATAGCCAGCAACCCGCCGCTCAGCGCATAGCGCATTCTGGCGATTTTCGCGCTGTGACCGGCGGTCTCGCGGTACACAGGGATCATCACGCGGCTGGTGACATTCTGGCCCAGCAGCATCGGAAAGCTCGCAAGGAAATAGCCGATGTTGTAGATGCCCAGCGTCTCGAGGCTCAGGAACTTGCCCAGCACCGCCTTGTCGCCCTGACTGGCAAAGAACCAGAACACCGTGCTGAGGAAGATCCACTTGCCAAAGGTTACAAGCTCGCGCACCGCCGCTCCTTCCCAGCGCAGCCGGTTCGCCGCCCCCGGCAACCCCCAATGCGTCAGCGCCAGCTTGGCCAGCGCACCGATCACGCCCCCCACCACCAGCGCCGCGACCGACTGCCACCAGAGCGCCAGCACGATCATCGCCGCAATCCCGATGACCTGACTGCCCAGATCCAGCGCCGTCAGACGCCCCATCAAGAGATGCCGGTGGGCGGTCTCGATCCGCGTGGGGTTGAACCCCGCCACCAACAGGCTCAGCGCCGCAATCGGCAGATAGGTCGCCAGCTCCGGCGCGCCGTAAAACCACGCAAAGGGCGACGCCAGCGCGGTGGCGACCGCCCAGAGGATCACGCCGCGGATCACCTGAATGGTCCACGCGGTGTTCAGGAAATCGGGATCATCCCCACGTTTGCTTTGGGCGATGGACGGGGCGATCCCCACATCCGAAAACAGCGCCAGCCCGACAGTCACAAGGCTGATCAGCGCCATCACCCCGAAGGCTTCGGGAAACAGCAGCCGCGTCAGGATCAGGTTCGCCGCCAGCCGGATACCCTGACTTGCCCCGTAGCCCAGCACGATCCACGAGGTCGACCGCACCACCCGCGCCATCAATCTGTTGCCGCGCAATTGCTGCAAAAGACCACCCATTTGCCTCAATATCCTCTGGTTTGCCCGCTAGGGCGTACCCTAGGACGCACCGCCCCCTTGTGCCAGTGCCAAGGGGCCGGATAGGAACATGTCAGACAAACGAAAGCGCACCCGTTGCAGATTGCCTATATCCTCAACAGCTACCCCCAGCCGTCGCACAGCTTTATCCGCCGTGAGATCCGCGCGCTCGAGGCGCAGGGCCATCACGTCACGCGCATTGCCATGCGCCCCGGGGATGCACCGCTGGTCGATGCACAGGATGTCGAGGAAGCCGCCGCAACCCAATACGTGCTCAAGGCCGGTGCCGTGGCGCTGGCCCGCGCCACACTGCGATCCATCGCGTCGGGGCCTGCGCGGTTCGCCCGCGCGCTGGGGCTTGCGCTGCGCTGCGGGCGGCGGTCCGAGGCGGGCGTGCTGCGCCACCTGATCTATCTGGTCGAGGCGGCCTATGCCGCGCAGCTCTGCACAGTCGCCGGTGTCACCCATGCCCACGCGCATTTTGGCACCAATGCCACCGCCGTCGCCATGCTGGCACAGGCGCTCGGCGGCCCCGCCTACAGCTTTACGGTGCACGGCCCCGAAGAATACGATGCCCCCCGCGCCCTGTCGCTGGGCACCAAGGTCGCCAGCGCCAAATTCGCCGTCGCGATCACCAGCTACGGGCGCAGCCAGCTGTCGCGCTGGACCGATCCGGCCGCATGGGACCGCATCAAGGTGGTGCATTGCGGCGTCGATCCGGAGCGTTTTCCCGAACCGCCCGCCCTGCCCGATGGCCCGCCGCGACTGGTGGCGATCGGCCGCTTTGTCGAACAAAAGGGTCAATTGCTGGCCATCGACGCCTTGCAAAAAGTCGTACAAACGCATCCGCAGGCGCATCTGACGCTGATCGGCGACGGTGAACTGCGCCCCACGCTCGAAGCACGGATCGCGCAGGCCGGTCTGGGCGACAACATCACCCTTACCGGCTGGGTGGACGAGGCCCGCATCCTGTCCGAGCTAGACGCCGCCCACGCCCTGCTGATGCCCAGCTTTGCCGAGGGTCTGCCGATGGTCATCATGGAAGCGATGGCGGCGGGCAGGCTGGTCATCGCCACGTGGATCGCAGGCATCCCCGAACTTGTCGAAGATGACAAAACCGGATGGCTGGTGCCCGCGGGCGATGCGGCCGCGCTGGCCGATGCCATATGCGACATGGCCGCGACACCGCCCGCACGGCGCACCGAAATGGCGCAGCGCGCCCGCGCACGGGTGCTCGCCCGCCACGATGCCGATGCGGAGGCGCGCAAGCTCGCCGCGCTGATGGCCGCGGATTAACGCCCCCGCGCCCACCGCGCCTGTTTGCGGTGCGGCAGCCGCACCGCCAGCGCCACCGCCGCATAAACGACAAACCCCCAGGGCGCCCGCGCCACCCGCCGCCACAGCGGCACACGGTGCGCCCCGTGCGGATCTGCATTCGCCATCAGCTCGGGAAACCGCTGCGCAATCTCCTGAACACCCGCATCCTGCCTGCGCCTGACCCGCACCAGAGGGCCGAACCCCTCAATCATGGGCCAGGTGTAGTGCGCGGCGACCCTGTGGCGCTCCTGCGGCGTGAAATTCAGGCGCACAAACGTATCGTCCGAAATGATGTCGGGAAACAGGGCCCACCGCGCCCGCCCCGCCGCGTTGACGGCAAACACCCCGAAGCCCGGCACCCCGTCGGTGACAAAGGGCTGTTTGCGCCAGAACCGCGCATAGGCATGGGTCACCGCACTGCGGGCCTGCGCGATCTGCGGCGTGCCGCTGGCATAGCGGGCCGGCTTTGTGTCCAACACCTGCGCCAGCTGCGCCAACAGCGGCGGCGTCACCGTCACATCTGCATCCAGATACACCCGCCCCGCGTGGCGCGCCACGGCGTCGGCCGCATTCAGCGCACCCATCTTGCCCCCTTCGGCCAACACGTGCACCGTCAGGGGCCAGCCCTTGCGCTCGAACCTGTCGGCAAAGGCGGCGGCCTGCGCGGCCGTATCGTCGCGACACCCGTTGGGCACCACGATCACCTCGACGTCGGCGCCCGTGTCCGCACTGTCCAGCAGCGCCTCCAGACAGGCCGCGATGTATCCCGCCTCGTCGTGGGCGGGAATGATGACGCTCAACGCCACGCTCATGGGGCGACCAGAGCCTGCCAGCGCGGATTGTCATCCCCCAGATGCCGCCGCGCACCCCAGCTGCCCCATTTCGTCGGGGTATAGACATCGGAATAGGCGTTGAACAGCCGCCCGCCCACCGCCTGCCAGCCCGCCAGCAACCGCGCATAGAGCGCACCCATCTGCGGGGTATAGTTGAGATGCTGCAAAAACGCCGTCAGCGGCGCGTTGTCGACCTGTGCGCCCAACCCCACCGCGTGGGTGCCGCCTTCGTACATGATCAGATCCAATCCGTGGGTCTGCGCCACTTGCGCGTGATAGGGCCAGACACGGCTGACCAGATCGGCAACCGTATCGGCGCTGTTCCCGCTCACCGACCCGTCGAGCAGTTCCTTCCCCGCCAGTCCCGCGGCAAGGTCAAAGCGCGTGTCGGCGATCTGTGCGGCGCGCGCGTCACCCGTCAAACCCTCGGCATCCGCGCGCTGCGTGGCCTGTGCCAGACTGCTCTGCAGCCACCCCGTCACCATCTCCTGCCGGTCCTCCAGCCCCAGCACCCCGCCAAAATACCCCGTCACCGCATAGGCGTCGAAGGCGCTCACCGGCGCGGGAGCGCCCTCGGCCTGCACAAGGGGCGCGGTCAGGATATTGTCCTCCAGCCCCAGCCATCCGGTCTGGGTCGAGATCACGTTCACCAGCCGCGCGCCCTCGCCCAAAACCGACCGCCAGATGCGGGCAACTTCGGCGGCGCGGCGGGCATAGAACTGCGTGCCCACATCGTCCTTGCCCCACAGCGCGCGGGCCTGCGCCTCGGCCCAGCGGGTCTGCGCGAACTGGAAATTCCACATCTCGTTGGAATATTCGACATAGGCGGTGCGCGCGGGGTCCATCGTGTCGCGCACCAGCGCGGCAAATGCAGTGACATAGGCGTCGTCGGCCAGATGGGGCATGTTGAACCATCCGTCGACCTGCGCGGTGTTGACCAGATCGATCATCACCGACACAGGCACGCCCGCTTCGGCCCATGTCGCATCGCGCCGCTGTGGCCGGTCCGCCCAGCGCGCCTGCGTCGATCCGTTTGTCTCCATCCAGTCCATGAAGCGCACCGCGCCGAACGTGCCGACCAGCGCCAGCCAGTCGGGATTGAACACCGCGCCCGCATCGAAAGCGGCCAGCCGGTCCTCGCGCACCACGGTGATGTTGCGCACTGGATCGGACAGGCGGCTGCGCTGGATGCGGATGTCCACGCTGCCCGGCCCCGGCGCATAGCCAAAGCGCACCTCGTTGGCACCGTATCTGACATCCTGCGCACGGCCCGTCACCTCGACCACACCCGCGCCCTCGAACCGCAACACGTAGCGTCCCCCGAGACCGCCTGCGTCTTGCGGCATATCCGTCAGCACCAACGTCCCCACAGAGGCCACATCGCGCGGCATCTCGCGCAGCCAGCCGTCATCGTCCAGATATCCGCCCGCCTCCAGATCCGCATGCGCGATGCCTCCGAAGCGGCCGGGCAGATGGCCAAACAGCGGACGGGCGGTTTTCATCAGATCAAGGAACGGGGCCTGCGTGCTCCAGTCCGTGACCGCCGCCAACCCTACGGCACGCGCCTTTGGCCCGCCCGTATCCACCGGTGTCACCACGACCGGCACGGGGGCTGCGATCCGGCTGTCGGCCGCGGGGGGGCGGTCTGCTTGGTCACTGGCCTGTGGCGCTGCGGGCCGTGCATGGCTGAACTCCGATACGGTCTGCCACGCGATTTCCTGCATCACGCGGGCCGTGTCGGGCGCCGGCGCCGCAAACGGCGTACCATAGCGGTCCCGCGCGGTATGGGGCAATCCTTCGGGGCTGACCCCGCGCAGGCTGGCCACCTGCACCATCGACACGAAATAATGGCCCAGATCGTTGAGATGGATATCGTCGTCAAACAGCGCCGCAATCGCGCCCACCCCCGGCACCTGCCCCGCCGCGATTGCCGTGTCCAGCCGCGCCAAGGCCTGCCCCGCGGGAATGAGATGGATCTGCTCCGCCGCCGCCGGATGACCCGCCCGCAACTGGTCGACAATGCCTTGCCAGTCGGCCAGATCGGTCTGCAGCCGTGCGCGCCATGGCTGGTCTGCGCCGGGGTCGTGCGCGATCTGCACACCGGTGCCGGAATTCAGACTGTGCCAGCCTTCCTGCACAAAAACGCGCGCCTGCGGATGAGACGCCAGTGCCAGACCGGCGAAGGCCTCGGCATAGACTTCCGTCTCGCTCCACTGCAGATGGTTGGCCAGCGGCACCGCTTCGGTCAGGATCAGATCGGTGACCGTCCCGCCGGGCAGCAGCGCGCGCGCATCGACCCCCTCGGCACGGTCCGCGTTTTCCCAGTTATAGCGCAGCGGCGCACCGTTGATGATCTGCGCCTGCACCGTCCCCGCCTCGCCCAGCGCCGCGTCGAGCATGTCCGGCCCGGTTTGCCCGAACAGGCTGTGCCCCACCATCAAAACCGTCAGCGCCGTTGATACCGGATCGCTCATGCCGCTACCCCGCTTTCCTGCACGCGGCGCACCACGTCCCACACCACCCGCTGCATCATCGCGCCCGCCACCGCGTCGGGGGCCTGCGCCGCCGATCCGTCGGCCCGCAACAGCGCCAGCGGCAGCCCCTCGGGGGATCGGTGGTACAGCACCGCATAATGGGTCAGCGCCACCGCATAGGCGCCCAGATCGCTCAGGTGAATGGCGTCCGGCGTGCCGTCATCGGTCCGCGCAAACAGCGCATCGCGCGTCGTCAGATTGCCGATGCCGTCCTGCCCGGCGATGGCGCGGGCGATCGCGGCCAGAACCTGCCCCGCGGGGATGACATGGATGGGCCGGCCCGTGGCCGCGGCGGCAGGATAGGCCACCTTGCCCAGCCACAGGGCGTCCAGATCGGCGTCGATCCTTGCCAGCCATCCGTCCGGATCATCCGTCCGGTGCCATGTCTCGTAAAGATAAAGCCGCGTATCGGGGCGGGCCTCATGGGCCAGCGCGGCCCAGCGCGCCAGATAGGCTGCACTGTCGTGATAGCGCAGCGCATCGCGCAGCTCGACCATCTCGGTCAGGATCACCGCATCGAATGCACCGGACCCCACCGCCGCACGTGCGGGCATGAACTGCGCATGCGCGTTCTCGGTCTCGAAACCGTTGATCGGAGCATCCGGCTCCCAATGCTGGCGCAACGACGTGCCCCAGCCCAGCTGGCTGGCGTAGGAATGGCCCTGTCCGGCCAGCTGTGCGAGCATCGCGGGCATGTCGCGCCCCACCAGTGAATGGCCCAGATGATAGACACGCATCGGCGCCGTGGGGGGCGTCACGCGGGCCTGTGCGTAAAGGGCACGCGCCGCGCGATCGCGGCGACGGTCGCGCATCTCGCGGCCCGCCAGAACCGCCGCCAGCGCCCCCGCGGCCACCGCGCCCATTGTCAAAACGGCCCTGCGCCTGCCCCACGTCATCGGATCACTCCTCCCGTTCCCGCGCCGTACCACTGTGGCGAAGCGCCACGCCGGTGACAAGAATACCCGCCGCATGGGCAAACTGACCCTCCAGCGTGTCTCCGGCGGCAAAGCTGCCCTGATCGGACTGGAACTGCGCCACGAACCGCGTCGCATCGCGGTCCACCCGCACCGACAGGGCGTCGAACCCGAAAAGCCCCCCGCCCAACGGATACTGCGCCTTGTAGCTCGCCTCCTTGGCCGAAAAGATCAGCTTGGCCATCACGGGGCGGTCGCGCGGGGCCTGCGTATCGAGCCATGCCCGCTCCGCCGGGGTACACACCTGCGCGATGAGCGTGGCATCCAGCCCGCTGTCGGCTTCCAGATCAACGCCGATGCTGGCCCAGACGTCCTTGCGGCCCACCACGGCGACACACGCGGCATCCGTATGCGAAATGCTGCCCGTTATCCCTCCGGGCCAGACGGGGGCGCGGTCGGGGGCCATCGGAATGGCGCGGCCCGCCACGCCCATCGCGGCCATCGCGTGGCGTGCGGCACGGCGCCCGGCCTGAAATTCGGCCTTGCGGGCCGGAATGGCACGGGCCACCGCCAGGGCCTCGGCCGCCAGCCACGGCTCCGTCGGGGCGGCAGGATCGGTCGCGGCAATGCTCAGGTCGGGGTCGAAAATGCTCTGGCACAACGCGGTGACCAGCGCCAGATCGACCCTCACGCGCCCGCCTTGGACCGGCCTGCCCGCATGGCACGCCGTTTGGACATGGTGGCCGACCGGTCCGCCGGGGGCGCGACCGTCTCGGGGGCTGTGGCGGCATCCGGCGCGGGCGCGTCCCTGTCCAGGTGGGCGGCCAGCCCTTCAAGCGTCGGAAAACGGAAAATGTCGGTGATCGACAACCGGTCCGTGGACAGCGCGGCCTTGATGTCACGGTGGGCCTGCACCGCCAGCAACGAATGACCGCCCAGTGCAAAGAAATTGTCGCCGGGGCGTATCTGCGCCACCCCCAGCAGCGCCGTCCACACCCGCGCGATACACGCCTGCGTCTCATTCGCCGGAGGCGTCGCGGCCGCAGCCGCTGCACCGTCTGCACCGGCACGGGGCGGCTCCGGCAGCGCCTTGCGGTCGATTTTCTTGTTCGGCGTCAGGGGCATCGCCTCGATCTGCACGATACGTGCGGGCACCATGATATCGGGCAACCGCCGCGCCAGCGCGGTGCGCAGCGCGTCCTCGGATACCTCGCCCGCGGCGATGACATAGGCGACCAGCTGATCACCCCCCACCGCGGCGCGCGCGACCACCACCGCCTGTGCGATACCGGCCTGCGCCGCCAGCGCGCTCTCGATCTCGCCCAACTCGATCCGGTGACCGCGGATCTTGACCTGATCGTCGGCCCGCCCCATGAACGCCAGCGTCCCGTCGGCGCGCCATGCGGCCAGATCGCCGGTGTTGTACATCCGGCCCGCGCCGAAGGGATTGTCGACAAAGCGCTCTGCCGTCATTTCCGCGCGGTTCCAGTAGCCCTGGGTCACGCCGTCCCCGCCGATGAACAATGTACCGGCAACACCCACCGGACACGGGTCAAGCGCCTCGTCGAGCACATAGACCTGCGTGTTGGCGATGGGGGTGCCGATGGCCGCGGTGCGTGTGGCGCGGGTGACCGGATGGGTCGTGGACCAGATGGTCGTCTCGGTCGGCCCGTACATGTTCTGCACATGGCCCGGCCCCGCGTCCAGCAGCGCTTGCGCCAGCGCCCCGGGCAACGCCTCGCCCCCCACCATCAGCGCCTTGAGCCGCGACAGCGCATGCCGGGTTTCGTCGTTCGTGACCAGCATCTGCGCCATCGACGGCGTGCACTGCAAATGGCTGACCTTGTGACGCACCATCTGCGCGGCCAGCGAATGGTCGTCGTCGGCCAGCTGGCTGCCCGCATTGGCCCCCGCCAGCACCTGCGCCAAAGGCTCTAGCCCCGCCATCACCGTGTCCACCGCGATGCCGTAGTCGATGAGGCAGGCGATCTCGTCCACCCCGATCCGCTTGAGCTCTTCGGCCCGCGCAATGCCGTCCTGCACCGTGCCGAACAAACCGCTGTCGTTAAAATACCGCTGGAACGCGAACTCCAGAATCGCCTCCATCTCGTCCGCGTCCAGCCCTTCGAGATCAACCTCGAACGGGCTTGTCGCACCCTCTGGCTTCTTGAACGCCGGAAAGGCCCAGGCATACTGTTTGATCAGCCCCGCAGCCGAGCGCAAATAGTCCTTCATCGGGCCGCGTGCGACCTCCTCGGCCTGTGCGCGGGTCTCGGCCAGATAGGTATGCAGCATCACAGTCACGGTAAAATCGTCGGGGTTATGACCCGCCGTGCGCAATGCGGCATGGTAGATCTTGATCTTGTCGGCCACCTCGGCAACCGATTGGCCCAGAAGGTGGGTCAGCACATTGGCCCCGATCTCGCCCGCCTCTTTCCAGGTCTGCGGATTGCCCGCCGTGGTCACCCATATCGGCAGCGTCGCCGACACGGGTCGGGGCTGTGTGACCACCTCGAAGGGCGTGCCATCCTGCGTCAAAAAGGCCACGGCATCGCCGCGCCAAAGGGCGCGCAGCTGGTCAATCGCGGCGTACATCGCGGGCTTGTTCTGCGGGGGCGTGTTTTCGGGGCGCAACACGAAATCATCGGGCTGCCAGCCGCTCGCAATCGCCAGACCGACACGCCCGTTGGTCAGGTTGTCGATCACCGCCCATTCCTCGGCGATCCGCGCGGGATGGTGCAACGGGGCCACGCACGACCCCGCCCGCACCGACAGCTGCGACGTGACCGCCGCCACCGCCGCACCGGTCACCGACGGGTTCGGATAGGGCCCGCCAAAGGCATGGAAATGGCGCTCCGGCGTCCAGACCGCGTTGAACCCGTGGGCATCGGCAAACCGCGCCCCGTCCAGCAGCAAACGGTATTTTTCGGGGCCGACACCATCGTCATTGCCCCAGTAAAACAGGTTGAAATCGATCTTCCGGTCGCTCACGGCAATGGGCCCGCGGCTCAGCTCCGTGCGGCTGTCGTCCCCCGCCAGCACCAGCTTGAACCCCCGTGCCAGCGTCCAGAACAGCTCCAGCACCGAAATATCGAACGACAGCGATGTGACCGCCAGCCAGACATCCCCCGCCGCGTGATCGATGCGGGCGTCCATGCCGGCAAAGAAATTCGCCACATTCGCATGATCGACCATCACCCCCTTGGGCGTTCCGGTCGAACCTGACGTGTAAATCAAATAGGCCAGCGCGCCGGGCGCCAGCGCCACCTCCGGATCGTCCTGCGGCGCCGCGGCCAGCGCCGCGTCGGCATCGATCAGCACCAGCGCGGCATCGCCTTTGGGCAAGGTGTCGGCCAGCGCCGATTGCGTCACGATCACGGGTGCGCCGCTGTCGCGGATATAGTGCGCAATGCGGTCCGCCGGATAGGCCGGGTCCAGCGGCACATAGGCGCCCCCCGCCTTCAATATCCCCAGCGCCCCGACCAGCAGATCGACACCGCGCCGCACGGCCAGTCCCACCGGCGTGCCCGCGTGCACATCGCGCGCGCGCAGCACATGCGCCAGCCGGTTCGCCGCCCGGTTCAGCGCCGCATAGCTCAGCGTCTGATCCTCGAACACCAGCGCATCGGCATCGGGCGTCCGCGCCACCTGCCGCTCGAAGGCCGTGTGGATCGGCACCGCGTCGACGTCTGTCTGGGTGGCGTTCCAATCACTCAGCAACCGGTCGATTTCCGCCTGCGGTATCGGGCCACGCCCTGCCAGCGCATGCGCCAACCGTGCCGCCAGTACCTCCAGCGCGCCCGCCGACAGAACGGACGCTTGCGCATCCAGCACAATCCGGTCGTCCTCCAGTACCACGCACAGCGGCGCGTCGACCGCGCCCTGCGGGCACAGCATGACCGCCGGGTGTGGCGCCTCCACCGCCGGATCGCGCTGTGGCAGATCACGGGCAAAACCCGCCGCCGCCTGCCCCTCCGCCAGCCGCGCTTCGATCCCCTGGCCCAGCTTCAGCGGCAGCCAATCGGCCACCAGATCACTGCCGGAATGCGCCAGACCGATGTGCCCCTCCGCCTGCCCGGCTGAGGCCAGCAGAACGGCGCTGATCGCCTCGATCACCGCGCCGCGCCCCACCGCATCCGGCACCGGCACGGCCTGCGTCATCCGCCCCGTGGCGTCATGGTCTTGCGCCAAAGGCACCTCGAGCGGCACCATCCCGGCCAGCACATGCCGCCACCGCGGCTCCTCTGCGGCCAATGCCGCCTGCATCTGTACCTCGTCCGCCCCTGCTGCGCGTGCAACCTCGCCCACCTGCGGCACCGCACGCGGTTTGTCGGGCAAAGACCCCAGCCCGCTCAGCACCACCGCGCCGTCAGCCGTGGCCACGGTGATCCGGTCATCCTCCACCGCCAGCACCGTACCCGCCGGCCCACTTCCCGGCGCGGGCTGCGCGGCGCTGGCCGTCATGACCCCTGCAGGCAGAACCACCTTGGGCACCCCCAGCGGGTTCCAGTACCCCCCGAAATCCATCCCCCGCAGAACCGCGCAAACACGCGCCGCCGGCTGGTCAAAATCGATGATGCCCAACGGCAGCGGCCGGTCGTCGCGCGCAAAATAGCTACGCTGCGACAGGTCTTGCGCCTGCCGCTCCGGCGCATCCGCCTCCAGCTGCGCCAGCACACGTCCGAAACTCTCCATCCCCGCGGCATAGCACTTCGAATTGAGGCTGAACGCGGTCTCGTCGGGCGCAATGGCAAAGCTCTGCTGCGCCAGCAGATCACCCTCGTCAACGCCGCCCTCGATCATGTGCCAGCTGACCGCGTGCTCGGTCTCGCCATTGATGATGGCCCAAGCAGGTGTGTTCAGACCCGCATAGCGCGGCAGCGGACCGTCGTGGAAATTGATCGCGCCGCGCGTGGGCACCTCCAGCACCGGCTTGGGCACAATACGCAGGTTGGCTATGCTCAGAAACCAGTCCACGGGCGGCAAATCGGCCTGCGCCACATCGCCCATGCGCGCAATGACCGGCAAACCGTGGCCCGCAGCCCATGCCGCCACATCCGCATCCGTGGTGACGACACCCGCCACCCGGTGGCCCGCCGCCAGCACCATGTCGCCACAGGCAATCGTCAGGGACTGGTCGCCCGCAATCAGCAGGCTCAGGGCAGCGGTGGGTGTGGGCGCGGTCATGACGGATCCTCCGAAGACAAACGATAAGGGGTGAACGCATGGGCCAGCAAATCACGCAAGAACCAGTTGGGATCCTGCGGGCGACGTCCGGCCAGCCCCATGCGCAAGCGGTGCAGCAGCCCGCCCAGAACATGCGCGCCAAGGGCCGCACCCGCGTAAACGCGTCCGTGGTTCTTGATGAAATAATGGCGGCGGCTGTCGTACCAGTACGACGGCATGCGGCGCTTGGTCTTCATGCCGGTCGACACCGACCCGATATGCACAACACGGCTCTCGGTCACGTACCAGCACTGCCAACCGGCGCGGCGCGCCCGCAGGCACAGGTCCGTTTCCTCGAAATACAAAAAGAACGTCTCGTCAAACAATCCGATCTCGTCGAGCATACTCTGGCGCAGCATCATGCTGGCCCCCGCGCTCCAGTCGACCTGCCGCGTGGCGGCGGGCTGGGGCATCGGCACCTGCGCGGCGGCCAGAAGCCGCGAAAACACGCCCAGCCGCGCGGCCCCCTCGAATTCCCCCGCGACCGACGGAAACCGGAACGCGGTCGTATGCGTGACCCCGTCCTCGCCGCGCACATGGCTGCACGCGATGCCCGCCTGCGGATGCGCCACCAGATGATCGCGCAACGCGGCAATCGCGCCGGGATCAGGAAAGGCATCGGAATTCAGGATATAGACAAAATCGGGCTTGGCCCCGTCGCTCATCCGCGCGCGAAAGCCCACGTTGTTGCCCGCGCCAAAGCCCCCGTTGACCGGCGATGCAATCACCCGCACCAACCCGTCCTGCGCCCAGCCGCGCCCGGCGACTTCGCGGCGCAGCACATCATAGCTGTCGTCGCCCGACGCATTGTCGACAATCACCAGCTCGCCCCCCAGCCCCGGCAAATCGGCCAGGGCAGCCTCGGCGGCCCGCAGGGTCATCTGCGGCGTCCGGAAGTTGAGCAGAACACACAAGAGGCGCGGATGGTCCATCGGCTACTCCGCTGCCGTGGCGCGGCGGGCATCGTCCGTGCCGGCCAGTGCATCGGCAATGACCTCGCGCAACTCGGACGCCATGACAACCACATTGGGCGACAACACCATGCTGTCGTGATCGCCCGGCACCTCGATCACCGTGACTTCCGGCGCGTAGCGGCGCCAGTCGTTGTCCTCGAACACATATTCGCGTTCCGCACTGACCCAATTGCCGCCCGACACCTTGAACTGACGGTCCAGCACCGGCCGCAGCAGGGTCATCGGCCCGTCCCATTGCGGTGTGTCATAGGCCGCGACACTGCGCAGGAATGCCGCTTCGATCTTGGTGTTGTTGAATTGCGCGGCGGTGTCCTCGGACGGGGCATCGCGGCGCTTGGACAGCTCCCACGCAATCCGGTTGCGTGCCCACTCACCCAGATAGGCAGGCCCCTTGCGGCGCAATTCCGCCAGCTTGATCAGGGCCTTGTCCGGCTTGCTCAACGCGGGGCGCACCGGCAGCGGCGTGTCCAGAAGCGCCAGCACGGCCACCCGCTGGCCTGCCGCACGCAGCTGCTGCGCCATCTCGTAGGCGGTGATGCCCCCGCCCGAAAACCCCGACAACAGATACGGCCCCTCGGGCTGCACCTGCCGCAGCTCCTCGATATAGGCGGCGGCGGCCGCTTCGATGGTCTCGTGGGGCGCGTGATCGCCGATCAACCCCCGCGCCTGCAGCCCGAAGACCGCACGGTCCGGGGCCAGCTGCTGCGCCAAATGGCGCAGGTTGAGCACGTTGCCGAACATGCCCGCCACGACAAAAAGCGGCGGCGCGCTGGCCGGTCGCGTGGCGTTGAGCGGCACCAGATAGGTGAAACGCACCGGCGCATCCGCCGCGTCTTCCGCAGGCGCGCCCGTGTCTTCGCGAACGCCGATCCGCTCGGACAGGGACGCGATCGTCGGGGTCTCGAACAGGATCGATATGGGAAATTCGACACCGAATTCGCGCTTCACGGCCGCAAACAGGCGCACCGCGATCAACGAATGGCCGCCCAGATCAAAGAAACTGTCCTGCGCACCCACCGGTGTCACACCCAGCAGGTTTTCCCACATCTGCGCCAGCTTTTGCTGCACCGGACCCTCCGGCGGCTCGAACGAGCCGTCCAGATCGGTGCGCTCGAAACTCTGGCCGCCGGGGGCCGCGCGCGGGGGCACGTCGGCCTGCGCAATCAGATCGTCCAACGGCACCGAGGATACGTAGACCTGCGGCACATCCGCGGCCAGCGCGCGCGCCAGTGCCCGTGGCCCCTCCGCCGCGGTGATCCCCTGACCAACCAGATAGGCCAACCGCTCCTCGGCCTCGGTCAGGGCACGTGGCGCATCCGGATCGGCGTCGAATGTCACCTCGCGGGCATCCAGTGGCGCGGCTTGGGCGGCAAATCCGCCCGCCAGCCGTGTCATCGCAAAATCGCGCACCTCGACCAGAACCGCCCCGTCGGCATCCGTGACCGTCACGTCAAACCGCGCGTCGCCGCCTGCCCCGTCCGATACCCGCATCCAGCTGTAGATGTCGCGCGGCAGGGCGCCATGCACCACGATTTCACCGTAAGACACCGGAACCCACAGGTCGGCGGGGTCATAATCGGGCGCCAGCGCAATCGCCCAGCCCGTCGCCAGATCCAGCAATCCGGGGTGCAGGACGAACCCCTCGGGCGTCTGCGCCTCCAGCGTCAACCGCGCGAGCCCCTCGGTCTGCCCCATCTGCCGCGCCCGCACGACCTGCCACTGTGGCCCGAACCTCAGATGCGCCTCTTGCGGGGATGGCATATGCGCGCCACCCGCATCCTCCACCGCGCCCAAGCGCGCAGAAATCTCCTGCAAATCAATGGTCTGCGCGGCGTCCTTCGCCTCGCACAGCTGCGCCTGCGCGTGCAATTGCCAACCGCTGCGGCCCCCGAAGACACAATCCGACCGGAGCGTTGCGGCCATACCGTCCGCGTCCGGGTCCAACGTCACCCGCATCGCGCGCTCCGCCCCGTCGGCCACATCGAACGCCCGCAGGAAATACAGATCGCGCAGCGCGAAACTGCCGCTCATGCCGACCGCGCGCGCCGCCTGCGCCAGCGTGTCGATCATCCCCGTGCCCGGCATCACCGCCCGCCCGTCCGACAGCCGGTGCTGGTCCAGCACCCACATCCCGTCCGCCGATACCGCCGTGTCGAACGTGATCTCGCCCGCGGCGGTGATCTCTTGGGTGTCGAGCAATGCCCCCGCAACCGGACGCGGCGGCAGCGCGTCGGGGGCGCTCGTGCCCACCGCCTGCGCGGCCATGCCGACATCGGCCCACACGCCCCAGTTCACCGCAACCACCCGCGTCTGACCGCCCTGCCGCGCCTGCGCATAGGCGTTGAGATAAGCGTTGGCCGCCACGTAATCCACCTGCCCCGCGGCGCGGGTCGCCGTCGAGGTCGAGGCAAAAAGCACCATCAGATCAACCGCCCCGTCGGGCAACAGCTGGTCGAGCACCCGCAGGCCCTGCACCTTGGGCGCCAGCACCGCATCCACCTGCGCCTGCGTCTTGCCCAGCACCGGCGCATCGTCCAGCGTGCCTGCCGCGTGAATGACGCCGTCGATGCCGCCCGCGTCCTGCAGGGCCTCGATGACCTTGCGCATCTGCGCGATGTTGACCACATCCGCGTGGCGCACCTCGACCGATCCGCCCAGGGCCTCCAACCGCTCCACCGCCCTGATCTGGCGCAGCACACGCTCGGACGCGGGTCTGCCCCCGGCCAAGGTCCGCGCCCAGTCGACACGGGCGGGCATGGCGACACGGCTCAACAGCACAACCCGCGCCGCGTGACGCGTCAGCAGATCCGCGGCAATCGTCTGGCCGATGCCCCCGAAACCGCCTGTTATCAAATAAGTGCCACCGTCGCGGAACGCGGGCGTATCCGCGTCGACCTCAGGCAGACGCGTCTCGCGGTATCTCTGCTCCAACCGCCGTGCGCCCCGCAGGGCCGCCACACGGTTGCCCGCAGTGGCGAGCAGCTCGTCCAGCACCGGCTGCGTCAGGTCATGGGCCGTTTCGGGCACCGCGCGGGCGAACCATCCCGCCACCGGAGCGGCCTGCGCCTGCGCCACCTCCAGATCGAGGCTCGAACAGGTCAGCCCCGCAACCTCGCGGGGCAAGACCCCCACCGGGCCGCTGATCATCGCCTTTTCGGGATGCGGCACCGGTTCACCCGCCACGGCAACCGCGCCATTGGTCAACACGGTCAGGTGACGCGCGGGGCCACCCGGCTCCTGATCGGCCAACACCTGCCCCAGCCACAGCAGGCTATAGAACCCCTGCTCCAGATTGCGGTCAAAGAAGCTGCTGCCCGGGCGGTGCGGCGTGCCTTCGGTGATCTGCCAGAAATGCGCGATCCGCGTGGGCAGATCGCCCGCCTCCTGCAACGCGGCAAAAAGCTGGTCATACCCGTCGCGCCCCTGTTCGGGGGCCAGCTGGAAACGGTCCTGCGACAGGCGCGCAAAACTGTCACCGGCGGTGACGGTACAAACCCGCGCGCCCGCATCGCGCAAACGGCGGACCACCGGTTCGGCCACCCCGAAGGCGTCGGCAAATACCAGCCACACATCGTCGCGCGCGGCCCGCAGCGCCGCATCGGGATCGGCATCCACATCTGCAAAACGGGGCCGCCAGCCGGGCACGGCCCCCCAGTCGGCAATATCGTCCATCCGGCGCAGGGGGGCTTCGGCACTGGCCGCCTGCGCGGTGCCGGGGGTGATAAAATAGGGGCTGCGCTGGAACTGGTAGGTCGGCAGCACCACCCGCGCGCGGCGCGCCTCGCCCCAGATCTGGGCCCAGTCGGCCTCGACCCCGCAGGCCCACAAACGCCCGATGATCCCCATGAAATACACGTCATCGGCCACCGCCTGATCGGGGTGGCGCAGGCTGCTCAGCACCTGAGCGGGCGACACGGCGGGCGACATCTGCGCCAGCGACGACAGCGCCTTGCCCGGCCCGACCTCCAGGAACACGCGCTTTTCGTCTGCCGACAGCGTAGTGATGCAATCGGCGAAACGCACCGTGTTGCGCAGCTGGTCGACCCAGTATTCAGGGTCCGTGGCCTGCGCCGGTGTGATCTGCTGACCGGTGCGGTTGGACATGAACGGCAGGCGCGGCGGCTGCAGGTCCAGACCCGCCAGAAACGCGCGGTACTCGGCGAGGATCGGCTCCAGCATGCGGCTGTGGGCGGCGATATCGATGGCGATGCGCTGGCTGTCGATGCCATCGGCCCGAAGCCGCTCTGCCAAAGCCTCCAAAGCCGCATCGGGGCCGGACACCGCGGTCAGCTCGGGGCCGTTGACCGACGCGATATCCAGATCATCCCCAAGGTAGGGCATCAGCGCCTCTTGCGACAGCGGCACGCTGATCATGCCGCCCGCGGGCACGCTGTCGAACAGGCGTCCGCGCAGCAGCACCAGATCGATCAGATCCTCGAACCCCATCACACCGGCAAGACAGGCAGCCACGTTTTCACCCATCGAATGGCCCACCATCGCCACCGGCGCCACGCCCCAGCTGATCCACAACTGCGCCAGCGCGTATTCGGTGATCGCGATCAGCGGCAGTTGAACCGACGGCTGCTTGAGCGTCTCTTCGGCGGCGGCCTGTGCCTCGGGCGCGGGCAGCCACAGGGCGCGGATATCATAGTCCAGCTGTCCCGCCAGATGGTCCAGCCCGCGGTCCATCACGTCGGCAAAAACCGGCTCCGTCTCGTACAGGTCACGCGCCATGCCGGGATACTGGGCGCCCCCACCGGGGAACATGAACACCACACCGGGATCATCGCCCAGCCGCGTGTGGGTGAACACCTGCCGCGGGTCGGCGTCCTCCAGCATCTGCGCGGCCTGTGCTGCGGTCTCGGCGACCAGCACGCGGCGGTGCTCGAACCCGCGCCGCCCGTTTTTCAGCGTAAAGGCCACATCGGCCAGATCACAGTCGGGATCGGCCCGCAAATGCGCGGCAAGTGCGGCGGCATTGGCATCCAGCGCCGCTTTCGACCGCGCGGAAATGACCAGCGGATGGAAGGGAAAGTCGCTCTCGTCGGTGGCTGCGGGCGCCGGCGCCTCCGCCAGGATGGCGTGGGCATTCGTACCCCCGACGCCCAGCGCGTTGATCGCGGCGTGGCGCGGGCTGTCCCCGCGCGGCCATGCCGTCAGCCGGTCGTTGACCGAAAACGGGCTGCTGGCGAAATCAATCGCCGGATTGGGTGCCTCGAACCCCAGCGACGGCGGCATCGCCTCGTGGTGCAACGACAGCGCCGCCTTGACCAGCCCGGCCACGCCCGCAGCCGTGTCCAGATGGCCGATGTTGGTCTTGACCGACCCGATGCGGCAGAAATCGCGCTTGTCGGTGTGCGCGGACCACGCATCGCTCAGCGCGGCGACTTCGATGGGATCGCCCAGATAGGTGCCGGTGCCGTGGCACTCGACCATCCCGATGGCCTCTGGCGACATGCCTGCCGCCTCCAGCGCCCTGCCGATCGCCGCCGACTGCCCGTCCACCGACGGCGCGAGATATCCCGCCTTGGCCGCCCCGTCATTGTTGACCGCAGATCCCTTGAGCACCGCCCAGATGTGATCGCCGTCCGCCTGCGCATCCGACAGCCGCTTGAGCGCGACACAGCCCGCGCCCGACCCGAAAACCGTGCCTTGGGCGCGGTGGTCAAAGGCGTGGCACTCTCCGTCGGGCGACAGGATCTCGTTTTCCTTGAACAGATACCCCCGTCCCTGCGGCAGCTCGATGGTCACACCGCCCGCCAGCGCCATGTCGATCTCGCCCGCGCGCAGCGCCGCCGCCGCATAGTGGATCGCGACCAGCGATGTCGAACAGGCCGTCTGCAGGTTGATCGACGGGCCGGTCAGGTCGAACACATGGCTCACCCGCGTCGACAGGAAATCCTTGTCGTTGCCGGTGTGGCGCAGCAGGAACATGCCCACATCGTCGACCAGTTCGGGGTTCGAGCAGATGTTGAAATAGAAATAGCTCCCCATGCCGCAGCCTGCGTAAACCCCGATGGGGCCGGGCACGGTTTCGGGCACATGGCCCGCCTGCTCCATCGCCTCCCAAGCAACCTCGAGAAACTTGCGATGCTGTGGGTCAAGGATCGCGGCATCCTTGGGCGAAAACCCGAAGAACTCCGCATCGAACGTGTCGAACCCCGCCAGATCGGCGGCCGCGCGCACATAATTCTTGCGGGCGATGGTTTCGGGGGTCTCTCCCGCAGCCAGCAGTTCGGCTTCGGACAGCGTGCGGATCGAACTGATGCCACCCTGCAAATTGCGCCAGTAGTCCTGCACCGTGGCCGCACCGGGCACGTTGACGGCCATGCCGACAATGGCAATCTCTTCGCCCGCCCCGATTGTGCCGCGACCGTGATCCTTCATAACGTCCATCCCCAATGTCCGCGCATCCGCCGACAGGGCCCCCGAAATACCTTAACAAATCCCGACCCGCCGCAACAGGCCAACCCCTCGCAAACGGGACCGATCCCGCCCCGTGTCCCTTGAATTTATAGTCTTTTATTCAATACCGCATCATACCGCAGAGCCAAGCCTACCGCAACAAAACCCGCGGCGGCACAGGTTTTGGGAATTGGGCGAAACAATCGTGCCGCATTTGCGGATTCGCACGGCCCGCTGGCAGCGGTGCTATAAAATGGTGCGCTTGCCGACCGACGCGGGCCCGTCCATCAGCGGGCGGTGGCGCAGCGCATGCCGCGGGCGCACCGCACGGCGCGGATTGAGCCGCTCCGCATAGCCCAGAACCGCCCCCGCACACAGCCATGTCACCGGCGTCAGCGTCGCGTTGAGCAGCATGTCCATCAACGTGATCCCAAGGATCAGCGCCATCACCCCGATATAGGGCGACAGCGCCGCCGCGTGGTCGCGACGCCACGCATTGCGCGCCAGCAACAGGATCGGCAGCGACAACAAGCCGAATTCGCACAAGTACCCCAACCACCCGAACGACCCGAACACAATGATCCACCGGCCATCCGGGATCGACAGGATCTGTCCCGTCTCCGCGTCGCGGATCAGGCTGCGGCCCCACCCGCTCCACCCGAACAGCGGCTTTTGCGCGGCCCGGCCCAACAGCTGTTCTTCGTTGTCGAACCGGTATTCCAGCGATTGCGCGCGGGCGGGATTGACCGTCTCGATCTGTGCGACGATCTGCTCGGTCGGAATGGCGCCAAGGTTGCGCAGCATCGGATAGGTGACCGCCACCAGCGCAAAACACGTGGCCAGCGCGATCTGCCACCGGCGCGGCGCGAACAGGACAACCGGCAACAGCAAAACTCCGTAGGCCGCCGCCGCGGCGCTCTTGCACAGGATGAGAATGGCAAACAGATACAGCGCCACGCCCAGCGCCTTCCACCGGTCCAGCTTGGGCGTCACCCGCGCCAGTGCCACGGCGGCCATCATGCTGGTGCAGAAAAACAGCGCCAGCCACAGCCCGTGGGGCAGGAAAACAATGGGCCTGTAGCCGCCGCCGCGGATCGTCTGGGCAAAACTGTGCTGGAAAAACCCGTAGGTCCACACGTTCATCTGCGGGCTGAACCGGATTTCGATCAGTGCCAGCACCGAATACGCACAGCCCGCCAGCATCAACACCACCAGCACATCGCGCAGCCCCTCTTCGGTCGACAGGAACTGCCGGGCCAGCAGGAACGGCACCAGCACCAGCATCTGCGCGATCAACACCGACCCGATATCGCGGATCGATTGCCCCGGCAGAGCGTCCACCAGAAACAGGATCGGATCGGCGTTCGACAGCACCTCGAAAAAGATCGGTTCGCGGTTGGTCATCACCGTGGGCACCGCACACAGCACGAACCCCACGACCAGCACCCGCGCCACCCTGCCTTCGGGCCACAAATGCACCTTGTGCGACGTCGCCAGCACCAATATCGCCAGCGCCGCGACACTGGGGATCGACACCTTGTCCAGCGCAGGCACCAGCGGCAGATTGAACTCCGCCAGCGGCGGCAGCAGCAAATACCCCCCCACGATCGACCAGATCAGCGCCCGCTCCACCCGCAGGGTGCGGAACATCACCAGACAGACCATCGGCCAGGCCAGCAGCGCCAGATATGCAATCGCGTTGGGCATCCGCCCCTTTCCAGACAGCTTCGCAAACAACGTCCCGAGACCTTTGCACATACACTCTAGGCAGGTCCGTGTCATCACGGTACTTTGGGCAAGAACCCCACGCCGCCCCCACACCGCAGGCCGGAAGTATCTGTTATGTTTGAAAAATCCGATTATTTCATCGCGCCGCACGGCACAAGCCGCGCCGTGACGGGGTGCGCGGGGCGATGAAATTTGGCGGCACTGGTTACTCGGTCGAGATCAATGTGGCGACACGCAAGCAATTGTTTCGCACCGTGCGCGCCCGCATGGCGGAACAGCGCGGATTCGCGCTGGCCACCCTCAATCTCGACCACCTGACGAAACTGCCCAATGACCCCCGCTTCGCCGAGGCCTACGCCCGTCACGATCTGATTGTCGCGGACGGCCGGCCGGTCGTGTGGCTGTCACGGCTGGCGCGCAGGCCCGTGGCGCTGATGCCGGGCTCCGATCTGATCCTGCCGCTGTGCACGCTTGCCGCCGAAACCCGCACGCCCGTGGCCCTCATGGGCAGCTCGGACGCCGCACTCGCCGCCGCGGCCGAGGCGTTGCGCCAGCGTGTGCCGGGGCTGTCGATCGCCCTATGCCACGCGCCCGCCTACGGGTTTGACCCCACCGGCGGCGATGCCGATGCCATCTGCGACATGCTCGGGCGCAGCGGCGCAGGCTTGTGCTTTATCGCGCTGGGCGCCCCGAAGCAAGAACTTTTCGCCGCCCACGCCGCGCGGCACTGCCCCCATATCGGGTTTGCCTCCATCGGTGCTGGGCTCGACTTTCTGGCAGGTCATCAGGTCCGCGCACCGCGTCTGATGCGGATGCTGGCGCTCGAATGGCTCTGGCGCGCGCTGCAAAGCCCGCGGCGCATGGTGCCGCGCTACGCCAAATGCTTCGCGATCCTGCCGGGGCTTGCGGGCCAGGCACTGCGCCAGCGCCGCCGCTGATCACTTGTACTCGATCAACCGCCGCTGCCCGCCGGTCCACCGACGCAGATAATACCCCAATGCGCCCTGCGCCTCCGCGAATTTGCCGGTGACATTGAAGACCGCAGGCACCAGCCCCATCCGCGGGGCCAACCGCAATACCTGCACCGGATAGATCAGGCCAAGCACATGCGCCCACGGCCCCGCCACCATGGCCAGCGCCACAATCGCCACCGGCAGCGCCAGCCCGAAAACCAGCGCCCGCCGCGTTTCGCGGACCCAATGGCGCTCGGGCGGGCCACCGTGCAGCGCGGCCCCTTCGGCAAAGGCATGACCGGCCCGCCTGCTGCGCTGCCACCACTGGGCAAACCGGGTGATCTGGGCATCGTGGGCCGTCATCTCGGCGCCAATGCGCCATATCTTCCAGCCCGCCGCGCGCAGACGGATGCACAGCTCGGGCTCTTCTCCCGCGATCAGATCCGCGCGGTAGCCGCCCACCGCCCGCAGGAGGGCCACCCGCATCAGCGCATCGCCCCCGCAGGCCCGCGCCTCGCCGACCGGCGTGTCCCATTCCGCGTCGATCAGGCGGTTGTACACCGACGCCTGCGGCTCGGTCTCGCGTCGCCGTCCGCAGACCACGGCCACATCCGGCCGCGCGTCCAGAAACGCCCGCGCCGTCGCCAGCCACCCGGGCTGCATCACGCAATCGCCGTCCAGAAACTGCACCATCTCAACCGCGTCGGGCACCGCGGCCAGCCCCGCATTGCGCGCCCGCGCGGCGGTGAAGGGCTGCGTCATATCCAGGGCGACCACCGTCGCGCCGCGCGCCTGCGCCGCCGCAACCGACCCGTCCGTCGATCCGCTATCGACGTAAATCACCGTGTCGATCCCGCCCAAAGCATCCAGACAGGCCAGCAGACGCGCCCCCTCGTTGCGGCCAATCACCACCGCCGCGACACTCATGCCCCGCCCTCGCGGGACGCCAGATAGGCATTATACCCCGCCGAGGGCACCAGAAACCCGGCCTGCTGCAACGGGGCGATCCCGGCCCAGCGCCGCGCGGCCGCGGAATACAGCGTCACATCCGGATCCCGCGCCGCAACCCGCGCCCGCGCGGCATCTTCCCCGTGATCCAGATCGGCCGTACCACTTGACGCGATATCCCGCGCCAGCCCGCCGCCCGCGAATTTATAGTGCCGGATCACCGCCGTCATATCGCTGCACACCACCCCTTGGGACAGATGCGGATGCGGCGCCGGTGTCACACCCGGCCCGTTAAAGATCAGCGGATGCTTCGTGAGACAGCACGTCTCGCCAAAAACGCGCCCCCGCACGCCGCCAAAGCAGAAATCGATCCGCGCGTCGGGGATCGTGTTGTCGCGCAGCAGCGCCGCAAAGGGAATCTCCGGCGCATGATAGGGTCTGCGCTCCACGGTGCTGATGTCATAGTGGTCAAACGCCGCCAGCGCCTGTTCGAAATCCAGATCATCCGCCGCCCGCAACGGCGTTACGGGAAACATCTCGAGCATCTGCGCCACCAGCGCGGTATCGCCCCGCGCCCGCAAATACCCCACCAGCCCGTCGATGCCGATGCGCGCGCGGCCCTCGAAATCAAACTGCTCGTCCATATCGACATAAAGACACCACCGGTCGGCGCCGTAGGTCTGCGCAGGATACCCCCGCATCAAATCCTCGTATTGCGCCAGCGGCAGCACCGCCCGGTCGATGACGGTGTTCGGCTCTGCCCTGATCCGCGCCAGCGTGTCATCGGTCGACCCGTTGTCGAAAAACGCGAAATGCGTCACCCCCATCGCGCGGTAATAGTCGAAAAACGCATCCATATAGTAGGATCCGTCCCGCACCAGCACGATGGCCAGCACCGCGTCCCGCGGCACGTGGAAATCCGCCCCGTGGATATGCTCCAGCGCGGCGGCAAAACGGGCGCGGCGGCGGCGCTCGGCCAGCCGTCGGGCCACGCGGGAAAAAAAGGAACGCGGTGTCATCATACCCCCATGCCTTTACGTCAGTCGTGGCCGCCGGTCCACCGGTGCGGCATGCTTTGGCCCCCGGGCGCGGCAAATCGGCTGCGGCGCTCGGGGCCTGTGGGTCTTGGCCCGCACCGGTCTGGCCGGTGCTCCGGTGGCACAGGCTCCCCTTTCCACGCCGGTCCTACCGCCCGCGCTCCGCGTTTGAGTCGGCCGATGCCACCGCCGCGTCGTCGCGCAAATCGGGCGAATACACCGTCTGCTGCGCCCGTCCGCGGTGCTTCGAGGCATAAAGCGCGATATCCGCATCCTCCAGCAGCGCCTCGCGGGTGGGCGACTGGCTGGCCTGTATCCACACGGTGCCGATGCTGGCCGAAATCTCGCAGGTATGATCGCGGTAGCTGATCGGCTCCTCGATGCGGCTGATGATGCGGCGGCCCACCGCCTCCAGCGTGGTCACATCGCGCACATCGGGCAGCACCACGGTAAATTCATCGCCCCCCACGCGCGCCACGGTGTCACCGCTGCGGGTTTCCTCGACCATCGCCGCGGCCACGACCTGCAACACGTGATCGCCCGCGCCGTGGCCCAGCGTGTCGTTGACGGCCTTGAAATAATCCAGATCGATGTGCATCACCGCGAACCCCAGCTTGGCCACCAGCAACCGCTCCAGCACATGGTCCAGCGCGCGGCGGTTCTTCAGCCCGGTCAACGTGTCGGTGAACGCCTGTTCTTCCGCCGCGACCTTGGCGCCCTGCAACCGCCGGTTCAACTGTTGCGACGCGTGCATCGCGGCGGATTGCGCCTCCACCAGATACAGCGTCTCGATGGCCAGATCGGTCGCGGCGAAATCGGCATTGGTCAGCGCGTATCGGCTGACCGCGTCGATCACCGAAATGCCGAACGACAGGTTGATGATCGATCCCGCCGCCGCCCCCGGCACCGGTACGAAAACGCCCTTGAGCTGCATCGCCTCGCCCTCGCGCAGGCGCAGTTGCAATTTGCCCTGCGGCGCGCAGGCAAGCGCCGCCAGACTGCCGACATCGCGCGGCCGCGTCACGTCGAATGCCTGCCACAGCGGTTTGCCCAACACCTCGGATGCCTGCGCGATCTTGCGCAGCGTCGGGCCCAGATGCGTGATCCGTCCCGCGCCATCCAGCCGCAGATGCATCGGGCACAGCACATCCATCACCTCCGAGTGCACCGCCGTCTGCATCATACGCTCTGGCCCAGCTCGAACAGCCGGCCGGTGCTGAACTCCGCCTCGATCAGGCCAATCTCGACCACCTCGTCGCCGCCCGCGCGCGTTACATGCTCCAGCAGCGCCAGCGTCCCGTAATCATCGGACATCGCGCGCAACAGGCCCATCATGAAATGGCCGAACCCCTCGAACGTCGCCCCGCAGCGCAGCACATAGCGCCCCGCCCCTTCGGTCAGCAACTCGATCCCCGGCAGCACCAGATCAGGCACGGCAAGCCGCGCGCGGTCGGGCAGATCGTCCAGCGAATGCAGGAAATCCTCGAAGGTCGCACCACCAAAGCGCAACAGGCGGCGCACCCGCTCGGCGTTGGGATGCGACACCAGATAACTGCCGATGTCCTCCATCACCTCGCTGCGGTCGCGCTCCAGCACCTCGGCCGCCGCGTCGAGCGCTGCATGCGTCAGCGCGTCCTCGTACCACAGCATCGCCTCGAATACTGGCGGATCAAGCGGCACGCGCCGCGCCACCGCCAGCCAGCGATCGGCCCCGTAGCCGTCGCAAATGTAGTTCTGAATGCTGCGGTTGATCAGCCCGTGCATGACCGCCCCTGCTTTGGCCCCGTGTTGCCCCGTTATGACGCCTGCGCGTTAACAGAAGGCAAAGACGCGCCTCAGAAATCGGTCGGCGCGCCCCCTTCGGCCTTGCGGCGGGCCACGAACTCGGCCAGCTCCTCGCGGATCGCCGCGTCCATCGCGGGTGGCTCGAAGCTGTTCACGATATCGCGGAACATGTGGTGGGCCCGCTCCGGCGTCCAGATGCCGCCCGCCACCTCCCAGCCCTCGTAATTCGTCCAGTCGCTCAGGAACGGCTGGTAAAACGCGGTGGTATAGCGGTCCTGCGTGTGCTGGATGCCGAAAAAATGGCCCTGGTTTCCGACCGACTTGATGGCGTCCAGCGCGATCTCGTCGGGGCCCGTGGCGCAAATCTCGGGCTGCATGTAGCGCTGGATCTGCTGCAGGATCTCGCAGTCCATGATGAATTTCTCGGGGCTCGCGATCAATCCGCCCTCCAGCCAGCCCGCAGCGTGATAGACCATGTTGGTCCCCGATTGCACCGCCGCCCACAGGCTGTTGGAGGTCTCCCACATCGCCTGCCCGTCGGGCACATTGGCCGCACAAACCCCTGACGAGCGCATCGGCAGCCCGTAAAACCGGCACAGCTGGCCGGTCATCTGGGTGGCGCGCATATATTCGGGCGTGCCAAAGGCGGGCGCACCGGTCTTCATGTCCACGTTCGAGGTAAACGTGCCGATCGCCACGCAGGATCCCGGCCGGATGATCTGCGCCAGCACCACCGCGATCAGCGCCTCGGCCAGCGACTGCGCCACCGCGCCCGACATCGTCACCGGCGCCATCGCACCTGCCAGCGTAAAGGGCGTGACCACCATCGCCTGGTTGCGCCGCGCGATCCGCATCCAGCCGTCGAGCATGGGAATGTCGTGCTTGAGCGGCGAGGTGGAGTTGATGTTGGTGTACATCTTGGGGCTGGCTTCGAACTCCTCATCGGTCCAGCCGCCGGAAATGCGCACCATCTCCATCACGTCTTCGACCCGCTCGCGGCCCAGTGAATAGGCGTGCATCGCCTTGTCGGTCAGGGTCAGCTTGTCATAAAGCACGTCCAGATGGCGCACCGAGGCATGGATGTCGACAGGCTCCACCGGATAGCCGCCCGCGAAATGGATACAGTTGAAATACTGGGTGAGCTTGAGCAGGTCCTGGCATTGCGCACGGGTGCCCGGCACCTTGCGGCCCAGCGCCATGTCCCAGTAGTTGGGCGGCGACGACACGTTGCCAAAGACCAGATTGCGGCCCCCGATCGTGATCGCGCGGTCGGGGTTGCGCGGCGTCAGCGTGAACTCCGACGGGGCGAGCGCCACGTATTCCATCACCATCTCGCGGCCCATGCGGACATTCTCGCCACTCACGGTGGCACCTGCCTTGCGCAACACCTCCAGCGCCTCGGCATTGAGAATTTCGATCCCGATCTCTTCGAGGATACGCATGGCCCCGTCGTGCACGGCGGCAACCCCCTCGGGGGTCAACGGCTCCACGGGGCGGTCGATGTTGACGGGCGGTGCCCAGGGCATCTGCTCGATCACGGCGGTGCCGCGGCGGTTCTTGGCGCCTGCCCGGCCCCCGCCTCGGGTTCTGCGTTTCGTCTGTTCGGTCATCTGGGCGCCTCCGCAAACCTGCTGTCGCCTCCCAGAAGGCGACGCATCGTGCCGGCTTGCCGCGCCTGTTGCGACACATTTTGTCGCGTTTGACCCCTCAGCCCCGCCCGAGCCTGTCGAGCCATGCAGGGATCTCGCCAATATCCTCGAGCACGACATCCGCGTGGGGGGCCAGCTCGTCGGCGGTGGCAAGCCCCGTCAGCACCGCAACCGTGTGCATCCCCGCGGCACGGCCCGCGTGCAGGTCATGGGTGCTGTCCCCGACCATCGCCACCCGGTCCGGGGGCACCCCCACCTGCGCGGCAAAGGCCAGCAGTTGGCCCGGCGCAGGCTTGCCGCCGTATCCGCTGTCGAAGCCCGCGATGAAATCGAACAGCTCCGTCACCCCGGCCTGATCCAGATGCGCGCGCGCGGGCGCCTCTGCGTCATTCGTGGCCACGCCGATGCGCAGCCCGCGGGCCTTGAACCCGATCAACAAAGGGCCCAGCGGCACCGCTTCGCTCTGCGGTGCCAGCGCGGCCTCTTCGTTCAACATGTCGAGCAATCCAGTACGGGTCAGCTGCGGAAAATGCGGCGACAGGGCGCGCGCCACTTCCCCCGGCGTGCCCGCGATGACCACGCTGTCACGCGCAAACCGGCGCTGGTCCAGATCGAAACCGATGCTCAGACCGACACTGCGCGCGCGGCCGCGGTCCTGCTCTGCGGCCCGCATCAGGAACGCCTCCGCCCAGCTTTCCCATGTGGTGGCGAAATCGAACAGGGTGCCGTCCTTGTCAAAGCACAGCGCGTCGATGCGGGCGATGCTCATGTCCAGTTCACCTGCGCGCCACCGGGCAGGGCCTGCCGCGCCTGCGCCACCCTTTCATAGGCGATGCCGGCCTGGTCGCAGAACGCCACCACCCACGCATCGTCCATCAGGATGAAATCCAGAACCCCACCCAGAACTTCGGGCTGCTCGATGCCCGCGCGCAGGTCGGATTCGGACAAACCTGAAGCCCCAAGGAAGATGGGCAAAAGTTCGCCGTCGGCCGCAAGCCAGCTAAGCGCCTGCAAAGCAAGGGTTTCTGCTGCGTTCTGTGTCAGTGTCATCGGAAAGCCGCCGTTTTGAATTTTATCGTCAACGCTTTGTTAACCAATCGGTCAGAAAACTGACCCATTCTTAATACACAGGTGCGGAAGGTAACAGATGCAGGGGAAAATCCTCGTCATAGATCCTATTGCCACGAACCGGATCATGCTCAAATCGGTACTGACGTCCGCCTGCTATGACGTGCAGCAGGCCTCGACCGTTGCCGAAGCCGCCGTGGCGACCGCCCGTTTCGCACCCGATCTGATCCTCAGCGCGCTGAGCTTTCCCGACGGGGGCATCGCGGATCTGCGGGCCTTTCTGAAACGTGGCGCGGTGGATGTGCCGGTGCCGATCGTGGCGCTGACCGGGCGGCATACGGCCGCTGACCGGGTCGCGGCGCTGAAATCCGGGGCCAATGACGTGCTGGTCCGCCCGGTGGACGACACCCTGCTGCTCGGACGCGTGCGGTCGGTGATCCGCGCGCATAACACCGCCTGCGAATGGCACCTGCGTGAAGACACCAGCCAGGCCCTCGGGCTGGCCGAACCCGCCGCCGAATTCGCAGCCCCCAGCCGGATCACCCTGATTAGCGCAGATCCCGCGACCGCGCATGGCTGGACCGCCGCGCTCAAGACCGAATTGCCCTGCTCGGTGCGGCATTGCACACCGCGGGCCGCACTTGCCAAAATCTACGACGCGCCGCCCGCCGACGCGATCGTGCTGGTCCTGCCCGACGATCTGGCACAGGCCGACGCATCGCTGCACATCATCTCGGTGCTGCGGGCCCATGCGGTGACCTCGATGATCGGCCTGCTCATCGTTCAGCAGACCCCCGCCCCCCGCATCGCCACCAACGCGCTCGATCTGGGGGCGGACGATTTGATGCTGCACGGGTTCGATGCGGCGGAAATGGCGCAACGCCTGCGGGCGCTGCTGGACCGCAAACGCCAGGTCGAAGCGATGCGGCGCACCGTGCGCACCGGCCTGCGGGCCGCGATCTTCGATCCGCTCACCGGATTGTACAACCGCCGCTACGCCATGCCGCATCTGTCGCGCACGCTGGAACAGGCGCGCCGCTCGGGCCAGTCCTTCGCCGTGATGGTGGCGGACATGGACCATTTCAAACGGATCAACGACCACTTCGGCCACGCCGCGGGCGATGCCGTGCTGATCGAAACCGCCCGCCGCCTGCGCGCCCATCTGCGGCCCGGTGACATGGTGTCCCGTCTGGGCGGCGAGGAATTCCTGATCGTCATGCCCGCCGTGTCGCCCGCACAGGCACAGGCCATCGCCAGCCGGATCTGCCAGGACATGGCACAAACGCCCTTCACCCTCCCCGGCGCGCCGCACCCCGAACAGGTCACGATCAGCATCGGTCTGGCGATGGGTCCGGGGGCCGCGGTGTCCTCCACGCATCCGCGTCCCACCGCCGACGGGGCCCGCGATCTGCTCGACAGCGCCGATCAGGCGCTCTATGCGGCCAAACTCAAAGGGCGCAACCGGGTCAATCTGGGCAGCACCGCCGCCTGAAAGGATCGCGGCTGACGCCTATTTGCGCGCCCGGTCCCGGCCCCGCCGGGCTAGCGTTTCCTCCAGCCGTTCGGCATAGGCGGCGCGCTGCGCATCCGTCATCTCGATCACCAGCGCCAGCCACGCATCGGTCACCCGCCCCACCCGGTCGAGCGAGCGGGTGCGCTGCGCCTCCAGCGCGGCCTGCACGGCGGCGGGATCGAAAGGTGCTGCGCGCAACGCCTGCAACATCTGCTCGAACCCCATCGGCCGGCCAATCCGGTCCCTGTCCTTGCTGCCGCGCAAACTGGCGCGCAGCCGGTCGCGCTGCTCGGGCGGCAATGCCCTGATATAGGGCGCGCCGAACCGCACATCCGCCCGCGCGCCCGGCGGCTCGCCCCGCGTGCGCAGCGCCACACCTGCGACGGCGGCAATCACCGCCAGATTGACAGCCAGCGACAGCGCCAGAACCACCGGCATCACGCGCCGTTTGCGCAGGACGCTCATGCGCCGTCCTCCTCGTCCAGATCCCAGCCAAAGGCGACCAGACCGGGCAATTCCGCCTCCGCGGCCGTGTCGGTGCCCACCAGCGCCAGCGGATCAAGCGCCTGCGCAGGCGGTGCCAGCCCGATCCAGAAGCCCGCCACCGTCGCGGTGACCAGACCACCCACGCCCGCGGGCCCGCCAACTGCGCGCAACATCTGCTGCCACCACGGGGCACGCGGCTGCACCGTGGCGGCATCCGCCAACACCCGCCGGACCAGCGCATCCGGCATCACGGGCGGTGCCGCGCGGGCCTGCATGAACACATCCTCCAGCATGTCGTCGTCATCACGGTCAGTCATCTGTGTACCCCAGTGCATCTTTCTGTCCGGCCAGATCGGCCGCCAGCGCGCGTTTGCCCCGCGCGGTCAGGCTTTCGACGGCGGCAATGCCGACGTCCAGTATCTCGGCGATTTCAGGGTTCGCCAACCCCTCGATGTGGCGCAGGACCACCGCTTGCCGCTGCCGTTCGGGCAACCGCAACAGGGCGGCCTGTAGCGCATCGTGACGGGCGCTGTCCAACATCCGCGCGGGCGCCGGTGCAGCAGGATCGGCCGGCGCGGCCACCGCATCGATGTCGGCGTGGGTCTGGCGGCGCAACCGGTCCGTGCACAGGTTGGCCGTCACCCGGTAAAGCCATGTCGACGCCTGCGCGCGGCCCGCATCCCACTTCGGCGCGATCTTCCACAACCGCATCAAAGCTTCCTGTGTCACGTCCTCGGCCTCCGCCCGGTCGCCCAATACGCGCACCGCATGGGCAAAGACCCGCGGCGCAAGCCGCTGTGTCAGCTGACGTGCCGCCGCATCGTCGCCCGCCGCGTAACGCGCCAGCAAGTCTGCATCCGCATCGCGGGCCTGAGAGGAGGAAGACGGTGGTGTCACTGGCAATTCCCGGCAATGAACGCACCCTGCCCGTGGCAGGATGCGCGGGCAAGCCCAAGCTCATTCGCTCGCGGGTTTGCCCTTTTTGCCGTGGCGGTGGTGCTGGCGGGCCTCGGCGAACTCCTCGGCACTCAGCGCCCCGTCCTTGTCGGTGTCGAGCCGGGCCAGCATCTCGGCAGGATTGCGCCGCGCTTCCATCTCGGCACGGGTCAGGCTGCCGTCGTCATTGGCATCGAGCCGCTGCATCATGCGGTCGGCCCGCTTTGCCCGCCGCGCATCGCCCGCCGCGCGCAACTCTTCGATGCTCAATGCACCGTCGTTGTTGGCATCCGCCCGCGCAAAGCGCTCCGCCGACCGCGCCTCGATCTCGGCCAGCGACAGCTTGCCGTCGCTGTTGGCGTCCAGACGCTCGAACATGGCCGCGGCACGCGCGGGTTTGTCCTCGCGGGCATCGGCATGGCTCGCCAGCAGACCTGCAACGATGGCGGCGGCGGTAAAGGTGATCTTGATCATGGTGTTCTCCTGTTTCGCTCGGACCACGGCGGCCTCTCTTGCGGCCGTGATCGGGGATAGAACGGGCCGCCGCAGCTTTTCCGTCGCACAAATGTGCAAAAAAATGCGACCCGACGCGGTTGGGACAAATCGCCACCTTCCTTTTCACGCACAAAAGGCGCATCTGTCTGCCATAGCACCCTGAGGGATTCAGACCATGAGTCAGAGCAACGCCCAACCGCGCATCGCGGCACATGACGACACAACCGGCGGCGAACGCCCGCGCATGCCCGCCATGCTGCGGGGCTGGCGGCGCCGGTGCCCCAACTGTGGCGCCGGTCCGCTGCTCTTCGGCTATCTCAAGGTCCACGACCACTGTGCCGTATGCGATCAGGAATTCCACCACCACCGCGCCGACGACGGGCCCGCCTATCTCACGATCCTGCTGGTCGGGCACCTGATGGCACCGCTGCTGCACTTCGTCTTTGTGCAATGGCGCCCCGAACCCATCGTGCTGTTCACGATCTTTGCGGTTGGCACCTGTGCGCTGTCCCTCTACCTTTTGCCGCGACTGAAGGGGGCGATGATCGGCTTCCAGTGGGCCAAGGAAATGGGCGGCTTTGCGCGCTCGGCCTAGGCCCGCACAGCTGCGCAAAGGGCCCGCCACGTGAGTGTCGACAAAACCGCCATCCGCAATGCCGCCACGGTGATCGTGATCCGCGACCGCGACACCGCGCCGCGCATCCTGATGGGCCAGCGCGGGGCGCGCGCGGCCTTCATGCCCAACAAATTCGTCTTTCCCGGCGGCGCGGTCGATCCGGGTGATGCCCATATCTCGCTGGCCGGACACACGCCCGCGCCGTGTCACGCAAGGCTGCTCGAAGGGTCCGACGCCGGTCTGGCCCATGCCGTATCGGTCGCCGCCATCCGCGAGCTGTGGGAAGAAACCGGCCTGATCCTCGGCACCCCCGGCGCGTGGGCGGGGGCACCGCCCCCCGATTGGCACAGCTTTGCCGCCACCGGTCATCTGCCCACCGCCGCGCCGCTGCAATTCGTGTTCCGCGCGCTCACGCCCCCCGGCAGGCCCCGCCGTTTCGATGCGCGGTTCTTTCTGGTCGATGTGGATGACATCGCCTCCGATCCCGATGATTTCGCCGCCGCCAGCGACGAGCTGTCGCATCTGCAATGGGTGCCGCTGACCGAGGCGCGGCGCTTCGATATGCCCTTCATCACCGAAGTCGTGCTGGCCGAGATAGAGGCCCGCGCCGCCGACCGGACGGCCCCCGCCTCCGTGCCCTATTTCCGCAACAACGACGAAGAAAGCCTGTTCCTGCGGCTGCACGGGCACAAGACCCCCTACGAGGATCCCGCCTAGATCACCACGATCAGCAACAGGATCGATGCGGCCAGTACCGTCATGCCCAGTGCCTCGCGCGCCGTGATCCTTTCGCGGAAAAACAGCGTGGTCGCCGCGACGCTGAGGATCAGTTCAACCTGCCCCAGCGCCTTCACATAGGCCGCGTTCTGCAGCGTGAAGGCCACGAACCAGCAAAACGACCCGCCCATCGACGTCACCCCGATCCACACCGCCACCCGCCGCGCGGCCCAGACGCGGGCGATCTCGCCCCTTTCGCGCAGCACCAGCCAGACCACCATCAACAGCGTCTGCATCGTGACCACCGCCATCAGCGTCACACCGGCGCGCAGCACCGGATCATCGGACGCCAGCGTCAGGGACGCCCCGCGGTAGCTCACGGCGGAAAACGCGAACAACACTCCCGACGCGATGCCCAGACCCGCCGCCCGGTTGCCCAGATCGCGCAGCGAAAAGCCCCGCGCCTCCTTGCCGCCCGACAACAACAGCAACCCCACAAGCCCCAGCGCGATCGCCGCGAACCCCGGCAAACTCACGCCTTCGCCCAGCAACAGAGCGCCCACCAGAACGGTCTGTATCACCTCGGTTTTCTTGAACGTGATGCCGACCGCAAAGTTGCGCTCCTTGAAAAGTGCGACCACACAGACCGTCGCCAGTATCTGCGCCACGGCCCCCAGCAGGCCAAAGCCCCAGAACCCCGCCGACAGCGCCGGCACCGCCACATCGCCCGCGCCCACATAGAGCGCGAGCAACACCGCGATGAACGGCCACGAGTACACAAAACGCGAAAACGTCGCCCCCGCCGGGCTCAGCGTTGTGCTCGCCAATACCTTTTGCAGCATGAACCGCACCGTCTGAAACGCAGCCGCCGCAATCGTGACAAGGGCCCAGGGTGCCAGCACCGCTACAGCCTCGGATCGGGGTTTTCGGTGTGCCCGTCCACCGCGATCACCTGTCCCGACACCATCCGCGCCGCGTCCGAGCCGAGAAAAAGCGCCATCTGCGCGATGTCCCCGGCCTCCACAAAGCGGCGCATCGACGTGCCAGCAGCGTACCCGTGATACACCTGATCGCGGGTCATGCCCTTGGCCGCCGCTTCGCGCGCCAGCACCCCTTCCATCCGGTCCCCTTCCACCGCGCCGGGGCAGATCGCATTGGCGCGGATGCCGTGCGGTCCCAACTCCATCGCCAGCGTTTTCATCAGACCGATCACCGCCCATTTCGCCGCCGCATAGGGCGCGCGGTTCGGATACCCGTAAATCCCCGCCGTCGAGGACGTCAGCACGATCGCCCCGCGCCCCGCGGCCTTCATTCTGGGGGCCGCGTGTTTGGCCGCCAGAAACGCCCCCTCCAGATTGACGCTGACACAGGCGCGCCAATCGGCCAGCTCCACCGCCTCGATCGGCGCGGTCGGCCCGGCAACGCCCGCGTTGGCACACAGCACATCAATCTGCGGCATCGCGGCGATCAGATCGCGCATCGCGGGCTCGTCCGTGGCATCGACGCGGTGGGCGTGCCAGCTGTCCGGGACCGCCGCCAGCGCCCGCGCGTCCACATCCGTCACCCACACGTCATGGCCCGCGCCTGCAAAGGCCGCGCCCATCGCACGACCGATCCCCGACGCGCCCGCCGTGATCAGAACACAGCTCACCTCGGTGCGCCGATGGCGCGGCCCACACCCTGCGGCAGCGGCAGCGCGGCGTGGCCCTCGGCAAACCGCTCCAGCGCCGCCTCGATCTGCGGCGCGGGCGGGCTGGGCTTGCGCGTCTCGAGGCTCACGTGCAGCAGGAAATGCTCGCCCGTCGCCAGCAGCCGGTCGCTCTCGTACATCTCGTGGAACAGATGCATCTTTTTGCCCGCCCCCAGAATGACACGGGTGCGAATGGTGATGACCGCGCCTGCGTGCACCTCGTCGAGATGGCGAATATGGGTCTCGGCGGTGAAATAACTGCCGCCCGTGGCGATATAGGCCGCATCACAGCCGATGATCTCCATGAACCGGTCGGTGGCATCGGCAAAGGCCTGCAGATACCGCGATTCCGTCATGTGGCCGTTGTAGTCGGTCCAGTCCAGCGGCACGGTCCGGTGCGCCGTCTCGACCAGCCGGTCGGCGGGCAGATCGGCGGCGCGCGCGCCATGCACGGTGCCCGCCCGCAACGCCGCCTCATGGGTGTTGATCAGCGCCCCCGCCCCCCAGTTCTGGGCCTTCAACCCGCGCATCATCGTGACCAGATTGTCGTCGCGGATCCGCTCCAGCGCGCGGATGCTGTGGGCCCCCGATTGCGCGTCGGACTGGCCCGCGATCAGATCGACCAGATCATCGTCAAACTCGGGCACATCCATCAGCTTGGTCCACGGCCACTTCAGCGCCGGACCGAACTGCGCCATGAAATGCTTCATCCCCGCCTCGCCGCCCGCCACGCGGTAGGTCTCGAACAGACCCATCTGCGCCCAGCGGATGCCAAAGCCATAGCGGATCGCGTTGTCGATCTCCTCGGTGGTGGCGATGCCGTCCTTGACCAGCCACAGCGCCTCGCGCCACACCGCCTCCAGAAAGCGGTCGGCCACATGGGCGTCGATTTCCTTTTTCAGATGCAGCGGATACATCCCCAAAGACGTCAATATCCCCTTCGCGGTCTCGACCAGCGCGGGATCGGCCCCCACCGCGACCAGCTCCACCAGCGGCAGCAGATAGACTGGGTTGAACGGATGCGCGACCATGATCTGACCGGGGCGCGCCGCCCCCTCCTGCAACTGCGACGGCTTGAACCCCGATGTGGACGACCCGATCACCGCATCGCTGTCACAGGCGGCTTGTATCCGGGCAAACGTATCGTGCTTGATCTCCAGCCGCTCCGGCACGCTTTCCTGTATCCACCGCGCGTCTGCTACGGCGTCGGCAATCGTGTCGCAGAAAACGATCTGCCCGCGCGGCGGCAGCGCCACATCCGTCAGACCGGGCAAGGATCTTGCCGCGTTGTCCATCACCTCGCCGATCTTGCGCTGCGCCTGCGGGTCGGGGTCAAAGACTTGCACCCGCCAGCCGTTCAGCGCAAACCGCGCCGCCCAACCGCCGCCGATAACGCCGCCCCCGATGATCGCTGCCGTCCGTGTCATTCTACGCTCCTGATCCGGCTGACGTCCCAGCCGTTGAAATCCAAAATCTCCGTGGCCGCCGCCGTGCGGTCCGCCGATCCGGTGCCGCGGTCGATCACGGCGGCCCATGTTCCCTCCGCATCGCCCACCGCCGCGGTGCGAAAGCCTTCATCGACCCACATCACCACCAGCGTCGCGTCGCCCCCCACCTCGCGCAGCACACCCGGCGCGCTGATCCGGTAGGGCGTGCGCACACCGTCCGCCTCGCGCAGCAGCACGCCATCCGTCGCCACGACATAACGCACCCGCGCCGCGCAGTCCCCCAGACAGCGCAGCGTCGTCCAGTCGCCCGCAAATCGCGCCACCTCGAACCGGCTGACCCCGCCCAGCGGCGCGGTCGGATTGCGCAGGCCGATGCGCACATCGCCCTGGGGCACCGGTGCTGCGGCACATCCCGCCAGCGCCACGGCCAGTGCGGCCCATGCTGCACTGCGGCGGCATACACTTTGTGCACGCCCGGTGTACGTGCGGTGCACGGGCGCTTTTCTCACGCGGGCATCCGCTTTTGCAGGCCAAGCCGGTCGCGCACGTCCTGCGGCCCGATCAACCGCGCGCCCATCCCCTCGATGATCCCGCGCGCCTTGCTGACCAGCTGGTGGTTCTCCGCCAGCACACCTTTTTCCAGCCACAGGTTGTCCTCCAGACCCACCCGCACATGGCCCCCCGCCAGCACCGATGCGGCGACATAGGCCATCTGGTTACGGCCCAGACCGAAGGCCGAAAAGGTCCAGTCATCGGGCACATTGTTGACCATCGCCATAAAGGTATTGAGGTCATCCGGCGCGCCCCATGGCACCCCCATGCACAGCTGCACCAGCGCAGGCGCGTCCAGCACGCCATCCTTAACCAGTTGTTTTGCATACCACAAATGGCCCGTGTCAAATGCCTCGATCTCGGGCTTCACGCCCAGATCGGTCATCATCCGCCCCATCGCGGTCAGCATGCCGGGGGTGTTCGTCATGACATAGTCGGCCTCGGCAAAGTTCATCGTGCCACAGTCGAGCGTGCAGATTTCGGGCAGGCATTCCGCGATATGCGCCATACGCTCGGTGGCGCCCACCATGTCGGTGCCCTCGCGGGTCGGGAACGGGGCCTCCACGTCACCAAAGACGATGTCGCCGCCCATGCCCGCCGTCAGATTGAGCACCACATCGGTGTCCGCGTCGCGGATGCGGTCGGTGACTTCACGGTACAGTTGCAAATCACGGCTAGGTTGGCCCGTCTCGGGATCACGCACATGGCAATGCACCACCGCCGCCCCCGCCTTGGCCGCCGCAATGGCACTCTCGGCGATCTGCTTGGGTGAGCGCGGCACGTGGTGGCTGCGGTCCTGCGTGGCACCTGATCCGGTGACGGCACAGGTGATGAAAACCTCGCGATTCATGGTCAGTGGCATATTTTCTGCTTTCTTTTCAGATACTCGATCGAATCAATACGGCAACGGATGATCCCGGTGAACAGTGTCGATCTCGGCCATTAACTCATCCGACAAACGCAGATCGGCGCCCGCCAGAATATGCTGCAACTGCGCGGTGGTGGTCGCGCCAAAGATCACCGACGCCATGAAGGGCCGCGCACAGGTCCACGCCAGCGCCATGTGCACAGGGTCCACGCTATGTCGTTCGGCCAGCGCCAGATAGGCCGCGACCGCCTCGAACGCGCGGTCGGTCTTGCGCCCGCCCAGCGTGTCGTTCAGCGACAGGCGCGATCCGTCGGGCACCGCCCCGCCCTGATATTTGCCGGTCAACATCCCCGCCGCCAGCGGCGAAAACGACAGCATCCCGATGTCCTCATTGTGCAGCGTTTCGGCCAGATCGGTATCGGCCAGACGGCACATCAGCGAATACTCGTTCTGCACCGTGGCGCAGCGTGGACCGCCGGTGGCCTGCGCCGCATCGACCCAGCGGCTCAAGCCCCAGGCGCTCTCGTTGCTCATGCCAAAGGCGCGGATCGTGCCGCGATCCACCTGCGCCTTGAGCGCCTCTAGACAGGCGTGCATGTTGTCTATCGTTTCGGCGCGGTCCTGATGGGTGGGGTCATAGGTCCAGTTCTTGCGGAACATGTAGCTGCCCCTGTTGGGCCAATGAAACTGATACAAATCAATGACATCCGTCTGCAGCCGCTTCAGCGATCCTTCGATGGTCGCGGGGATCGTATCGGCCGAAATGGGGGCGCCGTCGCGCACGGCGGCCAGCCCTTCGCCCGAATGTTTCGTGGCCAGCACCACGTCGCTCCTGCGGCCCGTCTTGGCGAACCAGCTGCCGATAATCTCTTCGGTCCGGCCGATGGTTTCGGCGCTGATCGGGTTGACGGGATACATTTCGGCGGTGTCGATAAAGTTGATGCCTGCCTCAAGCGCCATGTCGATCTGCGCGTGGCCCCCCGCCTCGGAGGTCTGGGTGCCCCATGTCATCGACCCCAGACACAGCTCGCTCACCTTGATTCCGGTGCGGCCCAATTCGTTCATCTTCATCGCGTGTCTCCCTGCCTGCGCGCGCTCAACCTAAAGACACCCGTGGCACGGGCAAGCGTAATTGCGCAGACCCGCTGCCCGCTGATCCAAAATCGTCCTGCCAAGGTCGCATTCAGGCTTGGTTTGATCGGCCGATAAGCGCATGAGAGGAGACATGCGGATGATGATCTCCTTTGCGGCGCTTTTCCTGTCGGTGGTGTTGTTGCAGCTGTCGACAGGCGGTGTGGGGCCGCTCGACGTGCTGTCGGGCACCGAACTGGGCTTCTCGCGCCAGCAGATCGGTTTTCTCGGCTCGGCCCATTTCTTCGGCTTTTTCCTCGGCTGCTGGTTTGCGCCGCGCCTGATGGGCAGCGTCGGCCACAGCCGCGCTTTTGCGGCCTTCACCGCTGCGGGCAGCATCGGGCTGATTGCGCATATGATGATCATCAACCCCTATGCCTGGGCGCTGATGCGTGTCGGGGCGGGGCTGTGCGTGGCGGGCTGTTTCACGGTCGTCGAGGCATGGCTGCAGGCCAAGGTCACCAACGAAACAAGGGGCCGCGCGATGGGCACCTACCGCATGATGGACATGGCCGGCAGCCTCGGCGCACAAACACTGATCGGGTTTCTGGCACCTGCGGATTACATCTCCTACAACATGCTTGCGATCGTCTGCTGCGCCGCGCTGCTGCCGATCACCCTGACCAAGGTCCAGCAGCCCGAAACACCCAAATCCCCGCGCCTCAGACCCGCGCTGGCGTACAAAAGATCGCCCCTGGCGGCGGCGGGCGTGGTGGTTGCCGCCTTGTCGAGCGCCTCTTTCCGCATGGTCGGTCCAATCTACGGGCAGGAAGTCGGACTGAGCGCGGGACAGATCGCATGGTTTCTGGCGGCCTTCATTCTGGGCGGTGCGGTGGCGCAAATTCCGGTAGGCTGGCTCGCCGACAAATACGACCGGCGCAAGGTGCTGATCTGGTTGTCGGTGGCGGCGATCTTCAGCTGCGCGGTGACGGTGTTCGCCGCCGGAACCGGCGTCACGGGCATCCTGCTGTCGGCGGGGGTGTTCGGGCTGACGACCTATCCGATCTATTCGGTGGCCGCCGCCCACGCCCATGATTTTGCCGCGTCGGACGAACGGGTCGAACTGTCCGCGGCACTGATGTTCTGGTTTGCGATGGGCGCCATCGCCGCGCCTTACGGGGCGTCGGTGCTGATCGACATCTATGGTCCGACCGCCCTCTTCGCGATGCTGGCGGCGGGTCATGCGGTGCTGATCGTTTTCGGGATTGCCCGGATGCGGGCGGGCCGCGCTGCCACACGGCGCACCCGTTTTGTCGCCGCGCTGCGGACCTCGTTCACCGTGGGGCGCCTGACGGGACGCAGCCGCGAGGACGATCCGCGCGAATAGCCCCCTCTGGCCCCCTCGCGGCTGTGCTGCTAAAGGGGGCCAACACCAGATCAAAGGCGCAAGCTCCATGACACGTCACCTCATTACGTCCGCCATCCCCTACATCAACGGGATCAAGCACTTGGGCAATCTTGTGGGCAGCCAGCTGCCCGCGGATCTTTTTGCACGCTACCAGCGGATGCGCGGCAATGACGTGTTGTTCCTGTGTGCCACGGACGAACACGGCACCCCCGCCGAACTGGCTGCGGCCAAGGCGGGCAAACCGGTCGAAGACTACTGCGCCGAAATGTACGCGGTTCAGGCCGACATTGCCCAACGCTTCGGGCTGTCGTTCGACCATTTCGGGCGCTCCTCGTCCGAGCAGAACAAGCGGCTGACCCAGCATTTCGCAGGCGCGTTGGCCGATCAGGGCCTGGTCGAGGAGGTCGAGCAGCGCCAGATCTATTCCGAAACCGATGGCCGTTTCCTGCCCGACCGCTATGTTGAGGGCACCTGCCCCAACTGCGGTTTCGAGGACGCGCGCGGCGACCAGTGCGACAATTGCACCAAGCAGCTCGATCCCGAAGATCTTATCAATCCCCGCTCCACCGTATCGGGCGCCACCGATCTGGAAATGCGGCCCACCAAGCATCTGTTCCTGCGCCAGAGCCAGATGAAAAACCGGCTCGACGACTGGATCAGCTCGAAAACAGACTGGCCGGTGCTGACCACCTCCATCGCCAAGAAATGGCTGCACGACGGCGACGGGCTGCAAGACCGCGGCATCACGCGGGATCTCAAATGGGGCGTGCCGGTCAAACGCGGCGACGCGCCCTGGCCCGGGATGGAAGGCAAGGTGTTCTACGTCTGGTTCGACGCCCCCATCGAATACATCGCCTGCGCGCAGGAATGGGTGGATGCGGGCAAAGGTAGCGACTGGCAGCGCTGGTGGCGCACCGATCAGGGCGCCGATGACGTGCGCTATACCCAGTTCATGGGCAAGGACAACGTGCCCTTCCACACCCTGTCGTTCCCCGCAACGATCATGGGCTCCGACGAGCCGTGGAAGCTGGTCGATTACATCAAGTCGTTCAATTACCTCAACTACGACGGCGGCCAGTTCAGCACCTCGCGCGGGCGCGGTGTGTTCATGGATCAGGCGCTCGAAATCCTGCCGGCCGACTACTGGCGCTGGTGGCTCCTGTCGCACGCGCCCGAAACCCAGGACGCTGAATTCACGTGGGAAAACTTTCAGGCCTCGGTCAATAAGGACCTCGCCGATGTGCTGGGCAATTTTGTCAGTCGCATCACGAAATTCTGCCGCTCCAAATTCGGTGAAGCGGTGCCGGAGGCAGGCACCTTCGGTCCCGCCGAAGAGGCGCTGATTGCCGATCTGACCGAGCGGGTTGCCCGCTACGGTGCGGCGATGGAGGCGATGGAAGTGCGCAAATCCGCCGCCGAACTGCGGGCCATCTGGGCTGCAGGCAACGAATACCTGCAGGCGCAGGCGCCGTGGTCCACCTTCAAGACCGATCCAGATACCGCCGCCGCACAGGTGCGGCTGGCGCTCAATCTCATCCCGCTCTACGCCACGCTGGCCGCGCCGTTCATACCGGATGCCGCGGCCAAGATGCTGGCCGCGATGCAAATCGAGGATACAGGCTGGCCCGACGATGTACCCGCCGCGCTGACGCGCCTTGCGCCCGGCCACGCCTTCGAGGTGCCCGAGGTTCTGTTTGCCAAGATCACGGACGAGCAGCGCGCCGAATGGGCGGAACGGTTTGCGGGTACCCGCGGCTAAACGCGCCGGGCAGGTCGTATGCGCGGGGCCGGTGTGCCCCGTCTGACGGGGATATTCAGTGGTACCTGCGGCCGGACTCGAACCGGCACGGCCCCTTCGGGCCTAGAGATTTTAAGTCTCCTGTGTCTACCATTCCACCACGCAGGCACGCGGATCAGCAATGCTATCCGGTAGCCGCAACATAGATATGTCTGGGGCGGTGTAAACCATTCAAATATCTTCACCTTTTGGACCCAGCGGCGCGCCTTTCTCCAGAAGCGCGCGTTCATTCAGCCACGGGTTGTTTGCCACGGCCGCAAGCATCTGGGTGCGTGCCTCGTCAATCCGTCCAAGTTTCAAAAGGGTTAGCCCCCTGCCCGCCTGCGCCGCCACATGGCGCGGTTGCAGTGCAAGAGCCTTGTCCAAATCAACCAAGGCTTGATCCAGATCGTCGCGCAAAAAACTGATGAAGGCGCGCTGGTTCCACCCTTCGGCATAGTCGGGGCAGTATTCGATCAACCGCGTGAAATCCGCGTAGGCGTTGACATAGTCATAGCTGTCGCGCCGCGACAGACCGCGGTCCAGCACGGCTTGCGCCGCCTCGTCGGGCGCCCGCAGCCAGACCTCCCACATCCGGCCGCTCAGCGTGCGGCCTTCCTGATAGGTTTCGGCCGCGCGGGCCTCTTCGAACAGGGCGCTCAGTTCGTCACTGTAGTCGGGCACCTCGGCACAGGTGCTGGCAAATACGGATGTCGCGGCGGGGCCAACCATCACGGCTAAGGCAAACAGGATACGCATGCCCCAAGAATGGATCATCCCCGTATCAGGTCAAGTCACGCCCTGTTGAACCCGCTCGGCCAGCATCACTTCCTTGACGGCCTCCATCGCCGTGTAGGTCGAGGTGGATGCCACATGCGGCAGCATCGAAATCGTGTCCCCCAGAAACAGGCGGTAGCTGGCCATGTCGCGGGTACGCACCTTCAGCAGATAGTCGAAATTGCCCGCAATCATATGGGCCTGTTCGATCTGTGGCACGCGGCGCACCGCCTCGTTGAAAGCGTGCAAGGCAGCCTCGCGGGTGTCGTTCAGGCGCACCTCGACGAACGCCACATGGTCCAGCCCCAGCCGGATCGGGTTCAGCATTGCGCGGTAGCCCAGGATGACACCGTTCTCCTCGAGCCTGCGCAACCGGGCCTGTGTGGGGGACTTCGACAGGCCGATCCGCTTGGCCAGATCGGTGATGCTGATGCGCCCGTCCTCGGCGAGGGTCGTGAGAATCGCCTGATCGAACCGATCAAGGTCAGAAGGATTATTCACCGCAATTACCCCCGATTTTCAAACCAAATACACCGTGCAGCCGACACCTTAAGTGAATATGCCTTGGGCTTTGCCTGTAAGCTAGGAAAAACTTGTCCCTTGACTGGAGCATACCATGGCCCGCGATACCTCCCTTTCCCTGCGCGCACAGATTGATGCGGGCACCTATATCGACCCCGACACCGCCCTAGCCAAGCTGATCGAGACCGCCGCGCTGGACGCGCGGGACCGGCGCGAGATTACCGCCAGCGCCGCCGATCTGGTGCGGGCCATCCGCAGCACCACCGCGCCGGGCATGATGGAGGTTTTTCTGGCCGAATACGGGCTGTCGACAGACGAGGGCGTGGCGCTGATGTGTCTGGCCGAAGCGCTGTTGCGGGTGCCCGATGCCGATACGATGGACGCGCTGATCGAGGACAAGATCGCGCCGTCGGACTGGGGCCGCCACTTGGGCCACTCGACATCAAGCCTCGTGAATGCCTCGACATGGGCGCTGCTGTTGACGGGCCGCGTGCTGGACGATGATCAACCCGGCCCCGTGCGCCACCTGCGTGCGGCGATCAAACGCATGGGCGAGCCGGTCATCCGGACGGCCGTGTCGCGCGCGATGAAGGAAATGGGTCGGCAATTCGTGCTGGGCGAAGACATCAACGCCGCCATGAAACGCGCCCGCGGGATGGAGCAAAAGGGCTTCACCTACAGCTATGACATGCTGGGCGAAGCGGCCCGGACCGAAAGCGACGCGCGGCGTTATCACCTGAGCTACTCCAACGCCATCAGCGCCATTGCCCGCGCCTGCACCCACGACGATATCCGCCGCAATCCCGGCATCTCGGTGAAACTCAGCGCCCTGCATCCGCGCTACGAAGTCGCGCAGGAAGATCAGGTCATGACCGATCTCGTGCCGCGCCTGCGCGCGCTGTGTCTTTTGGCCAAATCGGCCGGCATGGGCCTGAATGTCGACGCCGAGGAGGCCGACCGTCTGGGCCTGTCGCTCGATGTGATCGACACCGTGATGGGCGAAGCGGCGCTTGCCAGTTGGGACGGGTTCGGCGTGGTGGTACAGGCCTACGGGCCCCGAGCCAGCGCCGCGATCGATGCGCTTTACGACATGGCCGAACGCCACGACCGCCGCATCATGGTACGGCTGGTCAAAGGCGCCTATTGGGACACCGAAATCAAGCAGGCGCAGGTCGAAGGGGTCGACGGCTTTCCCGTTTTCACCCGCAAGGCGGCCACCGACGTCAGCTATATCGCCAACGCGCGCAAGCTTCTGGGCATGACCGACCGGATCTATCCGCAATTCGCCACCCACAACGCCCATACCGTTGCGGCCGTGCTGCATATGGGCGCCGACAAAGACAGCTTTGAATTCCAGCGCCTGCACGGCATGGGTGAGACGCTGCATGACATCGTCATGGAAAAGAACGGCACCCGTTGCCGCATCTATGCACCCGTGGGCGCCCACCGCGATCTGCTCGCCTATCTGGTGCGGCGTCTGCTGGAAAACGGGGCGAATTCCAGCTTCGTCAACCAGATCGTCGACGAAGACGTGCCGCCCGAAGTCGTGGCTGCCGATCCGTTCGACCAACTGGCCGACAGCGTGCCGGTGATCCCGCGCGGCCCCGATATCTTCCGGCCCCAACGGCCCAATTCGCTGGGTTTCGATCTGGCGCACAGCCCGACACTGGCAGCGATCGAGGCGGCCCGCGCGCCCTTTGCCGATGCCACGTGGCAGGCAGCGCCGCTGGTTGTGGGAGATGCGCAGGGTGATGATCCTGTCGCGGTCACCAACCCCACGGGGCTGGCCTCCCCCGGCACCGTGGGCAATGCCCGCGCCCAAGACGCGGCCGCCGCGCTGGATGGGGCAAAACCGTGGGACGCTCCGCTGCCCGAACGCCGCGCCGCGCTGAACCGGGCCGCGGACATCTACGAGGACCGTTTCGGCGAAATCTTTGCGCTGCTCACCCGCGAGGCCGGCAAGGGCCTGCCCGATTGCGTGGCCGAATTGCGCGAAGGTGTCGATTTCCTGCGCTACTACGCGGCGCAGGCCACCAACACGCCGCCGGCGGGCATTTTCACCTGTATCTCTCCGTGGAACTTCCCCTTTGCCATCTTTCTTGGACAGATCAGCGCGGCATTGGCTGCAGGTAACGCCGTACTGGCCAAACCGGCCGAGCAAACGCCGCTGATTGCGCATTTCGCGGTCAAGATCCTGCACGAGGCGGGCGTGCCGCTCACCGCCCTGCAGCTTCTGCCAGGGGGCGGGGATGTGGGTGCGGCGCTGACGGGTGACGCGCGTATCGGAGGGGTGGCATTCACCGGATCGACCGCCACCGCACAGCGCATCCGCGCCAATATGGCCGATCATTGCGTGCCCGGCACGCCGTTGATTGCCGAAACGGGCGGGCTGAACGCGATGATCGTCGACAGCACCGCCTTGCCCGAACAGGCGGTGCAATCCATCGTCGAATCCGCCTTCCAGTCGGCGGGACAACGCTGTTCCGCCCTGCGCTGTCTCTATGTGCAGGAAGATATCGCACCCGATTTCCTCAAGATGCTGACCGGTGCCATGCAGGCGCTGCGCATCGGCGATCCGTGGCAGCTGAGCACCGATGTCGGCCCCGTCATCGACGACGCGGCCCGCAAGACCATCGCCGATCACATCGAAACGGCCCGTGCCGATGGGCGTTTGATCGCGGAGCTGCCCACCCCCGCCGAGGGCACCTATATCGCGCCGACGATCCTGCGCGTGGACGGCATCGGCGACATGCAGCGCGAGATCTTTGGCCCCGTGTTGCATGTCGCGACCTTCAAGGCCCCGCATCTCGACCGGGTGATCGATGCCATCAACGCCACCGGCTACGGTCTGACCTTCGGGCTGCACACCCGCATCGACGACCGCGTGCAACACGTGTCCGAACGCATCGAGGCGGGCAATATCTATATCAACCGCAACCAGATCGGCGCCATCGTGGGCAGCCAGCCGTTCGGCGGCGAAGGTCTGTCGGGCACTGGGCCCAAGGCGGGCGGACCCAACTACCTGCCGCGGTTCTCGGCCCCCGATGTGGCCGAGGCGGCGGCCCCATGGGACACCGCGGTCGATCACCTGCCCGCCCTGCCCGATCTGCCGCATCTCGCACTCGATACGCAGACCTTGCCGGGCCCCACGGGCGAATCCAATCGCCTGTCGACGCTGCCGCGGCCCGCGCTGCTGTGCCTCGGTCCGCAGGAAGACACTGCCACGGCCCAGCGCCGCGCGGTCGAGGCCCTTGGCGGGATCGCGGTAACCGTTTCGGGTGCGATCGATCCCGAGCTGCTGGCGCAGGGCCCCGATTACGGCGGCGTGCTGTGGTGGGGAGACGAGGACACCGCGCGCACGCTGGAGCAGGCTCTGGCACGGCGCAGCGGCCCGATCATCCCCTTGATCCGCGGTTTGCCCGATGCGGCGCGGGTGCGCGCGGAACGGCACGTCTGTGTCGATACCACTGCGTCGGGCGGCAACGCAGCCCTTCTGGGCGCGTCGGCCTAGATAGGCGCCACCGGCCCCGGTCTGCGTCCCGCGCGCCGAAACGTCACCGCCCCGCGTGCCATCGCCGCGCGGGGCAACACCGCGGCTTGACCCTCACGCCCGCTTGGCCCAGCTTGGCGCCATGTTTCCCATCCGCGATCATAATCCATCGGGCCGCGTGCCCTACGTCACCTATGCGCTGATGGCGTTGAACATCGTGATTTTCCTGTGGATGTTGCCGGTGTCGGGCGATGAGCGCGCCCTCAGCCGCCTCTACTACGATTGGGCCCTGCTGCCCCGCCGCGTCACGCAGGGCGATGGCTACGCAGGCTTGGTCACCTCCATGTTCCTGCACGCGGGATGGCTGCATCTGGCGGGAAACATGCTGTTCCTGTGGATCTTCGGCGACAACGTCGAGGACGAGATGGGACATCTGAAATACCTCGCCTTCTACCTGGCCACGGGGGCCTTGTCGGGGCTGGCGCATGTGGTGGCCGATCCCGCCTCCTACATCCCCACGGTGGGCGCCTCGGGGGCGATCGCGGGGGTGATGGGAGGGTATCTGTTGCTGTTCCCCAAGGCCAAGGTCGACATTCTGCTGGTGCTGATCATCATCTTTCGGGTGTTTCCAATCCCCGCATGGATCATGCTGATGGTATGGTTCGGCATGCAATTCATCGGCGGCGTGGGGGCCGACCCTACGGCCGGCGGCGTGGCCTACTGGGCGCATGCGGGCGGCTTTGTCGCGGGGCTGGTGCTGACGGTGCCGCTGTGGCTGCGGTTGGGCGGGCCGCGGTTCTGGCAGGCCACTGACGGTCATCCCCCGCACGCGCCTGCCCGCTATCCAGCCCTGCCCAGCAGCATTCCCAAGGTGAAACGCAAATGAAGATTTCTGCCCAGTGCCATTGCGGCGCCTGCGCCCTGACCGCCACCCTACCCGGCGGGCTTGATCCCGCCCGCTGCACCTGCAGCTTTTGTCGCCGCAGGCAGGCGGCCGCCGTGACCGCGCGCACAGACAGCGTGATCGTGACCAAAGGCACAGATACGCTCACCCGCTACAGCTGGGGAACGCACACGGCAAAGCATTATTTTTGCAAGATCTGTGGCATCTACCTCTACCATCAGCGCCGGTCGGATCCCGCGGAATGCGGGATCAATCTGGGCTGTATCGAAGGGGTCGAAAGCTGGACGCATGAACCCATCGGCTGGACCGACGGGGTCAACCATCCGGCGGACCAGCCGGATTAGGGCCGGATTAGGGCCGGATCACCTTCTGGAAGCTGTTGAAGATTGCCTCGTTGGCGCAAATCACTTCGCCGTCGGCCAGGATATCGCCCGCCGGGTTCAACGGCTCGATCAGACCGCCGGCTTCCTTGACGATAATGACGCCCGCCGCGAGATCCCAGGCGTTCAGGCGGCGTTCCCAGTACCCGTCATAACGACCAGCCGCGACATAGGCCATGTCCAGCGCCGCAGATCCCCAGCGCCGGATGCCCGCACAGGCCGGGGCCAGACGCGCAAATTCCTGCAAGGTGACCGGCAGATCGGACCGCCCGCCAAACGGCACGCCGCTGGCAAAGATCGCCTCGATCATCCGGTGACGGCCCGACACGCGCAGGCGGCTGTCGTTCATCCACGAACCCGCGCCCTTTTCGGCAAAGAACATCTCGTCCTTGGCCGCGTCAAAGATCACGCCCGCGACGACCTGTCCCTTGTGCTCCAGTGCGATGGAAATGGCCCAATGGGGCAGCCCGTGCAAGAAGTTCGTGGTCCCGTCCAGCGGATCGACGATCCAGCGGCGGGTGGGGTCCTCGCCATCCTCGCCGCCGCCCTCTTCGGCCAGCCAGCCATAGGTGGGGCGTGCGCCGCGCAATTCTTCCTTGAGGATCTTTTCGGCATTCAGATCGGCACGGCTGACAAAATCGCCCGCGCCCTTCATCGACACCTGCAGGTTCTCGACTTCGCGGAAGTCCTTGACCAACGCGCGGCCCGCCTTGCGGGCAGCCTTGATCATGATGTTGAGATTTGCACTGCCAACCATATCCGGGGCCCTCTGTCTTGGATCAGACGCCCTGTTAGCCCCATGCGCCCCGATTGCCAAGGGGCAGCTGACGTGAGGTCGGCAGCCATGCAGCTTGTGCAAGGCGCGCCAACCGCTACCTTGGCGGGCATAACACAACCGGGAGACCAACAGATGTCCGACAAGATGCAGCAGATCGTTCTGGCCAGCCGCCCCACGGGCGCCCCCACCGCCGATAATTTCCGGCTCGAGGAATCGCAGATCCCCACCGCGGGTCCGGGCGAAATCGTGGTCGAAGTACATTATATGTCGCTCGACCCCTATATGCGCGGGCGCATGGACGACGCGAAATCCTATGCCGCGCCCGTTCCGCTGGACGGCAAGATGGAAGGCGGCGCCGTGGGCCGCGTCATCGAAAGCCGGAACGACAAATACGCCGTGGGCGATCACGTGATGGGCGCGTTCGGCTGGGCCACCCACGCCACGTCCGACGGTGAAGGTCTGGCGCGCGTCGATCCCGATCAGGTGCCCCTGTCCTATACGCTGGGCGTGATGGGCATGCCCGGTTTCACCGGCTGGTTCGGGCTGATGGAACACGGCCGCCCCAAGGAAGGCGAAACGCTTGTCGTTGCCGCAGCCACCGGCCCCGTGGGCTCGATGGTGGGGCAGCTGGCCAAATCCATGGGCCTGCGCGTGGTGGGCATCGCGGGCGGGGCCGACAAATGCAGCCTCGCGGTCGATCACTTCGGTTTTGACGCCTGCGTCGATCACCGTGCCTTTGACAGCGCCTCCGACCTGCGCCGCGCGCTCAAGGAAGAATGCCCCGACGGCATCGACATCTATTTCGAAAACGTCGGTGGCAAGGTGCTCGAAGCGGTCCTGCCGATGATGAACGCCTTCGGGCGCATCCCAATCTGCGGCATGATCGCGTGGTACAATGAAGGGGGTCTGGGTGCCTCCGCGCAGGAACAGACGCTGACAGGCCCCCGCCTGTGGCGCACGATCCTTGTCAACTTCCTGAGCGTCAACGGCTTCATCATCTCCAACCACTGGGACCGGATGGGCGAATTCCACGCCACCGTCGGGCCGATGCTGGCCGACGGGCGGATCAAAACGCTCGAGGACGTGACCGAGGGGCTCGAAAACGCGCCCGAGGCCTTCATCAACCTGCTCGAGGGCGGCAACAACGGCAAGGCCGTGGTAAAACTGGTCTGATCGTCAGGCCGATTGCAGCTTGCGGGCCTCTTGTCCCGCAAGCTGCAGCAACTCGCGCATGAACGGCTTGTCGCGATCATCCGCACGGATCGCCGCATAAAGCCCCCGTGTAATCCCGCTTTCGGTCAGGGGCCGGGTGACGTAATCGGACGAATATTTCACCTCGCGCACCACCCAATCGGGCAGCACCGACACCCCGCGATTGGACGCCACCAGCAGCAGGATCACCGCCGTCAGCTCAACCTGCCGGATGGCGGCCGGCTCTACCTTTGCGGGGATCAGCAACTGGCTGAACACATCGAGCCGCGACCGTTCAACGGGATAGGTAATCAGCGTCTCGCCCCGGAAATCCTCCGCTTCGATGAACGGCTTGGCGGCCAGTGGATGCTGGCTCGCGGCGACAAATACCGCATTGTAATCAAACAGCTCGATGAATTCGACGCCCGCAATCTCTTCGGGATCGCTCGAGATGACAAGGTCCACCTCCTCGCGCAAGAGCGCGGGCAGCGCGTCAAAGGCCAGCCCCGGACGGATGTCCACATCGACCTCGCCAAAACTGCGCCGGAACTGTTCAAGCACCGGGAACAGCCACTCAAAACAGGCGTGGCATTCGATGGCGATATGCATCCGCCCCGTACTGCCATCGCGCAGACCGCTGAATTCATCCTGCAGCGCCGCGACCTGCGGCAACACCTGCTGTGCCAGCTTGAGCAAACGCTGGCCCGCAGGCGACAGTTTCAGCGGTTTGGAGCGGCGCACGAAAAGCTCCACTCCCGCCTGGTCCTCCAACCCTTTCACCTGATGGCTCAGCGCGGATTGGGTGATGTTCATCATCTCGGCGGCCCGCGCCAACCCACCGGCTTCGTGGATGGCCTGAATGGTGCGCAGGTGCCGGAACTCGATATGCATATGAGGCAATCCTCATGTAGAAGTTGAAAGTTATGAATTTGTCTCATAACGCCCCCTGTGCGACAAGGGACAAAATCAAAAGGACCGCGCCCCATGCCAAGCCCCACCGTTTCTTTCGAAGTCTTTCCGCCCAAGACCGTCGATGCCGCCTTCAAACTGTGGGACACCGCGCAGGCGCTGGCCCCTCTGGCGCCGCGGTTCTTCTCGGTCACCTACGGCGCGGGCGGCACGACACGCGATCTGACACAGGATGCCGCGGCGGTGTTGCACCGCACGTCGGGGCTGCCGGTCTCTGCGCATCTGACCTGCGTGGGTGCCACCGCCGCCCAGACCATCGCCACCGCCGAAGCCTTTGCCGCCGCAGGTGTCACCGACATCGTGGCCCTGCGCGGTGATCCGCCCGCGGGCGAGACCCGGTTCGATCCCCACCCCGGCGGTTTTGCCTCCTCGCTTGAACTGATCGAGGCGCTGGCCCTGATGGACCGGTTCACGCTTCGGGTCGGCGCCTATCCCGAATGCCACCCCGATGCGGCCAGCCAGCACGCCAACATCCAGTATCTCAAACGGAAATTCGACGCGGGCGCGGACGAGGCCATTACCCAGTTCTTTTTCGACACCGACAGTTTTCTGCGGTTCCGCGATCAATGCGCGGCGGCAGGCATAGACAAACCGATCGTACCGGGCATCCTGCCGGTGACCAACTGGCGCTCCGCCCGTGCCTTTGCCGAACGGTGCGGCACGGCCGTGCCAGCGTGGCTTGACGATGCGTACCGTTGCGCGGACCGCGACGGGCGCAGTGACCTGCTGTCGACCAGCCTGTGCACGGAAATGTGCAGCACGCTTGTGGACGAAGGCGTCGACAGCCTGCATTTCTACACGCTCAACCGGCCCGATCTGACCCGCGATGTCTGCCGCGCGCTGGGCATCACCCCCCACACCTCCCTGAGCGAGGTCGCCTGACCCCTTGTACCTGCCGCGGCATCCCCCCTAGGGTGCAGCGACACACAACGACCGGACAGACATCGCATGCCCCGCATCGCCAAATCCCCCGACGACCTGCTCAGCACATCCGACGCTCTGGCGCTGTCGGGCCTTGAATTCATGCAGAAAATACTCGATGGGACCAACCCCGGCCCGCCCATCGGCCAGACGATGGGCTACGGCCTGCACGCGGTCGAACAGGGGCGCGTCGTGTTCCGGGGTGCGCCCGAATTCAACGTGACAAACCCGATGGGCACGGTACACGGCGGCTGGTACGGCACCCTGCTCGATTCGGCGATGGCCTGCGCAGTGATGACAGGCATCCCGCGCGGCGCGGTCTACACAACGCTCGAATTCAAGGTGAACATCCTGCGCCCCATTCCGCTGGGCATGACGATCGATTGCGAAGGCATCACCGATCACGTCGGCCGGTCCACCGGGATCGCCCATGGCGAAATCCGCGGCGTCGAGGATGGCAAGCTTTATGCGACCGGATCGACGACCTGCATCGTGATGCAACTGGCCTGACCGGCGCCTAGCCGGTCTGCTCCACCGCATCCGGCACTGCCGCAGCGGCCCCGAAGCTTTCGTGCACAGCCTCTGACGGATCCGCCCCCACCACGCGTTTCCGGCGGGTGACAAACACCTTGCCCCACCCCGCGAACGTGCCGATTGACGGGGCGGTCACATCGCAGTGGAACCGTTTTTGCCAGCCTTCCGGCAGCGGCAGGCCCGCGTTCTCGGCGCGTTCAAGCATCCACACCAGCGGGATATTGGCCAGCGGGCGCGCTTCGTGCCGCCCACCCAACTGGCCTCCGATGTCCCCATGCGTGCCGCGAAACCACATCTGCTCGATGCGGTCCACGTCGCGTTCCGTGGTTTGCCACAACACGGGCCGGTACACGACACGGGTCTCGTGCAGCGCCAGCGCGTGATAGCCGCGCTTGATATGATCGCCCAGCGCGTGGTTGTGAAACGCATGCCGCGCCACGCTCAGCCGCCAGAGCACCGGCGCGTTGATGCCCAGCGACTTGACCGTATCCCAGACACCGACCATCTCGATGGGCACATCGGCATGGCAAAACCCTTCGGCAAACTGGCGCACCGCAGGCGTTTCCCCGTTGCATTCGTAATGGCGGTACGCAAGCCGCACGTTGCGTTCGGTCGCGTGATGCGCCTCCAGCAGGCCGACGCGGTCGATGACCCCCGCCAGCGAACGCACGGCGTAGGCACCGCGCGAATACCCCATCAGGAAAATCCGGTCCCCGGGGCGGTAGCGCGACGCGAGATAGCCATAGGCCCGCCGGATCTGGCGGTTGATGCCGCGCCCTGCCACCACGTCATGGGTGCTGCGCCAGTCGCGCCATTGCAGCCCCGGCTCATAGTAGATCGACAGCTGGCCGCCCATTTCCTGCGCCAGTTTATAGGCTAGCCCCGCGTTGGTTTCGTCGCCGGGGCTCAGGGTCGACATGGTCCCGTCAAGGATCACCAGATGGGTCTGGGGCCCCCGTGACGGGCTGATGTCGGTGTCCGGCCTGCGCCACAGCTTGCCGAACAGCCGCGCCAGCAACGGCGCGCGTGGCTCTGGATCATTCGGCTGCGATCGGTTCACCCTGCAACATCTCCCATACGCGGTGCGGCGTGAACGGCATGTCCACACGGTGCACCCCCCGCGCCCAAAGCGCATCCTGAACCGCGTTCGACACGGCCGCCAGTGCGCCGACGGTTCCCGCCTCGCCACAGCCTTTCATGCCCATCACGTTCGCGGTCGAGGGCACCGGCTCGCTGGTGAATGATATATAGGGCACATCGGTTGCGCGCGGCATGGCATAGTCCATGAACGATGCCGTGAGCAATTGGCCGTCCTCGTCATAGACGACACGCTCCTGCACCGCCTGTCCGATCCCCTGCACCACGCCGCCATGTACCTGACCTTCGGCCAGCAATGGATTGATAAGGTTACCGAAATCATCGACAACCGTGTAGCGGTCGATGGTCGCAATTCCAGTGTCGGGGTCAATCACGACCTCGCAGACATGCGCTCCGTTGGGGAAACTGCGGGCGTCCAGCGTCACGCGTTCGTGATGCACCAGCAGATCGTCCCGGCCCTTTTCACGCGCCATCTGCGCCACCTCCAGCATCGTCGGCGTCAGGTTCGACCCCTCGGCGCGGAACCGCTCGTCATCGAAACCGATCTCGGCCGCGGGGACCCCCATCTCATCGGCAAGAAACGCGCTAAAGGTCTCGACGATCTTGGCCACCGTGACCAAAGTGGCGTTGTTCTGCACGGTGACCGACCGCGATCCGCCGGTGCCGCCGCCCTGCTTGATCAGATCGCTGTCGCCCTGCACCACCGTGATCTGGTCCATCGGAATGCCCGTCTGGTCGGACAGGAACTTGGCATAGACGGTCTCGTGGCCCTGCCCGCCCGACTGTGTGCCCACCAATATGTCGACACCACCGTCCTCGCGGAACACCACCTTTGTGCCCTCGGTCGGATCGCCCAGAATGCTTTCGATGTAATAGCACAGACCCTGCCCGCGCAGCAGGCCGCGCGCGGCATCCGCATCGCGGCGGGCGTCAAAGCCCGCACGGTCGGCCTCTAGCGCTACGCGCGACAGCACCTTGTCGAAATCGCCCACGTCATAGGTTTCGCCCGTTGTGGTGGCATAGGGGAACTGATCGGGTTTGATGAAATTGAGACGGCGCAGGTCCCATGCATCGACACCCAATTCGCGCGCGGCCTGGTCCATGATCCGCTCAAGCAGGAAAATCGCCTCCGGTCGGCCCGCACCGCGGTAGGCATCGACCTGCACGGTATTGGTATAGAAACCGTCCACCTGCAGCCATGTCGTCTGCACATCGTAGACGCCCATCAGAACACGGCTGAAAAGCTGGGTCTGGATCAACTGGCCGAACTGGCTGTTGTAGGCGCCCAGATTGCATTTCGTGTGCACTCTGTAGGCGGTGATACGGTTATCGGCGTCAAAGGCCAGCTCTGCGGTCGAGGTCAGATCGCGGCCCGCGTTGTCGCTCAGCATCGCCTCGGTACGCTCCGACATCCAGCGTGTCGGGCGGCCAAGCACCTTCGCCGCGTGTGCGCAGACCAGATATTCGGGGTATCCCATGCCTTTCATGCCAAAGGCCCCGCCCGTGTCGGGGTTGGTGACGCGCACCGCGTCCTCGTCCAGCTTGGACGCCTTGACCAGCGCATTCTTGTGCACCCAGACACCCTGCCCGTTGTTGGACAGGTGCAGGCGCGTGCCGTCCCATTCGGCAAAACATCCGCGCGGCTCGATCGAATTGACGATGATCCGGTTATCGTCCACATCCATCCTGACCGTACGGGCAGCACTGGCAAACGCCGCCTCGGTCGCGGCTTCGTCCCCCATGCCCCAGTCGAATGCGCGATTGTCGGGCGCTTCTTCGTGCACCGGCGCGCCGCCCTGCGCCATGTCCGTCTTTGCCGGCAGCTCGTCATAGTCCAGCATGATCAGTTCGGCCGCATCGCGCGCCTGCTCATAGGTTTGGGCCACCACCACGGCCACGGGCTCGCCCACAAAGCGCATCTTGTCACGCGCCAGTATCGGGCGGACAGGTGCCGCCGCCGCTGTGCCATCGCGGTTCTTGACCGTGGCGGCCCACATGGAAATGTCGACGCCTGCCTCTTCCAGATCGGCGCAGGTCACGACCAACGCGACCCCTTCGGCCGCGCGGGCCTCGCTCACGTCAAGCTCGGTGATGACACCGTGCGCCACGGGGGCCCGAAACACATAGCAGTGCAGCGCATCCTCTGGCGCGATATCATCGACATAACGGCCCGTTCCGGTCAAAAACCGCTGGTCCTCGACCCGGGTGATGGGCTGGCTTTTGCCGAACTTGTCCATGCTGATAATCCTGCTGTGACGAATACTCCGAGCGTGCAGGTTAGCCTTGGCACCGGCGGTGTCTAGGCCCGCCTGCCCGAATTATTGCCCCCGCGAATTAACGCTGTCGCAAGAACTGCGCGATATGACCGGTCCAATCCGCAAAACAGCGTGAAAAGGGTGACCCCGTGCAGCAACTTGTCGATTTTCTGTTCTCCGACGGCGGCTATTCGCCACATGGCTTCTGCATCGCGTGGAATGTGCCTGTGCTCTACACACATATCGCCGCCGATCTGCTGATCGCGGTGAGCTATTTCGCGATTCCCGCGATCATGCTGATCTTTCTGCGCCAGCGGCGCGATCCCGCCCTGCGCGCGCCTGCGGTTCTGTTCGTGGCGTTCATCACCGCCTGCGGCATCAGCCATCTGATGAGCATTGTGACCATGTATTATCCCTTCTACGGGCTTCAGGGCGTGCTCAAGCTGTTGACGGGCGTGATTTCGGCCATCACCGCCATCGCCCTGTGGAAAATGCTGCCCGAAGCGTTGCGCATTCCCGCACCTGCGACCCTGCTCAAGGCGATCCGTGACCGCGACCGTGAAATCGGCGAACGGGCCACCGCGCAGTCAAAGCTTACCCAACGCAACCGCCAGCTTGACCAGAAGATCGAAGAGGCCGTCGCCGCCAACCGCGAATTGCGCGAATTTTCCTATGCCGCGTCGCCTGACCTGAAATCCCCCGCCAACACGCTCAGCCTCTGGCTGCAATATTTCGAGGAAGAATATGCAGACAGTCTCGACGACGAAGGCCGCGCATCGCTGGGCGAAGCGGGCCGGATCATCGGGCGCATGCGCGCGCTGGTCGACGACGTGCTGAAATACGCCCGCGTGGTCAACGGCGAACCGGCCGAGCGGGACTGCATCAATCTGCGCGACATCATCGACGACACGATCGAGGATCTCAAACCCGAAATTCAACGCGCCCATGCCAGCATGGACATCGGCCCGATGCCGCGGTTCATCGGCTATACGCCGCTGGTGTCGATCCTGATCCACAACCTGCTGTCCAACGCGCTCAAGTTCCGCAGCCCAGACCGCGCGCCGGTCATCACCATTCGCGGTGAAATGCGCCAGCGCCCCGCACCCGCTTTCGTGCTGCGGGTCAAGGACAACGGCATCGGCATCGACCCCAGCTATGCCGAACGCGTCTTCAGCCTGTTTCAGCGTCTGCACCGCGCCGAAGACTACGAAGGCACGGGGCTGGGCCTTGCGCTGTGCCGCCGCATTGCCGTCACCCACGGCGGCGGCATCGAGGTCATTTCGCAAGAGGGCGAAGGCGCGGAATTCATCGTGACCCTCCCGCAAGAGCCGGCCGAAACACAGATCGCGGCCTAACGCGCGGCATTTTGCGAAAGGGCCCACCCGCCTTCCGCACGCGCCGTGCCCTGCCGCCCTTCCCCTCTGCGCCAAGCTGCGCTAGATCAGCGCAACGCAGAGGCGAAGGAAGACGATCATGGCACTGGAAAAGACATTCGACGCAAAAGAGGCCGAAACACGCCTTTACAAGGCTTGGGACGACGCGGGCGCTTTCAGGGCCGGCGCAAACGCGAGCCGCGATGAGACCTTTTCCATCATGATCCCGCCGCCCAACGTGACAGGCGTGCTGCACATGGGCCATGCGTTCAACAACACCTTGCAGGATATCCTGACGCGCTGGCACCGCATGCGCGGCTTCGACACGCTGTGGCAACCCGGTCAGGACCACGCGGGCATCGCCACGCAGATGGTCGTTGAACGCCAGCTTGCTGCCGAAGGCAAACCACCCCGCCGCGAATGGGACCGCGATGCGTTCACCGCCGAGATCTGGAAATGGAAAGCCAAGTCCGGCGGCACGATCATCGAACAGCTCAAGCGCCTCGGCGCCTCCTGCGACTGGTCGCGCAACGCCTTTACCATGTCCGGCGCCCCCGGTGCCCCCGCGGGCGAGGAAGGCAATTTCCACGACGCCGTCATCAAGGTCTTCGTGGAGATGTACAACAAGGGCCATATCTACCGCGGCAAGCGTCTGGTGAACTGGGATCCGCATTTCGAAACCGCGATTTCCGATCTCGAGGTCGAGAATATCGAAACCGACGGGCACATGTGGCACTTCAAATACCCGCTCGCGGGCGGGGCCACCTATACCTATATCGAGCGCGACGAGGACGGGAACGTCACCCTCAGCGAGGAGCGGGACTATATCTCCATCGCCACGACGCGCCCCGAAACCATGCTGGGCGACGGCGCGGTCGCCGTTCACCCCGACGATGAGCGTTACGCCCCAATCGTCGGAAAACTATGCGAAATTCCCGTCGGGCCAAAGGCGCAGCGCCGCCTGATCCCGATCATCACCGACGACTACCCCGATGCCAGCTTCGGTTCGGGCGCGGTGAAGATCACCGGTGCGCATGACTTCAACGACTACGAAGTCGCCAAGCGGGCCAACATCCCGATGTACAACCTGATGGACACCAAGGGCGCGATGCGTGCCGACGGCCGCCCCTACGCCGAAGAAGCCGCCACCGCACAGGCCATCGCCAACGGCGACGAAGACTTCAACATGGCCAAGATCGCCGCGATGAATCTCGTGCCCGATGCCTACCGCGGCATGGACCGGTTCGAGGCCCGCAAGGCCGTGATCGCCGACATCACCGCCGAGGGTCTGGCCGTGATGACGCAAGCCCACGATCCGCGTCTGGGCAAAGCCGCACAAAAACCGCTCGCCCCCGAAGAGGGCGGCGAGGCGCGCGACGAGGCGCTCGTTCCGCTGGTCGAGGCCAAGAAAATCATGCAGCCCTTCGGCGACCGCTCCAAAGTGGTGATCGAACCGATGCTGACGGACCAGTGGTTCGTGGACACCGCCCAGATCGTCGGCCCCGCGCTGGACGCGGTGCGCAATGGCGACACCGAAATCCTGCCCGAGCAGGACAAGAAGGTCTATTTCCACTGGCTCGAGAACATCGAGCCATGGTGCATCTCGCGCCAGCTGTGGTGGGGCCACCAGATCCCGGTTTGGTACGGGCCAGAAGTAGTTGACGGAGAGGTCCAACCTGCAGCACGAAAGCCTTTCTGTGCAACAAGTTTTGCAGAGGCCAAGAAAATTGCGCGTGACTACTATGGCGATCGCGTCAGTTTGCATGAGGGGCTTGACGATCCAGAGGGAATGCTTGAGCTGGGCTCGGAATTTTCGATGGCTGGCGAAGACGATCAGCTCGCATCTGTCTTTCTACACCGCGATCCCGACGTCCTCGACACGTGGTTTTCCTCCGGCCTCTGGCCCATCGGCACGCTGGGCTGGCCCGACCAGACCGAGGCGCTCGAGAAATATTTCCCCACCTCCGTGCTCATCACCGGGTTTGACATCATCTTCTTCTGGGTCGCGCGCATGATGATGATGCAATACGCGATCACCGGGCAAAAGCCGTTCAGCACCGTCTATGTGCACGCGCTGGTGCGCGACGAGCGGGGCAAGAAGATGTCGAAATCCCTCGGCAACGTGCTCGACCCGCTCGAGCTGATCGACGAATACGGCGCCGATGCGGTGCGGTTTACCCTGACATCGATGGCCGCAATGGGCCGCGATCTGAAGCTGTCGACCGCGCGCATTCAGGGCTATCGCAACTTCGGTACCAAGATCTGGAATGCCCACCGGTTCGCCGAAATGAACGGCGTCTTCACCGGCAGCCCCGCCGCGATGCCTCAACCTCAGGCGACGTTGAACAAATGGATCGTCGGCGAGACGGCCCGTATTCGCGAACAAACCGATGCCGCGCTGGCCGCCTACCGCTTCAACGATGCCGCCAACGGGCTCTATGCCTTTGTCTGGGGCAAGGTCTGCGACTGGTACGTTGAGCTGTCCAAGCCGCTGTTGCAGGACGATGCGCCGGAGGCCGAGGAAACACGCCAGACGCTGGGCTGGGTTCTTGACCAGTGCCTGATCCTGCTGCACCCCATCATGCCCTTCATCACCGAAGAGCTGTGGGGCACCACGGCCACCCGCGCCAAGCCTCTGGTGCACGCCGATTGGCCCACCTACACCACTGCCGATCTGCTCGACGCGCAGGCCGACCGCGAACTCAACTGGGTCATCGGGGTGATCGAAAACGTCCGCTCTGCGCGCCAGCAGATGCACGTGCCCGCGGGCATGAAGGTGCCGATGGTGGTCACCGACATGGACGCGGATGCGCAAAAGGCGTGGGATAACAACGAGGTGATGATCAAACGGCTCGCCCGGATCGAAACGCTGGACCGCGCCGATGACTTCCCCAAAGGCACCGTCAGCATCCCCGCGCCCGGCGCCACGTTCGGCCTGCCGCTCGAGGGGATCATCGACATCGACGCCGAAAAGGCGCGTCTGCAAAAATCGCTCGACAAGCTGGGCAAGGAAATCGGCGGGCTGAACGGACGGTTGAATAACCCCAAATTCGCCGCCTCCGCCCCCGAAGACGTTGTGGCCGAGGCCCGCGCGAACCTTTCCGCGCGGCAGGAAGAAGCGGACCAGCTTCAAGCGGCGCTCGACCGGTTGGCGGAGCTGGGCTGACATGCGCGGTGCTGCGCGGTTTTTCAAGCGCCAGATCGCCACGGCAGAGGGGCTGGGCACGCCGACGCGTCCCGGCCCCGCGCCCACCCCCGGCGCGCGGATGGTGGCGCGTCTGGGACTTCAACCCGATGAGGCGACGCTGCGCAGCCGCATTGAGGCTGCGCAGAAAATCTGCGCCAGCCTCAAGTCGGAAGAGGCCCGCGCCCGCGTGATGGCCGAGATCAGAAGCCTCGAATACCACCACGCGGCAGCGCGCGACCGGCGGGCGTGATCATTTGAAAACAGGGGCGCGTTTGCCAAAGGTGGCCGCGACCACTTCCATCTGGTGCGGCTTGCCCATCAATGCCGCCTGCGCGCGGCTTTCGGCCAACAGGACTTCCGCATCGGGCGTTGTTTCGGCAACCGAAATCAATTGCTTGGCCGCCTTGATCGCACTTGGGCTTTTCTGCGTGATCTTTTCGGCCAGCGCCATCGCGGCGGCCAGCGGATCGTCGGCAATTTCCGTCACCAATCCCCAGCGTTCGGCCTGCGCGGCGTCGACCGGATCTGCGGTGTAGGTCAGACGGCGCAGCACGTCCGACCGCACAAGACGCGGCAGCAGCACCATGCCGCCCATGTCCGGCACGATGCCCCACTTCATCTCCATCACCGCGAATTGCGCATCGGGCGCCGCGATGCGCAAGTCGGCTCCCAGCGCCAGCTGCATCCCCGCGCCAAAACAGACCCCGTGCACCGCCGCGATGACCGGTATGTCCATCCGCGCCCAGACCATGGCGACCTCCTGCCACTGGTTCGTGGTGCCATCCCCATGGGTGCGCGGCATCAGCAGCTCATGGGGGTCTTTGCCGATCATCGCCGACAGGCCGGAAATATCGATGCCTGCACAGAACGCCTTGCCCTCGCCCGACAGAACGCACACACGCGCGTCCGATGCGGCCACATCCTGACCGGCGGCGATGATCGCATCGATCATCTCTTGGTCGACCGCATTCATCTTTTCGGCACGGGTCAGGCGGACGTGGGCGATATGGTTGTCAAAGGTGACCGTGACACGGGACATGGGCGTTCTCCTGCGGTTGCTTTGCGCCAGCGTCCCACAGCTGCCCCGCCCCGCGCCAGCAAAACGTGGCGGCACTCAGCGCGGTACGACCCGTTCAACGGCACGCATCATGCCGAGGCTCTTGTCATAGACCAGCGTCAGGATGCGCCGTGTCGCTGGTTTGGCGACGATGATCCCCGCGCTCCGCAACCCGCCTGCCGCCACGCTGGCGGCGATGAAGCCACGTCTTGTCAGTTTTGCCATTCTCGCGCCCTCATTTTTGCGAACCGTTCTCATATATGCACGATTGTCGTCTTTACAACGCTTGCCATCGGCCCTGCCTGCGGCCTACCAAAGCCCATGACACATGCCCGCCTCACCCCGCTCGCCCAATCGCTGCCCGCCACCGTGCCGTTCGTCGGCCCCGAAACGCAGGAACGCGCCCGCGGCGCTGTCTTTGACGCGCGGCTGGGGGCGAACGAAAACGTCTTCGGTCCTGCCCCCGGTGCCGTGCGTGCGATGGCACAGACACCTCAATGGATGTACGGCGACCCCGAAAGCTTCGATCTGCGCACCGCGCTTGCCGCCCATCACGGCACGTCCAGGGATCACATCATGGTGGGCGAAGGGATCGACGGTCTGCTCGGCTATCTCGTGCGGCTGATGGTGGGGCCGGGTGATGCAGTCGTCACCTCCGCGGGGGCCTATCCGACCTTCAACTATCACGTGGCGGGGTTCGGCGGGGTGCTGCACACCGTGCCGTATGTCGACGACGCCGAAGATCCGCACTCCCTGTTTGCCAAGGCGGCACAGGTGGACGCAAAGCTGGTCTATCTCGCCAACCCCGACAATCCGATGGGCAGCCACCACAGCGGTGCCGCGCTCGCCCGGGCGCTCGACGCGCTGCCTGCGGGCACGCTTTTGGTGCTCGACGAAGCCTATGTGGAATGCGCCCCCGAAGGCACGGCATTGCCGCTGGAGTTTGACGACCCCCGCGTCATCCGGATGCGCACCTTTTCAAAGGCCTACGGCATGGCCGGGGCGCGGGTGGGCTACGCGCTTGGCGCCCCCGATCTGATCGCCGCGTTTCACAAGGTCCGCAATCATTTCGGCATGAACCGCGCGGCACAGGCCGGCGCGCTGGCCGCATTGGCGGACCAAAGCTATCTGGCACAGGTGACAGACAAGATTGCCGTGTCCCGCGACCGGATCGCCGAAATCGCGCGGGCGAACGGGCTCGCTCCCCTGCCGTCGGCGACAAATTTCGTGACCATCGACTGCGGCCGCGATGGCGCGTTCGCGCGCGCGGTGCTGGACGGGCTGGTGACGCGGGGCATCTTCGCACGCATGCCGTTTGTCGCCCCGCAAGACCGCTGTGTGCGGATCAGTTGCGGCACCCCCGACATGCTGGATGCCTTTGCCGCCGCCCTGCCCGACGCCATGCGGGATGCAGAAAAAAGCTGACGAAGCGTCATCGCGCGTTACACTCTACCTGCCCCTGCAGGAGATTACGGATGAGCACACCACCGGGCCGTGCGCCAGACTTCACCAAAGCATGCGTCGTGATGTTCGGCGTGAACATCACGTGGATCTTCGTGGCGATCTGGGCCATCTGGGGCCTGCTGGCGGTGGCCTGTCTGGGTTGGGTCATCAACCGCGTGCTGTCGGGGGTTGAGGCGCGCCGCGGCTAGCGGCTCGCAATCACACGCGCCGCCGCATCAAGGGCACCGGCACCGTGGTCAATGTCCAGCGCGGCAAGCCCCGCCTGCATGCCGCCAAGCAATCCCATGATCATCTGGCCGTTGACATGACCCATGTGGCCCAGCCGGAAATACGCGCCCGGGTTTCTGTCGCCGGGTTCGGCCATGCCCAAACCGATGCCCAGCGTCAGACCGATGTTCTTTTCCACCCAATGGCGCAACCGCGCCCCGTCGTTCCCGCCCAGCCGCAACGAGGTGACCGCATGCGACCGCTCTGCCGGATCGGCGATGTTGAGCCGCAGCTCCCCGCCCGCGCCCCACGCATCGCACGCGGCCCAGATGGCGCGGGCCAGCGTCTCATGGCGGGCCCAGACGTTCTCCATACCCTCGTCGTGGATCATGTCGAGCGCCACGCGCAGGCCGTAAAGGTGGTGTGTCGGCGCGGTGCCGTTGAAATACTGCCAGAATTCCGTCGCGGTGCTGCGCGGCACCCAATCCCAGTACCGGCTGACCCTCGGCATCGCGTCGCGCACGGCCTGTGCGCGGTCGTTGAAAAAGACAAAGCTGCACCCCGGCGGCACCATCAGACCCTTCTGGCACCCCGTGACCATCACGTCGACGCCCCAATCATCCATCTCGAAACGGTCGCAGCCGAGCGAGGCAATGCAATCGGCCATCAGCAACGCGGGGTGGCCCAGATCATCGAGCAACGCGCGCAGTGCCGGAATATCATTGCGCACCGAACTTGATGTATCGACATGGACCGCCAGCACCGCCTTGATCCGGTGGGCGCCATCCGCCTTCAGCACGCCGCGTATCGCCTCGAGGTCCCAGGTGGCCGACTTGCCGAAATCCAGCAGCTTGACCGACGCGCCAAGCCCCTCGGCCATTTCGCCCCATCCGTGGCCAAAACGCCCCGTCGCCGGAACCAGAACCGTCTCGCCGGGGGCCACCACATTGGCCAGCGCCGCCTCCCATGCGGCATGGCCGTTGCCGATGTAGATGGCCGCATGACCCTGCGTGCGCGCCACCCGTTTCAGATCGGCCATCAGGTCCGGCATCATGTCAACCAACGCACCGGCATAGATGTTGGGCGCGGGCCGGTGCATCGCCTGCAACACCGCTTCGGGCATGACCGAAGGGCCGGGAATAGCGAGATAGCCGCGCCCGTGCGACAGGTTCGGACTGGATGCCATTTGTTTTTTCCTTCAAGCCAAAGCAGTTGCACCGCCAGGGGCGCCTGCGCCCAAACATACCCCGCCCGCCGCCTTCGTCAATCACGCGCGGCGCTTGCCCCCCCGCGCTGCCCCCCGTACAAAGACCGCGACGCGCCTGGCAAAGGGATACCCCCGCCCTCATGACCGACCCCACCTATACATCGGGCCAGCTTCTGCGCTGGCTGTGGCGCAACTACCTGCGCAAACACATGGGGCTGCTGGCGGTGGCCGTGCTGTTCATGATCATCGAGGGCTCGACCCTCGGCGCGATGGCCAAGCTGATGGAGCCGATGTTCGACCGTGTCTTTGTGGCGGGCGAAAACAGCCTTCTTTACGTGGTCGGGCTGGTGCTGCTGGGCATCTTCGTGATGCGTGCGATTTCATCGGTGGCGCAAAAGGTGCTGCTGACACGCATCGCGCAGCGTTCGGCGGCCGACATGCGCATTGATCTGCTGGACCAGATGATGAAGCAGGACGGCGCCTTTCATCAAAGCCACCCGCCCGGTTTTCTGGTGCAGCGGGTGCAATCGGACGTGAACGCCGTCGGCAACGTCTGGCGGGCGATCATCACTGGCGCGGGGCGTGATTTCATCGGGCTTCTGGTGCTGATGGGCGTGGCGATCAGCATCGACTGGGTCTGGGCGCTGCTGGCGTGCATCGGCATCCCGCTGATGGTGCTGCCTGCCGCCGTGGCCCAGCGTTTCGTGCGCCAGCGCGCCCGCGAAGCCCGCGATCTGGGCGCCACGCTGTCCACCCGGCTGGACGAAGTGTTTCACGGCATCGTGCAGATCAAGCTCAACGCGCTCGAGCGGTATCAGGCGCGGCTCTACCGTGACACCACGCGCCAGTTCGTGCGCACCGAAGTGCGCACCGCCTTCGGCAGCTCCGCCATCCCCGCGCTCATCGACATCATGTCGGGCGTGGGGTTCATGGCTGTCATCCTCTACGGCGGCTCCGAAATCATTTCGGGGGACAAGACGATCGGCCAGTTCATGGCCTTTTTCACCGCGATGGGCTTTACCTTCAACCCGCTGCGCCGTCTTGGCGCGATCAGCGGCCAGTGGCAAACCGCCGCTGCAGCACTTGAGCGCATCAAGGAGCTGATGGACGCGCCGGTATTGCTGCAATCCCCCGCCACCCCGAAAACCGCGCCCACCGACAGCCCCGATATCACGCTCGAAAACGTCGATCTGAACTACGGCGACAGCAAGGTGCTGCGACAGCTGAACCTGCGGGCCGAGGCGGGCCAGACCACCGCGCTCGTGGGCGCATCGGGGGCGGGCAAGTCCACCATCTTCAATCTGTTGACCCGCCTGATTGATCCCAAATCGGGCAACGTGCGCATCGGCGGGGTTGCCACCACCGATATGGCGCTTGACGATCTGCGCGGCCTGTTTTCCGTGGTCACGCAAGAGGCGCTGCTGTTTGACGAAACCCTGCGCGAAAACATCGTGCTGGGCCGCGAGGATGTCAGCGACGAGCGGCTGCGCGAAGTGCTGGACGCCGCCCATGTCAGCGATTTTCTGGATCAGCTGGAACACGGGCTCGACACACACGTCGGACCGCGCGGCTCTGCCCTGTCGGGGGGCCAGCGCCAGCGCGTCGTGATCGCCCGTGCGTTGCTGCGCGACACGCCCATTCTGCTGCTGGACGAGGCGACCTCGGCGCTCGATGCGCAATCCGAAAAAGTGGTGCAACAGGCGCTGGACCGTCTGGCCAAGGGCCGCACGACGCTTGTCATCGCCCACCGCCTGTCGACGATCCGCGGCGCGGACAAGATCATCGTGATGGACCGCGGCCAGAACGTCGACGAAGGCACGCATGCCGAATTGCTCGAACGCGGCGGCATCTACGCCGATCTCTACCGGTTGCAATTCCAGGATGGCAAAACCGTCGCCGACCGGCAAAGCTATCATACCGCGGGCATGCGGCGGTATGAGAGGCCCGACCGCGCACCCAACCTGCTGCAACGTCTGGGCCAAAAATTATTCGGCTAGCGGTGGCGCTCCGCCGCGCCCTGCGCCGGGGAAGCTGTCCGCGTGCCGTTGCCTGCCATCTGCGCCGCATGGCGCATCACGCGGCATCGCGCGTCCAGCCGCGCGACCTGCGTGCGGTTCAGCTGCCAGCCGCCCGCCCGCAACGCATCCCGCGCCATCGCATGACGCATCAGGACAGGCACGTATGGCCCGATCGCGCCCCGCGCCGCCCGCCAGTTGCGCATGTTTGCACGCAGCCCCTGCGCAATGCCGCCGCCTTCGGGCCGCATCTCGAGAATGCCTGCCGCGGTCTGCGGCAAATGCCTCTGCACCGCCGTGGTCCAGCCCTGATCCAGAACGCAGCGCGCGTCCAGTGCCAGCACCCACGCCCCCCGCGCCACGTCGAGCGCGGCCCCGAGTTGGTCCAGCCGGCCCGCCGGTCCGTGCAACACCTGCGCGCCCCACGCCTGCGCCGTGGCCCCCGTGGCATCGCGCGATCCACCGTCGCTGACAATCAGTTCCCGGATCAGCCCCGCCTCCAGTCCTTCCATCAACCCGTGCAGACACCGCCCCAGATGGGGCTCCGCATCGAGCGTTGGCAGGAGAATGGAAATCTGAGCGCGCATGGCCCCTCTTTTTCGCTGAGCTGAAGGTGCTATATGACACAGATACCCGAAAGGACAGTCTCATGCCTCACGCAAACCGTCGCATCCTGCGTCTGACCGGCTCCGACAGCCGCGACTTCCTGCAGGGGCTCATCACCAACGATGTCGCGGGGGTGGACCACGGGCTGGTCTACGCCGCGATGCTGACGCCACAGGGCAAATACATCGCCGACTTCTTCCTGCGTGCCGTTGCAGACGCCATCCTGCTCGACGCCGACGCGGATCAGGCCGCCGCACTCAAGCAGCGGCTGATGATGTACAAACTGCGCGCGGACGTGGCGATCGACGACACCGACCAGCACCTGCACCGCGGCACCGATGCCCCGCCCGCGGACGCCCTGCCCGACCCGCGCCACCCCGCACTCGGCTGGCGGGCCTACCGCGACACGCCACAGACGGATGATACGACCGATTGGGCCGCGCTCTACGTGGCACACCAGATCCCGCAAAGCGGGGTCGAACTCACCGGCGACAGCTTCATCCTCGAAATGGGGTTCGAACGGCTGCACGGCGTCGATTTCCGCAAAGGCTGCTACGTGGGTCAGGAAGTCACGGCACGGATGAAGCATAAGACCGAGTTGCGCAAAGGGCTGGCACAGGTGACGCTTGAGGGCGACGCGGACACCGGCACGCCCATCACCACCGATGGCAAACCTGTCGGCACGCTGCTGACGCGCGCGGGCGATCACGCACTTGCCTATCTGCGGTTCGACCGGGCCACCGGCACCATGGACGCCGAGGGCACCGCCGTCACCCGCACTGTCTAAACGCAAAAACGCGCCACCAGTGACCGGAGGCGCGTTCGAAAACCCGATTTCTGGCGGCGCTCAGGCCCGCTCGACGTATTCCATGGTTTCGGTGTTCACCACGATATCCTCGTCCTGCCCCACGAAGGGCGGCACGGATACCTTGACACCATTGTCCAGCACGGCCGGCTTGAACGAATTCGCCGCCGTCTGACCTTTGACCACCGGCTCGGTCTCGACGACCTTGCAGACAACCTTTTGTGGCAAAGACGCGTTCAGCGCCTCGCTGTCGTGATATTCCACCACGATCATCATGCCGTCCTGCAAGAACGGGCGACGCTCGCCCAGCAGTTCGGCAGAAACCTGCACCTGCTCGTAGGTATCGGTGTCCATCACCACCAGCATGCCGTCATCCTCGTAGAGGAACTGCTGGTCCTTCTGCTCAAGACGCACCCGCTCGACCTTGTCGGCGCTGCGGAAGCGTTCGTTCAGCTTCGAGCCGTTGCGCAGGTTGCGCATCTCGACCTGGGCAAATGCCCCACCTTTGCCCGGTTTGACGTGATCTACCTTCACAGCTGCCCAAAGACCGCCATTATGTTCCAATACGTTTCCGGGACGGATCTCATTTCCGTTGATTTTTGGCATGTGACAAAACTCTGGCAAAAGGTTGATGAAAGATTAAGTGGCCCTATATCGACTGCTAAGGCCCCGCGCAAGCGGAGCAACCACCGTGCTGCACGCGCAAACGATATGCAAGTGACGCAACGGAGCTATGCGCGAGAAGGGTATTCGAATCGCTCTAAACCTGTCAGAAGAGCCACACGCCAAATGACAAGAGCAAGAATAACGAAAGGACGACGAGTTGAAAGATTTCGTTGATGGCACCGCATTTAACAATGAACAAGGCAACCGCGCACGCAAACTGTTCGCCGCAGTCGTGCTTGCTGCATTGGACGACGCGATTGCAGATGACAAGAAATACGGCAATGGACCAGAGCAGATCGCACGCTGGGCCCGTTCCCGCGACGGTCGCGAAGTGCTGAGCTGTGCCGGTATCGACCCCAATGAACGTGTTGTAACAGGCCTCATGGACTTTGTTGGCAAAGGCGTGCGGACCTCCGTCGCCCTCAGCCGCGAAGAATCCGAGCGTCGCAACGCCGCTCAACAGGCCGAAGCCGCCTGATCAAAACGCCCGTTTGTGGCAAAAGCGCGGTCCCTCGGGACCGCGTTTTTTTGTGGCTAAAGCCCGAAAACAAACAACCAGACGCGGATGACCGACAGCTCTGCCAGCATCAGCAGCGTCACCCCCGCGCCAATCGCCCAGCCCGGACGCCACGTCACGATGCGCACGAATGCCGCCGCCGCGATCGCGACCTCGATCGGCCCGACCCAATTGGCCCCGTGCGCGCGGTCCCAATAGCTGACGGGGCTTTCGAAAATCCAGTTGCTCACCGGCCAGAAGTGGGGCCGCCCGTCATCGTGGTGCAGCGGGAAATCCAGACACAGATGCACCAGCGCCGCCCCCGTCACCGCGACGGCCCAGTCTTTGCGCAAATACAGCGCGACCGCCAAAAGCCCCCCCCAAAGCAGGAACGAATTATCGATCGCAAAGACCGTTTGCCACGCGTCTGAGAAATACAGCTCGTTGAACACCCGCTCCGGCGGTATCTGCAGCACAAACAGCGCCGCGCCGGCCATGACATACAGCGATACATCGGGCGCCAGCCCCCCCGCCATGCCCGCCCAGATCAGGTGCCGCCGCCCCCGCCCCATCAACGCACCGCCGATCAGTAAATGTGCCGGTGTATTCATCTTCGCCCCTTCCAAACATTCCCGCTTTGCGCCAGTTTGCCGACAAAGCGTAAAGGGCAGCAGATGGCAAAAGCGATCATGATACAAGGCACCGGCAGCAATGTCGGGAAATCAATGATCGTTGCGGGCATTCTGCGGGCATGTGCCCGCCGCGGGCTGACCGTGCGCCCCTTCAAACCGCAAAACATGTCCAACAACGCCGCCGTCACCAGCGATGGCGGTGAGATCGGCCGCGCGCAGGCCCTGCAGGCGCGCGCCTGTGGTGTTGCGCCGCACACGGATATGAACCCCATTTTGCTCAAACCGCAAACGACGACCGGTGCGCAGGTCATCGTGCAAGGTCAGGTCGCCGGACATCAGGAGGCCCTCGCGTTCGGCAAGAACAAGGCCACGTTGCTGCCGGCTGTCCTGCAATCCTTTCGGCGTCTGGCCGATCAGTGTGACCTCATCGTCATCGAGGGGGCCGGCAGCCCTGCGGAAACCAACCTTCGCGCGGGCGACATCGCAAACATGGGGTTTGCTCGGGCGGCCAACGTGCCCGTGGTGCTGATGGGTGACATCGACCGCGGCGGTGTCATCGCCCAGATCGTGGGCACGCAGGCGGTTCTGTCTGCGGATGACAACGCGCTCATCCGCGGCTTTGCCGTCAACAAGTTCCGCGGCGACCGCAGCCTGTTCGACAGGGGCCGTGATGACATCGCCGACCGCACCGGCTGGCCGTCTCTGGGTGTCCTGCCGTGGTTCGATGCCGCCGGTCGCCTGCCCGCCGAAGACGTGATGGACCTGCCCGCACGGGCACGCTCGGGGGGGGATGGCGTGGTGATCGCCGTGCCGCAATTGCCCCGTATCTCCAACTTTGACGATCTCGATCCGCTGGCCGCCGAGCCGGGCGTCGATCTGCGCATCATCGCCCCCGGCACCCCCCTGCCCGCGGAGACCGATCTGGTGCTGCTGGTCGGATCCAAGGCGACGATCTCCGATCTGCAGGCCCTGCGTGCCGCGGGATGGGACATCGACATCGCCGCCCACATCCGCCGCGGGGGGCATGTGATGGGCCTGTGCGGCGGTTATCAGATGCTGGGCCGGTCCATTGCCGACCCGCGCGGCATCGAAGGCCCCGCCCAGACGGTCGCCGGGCTCGGGCATCTCGATATCGACACCACGCTCGCGCCGAAAAAGCACCTGCACCTGCGCGCGGGCACCGCAACCCAAAGCGGCACGCCCCTGACCGGTTACGAAATCCACATGGGCGAAACCACCGGTCCCGACTGCAGCCGCAGCTGGCTCATGCTGGACGGCACGCCCGAAGGCGCGGCCAGCGCAGACGGGCGCATTCTGGGCTGCTACCTGCACGGCATTTTCGCGTCCGACGCGTTTCGTGGCAGCTATCTGCAAAGGTTCGGCGGCACCAGCGCGATCGCCTTTGAGGACGGGGTCGATACAACGCTCGACGCGCTTGCCGATCACATCGAACGCTATTTCGATCTGGACCTGCTGTTGTCGCTGGCGCAGGACGTGGCCCTGCCGCTGGGGTGATTATTCGAGATCTTGCGCCGTCAGGGCGCGGTGAATTTCACGGCGCACCAACTTGCGCACGTTGCGGGTGATCCGTTCGCCAAGCGCGCCCTGCAGTTCGGAGCGCACGATTTCGCTGATCATGTCGCGCAGCGCTTCTTCATCAAGCAGCTGATCCTCGCCCAGACCCCCGTCATCCTCCGGCGCGTCCTGCGCCGCGGTGCCGTGCAAATCGGCAGGCTGTGGATCAAGCGGCGCGCCGGTCGCATCCAGTTCCACGTGATCTTCCCACGCCATCGCCGGCGGCTCGGAGCCGGACAGATCATCTGCATCCGTGTCATCGGGCTCGAATTGCTGCTTGCTCGATCCAATGGCGGTTTCCAGCGCGGCAATCTTCGCCATCAGCGGGATTGTGCCGTCCGTGTCTTCGATCGCTGGCGTTTCGAGCGATTCCCGCGACCGGCGGAAGGTCCAGGCCTCCTCGGCCAGCCTCGCCTCGTCGTCGGCGTCCTCTGTCACGTCCGGTGCGTCGAGGCTCTTTTCCGCCCAGGGGTCGGCGTCATCCGTCTGCGCATCCTCAAGATAGCTCTCGAGCGTCTCGTCAGAAACCGCGCCATCGGGGTCCGCCACATCCGGTGCGTCACCTTCCGCATCCGCGTCGGCAACCGCGTCTTCCTGCGTGTCCCAGAACCCGTCACTGGCATCGGCGTCCTCGGCCACATCTTCGGCCATCGGCGCCTCTGCCATTTCGGCCATGCCATCGTCGGGTTCGGTCAGTCCGGTGTCGTCATCGTCCTGCGCCACAGGCTCCGGCGCGTCCTGCTCTTTCGCAACCGTGCGCAAAACCAGCGTATCGACGATGTCTTCCATCTCTGTGCCAAGCGTCTCTTCGGCGTCGGCCTGCGGCTCTGGCGCGGCGTCGGCCTCGGCCTCATCCGTATCGGCCACGCGCAACGACGGGGTAAGAACCAGCTTGTCGGCCCGCTGCGGCTCGGCCGGGGGCGCGGGTGTTCGGGTGCCTGCGATGGGGCGCTTGTCTTCCGATACCAATCGGCGGATCGAGGACAAAACGTCTTCGACCTCTTCGTTCGTGACGGCTTTGGACATTACTTCACCATTTGCTGCTCGCCCTCAGACTAGACCGGGACGCAGCTTCCTACAATATGGCACAAGGTTCTGACAAAGGATTAAAGCGCGCAGGATCGCGCTCTATTTGCGTTGCAGACGCTCCAGCACACGATCAAGTTGCGCGCCCTGCTTGCTTTGCTTGGTCGGGCTGTCCTTGACGAGGTTGTAATAGGCTGCCGGATCGTATTGCTGCACCGGCAGCTGCAACGCCGTCGCCGTCAGCTCTCCGGTCGAGGCCAGCACGTTGTAGGCTGCAGTATAAAGCTGTGACTGCGCCGAAATACGCGCCGCTTCGGCATCCAGCAGCGCCTGTTCCGCATCCAGCACATCGAGCGTGGTGCGCGCCCCGAGCGTCGCTTCCTCGCGGACCCCGCGAAAGGCGATACGCGCGGCGCGGATCTGCCGGTCGGTCGAGGCGAGCGACGCCCGCGCCGATGCCAGACGGGCGTATGAATCGCCGACATTCTGTTCGATGTTGTGGCGCACCACATGCAGGTTGCCCCGTGCCGCATCGCGCTGCGCCTGTGCCGCACGCACCGTCGCAGAGCGCGATCCGCCCTGATAGATCGTGCCCGACGCCGTCAGGCCGACGCTGCCGGTCAGGCCGAAGTTGCTGCTGTCGAAACTCTCCAGCGCAGACACGCCCGCCGTTGCGTTGAGTGTCGGTTTCTTCGCCGCTTCGAACCGCAGGATCTGCAGCTCAGTCGCTGCGACCTGATGCTGTGCGGACCGCAGATCGGGGTGCTGACGCACGGCCACCGCCTTGGCGGCCGGGACATTGCCACTCAACTGCGGCAAGCTGGGCGGCGGGACCAAACGGCCCGGGCCACGGCCCACCGCGTTGCGATATTCTTCTTGCGCGATCAACAGGTTGCCCTGTGCCGTCGCCAGCCCGCTGCGGGCCTCGGCCAGCTGCGCTTCGGCCAATGCGACATCGGTCCGCGTGACTTCACCCACTTCGAACCGGTTTTCCGCCGCCCGCAATTCCTGCTGCAGCAGGCGGACGTTGTTCTGGCGCAGCGTCACGAATTCATTGGCCTCGATCACCAGAAAGAAAGCCGCGACCGCGCGCTGGAAAATCTGCTGTTCGATCGAAATCAGCGCCTGACGCGTCGCCAGAACCGTTTCCTTGGCCGCCTCGATGCTGAACCGGGTCGAGCCGAAATCATACAAAAGCTGCGATACGTTCAACTGCGCCGTCAGGTCCAGCCCGTCGGCATCCGTGGCACCGGTAAAGCGGCTGTTCTGCGCCCGTCCGAGCGTCTGTTCAATCTGCGCGACCCAGCTGACAACGGGCTTCAACCCCGCCGCCGCGATCGCCACATCCTCATCGGCCGCCCGCAAAAGCGCGCGGTTCTGCGTCAAAAGCCCCGAATGGTTATACGCACCGACCAGCGCATCGGCGAGCGTTTCGGACTTCGCCGCGGGCGCCACGACAACCGCCGCCCCGAAAACCACAGCCTGCACGGACCGTATGAGGCCCTTTTTTGCCGTAAATAGTCCCATCCGCTTCATCCTTGCCTGTCGTGCGGCTGTTTTGGCGCCGCTAATTTGAACCGTTCAGTTCACTTATAAAACAAATGCAGTCTCTTTTTCAAACCCGGAAATGACCGGCGCGCTTGCATTGAATGCCAAACGCCAACTGATACGCCCTGCCCGCTTAAATCCGACGCGGACTTCCCCAAGGTTACCATTCATCACGAGGCATGCAATGCGCCCATCTTCCTTGAGCTGATCCGTCAGCGCCTGGGGTACTTCGGCAACACCTCCCTGCACGATAATCACGTCGTAGGGTCCGTGTTGTGGCGCGCCTTCGTTGAGCGGGCCAATCTGCACGATGGCATTGTCCGCACCGGCGATCGCCAGCGCCTCCTGCGCCTCGCGGGCCATGGCCTCGTCCTCTTCCAGCGCGATGACGGCCTCGCACATCCGCGCAATCACCGCCGAGGAGTAGCCAAAAGCCGCACCCACATCCAGAACCAGCTCGTCCTGCTCGATCGTCAGCGCGTCCAGCATCTTGGCCAGCGTGCGCGGCTCGAGCAGCACCCGCCCCTGCCCCAGATCGAGGTTCTCGCCGACATAGGCCGCCTCGCGCTGGACGCTGGGCACGAAATCCTCGCGCGCGACGGTCAGCATGGCGTCGATGATGGGAAATTTCGTCACATCCGACGGGCGTACTTGGGTATCCACCATGATCAGGCGGCGGGAAGCAAAATCAGTCATCGACAGTCTCGATTTATCCAGAATCCGTTTCGTTCCGATGTGCCACATCCCGCCCGTCGCAGCAACGGTGCGCGCGCGTTTCAGCCAAACATGCAGACATTCTGCCACCCCACCCTAAGCCGCGCCCCTCCCGCATGCTATCACGCAAGATAACCGCTTGCGGGTTTTCCAAAGCCGTTCTATAGCACTCTGACTTCGGCGAGTTGGCGGAGTGGTTACGCAGCGGATTGCAAATCCGTGTACACCGGTTCGATTCCGGTACTCGCCTCCAATAAAATCAATGAGTTAGGAAATTTTCTGCTCATAGGGTATCACCTCTGGTATCAGTTTCACGTTCTGTGCCTGTTCTGTTCGGGTTCATTTGCGCTTCGCTACCGCCTGTCTCGCCCGCATGATTTGCCGCGCCTCCCCCGCATATTTGATAATCATCTCTTTGGATGTGTGGCCGCTGTAGCTGGCGATTTCGTCGTCCGTGCAGCCTGCCCATGCCAATTCCATCACGCCACGATACCGCAAGGCGTGTTGGTCATGGGCCATCAGGCCTAACCGCTTACGCTCGCGCACCATGACGCGGGCCATTGCATGGTAGTCCATCTTCGAACCATCAGCGCGCGTCAGGATGTGGCGCGATGGGTGCGGCGCGAATCCCAGATCGGCCTTTGCGCTGTCCAGCGCGGCCTTGAGCGCAATCGTGCAGGGCAGTGAAAGAAAAGTATCTGTCTTGTTCTGCCGCAACTTGAGGGTATCGCCATCATAATCGCCCCATTGGAAGTCCACCCAGTCACCAGGACGCTGCACACTCCCCACGCCAATCTCAAAAATCAGGCGAGGCAATGGCGAACCCTCTTCTCGCATCTTTTCGACCGCCCAATCTGCCCACGGCAAATGCGGTTTCTTGCGGTCCTTCGGAACCCTCAACGGCTCTATATCAATCGCGGGATTGTCTTTGCGCCAGCGCTTGCGCATCGCCATTTTGGATAACATGCTGATCGCGGTCGGGATGTAGTTTGCAAACCGCACGCGATGTCGGTTCTTTTCCATGCGTCATAAATGTCGGCCTGCGTCAGTCGGGCCACATCAGCGCGCCCAATCTTTTCGATCAAATATTCAAAGACTTTTTCGAGGTCGCGTCGATAGCGCGGCGAAAAGTCTTTCCATTTGTCGGTCTCACGCAGGGCGTCAATCAAAACACCCCATGATGTCTTGGAGACCGCTTTCTTCCCGCTGACAATCTCCCAGTATTGCTGGTCGAACTCTGCCGTGCGTTCCTCCGCCGTGATCCGCCCTAGATAGAACATCTTGCCATTGACGCTCTTGCGCACATACCAACGGCCAGACGGATGCTGCCAAAGGTATTTCTTGCGTCGGCCTACCACTGAATTTGATCCCATAATCCTGTCACATCTCCACCTGAAATTCGCTTGAGCGTTTCAGTATCCCAACGAACAACGCCGGGAGCAATTTCATGCCCCGGCGGTAGGTGGCCCTCCTCGACCAAAGCCTTGAACTCATTCGTACGCAGGTCGAGCAAGCGAGCTGCAGTCGTCTCGCTGGCCATGATGGGGGTTTGCCCTGCCCGCCTCATGGCTTGCTCGCGCCCGAACGCTCGTCGGGCTCCACCATGTTCCGTGCGATGTAGTCCTGAACAGCGTCGTGGGGCAGTAAGAAATTGGTTCCGTTCTTGAGAAAGCGAATGCTTCTGGTCGCGATCAACCTCCTGATCCGCTTCTCAGGCCAGCCGCTGTGAGCTGCCAATTCTCTCGGGGTTAGCAGGGAACAATCGTTCATAGTTCTTTCCTTTTTGGCATTTAGTGATATTAATAGAAAGAATACGCAACAAAAGGTTACGTAAGTCCGAATATGGGAACATTTGTCCGAATGTCAACTGTATTGATTGGGATTGGCCAAAGGATGCTGAGCGTACGCAGTCAGCTCGGGTATCCTCAAAACAAAGTCGCGGCGATTCTAGGGATCGCTGACAAATCTTATAAGAATTATGAGCTGGAAAAACGGGAGCTACCGCTCTCGGTCGCGGTCAAGTTTTGCGAAGAGTTCGACAAGAGCCTCATGTGGCTGGTGTATGGAAGCTCCGTGCCTGACAGTGAGCAGTCCGCTCGTTTAGCCGGGGAAACCGCGCAGGCTGTGTTTGATCACGCGCAGACGAACAAGAGGATGTTTTCCAGCGCCGAAATACAAAAGTTTACTCAGTACATCTTTGAGCAAGCCCTTTCGAAGGGCACCTCGCCGCAAAGCGAGGCAAAGCTGTTCTTTTCGGCCATAGGCTAAGGCGGACGACCCGATGAAACACTTGAAAGACCCAAAGACGCCCGTCAACAAATTCGCCAATTCTTTGCGGGTGATGGGAATTGTCCTACTGGTGGTTACCAGCGTTGGCTTCATCTCCTACCGCTCTGAAACAGGCAACTTCTGGGACGTCTACACCCTGTTCCTGCTGCACCTTGGCGTTGCTGGGGCCATCCTCGCAATTATTGGCGAAGCGCTATGGAAAATACTGCTGACAAACAGCGACGTCTCATGCCGTAAGTTCTATTTCTACGGCGAAGAGTAGTGCGCTGAAGATGCTATTTCACCACCGACCAAACCAACGGCTTCGAGCCCCTTTGTGGTTTGCTCTAAAACTGAGCGATTGGAAGAAGTTCGGACTCAAAGTATCAGAGTCGTTTGTGTTTTTTGACAAGACATCTCGGAGATAAATTTGTTAGACGCCAGCTTCCGCACAAAGTCATTGATGCAAGTAGTTAGAGAGAGCAGTGACCCGACAGATTTTTCCTTTCTTGCCCAAGACTTAGACAACCGAGTTGAGCGAGCACTCACAAGAGCGAACGGGAATGGCACTTGCTTTGAGCTAGAACTGACCAAGCGCAAAGGGCGTGAAATCTGTGTGCCTCACGACTTCGAAACCGCCATACTTCTTAGGCGCTTGAACGAGAATATTAGGCGTATAGTAAGAGTTCGACAGGCTGACAGGAGCTATGTCGTATCTCGCCTCAGACAACTCTTGGGAAATGGCCTGCCGTATGTTGTTGCAAAATATGACATAAAGAAATTTTACGCTTCGATTGATAGGGATGAGCTACGCCAAGCTTGCCACAAGCGCTTAAGCAGCTCAGGCACTACAAGAAGAATGCTCGACAAGTATTTAGCCGACTTAGAGGCCGTAGGTGCTTCTGGAATTCCTGCAGGCTTGGCTTTGAACGGCACCTTGAGCGAGGTCTTCTTACTAGACATGGACAAGGAAATCTCTCGATCTGAGGGAGTTCACTTCTATGCAAGGTATGTTGACGATATTGTAATCGTCGCCGCCCCACATATTACAGATTTCGACTTGACCCAGCGGATCTTGGATAATCTACCGACAGGCTTGATGCTTAATTTATCTCCTAACAAACGAGACTTCCAGCTACTGCCGAAGAAGGAGAACAAAGGAAGCGCGAAAACGTATACCTTGGATTATTTGGGATACGAGTTCACCGTTTCACAAATCTTTTCTGAAGCGAACCATGACAAGACTTTAAATGCCCGAAAGCTGACTATCGACATAAGCAAGTCAAAAATCGACAAGCGTAAGACACGGTTTATCTTGTCCATCAAGCAGTACCTTCGAGATGGGAACCAAGACGATCTCCTAGACAGGTTTCTTCTAATAAACAGCGGCTATAGGTTTTACGACCAAAACTCCGGGCGATGGTTGTCAAGCGGGATGTGCAACAGTTATCCACTAGTCGACCATCCCTCACCAGCACTGCGCGAACTTTCATCCTTTTATCACGGCGTCTTTTCGTCACGGTCCTCAAATCTGGCTGCAAGACTTGCGCTTGCACCGCTCTCAAGACGGAATCGGAAGAGAATTCAGTACTTTGACCTATGCACCCATGTTCAAAAGAAGAAGTATGTCGGGTTTAATGAGCAAAAGCTCATCCATTTGATGAAAGCTTGGCAACATGCCTAGGAAAAATGTTCAGAAGATCTTACTTGATCCAAGCGACTTCAACCGAGCTCTGCTCAGCGACACAACTCCAGCGGAGTTACCTATTCCTATAGGAAACGATGGCTTCTACCTAAATATCCGTGATTGGGAGAAGTTTGATACTTTCTCGAAAACAATAATTGAAACCTTTGTTCTGCCTCCAAAATCTGGCAAACAAGCTACGGAGCCGCTCTCTTACAAGATCGTGAAAGATGCTGACACATTACGCAAACTCGGCTTGCCACATCCTCGAGCGCAACTCGACGTTTGCAACTTTTACTCTAGATATGACGCGCTGCTCACCTACTACTGTAACACCAGCTCATTCTCTATCCGAAGGCCTGTCTGCACTGCGAGCAAATACTACATCGCAGGTCCATTAGAAGCGAGTAACGAGCTAAAGTTCTCTACGATTTCAACCGTAGAGAAAGATAAGTTTACAAAGCATCCAGCCAGTTTCTTTGCATACGCCGGTTTCGGGAGACTTCATAACTTTTTGGGATCAAGGCTATTCGATTCGTTAGAACGAAAGTTCCAATTTATGTCGTCACAAGATATTTCGAAGTGTTTCCATAGCATTTATACACATTCGATTTCTTGGGCCACAAGATCACTCAAAGAGGCAAAAAGTAATACTAGTGCAGAGATGTATGGAGCTTCTTTTGATCGCTTAATACAGTCAATGAATAGAAATGAAACCAACGGAATTATAGTAGGACCAGAGGTCAGCCGAATATTTGCTGAAACCATATTGTCAGCGGTGGATGATGAGCTCGAGCAGCGGCTTACGAAGAAAGGGCTCGAAAATGGCGTAGACTATTCAGCCTTTCGATACGTCGATAATTACTATTTTTTCTGTGGAAGCCGCAAGAACTGTGATGAGATTACCGCCGAACTTTCTGACTGCCTGGACAAATACAAACTTCATCTAAATCCTGGAAAATCGGAGATCACGTCTCGTCCCTTCGCAAGTAAAAAATCTTCCGCAATACAGCAAGCCAATACTCTAGTTGCTGATCTTATCGACAACCTAACGCGTCCGAACAAGATTGCAGGTGTTCCGGGCAGACAACAAACAAGTGCTGTTTTGATGACAGCTAAGAGAATCCGATCAAGGCATAAGCTAATGCGCGCACTTGTTCAGCGCGTGCGCGCAATTTGTGTAGATGCCGAATTGGGCTATGAAGGCGTGTCCGCTTATATTCTGGCAGCCATAAAGTGGAGGACTCATCAGCTTACAAAAGATAGCGAACAGTTGCTTGCTTTGCCCGAAGAAATCTCTTTGCTGGATGGAAGTGTGATAAACCGAGAGGAATGCCTGTCGCAAGCCACCGATCTTTATGATTTCTATCTTGAGGTTGCGTTTCACCTTTTCTCTCTTGCGCCGAGTGTAAACACTTCCTTAGATATCTCATATGTCCTTGTTCAAACTGCTGAATTCTTAAAGGACCATGCCCCGGAAGAATTTTTGGCCACCAAAGAACGGGTACAGCTTTGGGTTTCGCGTCTTATTGGCAGCAGCTCGCTTACCGATCTGGACGAACGGCAGTATTCGACCTCAATCGAGATACTCAACGTAATTTGCGCGACAAAACCATTTGACTTCGGCGGTGCTTACTATGTTGAGCTTCTAGAGGAGTTCAAAGGGGCTTCCTCAAAGGTAGGTTATTTTGAAGTTGTCGCAAAATTGGGCGATTGTATATTTGACAAACCCAAGCAGATAACCTATATCTAATTCAACACGATAGAGGTTTTCGCAATGTCCGTTCTTTCCGCCCCCTACATGCACGATGAAGCAGCAGCTTTTGAGCACGTCGAAGCAATGCTTTGGGCTGACGGTCCGGTCTGCCCCCACTGCGGCGTTGTTGATAGCGCATACAAGCTGGTTGGTGTCCGCACCAAGGCCAGTAAGAAGAACCCAGAGGGCAAAGAGCGTCATGGCCTGTGGAAGTGCCGCGAGTGCCGCAAGCAGTTTACCGTCCGCAAAGGCACGATCTTTGAGGAAAGCCACCTGCCGCTTCACCTGTGGCTGCAAGCTATTCACCTGATGGTATCCAGCAAGAAAGGTATCAGCAGCCACCAACTGCACCGCGTTCTGGGCATCACATACAAGTCTGCGTGGTTCCTGACACACCGTATCCGCGAGTGTATGCGCGATGGTGCGCTGGCTGGCTTTGGTGGCAACGGCGGTATCGTTGAGGTTGACGAGACGTTCATCGGCAAAGAACCCGGCGTGACGAAGGCTAAAAACGCCCGTGGCGCTTCTCACAAGATGAAGATGCTGACCCTCGTGGACCGCACCACCAAACGCGCCAAGAGCATCGTTGTGGACGACCTCAAGAAGTCCACGCTGATCCCGATCCTGCAAGAAAATATCGCCCGTGAAGCGTACGTGATGACCGACGAGGCCCGCCAGTATCAGGGCATTGGTGCTGGCAAGGCGTTCGAGGCGCACGGTTGGACCAACCACAGTGCTGGCGAGTACGTGAATCTCGAGGATCGCGAAATGCACACAAACACCGTTGAAGGCTTCTACAGCATTTTCAAGCGCGGCATGAAGGGTGTCTATCAGCACTGCGGCAAACAGCACCTGCATCGCTACGCGGCAGAGTTTGATTTCCGTTACAACAATCGAGTTGCGAACGGGATTGAGGACACGGAGCGCAGTAATATCGCGCTGCGCAGTGTTGTAGGAAAACGTCTTACATATCAGTGCTGAAGCAATAAATGCACTGGACAATGCGCTTCACTTGTGTGTTGGGCGCGTTAAGTGTACTATATGTTGTAAATCCGTTCCGGGAGACTGAACCAATGTCAAACATAAATCTTACTTGGGGGGGCAACACTCCAGCCATCCAAGAAAGACTGCAAGAGCTACTCTTGTACGTCGCAACCAAAACCGCTGATTTGGATGATTTTGGCACGACCAAAATCAACAAAACCCTGTATCACGCCGACATGGAAATGTTTCGTGAGAACGGAAGGCCGATCACGGGTGCGCAGTACCACCGCATCCAAAACGGACCTGTCCCGAAGCATATTCCGGTAGCCGAAAGGAATCTGGTTGAGAAAGAGGCTTTGGAAATAGACAAGTCAGTCGCCGCACATAAGCGTATTGCGAGGCGTGAACCTAACATGGACCTGTTTTCTGAAAACGAAATAAAGATCGTAGACGCTCAAATCGAGCGTCTTATGGGGGATACAAGCGCCAAGGTCAGTGAAGACAGTCACGATATTCGTTGGCATGCTGTATCTCACCAGAGTTTGATTCCTTATGAATTTGCATTCCTAAGCGGCGAGGCCACGGAAAAAGACAAGTCAGATGCAGCGGAATTGGCGGTTGAGTTAGGATGGTAAATGGTAACGGTTATGAAGTCTCGGAAGAGTGGCACTATACGGATGCTCTTGAGAACCGCTTAAGCGTCAGCGTCCAGCAGGCCGATGAGGCTTTAGGGGCAATACACTATGCCCTTTCTTTAAATCCTTTGGCTTTTGATGTTGTCTATCAAGAAGATATTCGCGTTGCCCACTTGCAAGAGCGGACTCTTGATGGGCTGCCCGCATTCCGCATATTTTTTCGGGTGAATGAATCTTCACGTAGGGTCTATTTGTTGTTTGTTGATCATGGCTGAACCTGACAAGTCTCAATTAGACCGCTTCAAAGAAGCCGCCCGCGAGATCGGGACGGACGACGACGAAGCGAAGTTCAACGAAAAGCTGGGCAAGCTGGTGAAACAGAAGCCGGATGACAAGGAGGACGATTGAGGTGTTGATTTACCCCATATGTGTGGGGTATCATTATACCTATGTCGTTTATTCAGCGCGAGCTTGATCGGATATCCACCGCACTGCGAGAAAACCCGCAGAGCAATGACTATGACCGCCTCTACGCCGCCCAGCAGGCACTGTCATGGGCGACGGACCCGGACGGGTTCGCATCACCCATGAAACACATTAAGGGCATTCAGGGAGGCTCAGAAGGTTATTCGGAAGATCACCGTCCGCCTTCGTCTTGATGTACTTGTTGCCGAAGCGACTTACGGCAACTTCACACCAGACCGTATCGCCATCGACCGACACCCAGAAATCCCAGTCGCCTTCAAGATATTCAATCGCAGACTGTTGCGTTAGCTTCCATCGCCCGCCGTCAGAGTTGACGCCCCCAACATGAGTGATGCGCTCCCACGCATTATCTCGGTCCTGCTTGTTGATGCATTTGATCTGCGCTTGCTTCGCCATATCCCGAATCCCCTCAAAGTAGAATCCGAGCCTGCGCTTACGTCACGGGTTTGTCAAATATACAATCGCCCAAAATTGTTTGTGCTTGAAGATGATCCAAAGTGCAAAACGAAACAATTGGAACTACTGCAGGGTGCAGAAACCTTCATCCTGAAAGAGCCTAATTTGGCGACCTGCTCCGAACGCCTCCATCTTTTTCTTGATCTGATGGGATGCCCGTTCATCGGAGCTGACTATCGAAGAAAAATGGTCAGGAGAATTTTGACGGGCTACAATAAGCAGCAGCGGTCGGGAGGTGGCGGTGGTTCGATCCAGATACCGACAAATGAGCATATCGTTGCTGCAATCACGAATTTTGAACAGAACCCTTGGTTCACTACGTGGGACAGCATCAACCTCCTCCGCCTTATTGAGAAGAAAGAATTGAAGCGTTCATATGCTTAGTCTAACAACGAGGTCGACTCTGCCTTCCGGCGTCATCGCTTTGCAGTAATTTCGCGAGATTTGCTGCTGAACGCTTGGCCGTACTGACTACGTTCAGTCGATACCAGTGCTGTGTTTGCGGGTTGATTGGCGTTGTGTCTTTCGGGACATTACTTCTTTGGAAGGGCGGCATGTCTGCTGATCTGCACGTCTTCTAGAGGCGGAATTTGTTGAAGCATGCTGCACACACCTAAGGCCGGGTTATTGGCGTGGACATCAAATTCAAGTAGATGTTCACGCCTCTTATCAACAAATTGAATGGCTTACGATCTGTTAACAGATGTCAGCTTTCAAACCGCAACTCTAGGTATGAACACTGTTGTTCTGGGTGACTGAAAAATACATGCCCTCACGCTGTTTCAACCGCGACACCATCGCCAGCAAATTGTCCGCACGCGGGTTTCCTTTAGCGCTGAGCATCCGCATCAGGCTCTTAGGGTCCTTGTCCATGTCTTGCGCCAAGGCCTCAAACCCCACTGTGGCATTCACGTAGTCGCGCAGCAGCACCTTGCCTGTCTCCAGATCGTCGCTGAGCATCGCTTCGATGGCTTCGCGGAACAGCCCTGCACGAAACTCAGGATCGCGCTCAGCGCGGGCTTTGATCGTGTCTTTGAAGTCTTTCGTCAGGGGCATGTCAGTCGCCTTTCTCTTTGCGGGCCTTGTAGTCTTCCCAATATGCCTTGGCTTGCACGATGTCTTTCGACTGGCGTTTCTTGGTCCCGCCGCAGAGCAGGATCACAAGCTTATCGCCGTCCTTGCCAAAATAGACGCGGTAGCCGGGGCCGAAGGTGATGCGCCGTTCTGACACGCCTTGCCCAACCGGCTTCACGTCGCCAAGGTTTCCGGTCTCGATCCGTGCAAGCGCCGTTCGCACCTTCAATGCCGCCGCCGTATCCAGGCCATTGAACCAATCGTCGAACGGTGTTTTCCCGGCCTCGGTGACATAGACAACAAGCTTATTCATTGCGGTCATTGGTGACATATACGTTACCATTTGTCAATCGGTTTCGGCCCCTCAATGCGTCAGCCCCCGATCCATCTCGACCTCCCGCTCCCCTAGCTCTGTCTCAACCTCTCTTCGGCGGCCTTCACTAATTTCAAGCTGGTCTCGAGTTGCGTGCGCAGCCTCGCGTAGTTCGAGCCCTCGCTCAACAAGCCGTGCAACGCAGCCACGGACGCCGTTTGCGATTGAATGAACACCGACACGCAGGCGGCCAATCCATCCAGCTGACTCTGCATCCTCGTCGTCGAGCGTTCCTCTAACCCGCTCAATTCCTTTGCTGAGACCTCGCAGGCCGTCACCAACCGCTCTACGCAGGCGAGCAAGTCGCGTTCCAAGGCTGTCAGTTGGGTCATCTAATCCTCCTCGATCCGAATGCAGGTCACGTGCCTCTCGCCCATCGTGCAGGTGCGCAGGCTCGTCTTCGATGGGTCCAGGATCAGCCATGTCCCCTCGGGCCGCTCGATTCGCGTCAGGCCCATCTCGGTCAGCTCCGAGCGCGTCAGGTGCACCGTCCAGAAAAAGCTCGCGGCCATCATCGAGGCGGTCCCCGTGAGCACCATCGCCGCGATCAGCCAGGGCGAGATCGTCAGCCAGAGGCGGATCGAACTCAACCGCGTCTCGAACAGGCTCGCTGTCTCGGTTTGAAACCGGCGCGTATCGCTCGCGATGGTATGCTGCGCGGCGCCCACAATGTTCTTCAAATCGATCCTGAAGCTCTTGAGCTGGGACGAGATCGAGGCGACGTGTTCGGCCCGGATCGTGTCGAGCTCCGCGTTCAGCTTCTCGCTCAGCCGGGTCGGCTTGCCAGTCTTCATGGAAAATCTCTCCTTTCAGCCGCCAGCGCTCGCCGGTCTCAGGATCGCGGGCGGTGATGTAGGCCTTGCCGGTGCGCGGCAGGTCGAAGCCTGCGTTGGTGAGCGCATCGATAATGGTCGCGCGGTCGGTGATCAGGCCCATATCGATCTGGTCCTGTATCCACGCGTGCAGCTCTTCTCGGCCCTGAGCGCGGGTCGGGGCCTCGATGGTGTCGCGGACGTCCTGCGCGCGCTCCACATCCATCGGATCGGCCCAGCCGTGGCGCTGGTTCATCACGTCCCGCAGGCTGTCATAGGCCTCCCTGTAGCCAGGTGGCGCAATGTTGAGGCTCTTGCCTGTCGTCAGCTCCAGGCGCGGCGTGCAGAAGTGCAGCTTGACCCGGCCTTCGTGGCGATGGCGGACCCAGAGCACCTCATATTGCTCAGGGTCCAGCCCCGCAAAGGCCAGACGCTCAAACCCGTCCATGACCTCGGCCTGTTGGTCTTCGGTCGGGTTGTCGGTGTCGGCAAAGCTGATCACGCCCGCGCGGTAGGTCCATTGGTGACGGCTGGCGTCGATCAGGGCCTCAGTGCGTTCGGAATTGCCGCGCAGGACCTCGGGCAGCGGGTCGCGGGTGACGGGCATGGGCTGGCCGTCGGCATCGCGGATCAGGTCGCGGTTATCGTCATAGGCCAGCACGCGCTCGGCCACCAAGTACCCGACCGGCCCCGCGCCCGCGCCTTTGCCGTTGGGAAAGAACTTGATCAGCACCACCGCGCCTCATCGAGGAGCGCGGCAAGCTGGCGTTCGATCACGACAAGGCGGCGCGCGACGGTCAGCGTGTCGAGGTCAGTGCGCCCGACCTTCATGGCGTGGTTCAGCCACCGGACGATCTGGTTGAGATTGCCGCCGATGCGCCCGACCGCGAGCACCAGCGCCGGATCGACGCGAGGGATCGGCTTGCGACGGCGGGCCTCGGTCAGGCCAAGCGCCTCGCGCAGAAGCGTCGAGGCGGGCAGCCCCGCGGCCTCGGCCTTGGCGCGCAATTGGGCCTTCTCTGCGGCGCTGCACCGAAAGACGAAGGTCTCGGTCAGCGGCTCTTTGGTGCGGGCTTTGCCTGCGCCGGTGGGGTTCGAAGGGGAGGCTTGCCGCCCCTCGCAAGGTCCCGTGTCAGCAGCGCCAGCGTATGACATGGGTCGCCTTGCTGTTTGCGCTTCGGTCGGATCGGTTGCGGTCATGATCTGAGGCCTGCCGCCTGGATTTGCGCCTTTGTGACCAGCTTTGAGGCAAGCAATCCGTCGATCTGCTTGGCTGTGATGTGTTTGCACATCGGGCTGCGTTCACTGATCCAGCAGGCCAACCGCGCATGGTGGTCCGCCTGCAATGCTGCCGTCTTCTCTCGATCTTCGGCTTGTTTCTCGACAAAGGCCTGCCAGCGCCGTAACTGAAACCAGTTGTCGGAAAAGCAGACCTTGGAGCGGGTGAAACCCGCGCTGTCGGTCGCGTATGCCTGGACGGCCTGAAGCAAGTCCGCCGGCCTGATCCCTTCCTTCATGGCCGCTTCGATCTGGGCCAAGCACGCCGCTTTGCCTCGCAATCGGTCGGGTGGATAGGCTGCCAAAATCTTCTCAGCCTCCACCGCCTCGCGCCTGCGCGTGGGTGGTTCTTTCCTAGGTTCAATGGTAAGGTTCCTGTCCCGATTTGAGACTACCCCCGTCTCACCCTTGAGACTTTTCCCTCGGTTTTTTTAGACGTTTCCCCCCGTCTCATTTTGAGACTCAACCCCGTTGGGCCCGCCCGTCCCACCCTTTGGGCGTGAGCTAGGACCAAGGGTGATATCAAGGTGCAACTCATACTGATTGGACCCGCGCCCACCATCGCCATCACCACGGGCATGACGCGTGACAAGGCCGCATTGCTCCAACGTCGTCATATGCCGAAACAGCGTTGCGCGGCCCATCTCGCATTCGTCCGCCAAACGCTGCGCTCTTGGGTTGCACTGGCCCGTTTCTTTGTTGTGAAAATCCGCCAGTTGGATCAGCACGATCTTGGCGGCGGGCTTGAGACCTTTGACGTTCGCAGCCCAGATCAGCGCCATGCCACTCATGGCTTTGATCCAGCATAAACACGGGTATCAGGTTCGTTTATTGTTCGACAAATGTCCTGATACTTTTTCGACCCTAGGCGTTTGTTTTTGTGGCGAAATACACTGGATTGCAAATCCGTGTACACCGGTTCGATTCCGGTACTCGCCTCCATCCTCACCACTTCCCTATAGTATGGCTGCCATCTGATCGTGCGCGGTGCCTGCGCTTTAGCCCGATAATCAATCGTCCTGACTGTCAGAACCCACCTACCTGTGCATCCATTGTTCTCAGGCACACACAGGTCACGCCGCGCAAATGGCCGCTATGCGTCCCGCTCGGCCAACCGTTTGGCCAGCACGAACGCCAATACCACCGCCATCAAAAGAAACACCGCGCCAAGGCTCCACGCGACGGGGGTGGCGTATATCTCGGCGACGGCACCGACCATCACCAGCCCCAAGGCCGCACCGGATTGCTGTATCAATGACCGCAAGGACAGGAGGGTGGACCGCTGATCGTCCCCTACGCAATTGTGCAGGATACTGCTGGCAGGCGTCTCGCTCGCGCCAAGGATGATGGCATAGAGCACAAAAACCCCCGTGAACCCGATGATGCCCACCTGCATGGCCAATGCGACCTGAACACCCGCAAGACAGGCAAAAAGCGCCGCAAGCGTGACGGCATGGCGCCGGTTGAAGATCCGGCTGATCAACGGCGACAGCGCCGCACCACCCGCGATCGAGAAAAAGTAAACGGCTGTCAGCGCGCCGATAAAACTGTTGGCAAAGCCCCGGTCCAGCATCGGTTTGGCAACTGTCGGCCAGATCACTTCGACGGGATTCGTCGCCATCAGGAACAGGCCAAGCGCGGCCAAAAGCACCGAAACCGCAGGGTGGCGCAGGGCAAGGCGCCCTGCCCCGGCGATCACCGTCGGGACGTCTGCAAACCCCTGCCGCAGCGCCCCCCGACGCCGCGGGCGCGGCGCTTCGGCGATGAACACCACCGTGAAAACCAGCACACCAACCATGACGGCAAAGCTGGCGACGTAGGACACGTCATAGACGCTGGCACCGTACGTCAGGGCCACGGCACCAAAAACATCCGGCAGGGTCCCTCCCGCAATCGCGCCGGTGGCCAACCCCATGGCATTGGCCCATTGCGCCCGGGCAAGCGCGGGCTGAACATCCACATCCGGCGCGGTGGCCCTGAATGTCTCCACGAACCACGCATCCAGCGTCCCCGAGCGCAAGGCCCGCCCAAAGCCGATAAAGGCAAACGAAAACGCCAGCACGGCAAAGTCGCGCGACACCAGAAACAGCGCCAGCGACACCAGACTGGCGCCCACCGCTGCGAGAAACACAGGCTTGCGGCCAATGCTGTCGGCCAATCCGCCAAAGGGCAGCTCCATCGTCATGGTCGTGACCGAATAGATGCCGAAAAGCAGTGAAATCTGGAACAGGTCCATGCCCCGATCCGTCAGTGCAAGGGCCACGACGGCCACCGTCAGCCCCGTCGCGAAACGGTCGAGAAACTGGTGCAGCTGGAACACCCGAATGTGTCGGCGTGCCGTGTCCGACAAAGCGTTGAAAGAGAATGCGGTCTGCGTGGCCATGCGCGCAGCATCCGTCTTCGCCCCCCCATGCGCAATAGCACGCCGGCAGGAACACCCGCCAACCGCGCCTGATGGTCACCTCATTCGCGCGGCCCCCAGAACGCTCACCAGCCCCAGCCCGAGCGCGACCAGCCCGATCGCCTGGCTGCCCACCAGCGCCTGCCCGGTCAGCGGCAGGCCGATCACCAGCGCAAATCCGGGCACGAGCGCCGGAAAGGTCGCCGCGCGCGCCGCCCCCAGCAGGCGCACGGAGGCCGCGAACGCAATCATCGCCACGACACCGGACAGAATGCCCTGAACCACGATCTGTGCCGCCAGCATTCCGGCGGGCAAGGCCGCGAGCGCATCTGTCCCGCGCAGGACGAGGTAGCCGGGCACCAGCGCCACAAGACCCGCAACACCCACCACCGCCGTGACGTCTACGGCGGGCAGCCGCCAGCGTTGTTGCAGCGCCGCGAAGGCCGCCCACGACAGCCCGGCCAGCACGAACATCGCATCCCCCCCGATCGCGGCGGCCGAAACGCTCGCCCCGCGCCCAACGACAAGCCCCAGCCCCAGCAGCATGATGCCCACGCCCACCAGCCGTTGCAGGCCGAGCCGTTCGCCCAACACCACCCGCGACAGCGCAAGCCCCCCCAGCGTGAGCGACGCGGGGACCAGCACGGACCCGTGCGCAAGCGGGGCAAACGCATAGCCGCCAACGCTCAACAGGACAAACGGCGGGCCCAGCAGGACGGCAACGGTGACGCCCTGCAAGACGCTCATGCGCAGACGCAGACCCTCACGCCGCAGCACCAGAACGCCGAGCATGATCGGCCCCGCCACCATATACCGCAGCGCGGCCACGTCGTAGCCATTGAGCCCCGCCGCAACACCCGCGCTCGACAGCGCGAGGTAAGCGCCCCAGATGGCAGCGGCAGCAAGACCGGCGGCAAAGCCGACCCGTGTTTCAGGGGCAATGGCGAGAGCGGGGGGCGACAGGACCAGCGACATCAGACGATCCCCTCGCCTTTGGCCAGCCTGCCCGCGACCAAAAGAGCAAGCACGGCCCGCGCGCCAACCTCGGACGATTGCGGGTTCTGTCCCGTGACAAGGGTGCCATCGGTGATGGCGTGGGCGCTGAAGTCCGCCGCATTGTCGACGGTCGCTCCCAAAGCGCGCAACCGGTCCTCGAGCAGGAAGGGCACGACCGCGCGCAGCCCGACCGCATCCTCTTCGCCGTTGGTAAAACCCGTCACGCGACGTCCCGCCACAAGCGGTGTTCCATCCGCCTTGCGCGCGCCCACCAGCGCCACCGGCCCGTGACAGACCGCCCCGATGGGCTTGTCCTCTGCGTCAAAGGCTTCGATCAATCCCGCCAACGCCGCATTGTCGGGAAAATCCCACATCGGGCCATGCCCCCCGGGAAAGAAGATCGCGTCATAATCCCCGGCATCGACATCGGAAAGCCTGAGCGTATGCGCCAGCGCGTCGCGCCCCGCGTCATCCGCATCAAACCGGCGGGTCGCATCCGTTTGCCATTCGGGCGCGGCGCTTTTGGGGTCGATGGGCGGCTGTCCTCCGGCTGGCGAAGCGAGCGTCACCGCGGCCCCCGCGTCACGAAAGACGTAGTAGGGTGTGGCAAATTCTTCCAGCCAGAAGCCGGTCTTTCGGCCCGTGTGTCCGAGCGTGTCGTGCGAGGTCAGGACGACAAGGATGTGATGGGGGGTCATGGCAAATCTCCGATGGGTTGGGTGCAACGTCGTTGGGGGCAGCCAGACGGCACAGATGCGCCGCCCGCCGCGGGGTCAGTCGATCTGCGTGCGGCCAAGCTGGCGGTACCAATCGGCGTTGTCCCAAAAGGCGGTGACATGGGTAATCCCGCCCGCCGCGTCCACCTCGATGACGAACATGTGGCGCAGATCATAGGCGCGGCCCCGGTTCACGATGCCGAACGTGTCTTTCGCTTGCGTGCCCGAGATGTTGACGTCGACAAAAGCGCGGGTGCCCGCTGCATCCTCGGTGATGCTGTGCACCTCGTTGGACAGGTCCGGAAACGCGTCGATCAGAACACCCCAACTGCCCGGTCCCACCTCTTCCACGGGCCCCGAAAAGCCGAAGGGGATGTATTCGACCGTGCCCTCGGGGCTGAACAACTCGATCATCGCCGGCACGTCCTGCGCGCGGTAGCGATCAAAAAACGCCTCTGCGGCGTCGGCAGCGGGGCCTGCAATCGCAACAAACGGTGCCGTGGCGACGATGGCGGCGGCGGTCAGTGTGCGGATGATACGTGTCATGGGTGTCTCCTCTGGATGGGTAAATCGTTTGATGACACCAATCTATCTTTTCCAAATCCGCGGATATATACCTCCAACCGGAACACATATTTGCTGAGGTGCAACAATGGACGGGCTGAACGGGCTGGCAGAATTCTGTGCCGTCGTGGATCACGGCGGCTTTACGCGCGCGGCCGAGGCGCTTGGCGTCTCACCGTCCTTCGTCAGCCGCCGCGTGTCCGATCTGGAGGCACGGCTGGGCGTGCGCCTGCTGCACCGCACCACCCGGCAGGTGAACCTGACCGACATGGGCGCGCAATACCACGAACGCGCCAGCGCGGTGCTCAACGACATCCGCGATATGGAGGCAGACCTCGCCGAGCGGCAGAACCGCATCGCGGGACGCATCCGCATCTCCGCCGGCGGGCTTTTCGGTGAAACACATGTGGCCAAGGCGCTCGCCGCCTTCGCAGCAGAGCACCCCGCGGTCGAGATCGAACTGGACGTCTCGGCCCGGCGCATCGATCTGATCCGCGAGGGGTTCGATCTTGCCGTGCGGCACGGCATGCCCGACGATCCCGACCTCGTCGTGCGCCGCATCGCCAGCCGCCGCATGATCGTCTGCGCCGCTCCCGGCTATGTCACCGCGCATGGCGCCCCCGACACCCCCGGTGATTTATCCGCGCATTTCTGTCTGTCCGCCACCCGGGACTGGGCCTTCGTGCACAACGGCCAGCCGCTCTCCCTGCGGGTCCAGAGCCGCTGGGCATGCAACAACGGCGTCGCTCTTGCCGCCGCGGCCCGCGCGGGTCTCGGGATCACACGGCTTGCAGACACCTATGTCACCGCCGACCTTGACGCTGGCACGCTCGTGCCGCTCCTGCAGGATTACGAAGTCGCGCTGCAACCAACGGTGCTCGTCTACCCTTCGCGCGATAACATGCCGGTCAGGCTGCGGACGCTGATTGGCTATCTGGCCAAGACGCTGGGGCAGACAGACCAGCCGCAAAAGCCGCATCCGGGCGATTAGCCCCCCGGCACCCGAATGCTCGCCCCGCCGGCCCGGCCCCGTCCAGACGCAGCGCAGCCGTCAAGACTGGCACGCCGCGCCGATCACCGGCCAGCGTGCCATCGATGGATTTGTTGATCCGGCTGCCCGCTCAGGACACGGTCAGCCGAAAGCTGGCACCCTCGCCGCGGTTTCTCGTGCCACGCAGCGTGTCCCCTTCCAGAACCAGCAGCTGACAATCCTCCGGCGCAGGGCCATTCGGCCCCTGCGTGAGAACCCGGCAAAAATAACCGTCCCGCATTTCGTAAGTACCCACGAGCGGCTTGCCCTCCCACGACCCGCGGATCGTGCCTGCAGACGACACCACATAGGATTTGCCCGGTTCAAGCGTCAGGGTCTTGCCATCGATCAATGCCATATCGGCCTGCGTGGCCAAACGCATGGCTGCATCTTTGTCGACGCTCTGCTGGGCACCGGTCGTCTGACAGGCCGCCAACCCGAGGCCGATCACTGTCATGGCAATAATATTCTTCATTCTATACTCCGATTTGATGAACCGGCCCGGCCACACATCGCGTGCCGCACGGGCTGCTGCTTTCTTGCTACAAAACCGAATGTGACGCCCCCTCGCGGGGCGTGAAAAGACCGATTGTGGGCAATCTACCTCATTTGGAGTATGTGGCCGCGATCCGGCGATAGACTTGCCGCATGGGCGCGCCCTGCGTCAGGTGGCCCATATCCCGCACCACTTCCGGTGGCTTGCCCGCAATCCGGTGCGAGAAGGGCACGACCTCCTCGAGATCGTGCACAGCATCCTGCGCCCCGTGCCAGAATTGGATCGGCACCCCCAGCTTGCGCGTCCTGCTCCAGCAAAAATTGAGCTGCGACAGGTAATCCAGCCGCATGGATTCAATCGAATGTCGAATGGCAAACGTGATCCGCTCGCGGCGCGCCGGATCGCCGAATTCCGCATCAAGCAGATCCATGTCGGTCCGGCTCCCCTTGAAAATGCGTCTCAGCGTCGTCTCGAGCTGTTCCTTGCCAAATACGGCAGTGGCAAGATGCTGGATCGCGATGGCCGCCAAACGTCCGTTCTGCTGCAATCCGCGCAGCAAAAATTCCCCGAAATACCCATCTGACGACTTCCCCTTGCCAGAGGTGAAACAGGTCGACACAAAATCTATGCGCTGCACGTGGTCGGGATATTTCTCTGCGAACGCCGTCGCATAGGCACCGGATGACACCATCGCAACAACCGGCACAGACACGTCTGAACACAGGCCCCGAACGGTATGAATGTCCGACACGGCCCTGTCACAATGCGCGGCCCAGTCTTTTGACGTCGTGCCCGCCACGCTCAGACACCCGGCCCTGATGGGCCAGAAGGTGCGCCAACCGAGCGTGTGAAACATCTCGACATCGCGCGGGTCGATGTGCGGAAAAATCATCGGATGCAGCACGATGACGGGCCGCCCCGTCACCGGCCCGATCTCGAGATATCTCACCGGATCATGGTCCGGCCCCTCCAGAACGCCACAGCGCACGCCCTTGGGCAGGTGACCGACATACCCGCCCCAATGTGTCTCATCCCGCCCGATCATCCGCGCGAGCACGATCGAGAAGCGGTTGATCAACTGGTTGGCCAGACTGACCAGTTCGGACTGCCCCACAACGTCGAGCTTTCGGAACGCCGTTTGCAATTGCTTGCGCCGCGTGGCCACGGCCACCTCGGCACTGCTGGCACTTTCCTCCAGCGACAGCCCCGTCGCCAGATCCAGAAACACGGCAAATTCCGCCGCCGTCAGCTTGGTGTCCAGCGTATCGGTAACGAAGGCCTTCAGCGCCGCGGTTTGGACGCAATACTGCCGCTCTGCGTCGGGACTGCAGACAAGAACCCTGTCAGCGCCCTCGAACCGCAGCGGCCAGACATTCGGGCGCTGTCGCGGAATATCGGCGATCCAGACCGGATAATCGCCCCACCAGAACGCGGGCACCTCGTCGATTTCCCTGCATTTCTCGGAAAAAAGCGCCAACCCGTCGTGGGTCTCGTCGACGGAGGACGCAATAACGCTCATGGCTTCATCCCGAAGCGAATTGTGCACGTCACACCCTCTGGTCAAACACTGTCGGTTCTTCTCGGGACCAAGTAATGCATGCTCTCATTGAGTTGACAAGCGGGGACCGCCACACGCACCCCGACCCACCAGATGCCAAAATGCGCTCCGCCCCCGCATACCGGCCTAAATTGTCGCATTAGAAAAAGAAAACCGAAACATCCAGCCTACCGAAGGCCCCATTTCATCGCAAAAATGAAACCGATGGCTCAGTACTGTTCGCGCAGATATTCCATGATCGCGGGCCGAACCGACATATCGCCGCGGTCGCGGGCGGTCGTGATGACCCTATGCACATCGTCCAGATTACAGCGGCGCAGCAGGCTCTTGACCGGCCCGATCGACGCGGGCCGCATCGACAGCTGGCGAAAGCCGATGGCCGCAAAACACAGCGCCTCGACCGGACGGCCCGCATCTTCGCCGCAGAACGACAGCGGCGTGCCCGTGTCGGCACAACGCTCCGCAATACTCTCCAGAAACGTCAGGAAACTCACGTTCAACGTGTCGTAGCGTTTGCGCACCCGCTCGTTTTCACGGTCTGCCGCAAAGAAGAACTGCTTGAGGTCATTGCCCCCGATCGACAGGAAATCGACCTCCTCAAAGAACTTGCGCGGCGCAAACCCCAGTGACGGCGTCTCGAGCATCGCGCCCACTTCGATCTTTGACGGCAGCACATGGCCCAACCGTTCCTCGCGCGCCAGCGTCTTGGCGACCTCTTCGCGGGCCGCGCGGTATTCCTCGAACTGCGCCACAAACGGGAACATCACCGTCAGCGGCCCGCCGTTCGCCGCCCGGAAAAGCGCCTGCAACTGCATCCGCATGATGCCGGGTTTGTCCAGCCCCACACGGATCGCCCGCCAGCCCAGCGCCGGGTTCGGCTCATCGTTGGGTTTCATATAAGGCAGGACCTTGTCCGACCCGATGTCGAGCGTGCGGAAAACGACCCGTTTGCCCTGTGCGGCCTCCAGCACGCGGGTATAAAGCGCGCTCAGCTCGGACCGGCGCGGCATCTGGTTGCGCACCAGAAACTGCAATTCGGTCCGGAACAGGCCCACACCCTCCGCGCCCGAGCTCTGCAGCGACGGCAGATCGGCCATCAAACCCGCGTTCATGTTCAGCTGCACGATCGACCCGCACCGCGTCTCTGCGGGCTTTTCGCGGATCGAGGCATAGCGTTCCTGCGCCGCGGCCTGCATGGCGATCTTGTCGCGAAACGCGGTCGCCACCGTGTCCTCCGGGCGCAAATGCACGATCCCCTGCTCGCCGTCGACCATGATGTGATCGCCGTTCAGCGCCTCCGTGCTGATGCGTCCGGCATGCACCAGCAACGGGATCGCAAGGGCCCGCGCCACGATTGCCGCGTGGCTGCCGACCGATCCGTCCTCCAGCACGATACCGCGCAAACTGCGCCCGTATTCAAGCAGCTCCGCCGGACCGATGTTGCGGGCCACAAGGATCGGATCGCCCGGCATTTCGGCCCCCGTGTTGCTGCCCTGCCCGGTCAGGATCCGCAGCAAACGGTTCGACAGGTCGTCCAGATCGCTCAGCCGTTCGCGCAGATAGGCGTCCGCCGACTGGCCCATGCGCGAGCGCGCCAGCGATTGCTCCTTTTCCACCGCCGCTTCGGCCGACAGGCCGCGGGTGATGTCCTCCTGCATCCGCCGCATCCAGCTTTTGGAGTTGGCAAACATGCGGTAGGTCTCGATGACCTGCTTTTGCTCCTTGTCGGCCACCGACATGGTCAGCATCTGATCGACGCTCAGCCGCAGGGTATCGACAGCGTCCTGCAGCCGCTGCGCCTCCACCTCCGGGTCGTCCGCGATGGGGTTCGAGACCACGACCCGCGGCTCGTGCAGCCATACATGGCCCTCCGCCACGCCTTCCTGTGCCACGGTACCGCGCACCAGAACGGGCTGCGAATGGCGCGCCGACATGGCCATGCCCTCGCCCACAAAGGCGCCCAGTTCGGTCATTTCGGCCAGCACCATCGCCACGACTTCCAGCGCATAGACCTCGTCGGCGATGAATTCGCGTGCATCTTTCGACTGGACCACCAGAACGCCCAGCGTGTCGCCCAACCGCTGGATCGGCACCCCCAGAAAGCTCGAATAGATCTCCTCGCCGGTTTCCTCCATATAGCGGAAACCCTTGGCCTGCGGGGCGTTCGGCGTGTTGATGATGCGGCGGCGCTTGGCCACCTTGCCCACCAGACCCTCGCCCAACCGCATGCGCGTCTGGTGCACCGCGTCCTTGTTCAGACCCTCGGTGGCACACAGCTCCAGCGTGTCGTCATCGCGAAACAGATAGATAGAGCACACTTCGCACCCCATCGACGTCGCGATCAGATGGGTGATCTTGTCCAGCCGCGCCTGGCCCGCGTCTTCGCCTGCCATGGTATCGCGCAAGCGGCCCAACAGCTTGCGACTGTCGCTTTCAATCCGGTCTGGCATGATGTCTCCGCTCGTCCCTTGGGGCCGTTATACAACCTCGCTCCGCCCAAGGGGAGAGGGAATGACACCCGCGGATGTAAATCCGCGACGACACGCCATCCGATTGCGCACGCGCGGTCCCGGCACGCGCGGGGTCCGATCCGCATCCTGATGCATCACATCAAGATACAGCCACACTCCTTTGGATTAAAACGACTTTATATTATTTCGCGCACCGCCCGAAACCGCCCGAAAATCAGGCAGCCTTGTCCAGCTCGAACGCATCATGCAGCGCCTGCACGGCCAGTTCCATGTACTTGCGATCAATCAGCACCGAAATCTTGATCTCCGACGTGGTGATGACCTTGATGTTGATGCCCTCGTCCGACAGCACCTTGAACATCTTGGCGGCCACGCCGGTGTGGCTGCGCATCCCGATGCCCACCACAGACACCTTGGCCACACCTTCGTCCGCGATCAGCTCGTGGTAGTTGATCACCCCGTCGTCGGCGGCCTTCTGCATGGCGGCCTGCGCATGCTTGACCTGATCCACAGGGCACGACCACGTCATATCGGTGCGCCCCTCTTCCGAGATGTTCTGCACGATCATATCGACGTTCACGCCGCCGTCGCTCAGCGCGGTAAAGATGCTGGCGGCAATGCCCGGCCGGTCGGCAACCGACACCAGCGTCATTTTCGCCTCGTCACGGCTGAACGCGACCCCTGCAACCACATTGCTTTCCATGATTTCCTCCTCGTCACAGACCAGCGTTCCGGCTTCGTCCGATTGTTCTTCAAAACTCGACAACACGCGCAGCTTGACCTTGTAGCGCATCGCCAGTTCGACCGACCGCGTCTGCAACACTTTCGCGCCCAGTGACGCCAGCTCCAGCATCTCCTCGAACGAAATCTTGTCGAGCTTGCGGGCCTTGGCCTCGACCCGCGGATCGGTGGTATAAACACCGTCCACATCCGTATAGATATCACAGCGCTCAGCGCCGAAGGCCGCGGCAAAAGCCACCGCCGTGGTATCCGATCCGCCCCGGCCCAGCGTCGTGATGCGGCCCTCGGGGCTCACGCCCTGAAACCCCGCGACCACGGCCACCTTCATGCCATCGGCGAATTTCGCCATGATGTTGGCGGGCGGAATATCCTCGATACGCGCGGCGGAATGGGCCGCGGTCGTCTGCACCGGCACCTGCCAGCCTTGCCAGCTGCGCGCCGGCACGTCCATTTCCTGCAACGTCAGCGCCATCAATCCCGCGGTGACGTTCTCGCCGCTCGACACCACTGCGTCGTATTCGCGCGCGTCGTACATCGCAGAAGTCTCGTTGACCCAACCGACCAATTCGTTCGTCTTGCCCGACATGGCCGACACGATGACAATCACGTCATAGCCCTTCGCCACTTCGACGCCGACCCGTTTGGCGGCGCGGCGGATGCGGTCGAGCGTGGCCACCGAAGTGCCACCGAATTTCATCACCAATACCGGCATGGTTTTCCTCGTCTGGTCGTACCGCGCGCGGTTTACGCGACGACTGCTGCGAGCGCAAGACTTACCGCAGGGGGCCGCTCAATAGGGATGCGCGCGCCCGTCCCACGTCTCGAAAACGCCGGTGGTGGCAAGGCTCAGACCCGCGAACCGGTCGACCAGCCCCGCAACCGCCTCGTCGGTGGTGATGTCGGCGGCCTGCCCGCCCATATCCGTCTGCACCCATCCGGGATGGTAAATGCCCACCGCGATGCCTTCGTCCTTCAGATCCGCCGCCAGATTGCGCCCCAGATTCAGGACCGCCGCCTTGGAGGCACGGTAGATATAGCTGCCGCCGGGCGCCTGTTCGGACGATGCCATCTGCGACGAGATGATCGCGATCTTGGGCGCGGGCGCGCGGCGCAGATGCGGCAACAGCGCCTGTATGGACAGAAAAACGCCGGTCACATTGGTGGCAAAGCTCTGGGCCCACAAATCCGCCCCGTACCCGGTCTCGATGTCGTTGCCCTTGTCGAGGAAAACGCCCGCGTTGCACACCAGCAGGTCCACCACCTTGCCCTGCAACTGCTCTGCCATCTGCGTGTGGCTGGCCGGGCGCGTGACATCCAGTTCGATGTCCGCCGCGGGCGACCGGCTGGTGCCAAACACCTCAACGCCCCGATCGCGGTAATGCCGGGCAAGGCCCGCGCCAATGCCGCGGCTGGCACCTGTAATGACGATGGTCATGGGTGGGGGGTGTCCTTATTGCATTTTCTGTTTCGGTTTGAACGGCAGCGGCAGCACCGGCACACCGTCCTCGATCAGCTTGCGGGCCTCTTGCGCGTTCGCTTCACCGTAAATGGCCTGCTCGGGCGCGGTACCGTCGTGCATGTCGCGCGCGCGTTGGGCAAAGCTGCCGCCCACATAGGTCGCGTTCTGCTCCACGTGCTGGCGCAACTGCGCGATCTGCGTCTCCGCGTCCGGGGGCGGGCTGCTTTGTCCGCTGGACTGTTCGGCTTCGGCGGGCGCGTCCGGCACGGCCACCGCCGCCGTCTTGGGCGCGACACGCGGCGCCATCAGCGCCTTTTTGACCGTCGCGTCACCGCACACCGCACAGGCCAGATGCCCCGCCGCGCCGAGTGCATCAAAGGCCGCAGCACTCTGGAACCAGCTTTCAAAGGCATGGCCCTGTGCACAGGTCAGCGCGTATTTGATCATCTGCACCCCTTCCCGTGAACGGCGTTGAACGACAGTGGCATAAAATGGGGCGCACCCCGCCCGAGGTCAAGCACGGCTCAACCCGGTTTGAACCCCACGATCAACTTTGCCAGATCCTTCTGCGCCACCATCTTGGCCGCCCTCTTGCGCGACACCCACTTGCGGCGCCGTTGCAACGCTTCGGGATAGGACTTGCGCAAACGGGTCACCCGCACCGGATACAGCATTGCCAGACACGGCACGCCGGTGCCATCGGCACGCGCCTTGGTGTACGAATAGACCCCGATGCAAGCATCGCTGGCGATCCCCTCCACACCGGCTTCCTCCCACGCTTCGCGCAGCGCGCCCGCGGCGGGGGTCATCCCCTCCATCGGCCAGCCCTTGGGCACGATCCAGCGCTTGCGCTGGCGCGATGTCACCAGCAGGACCTCGACCTTACCGGCCTTCACACGGTAGCACAGCGCGGCGAACTGCGTGCGCGCCTGCCCCTTGGTGGCCCCGTGCAGACTGATGGGAAGTTGCTTGACCATGCCGTGTCCCGTTTCATTTGCCTCATGCCCAGAGCTAGCGCACCCGCGCGGCGCTGACCAGACGGGTTGGACAGCGCACAGGCCCTCCGGTTGCCCCTTGTACGGGCCTGCCGCTTGACGGATAGTCCGGCCATGATGCGGATGTTGCTGGCCCTTTTGTTGCTGTTGCCCCTGCCCCTCGCGGCGCAGGACCGCGCCGTGACGGTCTTCGCCGCGGCCAGCCTGCGCGACGCGCTCGGCGCAATCGCACAGGATTTCGGCACCCCGGTTCGGTTCAGCTTTGGCGGCTCGGGCAGCATGGCCCGACAGGTCGCAGCCGGCGCTCCTGCGGACGTGGTGGTGCTGGCGCACAAAGACTGGATGGCGTGGCTCGTGGCCGGGGGCCACGTGGATACAGACGCGGTGCGCAGCGTGGCCAGCGGACAACTCGTGCTCATCGGCCAGACGGGCGGGGCCGCGCTCACCACCCCCGACAGCGCCACGCTCAAAGCCGCGCTCGACGGCGGTCGGCTCGCCATTGGCCAGCGCGACAGCGTGCCCGCAGGCAGCTACGCCCGCGACTGGTTGCGCCACATCGGCGCGTGGGACGCCCTGAAACCACATCTGGCCGAAACCGACAATGTGCGCGCCGCGCTGGCCCTTGTAGCCCAGGGCGCGGCCCCTCTCGGCGTGGTCTATGCCGCGGATGCGGCCGCCGATCCGCGGGTATCCGTGCGCTACGCCATTCCCCCCGACAGCCACGCGCCCATCACCTATCCCGCCGCCGCACTGACACCGGCAGGGGCGGCCTTCGTGGCCCACCTCGGCTCGCCCGCAGCACAGGCACGTCTGCGGCAGTACGGCTTCGGGCCCGAAAGCGGCTGATGCTGGACCCGGCTGCCCTCACCGCCCTGCGCCTGTCGCTCCAGGTCGCCTTCTGTGCGACGCTTCTGGCGGTACCGCTGGCGCTGGCGATGGCGTGGGTTCTGGCGCGGCGCGACTTCTGGGGCAAATCGCTGATCAATGCGCTGGTGCATCTGCCATTGGTGCTGCCGCCGGTGGTCACGGGCTACGTCCTGCTCAGCCTCTTCAGCCCTGCGGCCCCGTTGGGCGGCGCGTTGCAGGCCATCGGTCTGGGGCTGGCCTTCCACTGGTCGGGCGCGGTGCTGGCGGCGATGGTCATGGGCTTTCCGCTGATGGTGCGGGCCATGCGTCTGGCGATCGAAGCGGTCGACCCCGGTCTCGAAGACGCGGCCTCCACGCTCGGGGCCCCACGCGGGGCGGTCTTTGCCCGCGTCACCCTGCCGCTCATCGCACCGGGCATCCTCGCAGGGGCCGTGCTGGGCTTTGCCAAGGCGATGGGCGAATTCGGGGCCACAATCACCTTTGTCGCCAACATTCCCGGCCAGACCCAGACATTGCCCATCGCGATCTGGACGGAACTGCAGGTGCCCGGCGGCGAAGCGCAGGCGGCCCGCCTCGCCCTGCTGGCCTGCGGCGTGGCGATCGCGGCGGTGCTGGCGTCCGAACTGCTGGCGCAACGGGTGGCAAAGCGCATCGGAGCGCGGGCGTGAAACTGCACCTGACCCACCGGTTCGACGGCTTCGATCTCGACATCGCACTCGACGCGGGGCCGGGGATCACCGCGCTCTTCGGGCGTTCGGGCGCGGGCAAATCGACAGTGATCAAGGCCATCGCCGGTCTGCTGCGGCCCGACCACGGTCTGCTGCAATTCGGCGATCAGACCCTGCTCGACACGGCCCGCGGCATCCACGTGCCCGCCCACAAACGGCGGTTCGGCACGGTGTTTCAGGACGCGCGCCTGTTCCCGCATCTTGATGTGGCGGCCAATCTGGACTTCGGCACCCGCTATGCCCCCGCGGGCACCAGCGTCGCCCGCGACGATGTGATCGCCCTGCTGGGTCTGGGCGATCTGCTGGCGCGCAAACCCGGCGCATTGTCGGGTGGCGAACGCCAGCGTGTGGCGCTGGGGCGGGCCCTGCTCAGCGCGCCGCGGATGCTGTTGATGGATGAACCGCTGGCCAGCCTCGACGCCCCGCGCAAGGCCGAAATCCTGCCCTACCTCGAAGGGCTGCGCGACGGCCCGCTCAAATTGCCGATCCTCTATGTCAGCCACGCGATGGAGGAAATCACCCGCCTCGCCGACCATCTGGTGCTGATCCGCGACGGGCGCGTGGCCGCCCAGGGCCCTATTGCCACACTGATGGCCGATCCGGCGGCGGCCCCGCTGCTTGGCGTGCGCGAAGCGGGTGCTGTCATCGAAGCCACGGTGGTATCGCACGCAGACGACGGCCTGTCGCTGCTGCGCTTCAGCGGCGGCACGCTCGATCTGCCGGGAGTGCGCGCAGCCGTGGGTAGCGCGGTGCGGCTGCGGATCATGGCGCATGACGTGATGCTGGCGCGCGCGCGTCCCGAAGGGCTCAGCGCACAGAATATCCTGCCTGCCACCATCGCGGACATCCGGGCGGGCGACGGTCCCGGCACGATGGTCGTGCTGCGGCTGGGGGCGGACACGCTGCTGGCACGGATCACCGCGCGGGCGGCGGCGGCGCTCGATCTGGCGGTGGGTCAACAGTGTTTCGCGATCCTCAAGGCTACGACGGTCGCGCCGGGGTCCATCGGCCGCTAGGCTCAGGCGGGCAGCCGCGTCATGCGCGCGCGCAACCGCTCCGTCAGCTCATCGGCCGGGATATCTGCATCAATCGCCAGCTTGCGCAGCCCGAAATGCACATGCGCCATTTCCTCGTAATAGCTGGTGTAGGCGTAATTCGTCGCCGCCCCCGCCACGGCACCCAGCACCGGCACCGCCTGCGCGGCCAGCTTCTGACCCAGCACCACGGCCAGCCGCGGGGCGACACGTGCGATGATCGTCTGCATCGCCTTGCCCGACAGCGCCAGCCGCGCCGATAGAAACCCCAAGTCCGTGCCGTCATCGTCGCTCAGCGGCCCCGCGGCGGAAAACACCTTCACACAATCAAAGCGCACCGATTCCGTATCGGGGTCAAAGCCGTATTGCGTCGATACCCCCTCGATCACCCGCAACAGCAACGTGGTGGTAACCGGCAGTTCGGCCATCGCCGTGGGCAATCCCCCCGCGCCACCCGCGGCCCCCATCGCCACCGATACCGCCTGATTGAGCCAGGATGCCTGATCGGGCACCTGCGCGCGGCTGCGGTGGGCGGCGGTCATCGCGTAATCCAGCGCCTTGACCGTGGCGCCTTCCAGCTCCGAGCGGATCGGGCGGGGCAATTTATCCAGCAGGTTCTCGGCCTGCCCGCCAATCAGGTTCAACACATTGATGCCCACACCGCCGGCGGCCTTGTAGCGGGCTGCGATCGCGTCCAGTTCGGCCTCTACGTCGATCGCCCGCGCCTGCGGTAGCGTGATGTCTGACATGCGTTTTCTCCCTGTGCTGGCCTCAATGTGGGCCACAGGGGCCGATAATTCAACGCGCCACGCGGGTGACATCGCCGGTCACGCCGTCCCACGCGCCTGCGGTGATGGCGCGGCCCAGCACGCGGTCGGGGTTGGTGGGCGGCGGCATGGTGACCCCCTCCAGACGTTCGAAACCGAACTTGCCGTAATAGGGCGCATCGCCCACCAGCATCACACGGTCCCATCCCAGCGGCCCCGCACGGTGCAGCGACCCTTCGACCAGCTGACGGCCCAGCCCCTCGCCCTGGCGCGTGGGGTGCACCGCCACCGGCCCCAGCAGCAGCGCCTGCACCGGCCCGATCTGCACCGGCCAGTACCGGATCGCGCCGCCCAGAACACCCGACGCATCACGCGCCACAAGGCTCAGCCCCGCCACCGGCGGCACGTCCTCGCGCAGCCGGTACGACGACAATGCCGTGCGCCCGGGCGCGAAACACAGATCATACAGCGCCTCGACTTCCCAGTAATCGTCGGCGGTCTCGGGGCTCAGATCGTACACCAAAGCGGGCCTTTGCAGCATTTGCGGTGGAAAGGGGCGTAACATGGCGTTAGCTGGAGGTGCAACGATTTGAAAGGTGCCCCATGTTCTACCGCCCCGCTGATGGTCACGGCCTGCCCCACAACCCCTTCAACGCCATCGTCACGCCCCGGCCCATCGGCTGGATCTCGACCCGCGACCGTGCCGGAAGGGACAATCTGGCGCCCTATTCCTTTTTCAACGGCGTGGCCTACACCCCCGCGCAGGTGATGTTCGCCTCCACCGGCACCAAGGATGACGTGGACGGGACCAAGGACAGCATGGCCAACATCCGCGAAACCGGCGTGTTCTGCGTCAACGTCGTGGAATACGCCGCCCGCGACGCCATGAACCGCAGCTCCGCCACCCTGCCCCACGGCACCGACGAATTCGCCCATGCCGGCATCGACAAGGCCGAATGCGACGAAATCGCCTGTGCCCGTGTGGCAAACGCACCCGCCAGCCTCGAATGCCGCATGACCCAGATCGTACAGATCGAGGGCGAAGCCAATTTCGTGTGTTTCGGCGAAGTGGTGGGTGTCCACCTGCGCGACGATTGCGTGGTCGACGGGCGCTTCGACGTGTCGACCTTCCAACCGCTCAGCCGCTTGGGCTACCGCGACTATACCGCCGTGCGCGAGGTGTTCGAGATCATCCGCCCCGACGACTGATCGGCGCGCACTAGGCCGTCAGACGCCACTTGGGCAAACGGATGCGGGCGGTCGTGCCACGGCTGCCCGTCTCGATCCCCAATTCGCCGCCGTGCAGCTCCACCAGCTTGCGCGTCAGCGGCAGGCCCAGCCCCAATCCCCCCGATGTGTCGCGCTGATCGATGTCCCCGCCCACGACAAAGGGTTCGTACAACCGCTCGATCTCGATCACGTTGGTCAGCTTGCCATTGTCGTGCACCGCGATTTCCACATGCCCCTCGACCGTGGTGCCCGATGTCACACGAATGCTGTCGCCCCCGTGCATGATGGCATTGAGAACCAGCGCGGTCACGCTCATGCGCAGATGCCCCTCGTCCACCGTCAGCACGCCGGTGACGTTGGTCAGGGGCGGCTCGATCGATTTGCCGACCTCCGCGATGCTGTCGGCGTGGGCCTCGTAAAGATGGGTCAGGAACCCGCCCAGATCGATCTGCGTCTCGTGTAGTTCCAGATTGCCGGTACTCACGTCGCTGAACCGCAGGATCGCCTCGACCATCTCGGCCAGATGCTCGCTCGCGCGCAGCGCGCTTTCGGACAATCGCGCGCTGATCGGGTCTTCGGCGCGCTTTTCGATCAGGCTCAGCGCACCGCGCATCACGGTCAGCGGCGTGCGCAACTCGTGGCCCACCAGCGTCAGGAACGTGTTCGACGGTGTCGCTTGCGGCGCGGCGGGTGTGGCCGGTTCCTTCTCCAGCGCGGCCACCACCGCATCGCCCAGATGGCGCAATACCTCCAACTGGCGGGCGTCGGGGGCGGCATGCGCACTCAGGTCCAGCGCGCACAGGCTGCCAAAGCGGAACCCCGACGACAGCGTCAGCGGCACACCCGCATAAAACCGCGCCCCCGGTCCGCCCTCGGCCACCATCGGATGGTCCGAAAACTTCGGATCGGCGCTCAGGTCCGGCACGACCATCGCCGTGTCCGACATGATGGTATGGGCGCAAAACGAATTGTTCTTGGGCATCTCTTCCAGCACGATACCCACCACCGATTTATACCACTGCGACGCTTCCTCCACGACGCTGATGTGCGCGATCGGACAGCCAAGCAGCGCCGCCGCCGCATGGCAGATGGAATCGAACACCGGATGGTTTTCGCGCGTCAGCCCCGGCACGGCGCGGACCGCCCGCACGCGGGCTTCTTCGTTGAACGGAACAGGATGGCTGCGCATAAAGCACGTCTTTCGGCATTGGGGCCGACCGGTTGGCCGACAGCGGATCAGACCGCCGACCTAGCGCAGGCTCCCGAATGCGACAACAAAAGACTATTTCGCTTTTTAACGGCCTAGTGGCCGCCAAGGATCCCTGTGCGCACGCCGTAATTCACGGCAACCTGATATTCGGGATCGTCGTCATCCTCGATGACAAGGTGCCCCGCACGGGTCAGCAAACGGTGACAGTCACGGCTCAGGTGGCGCAGTTCCAGCTTCTTGCCGGCGTCCTCGTATTTGCCCGCCATGGCCTCGATCGCCTGCAACGCCGACTGGTCCGCCACGCGGCTGTCCGCAAAATCCACAACAACGCGCGAGGGGTCGTTTTCAACATCGAACAGCTCGGCAAACCCGTCGGACGAGCCAAAGAACAGCGGGCCCTGCACCTGATACACCTTGGTGCCCTCGGGTGTCTCGTAGGTCTTGGCGTAGATACGGCGCGCGTTGGTCCACGCATAGGCCAACGCCGACACGATCACGCCAACGACCACCGCAATGGCCAGATCCTTGTAAACCGTCACAACCGTGACCAGCAGGATCACAAAGGCATCCGTCAGCGGCACCTTGCGCAGGATCGTCAGCGAATTCCACGCGAAGGTGCCGATCACCACCATGAACATGACCCCCACCAACGCGGCCAGCGGGATCAGCTCGATCAGCGGTGCCGCCAAGACGATAAAGATCAGCAGGAACAGCGCCGCGGCGATGCCCGCAACCCGCGTGCGGCCGCCGGATTTCACGTTGATCATCGACTGGCCGATCATCGCGCACCCGCCCATGCCACCAAAGAAACCGGTCACGGTGTTGGACAGGCCCTGCGCGATACATTCCTGGCTCGCCCCGCCCCGCTTGCCGGTCATGTCCCCGACGAGGTTCAGCGTCAGCAGGCTCTCGATCAGGCCGATCGCCGCAAGGATCACCGCATAGGGCAGAATGATGTAGAATGTCTCCAGATTGAGCGGCGCAAGGGCGGTGCCATAAAGCCCCTCGCCCGTGCCGAACGGGTTGTGGAAACTCGGCAAACCGCCCTGGATCGAGGCCAGATCGCCCACCCGCGGCACGTCCATCCCGGTGAAAATCACCACCAGCGCGACAATCCCGATGCCCGCCAGCGGCGCGGGGATCGCCTTGGTGATGCGCGGCGTCACCCAGATGATCGCCATCGTCGCCGCCACCAGCAACAGCATCAGGTACAACGGCCCGCCTGACAGCCACTCACCGCCCGACATGCCGTGGCCGCTGCTCTCCATGCTGCCGGGCACCTTGAACTGCCCCAGCTGTGCCAGAAAAATCACGATCGCCAGCCCGTTCACAAAGCCCAGCATCACCGGATGCGGCACCAGCCGGATGAACTTGCCCCACTGCATGACACCGGCAAAAACTTGGATCAGACCCATCAGGACCACCGTGGCAAACAGGTACTCGACCCCGTGTTGGGCGACCAGCGCCACCATCACAACGGCCAACGCCCCCGTGGCGCCCGAAATCATGCCCGGCCTGCCCCCGATCAGCGCCGTGATCAGACCGACCATGAATGCCGCATACAGCCCGACAAGCGGATGCACACCCGCAACAAACGCAAAGGCCACCGCTTCGGGGACCAGCGCCAGCGCCACCGTCAGACCCGACAGCAACTCGATGCGCAGCCGCGAGACGCTGAACCCGTCGTCGCCCATCCAGCGAAGATCGGTCACGTCCATGTTGCGCGGGGCCAGCCCCTGGGTGAAACTGCGAAAGGTGGTGCGGGTCATGGGATGCCTCGGATGCGGGGGTACTCGCCGCTCCCGTAGCAGCCGCGACCGGCATTGAAAACCCCGCCGTTGACGCGCGCGCGGCGCAGACCCTAGAACATATCCATTGAATTATCCAAATTTCGAGGCCCGGATGCAGGCGATCCTGTTTGCCAAAGCGCAAGGCGACGCGCGGCGCGATCCACTGGACGACATCGTCTCCGTCAGCGTGAACGCGATCTCACTCGCCCCCGACGGCACGCTCTTCGTGCAATCGGACGAGGGGCGCAGGGTCGATACAGGGTTCGGCCTCACCTTCTTCGAGAACCGATGGCTGAGCACGCTCGACGCGGACGTCACGCGCGCCGCGGCTCTCGACGGCGAACCGGTCTGCTCCCGCATCTTCTGCGAGGATACGTGGGATAGCTTTACTTCACACACGCTCCTGCCGGAGGGCGACGGCGGGGTCACGTTGCTTTGGGGCGCGTTCCGGGGTCTCAGTGGCCCGGCACTGCGCAGCGCACGCTATGACGCCGATGGCGCACAAACGGTGCGCGACACATCCCTGTCCACGCCCGAAAGCCCTGCCATCACCCTGCGCATCGCCGATGCGGAACGTCTGGCGGACGGGCGCACAGCGGTCTTTACCGAACAGGGGCAGGATTTCTCCGGGCAGGTCTCGGCGCGCAGCTTCACGCTGATCGGGACGGACGGCACCGCCACCACCCACGCTTTCGGGGGCGCGGGCCTGTCGGTGCCCGAGCTTGTCAGCGCCGCGCGCGGCGACGGGCTGGTGCTTGCCACGCAGGGCGCGCAGGGCGTCACGCTCGACAGCTTCGATCCCGACACCCTCGCACGGGTACCCTTGGCCACCGTCGATCTTGCGCAGGGGGCGTACTGGCTGTCCGACATCCTGCCGGCCGGGGACGGCTATGCGCTCATCGGCTTTGCCGCGCAGGGCAACGACCCGCTCATCCGCTTCATCGACGGCGACGGCACGCCGCTGGGGGACACGCAACAGCTCGACGCGCGGCCCGGGCCGGTCGCGTTCACCACCTCCCAGAACGGGCTGACGGTCTATCAAACCGACGGACGCAGCATATTCGCACGCGCGGTCGATGCAGACAGCACAGGCGCGCCCGCGGCGCTGATCGACGCCCCAACCGGCATGACCATCCACACCCTCGAAGCGGCGCATAACGGCCCGCAAACCGTGCTCAGCTACGACGCGAGGGGCCCGGACGGAAGCGCACAGAGCTTCCTGCTCTCGCTCGACGCAGACCGGCTGCTCCCCATCGTGGGCGGCGGCAACCAGACAGCCACAGACGCCGCCGCCGTGTTGCGCGGCACCGACGGGGCCGACGCGCTCACCGGCGGGGCGGGCAACGACATCCTGCTCGGCGATACCCGCCTGCCCCTCAGCGCCCAGCGCACCGAGAGTGCCGAGGCCTTGGTCAAGGCCGCAGGCCAGATCGACGCGGCCTTCGGCACCACGCTCTTCGACACCCCGCTCTATACCAGCGGCGCGGGTCAGGGCCCCGACGCCGTCACCGCGATCGTCACCGACATGGCGACGCGGCTCATCGAGAACGCGGGCCTGCGCCAGCTCGGCGGGGCAGAGACGGTTGACCGGATCTTCAACGCGCTGCTCGGCCGCGACGCGCCGGACGTGTTCCAATCGACCTTCGCGCAAATCGTGGGCGAGGTCGACGCGCTCGGCGCCTTCATCCAGTCCCTCGCCGGTAGCCCCGAATACCGCGCGACACTCAACGCAGACCCCGGCGCGCTGCTCACCCAGACCGTGAGCGAGGACGCGGCAGAGGCGGTCTATTGGACCTACCGCGCCGCATTGGGGCGCGAACCCGATCTCGCGGGCCTGTCGCATTGGGCCGGACGGCTGTCAGCGGAAGAGATCGACCTGCCGGACATGCACCGTGCGATACTGCTCTCGCCCGAAGCGCGCGCGCGCTTCGAAGGGGTGGACGCATCCGCGACCGTTGACCTTTTCTTCCGCGCGATCCTCGACCGCCCGGCGGCACCGGCAGCACAGGACTTCTTTGGGCAAAGCCTGATGCGCGCGGCAGACATGCCGCTGGGCGCGCGCGACGTAGCACTCCTGACGGCACTCAGCGCCAGTCAAGAGGCAACAGCCCTGCGCGACGCCGCCCGCGACACCGATCTCGCCGGCTGGATGCGCGCGCAGGCGCAGGGTGACCAGATCGCGCCGGGCGGTGGCAGTGACATAATCGCGGGCGGCTACCTCGCCGACCACTTCATCTTTAACGCCGGCGACGGGGGCGATCACACCCTGCTCGATCTGCGCTCGTGGGACACGCTCGTCTTCCACGGGTTCGGCTACGACAGCGCCGAAGACGTCCGCGCCCATCTCTCGATAGAGGGGGCGGATCTGCAGTTTGCGGATCAGGGCCTGACGCTGACCATCTCCGGCGGCGCGGAGGGGACGATCACCGACGAGATGCTGATGCTCTGACGCTGCACTGCGGCGCATACAGTTTGTGCACCATTGGTGTACGCGCGGTGCATCGCGGCTGCACGGTTGCAATCGGGGCCACTTGCCGCCACCATCACGGCGTTGCCACACACGAGGACCGCCATGACCGACACCAAAATCGCCGTGATCGGCGGCTCCGGCATCTATGACATCGACGGGTTGCAGGACGCGCAGTGGACCACCGTGCAAACGCCGTGGGGCGCCCCGTCCGATGCGCTTCTGACCGGGCGTCTGGGGGGTGTCGACATGGTGTTTCTGCCCCGTCACGGACGCGGCCACGTCCACAGCCCGACCACCGTGCCCTACCGCGCCAACATCGACGCGCTCAAGCGGTTGGGCTGCACCGATGTGGTGGCCGTATCGGCCTGCGGGTCGCTGCGCGAAACCATGGCGCCCGGTGATTTTGTCATTGTAGATCAATTCATTGACCGGACCTTCGCGCGCGAAAAATCGTTCTTCGGAACGGGGTGCGTTGCGCATGTGTCGGTGGCCCATCCCACCTGCCCGCGGCTTTCCGCGGCCTGTCTGCAAGCGGCCGGCGACACCGGCGTGACCACCCACGACGGCGGCACGTACCTGGCGATGGAGGGGCCGCAATTTTCCACGCTGGCGGAATCGCGCATGTACCGCGACAGCTGGGGCGCGGACGTGATCGGCATGACCAACATGCCCGAGGCCAAGCTCGCCCGCGAGGCCGAGCTGTGCTACGCCTCCGTCGCGATGATCACCGACTACGACAGCTGGCACCCCGATCACGGCGAGGTCGACGTGACGCAGATCATCGCCACCCTCCAGAAAAACGCCACCCACGCCCGCGCGCTCGTCGCCGCCCTTCCGGCCCTGCTTGGCGGTGCCCGCACCCCTTGTTCTTATGGCTGCGACCGCGCGCTAGAGCATGCGATCATGACCGGTCCCGATGCCCGTGATCCCGACCTTCTTGCCCGTCTTGATGCGGTTGCGGGGCGCGTTCTCTAAGCCTGCACCCCGCTATCGCCTTGCACCCCTGCGCCCCCTCCCTTATCGAGCCCGTGGCCCGCAGCTGATCCCCGAAAGGACGCCCCAGATGACCACCGTCAAGGACTACATCCGCACGATCCCCGACTTCCCGCACGAGGGCATCATGTTCCGCGATGTGACCACGCTGTTCGCCGATCCGCGGGGGTTCCGCATGGCCATCGACCAGATGCTACACCCCTATGCCGGACTGCGCATCGACAAGGTTGTCGGGCTCGAGGCGCGCGGCTTCATCATGGGGGGCGCCATCGCGCACCAGCTCAGCATCGGCTTCGTCCCGATCCGCAAAAAGGGCAAATTGCCCGGCAAGACGCTGCAGCAGGACTACAAGCTGGAGTATGGCGAAGCGACCATGGAAATCCACGACGACGCGATCCAGCCCGGTGAAAAAGTGCTGGTTGTCGACGATCTGCTGGCCACAGGCGGCACCGCCGAGGCGGGGATCAAGCTGCTCGAAAAGCTCGGTGCAGAGATCATTTCCACCAGCTTTATCATCGACTTGCCGGAACTCGGAGGGCGCAAGCGCCTCGAGGGGCTGGGCATGGACGTGCAGGCGCTCTGCGCCTTCGACGGCGCCTGACTACGGCGCGCGCAGCACCGCGCCGGGGTTCATGATGCCGTGCGGATCAAGGGCCGCCTTGATCGCGCGCATGGCACTCATCTTCGCGGGATCACTGTAGCGTTCAAGGTCATCGACCTTGAGCCGCCCCACCCCGTGTTCGGCACTGACAGAGCCACCCAGCGCATGCACCAGATCGTGCACTGCCCGCTTGATCGCGTCGCGCTGGTTTTCGTGGTCCGCACGGCTGCGACCGGGCTGCGGAAAGACGTTGTAGTGCAGGTTCCCGTCGCCCACGTGGCCGAAGCAGTTGATGCGGAAATCGCCCAGCCCGGCGATCGTTTCGGCGCCGCGTGTGATAAATTCGGGAATCGCGCCCAGTGGCACCGAAATATCGTGGCTCGACACGGACCCGATGCGCCGGTTGCCTTCGGGAATGTTTTCGCGAATGGCCCAGAAATCATCGGCCTCGCGTTCGGACTGGGCAATCAGGCCATCGCGCGACAGTCCGGCCTCCATGGCCGCCTCGAACAGGCGCTCAAGCGATGACGCGGGGTTCATCCCCTCGGCCAGTCCCAGTTCAATCAACACGCACCATTCTGGTTGGTCCTCGAACGGCAAGCGCACGTTAGGCAGGGTTTCACGCAGAAAATCAAAGCCTTGTCGGTGCATCAGCTCGAATGCGCTGACCATTTCCCCGAAATGCGCCCGCGCAAGGCCGAGCAGTGACAGCGCAGCCTGCGGGTCTTTGACCTGAAACAGCGCCGTGCCGCGCGTGGCGGGCCGCGCGAACAGCTTGAGGGCCGCCGCCGTGATGATGCCCAGCGTCCCTTCGGAGCCGATCAGCAGGTGGCGCAGATCATAGCCGGTGTTGTTCTTGCGCAGTCGGCTCAGCCCGTGCCAGATTTGCCCGTCGGGCAACACCGCTTCCAGACCCAGACACAGATCGCGGGCGTTGCCGTAGCGTAGCACCCCTGTGCCGCCCGCGTTTGTGGCCAGATTGCCGCCGATGCGGGCCGTCCCCTGCGCGGCAAGGCTGAGCGGAAACAGCAGCCCCGCATCCGCGGCTGCCTGCTGCACATCCGACAGGATGACACCCGCTTCGGCCACGATGACGTTTTCGTCCGCGTAAACCTCGCGCACCGCATTCATCCGCCCCAGTGACAGGATCAGTGGCGCAGGCCCGTCCGGTGCCACCTGACCGCCCACAAGCCCCGTGCCCCCGCCGTAGGGCACAACCGCCACGCGGGCCTCTGCGGCATGTTTGACAAGCGTTGCGACCTCTTCGGCGGTGCGCGGCCGCGCCAGCAGCCCCGCCTGCCCAGCATAGCGCCCCCGCGGTTCTTCGAGGTGACGCGCCTCGGCCCGGCCGATGGTCCCGGCGGGCAATGCGGCGTCAAGCCGGTTGGCAAAGTCTGTGTCAGCGGCGGTGAGAGGCATGTTCATACGCCTTGATCTAATGCGGGCGCATCAGTTGCAAGGGGTTACGGCGCGCGAAGCCACGCCGGACGCAGCACCATGATTGTCGGGCGCGCGGGCAAACGGTCGAGGCTGACGTTCAGCGCGGGACCGCCCGTTTCAACCACGTCGAAATCATCGCGCATGCCCAGCAGGAAATCATCCAGCGCCGATTGGGCAAACCAGTGCATCGGGATCACGATACGCGACCGCAATCGCTTGAGCACCGCAATCATCGTTGCCTGATCGAGCGTATAACCACCGTCCACAGGCGCCATCACAACGTCAAGCCGGCCGATCGCTGCGTATTGCGCCGGATCGGGCGCGTGGTGCAGATGCCCCAAATGCCCGATACACAGCCCTGCCATTTCGAAAATGAAGATCGAATTGCCTTCGGGTTCGATACCGCTGAATTGCGACCGGATGTCCGTGGAGACGTTGCGGATCAGCACTTCGCCCAGATCGACCCGGTGGTCGATGCCTGCGCCATGCGTCTCCCCCCACCCCGGCAGCACATGCGGGATCGCCGGATCGGGAAAGGCGGTCCAGTGGGTGTCATGGGCGTGGTTCATGGTGACCACATCCGGGATCAGGGGCAGGCTGCCGGTAAAGCCGGTGTAGTCGGTGACCATGTTCAACCCGCCGTGGCTGCGGATCAGGAAACTTGCATGGCTGATATAGTGCAGCATCACTGTTTCCTGCGCGACCTGCGGCAGGCTGGCGGGCTGGACGTATGCGCCACCGGGGATAGCATCGGCCAGCGCGATACAATGGCTGGGCGTCCGCGTTTGTGCAGACAAAGGGGTGGCAAGCACGACGAGGGCGGCAAACAGGCGGATCAACATGCAACGCAGCCTAGCACCACGCCGTTCAATTCCAAAATACCTTGCAACAATACGGCACGCGAACGTGTGTCAGGGCGTTTTCGTGAACAATGTGTCAGCGCAATCGCCCTATTTTGCGGCAAGCCACGCAGCTTTGGCACTGTAACGTCACGCGCGGCTCACTGTCGGTTCATTTGAACGGACCGCCCCGTCTTCCCAGTTCGGTTGCAGAACAACGAAACCCAAGGAGACGACAATGAAACGCACACTTATCGCTACCACCGGAGCCGCCCTTCTGGCCGCCCTTTACATCACCACTCCGGTACAGGCCGGTACCGTCACCTATTTCGATCAGGGTGCCAATATCCAGTTCAGCTTCCACCAGCGTGATGATCACAAGGCGCACCACGGAAATCACCGTGCGCACAAGGGCCACGGCCACCGCAGCCACCGCGCCGACCGCCACCGCAGCAAAGTGCACAAAGAGCGCCGGAGCCACAAAAGCTCATCGCTCAAGCGCAAGCTGATCAAAAAGCATTTCCTGAAATTCTAGGACGTCTATTGCGGGCCCGTCTTGCCCCGCCTGTCGCCCCTCAGACAGGCGTAGAGCACGTGGGTCCGCCAACGGCCGTCAATCTGCAGGTAGCTTTGCGCAACACCTTCGTATTTGAACCCCGTCTTTTCGAGCAGCCCGCGTGACGGTTTGTTTTCCGGCAGACAGGCCGCTTCGATGCGGCTGAGGTCGAGATGGGTGAAGGCGTAATGCACCACCGTCTGGATGGCCTCGCGCATGTAGCCGCGGCGGGCGAAATGTTCGCCCGTCCAGTAGCCCAATGTCCCCGCAAGCGCGGGACCGCGGCGGATATTGTCGAGGGTGATCGCGCCCATCAACGCCTCGTCGTCGCGCCGGATCAGGAACAGGGGCATCGCGGTGCCCGCGTTGATCGATCGGTTGGCCCAATAGACACGGTTCGAAAACGCCTTGCGCGACAGGTGGTCGCGTGACCATGCGGGCTCCCACGGGGTCAGGAACGCGGCCGAATTCTCCCGCAGGGCGGACCAGGCGCGGAAATCGGAATGGATCGGCGGGCGCAGGGTCATGCGCTCCGTCTCCAGCCGCAATTTGCGCCGCGCCAGTAGCATCAGGCCGCGCGCCGGTCGCGCAATGCGTCGAGTGTGGGCGCCGCATCGACCGGTCCGTAAAGCGCCATGGCCATCGGCGCATCGGCGGCCATACGCTGGGCGAAATCACGCACATCGCCCGTGGTCACGGCGTCGATTTGTGCAATCGTTTCCTCGAGCGGCGGAATGCGGTCCCAGATCTGGATCAACCGCGCCAGACGCTCTGCGCGGTTCGACGGGCTTTCCAGCCCCATCAGCAGGCCCGCCTTCATCTGGGCGCGCGCGCGGGCGACTTCGGCGGGCGACATATCCGTGGCCGCGCGTTTCATCTCGTCAATCGTGATCTGCGCAAGTTCGGGCAATTGCTCACCCGATGTCCCGGCATAGACGGTCATCATGCCAGTGTCGGCATAGGCACCTGCCTGCGCAAATATGGTGTAGCACAGGCCGCGGTTTTCGCGCACTTCCTGAAAAAGGCGGCTCGACATGCCGCCACCGAGAGCCGAGGCGTATATTTGCGCGACATAGATATCGTCGGCGCGGTAACCCGGCGATTCAAAGCCAAGGGCGAAATGCGCCTGCTCAAGATCTTTGGCCTGCCTGTGCTCGCCCCCCGAAAACACGCCGGGCAGGATCACGCTGCTTGTCTTGGGTGGCATGTCGCCGAATAGCTCTTCGGCCAGCTTGACGATCGCGTCATGGTCCACCGCCCCTGCCGCTGACAGGATCATCTGTTCGGGGCCGTAGTGTTGATCGACAAAGCCCGTCAGATCGGCACGGCTGAACCGGGACACCGCGTCGGAGGGGCCAAGGATCGTGCGGCCCATCGGCTGATCCGGATAGGCCTGCGCCTGAAGCCAGTCAAAGATCACATCATCGGGCGTGTCGAGCGCCTGACCGATTTCCTGCAAGATTACGCCGCGCTCGACCTCGATCTCGGCATCGTCCATCACAGGATTGCGCAGAATATCCGCAATCACGTCCAGACCCAGCGGCACATCGTTTTCGAGCACGCGGACATAATAGGCCGTCACCTCGCGGGAGGTATAGGCATTGATATAGCCGCCCACGTCCTCGATCGCCTCGGCGATTTGCAAGGCGGTGCGTTTCTTCGTGCCCTTGAAGGCCATATGCTCGAGAAAATGCGCGATGCCGTTCTGGTCGGGCGTTTCATGGCGGCCACCCGCCGACACCCACACCCCGATCGACGCCGAAGCGAGCCCCGGCATGTGTTCGGTGACGATGCGAAAGCCGTTGCTCAGGCGATGGGTTTGCAAGCTCACTTGGCGATCAGTCCTTTGATATGGGTTTTGAGCGCCTCAAGGTCGTTGGGCACCTGTGTTAGCCGTTCGTCGCGGTCGAACAGATCGGCCATACGGTCGGGCAACGGCGGGCGCTGGCCGGTGGCTGCCTCGACCGCGTCAGGGAATTTTGCGGGATGGGCGGTGGCCAGTGTGATCATCGGCGTCGCATCGCTGCGGTGCTCATTGGCGACTTTGACGCCCACGGCCGAATGGGGGCACAAAAGCTCGCCGGTGTGGGCCAGCGTGCGGGTGATGGTGTCGCTGGTTTCCTGTTCGGACGCGCGGCCCGACCCGTAAATATCGGAGAGCGACTGCATGGCGCCCTGACTGACGTCAAATCCGCCCGCCGCAAGCTCGTCCATCAGCTGCGCCACGGCTCCGCCTTCGCGGTCGTAGGCATCAAACAGGGCGCGCTCGAAGTTGGAGCTGACCTGAATATCCATCGAGGGGCTGATAGAGGGTGTCACGCCATCCTTATGGTACCCCTGCCCCGACAGGCAGCGGTGCAGGATGTCGTTCTGGTTGGTCGCCACCACCAGCTGATCGACAGGCAGGCCCATCCGTTTGGCGATGTAGCCGGCAAAGATGTCGCCGAAGTTGCCGGTCGGCACGGTAAAGCTGACCGGTCGCTGCGGAGCACCAAGGCTGACTGCGGAAGAGAAATAATACACGACCTGCGCCAGCACCCGGCCCCAGTTGATCGAATTGACCCCGGCGAGGCGTACCCCATCGCGGAATTCGAAATCGTTGAACATGTCTTTGAGGCGCGCCTGACAGTCGTCGAAATCCCCGTCGAGTGCCAGCGCGTGGACGTTGGATTCGGTCGGTGTGGTCATCTGCCGGCGCTGCACATCACTGACCCGCCCGTGCGGATAGAGGATCACCACATCGACGTTGTCGAGCCCCCGAAACGCCTCGATCGCGGCAGATCCGGTATCGCCGGACGTCGCCCCCACGATGGTCACCCGCTCGCCTTTGCGCCCAAGTGCAAGCTGGAACATCTGGCCGATGAGCTGCATGGCGAAATCCTTGAACGCCAGCGTGGGGCCGTGAAACAGCTCGAGCAGGAAGTGGTTGGGCGCCAGTTGCACCAGTGGCGCGCGCGCGTCATGGCCGAAGCCCGCGTAGGCCTTGGCGATCAGGTCGCGGAATTCCGTGTCGGTGAACGTGTCGCCGATAAAGGGCCGCATCACCGTAAAGGCGACGTCCTCGTAGCTTTGGCCCGCCATCGCGGCGATCTGGTCGGCATCGAGCGTCGGGATCGTTTCGGGCACATAAAGCCCACCGTCACGGGCCAACCCCGTGAGCATCGCCTCTTCAAAACTGAGCGACGGGGCGGAGCCACGGGTGGAGATATAGCGCATGTCTTTGCTTTCTCAGGTCTTGGGGGTGCGCCGCAGGCGCAGGATGAAGGCAACGGTCATCGCGGCCCAGATGGCGGCCAGCGAAAACCACGTGATTGCGTATTGCAGGTGGTCGTTCGGAATGGCGCTTGTGTCAACGGGCAATGGCACCACCGGTAAATCCGAAAACGATGTGTCACGCGCGACCAGCAGGATCGGTTCGGTCGTCAGCGCCGCGGCCATGGCAGGTACATCACGCGCGAACCACGTGTTGTCGGTCAGGTCGGGTTCGGGTGTGAAGCTGTCGATCTCGCGGGGCCACTGCAGATTGCCGCTCAGCGTGACGTCTTCGGCAGGGGCCGGAATATCCTCGCGGGCGACGGGCACGAACCCGCGGTCCACCATGATCGTGCGCCCCTCATCAGTCGTGAAGGGTGATATGATCCGGTATCCGGCGCCGATGTCTTTCTGGCTGACAAGCACCCGCAGGTACCCTTCGCCAAAGCTTCCCGTGACGCTGACCGGCAGATAGCTGTCCGCCTCCGCGCCCGGGTTGGCGGGCAATGGCCCCGGTTCGGCGGCGATCCGGGCATCGATGTCCGCGATGATGCCCAGCTTTTCGTCCAGCCGCTGCACCTGCCAGAAGCCCAGCCATAACAGAATGGCCAAACCACCCAGCCCAACGATCAAGAGATAAAGAGTGCCGCGCATGAAACGCTCCACAGGCTTTGGAATGGAAAACGCGCGCGGCGGAGTGCCACGCGCGTTTTTGGGTTCTAAAGATCAGGGCGTATCATGCAACCCCGATCGGCCTATCAGCCCGGGATACCCCAGACATAGACGGCGAAGAAAAGGAACAGCCAGACAACGTCAACGAAGTGCCAGTACCATGCCGCCGCTTCAAAGCCCACGTGGCGTTCGGGCGAGAAGTGGCCCGCACGCGCGCGGAACCAGCACACCAGCAAGAACAGTGTCCCGATGATGACGTGGAAGCCGTGGAAGCCGGTCGCCATGAAGAAGTTGGAGTAGAATTCATCGACACCGAATTCCCAGCCTTCGTGCAGCAGATGCTCGTACTCATAGGCCTGCAGGCAGGTGAACAGCACACCCAGAACGACGGCGATCAACAAACCGTTCTTAAGATCGGCGCGGTTGTTGCCATGCACCAGCGCGTGGTGCGCCCATGTCACGGCACAGCCCGACAACAGCAGGATCAGCGTGTTGATCAGCGGCAGGTGGAAGGCATCGACGGGGTAGATAAACGGCGCGACGTATTCGGTGCCCACGTAGTCTTCCATCGGGTAGAGCGCGTGTTTGAAGAAGCTCCAGAACCAGGCGGCAAAGAACATCACTTCGGACATGATGAACAGGATGAAGCCATAGCGCAGGCCGATGCGGACCACGGGTGTATGGTCGCCGATCTTCGATTCCTCGACGACTTCGGACCACCACGCAAACATGGTGTACAGCGTGCCGACGAGGCCCGCGAGGAACACGAACGGCGTGATGCCATGCATCCAAAGCACGCCACCGGCCAGCATGACAAAGGCGAAGAGCGCGCTCAGCAGGGGCCAGATTGAGGGGTTGAGAATATGATAGTCGTGGTTCTTTGCATGGGCCATGGCTGTGGTGTCCCTTACCTTTTTTCTTAGTTCAGGTCAGTTGATTGTTCTGCGTCAAGAGCGGCGTACCCCTCGGGCAGGTCAATTTCGTAGAATGTATAGGATAGCGTGATGGTATGTATATACTGACCCTCACGATCGTCGACCATTTCGGGGTCGACAAAGAAGCTGACGGGCATCTCGACACGCTCGCCGGGTGCCAGCACCTGTTCTTCAAAGCAAAAGCAGGCGATCTTTTCGAAAAATGCACCGGCCTGATAGGGCGTCACATTGTAGGATGCCTGACCCGCGATGGGTTTGTCGGTGGGGTTGTAGGCTTCGTAGAAGGCCAGACCGGTTTCACCGATCCGCACTTCCATCTCGCGCACCACGGGTTTGAATTCCCACGCCATATTGTTGTTAAGAGAGCCGTCAAAGCGCACGGTGACAGTCTGGTCCAGCACGTCGTCGGGGGCCACGTCCGAAACACCCGTCACGCCGCCAAATCCGGTGACCCGGCAGAACCAGTCGTAGAACGGCACCGATGCCCACGCCAGCCCGCCCATCAGCACAACGACACCGACGGTCTGGAACACTGTTTTCTGAGGACCGGAGAGTGCCATCAGTTGCCCTCCTCCGATTGCACCTGTTGACCGACGCCGTTGGCCTGGCTCGCGGGGATCTGAAAGTCACTCGACGTGATTTTGACGAAGGTGAGCACCATGATGAGCCCGACAAATCCGGCCAGCATCAGGCCCACGCCAACGTTCAGTCCGCGCCGACGGTTGTGAATTTCATGTTCAGCTTTGATCGCCATAGGTTTACCAGCCTCCCAATCCGAATGGTTTCAGCGTCGCTTCGGCAAGAATCGCACCAAAGTGCAGGAACAGGTACCAAAGCGACAGGCGGAAGAACTTGCGCTCAACCGCAAAATTGTCCGCTTCGCTGTCGTCCTCGTTGCGGTGCTGGATGTCCCAGGCACCCTTGAGGAACAGCGCGTTCAGCACGAGCGCCGTCGCCAGATAGATCCAGCCCCCGATCGCAGTGAACGCCGTGCCCACCGCCAGAACGACCAACGCCACAGTGTAGCCCAGAATATGGTTTCGCGTGCTGCGGCGCCCGTGGGTGACAGTCAGCATCGGCACGTTTGCATCGTCGTAATCGTTGCGCATGAACAGGGCCAGCGCCCAGAAATGCGGCGGTGTCCACATGAAGATCAGGGCAAACATCAACCATGGCTCCAGCGCGAAGCTGCCGGTTGCGATCAGCCAGCCGATCACCGGGGGGAACGCACCCGCCGCGCCACCGATCACGATGTTCTGCGGCGTGGAGCGTTTGAGCCACATCGAATAGGGCACGACGTAGAAAAAGATCGTGAAGGCCAGCATTGCACCGGCCAGCAGGTTTGCCGACAGCGACAGCATCATCACCGCCATGCCAGACAGGGCACAGCCAAGTGCCAGTGCGGCTTCGGGCGTGACCTTGCCCGCGGGAATCGGGCGCTGCGCGGTCCGCTTCATCACCGCGTCAATGTCCGCATCCCACCACATGTTCAGCGCACCGGATGCCCCTGCCCCGATGGCCAGAAACAGGATCGATGCAAAGCCCACGACAGGGTTGACCGACACAGGCGCGGCCAGCATCCCCACAAGCGCTGTGAAAACCACAAGCTGCATCACACGGGGCTTGAGCAGGGCATAATAGTCGCCCAACTGTGCCTCGCCTTCGTAAGTGTGTGTATCGGTCATATCTGTCATGGCAGTATCCGGTGTCAGATCAATGAAAAGCTTGACGCCGCACAGGTCAGAGCGGCGTCGGGGTCGGGTGGGGTCTGTGCCCCACCGCAGTACGTTCAGTCAGCCGAAGCGATGCGCAAAGGCTGCGGAATACCGGCGTATTCCTCTTTCGCGCGGCTCAGCCATGCCTCGTATTCTTCCTGAGAGACGACCTTGACCGTGATCGGCATATAGGCGTGGGCCTGACCGCAGAGCTCCGAGCACTGCCCGAAATAGACGCCTTCCTTATCGGCCTTGAACCAAAGCTCGGCCAGACGACCCGGGACGGCGTCCTGCTTCACGCCAAAGGCGGGGATGGTCCAGGAGTGGATCACGTCGGAGCCGGTCACCTGCACCACAACGGTCGCATCGACGGGAACAACCATCGCGGTGTCGGTTGCGAGCAGCCATTCGTCCTCGGAATAGCCGGCCTCTTCGAGTTGCGCGATCACTTCTGGCGTTTTGATGTTGTTGCCGCCGGTCGCTGGCGCGCCGATCATGTAGCTGTCAAAGCCGAACCCTTCGTCAACGTATTCGTAGGACCAGTACCACTGGTTGCCGATCGTCTTGACCGTCACGTCCGCCTGCGGAATTTCCTGCTGGCGGAACAGGATCGGCAGCGACCATGCCCCAATGCCGACAAGGATCAGGATCGGCACGATGGTCCACGCGATTTCCACAGGTGTGTGGTGTGTGAAAGTCGCGGGGTTGGGGTTGCGCTTGCGGTTGTAGCGGATGGTCACCCACACCAGCAGCGCGGTCACGAACAATGTGATCAGCGTGATGATCACGAGAATCATGCCATCGAGCCATTGCAGATCGGTCGCCAGTTCGGTCACGCCGGGCTGAAAGCCCATCTCACCGTTCGTCGGCCGGCCAATGACCTCAAGACCTTGAGGATCCACGTTTTGTGCCAAGGCTGGCAGGCTGGTGAAACCGGCGAAGAGGCCGGAAAGTGCGGTAAGCTTTTTCATGTCGTTGTCCTGATCTTCTTGACCCTAGATGGCTAAAACGCGGCGCAGGGCGGCTGCGGCGTTGAAATCTGGCGCCTTACAATCATATTCTGTGAGCGAAAGAAAGACTTATGCTTGCGTCAGATAGACGCGAATTGACGCAATCCCCCGGAAAACAGGAGTTCCCCATGGCCGAGGCCCCTTTTTCGCCTTTCGACACGCTGCTCGACCGCGATACGGCCCTGCGCACTTTGCGCGATGCGGTCGCCGGTGCCGACGACGGAGAGCTGTTTTTCGAGCGCCGACGCTCGGAAGGGCTGATGTTTGACGACGGACGGCTCAAGACCGCAAGCTACGATGCCGCCGAGGGCTTTGGGCTGCGCGCCGTGCGCGGCGAAGTCGCGGGCTATGCCCATTCCACCGAGATTTCCGAGGCGGCCCTGCGCCGCGCCAGCGAAACGGCGCGGCTGGCCGTGGGCGACGGGGGCGGCACATGGGCCGATGCGCCCGAAGGCACCAACAAGAAGCTCTATACGGATGCAGACCCGATTGCCGGTGCCGCGTTCCCCGTCAAGGTCGACACCCTGCGCGAGATCGACGACTTCTGCCGCGGTCTGGATCCGCGTGTCGTACAGGTCAGCGCCTCTATCGCGGCCTCTTTGCAGGAGATCGAAATACTGCGGCCCGAAGGCATGTCGGTCAGGGACGTCCGGCCCATGACGCGGGTCAACGTCTCCGTGATCGTCGAGCAGGACGGGCGCCGCGAGAGCGGCAGCGCGGGTGGCGGCGGACGCATCGGTCTTGACGGTCTGCTGGCCCGCGACGACTGGCAGGCCAAGGCCCGCGAGGCACTGAGGATCGCGATCGTGAACCTGTCGGCCGAACCCGCGCCTGCCGGTGTGATGGACGTTGTGCTCGGCCCCGGCTGGCCCGGTATCCTGCTGCACGAGGCGATCGGTCACGGATTGGAAGGCGATTTCAACCGCAAGGGATCGAGCGCCTTTGCCGGTCTGATGGGGCAACAGATTGCCGCGCGCGGGGTCACCGTGCTCGACGATGGCACCATCCCCGACAGACGTGGGTCCATTTCCGTGGATGACGAAGGCACTCCATCGGCGAAAAACGTCCTGATCGAGGACGGCAAGCTGGTGGGCTACATGCAGGACCGCCAGAATGCGCGCCTGATGGGGGTCGAAACCACCGGAAACGGGCGCCGGCAGAGCTTTGCGCATATACCGATGCCGCGGATGACCAACACCTACATGCTGGGCGGCGACACGGCGCCCGGCGACATCGTCGCAGACCTCAAGGACGGCATATATGCCGTGGGCTTCGGCGGCGGTCAGGTGGACATTACCAACGGCAAGTTTGTCTTCAGCTGCACCGAAGCCTACCGCGTGCAAAATGGCGTCGTCGGCGCGCCGGTGAAGGGGGCGACCCTGATCGGTGACGGTGCGACCGCGCTCAGGCAGATACGCGCGATCGGCAATGATCCCGCACTTGACCCCGGCATGGGCAATTGCGGCAAGCAGGGCCAGTGGGTTCCTGTTGGTGTGGGACAGCCGACGCTCATGATCGGCGGTCTGACGGTGGGGGGATCGGCCGCGTGACACATGCGATTATCGACAAAGCGGCACACGTTTAACGAAAGTCCAACGCAAACCGTTCATCCCCTGTTAACCACTCCGACCTATACCTGATTCCAGCAACGGACGAGGATCGGGATGACTGACAGGGACTACACTCCTTCTTCCACTCACCCCCCACTCCCACCCCCCTCGGAAGACGAACAGTTTGCCCGTCTTCGTCTGTTGCGCTCGCGCCGGGTCGGCGTTGCAACCTACAACAGGTTGATGGCCGAACACGGCACTGCGCAGAACGCGCTGGCCGCGCTGCCACAGGTGGCGCGCGCTGCGGGCGTTTCATCCTACGAAGCATGCCCCGAAGGTGTCATCCGCGCCGAATTGCAGGCGGCCCGCGCCGCCGGTGCGCGACTGGTGGAACGCGGGGATGCCCTATATCCCGCCCTGCTGGCCGAGCGTGAGGACGCACCACCCTTCATGTGGGTCGTGGGCGATACCGACATCCTGACACGTCCGATGATTTCTCTGGTCGGCGCGCGCAATGCGTCGTCTTTGGGGCTGCGCATGGCCCGCACGCTGGCGCAGGATCTGTCAAAGGCAGGCTATGTGGTGGTGTCTGGCCTCGCGCGGGGCATTGACGCCGCAGCGCACGCGGCCGCCCTGCCCCACGGCACGCTGGCCGTTCAGGCGGGCGGTGTCGATATCCTATATCCCGCAGAAAACGCCGCCCTTGCCCGCGACATCGGGCAGAACGGTCTGCGAGTGAGCGAACAGCCCATGGGTCTCAATCCGATCGCGCGGCATTTTCCGGCCCGCAACCGCATCATTGCAGGGCTGTCGCAGGCGACGCTTGTCGTCGAGGCGGCGGCCAAATCCGGCAGCCTTATCACCGCCCGTGACGCTGTCGATCAGGGCCGCGATGTGTTGGCGGTGCCGGGCCATCCGTTCGACGCGCGCGCATCGGGCTGCAACATGCTCATCCGCGATGGCGCCACGCTTATCCGAAATGCATCAGACGTCATCGATATGCTGACCCCTGTGGACGGCAACGCCCCCAAGCTGCCCTTGCCGCCGACACCCCAGACGCGCTCCGCCCCCAAGAAGCGCGGCAGCGCCCTGCGGGAGGCGGCAAAACTGCACAAAACCATTCTGTCGCGGCTGGGGCCCTCTCCCATCGCCGAGGATCAGCTGATCCGCGATCTGCGCGCGGCACCGGCAAGTGTCACGCCGGTGCTGATCGATCTGGAACTCGACGGGCAAATTACCCGCAGCGCGGGTGGTCTGCTGTCGCGCTCTGTCTGACGCCGTAGCGCCGCGCCGGCGCTGCATGGATGGCCCTGCCACGCGCCGGGCTCGTCGCTGTTGTGAAGGGCCTTGCGTTGACAAAGCCCCCTTGCATCCCACATGACAAACGCCATAGACGCACCCAACCGCACTCCTTTAAGGACTGAATTTGTATGCCAGTAGTCGTTGTCGAATCCCCCGCCAAGGCCAAGACGATCAACAAATATCTCGGCGACAACTTCACCGTACTGGCATCCTACGGGCACGTGCGTGATCTGCCGCCCAAGGACGGATCGGTCGATACGGAAAACGATTTCGACATGCTGTGGGAGATCGGCAGCGACAGCAAGAAACACGTCAAGGCCATCGCCGACGCGCTGAAAGACGACAACGAACTGATCCTCGCGACCGACCCTGACCGCGAAGGTGAGGCGATCAGCTGGCACCTGCAAGAGGCATTGACCAAGCGCAAGTCGATCAAGAAAGACACACCCGTCAGCCGGGTGGTCTTTAACGCGATCACCAAGTCCGCCGTCACCGAGGCCATGAAGAACCCCCGTCAGGTCGACATGCCACTGGTCGAGGCCTACCTCGCCCGCCGCGCATTGGATTATCTGGTGGGGTTCAACCTGTCGCCTGTGCTGTGGCGCAAATTGCCCGGGGCCAAATCGGCGGGACGGGTACAATCGGTGACCCTGCGGCTGATCACCGAGCGCGAGATGGAAATCGAAGCGTTCCGCAACCGCGAGTACTGGACCGTCAAGGCGCTGCTTGCCACACCGTCGGGTCAGGAATACGAGGCGCGCCTGACCACGCTGGCGGGCAAGAAGCTCGATAAATTCGATCTGGCCAATGACACGCAGGCCGAAATGGCCGTTCAGGCAATCGACAGCCGCGATCTGAGCATCACGAGCGTCGAGGCCAAGCCAAGCGCGCGCAACCCCTCCGCCCCCTTCATGACATCGACTCTGCAGCAAGAGGCCAGCCGCAAATTCGGCATGGGCGCGCGACAGACAATGTCCACGGCGCAGCGTTTGTACGAAGCGGGCCACATTACCTATATGCGGACAGACGGCATCGATATGGCGCCGGAAGCCGTGCAGATGGCGCGTGACGCGATCCAGGACCGCTACGGCGCGAAATACGTCCCCGACAAACCGCGTGTCTACAAGAACAAGGCCAAGAACGCGCAGGAAGCCCACGAATGCGTCCGCCCCACCGACATGGCCAAGGACGCCGATGCGCTCAAACTGATGGATGGGGATCAGCGCAAACTTTACGATCTGATCTGGAAACGCACCCTGGCCTGCCAGATGGAAAACGCCCGTCTGGAACGTACCACTGCCGAAATCGGCTCTGCCGACGGGCAGGTCGCGTTGCGCGCCACCGGTCAGGTCGTGCTGTTTGACGGTTTTCTGAAGGTCTATGAAGAAGGCCGCGACGACGTGGTCGACGACGATGACAAGCGCCTGCCTCAGATCACCCAAGGGGACAAGGCCGACAAGCGCAGCGTCACGCCGGAGCAGCATTTCACGCAGCCCCCGCCGCGTTATACCGAAGCGACACTGGTCAAACGGATGGAAGAACTGGGCATCGGGCGCCCGTCAACCTATGCCAGTATCGTGACCACCATCCAGGACCGCGGCTATGTGCGCCGCGAGGGCCAGCGGCTGATCCCCGAGGACAAGGGCCGGCTGGTCACCGCCTTTCTCGAAAACTACTTCCGCCGGTATATCGGCTATGACTTTACCGCCGATCTCGAAGACCAGCTGGACAAAGTGTCGGCAGGTGACGCGGAGTACAAGACGGTGCTTGAGCGGTTCTGGCGCGATTTCTCTGCCGCCATCGCCGAGACATCAGAACTGCGCATCACAGAGGTGCTCGAAAAGATCAACGATGTGCTGGAGCCGCATCTCTTCCCGCCCACGGAAGACGGCAGCGATCCGCGCCTGTGTCCCAACTGCGGCGCGGGCCGGTTGTCGATGCGCACCGCGCGGTCTGGCGGCGCGTTCATCGGGTGCTCCAACTATCCCGAATGCCGCTATACGCGCCCTTTCGGCCCGCCCGACCCGGAAGCCGAAGCGTCTGCCATTCCGCCCGAAGGCAAGCTGCTGGGCGAGGACATGGGCGACGAAATCCGCGTGTTCAAAGGCCGCTTCGGCCCCTATGTCCAGCGCGGCGCCGTCACCGAAGAGAACAAGAAGCCCCCGCGCCAGTCGATCCCCAAGGATTGGGCGCCCGAGGAGCTGGAGCTGGAACGCGCGGTCATGCTGCTGTCGTTGCCGCGTGAGGTGGGCCCCCACCCCGAGGACGGGGTGATGGTCTGGGCCAATATCGGCCGTTACGGCCCCTATCTCAAACACGCGGCGAGCACGTCCGACAGGGGCGGCACCAATGCCAACCTCGAGGGCATCGACGAAGTCTGGACCGTCGGCATGAACCGCGCGGTGCAGCTTCTGGCCGAAAAGATCGCCAGCCGTGGCAACCGCGGCAAGGCCGCAGCCCCCCTGCGCGAATTGGGCGAGCATCCCGAAGCCGGCGGCCCCGTCAACGTGATGAAGGGCAAATACGGGCCCTACGTGAAGTGGGAAAAGCTGAACGCGACGATCCCCGACACGGTCGAGCCCGAAGAGATCACGATGGCGCAGGCGGTTGTGCTGCTTGACGAGCGCGCGGCCAAATCCGGCAAGAAGAAGCCCGCCCCGAAAAAGAAAGCGGCGGCAAAGAAAAAGCCCGCAGCCAAGAAAACAGCCACAAAGAAGACCGCGGCCAAAAAAGCCCCCGCCAAGAAAGCGGCAGAAAAAGAGGACTGAACCGGACGATCGACGCTCCTCACTTTCGCGTCAGTCCTTTGCGCGCGCCCTTTAACCCCGCGCGGCAGGTGTTATGTGGCGGACAGACTGCAAAAAGACAGGAGCAAAGATATGACCGAGCAGAGGTTTTCACGTCGTAGGCTGATTGCCGTGTCGGGGGCCGCTTTGGCTGTGCCTGCCGTGGCGCGGGCGCAGGATGTACCTGCCGCCGCCCCGCTGCACCGGCGCAACACGATGAGCTTTGTGCCACAGAACTGGCAGGACCACTTTGACGGGCTCGGCATCGCCGCGATCGTGGCGGACACCACCAGCCGCGCGCTGCACTTCTGGAGTGGTGATGGCGAGACCTACAAGGTCTATCCCACTTCGGTTCCGCGGACGGATGAGCTGACCAAACGCGGGTACACCGAAATCGTGCGCAAACGTGTCGGGCCGGACTGGACGCCGACGCCCAACATGCTCAAGGAAGACCCGACCCTGGAATACATGCCCCCCGGCCCCGGCAACCCGCTGGGCACTCACGCGATGTACCTCAGCTGGCCCGCGTATCTGATCCACGGCACCCACGACACCCGCAAGATCGGGCGCCAGTCGTCGTCGGGCTGTATCGGTCTGTACAACCACATGGTCGAGGAACTGTTTGCGATGGCGCCGGTCGGCACGCAGGTGCGCATCATCTGACCCTATGCCGCGCCGCCAGCCCATGCTGCGGCGCGGCAATTCATTGACACCGCTCTGACGCCGCGTCACAACTCCCCCAACCATTCGCAGACAAGGGGAGCGCCATCTGATGAAGAAAGTCTATGCCAATGCCACCGAGGCCCTCGACGGGATACTCGAAGACGGCATGCTGATCGCGGCTGGCGGTTTCGGCCTATGCGGCATTCCCGAATTGTTGCTGCAGGCGATCAAGGATGCAGGCACCAAGGATCTGACGTTTGCGTCCAATAACGCCGGTGTGGACGATTTCGGCATCGGTATCCTGCTGCAGACAAAGCAGGTCAAGAAGATGATCAGCTCTTACGTGGGTGAAAACGCCGAGTTCATGCGCCAGTACCTGTCGGGTGAGCTTGAGCTCGAATTCAACCCGCAAGGCACGTTGGCCGAACGCATGCGGGCTGCGGGCTGCGGCATCCCGGGTTTTTATACCAAGACCGGCGTCGGCACGGTGATCGCCGATGGCAAGGAGCACAAGGACTTCAACGGCGAGACCTATATCCTCGAAGAAGGTATCTTTGCAGACCTCTCCATTGTGAAGGCATGGAAAGCGGACGAGACAGGCAATCTGGTATTCCGCAAGACCGCGCGCAACTTCAACCCGCCCGCGGCCATGTGTGGCAAGGTCTGTGTTGTCGAGGTAGAAGAAATCGTGCCCACGGGCAGTCTTGATCCCGATACCATCCATCTGCCCGGCATCTATGTGCACCGCATCATTCAGGGCGATCACGAAAAACGCATCGAACAGCGTACAATCCGTCAGAAGGAGGGCGCATAATGCCTTGGGACCGTAACCAGATGGCGGCACGGGCCGCCGAAGAACTCGAAGACGGCATGTATGTAAACCTCGGCATCGGCATCCCCACGCTCGTTGCCAACTACGTCGGTGACAAGGACATCACCCTTCAGTCGGAAAATGGCATGCTGGGCATGGGCCCCTTCCCCTTCGAGGGGGAAGAGGACGCTGATCTGATCAACGCGGGCAAACAAACCATCACCGAATTGAACCGCACCGCCTATTTCGACAGCGCGACCAGCTTTGGCATGATCCGCGGCGGCAAGATCGCGGCGGCGATTCTGGGCGCGATGGAAGTGGCCGAAAACGGCGATCTGGCCAACTGGATGATCCCCGGCAAGCTGGTCAAAGGCATGGGCGGCGCGATGGATCTGGTTGCCGGTGTGGGCCGTGTCATCGTGGTGATGGACCACACCAACAAACACGGCGACAGCAAATTGCTGAAGGAATGCACCCTTCCCCTGACCGGTAAAGGGGTGGTGGACCGGATCATTACCAATCTGGGCGTTCTGGATGTGGTCGATGGCGGTTTGCGAATCGTGCAATGCGCCGACGGGGTGACCGAAGACGAACTGCGCGCCGCGACGGAGGCGACCATTGTCTGACCCCGACATCACCCGCGAGGTCGAAGGCTCCAAAGGGCGCTACGTTCTGCACCTGCAGGGGCAGGAAGCCGAACTGACGTATTCCAAACTTGGTGAGACGCAGGTGATCGCGGACCACACGGACGTGCCCGAGACGCTGAAGGGTACGGGGGCGGGCCTGATGCTGGTGGAACGGCTCGTCGCGGATGCGCGCGCCGAAGGCTTCCGCATCGTGCCGTTGTGCCCCTTCGTCAACGCGATGCGCCGCAAGCATCCCGAGTGGGCCGACGCCTTCAACGTCTGACCTTACTGCATCTTCACAAAAACACAGCCGTCCGAGATCAGCTCGGGCGGCGTTTTGCATAGCCCCTTGGCGACCTGAAACGCGGCGAGCACCTTGGGCACGTAGTCGCGCGTTTCCGCAAATGGCGGCACGCCTGCATGTTTGCGCACCGATCCTTCGCCCGCATTATACCCCGCCAGCACCAAAATAGGGTCATCGCCAAACTCGCCCATCAGCCAGTCGAGGTATTTCACCCCACCCGCGATGTTCTGTTGCGGCTGGAGACTGTCTGTTACGCCAAAGCGGTCCGCCGTGGCGGGCATGAGCTGCATCAACCCTTGGGCACCCGCCGAACTGACCGCGTCTTCCTTGCCCGAGGATTCGACCGAAATGACGGCAAGCGCCAACGCGGGCGATACTTTGGTGCCGATGGTTGATTTCAGGATATCGATGCCATGCACCTGCGCGATATTCTGCATGTGCTGCAGCCGCGGTGCGGGCACTTTCGATGTTGCGGTGCGCAATGTGGTGATCGCTTTTTGCAATCTGCCGGGGCCAGCCTGTGCGGCGTCCGGCGATACACTGGCCCAGAACCAGTCATATTGGCCCGCCGCGGGTCTCTTGATCGTTCCCGAGGGCTGAGCCACCACCGCGGGTGTGGGCGCCTGTGTCTGGCCATCGTTCCAGAACCCCTGGTCGGGGGCAATCTGCGGAATGGCCTTGGCCGTTTTGCCACGCTTGGGGGGCTTCACGCTTTTGGAACTGAAGGACGGGAATGCGGGCGCGGGCGTTTCGGCCCGCGCGGAGGAAAGCGCGACAACTGCACTGACGACGCATGTCAGCGCCAAAAATCGGTTCGGACGCATGGAATGCCTGCTGTTTGTTTGTTTTTATCTGCTCGTTGAGAGGTTTTTCGCACGAAATACCCCCTCCGATCCAGCAAACCCGGCACATAAACATGGCGAATTTGCCATAATTGCCACAAGCGCACGCCTGTTGCCGCTCTTTTCAGATAAAGTTTATCTTTTAACGCCAACAAAAACAGGGGGTTACCAAAAAATCCGGCGAATTTCCTAATGAGAGGTCAATTACCATATTTGCGGTCAAATTCATGCCCCAATCATCCGTCTATATAGCGTCATACCAAGTCGAGCTGGCCTGAATGAGAGCGGGTCAACAAGCGAAGCAAGGTTGAAACTGAAATATCTACTGATCCTTTGGAGGGACGAAACATGATGAACTTTATCAAAAACTTCCGCGATGACGAATCTGGCGCCGTTACAGTTGACTGGGTTGTTCTGACAGCCGCCGTTGTTGGCCTGGCGATCGCAGCCTACACATCCATCGAATCCGGCGCGACCGGCATGACAGCTGCTACTTCGACCTTCCTGGGTCAGCAGACCATCGGTGACATCGGCGCGCCTACTCCTTAATCCGGGCGTCGTCTGAAATTGGGGGTCGCGTTCTGTATCGCAGCACGCGACCCCTTTTTTGTGGCCGGGCGTGACCTGATCACATCGGAACATTTCCTTAAGAATTGAGCTGCATATGAAACTGAGTAATTTTTTCCGCGAAGAATCCGGCGCAGTCACGGTCGATTGGGTCGTTCTGACGGCCGCCATTTGTGGCATCGCCATCGTTTCTTTTGCCTCGATCCAATCAGGCAGCAAAAGCGTGGGCGACCGGGTCGGCGTATACCTGTCGACAACCGACATCGAAGATCTGCACTGATTTTCCTGCATATTACGAAGACGAAACCCCATCCCCGTGTGGGTTTTTGTCAGTTTGACTGACCGCCTGTCCCGACGGGTGAAAGTCATGTGAATGCCGCCTTGCCCGCACATCAATGCCGCATTTCGACCGTATCATCCGAGCAAGGTGAAAAACGGGGCCGTGAAAAAGGACCCCAGAGCAGAAAAGGAATACAAGAATGCGTATGGTATTTGGCTTGGTTCTATTGGTTGGCATCGCCCTCGCGGGTGGTGCGGTGTATCTTGCCAAGGGCCAGATCGGGCAATATCAGGCCGCGCTCAACCGCGCCGAGATGGCCAGACAGAAGATCGTGCCGACCGAAACCGTCTATGTGGCCACACGGGCTTTGAAATACGGTGACCGGCTGGCGGCAGAGGACGTGCGCGCAGTTGATTTCCCGGTGACGGCCATTCCCGAAGGTGCGTTCAAGACCGAAGAAGAGATTTTTCCGCCGACAACCGAAGAATTGCGCGTGATCTTGCGCCCCATCGAAAAAGACGAAGCATTGCTTGCAGTAAAAGTGACCGCACCGGGTGAGGACGCCGGCATCACATCGCGCCTGGAGCGCGGCATGCGGGCCTTTGCCATCAAGGTCGACGTATCGAGCGGCGTGTCGGGCTTTTTGCGCCCCGGTGACCGTGTCGACGTTTACTGGACCGGCCGCACAGGCCGTGGCAACGAGGCCGGCGAGGTGACCAAGCTGATCGAAGCGGGCGTCAAGCTCATCGCGGTGGACCAGAGCGCCGGTGAAGTCGACGGCGCGACAATCGCCCGCACGGTGACAGTCGCCGTCAATCCCAACCAGGTCGGCGCATTGGCGCAGGCCCAGTCCACCGGTCGTCTGTCGCTGTCGCTGGTCGGTGCCGGTGACGATACGATCGCCTCCGCGGTGCAGGTAAACCAACGCTCGCTCTTGGGCATCGAGGCCGAAGTGGCCGCCCCCGTTGCCGAAAAAGAGCGTGTCTGCACGATCCGAACCCGCAAGGGCGCGGAGGTTGTGGAATTGCCGATACCCTGTACAAACTAATACATAACAACAATAAATTGCGCGCCGCCCCTCTCCGGGCGGCGTTTTGCGTTTGCGCTCTGTTGCCATTTATCCACATGCATTCAATCGCGGAACGCATTGATTCTTGCAAAAAAACACAAACTGCCGCAGGGTGACCGGAACGACGGGCAATAAGACCCTACTCTGAGGCGTGATCAAAAAGGCAGGTCACATGAAAATCGATAGATTTATGACAGCAGCCCTATTGGGGCTGAGCTTGAGCGTATCCGCAATGACAGCCGCAGTTCCCACTGCAGTTGCCGCTGACAATCTGCGCGTAGTGAAAAAGGGAACAAGTTCAAATTTGAGCGTTCCCATGAACCGCGCCGTGGTTGTCGAAAGCGATGTGCCTTTTGCGGAACTAACCATCGCGAACCCCGGCATTGCGGACATCTCCGCCCTGTCCGACCGCACCATGTATGTTCTGGGCAAATCCCCCGGACGTACGACACTGACCTTGCTTGACCCTTCCGGTCGCCTGATCACGAATGTCGATGTGCAGGTTGCGCCAGATATTTCGGAGTTCAAGGAACGCCTGCGGCAAATTCTCCCCGGCGAAAAGATCGAAGTGCGCACCGCGAATGACGGGATCGTCATGTCCGGTGTCGTCTCGTCCAGCCAGAAATTGCAGCGTGCGCTCGATCTGGCGCAGCGCTACGCGCCCGAACGTGTGTCAAACCTGATGAGCGTCGGGGGCGTTCAGCAGGTCATGCTCAAGGTCCGTTTCGCGGAAATGCAGCGCAGCGTATCGAAATCGCTCAGCTCGTCTCTCTCGTTGTCGGGCGGGATCGGCAGCGATCTGGGCGTGCGCAGCGGCACCGGTACACTCGTCACCGAGGGCATCAACGGCGCGGCACTTGGCGGCGGACTGCCCGAATCCAACACAAACACAGGCGCAATTCTGTTTGGTTTCAACGCAGGGTCCACACAGGTCGGCATCCTGCTTGAAGCGCTCGAGCAAAAAGGCGTCGTTCGCTTCCTTGCCGAACCCAATCTTGTCGCCCTTTCGGGCCAAGAGGCCAAATTCCTCGCCGGGGGGGAATATCCTATCCCCGTGGCGCAGGGCGATGGTCGAATTTCCATTCAATTCAAACCTTTCGGTGTCGAGCTGTCCTTCATCCCACGCGTCGTGGACAAGGATCTGATCAACCTCGAGCTCAAGGCCGCCGTATCGGCCATTGATGCGGCCAACGGTGTCACACTTGACGGTGGGTTCAACGTGGCGGCCTTCTCGCGGCGCGAAACATCGACAACGGTTGAAATGCGCGACGGTGAAAGCTTTGCCATCGCGGGTTTGCTGGAAGATGATTTTACAGACAATTCATCGCAACTTCCCTGGATTGGCGACGTGCCGGTGCTGGGCGCACTGTTCCGCAGCGCTGAATACCAGCGCAGCCAGACGGAATTGGTGATCATCACGACCGCTCATCTGGTCACCCCGACCCGTGGCGACGCGCTTGCGCTGCCGACGGACCGGATCAAACCGCCAACCGAAAAGGACTTGTTCCTGTTCGGACGCACTGCCGCCGGCACCCGCACGCCAAGCAAAGGCGCGGCTGGAGAGGTTGCAAAACAAGACTTTACCGGCTCTTATGGCTACGTACTGGATTAAGACAATGCAAAGCTCGATCGCATATAAGCTTAGCGCACTCGGCGCCTTGACCGCTTTTGGCCTCTCTGCCTGCGCGCCGAGTGAGGATGCCGTCTTTACCCAGTTCCATTCCGAAGCGGGCGCAATCGTCGATACCGGCGCGTTTGGCGATGCAACGCTGAACAACAAGCTGATCATGACTGGTGAGCGCCAGTACACCTTCGATCTGGCCAACCGTTTTGCCTCCGAAATCGACAGCACTGTCAATTTTGCCTTCAATTCAGCGCGTCTTGATGCGCGCGCACAGGCCATTTTGCGCAAGCAGGCGAGCTGGATCCGTCAGTTCCCCGAAGTCCGCTTCCGGGTATACGGCCATACCGACAAGGTCGGCTCGAACCGCTATAACAAGCGTCTGGGTTTGCAACGCGCCCGCGCGGTCGTCCACTTCCTGAGCACTCAGGGCATTGGCCGCCACCGGCTCGAAGCTGTTGTTTCCTTTGGCGAAACCCAACCCCTTGTCGTCACCCAGGGGCGCGAGCGACGCAACCGCCGGACGGTAACGGAGGTCAGCGGCTTCGTGAAACGGCACCCCACGGTGCTGGACGGAAAGTACGCGCAGATCATTTATCGCGACTATGTTGCGAGCGCCGTATCGCAGACCACATTGACGACAACAACCGTCGGATCCGTTGGCGAAACACGCTAACCACCCGCCAGTGACCTTTGATCAAAGCCGCCATTTGCGCGGCTTTGTTCACGAATAGGGCCCCTACCCGGCGGTTTCGGCGGTCACGCCTGACCAATCCGCTTGTTTGCCCCGCTATCGTTTCACGATACCCAACAATCGAAGCAATTCAGCCCCAATCTCGCCCCAAATGTCGGCGATACCTCTTTCCCAAGGGATAATTCTGTCCGGCAAAACGAGTCGGACGGGGGCGATCCGGCCGATGCGATCCATTCTGATCCGCCGCGCCGCTTGCCCTTTGAAACAAGGGAACCGAGTGTATGAGCAGCACGATGCCAGAACCGACACAGGCCGAGATTCTCGCCTGCACCGTAAGCCGGGATGTGCAGAACTTCGATCTGCTGATCGAGGACATGGAAACCGCGTTGGGCGAAAGCTGGGGCGATCTGGGCTTCAGTGAAGCACTTGCTTTCTTCAACCAACCCGAAGCCAAGCACATGGAATTCATCGCCCTCGCCATTGATGAGGATGACGAAGACGATCTGCCGCTCATGGCCGAGATTATCGCCGCCGCAAAGCGCCGCGACATCAGCGTAATCCTGATCGCAGAAGATGTAACGCCGACCGCGCTGCATTCGTTGCTGCGGGGGGGCGCCGATGAATTCGTGCCCTACCCCCTTCCCGAAGGCGAGCTGGCGCAAGCGATCGAGCGCATCCGCGAACCCGACCCCGTGCCGCAGGCCGCCGCGGACAGTGGTCCACAGCTCAAGGCCGGCGCCCAGAAGGACGGTGCAGTGATCGTCGTGCACGGGCTTGCCGGAGGAACAGGGGCAACAACGGTCGCGGTCAATCTGGCGTGGGAACTGGCCACGCTGGGCAAGAACAACCACCCCTCCGTCTGCCTGATCGATCTTGATCTGCAATACGGATCCGTTTCGACCTTCCTTGATCTGCCCCGCCGCGAGGTCGTGTACGAAATGCTGTCGGACACCGAAGGCATGGACGAGGAGATTTTCGGCCAGGCCCTGCTGACCTACGAAGACAGGCTGCAGGTTCTGACCGCGCCCGCCGAAATGCTGCCGCTGGATTTGGTGACCGCCGAGGACGTGCAGCGCGTGCTCGAAATGGCGCGCAACCAGTTCGATTATGTGGTCATCGACATGCCCTCGACGCTGGTGCAGTGGTCCGAAACTGTCCTGACCAACGCGCATATCTATTTCGCGATGTTGGAACTGGACATGCGGTCTGCGCAAAACGCGTTGCGGTTCAAGCGGGCCCTTCAATCCGAAGAGCTGCCTGTCGAAAAGCTGCGCTATGCGATGAACCGGGCACCCAAGTTCACCGACCTGAGCGGCAAGGGCCGCGTCAAACGCATGGCCGAGAGCCTCGATATTTCCATCGACCTGCTGCTGCCCGATGGCGGCAAACCGATCACGCAGGCCAATGACCACGGCCAACCGCTTGCGGTGTCTGCGGCCAAAAGCCCGCTGCGCAAGGAGCTGGCAAAGCTCGCGGCATCCATCCACACGCTCAAGGACGATGAGGCAGCCGCAGCCTAGGGCCGCGACAGAAAAGGTAACGCGATGTTTTCCAAGTACAAAAAACCAGAAGCGGTTCCGGCCAACGCACCCGCTGCGGCGGCCCCCGAACCCAAGGCAGCCCCCAAGGCAGAGACGGCCAAGACCGCCTCCATGCGCAGGGCGTCCGCCCCCGCCGCGGCGCTTCCGGTAGACAAGGAAGTCAAACGCAAGCAGCGCATGAGCGACATCAAGCTCGAATTGCACCGCGCGTTGCTCGACAACCTCAATCTCGCCGCGCTGGAACATGCAACCGAGCAGGATTTGCGGCAGGAAATCAATGCCATCGCCGCCGAGGTCCTGTCTGAGAAATCGATCGTGCTTGGGCGCGAGGACCGGTTGCAGCTCAATTCCGAACTCTACGACGAGGTGACCGGCCTTGGCCCTCTCGAGACGCTTTTGAAAGACGAAAGCGTCAACGATATTCTCGTGAACGGCCCGCAGCAGATCTTTGTGGAACGCGCGGGCAAGCTCGAACTGACGGACGTGACGTTCAAAGACGAACGCCATTTGCTGCGAATCATCGATAAAATCGTAAGCGCGGTGGGTCGCCGTGTCGACGAGAGCAACCCTTACGTCGATGCGCGCCTGAAAGACGGTTCGCGCTTCAACGCAATGGTGCCGCCGGTCGCGGTGGACGGCAGCCTCGTGTCCATTCGTAAGTTCAAGAAGGACAAGCTGGGCATTGATGATCTGGTGCAATTCGGCGCGTTCACCGAAGAAATGGCCGCCTACCTTCAGGCCGCGGTCGCAACGCGCCTGAACGTCATCGTCTCGGGCGGTACCGGCTCCGGTAAAACCACGACCCTGAACGCGCTGTCGTCCTTTATCGACAACGCGGAACGTATCCTGACGATCGAGGACACGGCGGAACTCCAGCTGCAACAGACCCACGTGGGCCGGATGGAAAGCCGCCCGCCCAACGTCGAGGGTAAGGGCGAAGTCAGCCCCCGCGACTGTCTGAAGAACGCCCTGCGGATGCGCCCCGACCGCATCATCGTGGGCGAGACGCGCGGCGAGGAAGTCATCGACATGCTGCAGGCCATGAACACCGGCCACGACGGATCGATGACGACAATCCACGCCAACTCCGCCCGCGACGGGGTCAGCCGTCTGGAAAACATGATTGCGATGGCGGGTATCGAAATGCCGCTTAAGGCCGTACGCAGCCAGATTTCCTCCGCTGTGAACCTGATTGTGCAAGCCAGCCGCCTGCAGGACGGTTCGCGCCGGATGACATCGATCACCGAAATCACCGGGATGGAAGGCGATGTGATCTCGATGCAGGAAATCTTTCGCTACCAGCGTGTGGGCCTGACCCCCGACAACAAGATCATCGGCCATTTCACCGCCACGGGCGTGCGCAGCCATTACGCGGAACGCTTTCGCATGTGGGGCTATGACCTGCCGTCGTCCATCTACGAACCTATCGCCGCCCAGTAAGGATCAGAGAAATGAGTGCAGAACCAATCATCTATGGCCTGATCTTTGTGGGCGTCCTGGTGCTGGTCGAAGGCCTGTATCTGGTGGCGTTCGGCAAATCGATAAGCCTCAACAGCCGGGTCAACCGCCGCCTCGAAATGCTCGAAAAAGGGCAACGCCGCGAAGAGGTACTCGACAAGCTGCGCAAAGAAATGCAGCAGCACATGAACGCCAAGTCGATCCCGCTCTACTCGCTGCTGTCCGAAAAAGCGCAGAAGGCCGCGATCGCATTCACGCCGCATCAGTTGATCATGCTGATGGGCGGCATTTCGGTTGTCGCCTTCGTCGCGTTGACGGTTGGCACAGCGACCGAAACTCCTGTGCGCATCGTGATGTCGATCGGTATTGGCATCGGCGCAGTGTTCTTCTGGGTCTCCTCGAAAGCCAACAAACGGATGGCCCTGATCGAAGAACAACTGCCCGACGCGGTTGAGCTGATGGTGCGCTCGCTGCGTGTGGGGCACCCGTTTTCCAATGCCGTTTCGATCGTGTCGAAGGAAATCCAGGATCCGCTGGCGTCGGAGTTCGGCGTGATCGCGGACGAGGCAGCCTATGGTCGTGATGTCGGCGAGGCGTTGAAAGACATGGCAGAACGGCTCGACATGCAGGATATGCGCTTTCTGGCCGTCGCCGTTACGATCCAGCAGCAATCCGGCGGTAACCTCGCCGAAATCCTCGCCGGTCTGGCCAAGGTGATCCGGGCGCGCTTCCGTCTGTTCCGCCGTGTGAAGGCGATCACCGCCGAAGCGAAATGGTCGGGCAAGTTCCTGTCGGCCTTTCCGATCGTCGCGCTGATCGTGATCAACGTCTATGACCCGAACTACTACGACGAGGTGAAACCGCACCCCTATTTCATTCCTGCCTGTTTTGCGGTGGGGATCTTTCTGGCGGCCAACCTTTTCGTCATGCGCATCCTGACGAACATCAAAGTGTGAGGGACGGAAACAATGACCCTTTTTGAAACCCTCAACGCCAGCGTCTCCAGCGTGCTCGGCCCGCTCGGGTTGATCATCATCCTTGGCGTTCTTGGCCTGATGCTTGTCGCCGTGACCGTCGTGATGATGATGCGCCAGCCCGAGGATCCGCTGGACAAGCTTAAACGCACGGCCCGCGCCCCGTCCAATGCCGGCGAGGCCACCACGAAACAGCTGCGCCAGAAGAGCCACAACGAACAGCTCGAAAAATTTGCGACCTTCCTCGAACCCAAGGATGTTGCGGAACTGAGCCAGAAACAGCTCGAGCTGCGTCAGGCGGGGTATCAGTCCCGCGATGCGGTGCGCATTTTCTACTTCGCGCAGATGGCGCTTGGCATCGTCGGGTTGGGCATCGGTCTGTTCTACACCAATTTCATGGTACCCGAAGACACGCTGAGCACGACCAAGACGATGATGTGGACCATTGGTCCGGGCGGCGCGGGATACTTCCTGCCCAAGTACTGGATCACCCGCCGCATCGGGGCCCGAAAGGAAGAGATCGAAGCAGGCTTTCCCGACGCGCTCGACATGATGCTTGTCTGTGTCGAGGCGGGCCAGTCGCTCGACCAGTGTATCGTCCGGGTGGCCGCGGAATTGCGCGCTTCCTATCAGGCCCTGTCAGAGGAATTCGAGGTCGTCGCCTACGAGATGAAGGCCGGCAAGGACAAGGTTTCCGTTCTCAACGACATGGGCACGAGGTGCGGCGTGCAGGATGTATCGTCCTTCGTCACCGTGCTGGTGCAATCGGCGGCATTCGGTACCTCCATATCGGACGCCCTGCGCGTTTACGCGGGCGAAATGCGGGACAAACGCGTGATGCGCGCCGAAGAGGCCGCAAACAAGTTGCCAACCAAGATGACCCTTGCCACAATGATGCTCACGGTGCCTCCGCTGCTGATCATTCTGGTCGGACCCTCGGCCATGGGCATCGCGAAACTGGGTGAAATGGGAGGTCCGGGGCAATAATGCGACATCCTTTCCGACGCGGCGGAAACGCTGCGTTGGTTCTGACCCTGACAGTCTCTTTGGCCGCCTGTTCCGATACGGGCGGCCTTGGCGCGTCTTTATTCGGTGAAAAAACGCCGCAGGGCCTCGATGCGCCGGGTGTCGATCTGCGCGCCGAAGGGGCCGACAATCTCGAGACGGGTCACCGTCTTGTTGCGGCTGGGCAATACGAACTCGCGATCCGATCCTTCAACCGCGCCGCCATCGACCGCGGGGCGGTGGATGCGGAAATACTGTCCGGGCTTGGGACGGCGAACCTCGGACTGGGCCGTTTGGGGCAGGCAGAAGCGCTGCTGCGCCGTGCACTCGAGAAGGACGACCAGAGCCCCGAAATCTGGAATAATCTGGGTGTGGTCCTGATGGAGCGTGGCAAAAATGCCGATGCGACACAGATATTCCGCAAGGCTTTTGCACTTGATAATGGCGAAAGTGTCTCAATCCGGGACAATCTGCGATTGGCACTCGAAAAATCGGAAATTTCTGATACAACGGTCGCCAATAACGATGGTTATAAATTGGTGCGACGCGGCAATGCTGACTACGTGATCAGCGAACCGCTGTAGACACCTGGACCGAGGCAGTAGCAGTAAAAGGACGCAAAAATGCGCCACCCGTTTATCCTGAGCGCCCTGATCGCGGGCGCTTCCGTTCTGTCCGCCTGTGGCGAGCAAGACGGGTCAGAAACCGTTGAACGTGCCTTTCAGGACGTCAATGTGATCGACGAAAGCAACCTTTCCGACGTGATGCTGACAGTGGCCGACCCGAATGAGGCCGTCAGCTATTTCCAGCGCACCATCGCGGAATCGCCCAAGAACATCGAACACCATCGCGGGCTTGGACTTTCGCTGATCCGTGCACGCCGTTTCGACGAAGCGGCAGCTGCATGGACCAAGACCGTTGCCCTGCCCGATGCCACCAACACCGACCGCGTCAATCTGGCCGATGCGCTGATCCGCGCGGGCAATTGGGACAAGGCAGAACAGACGCTCAACGCGATCCCGCCGACCCACGAGACATTCAAACGCTACAGGCTCGAGGCCATTGTTGCGGACAGCAAGAAACAGTGGAAGAAATCCGACAGCTTTTATGAAATCGCGGTTGGCCTGACCACACAGCCCGCCCCCGTTCTCAACAACTGGGGCTATTCCAAGCTGACGCGTGGCGACTATCAGGATGCCGAGCGCCTGTTCATCAGCGCCGTGACACAGGACCCTGATCTGTTCACCGCCAAGAACAACCTTGTTCTCGCACGCGGTGCGCAGCGCAACTACACTCTGCCGGTCGTGCCGATGGACCAGTCCGAGCGTGCGCAGCTGTTGCACACGCTTGCCCTGTCCGCGATTAAGCAGGGAGACGTGGAAACCGGCAAAGGTCTGCTGCGCGAAGCCATCGATACGCATCCGCAGCACTTTGAAGCCGCGGCCCGCGCCCTGTCGGCTCTCGAAGCGTAACGCGCCATGCTTTCCCTGACGATGAAAGAGGCGTGGTGGTTCTTCCCCTTCGTGGCGCCGATCTGCCTGTACGTGGCCTATACCGATTTGTCGCGCATGAAGATCACCAACAACGCCAATCTGGCACTGCTGGCTGTGTTCGTCGTGATCGGCTTGATTGTCCTGCCGTTCGATGTGTACCTGTGGCGGCTTGTCGGGCTCGTGGTGGTGCTCGTCATCGGCTTTGCCCTCAACGCGCTGGGGGCCATGGGCGCGGGAGACAGCAAATTTCTCGCCGCGGCGGCGCCTTTTGTCGCGTTGGGAGACCTTCGTCTGATGATGTTCCTGTTCATGGTGGTGCTTGTGGCGTCCATCGTGACCCACCGCATGGTGAAACACTCACCGTTGCGCGCGCTCGCCCCCGGCTGGGAAAGTTGGCATCAGGATACCAAGTTCCCGATGGGTCTCGCGCTGGGACTGACGCTTGCGATCTATCTTGGCCTTGGTCTGGTGCACGGTGCCTGATTAAAGCCATTTTTATCCCCTATGGGTCATGACAAACCCGTAACCGAGCAGAGGGAAAAAACATGAACGCCCCGACCAATGCCGTGATGGCCCCCCCGCCGCCCAAGACGATCGAGGACATGAAGCTGCCCATCGTCATGATGCGCGACATCCTGTTGAAAACGATCTTCCGCAAGAACGTGGAAATGGTCAGCGAACTCAGCAAGGCGATCTGCCTGCCGATCCCGGTGACGCAGGAATTGGTCGACATGTGCCGCACCCAGCGCCTGCTCGAGGCGACGGGGACGTTGAATGCCCAGAACGGCAACGAAATGGGGTACCAGCTGACCGACGGGGGCAAGGCCCGCGCGATGGATGCACTGGCCCAGTCGGAATACTTCGGACCGATGCCTGTGCCTCTTGATGTGTACCGCGAACAGGTCAAGCGGCAGTCGGTGCGCAACATGCAGGTCACACGGGGCCAGTTGACCGGCGCGATGGGGCATCTGGTCCTGCCGGACAGCCTGCTCGATCACCTCGGCCCTGCGGTCTCCGCCGGCCGGTCGATCCTCATGTACGGCCCGCCCGGAAACGGGAAGTCCAGTATCTCCAACGGTATACGCGACGCGCTTGGCGATCAGGTCTATGTCCCCTACGCAATCGAATACGCGTCTCAGGTCATCACCGTCTATGACCCGATTGTGCATAACGCCACCGAAGAGGCCGTGCAGGACCCCCATTCGCTGCGCCGCGTGACCCGCTTCGACCAGCGGTATGTCTGCTGTGAACGGCCCACGGTCATCACCGGGGGTGAGCTGTCTCTGGACATGCTTGATCTCGTCTACAACCCGACCGCGCGGACGTACCAGGCTCCGTTGCAGCTGAAATCCACCGGCGGCATCTTCATCGTGGATGACCTTGGCCGCCAAAAAGAACCGCCCCAAAGCATCGTGAACCGCTGGATCGTTCCGCTTGAGGAAAGCAAAGACATCCTTGCCCTGCAATCGGGCGAAAAATTCGAGGTGCCATTCGATACGCTCGTGATCTTTTCGACCAACTTCCACCCGAACGAGATTTTCGACACCGCCGCCCTGCGCCGTATCTTCTTCAAGATCAAGATCGACGGCCCCGATCAGGCCAACTTCCTCAAGATTTTCGCGATGGTGGCAAAGAAACGCAAAATGCCGTTGGACGAGGCGACGCTGGTGCATTTGCTGAAAAGCAAATACCCGACGATCGACAATGTATACGCCAATTACCAGCCGATTTTCCTGATCGACCAGATGATCGCCATCTGCGACTTCGAGGGCATCCCCTACCAGATGTCGCCGGACCTGATCGACCGCGCCTGGGCCAACATGTTCGTCAAAGACGAACACATCGTGAAGTAGCCGCATGAAGTGCAGGATCGGTGTTGCGGGCTGTGGCCGGATGGGCGCACCCATGCTTGCTGCACTGCGCCGCGCCGGTCTGCCCGCCCGCGGCTATGACATACGCCCGCTCGAACCCGTCTACATCACCGACGACATCGCGAGCTTTGCCGAAGATCTCGATACGCTGATTACTGTCGTGCGCGACGGGAACGAAACCGATGCTGTCCTGTTTGACCAACAGAACTTCACCGCGATCCCCGGGCTCAAGCGGATCATCATCTCGTCAACACTGTCGCCGCGGTACGTGCTTGGCCTGCGGGCACGGGTGCCGTCCCATATCACCCTGATTGACGCCCCCATGTCCGGCGCACAGGTCGCCGCCGAACGGGGAACACTCAGCTTCATGCTGGGCGGCGACCGCGCCGAGCTGGACGCGGTGCAACCGTTCCTGTCGGCAATGGGGGCGCACTTCCACCGTATGGGCCCCTATGGCGCGGGTATGCAGGCCAAGGTGCTCAACAACATGCTTGCCGCCTCGCATACAGCCATGACGCGACTGGTGCTCGACTGGGCGGATGCGGCGGGCCTCGATGAACGCAAACTGCTTGATCTGATTGAAACCTCTTCGGGGCAGAACTGGCTCGCTTCAGGCTTTGACACTATCGAATTTGCCCGCGACGGACACGCAGCGGACAATTCTATCGGGATCCTCGTCAAAGATCTGGCAAGCGCGCTGGATGCGGCCCCTGACGGGGCCGATACCGCCCTGCCCGATCTGCTGCGCGCACAAATCGCGAAACTCACACCCCGCCCGCGCTAGGGGCACTGGCACCGCGCGGCGCTCACACTATCTTGCGGGCATGCGCGCACTTCCACCAAAATTCGAGAACTGGTTTGCGACCAAGGGTTGGTCGATCCATCCGCATCAGCAAGAGATGCTGGACCGCGCGGACGCCCCGTCGCTGCTGCTGATCGCGCCCACCGGCGGCGGCAAAACCCTGTCGGGCTTCCTGCCCACCCTGATTGATCTGGCGACCGGCGATCACGACGGGATGCATACGCTCTACATCTCGCCTCTAAAGGCGCTTGCCGCGGATATCAAACGCAACCTGACGACCCCTGTCGAGGAAATGAAGCTGCCAATCCGCATCGAGGAACGCACCGGCGACACCACTACGACACGGCGCAAACGACAGCGCGCCGATCCGCCACATATCTTTCTCACAACCCCCGAGAGCCTCGCCTTGCTTGTGTCCTACGAAGACGCACCGCGCATGTTCAAGGGGCTCAAACGGGTGGTCATCGACGAAATCCATGCCCTCGCCGAAAGCAAACGGGGCGACCAGATGATGCTGGCGCTGGCACGTTTGCAGACCATTTGCCCGGATCTCAAACGGGTGGGTCTGTCGGCGACTGTCGAGGACCCGAAGGCCATCGCGCATCTCATGGCGTGCCATCCCGACCCTTGCGAAATCCTTTTGGCCGATCCGGGGCCCGCACCCGATATCCAGATGTTGCGCACGCAGGAAGCACCACCCTGGGCCGGTGGCGGGGCGGCCTATTCCATTCCGGCTGTGCTGGAACAGGTCAAAGCGCACAACACCACGCTGATCTTTCACAACACCCGCGCACAGGCCGAAATCTTCTTTCACAATCTGTGGCTCGCCAATGAGGACAGCTTGCCCATCGGCATCCATCACGGATCGCTCGACAAGGTGCAGCGCGAGCGGGTCGAGGGCGCGATGGTGCGCGGCGAACTGCGGGCCATCGTCTGCACCGGCAGCCTTGATCTGGGCATTGACTGGGGGGATGTCGATCTGGTCATCCAGATCGGCGCACCCAAGAACGTCAAGCGTCTGGTGCAGCGGATCGGCCGGGCCAACCACCGGTACAACGCGCCGTCAAAGGCGCTTCTTGTCCCTGCCAACCGGTTCGAGGTCGTCGAATGCGTGGCGGCGCTGGAGGCGGTGCTTGTGGGCGAGCTTGACGGTGACCCGCGCGGCGCAGGCCCGCGGGATGTCTTGTGCCAGCATATTCTGATCACGGCCTGCGCTGGCCCCTTTGACGAAAAGCGGCTCTTTGACGAAATCCGTACCGCCGGTGCCTACAGCGCGCTGACCTGCGCACAGTTCGACGCCTGTCTGGATTTCTGCGCCACGGGAGGATACGCGCTGCAGGCCTACGACCGCTGGCAGCGGCTGGTCCAACGCCCCGACGGTCTGTGGCAGCTGCGCGACCCACGCGCGGCACAGCGTATCCGCATGAATATCGGCACGATACAGGACACCGATACGCTCAAGGTACGGATGAAACGCAACCGGGGCGGCAAACCCCTGGGCGAGATCGAAGAGGGCTTTGCCGCGACATTGACCAAGGGCGACACCTTTCTCATCGGCGGGCAGATCGTGAAATACGAAGGCCTGCGCGAAATGACCGTGGAAGTCAGCCGCGATGCCGCCAAGAAGCCGAAGATCGCGACGTTCGGCGGCACGAAATTCGCGACATCGACCCAATTGTCGGCGCGTGTCCAACGCATGTTCACTCAACCAAGCTGGCCCGAGCTGCCCGATCATACCGCCGAATGGCTGGGCATGCAGCGCGCATTCAGCCAGCTGCCCCAACCGGGCCGCTTGTTGATCGAAAGCTTTCCGCACGACGGGCGGGAGCAGACGGTCGTCTACGGGTTCGCGGGGCGCAACGGGCAGCAAACGCTGGGTCTGCTGCTCAGCAAACGGATGGAAGAACTGGGCCATAGCCCGATGGGGTTTGTCGCCACCGATTACGCCACCCTGATCTGGGGGCTCGATCAGGTCACCGACGCCGATGCCCTGCTGGATCCCGCAGCGTTGATGGACGGGCTGGAGACGTGGCTCGCAGGCAATGCCGTAATGAAGCGCACCTTCCGCGCCTCGGCCAACATCGCGGGGCTGATCGAACGCAACACACCCTCTGCGCGCAAGTCGGGGCGGCAGGCTACCTTCAGCTCCGACATTCTTTATGACACGCTTTTGCGCTATGATCCTGATCACCTGATGCTCGAAATAACGCGCGAGGAAGCGCTGCGCGGTCTGGTCGACTTTGGCCGCATCGAAGAGATGTTCGAACGGACCAAAGGCCGGATCGATCATCTGGTTCTGGACCGCATCACCCCGCTCTCCGCGCCCCTGTTTCTGGAGGCCGGGCGCGTGCCCGTGAAAGGTGACGCCGAAGAGCGGCTGCTCGCCGAGGAAGCCGCCCGCGTGATGGAGCAATCCGGTCTGGCACAGATAAAACCGCCCCCGTCGAACAAACCCAAATGGCGCGTCGGCTTCTGACACCGCCAGAACTCGGGGTTGACCTGTCGCCGAGGCCTTGCAGCCGTTCCTATTCTGTTCCATCTAGGGGCAATGAAAGGCCATGATTTCAATTTCGCGGGCGCACGTCTGCGCGCCCTTGGTACCGGTGCCCTGTGGTGGCCGGATCACGGGCTGTTGGTGGTCAGTGACCTGCATCTGGGTAAATCCGAACGGATGGCCCGGCGCGGCGGGGCCACCCTGCCCCCCTATGACACCCGCGATACCCTGAACCGTCTCGCATCGGATCTCGCGCAGACGAACGCGCGCACGGTGGTATGTCTGGGCGACAGCTTTGATGATCTGCTCGCCGCCCATGCCCTGCCGCAAAGCGAACGCGACTGGATCACCCGATTGCAGGCCGGCCGGCGCTGGATTTGGATCGAAGGCAACCACGACCCCGGTCCGGTCGAATTCGGCGGGACCCATCTGGCCGAATTGCCCCTAGCCCCGCTGGTGTTTCGCCACATCGCCCAGAAAGGCGCGCGCGGTGAAATTTCGGGTCACTATCACCCCAAGGCCAGTATCCCGGCACGCGGGCGCACCATCACACGCGCCGCATTTCTGGTGGACGGTGACCGGATCATCATGCCCGCCTACGGAACCTATACAGGCGGGCTTTACAGCCACACCCCCGTTCTGTCGGACTTGATGCAGCCCGACGCGCAGGCCATCCTGACGGGGCCGACACCTATCGCCCTGCCCATGCCCCGGAGTTGATTGTGGACCAAAGCGCACGCGACCGCATCTACGACAGTTTTTCGCGCCAGACGATGATGGCGAGCCTTGGGGCGCAAATCACGGCGCTACAGGCCGGTCAGGTCGATGTCACGGCGCCGATCCTCCAGACCGCGTTGCAGCAGCAGGGGTTCGGACACGCGGGGCTGACTTTTTCGATCGCGGACAGCGCTGCCGGTTACGCCGCGCTGAGCGTTTTGCCGCTGGATTGCGAAGTTGTCACCGCAGAGATCAAGATCAATCTGATTGCACCCGCAAAAGGCAACAGGCTTGTCGCCCAAGGCCGCGTGATCAAACCGGGCAAGCGTCTGTGCGTCGTCACCGCCGAAGTCTTTGCCGAAGAGGATGCGCGCCGTACCCTCATCGCGGTGGCGCAGGGCACGATGGTGCCAGTGCCGCTCTGACGCGGCACCGGCGCCGGTTCAGGCCGTCAAACCCTCGGGTTCTGCCAGATCATTCGCACGGCAGCACGCCGTCACCGTGTTGGCCAGCAAGCAGGCGATCGTCATCGGCCCGACGCCGCCCGGCACGGGCGTGATCGCCCCCGCCACCGCCGCGCAGCTGTCGAAATCCACATCGCCCACCAGTTTGGTTTTGCCTTCGCCTTTTTCGGGTGCATCGAGACGGTTGATACCCACATCGATGACGGTCGCCCCCGGTTTGATCCAGTCGCCCGGCACCATTTCGGGACGGCCCACCGCCGCGACAACGATATCGGCGCGCCGGACCACCTCGGCCAGATCCTTGGTGCGCGAATGGGCGATCGTCACGGTCGCACTGTCGTTGAGCAGCAACTGCGCCATCGGTTTGCCCACGATATTGGAGCGGCCGATCACGACGGCATCCATGCCGGAGATCGACCCGTGATGATCGCGCAGCATCATCAGACACCCGAGCGGCGTGCACGGAACCATTGATTTTTGGCCCGTCCCCAAAAGCCCGACGTTCGAGATATGAAACCCGTCCACGTCCTTGGCCGGAGAGATCGAATTGATGACCAGATCCTCGTCCAGATGTCCGGGCAAGGGCAGTTGGACCAGAATGCCGTGGATTTCGGGATCGTTGTTCAACTGGTCAATCAGGGCGAGCAAATCCGCCTCGGCCGTATCTGCGCCAAGCTTGTGCTCGACCGACTTCATCCCGACTTCGACGGTCATCTTCCCCTTCGATCGGACGTAAACCTGGCTTGCCGGATCTTCGCCAACCAGAACAACGGCCAACCCCGGCGTAATGCCATGATCGTTCTTCAGCCGGGTCACGTGCTCGGCCACCTTGGCGCGCACGCGGGCTGCGAATTCCTTGCCGTCGATGCGTTTTGCAGTCATTTGGTCATTCCTGTTATCTGATAAAGTCGACCCTGTGGGTCCATGTTTCGCCGTCCGTGATCATCAGCTCGTCAAATTGCATCAACTGCAGCAGATCATAGAACGTGGCGACATATTGAAGTTGTTGCTGCTGGAAAAAGCCGCCCTGCCGCACGTTTACCGTCAGCTGTGCCATCACCGCCCGCGCCCTGTAAATACTGGAAAACACATCATCATCCAGCGCGGTCAGCACAAGTGTTTCGGCGTTGTTTCCCTTGGCAAAGAAAACGAAGCGCGGGGTAGAAGGGGCCTGCAACTGCGATGACGTCAGGACGTTCACAAAGTCCACCCGCACTGCCTTGCTGCCCGCGTTGCCGGACCGGATGACCCGGTCAAAGACTTCTTCGCTGGTCACTTCAGGATAGTAATATCCGACGTATTTATCTTCCGCTGCGGCACAGGTGGCGGCCAGAAAGGCCATGAACGTCACTGCAAATCTGATCATGATGAAATCCCTTTTTTGAACTGCGATCAGAGTGACGGCGATACCGGTCTTGCGCAACATCGACATGTCCCGCCGCTAGATCAAAAGCGGCGGGATGTCATGTTTCGGGGTCAGAACAACCCTTCGACGTCACCGTCTGCGTTCAGCTTGATCGCTTCGGCGGACGGCACGCGCGGCAGGCCGGGCATCGTCATGATCTCACCACAGATCACCACCACAAACCCCGCACCCGCGCTCAACCGCACTTCGCGCACCGGCACGGAGAAGCCGGTCGGGGCCCCGCGGCGATCGGGGTCGGTGGTGAAGCTGTATTGCGTTTTCGCCATGCAGACCGGCAGGTTGCCGTACCCCTGCGCTTCCCAATCCTTGAGCTGATTGCGGATTTTCTGGTCCGCCAGCACCTCGTCGGCCCGGTAGATGCGCTTGGCCACCGCTTCGATTTTCTGGAACAGCGGCATGTCGTCAGGATAGATTGGCGCGAAATCCGCTTCATCCGCGTCGGCAATTTCGGCCACACGCGTCGCCAGATCGGCAGAGCCTTCGGAGCCGAGTTCCCAATGGCGCGACAGGATCGCTTCGGCGCCCTGATCGGCAACATAGTCCTTGACCGCCTGCACCTCGGCGTCGGTATCGGTGACGAAATGGTTGATGGCCACCACGACCGGCACGCCAAAGGATTTGACGTTTTCAATGTGACGGCCAAGGTTCGCACAGCCCTTCTGGACCGCGTCAACGTTTTCGGCCCCCAGATCGGCCTTGGCGACGCCGCCGTTCATCTTCATCGCGCGGACCGTTGCAACCACCACGACAACCGACGGCGCAAGCCCGGCTTTGCGACACTTGATGTTGAGGAACTTCTCCGCCCCCAGATCCGCACCGAACCCGGCTTCGGTGACAACATAGTCAGCGAGTTTCAGTGCCGTCGTCGTCGCGATGACCGAGTTACAACCGTGGGCGATATTGGCGAACGGACCCCCGTGCACAAAGGCGGGATTGTTCTCCAATGTCTGTACGAGGTTCGGCTGCATCGCGTCCTTGAGCAGAACGGTCATTGCGCCGTCCGCCTTGATGTCGCGGCAGTACACCGGGCTGCGGTCACGCCGGTAGGCCACGATCATGCTGCCCAGACGCTCCTGCAGGTCTTCGAGGTTTTTGGCCAGACACAGGATCGCCATGACTTCGGAGGCCACGGTGATGTCAAAACCGGCCTCGCGCGGGAAGCCGTTGGAAACGCCGCCCAAGCTTGCCGTGATCTGGCGCAGGGCACGGTCGTTCATATCGACAACGCGGCGCCAGACGACGCGGCGGATGTCGATCTCGAGCTCATTGCCCCAATAGATGTGGTTGTCGATCATCGCGGACAGCAGGTTGTGCGCCGAGGTGATCGCGTGGAAATCGCCCGTAAAGTGCAGGTTCATTTCTTCCATCGGAACGACCTGTGCGTAACCGCCCCCCGCGGCGCCGCCCTTCATCCCGAAGTTGGGGCCAAGCGAGGCTTCGCGAATACACACGCAGGCGTTCTTGCCGATGCGGTTCAGACCGTCACCCAGACCGACAGTCGTTGTTGTCTTGCCCTCACCGGCGGGCGTGGGGTTGATCGCGGTCACGAGGATCAGCTTGCCATCGGTGCGGTCCTGCACGGAATTGATGAAATCCTGCGACACCTTTGCCTTGTCGTGGCCATAGGGCAGCAGGTCTTTGGTGTCGATGCCCAGCTTTTCGCCAATCTCCTGAATGGGGCGTTTGGTTGCTTCGCGCGCGATTTCGATGTCTGTCTTGTAAGCCATGATGGTCCCCGATTTTTGCCGATGTGGCGGATTCTGGGAAATGCATACAAGGGCATGCCGGACCAACAGGTCCGAATTCCGACATTTTCAACTCGTGTTGCGGCGCGCGGGTGCGTTGGGGGGCCGTGGCGTTTCTTTTCAGAAACCCTGTCAGAGATCAAAACCGGGCGCCCACGCCCGTTGCGCGGGGACATGCAGCCGCAGCGTTTCGCCTATGGCAAGGCGTCCCTCGCGCTCCACCCATGCCGTGACGCCACGCCGATCCTTGGCCGCCGCTTTGAACCCTTTGCCGACACCGGGCATGTCGGCCTCGATTTCGCGGGCGGGCAACTGACAGGGGCGGTTCTCCATATCGACGACAAGCGTTGCGCCATCGGGCCCCTGCAGACGCGAGGACGGCGGCACGTGGGTGAGATCGCTGATCCCTTCGATGACGATCGTGGCCCCCATATAGGACGGATCGAGCGTCTCCAGCCCCATGGCGCGGGCGATCGCATCGATCTCTTCCGCGCTCATCACACACAGCTGCCGCGTATTGGCGATCTGCGTCCCGCGCGGGTGTTGCGACAGCACGCGGCTGCAGGAGGGCCGTGTCACCCCGCCGTGGTCTTCGCCCACAGGGCCGCCGAACCGGATGTCGAGCGCATCGCGCGGCACCGCTTTCAGCCCCGCTTCACGGTCCGGCACGAGGCCCATCCACGTGATGCGCGCGGTGTGTTCCGTGGGGATCAATGCTGGCATGAAAGGTCTCCGTCATTTGCGCCGCCACATTGGCCAATCCGGTCCCGAAAGGGAAGCGGCACGCATACCATTGCCCATGATGAATTGTGGATCCGGGTATCACGCGCTGTGAAGCCGCATTAAAAAAGCCCCGCAAAAAGCGGGGCCTTTGTAAAATTCAGAACCGGTTCAGACTGACGGCTCTGGCTCCATCCCACCGGACGGCGGCGACTTCTTGCCCTTTGCCTTCGGGATCGCGGTAACGCTCGGGGCGGAACCGCTATCGGCACTGTCGTCCTCATCAGGGTCTTGCGGAGGCTTGCCCGCCATAACGCGGCGAATTTCTTCACCGGTCAGCGTTTCATACTCCAGCAGCCCTTGCGCGAGGCGCTCGAACTCTTCCTCGTTTTCCTCGATCAGCTTGTAGGCAAGCTGGTAACCCTCATCGATGATGCGTTTGACTTCGCTCTCGATCAGTTCCTTGGTTGCCGCCGACACCGAAAATCCGCCCGCGCCGCCATTGGCCTGATAGCCGGCTGCCGCTTCCTGATAGTCGATATTGCCCACCTTGTCCGACATGCCATAACGCATGACCATCGCACGGGCCAACTGGCTGGCCTGCATGATGTCACCGACGGGGCCGGACGACACGGATTCTGCACCGTATTTCCAGATCTCGGCCGCCTTGCCCGCCATTGTCATGGCGATACGCTCCTCGGCTTCGTCCTTGAACATTTGCAGCTTGTCCATTTCGGGCAGGCTCATCACCATGCCCAGGGCCCCGCCACGCGGTATGATCGTGGCTTTGTACACCGGATCGCACTTGGGCAGCTTGATGCCGACAATCGCGTGGCCCGCTTCGTGGTAGGCGGTCTTTTCCTTCTGATCCTGCGTCAAGACCATCGACCGGCGCTCCGCGCCCATCATGATCTTGTCCTTGGCGGTTTCGAAATCCATCATGGCCACGAACCGGCGCCCGACACGCGCCGCTGTCAGCGCCGCTTCGTTCACGAGGTTGGCGAGATCGGCACCCGAAAATCCGGGCGTGCCGCGCGCGATGATGCGCAGATCCACATCCGGACCCAATGGCGTCTTGCGGGCATGCACACCAAGGATCTTTTCACGCCCCTTGATGTCCGGATTGCCGACGGTGACCTGACGGTCGAACCGGCCCGGACGCAGCAGCGCCGGATCAAGCACATCTTTACGGTTGGTCGCGGCGATGATGATCACGCCTTCATTCGCTTCAAAGCCGTCCATCTCGACGAGCAATTGGTTGAGCGTTTGCTCACGCTCGTCATTGCCGCCGCCATAGCCTGCGCCACGGTGGCGACCAACAGCGTCGATTTCATCAATAAACACGATACAGGGCGCGTTTTTCTTGGCCTGCTCGAACATGTCGCGCACACGGCTCGCGCCGACGCCGACGAACATCTCGACAAAGTCAGAACCCGAAATCGTGAAGAAAGGCACACCGGCTTCGCCAGCGATGGCACGCGCCAGCAGCGTTTTACCGGTACCGGGAGGGCCCTCGAGCAGCGCCCCCTTGGGGATCTTGCCGCCGAGCCGCGAGAATTTCTGCGGATTGCGCAGAAATTCGACAATCTCTTCGAGCTCTTCCTTGGCCTCGTCGATGCCAGCCACGTCGTCAAACGTCACGCGCCCGTGCTTTTCGGTCAGCATCTTGGCTTTGGATTTGCCAAAGCCCATCGCGCCGCCTTTGCCGCCGCCCTGCATGCGGTTCATGAAGTAAATCCACACCCCGATCAGCAGAAGGATCGGCAGCAGCGAGACAAGGAACGTCTGCAGCCCGCTTTCCTGCTGGCTTTCGGCGCGCACAGGGATGTCGTTCTCGATCAACAGTGCGGTGATCTCCGCATCTGTCGGCAGAATAGTGACGTAGTCGGTGCCATCCGACCCGCGAAAGCGGACCTGCTCGCCGTCCAGCGTCACATTGCTGACTTCGCCGTTTTCGACGGCGCCTACGAACTCGGAATAGCTGATATCACGGTTCTGCGTGCCGCCGGAGCCACCGCTGAACAGATTGAACAGCGAAAACAACAGGATCAACATCACGGCCCAGAAGACGAGATTGCGGAAATTGCCCAAGGAAACTCTCCTAAATGCGTCAGTGTCACGGCCGGTCGCCGGACGTCCCACTTAAGATAGAGATGCCTGCCGCCAGTTCAATGCGATAATAGAAGTGCACGCAGGGCTTTTTCGTCGCGCAGCGCGCACCATTGCACATCTTTGTGCGGCAAAAGCGCGGGCACCGATACGACTTCGTCGCCCTGCCACAGCGCAGGCAAGCTGCGCGCGACGCCCCACGGCAACCCCGACGCGCGCCAATCAACCATTACTTTCAGACCCTTACCCCCTAAAACCGCCACTCGGGCGTTGGTACCCCGGCCAAGGCCGTTCGCAACATCGCACCGCCAGCGCATGTCCCAATCCGATCCGGGCGCCGCATGGGCATCCGCAATGCGCCGATGTTCGCGCAGCACCCAAATTGCGCCTGCCCGCGTCAAGATGTGGCACCCGTCGACCGTTCCACCGCTTTTGGCTTCGACCGCCGCCATCACCTGCGCCAGGCCGGCACGGCGGGGGCCATAGGCCCGCCCACTGTGCCATTGCACCGCCGCCGAAAGAACGCGTCGCCTGATTTCATGGGGGTGGCGGTGGAATTCCTCCCAATCGAACCTGACGGACCCCAGTTGAACAGCACCGCAGGCATCCAGACACGCGCGGGCCTGATCGGCCAGAGCCGCATCCGCATCGGCCAGATTGTCCGCCACGGCGGCGAGGGCCGCGGCATCGATGCCGATCTCGCCCAGTGACCCCAGGGCATGGCGGACCCTGATCCGGTCAAAGCGCAGGTCATCGTTACTGGGGTCTTCCACCCATGACACACCCTTGCCGCGCAGATACTCTCTGAGCGCCGCCCGTGACACGCCCAGAAGCGGGCGCAGCCACGTGATCCCGTCCCTGTGACTGCGGGGCCGCATTGCGGCCAGCCCTCCAACCCCCGCACGGCGGCCAAGCCTCAGCAGAACCGTTTCGGCCTGATCGTCCTGCGTATGGCCAAGTGCGACATGGGCGATGCCCCGGGTCCGCGCCCACTGCGAAATCAATGCCACGCGGGCCTCGCGTGCGCGGTCTTGCAGGTTGCCCCGCCCGTCCCACTCGGTCCAGCATACGGTGTCATGCGCAACGCCCAGACGGGCGCAGTGCTCGGCGACACCGCGCGCTTCGTCGGCGGAACCATCGCGCAGACGGTGATCCACGGTCACCGCGGCAATTTCGGCCCCCTGCGTGGTGGCAATTTCATGCAAGAGCGTCAAAAGGGCGATTGAATCGCCCCCGCCCGACACGGCCACGCCCAACCTCCCGGGCAATGACGGGGCGAGCGCGTGTGCGACGGTCGCCCGTACCGAACCGGTCACTGCGTCAAACGCAGCCAAGCGCCTGCTGTCGGCCCGCGGCCTGACTGACAAACGCACTGTCGGGGAACCGCACGCCGACTTCGCCCAGCGTCACACAGGCCTCGGATGTCTGGCCCAACTCGCCCAACGCGCTGCCCAACTGGAACAAGGCTTCGGCGGCAAACGGCCCGGTCGGCGCGCCCGAAAACGCCGCAAGATAGGCGCGGGCCGCTTCACGCACATCACCCAGACCGCGCAACGCATCGCCCCGGCGCACATCGGCCTGCGTGCTCAGCGGCGATCCGGGGTAGGTCTGATTGAAGGTCGCAAACTGGTCTGCGGCGGTGCGAAAGTCACTTTCTGCGAGCGCCTCCTGCGCCCGCTTGAAGTCGTCCTGTTCGCCAACGGCCAGTTGGGCTCCGTTCGTCTCGAGTGGGGGTGCAACCGCTGGCGGCGGGGCCGTGGCCTGATCATCCCCTCCCAACGTGCTTGTCTGGCCCAGCGTCGAAATATCGCCGCCTTCCAGTTCCACCAGACGGAATTCCAGATCGGCAATCCGACGGGTGCCGTCATTGACGATGCGGTTGATGCGGAACTCCAGCTCCTCGGCCTTTGCGGTAACGCGCGTCAGCTCGCTCTCCATCGCGTTGACCCGCTCCAGCACCGATCCCGCGGCAAGCTGGCTGTCCTGCCCCGCCTTCCCGGTGGTGCTCAACTCGCGTTTGAGTTTCTGCATCTCGGTGTTGAGAACCGTCAGTTCCTGCCGGATATCGGCAAGCGTCTGGGCATCCTGGGCGGCAGCGCCAAGTGGGACCGCCCCCAGGACGAGGGCAAAGATAAAGGCAAATCGCATGGGCGCGCTCCGGCGTTGGATCAGCTGGTCAAACCACCCGCCAGCACGGTGACCGCGCGACGGTTCTTGGCGTAACAGGCTTCGTTCGAACAAATCTCGATCGGGCGTTCCTTGCCATAGCTGACCACCCGCAGGCGATCGGCAGGCACACCCTTGCTCAGCAGATACTCGCGCGCGGCATTGGCGCGGCGCGCCCCAAGCGCAAGGTTGTACTCGCGCGTGCCCTGCTCGTCCGCGTGGCCTTCGATCACCGCCTGGTAATCGGCATTGCTGAGCAGCCACTGCGCCTGACCGTCCAGCGTGCTGCGCCCCTCGGGCGTCAGGTTGGACTGATCGACGGCAAACAGGACCCGGTCGCCGATGGTCTGGTTGAAATAGGCGGTCGATGTCGGATCATTGGCACTGCCCGGCACCACACCGTTCAGCGGTGTCCCCCCTGTCGGATTGCCGCTGCCCGCAAGCGCGTCATCGTTGCCAAAACGGTTCGGGTTCGTACAGGCGCTCAGCGCCAGCGCGGCCACCAGTGCAGTGATGGTAAGGGTGCGTTTCATGATCTCGACCTCGTTGGGATTGTCGTGTTTGTTTTATATGTTTGCGCAAGGCTATCACGCGCCGTTGCGTTGTCAAAGTGTCCGCGTTCAGGGCTGCAACGGCGACCAGCTGGGGTCGGATCCGCCTTCGGGGGTGTTCACCGGGCGCAGCACACGGCCGTTGATATCGACAGTGTAAAGCGTCGATGCCCCCGTCGCGCCCTGAGTTTCGCGGGTAAACATGATGACGCGGCCATTGGGCGCCCAGGTCGGCCCTTCATCAAGGAACGACGCGGTGAGCAGCCGCTCCTCGCTGCCGTCGGTGCGCATCACACCGATATGGAAGCGACCCGCCTTTTGCTTGGTAAAGGCGATCAAATCACCGCGCGGCGACCAGACCGGCGTGCCATACCGGCCACCGCTTTCGTCGAAAGAAATCCGCCGCGCCTCGCCGCCCGTCGATGGCATGATATAAAGCTGCGGTGAGCCGGACCTGTCACTCTCGAACACGATTTCACTGCCGTCGGGGCTGTAGCTCGGGGCTGTTTCAATGGCCGGCGTGTTGGTCAACCGGACCGATTGGCCCGACGCGATGTCCATGGTGTAGATGTCGGTGTTGCCGCCCTGTGTCAGCGAGAACACCAGCGATTGCCCCGAAGGCGCGAACCGCGGCGCAAAGCTCATGGTCCCCTCGGCGCTTTCAAGCACCCGGCGCTGGACCGAGCCGACATCGAGCACATAGATCCGCGGAAACCCGCTTTCGTAGCTGGTATAGAGCACGCGGTCACCCGTGGGGCTGAACCGCGGCGCCAGAACAAGTGTCGAGCTGTCCGTCAGATACCGCACGTTGGCACCATCGTAATCCATGATGGCGAGCCGTTTCTTGCGGTCGTCCTTGGGGCCCGTCTCGGACACGTACACAACGCGCGTATCGAAATATCCGCCATCGCCGGTAATGCGCGAATAAACCTCGTCGGCGACCTTGTGGGCCATGCGGCGCCATCCGTCCGTCGTGCCGGAAAACTGCAGCCCCTCACCCAAAGCCTGACCGGATACAACATCGTAAAGCCGGAACTTCACGTTCACGTTGTTCCCCGTCACCGCAACGGCGCCGGTTACAAGCGCCTGCGCGTTGATCGCTTTCCAATCGGCATACTGGATCGGCGCGTTGAAGTCCGACACGGTGGAGATGAACGCTGTGCTGGGAATTTCGCGAAACACGCCGGTATTGGTCAGATCGGCGGCCACAACGCGGGCGATATCGGCAGACAACTGGCCCGCCTCTCCCGTCTCGGCCTGAAAATCCGGCACGGCAAAGGGCAACGGCTGGATGATGCCTTCCTCGATGGTGATCCGCAAAGGACCATCCTGTGCCTGCAACGGCGTCGTCATTCCCATGGCGCAGACCAGCGCCAGACACATGCTCAAAAACTTCATCGTCACTGCATCCTTCCGGGGTTGCTATACTGTGCACTATTTCGCGGCCCGTGTCGTTTCACAACGGGGAGAGTTGTGCCCGCTCTCCCATGGCAAAGGCCCGCCCAGACCGCATCCCGTGGCGCACCGACGCCATTCACCGGATCCGCATCCGTTCGGGGTTGAAGGTCATTTCGATGTCTTTCCACTGGCCATATTTTTCCGGCGGCAGAGGATAGCCTTCGCGGCCGCATAACAAAATCGCACGGCGTGCGGCCTGGAAAGCTGTCTCGGCAAGCGCCGCATCCCCGCCTTCGCTCGCGATCATGCGGATGCTGTTGGCGACCACCCTGCCGTCCTGTGTCATGCTCATTGCCACCGTCACCGTTGTCCTCGCCCAGCTGGCGCCCGGATCAACCAGCCAACACGCCTGCACGGCAAGACGTAGCGCGTCTTTCTCGCCGGACGACATCGGCGGCCCGGTGGGCACATCCGCATCCGCCGAGGACAGCGCCGCCTCCAGCGCGGCCTGAACGGCAGCATCGTCGACAGGGTCGCTTGACGGCTCCTGCGTGTCGGGCTGCGGCGCGTCGGCAACTGTCGCGGGCGCGGGTGGCGTGGGTCTGCGGGCGGGCGGGCGGAACGACGTCGTCGGTGCCGATGCAGGTGGCTGCGCGGCCTCGGTTATGATGCGGTCGCTGGCCTCGGGGGTATCGGTTGAGTCCTGACTGTCCTGCTCGACCTCGCCGGCCGCATCGGGAACAACGGCTTCCTGCGTGTCGATGTCCTGCGGCGTTTCGGGTTGGGGCTGGGGGCTGGGGTCCGGCGCAACCGTGTCTGCGGGGCGCTCGACGGGCGTGTCATCGACAGGGGCATCGTCAACCGTCACCTCGGCGGGCGGCTCCGGCAATTCGGGCGCGGCCTCTGACACATTCGGCTCGGCGGGTGTTTCAGGCGTCTGCGTGGGCGGTGTCACGGGCTGTTCGGGCACCGGCTCGGGCGCGACAGGTTCTTCGGGCGCAACCGCAATCTCCGGCGCATCCTCGACAGGATCAGGGGCGGCGACTTCGGGCTCTGGCGCAAGTTCCTGTGGCTGCTGCTGGCTGTCGACAAGGGCATCAAATTCGGCGCCGCTGATCATCGCGACCTCCTGCACCTCGACCGGCTCGGGTTCGGGGTTCAGCAATCCGCCAAACAGGATCCAGCCGATGACACCGACATGGCCCACCCCGGATACAATATTGCCTGTCTTGACCAAACGGGACATGGGATCAGTCCCCGCTGCCATCCAGCGTCGGCCCGCCGATGTCGGTGACAAGGCCAATATTCGTAAAGCCCCCCGCGTTGAGCGCGCCCATGATCTGCATCACCTCGCTGTAAGGCACCGATCCGTCAGCGCGCAGGAAAACCCGGTCTCCCTCACGCTCGGCCGCCACGGCGCGCAGCTTTGACACCAGCTCTTCGCGGGGCGTCGGCGAGGTCATGATCTGCACGTCGCCATCGGCACTGATCGTGACGGTCAACGGCTCTTCCTGTTCGCTTGGCAGGGCCTGCGCGGCGGTCTTGGGCAATTCGACCGGCACGCCCACCGTCAAAAGCGGTGCCGCAACCATGAAGATGATAAGCAACACCAGCATCACATCGACAAACGGGGTCACGTTGATTTCCGACATCGGCTGGGCCGAACCGCCACGCCTGCGCCGTCTGCCGCCCCCACCCTTTTTCTGCATTACACCGGCGCCCATGTCAGCTGTCCAACTGGCGGCTTAGGATGGTCGCGAATTCATCGGCAAAGGCCTCGTAGCCCCCCAGAATGCGTTCACTATCGGCGTTGAGCTTGTTGTAGAAAACCACCGCAGGGATCGCGGCCAGCAGGCCGATTCCGGTGGCCAAAAGCGCCTCGGCAATGCCGGGGGCGACAACGGCCAGATTGGTGTTCTGCTGCGCGGCGATCTCGACAAAGCTGTTCATGATGCCGATGACCGTTCCGAAAAGCCCGATGAACGGTGCCGTCGATCCGGTGGTGGCCAGAACCGGCAAACCTTTCTGCAACCGCTCCGCTTCCTTGGCGATGGCCACATCCATCGACCGGTCAATCCGTGCCGTCGCACCGGGGATCAATCCGCCATCCTCGCGGTGCGAGCGGCGCCATTCCATCATGCCGGCGGCAAAAATACGCTGCGACGGGCCGCTCGGGTCCGGTCCGATCTGGTCGAACAACCCGTCAAGCGGCTCTCCCGACCAGAAGGCGCGATCGAATTCCGCAGCCTCCCGGCGGGCGGCGCGATACTGGATGATGCGCTGAACGATGATGGACCAGCACCAGAACGAGGCGATGACCAGAATGATCATCACCAGTTTCACCGTCAGGGTGGCCTGGGCAAACATGCCCCAAACGGAAAGATTGCCGCCCAACAGGGCCGCGGACAATGCTGCTTGCATAATAGTGCTCTACTCTCTGCCTCGGTCGGGCCTGTTTCAGGCGCCTTTTGACGGGAATCTAACGCAAGGCAACGCAAAAAGCGAGCGGTTTGCGAAAGCCCGCCAAGCTATGCGCGCAAACGGCAAAGTTCCGCTGGCAATCGGGTGGGTCTGCCACCTGCCCCGATGCACACCACCGTCACCTTCGCCTCGAGCAACAGTGTCGTCTCCCGCCAGACCTGCTGCGCCATGACCATCCGCGCTGGTCCGAGACTCTCGAGGTCCGTGCGCACCTCCAACACATCGTCGAACCGTGCGGGCAGAATGTAGTCCACCTCCACGCGGCGCACGGCAAACACCACCCCGGCCTCCTTCATCGCAAGCTGGTCAATGCCGACATCGCGCACCCAATCGCTGCGCGCCCGCTCGATGTAGCGCAAGTAATTCGCGTAATACACGATGCCCGCCATGTCGGTATCTTCGTAGTATACGCGGATTCGTTTGGTGTGGGTCATTGCACATCCCCACCCGCCTGCAGCCGGGCAAAAAGGCGCAAGGCATGGCTGGCATCCGTCGCCGCAGACGGCAAGACCGGATCATAGGCGGCACGGATCAGCCCCGCCACATCGGGGCGCAGGATCGTCCTCTCTCCCGCCACAGCGAGGGGCGACTGGTCCCTGAAGGCCGCATCCGACCACAGCAGCATCGACTGGACCACCTGACTCAACGCCAGTGTCTCGGCAGGCACATCCAGCAGATGCCGGTCCATGCGCAGGAACACGAAACAGGCCTTGATCGCACCGGCCTCGTCAAAGCGGAAAAACCGGTACTGGTTCGCCTCCACCGATTGCAGCTTCTCGACAAGCGGCCCGAGATCCGGCACCAGACGGTCCATCCCGGGGACCTGCGGCAACTCCGCCCAATCGGTAAAAAAGAACATCATCAGGTTCGATCCCAATTCCGGATCGGTCTCCGCCATCTGGTGACCGGCCAGCGCCACAACAGCCTCCAGCGCACCCTTCACCACGTTCAGCGTGGCATCCTCGACCCCGAAAACCACCGGCGCGATCGGCCTGCCCCAGCGGGCGAACAAAAACTGCCCGTCCGCGCGTGTAAACAATGCCTCTACCTGACCTGCATCCATCTCGTCGTCCTTCCGGCCTGCGGGTGCGCAGCGCGCCCCTGCTTCGCCTTGCCCCTAAACTCATCACCCCGCCTAGCCAAACAGATCGACCTGCGCCTTTGGCGGCTCCATGCCCAGATGGCTCCATGCCCGCGGCGCCAGCATCCGTCCACGCGGCGTGCGCTGGATCAACCCCTGCTGGAGCAGGAACGGCTCGATCACCTCTTCCAGCGCGTCACGGCTTTCCGATAGGGCAGCACTCATCGTCTCGATGCCCACTGGGCCGCCCTGGTAATGCTCCGCGATCAGTCTCAGGTACCGCCGGTCGGCACCGTCCAGTCCCAGATGGTCAACACCCAGACGCGTCAGCGCCATATCGGCCAACGCCTTGGTGACACGACCGCCGCCTTCCACGATGGCAAAATCGACGACCCTGCGCAGCAAGCGGCCCGCGATACGCGGGGTGCCACGCGCACGGCGGGCAATCTCGCGCGCGCCGCCCTCATCCGCCGGGGCCCCCAACTTGCGGGCATTGCGCTCCACAATGATGAACAGCTCGTCTTCGGTATAGAACTGCAACCGCGTCGGAATACCGAACCGGTCGCGCAGCGGGGTGGTCAGCAATCCCATACGCGTTGTGGCCCCCACCAGCGTGAAGGGCTGCAATTCGATGCGCACCGTGCGCGCTGCCGGACCCTCGCCGATCACCAGATCCAGCTCGAAATCCTCCATCGCCGGGTACAACACCTCTTCGACGGCTGGGTTGAGCCGGTGTATCTCGTCGATAAACAGCACATCGCGGGCCTCGAGGTTGGTCAGGATCGCGGCCAGATCGCCCGCCTTGGCCAATACCGGCCCCGAGGTCATCCGGAACCCGACCCCCAATTCGCGGGCCATGATCTGTGCAAGCGTGGTTTTGCCCAGACCGGGCGGGCCGTGAAACAGCGTGTGATCCATCGCCTCTTCGCGCTGGCGCGCAGACTGGATAAAGACCTTTAGGTTCGCCCGCGCCTCGGCCTGCCCCACGAATTCGTCCAGCATCTGCGGACGCAGCGCGCGGTCGTGATCTTCGGGCAGCGGGTCGGGCCGCAAAGTGGGATCGCTGTCAATCATCTATGTCTCGCAAGCTGGGCCAGACGCCCGTTCCCCGCCACCCTACTCCTTGGGGGCAAGCAGTTTCAACGCCGCACGGATCAGACCGGTCGTCCCGGCCGCCGGATCATCGCCCGCGGCCTGCGCCACCGCGCCCGCCGCGTCTGACGGGCTATAGCCAAGGTTCGACAGCGCCGACAGCGCCTCCGACTGGGCGCTGGCGTTGGACGCAGGCTGCGCATTCGGCTTCGGGGAGACACCCGTCTCGATCACCTCGACCGGCACGTCGCCCGTGGCTTGCGCAACCGTGCCGCCCATCGCCATCACGCCCGGCGCCTTGTCCCTGAGGTCCAGCACGACGCGCTGCGCGATCTTCGGACCGACCCCTTTGGCCGCCTTGACCGCGTTCCAGTCGCCCAACGCAATCGCACGGCCCACCCCGTCCGGCCCCAGCGTGCCAAGGATCGCAAGCGACGCTTTCGCACCCACACCCTGCACGGACGTCAGCAACCGGTGCCATTCCTTCTCGACCAGCGTGGTGAAGCCGAACAACTGCATCAGGTCCTCGCGCACCAGAAGGTCCGTATAGAGCGAAACCGCCTCGCCCGCACCGGGCAGCGCCGCAAGGGTCCGCTCGGAACAATAGACAAGGTAGCCGACGCCTCGCACGTCGATCAGCACGTGATCGGTGCTGCGGTACTCGATGCGGCCGGTCAGCTTGCCGATCATGCCGTGGCCCGTGCAACGGCGGCGGCCAATGTCGACGCACCACCGTGATGGGCATGACAGATGGCCACGGCCAGCGCATCGGCGGCATCGGGGCCTTCGATATCGACGCCGGGCAACTGCATCCGCACCATATGCGCAATCTGGCCTTTGTCGGCATGGCCCACGCCCACCACCGTCTTCTTGACGGCGTTGGGTGCATATTCGCCAACCTCCAGCCCCGCCTGCGCAGGCACCAAAAGCGCAATGCCCCGCGCCTGGCCCAGCTTGAGCGTCGCCACCCCGTCCTTGTTGACAAACGTGTGCTCCACCGCAGCGGACTGTGGACGATAAATAGAAAAGACACGGGAAAGCTGTGCGTGCAGCGACAACAACCGCGCGGGCAGATCGACACCCGTGGTCGTGTGACAAATGCCGTTGGCGACATGGCTCAACTTGCTGCCCGCCACATCGATGACGCCCCAGCCCATGTTGCGCAGCCCCGGATCAATGCCGATTACCCGTATCATATTGCCCACCTGTCCGTTTTTTCGCTTTTGACGCGCAGTAGCACGAAACACGAACATTGCCCAAGCCTTTTCGCCCGATGCCCAAAAGCGACGCGGCCTATGTCGCGGATGCAACATGCCCTTCAGACCATGTCATCCGTTCACGCGAGCGCGAGCAGGAGCGCCCACCGACGGTTTGAAAACATCTCATGAATTCAGACCCTTATACGCCCATTCCGGCTATGCAAAAAACGCAGACCACACATGCAAGTTGATGTGTTGTCAGGACTTCGCATTGTGCCTAATTGCGCAGCACAAGGCCGCAAAGAGCGGCAGAACGCATTTTAGAAGGACGGCTACAATGGCTGCTTTTGACACCACCCGCACCACCTACGGCGTTGCTTCTTTCGCCTCCCGCTTTGTTGCTTTCGTCGCGGACAAAGCCGCCGCGCTGATCGCCTGGAACGAAGCCCGCATCACACGCGATGTTCTCGCGTCCCTGACAGACCGCGAACTCTCCGACATTGGTCTGGAGCGTGGCGATATCGACGCAATCGCGCGCAGCACTTTCATCCGCTAAGCGCAGCTTTCGGCGGCCCCCGCCATCGAAGGGTGCCGACCGGACAATGCAAAAAGGCCGCACCCGTAATTGGTGCGGCCTTTTTCGTGCCTGTTGCGAGGGCACGGCAACAACTCTGGCCGATCGGGCCCACGTACACAGGCCTGACCGATACAGTACTCGTTAATCTTGTCTAAAATTAGCGGAAAAGGGGACCCATTTTGTCCGCAATCATTTGCGTGACCGGATCGACCGACATGACCGCCAGCCCGACCGCGGCAACCGGATTGCCAGTGTCGAGCGACGACAGCCGTTCATTGTAGGCATCCGGCCCTGCAGCCGACAGCATGAACGCCTTGAAAAAGAAGAAGCCCAGAACCGCAAGCATCACACCACGTGCGGGAATATGCAGTCGTGCACGTTTGGGCTTTGCGATGATGATGCCGTTTTTGTCGACGCGGGTGGTATATCCGCGCGATACCATCTGTCTGTGCTTGGCTCCGAGGCCATCCAGACGGGCGGAGAAGTTTTCTCTGGTTTCAACCATGGCAGTGGTCTTTCTTGCAACAATCGGCCCCCACCGCTGTTAGTAAATTTTGTACTAATGAATTGTGGCAAAATTGGGGCAAATGCAGCGAAACTGCCGCATTTGCGGTTATTTGAGGGTCATATCAAATCACGCTGCGGCGGTCTTTTTGAGGATTAGCGTGGTCCAGTCACCAATGCTTTGCCTGTCATACAGATTGATGCCGACCCGTGCATAAACCTCGATCACTTCGTCGGCCTGCTCGTTCAGGATCCCCGACAGGATCGCGTATGATTCGTCCTGCATCGCGCCTGCCATATCGGGGGCCAGTGCCACCAACGGTCCCTTGAGTATGTTCGCAAACACCAGATCGAAAGGCGCGGCCTGCGCCAGTTGCGGATGATCGAAGCCCGCGGCCTCGACACAGACGACCCGACCCTCGAGCCCGTTGGCCGCCACATTGGCCGCCGCCACCTCGACCGCGACCTCGTCAATGTCCGACGCCAGCACCGTGTCGGGCCAGATCCGTGCTGCCCCCATGGCGAGCACGGCCGTCCCGCAGCCCACGTCAACCACGCGGCGCCCGACAAAGCCTTCGCCCGCCAATCTGTCCAACGCCCGCAGACAGCCCAGCGTCGTGCCGTGGTGGCCCGTCCCGAATGCCATCGCAGCCTCGATCAACAGCGGCTCGCAGTCGCCCGGCACCTTGTCCGCGTCATGGCTGCCGTAGACAAAGAAACGGCCCGCTTCGACCGGCGCCAGTTCACGGCGCACATGCGCGACCCAGTCGGTTTCGGGCAATTCGCTGATCACGAAGGGCTTGGCCTCCACCGCCGTGGCCAGCAGTGTCAACGCCGTGTCATCGGGATGCTCCTCGAAATAGCCGCCGACCTCCCAAAGCCCCGATCCGTCCTCCATCTCGAAAACGCCCACACCCGTCGGTGCGGGATCAAGCGTTTCCATCGCGTCGCCCAGCCGGTAAGCGGCGTCGCGGCCCGTGAGGGTGGTGAGGGCGGTAAAGGTCGGCATCAGCGGCTCCTGTGTCTGTCGGGGTTCGGGTAGGGGCGCGGCGGCGCGGGGTCAAGGGCAACTGCGTCCGCCGGTTGCAAACGCCGGATATACACCCATCCCCAGAGCGCCGACAGCGCGCCCACGGCAATACCCGCAGCGGCCTGCCCGTAAATCACGCCGGCCGCGCCGAATATCCCCGACAGCCAAACTGCCGCAGGCCAGCTCAAGACCCCGTCCTTGATCCAGTTGACGAGCGTCGACCGCCCCGGACGCCCCAGATTGTTGAATGCCGCATTCGATACAAACAGCGCCCCGAAGAAGATAAAGCCACCCACCCCGATCGTGGCAAAGGCCTGCAATATCTGCGCGCCCTGCCCGCTCAGATCGAAGGCAGTGATGATATAGGGGACGCACAGCACAAAAAGCCCCCACGCCACCAATGTGTAGGCCAGACAGAACAGCAGCGCATCGCGGTAGGTGTCGCGCACGCGGTCCATCTGTCCTGCGCCAAAATTCTGGCCAAATATCCCCCCGATCGCACCCGACAGCGCAAAGATGCCTCCGAACACAACCACCGTCAGCCGCCCGACCACCGCCCATGCCGCCACCGCGTCATCCCCGAACGGCGCCATGACGATGGTCAGCAGGTAGTTTCCGACCGGTGTGCTCATCTGTGTGGCGACGGCAGGCACGGCAATGGCCACAAACGGGCCCCCGATGTTGCGCAGGGTGCGCAGGCGTGGACGGTCCACAAGGTTCAGCTGTGTCACCGCGAAATGGAACGCCAGCACCAGCAGGCAGCACCGGAACAGCACCAGCCCGATCGCCGCACCGTCAAGCCCCCAGCCCAGATAGAAGATGAGCACCGGATCGATCAGCAACAACACCAGCCCCGCCGAGAGCGTGACATACATCGCCTTTGCCCCGTAGCCATCGGCCCGCAAGGTCCCCGACATCACCAGCGCCGCCGACATCGGGACCAGCGACGGCACCGTGATGGCAAGATAGCGCGCGGCCAACCGCGCCGTTTCCCCCTCGGCGCCCGCCCAGCCCACCAGTTTGTGGCGCAGGATCACGATCAACGCTGCAACCACTGCAAGCGCGCTGGCCGCAATCAGCACAGCCGCCCCCGACTGTCTGCGCGCGCGGGGGCGGTCCCCCTCGCCTATGCTGCGCGACACCACCGCGGTGGCCGCGATCATCAATCCCACCGCCACCGATACCGAAAAGAACTGCACCGCATAGGCAAAGCCGATCGCGGCCACTAGTTGCGGCTGGCCCAGTTGCGACACCCACAAAAGGTTCGCCGCATCGACCACAAAGACAAAGGTGATGCCCAGCGCGCCCGTTGCGGTCATGCGCGCCACATGGCCCATGGTCGATCCCGTCAGAAACCGACCCTGCGCGCTCATTCAGCTGCCTGTGGGGCCCGCGCGGCAAATATGGTCTCCGCGCCCGGCACCGGGTGCCGCGGGATCAACGTCGCCAGCATCAGTGATACCGCCGCCATACCGGCCGCCAGCAGAAACACCCCCATCGGCGACACCAGCCACAAAAGGCCCAGCAGAACCGGCAGAAAAACGGCAGCGATGTGGTTGATGGTAAAGGCGACTGCAGCGGTCGGTGCCATGTCTCCGGGAGCTCCGATCTTCTGGAAATAGGTTTTCAGCGCCAGCGCGAGCCCGAAGAACAGATGGTCCAGCACGAACAGCACCGCCGCCACCTGAAAACTCCAGTCGAAGAAATAGACACCGCCGTAGGCCAGAAAAACGCAGATCAGCCCGACATACTCGAACATCAGCGCATTGCGTTCGCCAAAGCGGGCCACGACCTTGCCCAGCACCGGGGCAATCAGCATGTTGAGCATCAGGTTGACCAGATAAAGGCCCGCGATCTCGTGCACCTGAAAGCCGAACTTCTCGACCATCATGAAGCCCGCGAAAACCATGAATATCTGCCGGCGCGCGCCCGACATGAACTGCAGCGCATAATACAGCCAGTAGCGGCGGCGCACCACCAGCCGCTTGATCTGCGGGTGCGGGCTTTCGTACTGCGGAAAGGCCAGCAGCGCAAAAAGGGCCACCGCGATGGTGATCCCGCCCCCCGCCATGAACACGCCGTTATAGGTCAGGCCCAAAGGTTCCCACAGGATCATGATCACGAAGAATACGCAGAATGTCGTGGCCGATCCCGTCGCCAGCAGCCAGCCCAATATCTGCGGCGCGCGGTCCTTGGGCAGCCATTGCAGCTGAAGTGACTGGTTCACCGTCTCGTAGTAGTGAAACCCGACCGAGCTGAGAAAGGTCAGGATCATGATGCCGGTCAGTTCGGGGAACCATGCCGTGACCGCCGTCGCGGCCCCCAGCAGCATGAGCGAGACCAGCCCCAGCACCTGCTCGCGCACGGCGATGATCAGAAAGATCACCAGAAAACTCAGAAACCCGGGAATTTCGCGGATCGTATGCAGAAGCCCGATATCCGCGCCGTCGAAATCCGCCACCTCTTTGACGAAGTTGTTCAGCAGGGCGTACCACGTGGAAAAGGCAATCGGCATCGCCAGCGCCATCACGAACAGCAACGTCTTGGGCCGCCGCCACACCGGCTGGTCCCTGGCTTCGTCGAGGCGCAAAAAATCTACCATGGCTCCGGCATACGCCCGCACCACCCAAATGACGAGACCAAACTGCGCAGCTCTCATGTGCGTGAACGCGCGGATCGGGACGGCGGGCGGGGCGACATGCGCGTCGCGCGCATGAGCGGCGCGCGGCGTCAGTAGAAACTCTGCGGGTCGATATCGACGGCCAGCCGCAAGTCTCCCTTGAGCTTGATCTGCCGGATCCACCGCGCCAGCGCGGGTTGCAGCGCCACGTTCTTATCGGCCTTGACCAACAGGCGCACGCGGTGACGCCCGCGCACCCGCGCGATCGGGGCGGGCGCGGGTCCGAAGACCTGTGCACCCACATCGCGCAGCACACGGTCATTGCGCGCCAGCTGGTTGCCCGCATCAAAAACGGCCGCCACATCCGGCCCGCTCAGGATGATACCGGCCAAACGTCCGTAGGGCGGCATGCCCGCCTGACCGCGCTCCTTGGCTTCGGCCTGCCAGAACTGTTCTTCCTGACCCGCCAGAATGGCGCGGATCACCGGATGCTCGGGTTGGTAGGTCTGCAACAGGGCCGTGCCCGGCTTGTCGGCGCGCCCCGCGCGGCCCGCCACCTGTCGCATCAACTGGAACGTCCGCTCCGCCGCCCGCAAATCCGATCCCGTCAGACCCAGATCCGCATCGATCACCCCCACCAGCGTCAGATTGGGAAAGTTGTGCCCTTTCGCCACCAACTGCGTGCCGATGATGATGTCGGCGGCCCCTTCCGCGATCCCCGCGATTTCGGCCTTGAGCGCGCGCGCCGATCCATACATGTCAGACGACAGCGTCGCGACCCGCGCCTCCGGCCACAGCGCGGCGGCCTCCTCGCCCAACCGCTCCACACCCGGACCGACTGCCGCCAGCTTGCCCTCGACATCGCAGGACGGGCAGGCTTCCGGCATCGGCTTGCTTTCGCCGCACTGGTGGCAGATCAGGCGCTTGAGGAACCGGTGCTCGACCATCCGCGCGTCACAGTGGTCGCATCCGATCTGGTTGCCGCAGGCCCGGCACAGCGTCACCGGGGCATAGCCACGCCGGTTGATGAACAACATTGCCTGCTCGCCCGCCTCCAGCCGCCGGTCGACCTGCGCCTTCAGGCTCGGCGACACCCAGCGGTCCGACTTCAGCCCCTCGTTGCGCATGTCGATCGTGCCCATGGTCGGCATCACCGCCGGACCATAGCGCGAGGCAAGCTCCAGCTTGGTGTATTTGCCCGCCTGCGCGTTGGCCCAGCTCTCGAGGCTGGGCGTCGCCGAAGCCAGCACCACATGCGCCCCGCAGATCGACGCCCGCAGAACCGCCATGTCGCGGGCATTGTACAGCACGCCGTCCTCCTGCTTGTAGGAGGTGTCGTGTTCTTCGTCGACAACGATCAGGCCGAGGTTCTGGAACGGCAGGAACAACGCCGATCGCGCGCCGATGACCAGCTGGGCATTGCCCTCGCCCACCATGCGCCAGATGCGGCGGCGCTCCGTCATGGTGGCGCCCGAATGCCACTCGGCGGGCCTGGCCCCGAACCGCTCCTCGACCCGCGTCAGGAATTCCGCCGTCAGCGCGATTTCGGGCAACAGCACCAGCGCCTGCCGCCCCGCTCGCAACGCCGCCGCCACCGCTTCGAGGTAAACTTCGGTCTTGCCCGATCCTGTCACGCCGCGCAGCAATGTGGTGCCGTACCGCTCCGACCGGACCCCCTGCGCCAGCGACGCCGAGGCGGCAGTCTGGTCATCGGTCAGCGCCTTTCCCGGCAATGCAGGGTTCAACCGTGCGAACGGCATGTCGCGCGGGCTGTCTTCCTCGCGCACGATGCCCTGCTTGACCAACCCCTTGACCACCGATGTGGTGACCCCCGCCATCTCCGCCAATTCCCGCAGCGTGAAGGCCAGCGTGCCGTATTCCTCGAGCGTCTCCAGCACGCGGGTACGCGCCTCGGTCACCCGGTCGGGCAGCCCTTCGCCGCGGCGGTAGACCTTGCGCATCGACGGCGGATCGCCCAACCCCGGCGCCCGCGTGCCCAGACGCAACATCGCGCTCAGCGGGGTCAGCGTATAGGCCGCCGCCCGCTCCAGAAACTCCTTCATCTCGTCGCGCATCGGCGGTGTGTCGAGCACGCGGATCACGTGGCGGACCTTGGCATAATCGTAATCGCCCTGTCCCGGCCCCCACACGACCCCCAACACCTTGCGCGGCCCCAGCGGCACCTCGACAAAGGCACCACGGCGCACACCGCCCTCGGGCGCCTTGTAATCCAGCGCCCGGTCCAACGGTTGTATCGTCAGCACGGCAACCAGCGTGCCATGGTCAAAGAATTCGGGCTCGGACACGGCGGCCTTCCTGCCAATGGGCGGTTTGAGGGCTTTAAGCATCGCAGATCATGCGCTAAAGCAAAGGCCGATATATTTGGTCAGCGCACCCATTCCAACACCGGAAGGAAACCACCATGAAATTTTTCGTCGATACGGCCGATGTGCCTGCAATCTCCGAACTCAACGATCTGGGCATGGTCGACGGGGTGACCACGAACCCCTCGCTGATCCTCAAATCGGGCCGCGATATTCTCGAAGTCACCAAGGAAATCTGTGACATCGTCTCCGGTCCCGTCTCTGCCGAAGTGGTCGCGATGGAAGCGGACGCGATGATCGCCGAAGGCCGCAAACTCGGCGAAATCGCCGACAACATCACCGTGAAGCTGCCGCTCACGTGGGACGGGCTCAAGGCGTGCAAAGTGCTGTCTGGCGAGGGCAAAATGGTCAACGTTACCCTGTGCTTCTCGGCCAATCAGGCGCTTCTGGCCGCCAAGGCCGGCGCGACGTTCATCTCGCCGTTTATCGGGCGTCTGGATGACATCAACATCGATGGCATGGACCTGATCGAGGACATCCGCACCGTCTACGACAACTACGGCTTCGACACCCAGATCCTCGCCGCCTCGATCCGCTCGGTGAACCACGTGCAGGAATGTGCCCGCATCGGTGCCGATGTCATGACCGCGCCGCCCGAAGTCATCAAGAAACTGGCCAGCCACCCGCTGACGGACAAGGGTCTGGAACAATTCATGAGCGATTGGGCCAAGACGGGTCAGAAGATCCTCTGACTGCGCCACCTGCGGCAAACACGCTCAAAGACCCGGCCATCGCGCCGGGTCTTTTTCGTTGGGCCGGGTTTAGGCATTCATTCATCCTTGGGGGTTAAGGCTGGGCGCAACGATCCTCACAGGATGCCACTCAATGCCCCAGATAGCCGCCCCCATGGACGCGCCAAACAAGACCCGTCAGGTGATCCGCCGTCTGATGGGCTTTTACCTGCTGGCCATCGCGCTGCTGTTCACCAGCGTTGCCTCCTCGCTTGTCCTCACCCAGATCGAGGCGCAGCATCTGGCCTCCGATGCCAAGGACATCAACGTCAGCGGGCGCCAGCGCATGCTGAGCCAGCGGATCATCTATCTGGCGCAGGAAATCAGCACCCAAACCGGTCAGCGCGCCACGGAGACACAAGCGAAACTGCTGCGCGCGATTGACCATTTCGAAGCATCGATTTCCCTGTTTGAAGGATCACACGGCAAGCTGGTCGCCCGGGACGACCTGCCGGCGGACATCAAATCGCTCTATTTCGACGACAGCAATGGCCCCTCGCTCAACGCGCGTGTGCTGGAATACATAGAAAACGCGCGCCGGGTCCTCTTGCGGCCCCGCGACGTCAGCAGCCTGCAAACCCTCAAGGATATCGAAGCAGGCGGGTTGCTGCGCGATCTCGACGCCATCGTCACCGCGTTCGAGAGCGCATCGGTTGCCCGTCTCGATGCGCTGCGGCGGTTCGAGACCTATTCCATTCTCATTGCCATCGGCATCATCCTCATCGAAATCGTCTTTGTCTTCCGGCCCGGCCACCGGATGCTGCACCGGACGTTCTCGCAACTCGAAAGCCGCAATACCGCGCTGGAGCATACACGCGCCGCGCTCGATCAGGCCAACAGGGAACTGGAGCAGAAAAACCATGACCTGACGGTCGAACGGACCCGCCTGCGCGAGGCGTGGACAGAAAGCGAGAGACTGCGCTTCGAGCAGGCCGATTTCACCTATTCGGTGTCGCACGACATGAAATCACCCGCCAACACGATCCACCTTCTGCTCAATGAAATCGACACGTCGCACGCGCAGGCGCTGGACGCGGATGGCCGTGAACTGCTGTCCCACGCGATCGGCGCGGTCAGCCGGATGAGCGACCTGATCGAGGACGTACTGGAATATTCATGGGCAACCGATCACCGCGCCGAACCCGAAACCTTCGAGGCCCGCGCCGTGTTCGAGGCCGTGCAGGACACGTTGGCCCCCCGCATTTCGGACAGCGGCGCGCAGCTGACACTCGGCCAGACCTGCAGCTATTTCGGCTACAAACGGCAGGTCGAGATCTTGTTGCAAAACCTGCTGTCCAACGCGATCAAGTTTCAGGCTGACGGGGCAACGCCAGATATGCACGTCGGGTTCTGCCCGACCATCGACCGCCAGGGTGTCGTGATCACCGTGCGCGACAACGGCATCGGGATCGACCCGGCCAACCATGACCGTGTCTTTGGGCTATTCCAGCGGCTGCACGTGCGCGAAACCTATCCCGGTACCGGTCTGGGCCTGACCACGTGCCGCCGGATCGCCGACAATCACGGCGGAGACATCGAAATCATATCCGGGCTTGGCGCAGGCACGACCGTGCGCGTCACCCTCAACCAACCCATTCTCAAAGACACGTCCGAAGGATCTGAAAGGAACGCCGCATAATGACAGATACCCCCCTGGGCCACGTGATGCTGGTCGACGATGAACGCATCGACCAAATGATGTATCGCCGCATCCTCGAACGCTCCGGCATGACCGAAAGCATCGTCGGCTTCACCTACGCCGAACAGGCGCTCGAATATCTGCTCGATCCCGACAGCCCCGCCGTCGATCTTATCCTGCTCGACATCAACATGCCCCGCATGACCGGTTTCGAATTCCTCGAAGCGGCCTGCGAAAGGCTTGGCGAACGCTTCAGCGCGTCGGTGGTCATCATGCTCACAACCTCGCTCAATCCCAAGGATCAGGCCCGCGCCGCCTCCTTCGATGTTGTGCGCGCCTACGTGAACAAACCGCTCGAAAAAGACAATCTTGAACTCGCAGCAAGCGTTCTTCAGGCCAAACGCGGCGAAGCGGCAGCAGCCCTGCGGGCGGGGTGACGCGGGCTTTGTGCAACGCCCCTGAAAATATCCCGCCTGCCCTCAATTAATGGCAGCAATCGCATCGCGACCTTGCTAAGGTCCGCAAAACAAAAATGACCGAGAGCAGCATGAGCAGCAGCCCGAAGATTGAAGACGCCCTGCGCGAGGCGATCATTTCGCAACCAGATGTCATCCTCGACGATACCGATGTGATGCAGGCCCTCATTGCGGCCAACGAAAAGGCGATGGGCGGCAACATCGTCGATCTGCGCGGGATCGCGATGGAACGGCTCGAAACCCGGCTTGACCGGCTCGAGGACACGCACCGCAGTGTCATCGCCGCCGCCTACGAAAACCTCGCAGGCACCAACCAGATACACCGCGCAATCCTGCGCATGCTTGACCCTGTCGAATTCGAAAGTTTCCTGCGCGATCTGGGCGGCGACGTGGCCGAAATTCTCAGGGTCGATGCCGTCAAACTGGTGCTCGAATCGGTACAGAACGACAGCGATCCGGCCGTGCAACGGCTGGGCGAGGTGCTGAACGTGGCCGAACCGGGGTTCATCGACAGCTACCTGACACAGGGCCGCGGCGGCACGGTGCGCCAAGTGACCCTGCGCAGCGTGCAGGATGCCTCTGACGCGGTTTATGGCCCCAATGCCGAATGGATCCGCTCCGAGGCGTGCCTCAAGCTCGACTTCGGCGCGGGCCGCCTGCCGGGGATGCTGGTGCTGGGCGCCGAGGATCCGCATATGTTCGGCCCCCAACAGGGCACCGACCTGCTTGTGTTTTTCACCGGTGTGTTCGAGCGCGCGATGCGCCGCTGGCTGTCTTGAGCGGGCAGACCGATACGCTCGCGATCAGCGCCGCGGCCCGCGACGCGCTGCAAAACTGGCTGGCCCACCAGCGCGCTCTCAAAGGCGCGGCCGCCAACACATTGACCGCCTATCAGGGCGACGTCACCGATTTTCTGGCATTCATGGCTGTCCACCACGGCGGACAGCAGGGTCTGGGCGCGCTGGCCACGATCACTGTCAGCGACATGCGCGCGTGGATGGCCAACTGCCGCAGCGGTGGCACCGGATCGCGGTCGCTGGCGCGCAAACTTTCCGCGGTAAAGGCGTTCTACCGGTGGCTGGCCGAGCGTGAGGAGTTTGAGCCGACCGCCGTGCTGTCGACGCGCGCGCCGAAATTCACCCAGAAGCTGCCCCGCCCGCTCGCCGTGGATGCCGCCCGCGAGCTGATCGATTGCGTCGCCACCCAGGGCAAGGCGCCGTGGATCGGCGCCCGCGACGTGGCCGTTCTGACACTCTTATGGGGCTGCGGCCTGCGGATTTCCGAAGCACTTGGCCTGCTGGGCCGCGATGCGCCACTGCCCGACAGCCTGCGCATTCTGGGCAAAGGCGGCAAAGAACGGCTCGTGCCGGTGTTGCCCGCTGCCCGCGCCGCTGTCGAAAGCTACCGGTCCGCCTGCCCGCATGCGCTGAACCCGCAGGAACCGCTGTTCCGTGCGATCCGCGGCGGCCCACTCGCCGCGCGCGCGATACAGGCGGTCATGGCAAACGCGCGGATGCAGTTGGGCCTGCCGGCCAGCGCCACGCCGCATGCCATGCGGCACAGCTTTGCCACACATCTGCTGGACGCAGGCGGTGATCTGCGCGCGATACAGGAACTGCTGGGCCACGCGTCCCTGTCCACCACTCAGGCCTATACGGCCGTCGATACCGTCCGCCTGATGGAAGTATACAACCGCGCCCACCCCAAAGCATGATCCGCCACGCCGCGGCACTGTTTTCTTTTGCATCCCGGCGGTCGATTTGCGACACAGGCGCATGACATTGCAGAACAAAGCACTCGCCGTTCATCTTTTCACCGCCACCGGCGCCGTCTTTGCCATGCTGGCGATGCTTGCCGCGGTCGATGCGCGCTATGACATGATGTTTTTGTGGCTCGTCGTGGCCTTTTTCGTGGACGGCATCGACGGCCCGCTCGCCCGCAAATACGATGTGAAAACCAACGCCCCGCAATTCGACGGCGTGCTGCTCGATCTGATCATCGACTATCTCACTTACGTCTTCATCCCCGCCTTTGCACTTTTCAAATCGGGCCTGATGGACGGATGGTCAGGCTGGCTGATGATCATCATCGTCACCTTCGCCTCCGCCATGTATTTCTGCGACACCCGCATGAAAACAAAAGACAATTCCTTCTGGGGCTTTCCGGGTTGCTTCAACATGCTGGTGCTGGTGATCTTTGCTCTGAACCTCGACTGGTACGTCAGCCTCGCCCTCGTGATGTTCTTGTCGATCACGATGTTCATGCCGGTGAAATTCGTCCACCCCGTGCGCACCGAACGCTGGCGCAACGTGACCCTGCCGATGGCATTGGCGTGGGTTTTCTTTGCCGGTTGGGCGGCTTGGGTGAACTTTGATCCCGAAAGCTGGGCGCAGTGGGGCCTTGTCGTGACATCGCTGTACCTGACCTTCGCAGGCATCGTGCAGCAGGCGTTCTTCGACCCCAAGGACTAGATCAGAAATCCGCCTTCGTGGCGCAGCAACGTCACCTTGGTCTCGACCCCGCCGCGCCCCGAAAAACCGGTCAGCCCCTTGGCCCCCATCACGCGGTGACACGGAATGATGATCGGGATCGGATTGCTGCCGCAGGCCTGCCCCACGGCTTGCGCCGGCACACGCAGCGACTTCGCGATATCTCCGTAGGTGCAGGTCTGCCCGAAAGGAATTGCGCACATCGCATCACACACCGCCCGCTGGAAATCCGATCCCGCCACCCGCAGCGGCAGATCAAACGCCTCAAGCGTCCCCGCGTCATAAGCCGCCAGCTGCGCGGCAGCCGCGTCAAGCAGCGGATCATCATCCTCGGCAGGCGCACGGCCCCATCCCAGATGCACAATGGCCCCGTCACGTGCCCCAAGACACAGATCGCCGAACCGGGTTTGCACGCTTCGCTGTTTCATGCGCACAGAATGGCGCAGCACGCGGCCCCGCTCAATCCGAAACCTGCGCATTGCGGATCGGGCATTGTGCCACGCCCGATCCGCCTTGTGTCACCTCAGCCGTCGCTGACCGCCGCGTCACAGCGGCTGCAGACGCCCGGGTTGGCATGCGTGCCCACATCCGGCAGCACTTTCCAGCAGCGTTCGCACTTGGCCCCGTCCGCCTTTTCGAAAATCACCGCGACGCCCTCGATTTCGGGCAGTCGGAATGCGTCGGCGGGGGCGGCATCGCCAGTCACGGAAATCTGGCTGGTGATGCTCACATCCTCAAAGGAGACGTCTTCCAGCGCGCGGCGTTGCTCGGCATCCTCGACATACACGATCGGTGCCGCCTCGAGCGACGCGCCGATCACCTTGTCGGTACGCTGCACCTCGAGTGCCGCTGTCACCACACGGCGCGCGGCCCGGATGCGCGCCCATTTTTCCGCCAGCTCCGCATCCAGCCAGCCATCCGGCGTGGCGGGAATATCCTGCAGGTGCACAGATGCGTCATCGCCGTCGAACCGCTCCAGCCACACCTCCTCCATCGTGAAGACCAGCACCGGCGCCAGCCACGTTGTCAGCCGGTGGAACAGCAGGTCCATGACCGTCCGCGCGGCACGGCGGCGCAATGTGTCACCGTCGCAATAAAGCGCGTCCTTGCGGATATCGAAATAGAAGGCCGACAGATCCAGCGTGGCGAAATTGAAGACCGCCTGGAACACGCCCTGAAAATCGAACCGGGCGTAGCCCTCGCGCACAATGCCGTCCAGCTCCGCCAGACGGTGCAGCACCCAACGCTCCAACTCGGGCATCTGCGCGGCATCCACCCGGTCGGCTTCGGTGAAATCGCCCAGCGCGCCCAGCATATAGCGCATGGTGTTGCGCAACCGCCGATAGCTGTCGGCCACACCCTTGAGGATTTCCGGCCCGATGCGCTGATCGGCGGTGTAATCCGCCTGCGCCACCCACAGGCGCAGGATGTCGGCCCCGTACTGCTTGACGATTTCTTCGGGCACGATGGTATTGCCGATGGACTTGGACATCTTCATGCCCTTCTGGTCCAGCGTGAACCCATGCGTCACCACCTGCCGATAGGGCGCACGCCCGTAGGTCCCGCACGACTGCAGCAGCGACGAATGGAACCACCCGCGGTGCTGGTCGGTGCCTTCCATATAGACATCCGCAATCCCGTCGTCGGACCCGTCCTCGCGGTCGCGCAGGGTAAACGCGTGCGTCGATCCTGAATCGAACCACACATCAAGAATATCCATCACCTGATCATAGGCGTCCGGGTCCACGATACCGTCGAGGAACCGCGCCTTGGCGCCCTCTTCGTACCACGCGTCCGCCCCTTCGGCCTCGAAGGCTTCGGTGATGCGGGCATTCACTTCCGGATGGCGCAGCAGATAATCCTCATCCGTCGGCAACGCCCCGCGCTTGGTAAAGCAGGTCAGCGGCACGCCCCACGCCCGCTGGCGCGACAGCACCCAATCGGGGCGCGCTTCCATCATCGAATGCAGGCGGTTGCGGCCTGATTTGGGCGTCCACTTGACGTTGTCGATCTCGGTCAGGGCCCGTTCGCGAATGGTCGTGCCATGCTGGTCCTGCCCGTCACCGACCGGCTTGTCGATCGCGGCAAACCACTGCGGAGTGTTGCGATAGATCACCGGCGCCTTGGAACGCCAGCTGTGCGGATAGCTGTGCTTGATCTTGCCACGCGCCAGCAGACCGCCCACCTCGACCAGCTTGTCGATCACGGCGGTGTTGGCGTCGCCCTCCTTGCCCTTGCGGCTCAGGATATGCTTGCCGCCAAAGAACGGCAGATCGGCGCGAAAGCCCCCGTCATCGGTCACATTGTAGGTGATGACCTGCTGGAGCATGCCCAGATCGCGGTAAAGCTCGTATTCCTCCATCCCGTGGCTCGGGGCGCAATGCACAAACCCTGTGCCTTCGGTGTCGGTCACGAATTCCGCGGCCCGGAAATCACGGATGTCGTCCCACTCGCCATTGCTGCCCTCGGCGCCGTGCAGCGGGTGTTTCAGGCTCACCTGCGCCAGCTCGTCGTTGGTCACATCGCGCAGGCGGGTCCACTGACCATCCTCCAGACGGGCGCGGGCAAAGACATCTGCCGCCAGATTATCGGCCAGCAGATACCGGTCGCCCACCGAGGCCCAGCACTCCTCCGGCGTGGCCGTGATCTCGTACAGACCATAGGAAATGCCCTCTCCGTAAACGACCGCCTTGTTGGACGGCATGGTCCAGGGCGTCGTTGTCCAGATCACGACCTTCGCGCCTTCCAGATCACCGCCGCCCAAGACCTCGAACTTCACCCAGATGGTAAAGCTGTCCTTGTCGTGATACTCGACCTCGGCCTCGGCAAGTGCTGTCTGCTCGATGGGCGACCACATCACCGGTTTGGAGCCCTGATAAAGCGTGCCGTTCATCAGGAACTTCATGAATTCCTCGGCAATCACCCGCTCGGCGTGGAAATCCATCGTCAGATAGGGGTTCGCCCAGTTGCCCGTGATGCCCAGCCGCTTGAACTCGTCGCGTTGCACGTCGACCCAACCGGCCGCGAACTGGCGGCATTCCCCGCGAAATTCGTTGATCGGCACGTCGTCCTTGTTGCGGCCCTTTTTGCGGTACTGCTCTTCGATCTTCCATTCGATGGGCAACCCGTGACAGTCCCAGCCGGGGATATAGCGCGCGTCGTATCCCATCATCTGGTGGCTGCGCACGATCATGTCCTTGATCGTCTTGTTCAGCGCGTGACCGATGTGCAGATGCCCGTTGGCATAGGGCGGGCCATCGTGCAGCGTGAAGGGCGTGCGCCCCGTCTTTTCGCGCAGGCGGTCGTAGATACCGATCCGTTCCCACCGCTCCAGCCACGCGGGCTCGCGCTTGGGCAGGCCCGCGCGCATCGGGAAATCGGTCTGGGGCAGGTTCAACGTGGATTTATAGTCGGGTGTTTCGGCGCACATCAGGGGCGTCCTTTGTCTGTCGCATGTCTATGGGAGGGGTCGGTGCGATGGGGCTCAAGCACCTTTGCCCGGCGGCTTGGGTTCAACCAAGCGCCGGGGACATAATTCGCTGTATGATCAGGCGGACTGTCATCTTGGCCCGCTTATAGGACGCCGCCCCAAAGGGGGCAAGCGCGTCTTGGTACTACTCCGGCGCGGGCGGCCCCGGGTCGGGCGCGGGGGCATCGGGCGCGTCGCGTTCGGCGGCCCACCGGTTGAGCCACGCCAGCCCCGCCAGCGACAGCCCCAACACCAGCAAGCTGAAGACACGGGTCAAACCGCCAAGTCCCGAAATGTCGATCAGGAACACCTTGGCCACCGCCAGCCCGATCACCACCAGACCGGCCCGCCGCATCACCAGCGATCTGCGCGCCAGCGACTGATAGAACAGCCCCGCCCCCGCCAGCAGCAACGCCAGCGTATAGGTATAGAGCTCCGGCTGGCCGATGCCCTCCGACAGCGACATGGCATCCCCGCCCTGCCAGAAATGGCGCAGAACCATCGCCAGCCAGAACAACGCCAGCGCCCCGCCCGCCGCAACAAGCGCTTTGCGCAGACGCAGATCGACCTGCCGCAAACGCCACGCCCCCAGCACCAGCACCAGCGCGGGCAGCAGATAGGCCGCCGCCAGCGAGTTGAGCAGAACCGGCCCCAGCACATGGTCGAGCGGCGCACTGCTGAACAGCGGGTTCTGCTGCGTCAGCGACGGCACCAGCGCCACGAGGCCCACGAACCCGAACACCGCCGCCAGTCCCGCGCGGATCTTGTCCATCAGCCCCTCTACCCGGCCGCCGGTGCGCTGCACCTGGGCCAGCGCCAGCCCGAACCAGATCGCCGCCATCAAACCCAGGCTCCAATGCGTATCGGTGCGCCCCACGTCATAGACGGCGCTGATCCAGCGATAGATCAGCAGGCTCAGGGTCATACCGGCGGTCGACCACGCCGCACTGTCGAGCATCAGCTGCGCCAATGGCCGCGACAGCCCGCGCAAGAGCCACAGCGCACCCGACAGCGCGGCAAGCGTCCCGACATAGCTCAGCAACATCCCCGCCAGCGGCCCCGTCAGGCCGAAATCAAGACCCGGATCGACGACCAGCCTGTAGCCCAGCACCACCACACCGACCGCGATGAACACCTGCAACTGCGGCAACCGCCACTTGCGGTCCAGCGCCGCGGCGGCCAGCACGGTCACCGCAAAGGCCACCGTCAGTGCGACATTCGTAAAGATCAGCACAAAGGCGAAGGCCATCGACGACAGCGCCGACATCACCACAAAGCTGACCCGCAGCCGGGCCTCACCGTCGCGGCGGGCAAAGCGTTCCGCAGAAACCACCATCAGCGCCGATAATGCCGCCGCATGCAGCGCCCAGGGGTAGACACCGATGACCTGCCCCGGCGCCCATGTCATTTCGATCACGATGGCAACGGCGGGCGCGGCCACTGCGGCCAGTGCCGCCCAGAACACCGCCAGCGCCCCTCCGGCAAGTGACCGCCACGCGGCCAGCACCGACAGCAGCACGCCAAAGCCCACAAGGATCGTCACCGTAAAGGGAAACGCCGCCTCGGGGGTATCGGTGTATGTGCCCGCAAAATCGCGGAAGAGCCTGCCGCGCTCCAACCCTTCGATCGCGATGCACGCCACAAGGCTCCCCACCGGCAAAAGCGCCTGATCCTGAAGCGCGGGTGCGCGGCGCGACCACACAATCAGCAGCCCCGCCAGGCCCGTCATCGCCATCAGTAAAAGCCAGCTCTGGCCCGCGTCGCGCAGCGTGAATATCCACATCAGCACGCTGGTCGCCAGCACCGACATAAACGCCATGATCGTGGGAAACTGCGGCCACATCCCGCGCCGCTCGGTCGCCGGGAACGCCACCCGCGCGATCAGGCCCGCACTGACGACCGGTCCGCCATGATCGGGCCGCAGCCCCCGCGCCGGGATCAGGATCGCCATCACCGCCAGCGCCACGAAATACACGATGCCGGTCCACTGGCTCGCCCGCGGCAACGTCAGCGCCAGCAGCGCGCCCATCATATAAGCCAGCACCAGCGTCAGCGCCGAGATCCAGCCCCAGCGCCGCACCGTGTCCACACCCAGCCCCAGCGCCGCGATGATTGCGAAATACATCAGCAACGGGCTCGCGTCGGAATTCGAACTCTCCAGCACGATCGGCGCGCCATACGCGCCGATCACCCCCACCGCCACCAGAAGCGGGCCGTGGAACCATCCCATCACCAGCGCGACAAGCGCCACCGCCACCATCCCGATCATCGCCGCATTCGGGCCGATCAGCTCATACAGCATCCGCGCCGACAGAACCCCAGCAAACAGCGTCACGATCCCAGCCCCACTGAACACCGATGGCAGATAGGCCGTGCGCATGTCCTCTCCATCGCCGAACCGGCGGCGGATAAATTCGCCCGCCCCGATCAGCGCCGCCCCGAAGGCCAACGCCGCGGCGACCCGCGCGGCTGGCGGCAACAGGCCGTTTTCCATGCCGTACTGGACGAGGAAAATACCCGCCAGCGCCAGTGACAGGGCCGATACCGCGTAAAACCAGTTCTGCTGCAGCCACGGGCCAAAGGCGGCCAGCGCATCGGCAACGGGGCTGGGGCGCACCGGCTCCGGCGCGGGGTTCATGACGGGCGCGGCGGTTGGCACCGGCGGCGGGCCGCTTGCGACCGCATCGGAACCGCCAGCCTCTTCGGCCCGCAGTGCTGGCGCGGGCGCCTCCTCGACGGCGGGGGCTTGTTCCTGCGACGGGGCGATGTCATCGCGCTCCGAAGCGCCCAATGACCCTTCACGCAACGCCACAACTTCGGCGCGCAAGGCATTGATTATGCTATCGGATTGCTCAAGACGCTGGTGGAATTTTCCCTGCCTGATAAACAGGATGACAATCGACACCGGTATCGCCAGAAGGACGCAACCGACCAAATAAACTATGCCCACCGCGTGGTTCCCCGTCCAAACACCTGCGCGCCCCAGACTAGAGCCTGCACCCCGATGCGCAAGGTAAGGTAAACCCTAGCTTTCGTCGTCGTTCACATGCGCCCATGCCGCCGAAATCACAACCGATCCCTCGCCCACCGCCGACGCGACCCGTTTGACCGATCCCGCCCGCAAATCGCCCACCGCAAAAACACCGGGCTTCGATGTCTCAAACGTGGTGCGCCCGCCGGCCTGCGGACCAGTGCACACGAACCCGCGATCATCCAGCTCCACCATCCCCGAAAGCCAATCGGTATTGGGCGCGGCACCGGCCATCACGAACAACCCCGACGTCTCGATCCGCCATGTCTCGTCCTTTTGCTTGTTGCACAGGGTAACCGCTTCCAACGCATCCTGCCCGTGCAGCTCGATCGCTTCGGTGTTCAGATGGATGGTGATCTTGGGGTGCCGTTCCAACCGGCTAAGCAAGTAGTCGGACATCGAACTGGCCAGCGACGGGCCGCGCACCAGAACATGCACGTGCTTGGCACTGCGCGCCAGATACATCGCCGCCTGCCCGGCGGAATTGCCGCCCCCGATGATTGCCACCTCACCGCCCCGCGCCCAGCGGGCCTCCATTTCGGTGGCCGCGTAATACACGCCCGCCCCCTCGAACCGCTCCAGACCCTCAAGGCCCATGCGCCGGTATTGCACCCCCGTCGCCACAACCAAAGACCGGCCCGACACGTACTGATCATTGTCCAGCTTGACATGAAACAGCCGCTTTTCGCATTGCTCAAGGCTCATTGCGCGGCGCGGCACGGCGAAACGGGTGCCGAATTTCATCGCCTGTACTTCGCCCCGCCCGACAAGATCGCTGCCCGAAATACCGGTCGGAAAGCCCATGTAATTCTCGATCCGGCTCGACGTGCCCGCCTGCCCGCCGATGGCCAGATCCTCGACCACCAGCGCGCTCAGCCCCTCGGCCCCGGCATAGACCGCCGCCGCCACGCCGGAGGGGCCACCGCCCACGATGATCACGTCGAACACCGTGTCGTCGCTGATCGCCATGTCCAGCCCGATGGCGGCGGCCACGGTCTGCGGTGTGGCAGGCGACAAAACTTCGTTACGGCCCAGAATGACCGCAGGCGTCTCACCGTCCAGCGCACAGATCTCGCTGAACCGCCGCCCCTCGTCACTGTCCAGCGCGACTTCGGCAAACGGCAACCGGTTGCGCGCGGCAAAGCTTGCCACATGACGGATATCACGGTCCACTTCCGTGCCAAGCAGCGTCAGCGCGCCGTGCGACTTCTCGAACGCATTGCGCCGCCGCGCGGCAAAGACCGCCACAAGGATATCGCTCATCTCGGGCATATCGCTCATCAGGCGCAGCATGTCGGCCCGTGGCACACACAGGATCTCGCTCTCGACCACGGTGCGCGCCCCCGCAAAGGACACACCCCCCGACAGGAATTGCAGATCGCCGAAGAATTGGCGCGGCCCCAGCGTCGCGTTGCCGTAGCGCTCGCCGCTGCGGCTGTCGACCGCCTCGACCTCCCCGTCGATGACATAGTGGAACTCCGACATCACGACGCCCGGTTCCTGCAGCATCGTCCCCGCGGGCACCGTCTTGACCGTGCCCTGTGCGCGCATCGCTTCGACATGCGCGTCCTCCAGCGGCGTGCGCACCATCGTGGCCAGCTCTTCGGCAAAACGCTCCATCGTTATCCTTCCTTCTTGCCCGCAAACAGCCCCGTCAGACTGCGCGAGATGATTGATCGTACTTTCGGCCGTGTCTGCGCCGCAAAGGGCAACGGCCGGCACACTTCCATCGCCGCCACGCCCACACGGGCGGTCAATGCACCGTTGACAAGCCCCTCGCCGAAACGGCGGCTCAATTTACCCAGAATGGTCCCGCCCAGCACCGGCTCCAACAGATCGTCGCCCACCGCAACCGCGCCCGTGGCCACAAGATGCGACAGCACCGCGCGGGCCAGACGCCAACTGCCGAAAAACCCCGACCGCCCGCCATAAACCTCGGCGATGCGCCGGATCATCCGCAGGTTTGCCGTCAATGCGGCGGCCACATCTGCCAGCGCCAGCGGCACCAGCGCGGTGACCGTCGCGACCTGCCGCGCTGCGGCCTCGACCTCGCGCTGTGCGGCATTGTCCAACGGGCCCAGAAGCTCCGTCTCCGCCAGCCCCATCAGCCCCGTCACATCCAGCTGGTCCCCGCGCAGCTCCGCCAGCCGGTCGCGGCCCCAGCGCGTGTCCTCGCGCCCCTTGTACAGCGCGACCAACCTGTCGGTCACCTCCCGCGCACCCGCCAGATCATCGTTGGCCAACGCCTCGGCGGCGGCATGGCGCAGCCCGTCCAGCCGCGACAGCCGCCCGAACGCCGCCAGTTCACGCAGCGCCACAAGCACCAGCACCAGCACGAACGCCCCCATCAGCAGGCTCAGCGCCAGCCCCACCACCGGATACTGCGCCATCAGGCCGGTCACGAACTGCCACGCCGCCAGCGAAACCAGCGCGGCCACCAATGCCCCCGCGAGCGCCCAGAACAGCCGCATCAGCCGCGAGGGCCGTGCCGTGGCGATCTTGGCCGCGATCTGCATGGCCTGCCCTTCGGCGACAACGGGGCCGTGATCCTCGATCATCGGGGCCTCGGCCACGGACGGGGGCGGCGCCTGCGCAGCTTCAAGATCAATCAGAACCGGGCCCTTGGCCATCACGCGTCCTTTCTGTGCCACTCGAACCGGATGTCGGGCAGCAAGGCATCATTACCTGCCCCGTCGGTCCGGCGTATTTCGTGAAATCCGGCTTTTCTGTAAAACCGGGCGGCGCGGTCGTTGGCCTGATAACTCCACAGGCCCAACCGGTGGGTGCCGCGCTGCGCTTCGCTCATCAGCGCCCGCGCAATCCCGCGCCCCTGCAGGTGGGGCCGCAGGTACAGCGCGTGGATTTCGGTATCGGAACGGGCCAGAAACCCCTGCAACCCGTCGTCGCCCTGTGCCACCCGCACCCAGCCCGCGTCGATCATATCGCCGACAAACATGATCTCTTCGGCCCCCGAATACAGCCGCGGCAACCACGGATGCCGTGCGTTCGCCTCCGCCATGATCTGCGCCAATTTGCCCGCATCGAGACTGCGCGCAGGAGCCAGGGCAATCACGCTCACAACCGGTCACCGAACAGAAACTCCGCCGCACGGTCCAGCCGGATATGGGGCGGACCATCGCCGGGCCGCAGGGTCAGCGGGCTGGGGGCAAACCGCATGATCTGGTAATCCTGCTCGAGCCAGCGCTCGGCCCCCGCCCGCGCGGGCGTCAGCAGATGTGCGGGATCTTCGGGCAAATCGCCCGGATAGAACGCCGCCTGCTTGCCGGTTTCCAGAAGCGCACCGCGCACCACCTGTAAATCCACCCCGTCGTGGCGCATGACATCTTCGGTGGTGGCCCGCAGCGACGCAATCGACATGGCCGCCGTCTTGGCACCGGCAAACCGCGCCTTGTCGCGCGCGTCACGAGTCAGCGCCTGCATGATCGCGGTCAGTTGCGGGTGCTGGGCGTGGTGCAGATGATCGGCCTTGGTGGCGGCGAACAGAATGCGCTCGACCCGCCTGCCGCCAAGGATCGATCCCAGAAAACTGTTGCGCCCGGGCCGGAACGCACCAAGCGTGTCGCGCATCGCCGCCCGCAGATCCTCGACCGCCTGCGGACCTGCGTGGATCGCACCCAATGCGTCGACCAACACAACCTGCCGGTCGATGCGGGCGAAATGATCCCGGAAAAACGGCTTTACGACCTGCGATTTATACGCCTCGAAGCGGCGGCCCATCTCGCGGCGCAACGACCGGCGCGGCGCATCGCCCTCGGGCAGCGGCGCGAAGGTCAGCACCGGCGATCCGGCCAGATCACCGGGCAGCAAGAACCGGCCCGGCGTGCAGTCAGAGAACCCGTCGCGGCGCGCGTGCTGCAGATAGGCGGCAAAGGTCTCGGCCAACCGCTTGGCCACCGGCTCCTCCAGCGCGGCCGCCCCGTCGATATCGCCAAGCATCGCCTTGTAGTCCGCCGCTTGCGGGCGGTCCTTGATCCGCTCGAGCGTCTGCGCGGACCATTCCTCGAAACTCTGTTCCAAAAGCCCCAGATCCAGCAACCACTCACCGGGGTAATCGACAATATCCAGATGGATCGTGCGCGGCCCCTTCAGCCCCGCCAGCATGCCCGAGGGGCGCACCCGCAAGCTCAACCGCAGCTCCGAAATCGCCCGCGTGCTGTCGGGCCAGCGCGGGCTTCGGGCCGTCAGATCGGCCATATGCCCCTCGAAATCGAACCGCGGCACGGTATCGTCGGGCTGCGGCTGCAGGAACGCCGCCTCGATGCGGCCCTCGGTGGCTGCCACCAGCCCCGGCATCCGCCCGCGGTCCAGCAGATTGGCCACTAGCGATGTGATGAAAACGGTTTTGCCCGACCGGGCAAGACCGGTGACACCCAACCGGATCACTGGCTCGAAGAACGTCTCCGATACGGTATCCTGCACCGTTTCGACCTGGCGCCAGATGCCATCGGCAATTTGCGAAATGACCACCCCGGCCCCCTGTCTTGACTTGGCCGTAACATAGGGCCGGGGCACGGGGATTGCCAGCGCCGGTGCGGCACGCTACATGCCGCGCATGCCACGTTATGCCCTGAAAGTCGAATACCACGGCGCCCCTTTTGTCGGGTGGCAACGCCAGAAGGAACATGCTTCGGTGCAGGGCGTAATCGAAACAGCGCTGGCCCGGCTCGAACCCGGCCCCCACACCATCGCCGCCGCGGGCCGGACGGACGCGGGCGTGCACGCAACAGGCCAGGTGGCGCATTGCGACATGGCACGCGACTGGACCCCCTTTCGCCTGTCGGAGGCACTTAACTACCACCTCAAACCGCACCCGGTGGCGATTGTGGCGTGCGCCGCCGTCAGCGATGATTTTCACGCCCGGTTTTCGGCACGCGAGCGGCGCTACCTTTTTCGCATCCTGACCCGCAGGGCACCCGCCACGCACCACAACGGTCTGGTCTGGCAGGTCAAACACGATCTCGACACCGACGCGATGCAGGAGGCCGCGAACCGGCTTGTCGGCAAACATGATTTCACCACGTTCCGCTCGACCATCTGTCAGGCCGACAGCCCCGTCAAAACGCTCGACCGCCTGACGGTCAGCCGGGTCAAGACGCCCCATGGGACCGAAGTGCATTTCGATGTGCGCGCCCGCTCGTTTTTGCACAATCAGGTGCGCAGCTTTGTGGGCACGCTTGAACGGGTCGGCGGCGGGACGATGACGCCACAGGATGTGCAAATCGCACTCGACGCGCGCGACCGCGCCGCTTGCGGTCCGGTCTGCCCGCCCCACGGGCTCTATCTCGCCGATGTGGTCTATCCCGATCCGCCGTTCGCGCCGCAAAGCTAGTCGTTGTCGGTCAACCCTGCGCCGGCGCCCGCGTTCCGTGACGCCTCGCTGTCAGGCACCATCGTCCGCTGGGCCTGCTCGGTCCACTCGGCATAGATCTCGTCGCTCAACTCGATGCGCGCGGGCGTGCGGCGCGGCACGGGCAGGGTCAGATCCAGCAGCAATTCCATCCGCAGGTTCAGCATCGCCTCATAGGGCAGACACTCGACATAGCTGCGCGCCAGCGGCACCCAGCCCCCGGTTTCGAAATAGGCCTCCGCCCGGCCGCCCCGTGCATTCTCCGCGATGGCCTGTATGCGGCGGGGCAAATCGATGATCGGCCCCAGCGGCAGCGCGACGAGCGCGCGGCGCAGGTCCAGCACATCGCGGTCGGCCTGCAGGTGCACGGCGGCCGCGCGGCCGAATTCCCCGGCCTGCTGTACCGGCGCACCAACGCCCCGCGCCGCCTTGCTGGCGAGCGTCGCAACCTCGTTTTCGGAATAGCTCATGGCCGCGCCACCGGCAGCCACCAGTCATCGGCCTCCGGCTGGGTCAGTTCATCGGCCAAAGGCGCGCCCTGACACAGGGTGATCCGGGTCCAGCGGTCCGATTTGGGGTCGAACTTGGACGCGCCAAAGAACGACAGCTTGCAGCGCAGCATGTCGATCGGCAGACACCGCCCGCTGATCAGGTTGTCGTGGATTTCTCCGTAGGGATAGCGTTGCGACAGCGCCACCCGCGACACCGCAAGCGCGTGGTCGGGATGACGCTCCAGAAAGGTGGACACCGATTGCGCCGTTTCGGGCAGGTCCTGCACCATCCGGGCGACCCGCCGCGCAATATCCAGCGGGCTTTCCAACTCGGCACCCGGCTCGTCAAAGCGCAGGCCCAGCCGCGGTTCCTGCTTGGCCTGCGACACGTACCAGAACTGTTCGCATTCCGCCGCCGCGTCATAGGGCACGCCGATCGCCCAGCCAAAGGCCGCGCGCGCCTGTGCGCCCACTGCATCCGTATCGGCAAGTAAAGGCGCGAAATTGCCGAAAGGATCGGCCATACATTCACTTAACCCGTCGACCAGCGTGCCGAACGGCTCGATCAGCAGGCTGGCCATCAGCTCCTGCACATCACAGCTTTCGGCATCGACCTGACGCATCACATGGTCCAGCGGTTGGCGCATCTCCATCGCGTCTGCCGCCAATACCGCCTTTACGCGTTCCCAATCGGCCCGCAAGGCCACGATCCGTGCCTGATGGGCGGCATCGGGCACCCGCCATTCCGCCAGATGGCGGGCGGCCCGTTCGGCCAGCGCGCCCAGGCGCCGGATCTCGTCCTCTTCCAGACGGTCAATCGCCCGCACCCGCGCCAGCGCGGTTTCGCGCGCGCTGATCCAGTTGTTCAACAGCACCGGATGGTTCACCAGAAACGGCGCCATGCCCAACCCCGTGGAATTGCCGATGCCCAGATGCCGCTTCGTGGCGCGGTCCAGCGTGCCGCGACCCACGTGTTCGGCCAGCGCATGGGTAAAGTGCCGGATCAACCACACCGTCAGCATTTCCGCGGCAAAGGGGCCGCGCAGTCCCGGCCGCTGGTCATAGGTGCCGCGGTCCGCGATCCCGAATTTGCCGTTGCCGTAGACGGCCGTGGTGCGCATCAGGTATCCCACATCGCGGATCATTTCGGGATCGGGCTGGCGGCCCGCACGCAGCGATTGCACCACATGGGCAAACAGGCGCACGGATTTATTGGCGCGGCTCAGCACCAGATCGCGGTCACAAAAACGCCCCGCCTCCTGCTTGGGCGCCTGCGCCACGATCCGCGCGATGTCCTCCGCATCCGGCACCCCGTCAAACAGGACATAGGCGCTGTCCCACGCGGTGGCGATCACGCGGTCCGTGCGCATCTCGGGCGGCAGATCGGTCGACACCGCGACCAGCGAATAGGTATGGCCGCCCAGATCGACACAGAACACCCCATGGCCAAACCCGTCCTCGCACATGTCCCAGACATGGCGGGTCACGACCGCGCGTTCCGCCGCCAGCGTCCGGATCAGGCTGCGCAGGAACGACAGGCGCGTGGGAAACATCGACCCCATCCGCGACAGGCGCATGACCTGCGCGGGCGGCCGCAGTGCGACGCTCGGTATCACGGCATCATCACGCATCGGCGCAGTCCTGCGCACGGGCGCGACGGCATTTATGCGCGGCAACTCTTCCCATGGGTCACAGACTGCCCGTTTCCGGCGGCTACGTCTACGTCCATTCGCGACCTTCGCGGCACTGCGCCGACACATCCGGCTGCGGCAAATCCGCGCTTGCACCAACGGCAATTTGCGGCAAAGCATGGCGCAACCGCAGACCGGAGGGACCAGATGGCAGACGCCGCCCACAGCTCTTACGATGTTGTCATCATCGGTGGCGCCATCATGGGATCGTCCGTCGCTTGGTGGCTCAGCCGCGAGCCGACCTTCGATGGCAGGATCCTCGTGATCGAACGCGATCCGTCCTATTCCTTCGCCTCCACCTCACACACCAACAGCTGCATCCGCCAGCAATTCAGCAACGCGTCGAACATCGCCGTGTCGCAGTTCGGCGCCCGCTTCATCCACAATTTCCGGGAGTACATGGGCGGTGATCCCGAAGTCCCAGATCTCACCCTGCAAAGCTACGGCTACCTGTATCTGGCCGACACACCCGCCTTCGCCCGCACGCTGGCGGAAGGGCAACGGGTTCAGGCCGGTCTCGGCGCCGCCACCCGGCACATGACCCCCGATGAGATCGCCGCCGATTATCCGTTCTACCAACTCGACGATATCGTGGCCGCCAACCACAACCGCGTCGACGAAGGCTACTTCGACGGGGGCACCATGTTCGACTGGTTCAAACGGATGGCGCGACGCGGCGGGGTCGAATACATCGCGGGCGACGTGACCGGCATCAACCGCGGCGCAAACGGCACCGGGCCCGTGCAAAGCGTCACGCTCGCCTGCGGCCAGACCATCGCCTGTGGCACGCTCGTCAACGCCACCGGGCCGCGCGCGGCGGCCACGGCGCGCATGGCGGGCCTTGATCTGCCGGTCGAGCCGCGCAAACGCTACACCTTCATCTTCGACGCCGCACAGCCGCTGGACCGCGATCTGCCGCTGACCATCGATCCCTCCGGCGTGCACATGCGCAGCGAGGGCAAATACTACCTCGCAGGGTGCCCCCCCGATGACGACCCCGCAGTGGCCTACGACGACTTCGGCTTTGACCACAGCTTGTGGGAATCGAAGGTCTGGCCCGCCATCGCCACCCGCATCCCCCAATTCGAGGCGATCAAGGTCATCAACGAATGGGTCGGGCATTACGCCTACAACACACTCGACCAGAACGCGCTTTTGGGCCGAGCACAGTCTTGCCCCAATTTCGTTTTCATCAACGGCTTTTCGGGCCACGGGCTACAGCAATCGCCCGCAATGGGGCGCGGCGTGGCCGAACTGATCACCCACGGCAGCTACCGCAGCCTCGATTTATCGGCCTTCGACGTGAACCGCGCTGCCGCCGGCCGCGTGTTCGAAGAAAAAGCGGTCATCTGACCCGCCCCGTCGCCCCTTGCAAAACCCACAAAGGAACGCCCCATGACCATCATCGTCCGCCCCGTTGACGCCGCCGACCGCACAGAATGGGAAACGCTATACCGCGCCTACGCCGCCTTTTACGAGGTCGAACAGACCGAGCAGATGCGCGCCACCGTCTGGTCTTGGCTGCACGATCCCGCGCACACCACCAACGGGCTGGTCGCGGTGGACGGGGGCGGCACGCTGGTCGGGCTGGCCCATTTCCGCCCCTTCGAGCGCCCGCTTGCCGCCGCGATGGGCGGCTTTCTCGACGATCTGTTCGTCAGCCCGCAGGCCCGCGGCTCCGGCGCGGCACAGGCCCTGATCGACGCCCTGAAAACGCGCGCCGCCGATGAGGGCTGGTCCGTGCTGCGCTGGATCACCGCGCAGGACAACTACCGCGCCCGCAGCGCCTATGACAAACTGGCCACACAAACCGCATGGGTCACCTACGACATCCAGATCTGACATCCGCTATCTACCGAAAAGGGAACATCATGAAGAAACTCGGAAAAATCGTGCTGACCGGCGCCGCGGGGCGCTTGGGCTCGTATCTGCGCGAACCGCTGGCGGCCATGTGTGACGAACTCGTCTCGACCGACATCAAGGAAACGCCCGGCACGCTCTATCCCGGCGAGCGGTACATGCAGGCCGATCTGGCGGATTTTGACGCCATGTTCGAGGTGATTGCCGGTGCCGAAATGGTGGTGCATTTCGGCGCTTTCGTCGACGAAGGCCCGTTCGAGCAGCTTCTTGGCCCAAACTTTGTCGGCTCCTACAACATCTGGGAAGCGGCCCACCGCCACGGCGTGCGCCGCATCGTCTATGCCTCGTCCATCCACGCGGTCGGCATGTATCCCAAGACCCAACGCATCGACACCGAAGTGGCCCACCGCCCCGATACATTCTACGGGCTGGCCAAGTGCTTTACCGAAGATCTGGGCCGGATGTACTGGGAAAAACGCGGCCTCGAAAGCGTGCATCTGCGCATCCTCAGCTGCGCACAGGTCAACAACGCCCGCGCGCTCGGCTCATGGCTCAGCTACGACGACCTGATCCAGCTCGTCACCCGCAGCATCGACACCCCCGTGGTCGGATGGTCGGTGATCTACGGCGTGTCCAACAATGACCGCACACCAGTCGACAATGCCAAGGCGGCGTTCCTCGGTTACCGGCCCACCGACAACGCCGAAGAATTTGCCGCACAGGTCTTGGCCGACAGCCCCCCGATGGACCCCCACGATCCCAACCACATGTGCCACGGCGGCCCCTTCGCGGGCGTCGATCTGGGCAATTCGGGCCTCGCTGGCATGAACGTGATCGACGACACCAAAAAGGACTGACACCGCCCCGCGCAGCAGGTGACCGGTCAAGCATACACGCTCCGGACGTGATCGCGCCCCCGCGCACAAGCGCGGGGTGCGCACCTGCGCGGTTTTGATGCCCCGCCCCCGCCACAAGCCTTGTGTCATCCGACATTTGCGTCATGCTGATCCCGTTCCCTCAGATGACTGGCCGGGCAAGGATCGCGTGATGAAAACAAAGCTGATGATGGCGGCTGCCACGGTTCTCGCGCTGCTCTGCGGCGGTATGGCCACCGCCAGCGACAGCTGGTCACCCGACGGCCCCATCAAGATGCTGATCGGTTTTCGCGCGGGCGGTGGGGCCGATACGCAGGCCCGCCTGATCGCGCAGGAACTGGAAAAAACACGCGGCTGGACCGTGGTCCCCGAAAACATAACCGGTCAGGGCGGGATCAACGCGCTCAACGCACTCGCGGATGAACCGGCGGACGGGACGGCGCTGGCGCTCGTGGTGACTGAATCGCTGGGCTATAATCTCGCCGCAGCACCCGGATCGAACCTCTCGCCCGATGATTTCACCCCGCTGACCACCACCGCCGGCCTGCAACTGGGCGTGGTCGCCACCACCCGCTCCGGCTTCGACAGCTTTGCCGATCTGGTGGCCGCGGCACAGGCAGGCGAGCCCATCCGCTTTGGCGCGATGAGCCCGAAGCTCGCCGATCTCGCCTATCTGCTGGGGCAGGCCCACGGGGTGCAGTTCAACACCGTGATGATGAAGGGCGGCAAGGGCGTGATGAATGCCCTCAACGCCGGTGATATCGACGTGGGCTGGGTCGCGGGCCTGCAAACCCGCGCGGTCGAAGCGGGCGATATGGTCAATCTGGTGTCGGGCCTGTCGACACCGCTGCGCATGTCGCCCGACGCGCCTACGCTGGCGCAACTGGGCGTGCCCTATAACGCGGACGGCTATTTTGTGGTGATCGCACCCGCCGGTCTGTCCCGCGATGCCCGTGCCGCGCTGACCGATGCCGTGTCCAGCGTCGTGGGCGATCCGCAAACGGCGGTGGGCGGGTTGATCGTCAAAACCTTCGGCGGCGCGGCACTGCTCGACGGCGCCCGGCTCGAAGCGCTGATCCGCAACGGATACGACACGGCCACACCGCTGATGCAAAGCCGCAACTGACCTGACACCGCGGGGGGCACTGCCGCCCGCGCACCGCACAATCCTGGGGGGGATACCGCAGTGAAAAGACCACGCAAGGCTGCGCATCTGTCGCTGCCCGATGCCGCGCTGGCGCTTCTGGCCATCGTCGGCGGTGGGCTGATGGCCGTGGCTTGGATCCCGGCCGGAACCGCGACGGGGCTGGTCGATATCGTGCGCGGGCAACGCGCGATCGGGGATGCGCTCGCCCCTACGGTCGCGGCGCTGCTCATTGCCATCGGCGGTGTGCTGCTGGCCATCGAAGGCACCGCCCGCCGCGATCCCATGCATCTGACACGGGCGAATGTCATGTTTGTGGCGCGGCTGGCGGGCGCGCTTGTCCTCGCCATGCTGCTCATGCGCCATGGGGGGCCGCTTGCCTACGATCTCTTGGGCCCTGGCACCGGCAGCTTCCGCGCCCGCAGGCTCGATGCGCCCTGGGCCTATATCGGGATCGGCACGGGCGGCACCTTCCTGATCTGTGCGCTGGCGCTGCTGGCGGGCCAACGCCCGGGCTGGCGCATGCTGGCGGTCGCGGTTCTTGGCACCGCAACGCTCGCGGCCCTGTTCGGCCTGCCGTTCGCGCAATTGCAACTCCCCCCCGCCGGAGACCTCTAGATGGCAATGCTCGACCACCTTCTGGCCGGTATCGCCGCCGTGCTGGGCGGGCCCGACCTGATGCCCGCAATCGGTTTGGGCATCTCTTCGAGCGTGATCATGGTTGCTGCGGGGTTCCTCATCGGCATCGTCGCAGGCAGCGTGCCGGGGTTGGCCGGCCCCGCGGTCATGGCGATTTCGCTGCCCATACTGATCACGGTGTTCGGCTACACGGATGCGGCGCTGCTGCCGGTGCTGGGCTTTCTGATCGGGGTGATGAAGGGGGCCACCGTCGGCGGGGCCGTGCCCGCGATCCTGTTCAACACACCGGGCACGCCCGATGCCTACCTGACCGCGCGCGACGGCTATCCCATGGCGCGGCGCGGCGATGCGGGCACCGCCCTGCGGGTGGCGCATTTCTCTTCGGCCTGCGGGGATACCTTCTCCGATGTGGTGCTGATCGTGACGGCCCCGTTCCTCGCCCTCGCGGTGGAACGGCTGCTGGACCTGCCGGAAAAGACGGCACTGTTGCTGTTGTCGCTGGCCTTTATCGGGGCGGTGGTCGGGCGCTCGGCGGCCAAGGGGATCATCGCGGTCGGGCTTGGCCTGCTGGCCGCCAGCATCGGCACGGGCGACGCGCTCGACGGGCGGTTGGCGATGGGCAATTCCGTGCTGGCGCAGGGGCTGCCGCTGACCACCGTGCTGCTGGGCGTGCTGGTGCTGGGCGAAGTGTTCCACGGGCTCGAACAGGCCCGCAGCCATGCCGCCGACCCGCCGCCGCGCCGGATCGCGGGCAAATCCGGCCGCCTTGGCGCGGCGCTCAGGGCGCGGATCATGCCGCATATCGCCCGCTCTGCGCTGATCGGCACGGGCATCGGTGCACTGCCGGGGATCGGATCGACGCTGGCCGCGACGCTGGGCTATGACGTGGCGCGCAAACGGCACGCGCGTCAGACATCGCTCTCGGTCACCGCCTTTGGCCGCGGCGCACCCGAAGGGGTCGCCGCCACCGAGGCGGCCAATTCCTCCGTCGCAGGGGCCAACCTCATCCCAGTGCTGTCGCTGGGCATTCCGGGCAATGCCGCGGCGGTGTTCCTGATCCTCGCGGCCGATTCCATCGGCAGCTTCACCCCCGGCCCCGGCGTGTTTGCGCTGCCTGGCACCGGCCTCAACCCCGAACTGGTGACTGTCTTTGGCATCTTCACCCTGATGATGCTGGCCAATCTCATGAACTGGACCATCGGCGGTGTCTTCATGCGCAGCGTGGCGCCCCTGGGGCGGCTGCCGCGCGGGTATCTGCTGCCGGTGGTGACGCTGCTGACGCTGCTGGCAGTCTATGCCGATACGCCCCGCATGTGGGCCATCGGGCTGGCAATCGGCTTTGGTGTGGCGGGCTGGGCGATGCGGCGGATCGGCATGTCGCCCCTGCCCTTCATCATCGCATTCCTGCTGGGGCCGCGCCTCGAAGAAACCGCGCGGCAGGCATTCTCTGCCAGCGGTGGCGACCCGCTGTTCCTGCTCAAATCGCCCGTGGCGGTGGTGCTCTTGGCGCTGGCGCTCGCGGTCGTGGTGCGCCAGATCGCGGCGCGGCGGCGCTAATCGAGCGGATCGCGCCGTTCCGCTGCCCGATCGATCCGGCCCAGCACGTCAAGAAACTGCGCCAGTTCCTCCTGCGAAATTTCTGCGGTCAGCATGGCCTGACGCGCCAGGGCGCGCGGCAGCATCGCCTCGACGATCGCGCGGCCCTCGTCGGCAATGCTCAGGATCTGCTGGCGGCTGTCGATCTCGTCGGTACGGCTGTTGACCAGCGCCCGCTTCACCAGACCGGTGATCTTGCGGCTCAACTGGCCCTTGTCCATCTGCAACAGCCGCGCCAGCTGGGACATGGTCGTGTCGCCCATCGCCTCGAGCAGCCGCAGCACCCGCCAATCCACCAGACTGATGTCGGAGTGGGTTTTGAGGTAATGCGTGATCTGTGCGTTCAGCTTGTTCTGCGTGCGGGCCAGACGGAACGTCACAAAGGACGTCAGCCTCTCGGCGATCCGGTCCGTGTCGTCGCTATGGTCCATCAACCGCTACCCATCACTGATCATTGATCTGTCAAACAGTCAGATACCTGCGGGCGATCCCATGCGTCAACCCGCAACCTGAACTTGTGTAGCAACGCAATCCGGAAACGCAAAGCAACCGTGCGGATGACCTTGCGTCAGGTCTGCCCGTCCGGTCCGCGCGGCCTGCGATGCGGCACCATATAGGGCACACGGTCGCGGTATGCCTCGAACTGCGCGCCATACATCTTGGCAAACCTGCGCTCCTTGCGGTGCGGGGCCATCACGCAATAGGCGCTCAGGATCAGCGCCAGCATCAACTGGTCCGGCGTCCACACCGGCACCGTCCAGAGCGTCAGCGCAAAACTCAGATAGATCGGCTGCCGGATATAGCGGAACAGACCCCGCGTCGGCATCCCGGGAAATTCCGGTTTGCGCCCCTGCGCCATCGACATCCAGCCCAGCGCACCCGATTGCACCTCGGCCCCGGCATCGAAACTGGCCCACATCAACAACAGGTATGACCCCGCATAGGCCGCCGTCACCACCCAGAACGCCGCCCCCTCGGCCCGCCACCAGACGATGCCGCTCGGCGTCCACAGCGTGAACAGCGCCAGCAACTGCACCGAGGCGACCAACGCAAATGTCGTGGTGCCAAGCGTGCGGGCATGGCGCTCGGGCGCCAGCAGCCCCAGCACCCACCGTCCCTTGGGGCTCAGCAGCAGTGAATGTACCACCGGGAACTGCACGATCAGCAACAGGTTCGCGGCCCACGCCCACGGCTGCGGCACGCGCCCGAAACTCTCGCTCATTCCGAAGAACATGGCGACGATCATCGCCCCCACCGCCAGCGCGAACAGCGCATGGCACGCCACGCCATAGACAAGCGCCAGCGCGAAACGGCCGTTGAACTTGGGCGCGCGCACCACGCCCCACACCAGATCGAACAGCCGTCGCGCCGGGGAAACCTCAGCCACCGATCGCCTCCGCGCACATCTGCGCCAGCGGCAACCGCGCCCGCAGCCGCGCCCCCAACAGGAACATGCCGCCGAACTTGCGCTGCGCGAACAGCACGTCGATGGGCACCACTGGCGGGATGAACCCGTCACGCGCCAGCGCCTCGCCCTCTGCCTGCATGCGGCGCGACAGCGTCTCATCGGTAAAGTCGAACAGCGGCACGCGCAACGCCTCGAACACATGACGCATCATCGCCATGATCCGCGTGACGTGCCGCGGTGCCACGTCCGCGGTGATGAACCCGATGGCCCGCGCGGCCGCCTCCATGGCAGGGCCATCATCGGCCAGCCCTGCGCGCATCAACGCTCCGTACTGCGCCACGACCTGCGGATCGAGCGGACGCGTGGCCCCGAAATCCAGAAGCACGATGTCCTTGCTGTGCGGCTCGAAGCGGTAGTTGGCGAAATTCGGATCGGTCTGCATCAGGCCGAACTCGAACAGCTCGCGCAGGGTCAGTCGCATGAGCCGCGCCGCCACGTCATCGCGGTCGGCCTGATCCAGATGGGCTACCTCCTCGATCGGCACGCTGTCGATAAAATCCATCGCGAGGATCTGCCCGGTGCTCAGCGCATCGTGAACCTGCGGCACCACAAACCCCGCAGTGCCCTGAAGCAAACTGCCAAAGCGGCGCATCTGTTCGGCCTCGCGCAGGTAATCGGTCTCCTCGTGCAGCTGTGCCGCCGCATCCGCGAGGTAGGGATCAAGCGCGAACCCCTGCGGCAGCAGCCCCGACATGCGGATCAACGCCCCCACATTTGCCACATCGCTGTCGATGCTGCGGGCGACACCGGGGTACTGCACCTTGATGGCCAGCGTGCGGCCGTCCTTCAGCCGCGCCCGGTGCACCTGCCCGATGGACGCCGCCGCAATCGGGCGAACGTCGAACTGCGCAAAGTCACGCAGCCATCCCGCGTGCCAATTGGCCGCCAGCACTTTCTTGAGCTGGGCAGGCGGCATGAAATCCGCATCCTCGCGCACCCGCGCCATGATCTGCGCCAACTCCGGCGGCAACACGTCGCCGGTATCCATCGACACGAGCTGTCCGATCTTCATCGCCGCGCCGCGCATCTGCGACAACTGGCGCGCCACGCGGTTCACATTGCCGGGCGTCAGCATCAGATCACGCCAGTTTGGGCGTTGCCCCCGCCCCAGCTGTGCCACTCCGCCCAGCGCCATGTTGCCCGCAACACCCGCCGTCATCGACCCCATCCGCGCCAGACGCGACAGGCGACCACTGGGCACGGCACGGCCCTGTGCACGGCGCGCGTCACTCATTTGTACTGCGCCCGGCGGTCGCCAAAGGCGCGCACGCGTTTGCGCCATGTCCGGTAACTTGACGGCTTGAGCTGCGCGCGCATCAACGCCTTCACCTCTTTTTCGCGCAGACCGTATTCCGCCTCGATCGCGGCAAAACTCACGTGATCGCTCAGCGCCATCTGCACGATGTCGCTGATGTGGTGATCGGCCAGATGTCGGGGCGCCTGCGTCATGCTCTAGCGGTAGAACCGGATGCCGGACACCGCGATATCGGCGCGCATCTCCTCACCGATGGCCAGCACCCCGATCCGACGCAGCCGCGCCGTATCGAGCGGCACATCCGTCTTGTGCGGCTCGAACGCCGCGAACGGAATGCGCACGCTCGCCCACTCGCCGGGCACCTCCAGATCGGCCCGGTAGGAATGCCACGGGCGGCGCAGCTCGTCGGTGCGCAGGCGGATGTCATAGGCATCGCCCTCGCCCGTCAGGTCAATTTCGATCCCCGTCCAGTCGCTGGCATCGAAGGTACCGCCCTGCGCCAGATCAAACGCCATCTGGATAAAGCCGCCGTTGTTGTCCAGCGACACATCACCGGTCAGCCGCGTGGCCATCCGGCCCTGCACCCGCGTCTCTTCGATGCCCCCGCGTGATACGCCACCCATCACGGTATCGGCCACGTATTCCCACTGCGGCACCAGCTCCTGCACCCGTTCCTGCGCGGTCGCCATACCGCCGCCCATCGCAAGCACGAGGGCCGCTGTTCCGGGAAGTTTCTTGATGTCTCGCATGTCGCAGGCTCCTTGTGGCGCGGTCCTTACGGGACATAGCCGCCCCGCGCGCCGCGACCAGTAAGCCGCGACATATCGCGCCGCCCTGCGCACCGGCTTTCCTTTGGGCGCGGATGCAATAGGTTCGCGTAACAAAGGAAACCACCATGCTTCTCGACGTCCGCAATCTGGAAAAAACCTTCGCCGGGGCCGAGGGCGACGTGCCCGTGCTGCGCGGCATCGACATGTCGCTTGGTGCCGGTGACACACTGGCCCTCACCGGCGAAAGCGGGTCGGGCAAAAGCACCCTGCTGCATCTGGTGGGCGGGCTCGACGTGATTGACCGCGGTGATGTGGTGCTCGATGGCCAGTCGCTCGCGGGTCTGGGCGACAGCGCCCGCGCAGCGCTCAGGCGCGATACCGTCGGGATCATCTTTCAACAGTTCAACCTGATCCCGTCGCTTGACGTGGCGGCCAACATCGCGTTTCAGGCGCGGCTCGCCGGGCGGCACGATCCGGCGCATGACCGACGGCTCGCCGACACGTTGGGCCTGTCGGCCCAGATGCGCAAATACCCCGAACAGCTTTCGGGCGGGCAGCAACAGCGCGTGGCGATTGCCCGCACGCTTGCCGCGCGGCCCAAGCTCATCCTTGCCGATGAACCCACCGGCAATCTTGACGAGGCAACCGCCGCGGATGTCATGGACCAGATGCTGGCGCTGGTCACGCAGACCGGCGCCGCGCTCATGATGGTGACGCACTCGCCCGTGCTGGCCGCGCGCATGAACCGCCAGCTTCACCTCAGCCAGGGACGGCTTGCGTGACGCGCGCGGCACTCGCGGCGCTCTGGTCGCACTGGCGGCGCGCGCCGGTGCAGCTGTTTACGCTGGTGGCGGGGCTGGCGCTGGCCACGGCCCTGTGGTCGGGCGTGCAGGCCATCAATGCCGAAGCCCGCGCCAGCTATGACGCCGCCGCCGCCACGCTGGGCGACGGCCAATACGACCAGCTGGTCGCGCGTGACGGCTCCACCATCCCCGACACGACATTCGCAAAACTGCGACGCGCCGGATGGCTCGTGGCCCCGGTGGTCGAAGGCCGCCTGTCCGCCGATCGCGGTGGCGTGCGGCTCATCGGGCTCGATCCGCTCAGCGCGCCGGGCGGCGTGGGTCCAATGGGCAACGACGGCTTCGATCTGCCCGGATTTCTCGAACGCCCGCCGCTCTTTGCCAATGCACAAACCGCGGAACGGCTGGCCGGGAAGGTCGAAAACCGCATTCTCGTCGATCCCGACATCGCCCCCGACACCGCCATCACCGACATCGCCGCCGCACAGGTGCTGCTGGGCCAACAAGGCCAGCTGACCCGCTTTATCGTGACCGGCACCGACGCCACATCCCGCCCGCCGCTGGACCGTGTCGCCCCCGGCCTCGCCGTGCGGCCCGCGCAGGGCGGCAGTGACGTCGGCCGGCTCACCGACAGCTTCCATCTCAATCTCACCGCCTTTGGCCTGCTGAGCTTTGCCGTGGGTATTTTCATCGTGCACGGGGCCATCGGGCTCGCCTTCGAACAACGCCGTGCGATGGTGCGGACCCTGCGGGCGCTCGGCATGCCGCTGGGGCGACTGATTGTGCTGATGGGGGCCGAGCTCTTTGCCCTGTCGCTGATCGGTGGCGGCAGCGGCGTGGTGCTGGGCTATCTGGTGGCCGCGACGCTGCTGCCCGATGTGGCCGCAACCCTCAAGGGGCTCTACGGCGCGGATGTCGCAGGCACGCTGCAACTGCGCCCTGCGTGGTTCCTGTCGGGGCTGGGCATTTCGGTGCTGGGCACGGGCGTTGCGGCCACGGGCGCGCTGATCGGGATCGCGCGCATGCCCCTGCTGGCCAGCGCCCAACCGCGGGCGTGGTCGCGGGCGCGCGGGCTGGCGCGGCGGGCGCAGATGACGGTGGCCATCGCACTGCTGGCGGCGGCGGCGGGGCTGGCGGTGTGGGGCCAGGGGCTGATCGCGGGCTTTGCCTTGCTGGGGTGTCTGCTGATCGGCGCGGCGCTGGCCTTTCCCTTTGCGCTCGACCTCGCGCTGCGGGCGGGTCAATCGCGGGCCACAGGCGTCACCGCGCAATGGTTCTGGGCCGACACCCGCCAACAGCTGCCGGGCCTCAGCCTCGCGCTCATGGCGCTGCTGCTGGCGATGGCGGCAAATGTCGGCGTGTCGACAATGGTGTCGAGCTTTCGGCTGACCTTTGTGGGCTTTCTCGATCAACGGCTGGCCTCCGAACTCTATGTCAGCACCGACAGCCCCGCACAGGCCCGCGCGCTGGAGGATTTCGCCGCGACCAACGCCCGCGAAACGCTGCCGCTGTTGCAGGTGGAGCGGACACTGGCGGGGCTGCCTGCCGAACTCTACGGCGCACGGATCGGCCCGACCTACCGCGAAAACTGGGCCCTGCTGGACGCAGCACCACAGGTCTGGGACCGCGTGGCATCGGGGGAGGGCGCGCTGATCAACGAACAACTGGCGCGCCGGGCCGGGCTGTGGATCGGCGACAGCATTGAAATCGGGCCCGGTCTGGCCCTGCCCATCGGCGGCATCTTCGGCGACTACGGCAACCCCATCGGGCAGGCGATCATCGCCGAGGATCTCTTTCGTACGCTGCACCCCGACGTGACCGCCCTGCGCTTCGGGCTGCGCAGCGATACCCCCGACAGGCTGCGCGCGGGGCTGCGCGAGACCGTGGGGCTGGACGACGGGCAAATCACCGATCAAGCCCAGATCAAGGCGTTCTCGCTGGGGGTGTTCGAACGCACCTTTACCGTGACCGGGGCGCTGAACGTGCTGACGCTGGCTGTCGCGGGCTTCGCCATCTTCATGAGCCTGCTGACACTGGCCGCCATGCGCGTGCCGCAACTCGCCCCGGCCTGGGCGCTCGGACTGACGCGGCGCAAACTGGGGCGGCTCGAACTGATCCGTGCCGTGGTGCTTGCCGTGCTCACGGCTCTCGTGGCGCTGCCGCTGGGGCTGGCGCTGGCGTGGGTGCTGCTGGCCATCGTCAACGTCGAGGCCTTCGGCTGGCAACTGCCGATGTTCCTCTTTCCGGCGCAATATTTGCGGTTGGGCGCCTTCGCGCTGCTGGCCGCCCTGATCGCCGCCGCCCTGCCCGCGTGGCGGCTGTCGCGGACCCCGCCCAGCGCCCTTTTGAAAGTGTTTGCCAATGAACGCTAGACCTCTCCTGATCGCCTGTCTCATGCTCTTGGCGATGCCGCTGACCGCGCTGGCGCAGGGCTTTGGCGGGCTTGGCACCGATGCCGAAGGCTTTGCCGTGCCCGCCCCCGATCCGCAGTTCGACTTCCCCGCCGATCACGGGCCCCACCCGGATTACCGCATCGAATGGTGGTATCTGACCGCCAACATGACCGGCCCCGACGGCACCCCCTACGGCCTGCAATGGACGCTGTTCCGCTCGGCGCTGGCCCCGGGCGACAGCGGCGGCTGGTCCAGCCCGCAGGTCTGGTTCGCCCATGCCGCCGTCACCACCCCCGACGCACATCACGTGGCCGAAAGGTTCGGACGCGGCGGTATGGGTGTGGCCGGCGTCACCGCCGATCCGTTCGAGGCCTGGATCGACGAATGGCGCATGGCGGGTCCCGATTTCGACCAGCTCGCCGTGCGCGCCACCGGCCCCGATTTCAGCTACACCGTCGATCTGCGCGCCCGTGGGCCGCTCGTGTTTCACGGGCAGGACGGCTATTCGGTGAAATCCGCACAGGGACAGGCCAGCTACTACTATTCCCAACCGTTTTTCGACCTGACCGGCACGCTGTCATTGCCTGACGGGCCCGTCGAGGTCACAGGCACCGCGTGGCTCGACCGCGAATGGTCCTCCCAGCCGCTCGCCTCGGACCAGACCGGCTGGGACTGGTTCTCGCTCTCCTTTTCCGACCGGACCAAGCTGATGGGCTTTCGCCTGCGTCAGGCCGACGGCAGCTACTACACCTCCGCCACCTGGATTGAGCCGGACGGCACGACCACACCGCTGCCCGATGGCGCGTTCGACGCCGCGCCGCAGGCAACCACCGCCATCGGCCCGCGCGATGTTCCCACCACATGGTCCGTCCGCCTGCCCGAAAAGGACGTGGACATCACCGTCGCGGCGATCAATCCGGCGGCGTGGATGGATGTGTCGCTGCCCTATTGGGAAGGGCCGGTCCGCGTCTCGGGCAGCCACACAGGTGTCGGTTATCTGGAGATGACAGGCTACGAATGACCACTGCCCGCCCCGTCGGATCCGCGAAAAATACGACATAAACATCCCGCAAAACGGGTACTTAGACCACAAAACTTCCTCAATCTCTCCCTAATGCGCCTCTGGAATCGCCCAAAGGCGCCACATTTCGCCCCTATTTCTGATCTCGAAACAATCGCCCGCGCGACCACAGAATGTCGCCGGGAGCGAGGGGCAGAAGATGGCACAGATCACCTATTGGGGTTTTGACGACACCACCGCGCGCGACACATCCGCCGCGAACGGGGCCCAGGACGGCACGCTCCAGAACGGCGCCACGACCAGCGGCGGACGCCTGCAGCTTGATGGTGCAAACGACTATGTCGAGGTGGCCGCCGATCCGGTGTTCCAGCTCGACACCGGCACGCTGATCACCGAATTCACCGCCGATACGCTGCACAACGGCACGATCTTCGCGCGCGACAGCCTCAACAACGACGACGGCGGCCATTTCTATCTGCGGGTGCGTGCCGACGGCTCTGTCGACACCCGTGCGCAATCGGCCACCACGAACTACAGCCAGACCACCGGCGCGGGGTTCTACGCGGCGGGCGACGATCTGCGCGTCACCTACAGCTGGAACGCCGGCACGGGCGGCACCTTCACCGTCGAAAACCTCACGCAGGCCACCAGCTTTACGCAAGCGGTCGATCCCGCCGTGACCTTCGATCAGGGCAGCTTCAACGAACCGATCACCATCGGGGCGAACCAGAACCAGTCGAGCGACAACACCGCCGACAATCTGCAGGACTACTTCGACGGCAGCATCGACTACGTCTCGCTTTTCGACAGCCCCGAAACCTTTGCAAGCTCCGGTCTGGACGGGGACGGCATCGTCACGGGCACCTCCGGCGCCGACGCGATCGACAGCGGCTATCTGGGCGATCCGGACGGCGAACGCGTCGATGCGGGCGACGGTATCTATGGCACCACCGGCGATCAGGACATCATTCTGGGCCGCGGGGGCGACGACACCATCACCGCCGGTGCGGCAAACGACACCATCAACGCGGGCATGGACAACGACAGCGTGTCGGGCGGTGACGGCGACGATGTGATCTTTGGCGACGTCGCCGTCGACGGCCCCCTTGGCGCCAACGTCACGCCGCTGCAACTGGACATCGCGAACCTGCGGGCGGGCTCGCAAACGGCCGATCCCGATTCCGCTGTCGAAGGCGAAAGCGTCATCTACGACAACGTCGCCTTTCTCGACGATGGCACACCGGTGTCCGCCATTGTCACCCTCGTTAGCCGCACCAACGCCGATCTGGCCGTCGATCTGACCGGTCTGGCGGGCGCGGAACTGATCACCAACCGCACCAACAACGCCGCGATGGAAGGCGAAAGCGCGACCTTCACGGTTGATTTCATCGACGCGGCCACCGGCGCGCCGCTGGTGCTGTCGGGGCGCGCCACATGGGGCGACATCGACGAAGCGGTCGGCGGCGCCGAAGCGATCACCATCAGCGAAGAGACCTTTGTCGGCTACGAAATCGGCGAACCGAACCAGCTCGACCTCAGCACCGCCAACGGCGACGTGACAGCAACCGGCGCATCGGGCGGCGTGAACCTCAACCCCTCGGACCAAACCGCCTGGTTCACCGGCATCTTCGAAAACCAAAGCAGCATCACCTTCACCGCCACCAGCCGCGGCGCGAACTCGGGCTTTTCGCTCAACGGCGATGTGATCGACAACCCCACCACCACCCTGTTCGCGCAGGGCGACGATACGCTGATGGGCGACGCGGGCGATGACCTGATCTTCGGCAACGACGGCGATGACGTGATCGACGGCGGCACCGGCAATGACACCGGTTCGGGCGGCGCGGGCGGCGATACCCTGCGCGGCGGCGATGGCGCCGACAGCCTGTCGGGCGACGCGGGCAACGATGTGCTCATCGGCAACGACGACATCACCGGCCGCGCCGCCGGGGCGGCGGACCCGTCGCTGGGCGATGTGCTGGCGGGCGGCACCGGCAACGACACGATATTCGCCAACGGCTCGGACACGGTCGATGGCGGCGAAGACACCGACGGCAGCGATATCGACGTGCTCAACGTCGCCGACGTGGCATCGGTGCAATACACCGACAGCGCGGGCAATCCGGTCACCGGCCCCACCGAACAGGGCACCGTGACCTTCAACGATGGCTCCACGCTGGACTTCACCAACATCGAAACGCTTACCGTCAATCCGCGCGACGGATACGTCGAAGGCACCGGCGGCGACGATGTGATCGACACCGGCTACACCGGCGATCCGGATGGCGACGACATCGACGCAGGCGATGCGATCTTTCTGGGCGATGCGCCCGATGATGACATCGTGCTGGCGGGCGGCGGCGACGATACCGTGGCATCGGGGGCGGGCAATGACACCGTCTATGGCGACAACAGCGTCGCGGCGGCCAATCCCGACGGGTCGGGCGGCAACGCGGCCCTCGATCCGTGGGTCTATGAATACTACGATCTCGACCCCACAGGCGATCCGCGCACCCTTGCCGACGCGGGCTTTACCGCCAACGGCGGGCGCGACAACACCAACACGCTGACCACCACCGGCAACAGCGACACGATCCTGCCTGCCGACTACGACACGGGCGACGACTACGCCCTGAAATTCACCACCGAGCTGATCATCGATCAGGGCGGCACCTATACCTTCGAAACCGCCTCCGACGATGGCTCGCAGCTGTTCATCGACGGGCAGCTTGTGGTCGACAACGATGGCCACCACGCCGTCATCACACAAACCGGATCAATCGATCTGGGCCCCGGACCGCATACCGTCGAAATCGTGTTTTACGAAAACGACGGCGGCAATTTCCTGTCCAGCAACATCGCGGGGCCGGACACTGGCGGCGTCACAACCGACCTCGAAGACTACCCCGCCCTGCTCAACCCCACCGAAAACACCGGCAGCGGCGACGATGTGCTGGACGGCGGCGCGGGCGACGATCTGGTGTACGGTCAGGGCGGCGACGACCGGCTGGTGCTGTCACCGGGCTTTGGCAACGACACGCTGGTGGGCGGCGAAACCGGCGAAACCGACGGCGACACCCTCGATGCGGGCGCGCTGAACGCCGACGCCGTCGTCACCTTCACCGCCAATGAAACCGGCACCGCAACATCGAACGGCGACACCGCAACCTTCAGCGAGATCGAACAGATCGTCACCGGCACCGGCGACGACACCGTCACCGCAAATGTCACCAGCGATGGGATCGTGGCGCAAACGGGGGCCGGCACCGACAGCGTATCGGGCGGCACCGGCGACGATGTGGTCGACAGCGGCGCGGACAATGACCGTGTCATCACCCGCGCGGGCGAAGATTACGTCGAAGCAGGCGCGGGCGACGACTTTGTCAACGCGGGCGGCAACAACGACACCGTGCTGGGCGGCGACGGCAACGACACGCTCTCGGGCGGCGGCGGGGCCGACACGCTTTACGGCGGCGACGGTGCGGACCGTGTGCTGGGTGGCGGCGGCAGCGATGTGCTGACCGGCGGCGGGCCTGCGTCGGTCGAATTCAACACCACCGGCACCGACGGTCTGGCCAATGCCGGCCCCATTACCGACTTTCCTACCGATGCCCTCAGCTTCGAAATCCGCTTCAGCGCCGAGGCCGATACCGCAAACGGCTCCACGCTCGTGTCCTACGCCACACCGGGCAGCAACAACGAATTTCTGGTCATCGTGCAAGGCACGACCGTCGACGTATTTGTCAACGGATCGGTCTATGACACCGGCATCCCCGCCAGCGATCTATACGACGGCACCTCCCACAGCTTCGGCGTCACCTGGGACAGCGCGACCGGCACACTGGTCACCTACGTCGACGGTGTCGTGCGCGACACCGGCACCGTCGCGGCGGGCCAGACGCTCGAAAAGGGCGGCACGCTGGTCTTTGGTCAGGAACAGGACAGCGTCGGCGGCGGCTTCAACACCAACCAGATTTTCGAGGGCCGGATCGAAGAGGCCCGCCTGTGGGACGATGTGCGCACCCCCGACGAAATCGCCACATTCGAGGGCGACACGCTGGGCACCGAGATCGCCAATCCCAATCTGGTATCCGACTGGCTGCCCGGCGCGGACGGCGCATCGCTCGACGATCTGGCAGGCCCCTATGACGCCCCCCTGACCGGGAACGCATTCGTCGCCGAAAACCCCGCCGACGGCAATGACACCCTCATCGGGGGCAACGGCGCCGATACCGTTCTGGGCGACGGCGGCGACGACACGATCGTGCTCAACGACACCCACGGCAACGACAGCCTGCGCGGCGGCGAAACCGGCGAAACCGACGGCGACGTGGTCGATGCCACCGCGATGACCGTCGACGCCACCGTCACCTTCAGCGCCAACGAAGCTGGCAATCTCGCCAGCACCGGCGGCACCGCAACCTTCGCGGAAATCGAACGCTTCAAGCTGGGCAGCGGCGACGACACAGTCGACGCCAGCGTCACATCGCAAGGCGTGAACGTCCTCGCAGGGGGCGGCAACGACAGCTTGCAAGGCGGCAGCGGCGACGACACGCTGGCCGGTGACAGCGGTGACGACGCCTTCGTTCTTGCGAACGGGCACGGCGCCGACAGCCTGACCGGCGGCGAAGACGGCGAGCTTTCGGGCGATCTTCTCGATGCGATGGGTGTCACCGCCGACGCCGCGCTGTTTTTCTCGGGCAATGAAACCGGTACGTTCGCGTCCGGCGGCGATACGGCCGAATTTGCCGAAATCGAACGGGTCGATCTGGGCAGCGGCGATGACACCACCGACGCCACTGCGACCACGCAAGGGGTCGATGTCTCCGCGGGCGGCGGCGACGACACGCTTGCGGGCGGCACCGGCGCAGATACCCTCGACGGGGACGCGGGCGACGATACCTTCACTCTCGGCGACACCTTCGGCGACGACAGCCTGACGGGCGGCGAAACCGGCGAAACCACCGGTGACACGCTGGACGCCTCCGGCATGACGCAAGATGCGGTGTTGGACTTCGACGGCGACGAAAACGGCACGATTTCCGCCTCGGGCGACAGCGCAACATTTACCGAAATCGAACAATTCACGCTGGGCGGCGGCGATGACGTGGTCGATGCCACCGCAACCTCCGCCGGCGTCAACGTCGATGCCGGCGCGGGCAGCGACACGCTCGCCTCCGGTGCCGGTGCCGATACGCTGGCGGGCGGCGATGACGCCGATACCTTCACCTTCACAGATGGCAGCGCCGCTGCGGGGGACGTGATCGATGGCGGCACCGGCGGCGATGACAACGACACGCTCGACCTGACCGGCACGCTGGCCCCGGGCGAAACCTATCTGCTCATCGAAGACGGCCCCGACAGCGATGGCAACGGCACCGACGGGCGGGTCGAATACTACGACGCCACCGGCGTGCTGACCGGCACATTGACCTTTTCGAACATCGAAAACATCGTGCCGTGTTTCACCACCGGCACCCGCATCGCCACCCCCCGCGGTGGGCTGCCCGTCGAAGACCTGCGCGTCGGTGACATGGTAAAAACCCGCGACGGGGGCCTGCAGGCCATCCGCTGGATCGGGCGCAAGCTCCTGTCCGCCGACGCGCTGCGGGCCAATCCGCACCTGCGCCCGATCCGTGTGGCCAAGGGCGCGCTCGGCCCCAACTGCCCCACCCGTGATCTGATCGTCAGCCCACAGCACCGCTTTCTGGTCGACAACGTGCAGGTCCAGCTGAACTTCGGTGAAAGCGAAATGCTCGTCGCCGCGAAACACATGCTGGATCTGCCCGGCGTCGACATCGCCGGGAACGCCGATGTGACCTATTTCCACATCATGTTCGACGACCACCAGATCGTGCTGTCCGAAGGCGCGTGGACCGAGAGCTTCCAGCCCGGCGCGCAGACCCTGCCCGGTCTCGACGACGGCCCCCGCGCCGAACTCGAAACGCTTTTCCCCGACCTCTTCTCCGACCAACCCGCCCCCTACCCCGCGGCCCGCGCAACCCTGCGCAGCTTCGAGGCAAAACTCGCGCTGTGCGCCTGATCCCGCCGAAAGTTTGACACGCCCGCGGAAAAACAGTCAGGTGGGGGCCGTTCCAAAGCTTGCCACAGGGGGTCGCCGTGCCGATCAGTCCACTTCGATGCGTCATGGCCACCGTAACCGCGCTTGCACTGCTCCCATCGGCCGTGCGCGCGCAGGAGGGTCTGCTTGCCGTTGAAAACCTCGGGGCGTGGACGTTCGAATGCTTCGATGCGGGGGATGCGGGCCGCCAGTGCCAGCTTCACCACCGCACCTCCGTGCCCGACGCGCCCAATGTGGTGGTGATGGCCGCCGCGTTTTCGGATGCGACGGGCGGCACGCTTCAGGCCGAAATCGTACTGCCGCTGGGCATTGATCTGCCGACACCGCCGCAGCTGCGCATCGATGGCGCGGTGGTGGCCTCCTTGCCGGTGTCGCGGTGCATTGCCGAGGGGTGCCTTGTCGAAGGGATCCTGCCGCGCGAACTCGTCGACCAGCTTCAGGCCGCAGGTACCGCCGCGATCACGACCAGCGTGTCAAACAATGCCCAGACGCTGACGATCCCCTTCCCCACAGACGGCTTTTCCGATGCGATCACCCGCCTGCAGGAAGAAACAGCATTGCGCGATGCCGCAAACAGCGGCGCCGCGGCACAGGACTAACCGTCGCCGCGCGGCTCAATCGCCAAGGATACGGGCACGCGGCACGACCTGCACGCGGTCACCGACACTCAGGATAATGGTATCCGGCTCCGGGCTGCGCGTCGGCGGGGGCGGTGCGGCGCGGGCCTGCTCACGCGCGGTGGGGGTCCGCTGGACCGGACGAAAGCTCGGGTATTTCGTGACCTGCGGCATGAACGCGGGCCTATCCACATCGGCGGGCGGCGTCTGGTATTGCAAAAACGCCTCCCCCGCGCTCAGCGGTGAAGCAAGTGTTGCCGCAGCCAGTGCGGCGCAAAGCATGAATCGAAACGGGACGCGCATGGAAATCTCCTGCCACAGGGCCAGCGCCCTTCCACCTCACGATAGCGATGTGGCGGTGATTTGCAATTCACCGCCGATCACAAAGCCTTAGCGTTGCACGATCAACGCGCTGTTGTTGCCACCGGTCTGCAGCACCTGCGCCCGCGCACCGGTGCTGGCCTGACAGATCGCGGCGCGGTTGCCGCTGCCCGCCTGCACCATCATCGCGGTATTGGCATTGCCGGTCTGGGTGATCGTGCCCGCATGTGTGCCGGACTGCACGATGGTCGCGGCGTTGTTGTTGCCCACTGTGGTGGTAAAGGCGCCCGGCGTTGCCGATACCGGATAGGCCGACAGATCGATACCGGTGCGCGGCGCGGCCACCTGCGGGGTGCGCAACCGGCTCAGGATACGGGCCGCGGGGGCCACGCTGGGCTGTGCGGATACCGCAACCGACACCGGCCCGGCCGAAATCTGCTGCAAATAGGCCTCTTGGGCGGACAAATGACCGGGCACTGCCACGGCGGTCGCGAAAACAAGCACTTTGATCAACTGCATCTGTTCATTCCTCAAATAGGTCCGGCGACATTCTGAAGGCCGCCTGTGATACTGCGCCCGCAAAGGGGCCACCCGAGGAACCTGCGATACAACTAAGGCGTGACTGGGACGTTAAGGCGTCAAATACGTGGGGCAGTGACCCGTAAGCGCAGTTTCAGGCGGCGCGCGCCCGCCTACTTGAGCAATGCTGCGGAAATCGTTGATGGCGCAAGGAAAACACCAAAACCGCGAATCGGTCGGTCGCTTCAAATTCCCGCAATGGTTTAAATTTTACTTAATTTCTACAAATACGGGAAAAACACCCCCTGCGTGTGTTCATGATTTTGCATCAATCCATCCGAATGACGTGTTTTCCCGCAAACATGGCACCAAATCGGCCGAAATGCGGTTAATTTGTGGCCGCGACTTTAATCATTTGGTAAACATTTGGTCGCGGCTGCTGGGGTGCAGTTGCGCTACTTCGGCTGGCTAAGGTCGAAAATTATTGTTGGAGACTATTGTGAAGACATTTCTTATTTCAGCTGCCGTCATTGTAGCGGCAAGCGCCGCATCCGCACAGGATGCTTACGTCACGCAGTTGGGTAACAACCTGACAGGCGTCAACTATTCCGAATACAACATCGCAAGCAACAGCGGTACAAACACACAGCAGGTCATCGCACAGCAAGGTATCGGCTTTGCCGCCGCCAACCTGAGCCGCGGTACCGGCAACAGCGCCACAACGTTCCAGCTGGACACCACGAACACCTTCGTGAACGACGGCAACGCATCGGGTGCAACTGCTGAATCGCTGATCTGGCAAAAAGCGGACGGCTACACCAACGGCTATAACCAGGCCGTCGCCGTGCAGCTCGTGGTCCAGGGCCCCGGCGCCGAAAAAGCCGCGTTCCGCTCCCAGATCATCCAGGAAGGCAACAACAACACAGCCGTGAACTGGCAGCAGACGAATGGCGGCCCAATGGCTGGCCTGTCGTTGGCCGGTGGCGGTCTGTCCGCACCTGCCCTGACGCTGACGCCAAACGCGACAGCACGTCCGACACCTGCGGCGAACGTCAACTTCCCGTACGGCTCGAACATCTTCATCAACTGATTTTTGTTGATACCTGTCACACCCGCTCTGCTCGGCGGGTGTGACACCCTCCCTTCATTCCCGCTTTCGCATACCGCGAGGTCCGACCGATGAAACTGCAACCGCTCGCGTGGCTGTTTGCCGCTGCCCTGTCCTGCACTGCCAGCATCGGATCCGCGCAAGAGGCGTATCTGACGCAAATCGGCAGCAACAACATCGGCGCGAATTTTTCCGCCGGTACAGGCAACGCGCAGCAGCTTGTCCAGTCCGGCAATGCCAATCTCGGGGTACAGCTTGTCTCGGGGCTGTCCAACGCCGCCACGCTGGCACAGGCAGGCCAGCAAAACGTGGCCACCATCGCCCTCGTAGGGCTGCGCAATGCGGCCACGACCGTGCAACTGGGCATGTACAATCAGGCCCGTGTCGGCATCAACGGCATCAACAATTCGGTCAACACGCTGCAAAGCGGCGTCTACAACCGCTCCTCGGTCAGCCTGACGGGCAATGATACCGATGTCAGCGTCTCCCAGTTCGGCGTGGGCCGCGAAGTGGACCTGACCATCAACGACCGGATGGTCACATCCAACGCCGCCACTGCCCAGTCACAGGCCAACGGCCGCTTTCGTGTAGGCGTCATTCAGGGCCGGGCAGATGCGCCGGTAAGCGCCACGATCACACGGCTGTCCAACGGTACAATCGTCATAAACTGATGTTGCCCTGCGGCATCGCCAGCGTTGTGTGAACGCAACACTGGCGCGCAACCGACCCCGCTCGGCGGATTCCCGCTAGCGTGGTACGCCGTTTTTTGCAACCAATAACCCAATTAAAACAGGAGGCCATCATGCGGCGCCTAAATAGAGCAGTTTTCTACATTACTTTTGCCACAGCCATTTCCGGCAGTGTGGCGCAGGCCGAAAACCTCAACTTCGGCTTTAACAATCCGAACTTCGGGGGCAATCCGAACAACGGTGCGTTTCTCTTCGGCATCGCCGAGGCGCAGCGCAGTGCGACCATCAACGACAGTGAACAGGCAGCACAAGGTGGCGGCGCACAGCCCGGCATCGGCGGCGGCGGCACCATCGGTGGTCCCACAATCGTTATCCCCATCGGAAACGTCAGCCCGGATACGCCTGTTGTGGGTATTGGTGGAACGCAGACAAATTAACAGACGTTGGCTGCCACCTTCGCCCCAAAGGATTTCAGAAAATGAACAAGCTCTTGCGCGCGCTCACGGGCGCAGCCATGGCCTTCGGGCTCAGCGGTTGTGAAATCACCGTCCCGATCAGCGATGAACTTTTCCTCGCCCAGGCCGAGGAAATGACCCGCACCGATACCGGTCTGACACTCGAAAACATGCCCCCGCCGAAACGTCCCCTCGACGTGGCGGTCTATTCCTTTCCTGACCTGACGGGGCAGAACGAACCCAATGAAAACTATGCCGAATTCTCCCGCGCGGTGACGCAGGGCGGGGCCGATATCCTGATGGATGTGCTGGCCTCCGCGGGCAACGGCGAATGGTTCACCGTGATCGAACGCTCGCGCGCCGAAAGCCTGCTGCGCGAACGCGCCATCATCGAACAGACACAGGCGGCCTTTACCGGTGGCGTGTCGCTGCCGCCCCTGCGGTTTGCGGGCACGCTGATCGAAGGCTCCATCGTCGGCTACGACACCAACACGGTCACCGGCGGCAACGCGTTCCGCCTGCTGGGCATCGGGCATTTCCACCAGTACCGCAAGGATGTGGTCACGGTGGCCCTGCGCGCGGTCAGCGTCTCGACCGGCCGTGTCCTGACATCCGTCACGACGACCAAGACGATCTATTCGGTACAGGCCCAGAACGACGTGTTCCGCTTTGTCTCCGTGGATGAGCTGCTGGAATACGAATCCGGTTTCTCGCGCAACGAGCCCGAAATCTTCGCCGTCCGCGAAGCGATGGAGCTTGCGGTTTTCTCGATGATCATCGAAGGCGCCGAAAACGGCCAGTGGGAATTCCGCGATCCCGCAATGGGCCAGACCGCCATCAACTACTACAGCGAACGGTTCCGCCGCGCCCGTCTGGGCGAAACACCCTGAAGGGTCATCACTTGTCGTAACGAGTGCTCTGCACGGTGTTCACACACCGTGCTTTTTTCGTTCTGTGCCAAATTTCTACGGCGGCATCTTAATGCACTACATGAACCCGCCTGCCCCGCCATCTGTGCGGGTGGCCGGGTTTTTCATTGCCAAACCCGTTGCACCACGCCCTAAGCTGCGGCAGGGCAAGCGCACGAAGGGCCATACCATGAAATCACGCACCAAAGTGGCCGTCATCGGGGGCGGCATTGCGGGCTGCTCCACGCTTTATCACCTCACCGAAGAAGGCTGGAGCGATGTCGTCCTGATCGAGCGCGACGAGCTGACCTCGGGCACCACGTGGCATTCGGCCGCGCAGGTAACGAACTTCGGCATGAACCAGACGATGGTGGGGCTCAAATCCCACTCCATCGCGCTCTACAAGAAACTGCGCGACGATCCGGACTATCCGGTAGGCTACCACCACGGCGACGGCGGCATCCGGCTGGCCAACACACCGCAACAGATGCAGGGCTACGCGCATTTTGCCTCGATGGCGCGCGGCATGGGGGTCACCTACGAAGTCATCGACGCCGCCGAATGTGCCCGCCGCCACCCGCTTATCTCCACCGACAATCTGCTGGGCGGTCTGTGGGATGGCGAAGACGGTGACATCGATCCCGCGCAGCTGTGTCAGGCGCTGGCGTTCCACGCGCGCCGCGCAGGGGCCGAAGTCTACCGCCACACCAACGTCACCGCCCTGACACAGCACGCCGATGACACCTGGACGGTCGAGACGGACAAGGGCAGCATCGACGCCGATATCGTGGTCAATGCCTGCGGCTACCGCGTGAACGAAGTCGGCGCGATGATGGGCGTGCACCACCCCGTCGCCTCGATGGAGCACCAGTATTTCTTCACCGAAGACATCCCCGCCATCGTCGAGGCCGGGCACCGCATGCCGCTGCTGCGCTGCCCGATTTCGGACTACTACGCGCGGCAGGAAAAGAACGGGCTGCTGGTGGGGTTTTACGAACAGGACTGCCGCACCTGGGGCATGGACGGGATCAGCCCCGGCTTTGCCAACGATCTGTGCCCCGACGATCTGGAGCGCGTGATGGACGTGCTCGAAGGCGCGTTTGCCCGCATGCCGGCCCTTGCCGAAACGGGGATCAAGCGGATCGTGAACGGCCCCATCACCTACACCATCGACGGCGCGCCGCTGGTCGGCCAGATCCCGGGCAAGCGCAACGCCTATTGCATCATCGGCCTGCGGGCGGGCGTCGGCGAAGGCGGCGGTCACGGCTGGTTGCTGGCCCAGCAGATCGTGCACGGAGAGGCGCAATACGACACGTGGTGCATCGATCCGCGCCGCTTCACCGGCCACGCCAACGTCGAGCTGACCGCGCTGAAGGCGATCGAGGACTACCAGAACGAATTCCGCTTTCATTTCCCGCACGAACACCGCCCCGCGGGGCGCGGGGCCAAAACCACCCCCCTCACCCCGATCCTACAGGCCGAAGGCGCCGCCTTTACCGTGGTCAATGGCTGGGAGCGGGTCGACTACATCAAGCCGCAGGCCGACTTTCACCCCACGCTGGGCTTCGATTTCGACGAAACCCATGCCGTGGTCGCCGCCGAAGTGGCCCATGTCCACAGCGCCGTCGGCCTTTGCGAAGTCAACGGTTTCAATCGCATCGAGATCACCGGCACGGATCGGCACCGCTTCCTTGACCGGATGCTCTGCGGGAGAGTGACGCGCAAAGACGATCGCGTGGGCCTCGGCTATCTGCTCAACCACCACGGCCGGATCAAGGCCGAAGCGACACTTGCCAACCTCCCCGCCTCCGACCGCGGCCCGGCCCGTGTCTGGTACGGCGCGGCGGCCGCCTCCGAAACCCACGACATGGACTGGCTGCGCGCCCATCTCGACCCTGGCGAAGACGTCAACCTGCGCAGCCTCACCAACGATCAGACGATCCTCGTGCTGGCAGGCCCCAAGGCGCGCGACGTGCTGTCCGCCTGTGCACGCGGCGATTGGTCCGCCGACGCCTTCCCGTGGCTGTCCGTGCGCGAAGCGTTCATCGGCTTTGCGCCCGCCACCGTCATGGGCGTCAGCTTTTCGGGGGAACTGGCCTACGAAATCCACGTGCCCAACGCCTCGCTCTATGCGGCCTTTACGGCCCTGCGTCACGCGGGCGCGGCCTTTGACCTGCGGCTCTTCGGCGCCCGCGCCGTCGACTCCATGCGCATGGAAAAAGGGTTCCTGCACTGGAAAGCCGATCTGCTGACCGAATTCACCCCCTACGAGACCGGTCTCGACCGTTTCGTCACCCTGCAAAAGGGGCCGTTCGTCGGGCGCGACGCGCTGGCCGATCTGGCCGCCGCAGGGCCGACAAGACAACTGGTATCGCTGCGCATCGCGAGCACCACTGCCCCCGCCCACGCAGGCGGCTCGCTCATGGCGCAGGATCGCGTTGTCGGCACCGTCACGTCGGGCGCATGGGGTCACCGCACCGACCTCAACCTCGCCTATGCCTTTGTCGATCCCGACCAAAGCGCGCCGGGCACCGACCTGACGCTGGATCTATGCGGCACGGCCGTGGCGGCGACGGTGATCCCCCCCTCTCCTTTCGACCCTGGACACAGCCGGATGCGCGGATAATACCGCGCATCTCCCTCCTCTCCACGCATACGAACCGCCGTCGCCTACGGGTCCGCCCGCCACACCCGGACCGCCAGCAACCGCGGCAGTCGCGCTCCGGAAACGAAAATTTCCAAATTCAATTTCAGCGCCTTAGCCCAGCATTCGCCCATTTTGAGGTGCGCACCTCAGAAAAACTGTAGACGTGAGGTGCGCACCTCAAATAGCGTAAAGAGGTCAGACCGGCGATTCGCCTCCGCCAAAAGGAGGGGCCGGTTTCACCTTGGGAGGAATATTTAGATGAAAAGCATTAAACTGGCATCCGCCAGCGTTCTCGGCCTTGCGGCCGCCTCATTCGCATCCACCGCGCAGGCCGAAGACCTGACACTGTGCTGGGCCGCATGGGACCCCGCCAACGCGCTTGTGGAGCTGAGCAAGGAATTCGAAGAACAATCCGGCCACACCATGAGCTTCGAGTTCATTCCATGGCCCAACTTCGCCGACCGCATGCTCAACGAGCTGAATTCCGGCGGCAAACTCTGTGACCTGTTGATCGGCGACAGCCAGTGGATCGGCGGCGGCGCCGAAAACGGCCACTACGTCAAACTCAATGACTTCTTCGACGCCGAAGGCATCTCCATGTCCGACTTCGCCGATGCGACGGTCTACGCCTACTCCACATGGCCCAAGGGAACGCCGAACTACTACGCCCTGCCCGCGATGGGCGACGCCAACGGCTGGTTCTACCGCAAGGACTGGTTCGCGCGTGACGACATCCGCGCCGCCTTCAAGGAAGCCACCGGCCGCGAACTCGCCGAACCGACAAGCCAGAAAGAACTGCTCGAAATCGCGCAATTCTTCCAGGGCCGCGAAATTGACGGCAAAACCGTCTACGGCGCCTCCATCTTCACCGAACGCGGCTCCGAAGGCATCACGATGGGCGTGACCTCGGCGCTCTACCCGTGGGGCTTCAAATACGAAAACACCCCCGGCTCATATGACATGGACGGCGCGGTCAACTCGCCCGAAGCGGTCGAGGCGCTTGAATTCTACAAGGAATTCTATGAGACGGCGACACCTCCGGGCTACACCAACAGCTACATGGGTGAATCGCTCGACGCGTTCAAATCCGGGCAGGTGGCGATGGCGATGAACTGGTTCGCCTTCTTCCCGGGCCTCTACGCCGATCCCAACACCGGCGGGGAGAAAATCGACTTCTTCGTGAACCCGCCACAGAACCAGGCCGGCTCGACGCTGGGTGGTCAGGGCATCTCGGTGGTGGCCTATTCCGACAAACAGGATGCGGCGCTGGAATACATCAAATGGTTCGCCGACCCCGAAGTACAGGCCAAGTGGTGGGATCTGGGCGGATACTCCGCGCACAACTCGGTGCTCAACGATCCGGGCTTCAAAGACAGCGCCCCCTTCGCGGGTGACTTCCTCGAAGCCATGGGCTCGGTGCAGGACTTCTGGCAGGAACCGGCCTATGCCGAACTGCTGATCGCGATGCAGAAACGCCTGCATGACTACGTGGTCGCCGATCAGGGCACCGCACAGGAAGCCCTCGATCTGCTGGTCGAGGACTGGACCGAAGTCTTCGAGGACGAAGGCAAACTCTGATACTCCCGCGGCGCCCCTCCCCGGGCGCCGATACCAACGGCAACGCCCCGACATCGCGTCGGGGCGGGCCTCCCCTGCACCCAATCGCCGGACCAGCACACCCATGTCAGATACGCCAGCCACCCGCGCCGCGGCCGCCACACCGCCCCGCGTCGCCCGCAAGATCAAGGGCCTCAGCGACCGCGCCATCGCATGGATCTTCGTGGGTCCGACAATCTTCCTGCTGCTGGCCATCAACATCTTTCCGCTGATCTGGACGATCAATCTCAGCTTCACCAACTTTAAGGCCAACCGCATCGGCCGCGAGGTCAAGAACGTGGGCCTGCGCAATTACGAACGCATCCTGACCGACAGCGACATCTGGCTGAACATGCAGGCCACGGCGCACTTCCTGTTCTGGACAATCTTCTTCCAGGTGCTGATCGGCTTCACGCTGGCCTACCTGATCAACAAGAAATTCAAGGGCAACGATCTGTGGACCACCATCATCGTGCTGCCCATGATGCTGTCGCCCGCCGTGGTCGGCAACTTCTGGAAATTCCTCTACCAACCGCAGATCGGGCTGTTCAACTACGTGGTGGGCTTCCTCACCGGGCGCGATCCCTCCAGCTTCGAAATGCTCGGCAGCGTGGAACTGGCGCCCTGGTCGATCGTGATCGTGGACACCTGGATGTGGACGCCCTTCGTGATGCTGATCTGCCTGGCCGGCCTGCGCTCTATCCCCGACTACATCTACGAGGCCGCCGAGGTCGACCGCGCCTCCAAACTGCGGCAATTCTTCACCATCACCATCCCGATGGTGCTGCCCTTCCTGATGCTGGCGATCCTGTTTCGCGGCATCGAGAATTTCAAGATGTTCGATCTGGTGGTGCAGCTCACCGGCGGGGGCCCCGGCTCCACGACCGAACTGACCTCCATCAACCTCAAACGCGAAGCCTTCGAGAAATGGCGCACCGGCTACGCCAGCGCCTACGCGATCATCCTCTTCGTGACGGTCTTCGGTCTGGCCAGCATCTACGTCAAGGCCCTCAACAAGGTAAAGGAACGCTGATCATGGCGCACGCCATCCTTCATCTTGCCACTGAAACTCTCGGGGGGGCGCGCACGCGCGGGGGGCAGACAGCCCCCCTCCTCCCCCTGCCCCATAACCCGGACCCACACGTATGAGCAGCTTCTCCGTCACCGAACCCTCGCGGCGCTCCAAATGGTTCGCAGGCACGATGGTCATCCTCTACGCGCTCATCACCATGGTGCCGCTGGTCTGGATCATGATGACCGGCTTCAAATCCCCCGCCGATGCAATCAGCTACCCGCCCAAGGTCGTGTTCGAGCCGACACTCGAAGGCTATGTGAACCTTTTCACCACCCGCACCCGCCAGACCGAAGAATTCCTCGCCGCCAATCCCCCGCAAACCTGGTACGAGGAAATCGTGCGCGAATACGACATGGTCATCGCGGGCCCCTCGAAATTCGGCGAACGGTTCCTCAACTCGGTGATCATCGGTTTCGGCTCGACCTTCCTGTCGATCTTTCTGGGCACGCTGGCCGCCTACGCCTTTTCGCGGTTCAAGATCCCCTTCGCCGACGATCTGCTGTTCTTCATTCTCAGCACGCGCATGATGCCCCCCATCGCGGTGGCGATTCCGATCTTCCTGATGTACCGGCAACTGGGTCTGTCCGATACGCACCTTGGCATGATCCTGCTCTACACCGGCGTCAACATCAGCCTCGCGGTCTGGCTGCTCAAGGGCTTCATCGACGAAATCCCCCTCGAGTACGAAGAGGCGGCACTGATCGACGGCTACACAAGGTTTCAGGCCTTCTACAAGGTGGTGCTGCCGCAGGCCGCGACCGGCATCGCATCGACGGCCATCTTCTGCCTGATTTTCGCGTGGAACGAATACGCCTTTGCCGTGCTGCTGACCTCTGGCACGGCACAGACGGCGCCCCCCTTCATCCCGACCATCATCGGCGTCGGCGGGCTCGATTGGCCCGCAGTCGCGGCCGGCGCCACGATCTTTTTGCTGCCGGTGATGATCTTCACCATCCTGCTGCGCAAGCACCTGTTGCGCGGGATCACCTTCGGCGCGGTGCGCAAATGATCCGCGCGGCCCCCACCCCGATGTATGCACGCGCGGTGCACAGTCTGTGCACATCGTGTGACACCCTGCGAAAGGCCACCCCATGAGCAAATTCTTCACCGGTCTGGCCCGCTTCAAACGCGGCTCCTGGGAAATGCTGGCGACCATCCTGATCGGCCTTGGCGTCTTCATGCTGATGCAGCCTTTCGCGCTGTGGCTCTACACCTACTCGTTCATCGTGACGCTTGTCGGAACGGTCATGTTCATCATCGTTTCGCACTTCAGGGAATAGCTACGTGGCCCAGATCATCATCAAGAACATCCGCAAGGATTTCGGCGATTTCAACGCCGTGCGCGAATCCAGCTTCACCATCGAGGACGGCGAATTCTTCATGCTGCTCGGCCCCTCGGGCTGCGGCAAGACGACCACCCTGCGGATGATCGCGGGGCTGGAGTTGCCCACCTCCGGCGAGATCTATCTCGACGGTGAGGAGATCAGCCAGAAGCCCCCCAGCCAGCGCGATATTGCCTTTGTTTTCCAGATGTTCGCACTCTATCCGCATATGAACGTGCGCAAGAACCTCAGCTATCCGCTGATCAGCCAGGGCATGGCCCGGCGCGACGTAAAGACCAAGGTCGAAGAGGTCGCGGGCATTCTCGGCATTACCGACATCCTCAACCGCCCCGTCGGCGGCCTGTCGGGCGGCGACCGCCAGCGCGTGGCTCTGGGCCGCGCCATCGTGCGCGATCCCAAAGCCTTCATGATGGACGAACCACTCGGCGCGCTGGACGCGGAATTCCGCGAGCACATGTCCGAAGAACTGCGCGCCCTGCACGACCGCATGGGCGCCACCACCGTCTATGTCACCCACGACCAGCTCGAAGCGATGCAGATGGGCGACAAGATCGTCGTGATGAACAACGCGGTGGTCGAACAGTTCGGCACGCCGCAACAGATCTACGACAAACCCGCCACCATGTTCGTCGCCGATTTCATCGGCTCTCCTTCGATGAATTTCCTTGATTTCGAAGGGGTTGCGGCAGAGGGCGCCACGTCCGTCACGCTGGGTGATCAAACCGTCGGCGTGCCGCGCCAGATGCAGGGCGCGCGCGGCAAACTGGTGTTCGGCGTACGCCCCGAACACATCAGCCTGTCCGACAGCGGCGGCTACCGCGGCGAAGTTCTGGCCTCCGAATACCTTGGCACGACCCAGATCATCACCCTCGATACCCCGAATGGTGAGCTCAAGGCCCGCATCGCCAGCGACCAGATCGCGAAGGTCGGCGAACGGGTGGGCCTCGGGTTTGACCCGCGGCGCATCACCCTTTTTGACCGGCAGACCGGTCGCGCCCTGCGCTCCGAACTCAACGACGAGGTGTTGACCCATGGCTGAGGTCGTCCTGAAGAACCTGAGCAAATCCTACGGTTCTGACGTGGGCATTTCGGACATCTCCATGACGGTGCCCGACGGCGCATTTGTCGTGCTACTGGGTCCCACCGGCGCGGGCAAGACGACAACGCTGCGGCTGATTTCGGGGCTGGAAAAGGCCGACGCCGGCGAGGTCTGGATCGGCGGGCGCAACGTCGCGCAGGAAACCCCCGCCCAGCGCGATGTGGCGATGGTGTTCCAGCAATACTCGCTCTACCCGCATCTGACGGTGCGCGAAAACCTGGCCTTCCCGTTGAAATCGCCGGTCCTGAAGACACCTGCCGATGAAATCGAACGCAAAGTCGCCGAGGTCGCGGATGTCTTGCAGATCAGCCACAAGCTCGACAACAAGGCGACGGCCCTTTCAGGCGGTGAGATGCAGCGCGTTTCAATCGGCCGCGCGCTGGTGCGGGATCCGGCGATTTATCTAATGGATGAACCGCTTAGCTCGCTGGATGCCAAGCTGCGCACCGATTTGCGCGTCGAGCTCAAGCGTATCCACGCCAGCCTCGGCGCGACACTGCTTTACGTGACCCACGACCAGATCGAAGCGATGACGATGGCCACCCATGTCGGGGTGCTGAATCACGGCAAACTGGTGCAATACGGCACGCCGCGTGAAATCTACGAGAACCCCAATTCGGTCTACGTCGCCAGCCGCCTTGGCCTGCCGCGCATCAACATTGTGCCCGCCGACCTGTTCGGTCACGCCCCGAACGGCGCCGCCCAGATCGGCATGCGCCCTGAACACATCGCGCAGGGCGAAGGCGCGCAAGCCACCGTGAAACGTGTCGAACAGCTGGGCGACCAGACACGGCTTCACCTTGACCTGCACGGGCACGCGATCACGACGCTTGCCATTCCCGATCACGACTACGAACCCGGCGCGCAGCTTCGGATTTCGCCCAAAAACCCGCTTTGCTTTGACGCGCAGGGCGCGCGCATTCTCTGAAAAGGACACAGCCATGAGCCAATTCATCAACGATACGCAAACGCTTGTGACCGATGCCATCGACGGCATTCTCGAAACCAGCGGCGGTGCGCTGACGCGGCTGGACGGCTATCCCCATATCAAGGTCGTATGCCGTGCCGACTGGGACAAATCCCGCGTAGCGCTGATTTCGGGCGGCGGGTCGGGCCATGAACCGGCACACGCCGGGTTTGTGGGCGCGGGCATGCTGACGGCAGCGGTATGTGGCGAGGTTTTCGCCTCCCCCTCGGTGGATGCGGTGCTGGCGGGGATCCTTGCCGTCACGGGGGACGCCGGATGTTTGCTGATCGTCAAGAACTACACCGGTGACAGGCTGAACTACGGGCTGGCCGCCGAACGCGCGCGGGCCTTCGGGCTGCGCGTGGAAATGGTGGTGGTCGACGATGACATCGCCCTGCCGCACCTGCCCCAGCCGCGCGGCGTGGCAGGCACACTTTTCGTGCACAAGATCGCGGGCGCATTGGCCGAAGACGGCGCCGATCTGGACACCGTCACCCAAGCTGCAGAACGCACCATTGCCAGCATGGCCTCTATCGGCATGTCGCTGGATACCTGCACCGTGCCCGGATCGCGCAAGGAGGACCGTATCGCCGCAGGCAAGGCCGAGCTCGGTCTTGGCATTCATGGCGAAGCGGGTGTGCAGCAGGTCGATTTTGTCGATGCCCGCAACGCGATGGACATGGTGCTCGACAAACTCTCGGACCGGATATCGGAGGGGGGACATGTTGCCATTCTCAACAATCTCGGCGGCACCACACCTCTCGAAATGGCGGTGCTGGCGCATGAGTTGGCGCAGTCGGACAAGGCCCGCAACATCAGCCACATCGTCGGGCCTGCGCCCTTGATGACATCGCTGGACATGCACGGATTCTCGGTCTCGGTGCTGCCGGTCGACAGCGCAAACCTGTCGTTGCTGGCCGCGCAGGTTGGCGTATCGGCGTGGCCGGGCCTTTCGGCGGTGGCGCCTGTGCAGACACGCCCATTGCCCGATGGGCTCAGCCCCATCCAGCCCATCGCATCGGCCAATGACAAGACACGCGCGGTCATCTCGGAGGCCTGCGAGATCCTGCTCGGCGCACAGGAAGCGCTGAACGCGCTCGATGCAAAATCAGGCGACGGCGACACCGGCAGCACGCTTGCCACCGCCGCGCGCGCCCTTCAGGGGGCGCTCGACCGCATGCCGCTTGCCGATCACACACAGCTGTTTCGCGCCCTCAGCACAGAGTTGAGCCAGACCATGGGCGGATCATCGGGCGTCATCCTCGCCATCTTCTTCGGGGCGACGGGCGATGCCTGCGCCAACGGGAAATCGACCCCCAAGGCCCTGTTGGCGGGGCTGGAAAGGATCGGTCAGGTCGGCGGTGCATCGCTTGGAGATCGGACGATGATCGACGCGCTCGAGCCTGCCTTGCGCGCCCTGCCCGACGGCATCGCGGCGGCGGCGGCGGCGGCGCGGTCGGGGGCGGATGCCACGGCGGCGATGGGTACCGCCAAGGCCGGGCGCGCATCCTACGTGCCCGAAGACAACCTGATTGGGCACAACGACCCCGGCGCAGAGGCGGTGGCGCGCCTTTTCGAAGGGCTGGCTAAAGCATAAACCTGGTGTCAGAAGGACCGAATGAAGCAAGACCAAGAACCCCTGTCCAACCCGACCATCAACGACATTGCCCGTGTCGCTGAGGTCAGTCTTGCGACCGTGGACAGGGTATTGAACGCACGGCCCGGCGTGCGCGAAACGACCGTCAAGAAGGTCAACAGCGCCATTGCCCAGCTGGGGTATGTACGCGATTCCGCGGCGGCTAATCTGGCGCGGGGGCGGGTGTATCATTTCACCTTCATCCTGCCCTCCAACGACAATGAATTCATCTCGTTGCTGGAAACACAGATCACCCAGCTGGCGCAAAGCCTGCGCCACGAACGCACGAAATTGTCCTTTGTGCGCGTTGCCGCGTTCGACCCCATAGAGCTGGCCGAGGCCATCGGCGCGATCGATCCCCAAAAGGTCGACGGCGTAGCCGTGTTCGGCCCCGAGACCCCATCCGTCCGCGATGCCATCGCGCATCTGAAGGCGCATGATGTGTCTGTCGTATCGCTCGTGGCCGACATCCCCAGTTCCGAGCGGGACAATTACGTGGGCGTCGACAACGTGGCCGCGGGTCGGACGGCCGCCCAGTTGCTGGGGCGTTTCCTGAGCCGCGCGCCGGGCAAGGTGCTGGTGCTGACGGGCTCGATGCTGGCCCGCGACCATCTGGAACGCCGGTTGGGTTTTGACGAAGTGATGGCGCGCGATTTCCCCCATCTTGCGGTTCTGGCATCGCTCGAGGGGCGCGATGATCCGGACCTTATCCAGAGGCTGCTGCCCGGCGCGTTCGAGGACAATCCCGATATTGTCGGCATCTACTCTTCGGCGGCGGGCAACGACGGGCTGCTGCGGTATTTCGCGCAACACCCGATGCCCAACCGGCCCGTGGTGGTGGCCCATGAGCTGACCCCACTGTCGCGCGATGCGCTGGCCAAGGGCGTATTCGACTGTGTCATCAGCCAAGACGCGGGTCATCTAGTCCGCAGCGCCGTGCGCATCATGCGCGCCAACAGCGACCGGCTGCCCATCAACCTGGCGCAGGAACGTATCCGCATCGATATTTATCTGAAGGAAAACATGCCGCCCTGACGCGGCAGAACGATTTGGGAGGATCCGATATGAAAACGATCAAGGGACCGGCGCTGTTTCTGGCGCAGTTCGCAGGTGACGAAGCGCCGTTCAATTCGTGGGACAGCATCACCAAATGGGCCGCCGATTGCGGCTATAAAGGAGTGCAGGTGCCCAGCTGGGACGCGCGCCTTTTCGATCTGGCCAAGGCGGCCGACAGCAAGGACTACTGCGACACGTTCAAGGGACAGGCCGCGCAGAACGGCGTCGAGGTCACGGAGCTTTCGACGCATCTGCAAGGTCAGCTTGTGGCGGTCCACCCCGCCTACGACAGTGCCTTTGACGGGTTCGCCGACCCCAGCGTGCATGGCAACCCCAAGGCGCGTCAAGAATGGGCCGTTGATCAGGTCATGAAAGCGATCTCTGCCTCGGCCAACATGGGGATCAAGAACCACGTGACATTTTCGGGGGCACTGGCGTGGCCCTACGTCTATCCGTGGCCGCAACGCCCGGCCGGTTTGATTGAAACGGCGTTTGACGAGCTCGCAAATCGCTGGCGGCCGATCCTCGATCATGCAGAGGACAATGACGTCAACATATGCTACGAAATCCACCCCGGTGAGGACCTGCACGACGGGGTCACATTCGAGATGTTTCTCGAGCGGCTGAACGGTCACGCGCGGTGCAACATGCTCTATGATCCGTCGCACTATGTGCTGCAATGCCTCGATTATCTCGACAACATCGATATCTACAAGGACCGGATCAAGATGTTCCACGTCAAGGATGCGGAATTCAATCCGACCGGCCGGCAGGGCGTCTATTCGGGGTATCAGCCGTGGGTCGATCGCGCGGGGCGGTTCCGCAGCCTTGGTGACGGGCAGGTCGATTTTGCAGCGATCTTTTCCAAGATGGCGGCAAATGATTTCGACGGCTGGGCCGTTGTGGAATGGGAATGCTGTTTGAAACATCCCGAGGACGGCGCCCGCGAAGGGGCGCAGTTCGTGTCCGATCACATCATACGTGTCACCGAGCGTGCATTTGACGATTTCGCCGATGGCGGCACGGATGACGCGGCAAACCGCAAGATGCTGGGGATCGACTGATATGGCACGGATCAAGCTGGGAATGGTAGGCGGCGGCAACGATGCGTTCATCGGTGGCGTGCACAGGATCGCATCCCGCATCGACGACAGATACGAGCTTGTCGCGGGCGCGTTGTCCTCCACGCCGGAAAAGTCACGCGCGTCAGGAGAAGCGCTTGGCCTGCCCCGCGTCTACGATGACTACAAGACGATGGCGATCCGCGAAGCGCGGCGCAAGGACGGCATTGATGCTGTGGCGATCGTGACGCCCAACCACGTCCACTATGCCGCCGCCCGTGAATTCCTCAAACGCGGCATCCACGTCATCTGCGACAAGTCGCTGACGTCCACGCTGTCGGACGCCAAAAAGCTTGTCAAAGCGGTCGAGGCGTCTGATGCCCTGTTCATCCTGACGCACAATTACACCGGATATCCGATGGTCCGGCAGGCCCAGGCCATGGTGGCGGCGGGTGACATCGGAAAAATCCGGGTGGTTCAGGTCGAATACCCGCAGGACTGGCTGACCCGGCAGGAGGATTTCAAACAGGCCGAATGGCGCACCGACCCCGCACGCTCGGGCGCCGGTGGGTCGACCGGCGATATCGGCACCCACGCCCACAACCTCGCGCGGTTCATCACCGGATTGGAGGTCGAAAGTCTCGCCGCTGATCTGGATGCCTTTGTGCCGGGCCGGCAGGTCGATGACAACGGTCACGTGATGCTGCGGTTTACCGGCGGTGCGAAAGGCATGCTGTGGTGTAGCCAAGTGGCGCCGGGCAACGAAAACGCCCTGCGGATCAGAGTCTACGGCGACAAGGGCGGGATCGAATGGGCGCAAGAGGATCCGAACTACCTGTGGTTTACGCCGTTCGGCGAACCCAAACGCCTGATCACCCGCAACGGCGCGGGCGCCGGGGATGCCGCAGCGCGTCTGAGCCGGATCCCGCCCGGACACCCCGAAGGGTATCTGGAGGGGTTTGCGAACATCTATTCCGAAGCCGCGGAGGCCATCACCGCCGCACAAGACGGCAAGAGCGCCGCGCCCGAGGTCGTGTATCCTGACATCTATGATGGTCTAAGGGGTGTCGAATTTGTTGACGCCTGCGTCCGCTCATCAAAGCGCAACGGGGCATGGGTCACGCTCTGACCGTCCATCTCTGCGCAGTCAAAACAATGGACCGTAGCCCGACAGGCGCGGTCCATTTTCTTTTTGCCGCGGATCGGCAGCCATTTTTTTACAGATTTTCGCACCAATCTCGAATTTTTTTTACCACGTGTAAAATATTATGATACATTTAATAACACATGTGACACGGAGAGTTTGATGTCGGGACCGCTTACGCCCAGAACGCCGAAACGGCGCATTGATACTATGGAAGAGCTCGCCGGTGCGATCGGCGTCTCGCGGCCTACCTTATCACGATATTTTCAGGACCCCGAACGCGTAAGCAAAACATCGCGCGCGCGCATCGCACAGGGGCTGGAACGCGTTGAATATGTTCCGAATTTTTTCGCCACGCGCATGAACCGGAAATCCACGGGCATGATCGGGGTCATCATTCCGTATCTTAACGACCTTTTCTTTACCAAACTGCTCGAAGCGATCGAACGCGCCGCGATGGAGGCGGGCTTCACTGTCATCACCCAATGCTCGCATTCCGACCCGCTGATCGAGGCGCGGGCCGCGGAGACATTCATGTCCATGAGCGTCGATGGTGCGCTGGTCGCGCCGCTCGGCAATCACAGCGACATGAAAGTGCACGAACGCCTGCGATCCCGCCTGCCCTTCGTTCTAGTGGATTCGCGCCCGACCACCATGCCTGAGGTCGATTTTGTCGGCTCGAATCACGTGCAAAGTACCGGACTGGCGACAGAATACCTGTGCCGCGTCGGCGCGCCGCCTGTGTTTCTGGCCATGCCGCGCGTGAACTTCAACGCGATGGAACGCGAACACGCCTATGTCGCAAAGATGGAAGAGCTGGGCTTTGAGCCACAGATCATCGGGACCGAGGCCGTGGACGATGTTTTGCCGTTCGAGGCGCACGGACGTGCCGTCCTGGACCGGGAGTTCGCTGCGGGGCGATTGCTGGAGGCGTCAGTGCTGTGTGCCAACGACCGCGTGGCAATCGGGGCGCTGCGCTCTGCGGCCTCGCACGGGCTCGAACCGGGCGCCAAACGCAGCGGCGGATTACGAATCATGGGGCACGATGATTACCCGCTTTGCCCCTTTACCGTCCCCAGGCTGACCACGGTCGCGCAGAACGTCGACGAAATTGGACGCGCGGCAGTTTCCCGGCTTGTCGGATCAATACATGCGCAAAAAAATCAAGATGAACAGTTTGTTAAGCTGTTTGATGGTGACTTGCGGATCCGCGATTCCGCCTGAGATCCCGCGAAAATTGACGGTCAGCCATGCGCAAATTGCAGACCGGCATTGACGAAGCGTCAAAGCCTCGTCTAAATTTGAACGCACGTAAAAGGGAGGACGCCAATGTCTATTACGAAAACACTGCTTACCAGCGCGGTTAGCCTCGGCCTTATGGCCGGTCTGGCAGCTGCGGATGGTCATTCCAAAACGATCACCGTGGCCACCGTGAACAACGGCGACATGGTGCGTATGCAAGGTTATACCGACCAGTTCACCGAAGAGACCGGCATCGCGGTCGAGTGGGTCACACTGGAAGAAAACGTTCTGCGCCAGCGTGTCACCACGGACATCACCACCAACGGTGGTTCGTTCGACATCATGACAATCGGCATGTACGAAACACCCATCTGGGGTGCAAACGGCTGGCTGGTGCCACTGGACGATCTGTCCGCCGAATATGACGTAGACGACATCCTGCCCGCAATGGCAGGCGGCCTGAGCCACGACGGCACGCTGTACGCGGCACCGTTCTACGGCGAAAGCTCCATGATCATGTACCGCACCGACCTGATGGAAAAAGCGGGTCTGGAAATGCCGGAAGCGCCCACATGGGAATTCGTGCGTGAAGCTGCGGCCGCAATGACCGACCGCGACGCCGAAATCAACGGCATCTGCCTGCGCGGCAAAGCCGGTTGGGGCGAAGGTGGTGCATTCATCACCGCGATGTCCAACTCCTTCGGCGCACGCTGGTTCGACGAAGACTGGAACGCCCAGTTTGACAGCGAAGCATGGTCCAACACGGTCAACTTCTTCAAGGACATGATGGACGAATCCGGCCCCGCCGGTTACGCGACCAACGGCTTCAACGAAAACCTGTCGCTGTTCCAACAGGGCCGCTGCGGCATGTGGATCGACGCGACTGTTGCTGCGTCCTTCGTGACAAACCCGACAGACTCCACCGTTGCCGACAGCGTGGGCTTTGCACTGGCACCCGACACCGGTCTGGGCAAGCGGTCCAACTGGCTGTGGGCATGGGCACTGGCAATTCCTGCGGGCTCCCAGCAGCAGGCAGAAGCCAAGCAGTTCATCGAATGGGCCACTTCCAAGGAGTACATCAAGCTGGTTGCCGAAAACGAAGGTTGGGCAAACGTACCTCCGGGTGCGCGTACATCGCTGTACGAAAACCCCGACTACCAGTCGGTTCCCTTCGCGAAAATGACGCTCGACTCGATCCTGTCGGCTGATCCAACGGACTCCACCGTTGATCCGAGCCCATACGTCGGCATCCAGTTCGCAGCCATCCCCGAGTTTGCGGGTATCGCGTCCGAAGTGAGCCAGGAGTTCTCGGCAGCGTATGCGGGCCAGCAGACAGTGGAAGAAGCACTTGCCAACGCGCAAGAGATCACCACCGAAGCAATGGAAGCTGCAGGCTACTAAGCCCTGAGGCAAGCATCACGCGGGTGGCGGCCCTGACCGCCGCCCGCACACCTCTCCCCCATTCGTCTCGATCTTTTCGCAAGCCCTGTCGCGGGCTTTCGTAAATATCGGTTCAAATCGGCCATCGTCCCGACAGGAGACTTGTCATGTCGACCACCCATTCCCGTTCTGCAGCCCAGTTCATGATTGCACCAGCCGTTTTTCTGCTGCTGGTGTGGATGCTGATCCCGCTGTGTATGACCTTGTATTTCTCGTTCGCGGATTACCGCCCCCTGCGCGGGATATTCGAAGCCTGGGTCGGGTTTGACAATTACGGACGCTTCCTGTCATCGGGATCTTTCCTCAAGGCGGTCAGCACCACCTTGTGGATGGTCGGGGGCATCTTGTTCATCACCATTATCGGGGGCGTCCTGATGGCGCTTTTGCTGGATCGGCCAATGTTCGGGCAGGGCATCGTTCGCATCCTTGTCATTGCGCCGTTTTTCGTGATGCCAACGGTATCGGCGCTGGTGTGGAAGAACATGTTCTTCAACGTGGATAACGGCCTGTTCTCATACCTTTACAAGTTTCTAGGCATGCAGCCTTACGACTTTCTCAGCCAGGCGCCGATCTTTTCGATCGTGATTATCGTTGCGTGGCAATGGTTGCCCTTTGCGACGCTCATTCTGCTGACAGCAGTGCAATCGCTGGACAGCGAGCAGCTCGAGGCTGCCGAGATGGACGGCGCCCCTGCCCTGTCGCGTTTCCGCTTCATCATCCTGCCGCATCTGAGCCGCGCGATTACCGTCGTGATCCTGATCCAGACGATTTTCCTGCTGTCTATCTTCGCCGAAATCTTCGTGACCACCAATGGCGCCTTCGGCACCCGCACGCTGACCTATCTGGTCTACCAGCGCGTCCTCGAAAGCCAGAACGTCGGCCTTGGGTCTGCGGGTGGCATCATCGCCGTCATTCTTGCCAACATCGTTGCCATCTTCCTGATGCGCATCGTCGGCAAAAATCTCGATAAATAAGAGGGATCACAACATGGCCCGCGCCGTCACAACCAAGAACAAGATCCTCTGGAGCGCCCTCGCGTGGAGCTTTGGTCTGCTGATGTTCTTTCCGATCATGTGGACGTTTCTGACATCGTTCAAATCCGAAGCGACCGCGATTGCGGACCCGCCTGTCTGGTTCTTCTTTGACTGGACGCTGGAAAACTATACCGCGGTTCAAGAGCGGTCGAACTATCCCAAAGCGCTGATGAACTCCATCATTATCGCGGTCGGCTCGACGCTGCTGGGTATTCTGGTGGCCGTGCCTGCCGCGTGGTCGATGGCCTTTGTCCCCGGCAAACGCACCAAGGACGTGCTGTTGTGGATGCTGTCGACCAAAATGCTGCCCGCGGTCGGTGTGCTTTATCCGATGGTGCTGCTGGCGAAATGGCTCGGTCTGATGGACAGCCGCATTTTGCTGATCGTCGTGCTGATGTTGATCAACCTGCCGATTATCGTCTGGATGCTGTACACGTATTTTAGGGAAATTCCCGGCGAGATCCTCGAGGCGTCCCGGATGGACGGCGCGAACCTCAGATCCGAAATCCTCTATGTGCTGACACCGATGGCCGTACCGGGCATTGCGTCGACCATCCTGCTCAACATTATCCTCGCATGGAACGAAGCGTTCTGGACCATCTTGCTGACCACAGTGAATGCCGCACCGCTTACCGCCTTCATCGCCAGCTTCTCGGCGCCCGAGGGTCTGTTCTATGCCAAACTATCTGCCGCCTCGATGATGGCCATTGCGCCAATTCTCATCATGGGCTGGTTTTCACAAAAACAGCTCGTTCGGGGCCTTACATTCGGAGCCGTCAAATAATGGGACAGATCACCCTCAACCAAGTCACCAAGAGCTTTGGCGAAACGCAGGTCATCCCGCCGCTGGATCTCGAAATCAACGAAGGCGAGTTCGTCGTATTCGTCGGCCCGTCGGGCTGTGGCAAGTCCACCCTGCTGCGCCTGATTGCCGGTCTCGAGGATACCACCTCTGGCCACATCAGCATTGATGGGAACGACGCCACCCAATTGCCCCCTGCCAAGCGCGGGCTGGCGATGGTGTTCCAGTCCTACGCGCTTTATCCGCATATGTCGGTGCGCAAGAACATCGCGTTTCCGATGCGCATGGCCGGAATTGACGAGGCCACGCAGAAAGAGAAGATCGAAGCCGCAGCCAAGGCGCTGAACCTGACGGATTATCTCGACCGCCGTCCGGGCCAGCTGTCGGGCGGCCAGCGCCAGCGCGTCGCCATCGGCCGTGCTATCGTGCGCGAACCTTCGGCATTCCTGTTTGACGAGCCCCTGTCGAACCTTGATGCGGCCCTGCGTGTCGGCATGCGTCTCGAAATCTCGGAGCTTCACAAAAAGCTTAATACCACGATGATCTATGTCACCCACGACCAGGTCGAAGCGATGACAATGGCCGACAAGATCGTCGTGCTGCAGGCCGGCGTCATCGAGCAGGTCGGCTCACCGCTGGACCTGTATCACAAGCCAAAAAACAAGTTTGTCGCGGGCTTTATCGGTTCTCCGAAAATGAACCTGATCACCGGACAGGAAGCCCAAAAGCACGGCGCCGACACGATCGGTATCCGGCCCGAGCATCTGAATGTGTCAAAAACCGAAGGCATGTGGAAAGGGACCGTCGGCGTTGCCGAGCATTTGGGGTCCGATACGTTCATCCACGTCCACGAGACAGGTTTGATGGACATGATGACCGTGCGCATCACCGGCGACATCGAAGCGCGTCACGGGGACGACATCTATCTCACACCAGACCTTGCCCAGCTGCACCGCTTTGACGCGCAAGGGCTGCGGTTGGAAAAATGAACCGGCTTGCAGGTAAATCGGCCCTGATCACGGGTGCTGCCCGTGGCATCGGGCTGGGCTTTGCCAAAGCGTTCGCGGCAGAGGGTGCGACCGTTGCCATCGGGGACATCAACGTCGATGCCGCGCGCGCGGCGGCCGAAGACATCGGCGGCACCGCCTACCCCGTGGCGCTGGATGTGGCCGATCAGGCCAGCATCGACGCAGCGATCGTAACGGTGGTCGCACAGGCGGGCAAGATCGATATCCTGATCAACAACGCCGCCCTGTTTGATGCCGCCGAAACGGTCGATATCACCCGCGAAAGCTTTGAGCGGCTTTATGCCGTGAATGTTGCAGGGACGCTTTTTACCATGCAGGCAGCGGCCCGCCAGATGATCGCGCAGGGCCATGGCGGCAAGATTATCAACATGGCGTCGCAAGCCGGACGGCGCGGCGAAAGTCTGGTGCTGGTTTATTGCTCGACCAAGGCCGCGGTCATTTCGATGACCCAATCGGCTGGTCTGAACCTGATCAAGCATGACATCAACGTCAACGCCATCGCCCCTGGTGTGGTCGATGGGGAGCATTGGGTCCACGTGGATGCGATGTTTGCAAAACTCGAAGGCAAGGCCCCCGGCCAGAAGAAAGCGGAGGTCGAAGCGGGCGTGCCCGCAGGCCGTTTCGCCGTGCCGGAGGATCTGACGGGAATGGCCGTTTTCCTCGCCTCTTCCGACTCTGATTATATCGTGTCGCAGACGTACAACGTCGACGGCGGCCAATGGATGAGCTGATGCAGCTGAATATCGCAAACCTCCCGCTTCTTTCCGAGGCTGTGCGCACACCGCGCTATGACCGTGCCGATCTTACGCCGGGTATCGTGCACATTGGTCTGGGCAACTTTCACCGCGCGCATCAGGCGTGGTATCTGCATCGGTTGATGGACGACGGTCTGGCGCACGACTGGGCGATACTGGGCGCAGGTGTGCGCCCTGCAGATGCCGCACAGCGTGACCGCATGCTGTCGCAGGACTGTCTCACCACGCTGATCGAACTGGATCCGTCGGGAAAATCGGCGGAAGTCACCGGCGCGATGATCGGGTTTATTCCCGTGGCGACCGACAATGGCCCCCTCATTGCACAGATGAGCGATCCCGCCATTCGCATCGTTGCCCTGACGGTAACGGAGGGCGGGTATTACGTCGCCGCCGATGGGTCGTTCGATGCGGGCCACCCCGACATCGCGCACGATGCCGCCCACCCCGACACGCCGCAGACCGCTTTTGGGGCGATGATCGCGGCGCTCAAGCATCGCAAGAAAAACGGCGCCGGGCCTTTCACCTGCCAAAGCTGCGATAACCTGCAAGGCAATGGCGATATCCTGCGCCAGACCATTCTGGGCCTCGCGCGGCTGAGCGATCTCGCGTTGGCAGACTGGATCGACAGCAACGTCACCTTCCCCAACGCGATGGTCGATTGCATCGTACCGGCAACCGGCCCGTCCGAGCTGGCCTTGGCGCGCAGCTTTGGCGTTGACGATGCAGCCCCCGTGACCCACGAGAATTTCCGCCAGTGGGTCATCGAGGACAAGTTCTGCGCCGGCCGCCCCCCGTGGGACCACGTCGGGGTGACCTTCACCGATGACGTACACAGCTTCGAGGCCATGAAACTGCGCCTTTTGAATGCAGGCCACCAGATTATTGCCACGCCCGGCGAATTGCTGTCGGTGGAAACCATCGCCGGGACAATGGCAAACCCGCTCATCCGGGACATGTTCCATAAGGTCGAAATGACCGAGATCGTGCCGCATGTGGAAGCGGTGCCCGGCATGCAGCCCTCTGCCTATGTCGATCTGATCAGCAAACGGTTTGCCAACCCCGAAATCCGCGATACCACCCGCCGCGTCGCGTTCGACGGCTCATCGCGCCACGCGGGTTTCTTGCATCCGATCATCCGCGACGCGCTTGCCGTCGATGCACCGCTGGACGGGCTCGTCCTGATCGAGGCGCTTTGGGCCCGCATGTGCGCAGGGACCCGCGAAGATGGCAGCATGATCGAGGCAAACGATCCCCATTGGGATGTTTTGACCACGCAGGCGGCGGCGGCACGGTCGGCGCCTCAGACATGGATCGATCAGGAGAAATTCTACGGCGATCTGGGGCAAAACAAACGTTTCTCCGAGCGGTTTTCCTACTGGTTGACCCTTGTCTGGGATCAAGGCACGCAAAGCGCAATTGCGGCCTATCTCGACGACTAGACCGTATTTCCCGTCGCGCCCTGTCTCACATCGCCGTGACCTGCAGCGGTGCTCCGCTTGTCATTCCGACCCGCCAGCGCGAAGGTAGGAAGAAACAAGCACAAGAGGCGCACCTATGGAATTGAACGCAGATTTTACGCAGCCTGCCTTGGTCCGTTCAGAACAGATCGCTTGGACACCGTCGCCAATGCCGGGTGTCGATCGTCGCATGCTCGACCGGATTGGCGGTGAAGTGGCGCGGGCGACGTCGATCGTTCGCTATGCGCCCGGATCGTCTTTTTCGGCCCACACGCACACCGGAGGCGAGGAGTTCATCGTGCTCGACGGGGTCTTTCAGGACGAGCACGGCGATTACCCTGCAGGAACCTATGTGCGCAATCCGCCAACGTCTTCGCACACGCCCGGTGCCGCGGGTGGATGCACCATTTTCGTCAAGCTTTGGCAGTTCGACAGCGAAGACCGTGTCCAGTTCCGCAAGGATATGCACGATGCCTTGCCCGCGCCGGTCGCGGGTGTGGCGACGGCCGAATTGCACCGAGATGCGCGTGAAGTCGTCCGCTTCAGCCGTGTCGATCCATCGGTCCCCTTTGCCATCGACGACACCGGCGGGATCGAGGTGTTGATCATCGACGGCATGCTGGATCTGGAGGGTGACACGCTGGGCAAAGGCGATTGGCTGCGCCTGCCCGAAGGTCAGACCCTGCGCGCGCACGGCGGCCCGGAGGGGGCGACGCTCTGGTACAAGACCGGGCATCTGCCCTACGCCCGCCCGCCAGCGGTCTAGGCGCTTTCGGTGGGGGTTCTCGTCATCGGTGGCGGCCTGAGTGGACTGGCTGTGGCCGATGCTCTGCACCGCGCGGGCCGCCCGTTCATGCTGGTTGAGGCACGTCAGCGTTTGGGCGGGCGCATTGCATCGGTTTCGGTGGACGGCGCCACATTTGATACGGGGCCTGCGTGGTTCTGGGATGGCCAGCCGCGTATCGCGGCGCTGATCAACCGGTTCGGATTACACAGGTTTCAACAACATGCAGCGGGCCTGACGGTTCTCGAGGATGCGTCGGGGCAGGTGCAACATCTGAGCGGCATGTCCCCGATGCAGGGCAGCTGGCGGATGGAAGGCGGGCTGACCACGCTCACGCAGGCGCTGGCGCAGGGGCTGCCTGCCGAAACCATCCGTATCGACGCCCGCGTCACGGCCCTGTGCCAAACCGACAACGGTATCAGCGCGACACTCGCCGATGGCACGAATCTGTCGGCACAGAAGGTGGTTCTTTGCCTGCCCCCGAGGATCGCCGCGCATCTGCACTTTACACCCGCTTTACCCGCCGCCGCGGTGCAGGCGTTGCAGGGCATTCCCACGTGGATGGCGGGACAGGCCAAGGTTGTTGCCGTTTACGAGCGTCCGTTCTGGCGCAAAGCGGGGCTGTCGGGTACGGCAATGAGCCGGCATGGGCCGATGGTCGAAATGCATGACGCATCGCCCGCAGATGGCGGGCCTTACGCAATATTCGGGTTTGTCGGAGTGCCGCCGGAGCACAGGCGCGATAGAGCCGCGTTGCAGCGGCAGGTTATAGCGCAGCTGGGCCGGATTTTCGGACCGGATGCCCTATCACCGCTGGACGTGACGATTATGGATTGGGCGACCGAACCCTGTACGGCGACACCGTCGGACCACCGCCCCCTTGCGGCCCATCCCAGTTACGGCATGCCGCCGGAATTGCGCGATCTATGGGACGGCCGATTGGTACTTGCGGGCACGGAAGTCGCCACCGGATTTGGCGGCTTTATCGAAGGTGCGCTGGAAGCGGCTGAGGACGCTGTGTGGCGCATGAACATATCGCACCAGACCTGAGCTTGATGCGGACGTATCCAGGCCACCTGCCCGCAACCGGCTAGCGATTGTTGTCGAGATGTTTGCGCAATTCCGACAAATCATCGCGCACCCGTTCCATGATTGCGAGTTGATCGGCACCTATGACATGGCCGAATTCCTGTGAGACCCGCACAATTGCATCATCGCGAAACGCCCTTCCTGCGTCGGTCAGGAACACCAGCTTGGCCCTGCCATCCGCGGGATCGGGTCGCACCACAATGAAATCGCGATCTGCGAGCACCCTGAGCGAATGGGTCATGGTATTTTTCGTCACCTGCATGGCTGCCGCGATCCGCACCGGAGATTTGCCATCTCCGAGGCGGGACAGGTGATTGAGGATCGAAAAATGCGACGGGTGCACACCGTCCGGCAGGCTTTTGGCGAACATCGCACTCGACAGCTGGTTGATAATCCCGATCTCGTTGAAGAAGCCGAATACTTCGGCCGCTCTGGCTTCGTCCTGGGTCACATGGTTCCTATCTTGGCCTCGATGGGCCAGCGTGGGCTGACCTCGACCCCGGGACCGTAGCCGATACGTGCGAGCATTTGAACCGTCCCGCCACCGGGTGCGAGCCGTGCGTGCGTGGTCGCGAAATGTGCGCTCATCTCTGGATATTCCTGAAGGGGCTGGCTGAGAGGCTGGAACCCCAGACCCTCGCGCGTGCAGGCAAGATTGATGCGCAGCCAGTCGGCCCCGCACGCGATCTGGTCGGCACGCGTGTTGGTGTCACTGACAAGCCATAGATGGCCCATCGCGGTCTGCGTGTTTTCCGTGACGGCGGCGACCCCCTGAATGTAGGCCTGCGACCCTGTGTCGAGCGATGCTTCGCGGGTCATGATGCCCGCATGGGACAGCGCCTCGAACAAGGGACCGCCAAAATCGATACCGTCGGGATTGGCGTTGATTTCGGCTTTGCCGATGCGGAACAGATCCACGCTTTCCTTGAAGGTACGGGGCGTTTCGATTTCGACATGCAGCGCCTGCGTTGTCAGCGCCCGCCAGAACGCCACATCATCGGGTGCAATCGATCCCCCCACGCGTGCGGTCGTCGGTGTTTGCAATATGCGTGAAAGCGTTTCGGCATGGATGGTCCGGTCGGTATCGAACGGTTCCTTGTTGGAGCGCCGCTGCATCACATGGTCAAACAAGGCATCAGGCGCGACCGACGACTTGGTGAAACGGACCGTCGCCACAGGCCGGTTGTCGAGAGATTGCGCGTCTTCGCCCTGCGGGAACAGCTTCGTTTCCACGGCATAGCCGTCGGCCGCCGCAGCCATGCGCATCAGCTCCAGAAAGCATCCCAGTCCGATCGTAAGCTGGCGGTCAAAGGGGTCAGTGTGCGGCAACTGTTTCTCCGTGTCGAAAAACAGCGTCGCGCCGTCGTCGCCATCCAGCCGCACGATCCAAGGCTGACGGTTGTGCGGATTGGGGGCGAGAATGGCGTGCGACAGGGCGTTCATGCGCGGGTCCACGTACGTGCCCGCAGTTTGCCAAGGAGCGAGAGCCGCGTCAGGTCTGCGGGTGGTCACAAAGGCACCGCCCGTCGCTGCGGCGAGTATGACACCACCACCGGTCATCTTGAGAAATCCACGTCTGTTCATAGCAAACTCCATTAGTACGGTATCGAACTATATAGTTCCACATCGTACCATTTGATCGACTTGTCAACGTCAAATGGGAACTTGTGACGTTCAAACGCCCCGTTGCGGGGGCGATCATGGCTCCGCAGTCTGTCTTTTCTTTAAGGGCCGGAAAAATAGCGCAAACTACCTGTTTTATTCGGCTTGACCTGCCGACCGGCGCATCTAATTTGCACTGCTAGTCGAGGGGGACTTTCAGACTTGGACAATACTGCGACACAGCTGCACGGCGATCTGTCATTGGATACCTGCGATCTGGAACCCATACACACACCCGGTCGGATCCAGCCCTTCGGCGCGCTGCTTGCGGGTCCAAGTGATCTGTCCAAGATCGAGTATTGCAGCGCCAATGTTGCCGAATATCTCGGGATCGAACCGCAGGTCTTGCTCGGCTCGGCGTTCTCAAAGGCGATCGGTGAGCAGATCACCCACGATCTGCGCAACCTTGCGAGCATCTCGACAGCACGGACACAACGCGAGCGTCTGGGTCGCTACACGCTGGATGCCGGTGATTTCGAAATCTACCTGCACGTAAATCCGCAGAACCAATCAGTGGTCGAATTCGAACGCGCCCCGACCGAAACGCCCTCCCACCGCAAAGCTCCGATTGACGAGATGCGCAAGTACCTTGCGTCCGCTGGATCACGCGACAGCATCGAAAAGATGCTGGACGCATGCGTTGTCGGCCTGGGTGCGTTGACCGGATACGACCGCGTACTTGCCTACCGTTATGCGGAAAATGGCGATGGCGAAGTGGTGGCAGAAATGCGCAGCGGCGCCGCGACCAGCTTTCTTGGTCTGCGCTATCCCGCGTGGGACGTGCCGGAGCAGGCTCGCGCGTTGCAGATCAAGAACCCCCTGCGGATGCTCACGGACGTGGCGCAGGATCCGGTGCCCGTTTTGGCATATGACAAGAAATTGCCGCCGCTGGATATGTCGTTGGCGCACCTGCGGGGAATATCGCCAATTCATGTTGAATACCTCTCCAACATGGGCGTGGGGGCGACGCTGACGATCGGGCTGGTGGTTGACGGGCGTTTGTGGGGCATGTTCGCCTGCCATCATCTGAGCCCGCGTGTCATCGGGTCGGATGTCCGCATCGCGGTAGAGCTTTTCGGGCAAATGGTGTCCCTGCTTATCAAGCAACGGATGGATATCTCGGAGACGAGACGCCGTCACAAAGCGGCCGAAGCGCGGGAGCGCATTCTGGCGGAGACCGATGCGAACACCGATTTCCTTCATTCGTTCCAGTCGCTTGCCCCGATCCTCGCCGAGGTCATCGAGTGCGACGGTCTGGCCGTGACCTACGAAGGCAAGACGCTGATCCATGGCAGCGCGCCAAGCCATGATGCGATTGCAGGGATCAGCCGCTACGACGATACGCAGGAGGACGTGATCCTAGGTATCGAAAATCTGACGCAAAGCGATCTGGTAAACGGGGCGGAGCTTGGCGCCAGCGCGGGCGCACTTCTTATCAGGGCCACTGCGGCCTACCCGATGCAGTTGATGTTCTTTCGCGACGAAAAAATCCGAAGCCTCAACTGGGCCGGAAAGCCGGAAAAGAAATTGGACGCAGGGCCGCTGGGTCCGCGGATCACCCCACGCGGATCGTTCGATGCCTATGTCGAGAGCCAGCGCGGTTTCGGCAACCCTTGGACCGCCTCGGAACTTGCCGCAGCGCGGGAAATACAGATCTTGCTGACCCAGATCGCTGCCAAGGGCGAACGGGTCCAGCTGATGCGGCATCAGGACCTTGTCACGCACCAGCGCCAGCAGGATTTGATGATTGCCGAATTGAACCACCGCGTCAAAAATATCCTCGCGCTGATCCGGTCCCTGTCACGGCAGGCCAAAAGCTCGTCTGCCTCGCTCGAAAGCTACGCGCTCGCGCTCGAGCAGCGGATTTCGGCGCTCGCTGCCGCGCATGACCTTGCTGTGTCCAACAGCATGAACGGCGTATCCCTGCGCAGCGTTCTGGAAACCGAATTGCAGCCTTTCCTGACGGATGATGCGTCGCAGGTCTTGCTGACGGGCCCCAAGATTGGTCTGCGGGCAGATGTTGCGCCGATCATCGCGCTGGTGATGCATGAAATCGTTTCGAACGCTGTGAAATACGGGGCGCTGTCCACGCCCGACGGCATCGTTCGGGTGCAATGGTCGGTCAGTGACGATATGCTGAAACTCAGCTGGAAAGAGCTTGGCGGCCCTCCTGTCGAAGAACCCACCCGCCACGGGTTTGGCAGATCGCTCGTCGAGAAGGCCATCACCTATGAATTCGACGGGCACGCGGTGCTGTCATTCGCGCCGGGCGGTGTGACGTTTTCGTTCGAACTGCCGGGTGAAAACCTTGTCGATCTCGAGGCGGAGACGGAGGTCAAGCTGGTTGGTAGCGTGGGGGTTATAGAGATGGCCGCGTCGGACAAGAGTGCGCTGCTGGTCGAGGACAATGTCGTGCTGGCCATGGACATGGTTGAAACGCTGACCCACCTCGGCACGAGCAATGTGGAGACGGCATCCACCGTCGAAGCAGGTATGAAGCTGGCAAAGAAGGGCGGCTTTGATTTTGCCGTGCTCGACATGAATTTGCGGGGCGTTGTATCGTTCTCGATTGCGGAGCATTTGATCGAGGCGGGCGTGCCTTTCATCTTTGTAACCGGATACGGATCGTCGATCGAATTGCCCGAAACGCTCCGTCAGGTGCCGATCCTGACCAAACCGGTTGACGAAGGAACGCTTTCGCGTTGCATCGAAAAGCTGTTGCAGTGAGCACAGCCGCCAAAGAGGGGTTTCGCTGGACCCTGCGCCGTGACACCCAAGCGGATCATGACGCCGTTGACCAACTGATTTCCGCATGGGACCTGCAATCGCAACACGGGCTGGCCCAGTTCTTTCGTCTGCACCTAATCTGTTTTAAGGCGATGGCAACCACGTCAGGCGATCCGCGGTTGCCCGTGATGATAGACGCGTTGTCAGCAGATCTCGCCGTGCTGCGCGATGCGCAAGATCTTGAGCAAATGGCTTGCCCAAAGGCCCATCCCCTTGCCGTTGACTACATCCTTGCCGGATCCCGCCTTGGCACGCAGATGCTGCGCAAATCATGGATCGCCGCGACCGATGCGCAAGTGCGTCAGGCCGAGCAGTATTTCTCGATCCCCCCTGCCCCCGCAGAATGGCAACAGACCTGTGCAGCACTGGATGAAATCGCACCAAATAGCGATGAGGCGCGCGTGATCACGCACGACAGCCGCGCCTTGTTCGGCTTGTTTAAGACCGCTTACGCCCGCATCGCCCTTTGACGCACCCCCTAAGACCGCGCGCGGGCGATGCCGACCGATATCGACATCACGAAAAGCGCGCGGCCTAAAGCCCCGCGTCCAACAACGCTTTGATTTGGCTTTCCGACGTCTGCGCGACGACGCGGCCAAGTTCTGCGTCGCCCCGCAACAGGATCAACGTGGACCGGCGCGGGATATTGCGGAAGACGGTGACTTCGTGGTCCTTGTAGGTATCCCAGTCCACTTTGATGAACGTCAGCTTTTCGTCGTAGACGGGGTCCGCTGCGCGCAGCGCGTTCATCACCCGCTCTTGCCGCTTGCACGTGCTACACCAAGAGGCGGAATAATCGATAAGCACCGTCTTCCCCTGCGCCAGCGCGGCGTCAATGGTGCCGGGGGCGTAGTTGATGAACTGCTCCGCGTGCAGCACCGCAGGAACGCAGAGGGTTACGGCGGTTCCGGACAGAAAAAATCGGCGGTTCATGGTGGGTCTCCTGACTTCAAAGAGCGACGGACAGATCCTGTAGCCAGATCGGCATCACGTCCAACGCCCAGGCTTCGATATAGTGATTGAGGTTAAAATAAAGCATCAAACCAACGGCGATAAACGTAACGCCCAGAATAGGTTTGGACCGCTCGGCAAGGCCGCGCAGGGATTGGGCGCGACGGCGGATCGCCTCGCGGGCGCCAAGGCCGAGCCCGATGATGAGCGTCGACACCCCCAAGGCGAAGAACACCATGATCAAACCTGCATAAGTCAGGTTCTCGCCCTGAGAGGCCAAGGCAATCGCCCCTCCCAGTGTGGGACCGATGCAGGGCGACCACACGGCACCGAGCAAAAGGCCACCGAGAAACTGCCCCCGCACTCCGTCGGGTTCGATCCCGTCCATTTGCCGGTCCGCGCGCGCGGCCAAACCGGCGGTCGCCAATTCGAACCTGCGGGCAAAGCGCGGCACAACAAGCACGATACCGAAGCCAACCATCAGGATTGCTCCGAACTTTGCGAAACTGTCCTGCGTTAGACCGATAGAAGATCCGAAGGCCGTGATCAGCAGGCCGAAGATGACAAATGACGTGCTCATGCCCGCAGCGAGTGCAACCGGGCCGTAGCGATTGGCGTTGAGGGCACTCACAAGCACAATGGGCAGAACCGGCAAGACGCACGGATTGATCAGCGTCAGAAGCCCGGCGAGATATGAGAACACAAATTCCATACGTCGAGATATGAAACTAAGCCCCTCTCGGGACAAGACAGATGCCGGGTTTGGCCCATCACTATGTCGTCAGGCGAATAGCGATGCAGCCGAAGCAAACGCTTGCCTGACCCATTTCATTCGGTCATATTCCTATAAAAGAATTCATTGGGAGACAGCGAATGGCACCGTCACGCAGGACGTTTCTGGCCGGAGGTGGCGCTGCGGCGTTGATGGGGCTTGGACCAAAGTTCGCACACGCCAGTCTGACCCTCGGGGAAATGAGGCTCGACGTGGTGAGCGATGGGTCACTGAGCTTGCCGGGCAGTTTCATTTTCGACCCGATGCCCAAGGATGAGCTTGCGCCGATCCTTACCAAGTTCGATCTGTCGCCGGACGTGCTTGAACCGCCGTGTAACGTGACGCTGTTACGACACGCGGACCGGGTCGTGCTGTTCGATGTGGGGTCCGGCCCTGATTTTGCGCCCAACTCCGGTATGCTGCTCGCGTCGCTCGATGCAGCTGGAGTGGCGCCCGAGGACGTCACGGACATCATATTTACCCATGCGCACCCCGATCACTTGTGGGGGCTTCTGGACGATTTCGATGATCCGCTTTTCACCAATGCTTCCTACATGATCGGCAAGTCCGAGTGGGACTACTGGATGGATCCGAACACGGTCGACACCATCGGCGAGGCGCGCGCGTCCTTTGCGGTGGGCGCGCGCAGGCGGCTCAAGATGATTGAGGACACCATTTCATTTTTTAAGGACGGCGAAGAAATCATGCCCGGGGTTGCGGCCCGTGCCACCCTTGGCCACACACCGGGCCATATGGCGTTCGAGGTCCGGCAGGGAACCGATGCCGTCATGATACTGGGCGATTGCATCGGCAATCATCACGTGGCCTTTGAAAAGCCGGAATGGCCGTCCGGATCGGATCAGGATCAGGATGCAGCGGCACAAACGCGGGTGCAGTTGTTGGACCAGCTCGCAACCGAAAAGACGCGCATTATCGGTTTCCATCTTGCCGGCAATGGCACCGGCTATGTCGAAAAAACAGCCTCGGGCTATACCTTTGTTGCAGAGGACGGCCAATGAAATATCTTGCCGTCATTCCTTTTCTGATCGGCCTGCCCTGCTTTGCCAGCGAAGACATCGCCGACCAATACCCCGCCTCCGTGCTTTATTCCAAACCGGTCGAAGTGATACCCAATGTGTTTTCGGCAATCGGCGCCACGGCCCCGCCAACCTACGAGAACGCAGGTCACAACAACAACCTGAGCTTTATCGTGACGGACGAGGGAGTCGCCGTCATCAACAGTGGTGCGTCATACGAACTTGCGGAAGCCCTGCACGCCGAGATCAAAACCGTGACCGACCAGCCGGTGAAAGTGGTCTTCAACGAAAACGGACAGGGCCACGCCATGCTCGGTAACGCATACTGGGCATCTTTGGGGGTCGAGATCGTCGCCCACCGCGACGCCGCCCGCGCGTTCGAAGAATACGGCGACAGATCGCTTCAGGCGGCGCAGGAGCGGGTGAAGGAACGGGCGGCAAAGACAACCGTTGAACAGCCGACGACGGTTTTCGATGACGCATATACCGTGTCGTTGGGCGGCACCCGGATAGAGGCACGGTACCTTGGTCCCGCGCACAGTCCCGGAGACATCGTCATCTGGTTACCGCAGCAAAGTCTCGTGATTTCGGGGGACATGGCCTTTCACGAACGACTGCTTCCCATATTCGACGATACGATGACGGCGGACTGGATTGACACGTGGGACACCGCATTCGAACCACTGGGCGCGACCTACGTGATCCCCGGTCACGGCCATCCGACGAATATGGATCAGGTGCGCCGCTATACGCGTGATTATTTGGTCTATCTGCGAAAGCAGATAGGGGCCCATCTGGATGAGGGCGGTGATTTGGCGCAGGCTTACTATGTCGACCAATCCCCCTACGCGCATCTCGACACCTTCGAAGAGCTCGCCACGAAGAACGCGGGCCGCGTCTATGAGCAGATGGAATTCGAGTAGAAGAGCCGACAGCACCTATGCCGGCCGTTGTCGGCGAGATGGTGAGTTGACGCCAATATACCTTAGAGAGGGTGCAGAGCTTGGCAATTAGGCGATCGGCCGTATCGCTGCGCCTTTTGGAACGGGGCCTTGTTTCGCCACCTTTCAGCAAGCTCCATTCTGTTGGAGGAGCGGAGTGACAAACGCTGTTTAAACCGATGCCTTGCGTTGGCTGGCTACTGTGCTGCCATCGGGATCCGCGCCAGTTGGCATTGTTCCCAAAGATCGCCCAACGCGGCGATTAGATGCGCGATATCAGCCTCTGAATGGACCGGCGACGGCGTGATCCGCAATCTTTCGGTCCCCTTGGGCACAGTGGGATAGTTGATGGGCTGGATATAGACACCGTGATCTTTGAGCAAAACGTCCGAAATGTATTTGCACTTGACCGGATCGCCGACCATGACGGGGATGATGTGGCTCGGGTTTGCGACGTGAGGGATACCGGCACGGTCAAGCTGCGCCCGTACCTTTGCCACCACGCGCTTTTGGGCGTCCCGCTCTGCCCCGCTTGATTTGAGGTGCCTGATCGACGCTGCCGCACCTGCCGCGATTGCGGGCGGCAGGGCCGTCGTAAAGATGAAACCGCTGGCAAAGCTGCGCACGAAATCACACAGCTCCGCGGATGCTGCGATATAGCCGCCCATCACGCCGAACGCCTTGCCCAACGTGCCCTCGATGACCGTCACGCGGTCCATCAGACCCTCGCGCTCGGCAATGCCCCCGCCACGCGGACCGTAGAGGCCGACCGCATGCACTTCATCCAGATACGTCATCGCGTTGTATGTATCGGCGAGATCGCAAATCTCCGCTATTGGTGCGATATCACCGTCCATGGAGTACACGCTTTCGAAGGCGATCAGATTTGGCCGATCGCGCGGCAGGCTGGCCAGCTTCGCCTCGAGGTCAGAGAGATCGTTGTGTTTCCAGATCATGCGCTCCGCCTTTGAATGGCGGATCCCCTCGATCATCGACGCGTGGTTGAGCGCATCGGAAAGCACAACACACTCCGGTATGCGCCCCGCCAGTGTGCCCAATGCCGCAGAGTTCGACACGTAGCCGGACGTGAAAAGCAAGGCGGCCTCTTTCGCGTGCAGATCCGCAATCTCTGCTTCGAGCAGCACGTGATCGTGTGTTGTGCCGGATATGTTCCGCGTGCCGCCTGCGCCCGCTCCGCAGCGGTCCAGTGCGGTGTGCATGGCCCCGAGCACCTTTGGATGTTGGCCCATCCCCAGATAATCGTTCGAGCACCAGATCGTAACATCCGCTGCCTGCTCACCGCGTGCCGTCGCGCGGGGAAAGTCACCGCAATGTCTTTCAAGATCGGCAAAGACGCGGTAGTTGCCTTGCGCACGCAACCCAACAAGCGCGTCCCTGAAATAGTCCTCGTAGTTCATCAGTTGCCCAGAGCCTCGCTCACGATACTGTCGAGGAGCGCCTGCACTTCCTGCATGGGACCGTCGGGATAATTCCGATAGCCGACGATGACCTCGCCGTCCTTGTCAGCCACGAAGATGCCGTAGGGACAATGCGCGATGTTCATCGGGTCCGCCTCCATCACTTTGCGCGACACAACCGCAGAGCAGAAAACGAAGATATCGGCCTCGTTGAACAACTGCACGTCACTGCCAACATCCTGACCCGTCCGGTTGAGCATCTCGCCGACGTGGCTGACGTAATCGATGACCAGCCCTTTGCCGACAATCGCGCTTTCAACGCTAAAGGCGGCATCTTCGAAAGATCCGTCGTAGGTATAAGTGGTTGACGCGTTTTGCGCAGATGCGGCTGCGGTGAATGCCGCGAACAGCAAACCACCCAGATAGATTGATTTGGACATGATGTTTTCCTCCTGTCGGGCAGCTTGAACCAGAGCGGGTTGCGGGGCCTTGATCTACCGCAAGGCCCCGCGGTCCGGCTTAGCCGAACATGTCGGCGGTGATGCCCGCGTACCAGCCTTCGGATTCCTCGTAGGTGGCCTTGCGCAGCTCTGCGCTTTCACCCGTGGCGGAAATGAACCCGTCTACCTTGGCGATCTTTTCATCCGTCGCCTCATAGGTCGCGCCGACTTTGACCCCGTCATTGGCATCAATCAGCGACCAGCACGTATTCGAGAATTTGGCCGGGAAAACCTTGGCCCCTGTCAGAGCGCCACGGACAGCGTTCGCGCAGACCTTGGCCTGGCTGTTGGCGGCGTATCCCGATTTCGGCATGTCGCCCTGCTGTGAGGCATCTCCCAACACGTAGATGTCGGCATCGGCCTTTGTGGACATGTCTGCGGCGTTGACCGGTGCCCAGTTGCCATCGGTGACGCCCGCGATTTCCGCGATCCGCCCCGCCTTCATCGCGGGGATGATGTTACAAACATCGACGTTGGTGACTTCACCGTCGATCGTCACTGTCATTGCCGCGGGGTCGACGGACACCTCGCCGCCACCGAAGTCTTCGCCGATCCAGTCGATCATCCCCTCGTAATGCTCTGCCCATCCCTCCTGAAACAGCGCCATTTTGGAGAATTTCGGTTTTGGATCCGCCACGATGATCTTGGCTGTCGGATTGTTCGCCTTGAGATAATGCGCCACCATCGACACCCGCTCGTAGGGGCCGGGCGGGCAGCGGTAGGGATTGGGCGGGGCGACCATCGCGAAAGTGCCACCTTGCGGCATCGCAGCCATTTGCGCTTTGAGCAGTTCGGTTTGCGATCCGCCTTTGTAGGCGTGCGGCATGGCGTTTTGCGCCGATAGATCCCAGCCCTCGACCGCCCCATCGACAAAATCGATACCGGGCGACAGGATCAGCTTGTCGTATGGCACCTGGCCTCCGCCTGCCAATGAAACAGTCTTGGCGTCGCGGTCTACGCCCACGGCCCAGTCGTGCACGACGTTGACACCATTCGCCGCGAGCGTGCCATAGGAGTGGCCCAGATCGTCGATCCCCTTCACGCCGCCGAGATAAAGGTTTGAAAAGAAGCAGGTGTAGTACATGCGGGTGGGTTCAATAAGGGTGACGTCGATCTCGCCCTTGCTGTCTTTGGCGATGTAGCGCGCCGCCGTGGCACCACCTGCCCCGCCGCCCACGACCACGACACGTGGTTTAGCGTGACCGTCCGCAAAGACCGTCGGCGCCGCAAGCGTCGTCGCAGCGGCGGCACCCGATCCGATAAATAGGCGTCTGTTGATATTCATGACTTCTCCTCCCAGAGCGTGGCCTCTTAATCGAGGTCCTTAAAATACGCGGCAAGCGCCGCGATCTCTTCGTCATTGAGCCGACCCGCCATCATCTGCATCACGGGATGCGGCCTGAGCTTGCGTTTGTAGGCGTGCATCGCGATTACAAAATCCTCAGTCTCCCATAGTGTGATCGAAGGGATGCCTTCGGCGGCACCGTCGGCCCGGTGACACGTCAGACATTCACTGGCGAGATATTCGCCGTATTCGGCATCCCCCACCAATGCCAGAATTTCAGGATCGAGATCATGGTCCGTCCCGATTGCTGTTGGTTCCGCTTCGGGAATGTTGGCCGGATCGTCCGAAAATCTGCGCAGATAGGCCAGCACATCGGCGCGGTCGGCGGGGTCTTTCAAACCCCGAAAACTCATGCGGGTTTTCGACACGAGCGCGCGTGGGTTCTCCAGATAGGCATCCAGAGTTTCGGCCGTCCAGATCAGCCCGTCATCGCCCGCCCGCGTCATCGATTTCGAATAGCGATACCCTTCATGCGCGGCGGCGGGGCTGCCGAAGATGCCGTTCAGGTGCGGCCCGACCTTGTCTGACGCGCCCACGCCAACCTGATGACAGCCAGAGCACTTCTTGAAGATTTCCGCCCCCTTGTCGGCATCCCCGACGCCTTGAGCAAAATTCGGCCCCGCGACGACACCAGCCGCGAGGGTGAGGGATATGCACAAGCGGCCGAACACGGCTCACTCTCCAACCGACTTGAGATATTCGATCACCGCTGTCTGGTCCGCTTCCTTCTTGAGGCCGGCAAAGGACATTTTGGTGCCCTTCATGTACTTCTTGGGATTGGCCAGAAATGCTGCGAGCTCTGCTTCGCTCCAGACAAGCCCGCCTTCGGCTGCGGCTTTCATCGGCTTGGAGTATTTGAAGCCCTCAACGGCCCCTGCAGCGTTATCCACCACGCCGTTCAGAACCGGACCGGACCGGTTTTTCGCGTTTTCGCCAACCTGATGGCAGGACCGGCATTTTTTGAAAACCTTTTCGCCTTTCGCCGCCAGTTCAGGATCGAAGGCCGCGGCAGTCACTTCCTCAGCCTGGGTTTCCTCCTGCACAGCTTCCGTGGAAACCGCTTCGGCGACAGGCGCGTCGACCACGGCGGCCCCCTCTTCCTCGGGCGTCACGTCCAGCACCATGGCACGCATGGTGACTTTGACCTCTGCGTCCTTGCAGTTTTCCATACAAGGCTCGCCAGTCCATTGCGCGTATTCCGTCTCTGCCCGATCGTCGACGATAAAGCCATTCGCATTCGGCATCTCGACGTCAAAGAACGTCTCGTTCGACAGGACGAAATCATCCTCGATGAGATCGTTGGAATAGAGGATATAGGCCACGATCGCGTAGACATCATCGTCAGACAACGTACCGGCGTTGCCATATGGCATCGAGCGCTTGATATAGTCGTAGGCGGTCGTCAGATGCGGCCAGTACGACCCCACGGTTTTCAGGGGATCCTCGTGGTCCAACGTATCCGCACCGCCCGCCAGTTTGGGCCAGTTGTCGATGCCTTCGGCGAAATCGCCGTGGCAGGCCGCGCATTGCTGGGCAAAAATCTCTTCTCCGTCAAGCGCGTCTCCCGCGCCAACGGGCAATCCCGTTCCGTCGGGGCTGATGTCGCCATCCCAAGCGGCGATTTCCGCTGGTAGCGCTTCGCGCCCGAGCCCGAACTTCTCGGCCATCGCAGGTGCCGCACTCAGGCTGGCCAGGATAAGTACCGCCGTTGATTTAAGAAACTTCGACATTTTCCGCCTCGCCGTTTGCGCGCACCAACCATGTCTGGATGCAGTTGTTGTGATAGATCGAGTTCAGCCCGCGCACTTCGCGCAGCTGCGCCTTGGTCGGCTGGACATAACCGGTGTCGTCCATCGCACGGCTTTGCAGCAGCATTTCCGAGCCGTCCCAGTCGGTATCGAGATAGAACCGCGTCAGGGCCATCGGTTCGCCCGGTTTGGCCAGACGTGCTGTTTCCCATGACATGCCACCGTCTTTCGACACATCCACACGGGTGATGGCACCGCGCCCCGACCACGCAAGACCGCTGATTACCAGAGGGCCTTTTCCGTGGGAAATCGGCGCTTGCGGGCTGGGGCTGGTGACGACGGATTTCGCGTCCATGGCCCACGTCCACTTGCGGCTCGTACCGTCTTCGAGCGTATCGGTGTATTTGCTGGTTTCCTCGCGGCTTTCGACTGGCCCGTCGGTGACTTCGATCCGGCGGATCCATTTCACCCACATGTTGCCTTCCCACCCAGGCACGACGAGCCGCACAGGGTATCCATGTTCCTTGCGAAGCGCTTCGCCATTGGCCTTGAATGCCACCAAAACGTCATCGAGCGCCTTTTCCATCGGGATCGAGCGGCCGTTCGAGGATGCATCTGCCCCTTCAACGAAAACCCATTTGTCTTTCAGATCGGCGGCGGCCCCGAGCCCGGCTTCCTCCAGCAAGGTCCGCAGCGGCACACCGGTGTATTCCATGTTGTGGATCATACCGTGCGTGAATTGCGCGCCATTGAGCTGTGCGCCCGCCCATTCCATCCCGGTGTTGGCGGCACATTCGCAGAAATAGACGTGGTTCTCGCGCGGGAACCGCTCAAGATCGGCGTAGGAAAAGACCAGTGGCGTATCCACGAGACCGTTGATCATGAGCCGGTAGTCTTCCTTGCGCAGCTCGATCGCACCGGAGTGGTGCCGCTCAAAAGCACAGCCCTGCGGCGTGATCGTACCGTCCAGCGCATGGATCGGCGTGAAGTTGATCGAACTGACCGTATCCGCCGTCAGCCATTCGACATTGCGGCGCACCACATCGTCCTCGAACCTGATCGGCAGGCCGTAGGGGGTTTCGTCCACACCATCGCCAAAGGATTGCGCCCAGGGCTGCACTTCGGTGATCAGCGGGTCCGGTGTGGCCGCCCGTGCACCTGTTGCGGTAAGCGCCCCGGCCCCGGCAGCCGCCGCTCCACGCAAAAACGCGCGGCGGGAGGGGCTATTTTCTTTTTCATGTCCTGACATGGCAAATGCCTCCTTTGAAGTGTGGCGTCAGGCGCCAACCACTTTCACACTGTTGTTCGGGTCGAGAGAAATCGTGCCCTGTTTTGCGATATGCGCTTCGACAACGTCCCAGATCGGCGGCCCCTCGGTGCCCTCATTGACGGAGGCCCAACCGGCCACCTGATAGGTCTTTGCTGGGTCGATGGCCTCGCCCGTTTTCAGGAGCGTCATCTCGGTGATCCGTTCGCCCTGCGGCTTGGTCACATCGATCCGGTACCCAAGCCCGCCGACACGGACCATGTCGCCGCCCTGCTGATAATAGGGGTCGGGGTTGAAGAGGTTGTCGGCCACATCCTCGAGCACGACATGCAGGAACTCACCGGTCATCTCTGTCCGGTAGGCTTCTGGATAGCTCATCGAGGTGACGTTCCAGATATCCTCGCGGGTGATGTCCTGACCGGGCAGGATGGACGGCCCCCAGCGCACGCCCGGCGACAGGGCGATATCTGCCTCGCGCTCGGAAATCAGGGCATCGCAGATCAGGTCATCCCATGTGCCGTTGAAGTTGCCCCGCCGGTAGAGGGTCTGGTCGTCGCCCGTGCGGCCGATCACTTCCCTAAGGGCGTCGATGAACGGCTCCCTTTGCGCGTCAATCAACGCGCTGACGTCGGCATCCGGTGTAATGACATCGGAAAAGATGGGGATCAGTTTGTGACGGAAGCCCATCATCCGGCCATCACGCACATCCAGATCGACACGGCTGACGAATTTGCCGTTTGACCCCGACGCGACGATGATTGTCTCGTTCACGAGAACAGGTTCCGGCAAGGCATCATGCGTATGGCCCGACAGGATGACGTCAATTCCGCTGACCTTGCCTGCCATCTGCTTGTCGACGTCAAAGCCGTTGTGGCTGAGGCAGACGACCAGCTCCGCACCCTGAGCGCGCACCTCGTCGACCATTTCCTGCATACGCTGGTCGCGGATCCCGAACGAGTATTCGGGGAACATCCAACCGGGGTTGGCGATCGGCATATAGGGGAACGCCTGCCCGATGACGGCGATTTTCACGCCGCCGCGCTCGAAGAATTTGTAGGGAGGGAAAAGCTCTGCCGGTTCGTCCCACTCGGCGTCAAAGATGTTCTGGCCAAGTGCCGCAAAGGGAAGCCCCTCGACAATTTCTGTCACGCGGTCCGATCCCAGCGTGAATTCCCAGTGGAACGTCATCGCGTCCGGTTTCAGGGCGTTCATCACGTTGACCATGTCCTGGCCCTGCGTTTTGTGGCAGGTGTAGCTGCCGTGCCATGTATCGCCCCCGTCCAGCAGCAGCGCGTCGGGGCGTGCGGCACGGATCGCTTTGACGACAGTCGCAACCCGGTCGAGCCCGCCAACGCGGCCGTAGCCCTTGGCCAATGCGCTGAAATCATTATGCGTCAGTGCATATGCTGACGGGCTGCCATCTTCGATGCCATAGAGCCTGCGAAAATCGGCGCCGGTGATATGCGGCACAGCGCCTTTGTTGCTGCCAACGCCGATGTTTACGGATGGCTCGCGAAAATAGATCGGCTTGAGCTGTGCGTGGATATCGGTGACGTGGATCAAGGAGACGTTCCCGAATGTCTCGAACTCCAGAAGCTGGTCTTGGCTCAGCGCCTGTTGCGCTGCCAGCCGCGCCCAATTACCGACACCGGAGGATCCCAAGAGTGCGGCGGCTGCCATGCTGGTTTGCAGAAAATCGCGGCGAGAAATCATGTGAAACTCCGGATCATGCGCACGTATGCGCATTTATGAATTAATAGTGCGAAAAAAACGGCCCCTCCAGCAAAGGAAAGGGCCGCTTTGCGTTCAGTTACGGATGGACGGACCTTCGACGCTAAGCCCGTTGCCACGCGACATGACATAAAGCTCGAGCGCGATGAACTCCGGGCTGCCGGGGGAGTAGGTCTCGGCGCGTGTGTCGCGGACACACCCTTTAAAACGCGAATGTGCGCCGTTGAGCTTGGTGTTTTTCAGACGGTACACCGGAAACCCATTGATTTGGCCCTGACTCAGGTGATCGGCACGGATCATCGAGCCATAGCTGTCTTCGTGGCAATTCGCGCAAGACAGCTCAAGCTGACCAGTGCGGGTATAGTAGAGCTCTTTGCCAAGCTCCCACGTCGCCTGTGCCGGGCCGTCGATGGCAACATTGACAGGCATCCCGCGTGAGACCGATGACAGGGCTGCTTCCATATTGATCGCGTCGCCCTTGTCGTATTTCCAGGCCTCCGCGCCCATACGCTCCGTGCGGCATTCATTCATCTGCATCTGCAGCGTCTGGACGGTATTGGCCTTGGCGTCCCATTTCGGATAGGTCGCTTTTACGCCTGCCATGCTGTCGATACCGTCATGGCACGATGAACATGACTTTCCTTCGGAGCCATCGACGGCATCCCATGTCTCCATGGCCTGCTCGACAAAGATCATGCCGGGATTGTCAAAGTCATCCGCCTGCATCGCACGTGTCTCGGAACCGCGGAACAACCATCCGGACATGACCTCGTCGAGCGCATCCGACAAATGCGCGGGCGCAGCCGTCCGCGTGACGATCGGTGTCTCTTCGTTCAGGATAAGGTTGTCATCAACCGGATCAGCCGAAGCGACCGTCGTCGTGAGCAATGTCGCCAGTATGGCGCCCGTCAATTTCTTCATGATGTCCCTCCCAAGACTTCTAGGCTTAGCCGATCGCGATTTTTTTGGTTGTTTCGTAGACCGAGCCATCATCGTCGTACCATGTGAACGTGAACTCGCCTGCTTCGGGCACAACCGCTTCGAATTCGAAATACGGGTTGGTCGAAATGGCGGGTTCGAGCGTCACATCGACGACGTTCTCTCCGTTGAAATCGCAGGTGAAGCGATTGATGATCGAACGCGGAATGACGTTGCCTTCCTTGTCCTTGCGTTGACCGGATTCCATTTTGTGACTGATCAGCGTCTTGATCGTGATCGTGTCGCCGGCCGCAGCCGTTTTCGGGACTTTGACGCGGGGTTTTACACCAGATGCCATGATTGTTTCTCCTTGATGCCTTTAGCCGCCGCAGCCGCCGATTGTGACTTTGACCGTGCTTGACGCCTGCACGAACGATCCGTCGTCCAGCTTTGCGATCGCCACGACGTCCTGCGTGCCGGCAAGACGGATCCGAGTAGACGCGGCGCGCGATGCGGCCAGCTTGCCAAACTTGAATGTCGCCACGCTCGGTGTCGGGTTGCCCATCGCAAGAATGAGAATTTCCGCCGCGCTCTCCGAAGAGACCTCGATCGGGACAGTATTCCCGTTTTCGGCGATTTCGGGGGCGGTCAGCTGGATGTCACCGCTGCCGATCTCTGCGCCACCCGTGAAGGCCGCGATAAGCTCGTCGCTCGTGGCGGCAGCTGCGCCCTGCTTGGGCAGGCCCGCTACAAAAAGCGCCCCGGCCCCCAGAATGATTGCACTACGTCTCGTCAGTTCCATGACTGTGTCTCCTTTCGATCCCGGTCGGGGGACTTATTCTTCTTTGAGCGTGACCAGATAGGCCACGACATCCTCGATTTGCTGAGCACTCAGGAGCGGGCCGAACGTCTCGTCGGCCGCCTCACCGGTGTAGGCGTTGCCCGGACGGATAAAGCCTTCGGTCTTGTAAAAAGACGGCATCATGCTGCCCTCGAACATCATCTTTGCGTTCGCGACGATCCCGCGCAGTTCCGCCTCCGACCAACGATCTCCGGCACCGTCGAGCATTGGCCCGATCTCTCCGTGGAACGGCACATCGGCAAGGTCAGAAACCTGATGGCATGCAACGCAATTGCCCTGCCCCTTGTCACCGACGATGATCCGCCCGTTGGCCGCATCCCCCGGCGCGCCGGACAAGGACTGCGTGACGGCACCGTCGCTGAACGCCACATTCGTCGGCAGAATTTCTTCAGCCTGCAGGCCCGTAGCGGCGATCATCGCGGCAGCAGCGGCAAAAATTGAATTCTTCATGCGTCCTCCCAAACACTAGCTTCGGTATACCGTAGCGCACAAAATTGTGATGACGCAACATCAAATTCACTTACTTGAATTACAATATCTGATGATCCGAACCTCGCTCGCGTGCCGACTAGTTCGACTGCTCGGCGAACTTACGGGCGTGATAACGCTGGAAACTTTCGTCTCCGTCGTAACCCTTTTCCACAACCCAGTTCAGCATGTTGAAGGTCGTGTACTGGCCAAAAGCGCCGGGCATTGTTGCCACAGCTGCCTGTGCTGCCGTCAGGTCCGGCGCTACATTTTCCGGCAGAAACAGAATCATGGGGGTGAACAAGGCCCCCCATCGTTTCACCATGTCCTTTTCAGGCAGCGTCGTGCCGTCGAAGTCGGTCACGTCGACATCACCGAACATGTTGATCTGCACAACAAAGTAATTGGAGTCGATGTAATCCGAGATATTCTCAAGCGGAAACACCTCCTCGTGCATCTTCTTGCAGTATATACAGCCACGCTGTTCGATCATGACCATAAGGCGTTTGCCCTCTGCTGTCGCTTCCTCGAGGTCCTCGGACAGGTCCTTGAACGTGTCGCGCATCCACGGCGCCTTGTGCAGGCCATCGTCACCAAGCTCGGCGGCCAGAGCACCTGCTGCTGCCATCACGAAACAGAGCCATGCTATCAAAAGTCGTTTCATTTACTTCCCTCCCGATCAGCGCAAGACACCGATGTCCGGACCGACTTCCAGCATCCACTGCGCAATAATGTTCATTGAGTTGGTCGCGATCAGCAGACCGAACACGATCAACAAACCGCCCATGATCTTTTCCACCAGCCCCAGATGGCGCCTGAACCGTTGCATCCAGCGCATGAAAGGGCCGATGAACAGCGCTGCCAGCACAAACGGGGCGGTCATTCCGATACCGTAAACAAACAGCAACGTCGCACCGTGTGAGGCGGTGTCCGATCCTGCGGCGGTGAAAAGGATCGCGGCGAGAACCGGCCCGACGCAAGGGGTCCACCCGAAGGCAAAGGCAAGGCCGATGACATAAGCGCCGAGCATGCTGGTATTGCCCGTGCTGCCTGCATCAGACCGCAACTGGCGATACAGGACGCCGATCCGGATCACCCCCAAAAAGTGCAGCCCCATGGCGATAATGATCGCGGCCGCGACCCACCGGAGGATGTCAAAGTACTCCCTCACGACCTGACCAAAAAGCGTCGCAGCAGCACCCAACCCCATGAATATGGTGATCACACCTGCAGCAAAGAAACACGCGGCCAACACGGCGCGCCTGCGCACAACCCCGTCAATGCGGGCATCAGCAGTGATCTGGTTCATCCCGATCCCCGCGAGGTAGCTGAGGTAGAACGGCACAATCGGCAAAATGCATGGAGAAAGAAAGGACAGCAGACCGGCGAACGCAGCGCCAACGTAGGTCACATCCATCATCGCCCCGATACCCTCTTGTGTAATTCACATATTCAAATTAAGTTATTTGATAGTCAAAGGTCAAACTTTCATGTCGCTTCGCCGCCTGTTTTTTACGTGTTGCATGCTGCTTGCTACGGCCAGCGCGTCTCTTGCCGAGACACTTCTGGTCATGGTCGAGGAAAAGGGCTGCGTATGGTGCGCCCGGTGGAACGACGAAATATCGACGATCTACCCCAAGACAGAAGAAGGTGCTGCGGCGCCGCTCAGACGCATCGACATTCACGCAACGCGGCCCGACGACATAACATTCGCGCGGGCGCTGACGTTTACGCCGACCTTCGTGCTTGTCGTGGACGGCCAGGAGATGTCGCGCATCGAAGGCTACCCGGGCGAGGATTTTTTCTGGGGATTGCTTGGCCGGATGCTATCTCAAGCCAACATTGAAGTCTCAGGGTAAGGCCCGTATATGAACCTTCAAAATCGATCCGGCACACAAGTTGTTGCTCTACACGGAGAATTACCTATGGGTCTTCCAGTATTTGACGCCAATATGTGTGCCGAGGACATGGACAAAATGGCGGCGAATGCGATGCAAGCTGCCAATTTCCTCAAGGCCATAAGTCACGAGGGTCGGCTCATGATCCTGTGCCATCTTGCGTCGGGCGAAAAATCGGTCACCGAACTGGAAGAATTGCTTTCCGCCCGTCAGGCCGCAGTGTCACAGCAGCTGTCACGCCTCCGGTTGGAGGGGCTTGTCGTGCCTCGCCGCGAAGGCAAAGCGATCTATTACAGCTTGGCGGACGATCGCCCCAAGCAGATCATGGAAGTTGTCTATGATCTTTTCTGCCGGGAAACGTGATGCCCCCGCTGCAGCATTGGTGATCCATCAACGCGGGGTCCGGTCATGGCTGATCTGATTTCCGATGCCGGTCTTGTCGCGCTGATTGGCATGTTTGGCGGCGTCCTCTTGGGTCTCGCCGCACGCATGGGGCGGTTCTGTACGCTCGGCGCGATCGAAGATCTCTACTACGGTGAAAACCCGCTCCGCCTGCGCATGTGGGGCATTGCGATCGGTGTTTGCGTCATGGGCACGTTCGGCCTGTCGCTTGTCGGGCTTCTCGATCTGCAACAAACCCTTTACCTGAGCTTGCAATGGAACCCGCTTGCCAGCATCTTTGGCGGCCTCGTTTTCGGCTATGGCATGGCGCTTGCCGGCAATTGCGGCTACGGCGCATTGGCCCGTGTTGGCGGGGGTGACTTGCGATCCTTGTTGATCGTCCTCGTCATGGGCATCTTTGCCTACATCACATTGGGTGGGCCGCTTTATACGACCCGTTTGTGGATTTTCGGCAGCCCCGAACAAAGCACGGAAGTTGCCAATCTCGCCTACTCGCTATCGCGGCTTACCGGCGCAAGCGTAGAGTACTGCGGCATTGCCACCGGGGCGGCCATTCTCGCAATCACCTTGATGAGCAGCAGTCTGCGGCGCGCACCCGGCTACATATTCTGGGGCGCCTGCGCAGGGATCGCCATTGTATCGGGCTGGGCCGGAACGCAATGGGTGGCGCGGACCGGATTTGACGCAACAGACGTGGTGTCCCACACCTTTTCCGCTCCAATCGGCGAAACCGTCCTTTACGCGATGACATCATCGGGCAATTCAATCAGCTTTGGCACAGGGTCCGTCATTGGCGTCGTCCTGGGCGCGTTCATCGGCAGCCTGATCAAGGGACACTTCCGCTGGGAGGCCTGCGACGATCCGCGAGAACTGCGCCGACAGATCCTGGGCGCCGCACTCATGGGGATCGGCGCGGTGATCGCAATCGGATGTAGCGTTGGCCAAGGACTATCGGCCTTTTCGGTCCTTGCTTACAGCGCGCCTGTAACACTGGCCTGCATCCTCCTCGGCGCTGCAATCGGCCTGCGTCAACTCATCCTCGGGTTCGGCACGCGGATATAAAGCCGCCCTGCCCCGGCAACCTCGGCGAAGATGGTCAATTGCATTAAGGCTGCCTGTGAAACGGAGCGAGAGCACTTCCAATCGCGAAAGAAGTCAGTATATAGCAGCCTGCGGACAGCCCGACCAAAGATAACAAAGCACTGCTCCGTCTCACACAACAGTTCTTGAAAGCCGACCATCAGCTAGAGTACCGCAGCGAGGTATTGAAAACCGGTTGGACAAAGAAATAGAGGCCCAAGTCACTACTGCCCAACGGCGATTTACCTCAGATGCGTATTGTATGGGGTGGGTGGCGGAGACGAAGGGAGGCTCCACCATTTTCCTAAGTCATTGACTTAACTGGACATACAAGAGCGAAAGTTACTCTTTTGTTTCACTGTGTGTTACAGTATGGCCCGGAAAGTGTGGCTTTGTCAAAGGCCGTATTAAGATCAGCCGACACGGAGTTACTGATCACGGTTTAGTTCTAGCGGCATTGATCCGACATAGCTTTTTTAGTTCGTAAGCATGTGTGTGTTTGACAAGCCGTTCAGTCAGACACGTTTATTCAGCATCGGCATGTAAGCTGCTAATTCCAGATAGCATTCATATCTCTTGGAGAGCAAGCGTAAGATATTGATACATAACAAATTTAAATATGGGTCATATATTGTAGGTGTATAACTTAAGTTAAAAGTATTAATACTAAATGTATATATATGTATCTACACATATAGTTAATAAGATTTATATAAGTATATAATAAGGTTAATTAATATGGGTTAAGACAGATACCAGCCTACGTTCTGTCTATATGTGAGGGAATGTATATTTCAAAATGAAAACAGATAGATGTACTCCGTACTCCCCCTAGATCAACCCTTCTTCTCGGATCAACAAAAGCCCCCCTATAGCGGCTCACTAGCCGACGGGCTGCAACGTAGCCACTAGATGCAAGCAGGCGCAACAAACCCCGTTACAGGCTCGTGGCGGTCGAGAGTATGGGGCATAGGTAACGAGGCAAGCAAGGGGGTATAGGGGAAGTCGAGAACGCATGGTGTAGAGGATACTTATGCGGAAAAATTTTCTAGTCATTTTCTACGCACCTGATACCCCTGTATAGCTGCGATAGAACGGGAACCTGTGATGCCGAAGACTTGATAGATGGTCTCGCGCAAATTACACCGTAAAACTCTTAAGTTACAACTTTGACGCCTGTAAGGCGTATGCAAAGGGTGATGCCGTAGTTGCTCTTGGTATCTTAGCTTGTAGGTTTGAGATTAATTTAACCCCTCCATATCCTGCCAAACTAGATAGCATTGCACCTGTAGGTCCTGCTAGCACTCCTCCGATGCCAGCAGATCCCAACAGTAGCGATAGCTCTAGAGTCATCAATCCGCCCTTAGCAACTCGTTGCCGAGCTGGCTCTATATATCCCTCCAAGGCATCATCGAGTTCAGCTTGAGCCCTAAGCAAAGGCTCTTCTTCGTCAGCAAGACTGCAATATTTTGAAGACAGTTCATTGATAGCATAGTGTAAACTTCGAAGTGCTGACGTGTTGGCGTTTCGAAACTCGACAATCTTCATAGGATTCACAGTTTCGCTTGGAATCGGCAGTTGCCTAAACAGGCCCACATGAAGAACACTCTGCGGGGATCCTTGCAACTTACTTACAAACTCAGTTGTCGAAGGGATAGCATCGTGAGAATTCGAAGGAAGTAATGCCCAGTTCTCATTAGCTGTTTCCCTCTTCGCTTGATATATGCCTAGCATACGCATTGAGTCATTGCCAAAACTAACGGTCCGAGTATTCATTGTGAAGTGAAACTGAGGAATATCAAGAATGCCATCTCGGTGAAGCTTGAGTACCTTGTCGCTATATTCCGATTTAAATATATTCGGGTTGGCAAATAGTGGCGCAGTCAAGTCCTCCCAATACAGTAGTCCACGATTTAGGTTCCCAAGTAGGGTTGCTGGTGAATCCATTGACACATCTCCGTTTCGGTGAAACGAAATGGGCGGAAGAATTATGCCATTCTTGATCATAGTGTGCTCTCAGCAGGAAATTCAATGTATCTGGCGGAACCTTACACGCTAAACCTTGAATTTCTTAATAGCGTCTCGTTTCTGAGCTAAAGTGTATCCCTCACCAAAATATCCATCCGTCACACTGCCCCGTTCGTGACCAACAATCTCCTGAACAAGTGCTAATTCAACACCTGCTTGACGCATACGTGTGACAGCTGTGTGTCTCAGGCTATGAAATACCAGCCCATCTTCTTTACTTCCTAAGCCTGTCAGAAAGCGAGTGTTGAACCAGCGACCAAGGTTGCGTCCGTATCCGTCTTTTTGGTCATAGCTGAACGTCATAAACAAGCGCGGCTCGTTGGCTTTTGTTGCCACCCAATCAAGAAATCCCAAACGGATGAGTTCAGAGTGGATAGGCACTTTGCGCCTGCTGGCATTAGCCTTCACGCGCTTCTTGTTGTCACCATCATCTGTGATGTTGATGAACCAAATACCATCTTCTTGGCCGATGTCGCCATGTTCAAGCTGTGCGATCTCATTCAACCTTGCACCTGTGTACAAGCCCAGTAGTGATCCCCATTTGTGATCATCTTTCTTAACAAGACCTGCGTGGTTTTCAGTCAATTCTGCATATAGTTTGGCAGTCTGCGCTTTCGTGTAGGCTTTACGCCCACTCTTAGCTCGCTTTGCCTTGGCAACTTTCATGCCCTCGAACAACTTATGGGGCGCATGGCCGTGCCGTTCAGCCCAGTCCCAGAAACGAAAGAACATAGCCAAGTGATTGTTGACAGTCTCAACTGAGACCTTCTGAACGCCCGTAATCTCTATGGCTTCCATTAATGGCAAGTGTCTGGTTTCAGGCTTGGTGTTCCGGTTTACAGGTAAAGCCTGAACGACCTTCTTCAACTCGCTTGCGTCGTTTCGCGTGATATCAGCCATAAGGCGGTCTTGACCAAAATACTCCAACAACACGGCAAGAAAACCCCGCGCCTTCTTGGCCATCTGATCTGACCAATGCTGATGCTCTGCCATGAAATCTGCGTAGGCATCGCCCAGAGACGCAGAGCGGGCCTGTGGTGGTGCGGGCGCTGTCTGGGCAGGTTCTGTGAAGGAAAAGCCCTCAAGGCTCTCAGCACGGCATAGAAACGCTTTAATCTGATCCCGGCGGGCCTTGCGCAGTTCTCGGCGCAGGTCAGACTCATTTTCGGCCCAGTCATCGTCGGAGAGCCCCGCTGAGGCGCGGAAACCCTCTATGTTCCCTGCATCAAGGTAAAGATCAGACAGATCATCAAAGCCGCCTATGGCGTCCTCATGCACGTCCAGTTCCTGTTTGAGAAGGTTAAGCTGCTGGTCTGGCCAGCCGGTGTCATTCAATCGCGAAACATATCCGTCCAGTGCTTTAGCAAAGTAGCTGCGCACCATGTCCCGCATTTGATCTTGTCTAAGCCTTGCCAACGTCTTGTTATCCCGAACCAATCGCCCGCAAGATGCAAGATACCGAGCCAAATCGCCAGCCCGGTGAGGGCATTTTGTTCTGAGAGATATTCTGACAGTGCAACGTCCTGTGTTCCCAAAGTTAGGAAGAGGGAACCGAAAATAGTAGACGCCGTGTCGTGACGGGGAAAGGTAGGCTGACAGCTTCATGGGCGTGTGCTCCACTTTGTGTCGCACTTGATTGCCCTACTTCTAAGTCATTGTTTTAGAAGGTTATGGCGGAGACGAAGGGATTCGAACCCTCGAGACCCTTCCGGGCCTACTCCCTTAGCAGGGGAGCGCCTTCGACCACTCGGCCACGTCTCCGTCGACCCGTATATGGTTGGTCTGGATGGAGGGCAAGGGGTTTGTGGGGGAAAATACTTTACTGTCGCGCGTTCGGTTCAGACGGCTGAAACCGCAACCGTGCGAGGCGGTTCAGCGCGCCTGCTAGGTGTTGAAAAGAAAGTGCAAAACGTCGCCGTCCTTGACCGTATAGGCCTTTCCCTCGGCCCGCATCTTACCGGCTTCTTTCGCTGGCCCCTCGCCTCCGAGAGATACAAAATCGTCATAGGCGATTGTCTCGGCGCGGATGAAACCCTTTTCGAAATCACCGTGGATGACACCGGCAGCCTTGGGCGCGGACGTGCCTGATTTGATCGTCCAGGCGCGGGCCTCTTTCGGGCCGACTGTAAAATAGGTCTCGAGGTGCAACAGCTCGTAGCCTGCGCGGATCAGACGGTCGAGGCCCGCCTCCTCCAGTCCCATCTCGGACAGGAACATCTCGGCCTCGTCCTCTTCGAGCTGACTGATCTCTTCCTCGATCTGGGCCGAGATGATGACATGGCTGTTGCCCTGAGCGGCGGCCATCTCGGCGACCTTGGCGGAATGTTCATTCCCCTCGGCGGCTTCTGCTTCACCGACGTTGCATACGTACAGGACAGGCTTTGTGGTCAGCAGTTGCAGCATCCGCCATGCCTTGGCGTCTTCATCGTCGACATCAACGACGCGTGCAGGCTTGCCGGCTTCGAGCACTTCCAGCGCCATTTTCATCAGGCGTTCCTGCTGTACCGCTTCCTTGTCACCGCCCCGCACCTTGCGCACGATATTCTGCAGCCGCTTCTCGATGGATTCGATATCGGCCAGCATCAGTTCGGTGTCGATGGTTTCGGCGTCCGCGACAGGATCGACCCGCCCTTCGACGTGGGTCACATCGCCGTCTTCGAAACACCGCAGCACGTGCGCGATCGCGTCGACCTCGCGGATGTTGGCAAGGAACTGATTGCCCAACCCCTCGCCCTTCGAGGCGCCTTTGACCAACCCCGCGATATCGACAAATGTCATGCGGGTCGGGATGATGGATTTCGATTGGGCGATCGCGGCAAGTTTGTCGAGGCGCGCATCGGGAACGGCGACTTCGCCGACATTCGGCTCAATCGTGCAAAACGGAAAATTTGCCGCCTGCGCTGCCGCTGTACGGGTCAGCGCGTTGAAAAGGGTCGACTTACCCACATTCGGCAGACCCACGATACCCATTTTGAAACCCATGACGACACCTCTTGCTGCGTTTGGGCTGTCCTAGGGTGTCAGCGGTCGCGGCGCAAGTCCTGCGCCCGCGCACGGCGTTCGCGTGACGAGAATATCAAGAACCACGCCAGCAGTATGAACATCGGATGGGTCAGCCCGCCCGTGAAAAGCAGAGCGGGAATCCAGATCAGAAATATCACGATGCCGAGGATCGGATGGCCCGTCAGCAGGATGGAAAGCGGTGGCAGCACGATGGCGAGTAGATAATTCATACACCACATATAGAAGCAATTTGCGCGGGTTCACCCCCTTGTCCTGTGACGGCGCGATAAAAACCGCGATCCGGCCGCCTGCGCCTGCGCGAAACTACAGTCCCGGCGCATGCAGTGGATTGATTTCTCCGCGTGATTTGGGCATTGCAGCACAGACGCAAGGAAAGGCACCGGATATGACCCGTATTGACGCAAAATTCGCCGACCTCAAGGCGCGGGGCCAGAAGGCGTTCGTTTCATACGTGATGGCGGGTGATCCCGATTTCGACACCTCGCTCGAGATTGTCAAAGGACTGCCTGCCGCAGGCGTCGATGTCATCGAACTGGGCCTGCCCTTTACCGACCCGATGGCCGATGGCCCGACAATCCAGCTGGCCGGTCAGCGCGCGCTCGAGGCGGGTATGACCCTGAAGCGCACGCTTGAGCTGGCAAGCGAATTCCGCAAGCAGGACGACACCACGCCGATCGTTCTGATGGGCTATTACAACCCGATCTATTCGATGGGCGTGGACGCGTTTCTCGTCGCCGCAAAGAACGCGGGCATTGACGGTCTTATTGTCGTGGATCTTCCACCCGAAGAAGACGAAGAACTGTGCGTGCCGGCGCAAGCCGCGGGCCTCAATTTTATCCGTTTGGCCACGCCGACAACCGATGATCGCCGCCTGCCCCGTGTGGCGCAAAACACGTCCGGTTTTGTCTACTACGTGTCCATCACCGGCATCACCGGTGCCGCAGAAGCGGAAGCAACCGATGTGGCGCCCGAAGTCGCGCGCATTCAGGCCGCCAGCAAACTGCCCGTCATCGTCGGGTTCGGGGTCAACACCCCTGCCAAGGCCCGCGCAATCGCGGATGTCGCAGACGGCGTCGTTGTGGGCTCGGCCATCGTGAGCAAGATTGCGGAGGGCAACAGCGCAGAAAATGTGCTGGCATTTGTCAAAACGCTTGCGGATGGCGCGCACGACACCTGACGGTATGGCGCGCGCACTTCGACGCGCGGCGTTACTAATAATTGTTTAAAATCCTTCTTTAAATTCGTCATGACCCATGGGCGCAATATGTGACCACGGCTGGCTATCCAGCGCGTTTGCGACACTTCAGGCGCAGGCGTGATGAAAACACGTTGATCTAAATCCGATGAATTGGTAAACAAACATGACCAATTCGGCGGAGACTCCCATGCCCGTGATTACCAATATCGAAGACCTCAAGAAGCTGCACGCACGCCGGGTGCCTCGGATGTTCTACGATTATGCAGAAAGCGGCAGCTGGACAGAGCAGACATTCCGCGAGAACACGTCCGATTTCGACCAGATCAGATTGCGCCAGAGGGTGGCGGTTGATATGACCGGCCGCACCACGCAAAGCCGGATGATCGGGCAGCAGGTGGCAATGCCTGTTGCGCTCGCGCCCGTCGGACTCACCGGCATGCAGCACGCGGATGGCGAAATCAAAGCAGCACGTGCCGCCGAGGCGTTCGGGGTTCCGTTCACCCTGTCGACCATGTCTATCAATTCGATCGAGGACGTCGCCGCCGCCACGCACAAGCCTTTCTGGTTCCAGCTTTATACAATGCGCGACACCGAATACGTGAGCCGCCTCATCGAGCGGGCCCGCGCGGCAAAATGCTCGGCGCTTGTGATCACACTCGATCTGCAAATCCTCGGGCAACGCCACAAGGATATCAAGAACGGCCTCTCCGCCCCGCCCAAGCTCACGCCGAGTTCGATCGCGAACCTCGCGACCAAATGGCGTTGGGGCATAGGGATGTTGCAGGCACAACGGCGCAATTTCGGCAACATCGTCGGTCATGTGGACAACATCTCGGATGCAGGTGATCTAAGCGCGTGGACCGCCGAACAGTTTGACCCGAGCCTTGACTGGGACAAGATCGCCAAGATCAAGGAGCAATGGGGCGGCAAGGTGATCCTTAAGGGCATACTCGACGCGGAGGACGCAAAGATGGCGTTGAAGGTCGGCGCCGACGCCATCATCGTGTCCAACCACGGTGGCCGGCAGCTGGACGGTGCGCTGAGTTCGATCCGCGCGCTGCCCGCGATCCTGGATGCTGTCGGCGATCAGGTCGAAGTCCACCTCGACAGCGGTATCAGGTCCGGTCAGGACGTGCTCAAGGCACTCGCGATGGGTGCGAAGGGCACGTATATCGGACGGGCATTCATCTACGGTCTGGGTGCGATGGGCCAAGAGGGCGTGACACGCGCGTTGGAAGTCATCCACAAGGAGCTGGATGTCACGATGGCGCTATGTGGCGAAACCGCCGTCGCCGATTTGGGGCGTCACAACCTGCTTGTCCCGAAGAACTTTGAAGGTGACTGGCAGGACTGATGCTGGTCTTTTCCCAGCAGAACCTCGTATTGCTGTCGGTGCCGAAAACCGGCTCCACCGCGATGGAGGCCGCTCTGAAACCGTGGGCGGATATCGCGTTCTACAAACACCGCAAGCACATGCCCCTACGGCGTTACCGGCGGAAGGTCGCGCCCTTTCTCGCGTCTGAATTTGACTTGCGCCCCGAAACGATGGCGGTTGTACGCGCACCGCTGGACCACTTGCGCAGTTGGTACAGGTACCGTGCCGCCGACCTTGCCGTGGATTTCGACGGTTTCGTACAAGCCGCACTGGCGGACAACCCGCCCGACTGGGCGCAGATCGGCAGCCAATGGAACTTCGTGACAGACAGCCGCGATCAGCCAGCCATCGACCATCTGTTCTCTTACGAAAAACAGACGGTCCTGCGCGCCTTTCTGTGCGCACGCATGGAGGCTGATATCCGCTTCAAGCCGCTCAATGTATCGCCTGATGCACCCACGCCGATTTCGGACGATACGCTTGCCGCCTTCAACGGCGCCTACGCGGATGAAATTGCCCTGCACGCACGCATCATTTCTGCGGGCGGTCATTTGCGGGCCTAGACCTCCACCCGGATGCGCCGATAGCGCCCCAAAAGCGGCACGAGGGTGACTGCCACCACGGCAATCACAACCGCGACCGTGAGAAACGATGTCGAGAGCGAATACCCTTCCGAAATCAGCCCCATCAGGGGTGGGCCGAAGAAAAACGCGCCATAGCCGAGCACCGATACGCGGCTGATGACGGCGAGGCGGATCGATTTGGGAACCGACCGACCGGCAATGGCCAATGTCAGTGGCCCCACGACCGATACCCCCAACCCCGCGACCGAAAACGACAAAAGCGCCACCAGAACTGTCGGGGCGAGCGCGGCACCGACCAGTCCCGCCGCCGTGATCAGGCAACAAATCACCATCAACGTCACCTCTGGCACATACCGCGCCACGGCATGGCCGGATAAACGCCCGACCCCCATCATCAGACCCAGCATCGCAGGACCCAATGCGCCTTGCTGCGCCGACCCGCCCAATCCACGCTCAATATGCAGCGCCGACCAGCTTTCCGAGGCAGCTTCGGTCAGAAACGCAAAAAAGATGACGATCCCGGCCAGCCAGATCAGCCCGGAAGGCAACCGCACGCCGTCTGGCAGTATCTCCTTGTCATCGAGCTCCACCGAGCGTCCCGTCGTGGTCCACATCAAAAGGACAAACAACGCCATCAGCGCCGAGAATACTTCAACAGGCGTCCAGCCGGCCTCGCGCAATGCGCCGACGACAATCGCCGACGCGGCATAGGACAGCGAGTAAAGCCCGTGGTTGAGGTTCATCAGGGACCGGTCTGTCTGCGCTTCGATGTCGGCGACTTCGGCATTGATGAGGACGTCAACGATGCCCGATCCGCCAGAAAGCAGCACCAGCATGATCGCAAGCCCCCACAGTGTCGGCACCATGCCCGCGCCCATGATCCCGACCATGATCAGCGCGATCCCCACAGGAACCGCGTAGCGCCCCGCGCGATTGGCCGCCAACGGGGCCAGCCACATCGCCGCCACAGCCCCGAAAGAGGCCCATAAAACGGCGATCCCGTACGCCCCGTCAGACGCATCGACACCCGATTTGATGACAGGCATCTGGGCGAAATACGCTGACCACGCCAACCCGATGGCAACAAAGCCGCCAAGCGGTTTGCGCGAGAGATAAATGTCGTTCACAAAGCTCATGTTGTCCGGCTTGTCACGCGGATCGCGCCCATGCAAGACGCGCCGCGCTTTTTGGTCTTTTCAGACGGCAGATTCCCGTCTATAGGCACGACTTCACGCGGGAATACAGCCTTGGAGGATTCCCGCCCTAAACACATTGGAGATTAATATGGCCGGAGAGATTCCTGATCTTGAAGCCTTGGAACGGACGGGGACAGGCAAGGGCGCCGCTCGTCAGGCACGCCGCGATGGCATGGTTCCCGGGATTGTTTTTGGTGGTGACAAAGAGCCGCTGCCGATCAACATTCCTTTCAACAAACTGTTCACCATGCTGAAGAAGGGCCGCTTCAAGTCGACCCTGTTCAACCTGAAGGTCGAAGGCCAAGAAGACGTACGTGTGATCTGCCGCGATGTGCAGCGCCACATCGTCAAGGACCTGCCGACGCACGTTGACTTCCTGCGCCTGCGTCGCACCACCAAGATCAACCTGTTCATCAACGTGGACGTGACCGGCGAAGATGTATCGCCCGGTTTGAAAAAAGGTGGCGTTCTGACACTGGTACGTCCCGAAGTCGAACTGGTTGTGACCGCATCCGACATTCCCGAAAGCATCACCGTTGATGTGTCGGAGCTGGAAATCGGCGACAACGCAACGATTTCCAACGTCAAGCTGCCCGCGGGCTCCAAGCCCACGATCGACCGTGATTTCGTGATCGCACAGATCTCGGCGCCTTCCGGTCTGGCATCGCAATCCGACGACGACGAAGAAGTTGCGGCCGACGAAGTGCCAACCACAGAAATGGATCCCCCGAACGGCGAGCAAGCCGACGATTGATCCTTTCGGGTACGACTGAAAACTCGCAACGGGGTCGCCATTGGGCGGCCCCGTTTTGCATTTGCGCTTGCCCGTCCGGGATCGGCATCCTATTCCTGACGCACGGTCGGCAGTTCACCGAGGCGTCGCTGGTCCCGTCACGGGGCAGCTAAACCTGCCTATTTGCGTTCAGACACAGCATTTGATCTTTGTTTCATGCCGCGTCGTCAAGCCAGCGACCAACGACATTTCTCGCGGCGGACAAGGACCAAACATGTCTAGAACCCCCATCCCGTTTCACGCACCGGATATTTCCGACCTTGCGCGCAATCTCGTCAAAGAACTTGGCGAAGCGGCGCCGTCACACCTGAGCCTGCTTAACATGCTTGCCCGTTCAGCGGGTTTTCGAAACTTCCAGCACCTTCGCTCCGCGCAGGCCGCGCGGGGGCGTTTGGAAACCAAAGCAGACGCCGATCCGGTCGACTACCGCCTCATGGAAAAGCTTCTGCACCAATGTGATGCCCAAGGACGCCTGCAAACCTGGCCATCGCGCCGCGCGGTGCAGGATCTGGGCCTGTGGATGTTCTGGGCCGCCCTACCCGCGTCGACGCCGCTGGCAGAACGCGAGATAAGCGCGCTGCTCAATACCCTGCACCATTTCGGTGACGCCGCGATGATCAGGCGGAATCTGGTTGGCGCAGGGTTGGTCACGCGCAAACTGGACGGGTCGGAGTACCTGCGCGTAGAGCAGGAACCCACCCCGACAGCACGCGCCCTTCTCGCACGCCTCAACAAGCAGCGTAAGGAGATGCCCGATGCATAAAGGATCATGCGATTGCGGCGCGGTGCACTTTGAAGTGTCGGGCACCCTCCCCGATCCGGTCGCCTGCCACTGTACGACCTGCCGCAAATTGTCCGGTCACTACGAAGTGTCGACGGATGTGAATAAGGACCAGCTCAGCATCAAAGGCGCAGACAGGCTGCGCTGGTACGCCTCATCCGACAAGGTCAGACGCGGCTTTTGCGACACCTGCGGCGCGCTGCTTTTCTTCGATCCGAATTTCCATGACTGGATCGGGATCAGCATGGGGGCCTTTGACACCCAGACCGGAACCACCCTCGCCCGGCACATATTCGTGGCCCGAAAGGGCGACTACTACACGCTGGACGATGGGGTGCCGCAGAACGAAACCTGACATCACGGCGTCGGATCGCGCATTTCAACTGCCCCGCGTCTTTGATAGGCAGGGCCGGAGCACACAGGGAGGTGGAGATGAAGCTGATTGTTGGTCTTGGCAATCCCGGACCCAAATACGCAGGTCACCGGCACAACATCGGCTTCATGGTGGTGGACCAGATCGCCTCTGATCACGGGTTTGGACCATGGAAATCCAAACATCAGGGCGTGGTGAGCGAGGGTCGTTTTGGTAGCGACCGCGCGATCCTTCTCAAACCGGAAACCTTCATGAACAAATCCGGCCAATCGGTTCAGGCGGCCGCTGCCTTCTACAAAATCGACCCTGAAGACATCATCGTCCTGCACGATGAGCTTGATCTCGCCCCCGGCAAGGTAAAATTCAAGATGGGTGGCGGACACGCGGGCCACAACGGGTTGCGCTCCATCCACGGTCATCTGGGGGCAGACTACGGCCGCGTACGGCTGGGGATCGGGCATCCGGGACACAAGGACCGTGTTGCGGGCTACGTGCTTCATGATTTCGCCAAGGCGGACGAGCACTGGCTTGACGATGTGATGCGCGGCGTGAGCGATGGCGCCCCGTTTCTGGCCGCAGGGGATAGCGCGAAATTCATGAATGCGGTTGCCCTGCGCACTGCGCCGCCGCGTCCGTCGACCGGCACGAAACGTCCATCCGACGCACCAAAGCAAAAGGCAGACAAACCGGATACGCCCGAAAAGGGCACTGCGCCGCCTGCCGACGACCGCTCCGCGATGCAGCATCTCATGGACCGCTTTAAATGAGCCTGCCGGAAGCCTTTGCCCAGCAAGCAGAAAGTTGCATTGCGCTCGGGTCCCCGTTCATGGGGCAGCTTCTGAAAATTCTGTCGCGCCACTGGCCAGACCACAGCGCATTGGGCCGCAAATTTGCGGCATTCGACGGGGATATAGGGCCAGCGGGCCACTCTTTGCCCCTGCGCATTGCAGGTGGGCTGCACGCACTTGTTTTGACCCGGCGCGCGCCCGGTTTGGCGGCGCTTTATCCGCCGCACGAAAGCAGCGACGCCGATTTGCGCGATGCGGTACTGGAGGCGTTGGACGCGCACGAAGCCTATTTGCTAGACTGGACCGACAGCCCGCCCCAAACCAACGAGGTACGGCGCTCTGCGGTTCTGATCGCGGGCGCGCGTGCGGCCGCCGCGCATTTCGATTTGCCGGTGCATCTGAGCGAACTGGGTGCCAGTGGCGGTCTCAACCTGATGTGGGACCACTACGCGCTCGAGATCGGTGGCACACGCTACGGCGCGCCGATGCCCGTCATCAGCTTGACGCCCGACTGGAGCGGCCCCGCCCCCAGCACCTATGTCCCCACGATTGCGGGGCGCGCGGGCGTGGATCTGAACCCGCTCAGGGTCGCGAACGGTGACGATCTGCTGCGTCTCACTGCGTATCTGTGGCCCGATCAACCCGAACGGCTCGCCATGACCCGCGCCGCGGCATCGATAATGACAGCACCCATCGAACGTGGCGATGCCATTGACTGGCTAGGAGGACGACTGGCGTCCGCGCCGCAAGGCTGCCTGCATCTGGTGCAACACTCTGTCGCTTGGCAGTATTTTCCGTCGCCCGCACGCGCACATGGCCGGGCGCTGATGGAAGCGGCAGGCCAGCAGGCGACACGCGATCGTCCGCTTGCCTGGCTGTCTATGGAAAGCGACGGCGACACCAGCGGCGCACGCGGCGCCGCAGTGACCCTGCGCATGTGGCCTGGTGATATTCGGGTTGCCCTGGGCCGCGCCGATTTTCATGGCCGCTGGGTAAAATGGCAACACGAGGCCTGACGTAAGGTCGCGCTGGCCCGCTCTGCATCCCGCGTGGTTGAGTGACGACAAAGGGAGTGGCGACACATGAGAACATTCGGAAAATGGCTTGGCCGGCTTTTGCTTGCCGCTGTGCTGGCGATCGTGGTCATAGGCCTGTGGAAACGCGAGGAAATCGGTCGGCTTCTGGCAGTGAACTCCCTCTTCGCGCAAGACCGCATCGTCGAGAATTTCTCGAATATGGACGCCGCGTTTCTCACCGTGGCGGTGCCGCGCGGTGACGGGCCCACGACCGAACTGCCTTATGGTCCCGATTTTCAGCTTTCGGCCGATGTGACGGACTGGATTGGCGCGCGTGACGTGACCGGGCTCGTCATTCTCAAGGACGGCCAGATCGTGCACGAAAGCTATCACAAAGGGACGACGCCGCAGGACAAGCGGATCAGCTGGTCCGTCGCCAAAAGCTATCTTTCTGCGTTGATCGGTGTTTTGCTGGACAAAGGCGCCATCGCCTCCCTCGACGATCCCGTGGTCCAATATGCGCCCGCTCTGCGCGGCGGTGCTTACGACGGGGCGACGGTCCGCAACGTGCTCAACATGGCCAGCGGGGTAACCTTCGACGAGGACTATCTCGACAAATCCTCCGACATCAACCGGATGGGCCGCGTGCTGGCGCTTGGCGGAGAAATGGATGACTTCGCGGCGGATCTGGACGTCACATTTGCCGCGCCCGGTGCACAATGGAAATACGTCTCTATCGATACGCATGTCCTGTCGATGGTGGTGCGCGGTGCCACAGGGCGCAGCATCGCAGAGCTGATGAGCGAGAAAATCGTAGCGCCGATGGGACTCGAATATGCGCCCTATTACCTGACCGACGGCGTTGGGACTGCCTTTGTTCTGGGCGGGCTCAACCTGACCACGCGCGACTATGCCCGCATGGGCCAGATGTTTTTGCAAAACGGTCGCTATAACGGCCAACAGATCGTGCCCGCAGAGTGGGTCGCGGCCTCAACCGCGCCAAGTGCGCCAACCCAGCCGGGCGAGATCGGCTATGGCTACCAGTGGTGGATTCCCGTCAACGCAGAGCCGGGCGAATTCATGGCGCGGGGCGTCTACGGCCAATACATCTATATCAATCGCGCGGCGGGGGTCGTGGTTGCGGTCAACGCCGCCGACCGTAAATTCCGTGAGGCTGGCGTCAGCGCACAGAATGTGGAAATCTTCCGCTCGATTGCAACACAACTTAGATAGGCGACCCATGGATCCTGACCCGAGTTTGAACGTTTTGGACGGGCCATTGGTCACTTGCGGTATGGACCCCAAAACTGGATTTTTCCGGGACGGTTACTGCAATACATGCGACGCCGATCAGGGAAGCCATACGGTTTGTGCCGTCATGACAGCCGAATTTCTCGCGTACTCGAAATACGTGGGCAACGACCTGAGTACGCCCAACCCCACCTTCGGCTTTGCGGGTCTCAAACCCGGCGACAGCTGGTGCCTGTGTGCCGGTCGGTTTCTGCAGGCCGCGGATGAAGGATGCGGCCCACGGGTGCACCTCGCCGCAACCCACAAGCGCGCGCTTGAAATCGTGCCGTTGGACGTGCTTGAGGCACATGCACTGGACGCGTCATGACCAGACCGTTTTTGGGGCTGATCCTTGGACTGCAAATGCTGGCAGGTGCCGCGGCAGCGTATGATATCCGCCCTCAGGAACAGGTCCGCCTTGAGCGTTTCGACGAAACTGTCGGCGCCGCGCTGCTCGAAGCGTTTCAAACCGGTGCGCAGGAAGACGTGGCCGCACTGACACAGGCATTGTCCGGCACCCCAGACATCGCGTTTGCGCCCTCTTTGCAAGGGGATTGGAATTGCCGGACGATGAAGCTGGGTGGCCCCGCCAAACTGGTCGTCTACACTAATTTCAAATGCCGTATCACTCTGGACATCGCCGGTGCGCGATTTGAAAAACTCAGCGGTTCGCAACGCACATCCGGCCGGATCGATATCATCGACGGGCGACCGGTCTATCTGGGCGTTGGCTATGTTGCGTCGGAAACCCCTCAGGATTACGCCGAGTTGCCGCCCGATTTTCGGGGAAACGGCACGATCCAGCCGGACGTGGCGGTGTTTGAAAGGGTGTCTGACACGCGCGCGCGGCTCATGTTCCCTGCGCCGGTGAACGAAAGCCTGCTCGATGTGTTGGAGCTTACGCGCTAAGCGGCGGGCTTCCCCGAGGCACGATGATACGGGACCACCGCAGCACAAAGGCTGCGATGTCCGAACCATGGCCCCGGATGCCTTGGACAACTTTAGGCGAATTCACCCATCTCGAACCCGAGCGCTTTGGCGACGGTAAAGATGTCCTTGTCGCCCCGACCACACATGTTCATGCAGATGATGTGATCCTTGGGCAATTCCGGAGCAATCTTCATCACATGGGCCAGAGCATGGCTCGGCTCCAACGCCGGGATGATACCCTCCAGCTCACAGCACTTCTGGAATGCGGCCAGCGCTTCCTTGTCTGTGATCGAGACGTACTTCGCGCGGCCGATGTCATGCAACCACGCGTGTTCCGGCCCGATACCGGGATAGTCCAGACCCGCAGAAATCGAAAAGCCCTCGAGGATCTGGCCGTCATCGTCCTGCAGAAGATAGGTTCGGTTGCCGTGAAGGACGCCCGGACGGCCACCCGTGAGGGATGCACAGTGCTCCATCTTGGCGTTCACGCCCTTGCCGCCTGCCTCGACACCGATGATGTCGACCTCTTTATCGTCCAGGAACGGGTAGAACAGGCCCATCGCATTTGAACCGCCCCCGATCGCTGCAATGATCGTATCGGGCAAACGGCCTTCCGCGCGGTCCATCTGTGTGCGGACCTCCTTGCCGATGATGCTCTGGAAATCGCGGACCATCGCCGGATACGGGTGCGGCCCCGCCACGGTCCCGATGCAGTAGAAAGTGTCGCGCACATTCGTGACCCAGTCCCGCAGCGCGTCGTTCATCGCATCCTTCAATGTCCCGCGCCCTGATGTGACCGGTACAATCTCAGCGCCCAGCAGGCGCATACGGAACACATTGGGTGCCTGACGCTCCACATCGTGTGCACCCATATATACGACGCATTTCAAACCGAATTTCGCGCAGACCGTCGCCGTGGCCACGCCGTGCTGCCCCGCACCTGTTTCCGCGATGATCCGCTTCTTACCCATGCGGCGGGCCAGAATAATCTGGCCGAGCACGTTGTTGATCTTATGCGCGCCGGTGTGGTTCAGCTCATCGCGCTTCATATAGATCTTGGCTCCGCCCAGCTCTTCGGTCAGACGCTCGGCCAGATACAACGGGCTCGGGCGCCCGACGTAGTGCTCCCACAGGTCGTCCATCTCGGCCCAGAATGATGCGTCGTCCTTCGCCTTATCATACTCGGCCTGCAGATCGAGGATCAGGGGCATCAGTGTTTCGGAAACGAACCGGCCGCCGAACTCACCGAAACGCCCGTTTTCGTCCGGGCCGGTCATGAAGCTGTTGAAAAGATCGTTTGCCATTGCGGTGCGCCTTTGCGGAAAAATCTGTCGCCAAGTCCTACCGCCGGATGCGTCAATCGTAAAGCGGCATCGGGCCGCAGGGCTGCCCCCGGAGTATCAGGCGGCGCGTGCGGCGTCCATGAAACGGGCGATCCTGGCGGCGTCCTTGACCCCCGGCGCAGATTCAACGCCTGACGACAGGTCCAGCTGTCGCGCGCCGGTCCGCGAGATCGCCTCTCCCACGTTGGTTGCGTCCAATCCGCCCGCCAGCATCCAGGGCGTGCGCCACACCCGCCCTGCCAGAAGCCGCCAGTCAAACGACAGCCCGTTCCCGCCCGGCAAAGTTCCGTCCTTGGGTGGCTTGGCATCCACGAGCAGCTGATCTGCCACTCCGGCGTAGGCATCCAGAGCGGTGAAATCGTCTGCGTCCGCAACGCCGACCGCTTTCATGACAGGCAGTCCGAAACGGGCCTTCACCTCGGCAACTCTTTGCGGTGTTTCGCGGCCGTGCAACTGGATCATGTCCAACGGCACCCGCGTAGTCAGCTCATCAAGGAATTCATCATCCGCATCCACCGTCAGGGCAACTTTCGCCACACCCACGGGCACATGGATCGCCAGATCAGCGGCCTGCGTCAGACTGACGTTGCGCGGTGATTTGGGAAAGAAAACGAAGCCGACATAGCGCGCGCCCGCCTGTGCGGCCGCGTCGATGGCCGCGACGTCTTTCAGACCGCAAATCTTGACAGAAATGTCCTCGGGCATTGGCTTAGCTGGCTTGGTCCAGCAGGGCGATCACCTCGTCCTTGCCTTCGTGCTTTTCCGCCTTCAGCTTGGCGTTCTCGCGCTGCAGGCGCCGCATTTCGCGGGCCTGCGCCGCCGCTTCGGCACGTTGCGCATGTTCGCGAATCCATTCCCAGATAAAGCCGACCAACAGACCCGCCAGAATGCTGCCAAGGATGATGATGAACAAAGGCATCTGGATCGACGGGTTCACCGCGAACAAACCGGACAACTCATCCGGCAGAACCTTCAACGGCACCATCTCGCGGTTTGCCAAAGCCACAGAAATCAGCGCCACGGCAAAAATGGCGATGCAGGCATAGCGGATATAGCGCATTAACTCTTCCCGTTCAGACGATCACGGAGCAACTTGCCCGTTTTGAAGAACGGTACATGTTTCTCTTCTACATGAACAGTCTCACCGGTCCTTGGGTTCCGTCCGACCCGTGCATCACGTTGCTTGACCGAAAACGCGCCAAAGCCGCGCAATTCGACCCGGTCGCCGCGCGACATGGCGGAAGTGATCTCGTCGAAAATGGTGTTCACGATGCGCTCCACGTCGCGTTGGTAGAGGTGTGGATTGTCATCCGCGATCTTCTGGATCAATTCCGATCGGATCATCATGGTCTCCCCGCGTAATCTGGCGCTATTTTGCGTCAGTATAGGAAATAACACACTCGCCGAAAAGTGACCGGATGGGGGTAGCGGTGATTTTCTGCCGCCTGAGGATGTATTTCAGCGGCATTTTGCAACCATTCCGCCATTATTGAGACTCGCTCGCGGTGCAAATTTGGATGCAGGTGCAGCACCTTACCCCGATTCGGAATATGAAAAGGGCCCCGCACCGACTGGTACGAGGCCCGATCAACCTGCAAATTGACGCAGGTCTAAAGCTTAGTCGTCGCCCTTCAGCGCCGCGCCGAGGATATCGCCGAGCGATGCACCGGAGTCCGAGGAGCCATACTGTTCGACGGCTTCTTTTTCTTCGGCGATTTCGCGCGCTTTGATCGAAACGCCAAGGCGATGCGATTTGCTGTCCACGTTGGTGACGCGCACGTCGACCTTGTCACCGACCGAGAAACGCTCGGGGCGCTGTTCGGCACGGTCACGCGACAGATCGGAACGGCGGATGAAGGACTTCATGCCTTCGTATTCCACTTCCACACCACCGTCTTCGATGGATGTCACGGTCACCGTGATGATGGAGCCCCGCTTCACGCCGCCAACGGCTTCGGCAAACTTGTCGCCACCGACACCCTTGATCGACAGCGAAATGCGCTCTTTCTCGACGTCCACTTCGGAGACAACGGCCTGAACCATGTCGCCTTTGCGGTAGTCCTGAATTGCCTCTTCGCCGCGCTGGTCCCAGCTGAGGTCGGAAAGGTGCACCATACCGTCGATGTCGCCGGGCAGACCGACGAACAGACCGAATTCGGTGATGTTCTTGACTTCGCCTTCGACTTCCGTGCCCTCGGGGTGCGTTTCTGCAAACACTTCCCATGGGTTTCGCATGGTCTGCTTGAGACCAAGCGATACACGACGTTTCGCGCTGTCGATTTCCAGAACCATGACTTCGACTTCCTGGCTGGTCGAAACGATCTTGCCGGGATGTACGTTCTTCTTGGTCCAGGACATTTCGGACACGTGGACCAGACCTTCAACGCCGGGCTCCAGCTCAACAAAGGCACCGTAGTCGGTGATGTTGGTGACGCGACCGGTGTGCGAGGATTCCAGCGGATACTTCGCGGCTACCAGATCCCATGGATCTTCCTGCAGCTGCTTCATGCCGAGGCTGATGCGGTGTGTCTCTTTGTTGATCTTGATGACCTGCACCTTGATCGTCTCGCCGATGGCAAGGATTTCGGACGGGTGGTTGACCCGGCGCCACGCCATGTCGGTGACGTGCAGCAGACCGTCGACACCGCCCAGATCCACGAACGCACCGTATTCGGTGATGTTCTTGACCACACCGTCTACGGTCTGGCCTTCGGTCAGGTTGCCGATGACTTCGGCGCGCTGCTCGGCACGGGATTCTTCGAGGATCGCACGGCGCGATACAACGATGTTGCCACGGCGGCGGTCCATTTTCAGGATCTGGAATGGCTGCTTGAGACCCATCAACGGGCCTGCGTCGCGCACGGGACGCACGTCAACTTGCGAGCCGGGCAGGAATGCAACCGCACCGCCCAGATCGACCGTGAAGCCACCCTTGACGCGGCCAAAGATCGCGCCTTCGACACGCTCTTCTGCGGCGTAGGCTTTCTCCAGACGGTCCCAAGCTTCTTCGCGGCGGGCCATTTCGCGGCTGATGACGGCTTCGCCACGCGCGTTCTCGACCTGACGAAGGAACACTTCGACTTCGTCACCAACGTCAATTTTGGGAGCTTCGCCGGGATCGGCAAATTCTTTCAACTCGACGCGGCCTTCCATCTTGTAGCCTACGTCGATGATGGCTTGGCCCGCTTCGATCGCGATGACCTTGCCTTTGACAACAGAACCCTCTTCGGGCGTGTCCATTTCGAAGCTTTCGTTCAAGAGTGCTTCAAACTCGTCCATCATATTTGCCATGTGGCGTATCGTATCCTTTAAGAGATGTAGCTGGCCGTGCGGTTGTCTCCGCCGGTCTTGAGTGTGAATTGGACTTCGGGGCGGTCTCCCGGATTGCAATGAAAAGAGGGCCGGAATGGTCCGACCCTGCTCAGTCATCTGCATCCGAGGCTTTTAATGCCCCTTAGACAGGCGCGCGTATAGGGGATTCTGGGGCGCAAGGCAAGGCCCGCCTGTGTTTCGCCACCCGGTTTGGCGGCAGACGGCCGATGCCTTGCGTCTGATGCATGCGGGCGCTTGGCCCTAGCTTTCGGTCGGCCCGCCCGCGTCTTTCCACGCAGGGAAACCGCCGATGTTGGTGACATTCGTAAAGCCCATATCGCGCAGTGTCTTGCCGGCCAGCGCCGCCTGACCGCCCGCGCCGCAAATCAGATACAGCTCGGCGTCTTTCTGGAACGTATCGTCATAGAGCTGCTCCATCGCGGGATCGGCGCGGAACTCGATCATGCCCCGCGGCACGCGGTGGGCGCCGGCGATCGTACCACTCTTGGCAATGTCGGCGCTGTCGCGCACATCAATAAAGGTGCCCTGCCCGGCCTTGTGCTTGGCGATGGCATCTTCGGCGCTCATCTTCGGGACCTCGGCATTGGCGGCGTCCATATAGTCTTTGGCGGTTTTCATCTGTGTTCTCCTTCAAGTATCTGCCCAAGAGATGGCGCACCCGAAAGCATTTGCAAGCTAGCGGTCGTTTCTCTTGAGGTGCCGCTCGAACGCCCTGAGCGCCAGAGATAGCGCGATCGTCATCGTCAGATACACCAGCGCGACCACATTATACGTCTCGAAATAGCGAAAATTTCCCGCCGCCGTCAGCTTGCCGATCTGGGCGATATCCTGCACGCCGACCACCGAGACAAGCGAGCTGTCCTTGAGCATGGCCACGAAATCATTGCCCAGAGGAGGCATGACGATGCGCACAGCCTGCGGCCAGATCACATGTCGAAAGCGTTGCCAGCGGTTGAGCCCCAGCGCCTCGGCCGCCTCGACCTGGCCGATGTCAATCGATTGCAGACCGGCGCGAAACACCTCGGCGAGAAAACTGGAGTAGGCAAGCACGAGCGCCAGCGTCGCCCGCCAGACGAACGGAAAATCCCGTGTGCGCAGCTCCTCGGCGCCGGTATAGCCCGCGCTCCAGTTCCACAACGCCACGAGCGCCGGGGCCAGCACGAAAGCCACGTACAGGAGCAGCACCAGTATGGGGATGCCACGCATGATTTCGACGTAGCCGCGTGCCACTTGCCGCACGACAATATTGCCGCTGCGCTGCATCAGGGCCAACGCCAGCCCGACCGCACAGGCCGACAGGTACCCTACGACGCTGACCTGAAGCGTTATCCAGATGCCACGGCTCAGTTTGCTCAGTACATCGAGGTATATGTCCTGTGTGACAACCTGCCAGAATGCCCAGACAAGTGCGGCAAAAACGGCGACCAGCCAATAGGGAAAGTCGCCGCCCGCATCAGGATGCTGTCGCAATGATCAGCCGCCGACTTTGAAATCCAGGAACCACTTCTTGTCGAGCGCGTCGATCGTGCCATCAGCGCGCATGTCCGCGATGGCCGCATTGATCGGCGCCACCAGATCGGATCCCTTGGGAAAGATGAAACCGAAATCCTCGGTGCCCAGCTTTTCGCCCACGATCTTAAGCTTGCCCTCCGAGGCCGCCACATAACCTTCGCCGCCCACGCTATCGGTCAAAGACAGATCGACGTCGCCCGCCCGCAGCGCCTGCACCGTGGCCCCGAAGGTCTCGAACAGCTTGATCCGCGCGTTTGCTTCGTCCCCGTCCAGCACATCATAGACGGCCACATAAAACGGCGTGGTGCCGGGCTGGGCCGCGACCAGCAAATCATCGTTGGCCGCAAATTCTTCGGCCGAGGCAAAACGATCCTCGTCGCCGCGCACCAGCATCACCATTTCGGACGTCATATAGGTGTCGGAGAAATCCACCTTTTCCTTGCGGTCGTCACGGATGGTGATGCCCGTCATGCCCATGTCGAACTGCGCCTCGGACACGGCGGGGATCATGGCGTCCCAGCTGACGTTCTCATAGACGACCTTTGCATTCAGCCGCTCGGCGATTTCGGCCATCGCGTCATATTCCCAGCCCACGGCATCACCGCTGTCGGGGTCCACGAACTGCAACGGAGGATAGGCATTTTCGGTGGCAACCACGATCTCGCGCCCTTGCAGGTCGGGCAGATCGGCCGCGAAAGTGGCAGTGGCGATGGTGAGTGTGGCCGCAGCGGCGCTCAGGATTTTCAGCATGGTCAGCTCCCAGATTGTGCTTGTTATACCCTAGGGAAGCCTGTGCGCGCCCCGCAAGGGATTACTCGCGCCAGTGATCCGCAATCCAGGGCGTCGGCAACAAAAAACGTCGCAAATGGCGGAAGCGCTTGTCAAAGTGGCGCGGCCCGCGGATTGCCCGCATGATATGCTCGCCGCGGGTGCGGTCCCCTTCTTCCGGCACCCAGCGGCCCCGCAGGGCATCGGGCGGGTTCGGTGTGGCCGGAAAAATCACGACACGGGCATCGGCGGGCAATTTCGGCGCAATGAAATAATTCATCGGAAACAACGGCACGCATTGGGTTCGGAAATGGCGGACCCAGGGCTTCGGCCAGAATTTGATGCCGCCCGGCGCGTTGCGCGTCACAAACCGCTGCTCGAATGTATACTCGTCCGCGATCCCTTGTGGATCGGCCCGGAAAATCTCGAGCAAAGGCGCAAGCTTGCCAACCGGAAAGCGGAAGATCGACGTCTGCCCCAGCTTTTCGAACGGCGTCGTGGGATTGCGCGCAAGGATCACATCGTCGGGATCGCCATAGTCGAAAAATCCGTCCAGATTGCCCGTAATCACCAGATCGAGATCCAGAAACAGCACCGGTCCCTCGACCCCGTCCAGTGTTTCGTTCCACAGCCGCGACTTTGGCCAGATACCTTTGGATTTGGGCATCACGATATCGCTGGGCGGCAGGTCCTGACAGATGACCTCGGGCCGCACACCTTCGCGGTTGTCGGTAAAGCAGGTCATCGTGAACGCGCCGGTGATGTTGCGCGCACACATCGCATACAACCGGTTGATATAGGGTGCCCCGTATTTGGTGCCCCAATTGATGCAAATGATCTGCTTTTTGACTGCCGCCATGAACGGTCCTCCGGTTTGGCGGCAATGTCGGGGATCGGGCGGCCAACGTCAATGCAGCGCGCCCGCTTTGGTCCTAGAGCGCTTCGCCCTTTTTACGCAACTCCTCGAAAAGCTCCTGATAGATGCCGTTTGAATCACCGCCACCGAAAACCTGCGCGCCGCCCGAATAGGTCTGCCCAAAGGTGCGTGCCACGTTGATGGTCTGGATCAGACCGCTGATGAACTGGTCCCGCTCCAGTGGCGATAAGGGGTGGATGAAGACACCCCAGAGCCGTCCGTTGGCGATGGCGTATCGCGCATCGAGCGCCGTGTCGAAATTGGCCTGCATCAAGCGGCGCATCTCTGCGTCGCTCAGACCCTGGGCGGACGCAATGGGCACCATCGCCCGCATTCTGTCAGCAGCCGCATCGGCCACCACAATCACCGGAATGTCGTCGAGCGTGAATTCCAGCGTGGGACCTCTGGCGATCACCTGTGGATCGAGCGCCTGCACGATGAGCGCGAGGCGTTGCAGTGTCATCGGCCCTTCAACCTGTGGTGCCGGCGTTTGCGCCTCGGGGGGCGGTGCGGGTGCTTCGGGCGCGGTTTGCGCGGCCAGCGTGGTGCTCGACACAATGAGCGTTGCGGCAATGGCGATTTGTCGGATCATGGGGCGTCTCCTTTGCCCCTCCAACCTAACCAAGCGCCGTTGAAATACGAAACAAGCTTTGGTGAACCGTCCAGCCGTACGGGGTCAGCGTGCCGCCTCGATCGCGGCGACAGCTGCCGCAATCGCGTCCTCGATTGTCAGATCAGACGTATCGATGGTCAACGCGTCCTGCGCGGCAACGAGTGGCGCGGTCGCGCGTTCCATGTCGCGCGCGTCGCGTGCTTTTACATCCGCCAGAACCGTCTCGAAGCTATCTTCTATGCCCTTGCCCGAAAGCTCTGCAAACCGACGTTTGGCCCGGACCTCGGCAGAGGCCGTGACGAACAGTTTCACCGCCGCATCGGGACAAATCACCGTTCCGCAATCGCGCCCGTCCAGCACGGCACCGCCCGCACGGGCGGCAAAGCTGCGCTGGAATTCGACCAACGCGGCACGCACCTCTGGGATCACGGCAACTTTGCTCGCCGCTTGGGCCACATCGGGCGTGCGAAGGCTATCATCGTCGAGGTCGGAGGGATCGAGGGACTGCGCCGCCTCGACCGCGTCTTGACCGGCAATCACCTTTGCGCCGACAGCGCGGTAAAGCAGACCGGTATCAAGATGTGCGAAGCCGAAGTGCGCCGCGACCGCCTTGGACAAGGTGCCTTTGCCCGCTGCCGCCGGGCCATCGATTGTGATGGTAAATCCGGTCATCTGTCATCCCCTTTCCTGTGTCGGGCCCGCCATGCCGCAAGTGCAAGCAACAGGCCGGTAAAGAAACTGCCCCATTTCGCCATCGTGATCCGCGATGCGGTTTCGGCCAAGGCCGGTCCCTCGCGCAACATCTGTCCAACCAATGCGTTCTCGGTCAGATCCAGCGCGAGAAACGCCACCGGAATAGCCAGTGCGGGAACCCAGGCGCGGCCTTTGCCAACCAGAACGGCCCCGATCATGGCAGCACTCGCAAAGACGGGAAACAGCGTATCAAGAACCCTGAACACACCGAGGTAAAGACCGCGCGCCGCAGGTGTCAGACTGTCGATATAGGTCTGCGCGTCTGCTACGTCATAGCCCAGCAACCTGCTGTCAAAAATGCGCAACCCGCCCGGTTGCAACCACCCGATCGACAACACGGTCAGCGCCGTCAAAAGCCCGAATGCCACGATCGCCAGCATCCGTGTCAGAAGCGCGGGATTGCTCATGCGGTATCGCGGCTCACGTCTGCCCCCAGACGCGCCATCAGCGGCTCAAAGATCGGAAAGGAAGTGGCAATGGGGCCGCCGTCATCAACCCGGACAGGCGCGTTTGCCGCCATTCCGAGGATGAGGAAAGACATCGCGATCCGGTGATCCAGCTGGCTTGCGCAAACAGCACCGCCGGGAACATTGCCGTGGCCCAAACCCGTTACAATCCACCAATCGGGGCCTTCCTCGACCTCGATGCCGTTCGCACGCAAGCCCTGCGCCATGGCATCGATCCGGTCGCTTTCCTTGACGCGCAGTTCCTTAACCCCGCGCATCACCGTCTGCCCGCTGGCATAGGCCGCAACCACGCTCAGCACCGGATATTCGTCGATCATAGAGGCCGCGCGTGCAGGAGGAACTTCGATACCATGCATATCAGGCGAAAAACGTGCCCGCAGATCGGCAACGGGCTCGCCCCCTTCCGTGCGTTCGTTTTCGTAGGTCAGATCGGCACCCATTTCGCGCAGGGTCGTGAACAGACCGGCCCGCGTCGGGTTGAGGCCGATACCCGGAACCAGAACATCCGACCCCGGTGTAATCAGCGCGGCACACACAGGAAATGCCGCAGAGGAGGGATCGCGCGGCACGTCAATATGTTGCGGTTGCAGTTCCGGCTGGCCGGTCAGCGTAATTTCGTAGCCTTCATCCGTTTCGCGGGTGTCGATCCGGGCGCCAAAGCCCGCCAGCATCCGTTCGGTGTGATCGCGGGTGGCCTCCTGCTCGATCACCACTGTTTGTCCGGGCGCATTCAGCCCCGCCAGCAACACGGCAGATTTGACCTGCGCAGATGGCACCGGCACAGTATAGCGCACCGGAACCGGCGCCCGTGCCCCGACAAGCGTCATAGGCAGACGGCCCCCTTCCCGGCCCACAGCCTGACAACCGAATTCAGCGAGCGGATCGGTAACCCGCGCCATGGGCCGGCCGTTCAGGCTTGCATCCCCCGTGAAGGTCGCAGTGATCGGCTGGGTCGCCATCGCCCCCATGATAAGCCGCACACCCGTACCAGAATTCCCGCAGTCGATGACATTCTGGGGCTCTGCAAAGCCGCCGACCCCGACACCCCGCACGGACCAGTTGCCGTCGCCGTGGTCTGTCACGTCCGCGCCGAATGCCTGCATCGCCTTGGCGGTATCCAGCACATCCTGCCCTTCCAGCAGACCCTTTATCGTCGTCTCGCCGATGCACATCGCTCCGAGGATCAAGGAGCGATGGGAAATGGATTTATCGCCCGGCACCTCTGCCGTGCCGCGCAGCGGACCACAGGCCCGCGACGTCATTGGAATGGGATCACCGTGGCTCGACATGTTAGCGCCCTCAACTTTGTCTTTGGCGCGTTTTAGCCCAGCCGCCCGAACGCGTCCATGCGCGATTTGGATCAATCGGCCGTGTCGGGCGCCACCGGCTGCGATTGCGTGCCGAGATGCGGCAGGGGGTCAATGTCGTGCTTGCGTCCTTGCGCGCGGGCCACGCCAATCATGTGCTCCCGCAATTCGCACTCGACGTCCCAACCGTCACGCGGATCAGGCACGGGCACGGCAAACCGGATTTGCACGCCATAGCCGTCCTGCCCTACAACCATCGCGGCGCTGCCCTCGTCGGCGATCCGGTCATCGCCTGCCACAAAGTCGTTGAAGCCCTCGCGCAGGGCGTCGATGTCAACCGCGGACGAGACGGTCAGCTTGGCGACGCGGGTCATTCCGCTGTCCACTACGTTGCGGTTGATAAATGCGTCCGAGACAAATTTGGAGACCGGCACGATCAGACGGGTATCGTCCCACGCCCGCAGCTGCACGTAGGTGAAATTCACCCGCTCGACCGTGCAAAGCGTGTCGTGCCAGATCAGCTGATCACCGACGCGCGCCGACCTGTTGAGCGAAATCTGCAGGCTCGCCATAATATTGCCGAGCACCTCGCGCGCGGCAAAGCCCAGCACGAGCGTCATTGATCCGGCAGCCGCCAGAAGCGAAAAACCGAGTGTCTGGAAAATCTTGGCCGTGCTGAGAACAATCCCCGTCCCCGCAAGAACCGCGATCACGACGAGCACACGCCGCGCCGCCGAAAGGGACGCGGCCAGATTGCGCCGGTCTTCCTCTTCCGGTGACGCAAGTGTGTCGATGTCCACCGCGACCACACGCTCCAGCACCGCGTCGATGACATTCACTGTCAGGATTACGCCTGCCGCGACAAAAGTCAGGATAAGAAGCGGTTCAAGAAACGTCGACAGTGCGCCCGAGACAACGAATAGATACTGCGTAGCGGCCCAGACCGTCAGCGCCAGCACGCTCATTGTCACCGGCGTGCGCAATCCGTTGATGATGCTGTTGGCCAACCCGCCGCTGCCCGCCTTGCCCAGTATCCGCCAGACCAGTACCGAAATACCGGCAGCAATGGCGAGGACGAGCGGCATGCCCAATAGCTCCCACCACTTCAGCCCGGCAAACGCATCCTTGCGCAGTTGGTCCGGCAGCGCCTTTTCAAACTTCGACGGGCCGTAGCGCGCGAAAAGCGGGTCGATATTGGCAACACTTTGCCGCGAAAAGACCCACACCGGTGCGCCGCCTTCGGGCTTTATTCGGTTCAGGCGCAGGGCAACGCCCCGACCGTCCAGATCCAGAACTCCCAGCAAAAGGCTCTTGCGTGCCGTACCCGCCATCGGATTATTGCTTGCCGCCGTCGTGTCGAGCGCATCCGGTCGCTCCAGCAACTGCTGCCATGAAATCACCACCTTGCGGTCGATGACCGTTGCCAGCCGCTGCGCGAGCAGCGGACCCGTTTCGGCCTGCGACGCCACATCAATGTCGTTGAGGTTCAGAACATGGGCGGCATCATCGAATGCGCCGTCCTCGATCGCAAACAGAAAGGTTTCCATCGCCGATTGCGGCGTGGCCAGATCAAGATCCCCGCGCGGTGCGGGCAGCCCGGCATTCAGCGCGTCGACCTCGAATACCTGATCCTGTGCGGAGACCGGGATGGCGGCGCACAGCAGCAGGGAAATAGCAGCGATCAAAGGGGCGAGGCGGATCATCAAGGTATTCAGCATTGCCTGCGCAACGCTCGACTGGCCCCGATGGTTCCCGCAGGACCGCCTCAGATGCGTTTGAATGTCAGGTAATGCGGCGTGCGGCCTTCGCGCAGTGCCTTTTGCTCATAACGTGTCGAAATCCAGTCGGACCATGGCGTGCGCCAGTCGGACGGCCCCTCGGCAAGCCATTCGAAACCATGCTGCGGCACCTGCTCCAGCGTCTGGCGCACGTAATCCTCGATATCGGTTGCAACGCGGAAAATCGCTCCGGGCCTGAGCACCCTGTGCAATGGCTTCAGATGTTCTGGCGTCACGAAACGGCGACGGTGGTGCCGTGCCTTGGGCCAGGGATCGGGATAGAGCAGAAACGCCCGATCAATCGCCCCCTCCGGCAACACATCGAACATGTCGCGCACATCGCCGGGATGAACCCTGACGTTGTCGACGCCCGCACGGCGTATCTTGCCCAGCAGCATCGCCACACCATTGATATAGGGCTCGCAGCCGATAATGCCGACGTCGGGATGAGAAGCGGCCTGATGGACCATATGCTCCCCCCCGCCGAACCCGATCTCGAGCCATGTCGGCCGACCGCCAAACATCGCGTCCAGATCGAGCGGTGTCCGGTCGGGGTTTGCCGCCCAATCGACGGGCCCGGGCGACAGGGGGCCGAGGTCCTCATCAAGATAGCCGCGCTGCGACTGCTTGAGGGTTTTGCCTTTGAGGCGACCATAGAAATTGCGACGGGGGCGGATCGGTGTGCTCATGCGGGCGGCTTTAGCGTGATGTGCACGGCTGCGCAATGCGCAGACGTTTACGCGATCTTGAGAATTTGGCCGCAATAAAGTGCCACTTGCCGCAAGGAGCATTTTCATGAGCAGCATGAACCGCATCACTGCCACACTCGACCAACAGGCCCTTCATACACCCGACTTCGCCAGTATTCTCATCGTGGATGACCAGAGGTTCGACCGCATGCGCCTGCAAAGAATGTGCGCCAACTTCGGTTTCACCACCCACACGGTGGAGGCAGACAGCCTGGATGCGATGCGCAATGTGCTGAAGAAAGACAAATTCGATCTGATTTTGCTGGACTATTACCTGCCCGACGGTACGGGGCTTGACGGTGTTGACAGCATCCGGGCCGATGCCACCAATTCGGCGGCCGCGACGATCATGATCACCGGCAGCGACGATGCCGAAGTCGGCATCAATGCCCTGAAACTGGGCTTCAGCGACTATCTGACGAAAGACGAGTTGTCCGTCGATGCCCTGCGCCGCGCGGCCATCACCGCCTTGCAAAAATCACGGCTGACCACGGGCCTTCAGACGCAGGGGCGCAAGCGCAAGGAAATGCAGACGATCCTGCAGCGTTTTTCGAAGGAATGCGCACAGGAAATCAAACCGACCGTCAGCCGCATGATGCGACAGATGCGCGAATTGCGCGAAATACAATCGCTCACGCAAGAACAGGCGATCGACAGAATCGATCGGGTCGAGACGTCTTGCCGCCGCCTGTGGGACTTTCTCAATGAGCTAGAGCATTATCGTGGCGACGATCTCACCCGGAAATCCGAGTCCGACCGATCCGTGGCCAGCATGCTCGACCTGACGCAAGCGCCCACCCAGGTGGATGCGGTCCTGAATACAAGCGCCGCACCACCGGCTGCCGCACGGTCGATCACACCGCGTAAGCCACCCTCGATTTTCGGCAAAAGAAAAGGGTGAGCACACCGCCCGTGCACCCGGACGCGCGGGCGTGAAAAACCTTGTGTCTAAACAGCGGCCTTGAGCACATCCGCAAGATTGCGCGCTTCCCAGCTAAATCCGCCGTCTTCCTCTGGTGCGCGACCGAAATGGCCGTAGGCCGCCGTGCGCTGGTAAATCGGACGGTTGAGCTGCAGATGTTCGCGAATGCCACGTGGGGTCAGATCCATGGCCTGCGCCACAGCCTGCTCGATCCGCTCGTCAGGTACCTGTCCGGTGCCGAAGCTGTCGCAATAGATCGAAAGCGGCTTGCTGACGCCGATGGCATAGCTCAACTGGATGGAACATTTCGACGCCAGACCGGCCGCAACGACATTTTTTGCCAGGTACCGCGCGGCATACGCAGCGGAGCGGTCGACCTTTGTCGGATCCTTGCCCGAAAATGCACCACCACCGTGCGGCGCGGCTCCCCCGTAGGTATCGACGATGATCTTGCGGCCCGTAAGCCCGGCGTCACCATCCGGCCCGCCGATGACGAAGGTTCCGGTGGGGTTGACCCACCATTCGGTATCGTCAGAAATCCATCCCTCGGGCAGCACCTCACGAATGTAGGGTTCGACAATCGCGTGGATATCATCGCTGGTTTGCGTCTCTTCCGCGTGCTGGGTCGACAGAACGATCGAGCTGACGCCAACCGGTACGCCATTTTCGTACCGCACCGACAATTGGGATTTTGCGTCAGGGCGCAGCGTGGGCTCGGTGCCATCTTTGCGCACCTCGGCCAACCGGCGCAGTATCGCGTGGGCGTAATGTATGGGGGCCGGCATCAGCTCGGGCGTTTCATCGGTCGCAAAACCGAACATGATGCCCTGATCGCCGGCGCCTTCGTCCTTGTCCTTGCTGCTGTCGACACCTTGCGCGATATGCGCCGATTGCTCGTGCAGCAGGTTGGTCACTTCACAGGTCTCGTGGTGGAATTTCTCCTGCTCGTAGCCGATGTCCTTGATGCAGGCACGCGCGATCTCATCGATCCGACCCATGTATTGCGACAACTTGTCCTTGTCCGACAGGCCGACTTCGCCCCCGATCACGACACGGTTGGTGGTGGCAAAGGTTTCGGCGGCGACGCGGGCTTCGGGTTCTTCGGTCAGGAACGCGTCGAGCACGGCATCACTGATCCGGTCGCAGACCTTGTCGGGGTGGCCCTCGGAAACGGATTCCGAAGTGAAAACGTAGGATTGGCGGGACATTGGCATTGCTCCGATAGGAAAAATCAAACGCCACGTCAGGAAGCCGTTGTGGCGCGTTCGGTCTGAGGTAAGCGCCGCCCCCTGCCGCGTCAATCGCTATTTGTCTTTCGCCGATCTCGCGCGCGCGGCGAATGCCAAACAGGCAACGGCCAGAAACAGCACGGCACTCAACGGGATATCTCCCGTGCGGCTGTAAAGCGTGGGCGCAAGCGGCTGCGGTAGCCTTGCGTCAACATAGCCGGCCTGACCCAACGGCAGGTGCGACAGCACCCGACCGCGCGGATCAATCACGGCCGAGATGCCGGTGTTGGCCGCCCGCGCCACCGGCAGCCCCTGTTCGATGGCCCGCATCCGGGTCTGCGCCAGATGCTGCTGCGGGCCCGCATGCCGCCCGAACCACGCATCATTCGTGGCGTGAACAATCATATCGGCCCGTTCAGGCGCGCCGCCGACGTCATGCGCAAACACCGCTTCGTAACAGATGAGCGGCAACACCGTGCCCACCCCCGCCACATGCAACACACGTGGCCCCGGCCCCGCGCCGTAACCGTTCCCAAACTGCGCAGCCAGACTGCTCAGCCCCAGCCGACCTGCCAGACCCTGCAACGGCAGGTATTCTCCGAATGGCACCAGATGGTGCTTGTCGTACAGGTGGGACACGTTACCATCGGGACCAAGCACCACCATCGAGTTGTAATAAGTATCGCCCCCGCGCCGCTGCACACCCAGAATGACCGGCACATCGCCCGCCGCATCGGAGATCATGTCCAGCGCGTCCCCCGCACCGTTCAAAGCCCATGGAATGGCCGTTTCCGACCACACAACCACGTCAGGCGCAGGCAGTCCCGGGGTCGGCGGGGCGGCCGTAAAGTCCAACTGACGGCGAAAAAAGACGGGGATCATTGCAGGATCCCATTTTTCATGCTGCGCTGCGTTGGGTTGGACCAATCGCACGACCCGCTCGCCCAAGGGCGACGGGGCGAGCATGGGCGGCACATGCAGCAATAGTCCGGCAGCGCCGAGAACTGCCAAGCCGAGCACGCGGGCCCGTTTTTGGAGTGAGACCGCCAAGGCAGCGGCCGACACGATCAAGAGATTGACTCCGTGGGGGCCGACAAACGCCAGCGCCTGCCCCGCCCAGCCGTCAACCGTCACCTGAGCGGGTGTGGCCCACGGAAATCCGGTAAACACATAGGCCCGCAGAGTCTCCACCACCGGCAACGTCAGAACCGCCCCCCAGACGCCGCATCGCAACGCGTGCGCCCCCCAGAAGGCCAAAGCCCAGAAAAGCGCCAATCCGGCGCTCAGAAAGATAACCGCGAAGGGCGCCATCCAGCCATGCCGTGCCACATCCACCAAAAACGGAGAGACGATCCAATGCAAAGCGATCGCAAAATACCCCAGCCCCACGGCCCAACCGGTCCACGCAGCCTGACGTCCGGTGACGCACTGCGTGAGCAGCCACAATCCGGCGGCAATTCCGACGAAGGTAAAGACGGGAATGGAAAACGGTTCATGGCCGAGCGCAGCGACGCCCCCCGCAACAAGAGGCAGGCCCAGCCGCTTGGCACCGGCCATCATCCCCCCGCGGTGCCGTCCAACCGCACGCGCAACCGCTTGATCCGGCGCGGATCGGCATCAAGGACTTCAAACTCCGGACCATCGGGATGCAACACGACCTCGCCGCGAGCCGGGACCCGGCCGGACAGCATGAAGACAAGACCACCAAGCGTTTCGATGTCTTCTTCGTCCACGTCCTCGTGGTCGGTCAGCGACCGGTCGATCTCGGCCTCGAAATCGGCAAGCGGCGTCTTGGCCAGCGCGAGATACTGCCCCGATTTCTCCTCGGTCCAGTATAGCCCCTCGTCGATGTCGTGCTCGTCCTCGATCTGGCCGATGACCTGTTCGATCAGATCCTCGATCGTCACCAGTCCGTCGACACCGCCGTATTCGTCTATCACCAGCGCCATGTGGCGCCGCTCGGCCTGCATCTTGGTCAGCAAAACGCCGATCGTCATCGACGGTGGCACATAGACCAGCGGCCGGATCAGATCGGCAAGATTGAAGTTCTTCGGCTTCCCGTTGAACCCGTGGTTCAACGCCAGATCCTTGAGGTGGGCCATACCCACCGGCGTATCCAGCGTGCCATCGTACACCGGCAGGCGGGTCAAGCCACTGTCCTTGAAAACGGAAACAAGCTCGTCCATGTCCGCGGTAACGGGCACCGCCACAATATCCGCCTTCGGCACCATCACATCATCGACGCGCATCCGGCGCAGATTGCCCATGCCGTGTGCTGCGGGGCGTTGTTCGGCCAAAGGAGCAGGATCAGCGGCACCATCGGTATCGGACGGGCTGAGCGCCCCGATCACACGGCTGAAAAACCCGCCCTTGGCCGTATCGTCAGGTTCCGGCGAGGTGGAGGGTTCTGTTGGGGTCTGGGACAGCGCGCTGCGCGCTGCCATAGAAGATCCGTCTGTGTCGCCCATTAGGTCCTGTCTTTGGTAGGCCGCGCGTCAGATGGCGGCACGATAAGTGTTGCACTCATATATGGGTCATCCAGGCCCATTTTGCCAAGTATTTCGATCTCCAAATGCTCCATCAGCACCGCATCGCCGTCACGTATGTGATCAAATCCCAACAAATGCAGGGTTCCGTGCACAATGAGATGTGTCAAATGATCCGAAAGTGTCTTGCCAGAGTCTTCGGCTTCGCGCGCGCATGTGCTCAAACTGACGGCGATATCGCCCAACTCAATCATTCCGTCGAAACCCGCTTGCGGGGCCGCAGGGGGCGCGCCTTCGGTATCGGGGCCAAGTTCCTGAGCTGGCCAACTGAGCACATTGGTCGGGGTGGGTTTGCCGCGAAACTCCGCGTTGAGTTGCGCAATTTGGGCGTCATCACAGGCCAGAACCGCAATCTCGGCCAGATCCGGCGCCACGTTCTGCCGCTGCAGCGTCGCCACCACAGCCCGCGTCGCCACTTCGGTCAGCATGCCAGCGTCCCACGCGCCCTCTTCGATCAGAATATCGAGCGTTTCCATGGCTCAGACCGGGCGCGCTGGATCACGGGGGCGCAGGCTCATACGTCGCGGTTCAGCGCGCGTTCGGCTTCGGCCTCGTATGCCTCGATGATCGCCGCCACCAGCGGATGGCGCACAACGTCCTTGGAGGTGAAGTAGTTGAAGCTGATTTTCGGAATCGACTTGAGCAACCTTTCGGCATCCGCCAACCCCGACGCCTGCCCGCGCGGCAAATCGATCTGTGTCCGGTCGCCGGTAATCACCATGCGCGACCCCTGCCCGAGGCGCGTCAGGAACATCTTCATCTGCATGGTCGTCGCATTCTGCGCTTCGTCGAGAACCACAAACGCGTTCGACAGGGTCCGCCCGCGCATGAAGGCCAAAGGTGCGATTTCAATCGTCTTTTCCTCGCGCAGCTTGGCCAGTTGCTTGCCGGGAAGAAAATCGTTCAGCGCATCGTAAAGCGGCTGCATATAGGGATCGACCTTTTCATCCTGCGTGCCGGGCAGGAAGCCAAGCTTCTCTCCCGCCTCGACAGCGGGGCGGCTCAGAATGATCTTGTCGACTTTCCCGGTCAGGAACAGCGAAACACCCACCGCAACCGCCAGATATGTCTTGCCCGTGCCCGCGGGCCCGATGCCAAAGGCAAGCTCATTGTCGAACAACGATTGCACATAGGCCTTTTGTGCCTCGGTACGCGGTTCGATACGCTTCTTGCGGGTCTGGATCTCGATGCCGTGCGTCATGGGCATTTCCATCTGGTCGCCGTCCCGCACACCGGTGCCGGATGCGGAGGTCCCCATGCGCAACATGCTGTCGATGTCCGCAGGTTCGACCGACCTGCCCGATTCCAGCCGCGCGTAAAGCGCGTTCAAAATCGCGGCACCGCGGTCCACGGCATCCGCATCGCCGTGCAGGCTCAACTGGTTGCCGCGGCGCACGATCTGGATTTCCAGCCCCTTTTCGAGGGCCGCCAGATGCTGGTCGTAGGGACCACAAAGATCGATCAAGAGCCGATTGTCAGGCAGATCCAGCACACGGCCCGACGCGGTTGGCTTCTGGGTGTCCATGACGGGGCTATCGGTATCGGATGAGGGCAAGAGCGGCTCCTTTCAAGCGGCTGTCGGTTGGAGATAAGTCGTACACACGGTCCTGACCAGACCCCGAATGCAAAAAGGGCCGAGGTGCATCACACCCCGGCCCCAGTCTAAGCGATCTTTCGGCAAGTCCCAAATCAGACCGGATCCCCGATAAGCGGCGTGGCGCCCTTCTTGAAATCCCCCACCGTCTGGGTGGGCTTGGCGATGCCCGAGCATACCGGCTTGCCGTCGGGGCCCAACCGCGCCGACAGGTAGCCCTCGACACCGTCGTCGATGATCCAGTGGTCGCACCCTGTCGGGTCAACCCAGATGCCTGCCTCAAGCTGGCTGAGATGCTTTTTGTCGATGCCGCGGTCGACGGTCTTGTCAGGTCCCAACTCGCGGTAGGACCCGTCTTCGCACGCAGCAAGCAATGCCGCCGCGCCGACCAATGCAGTGATCTTGAATATCTTCATGGCGGTGTTCCCTAGCGGATGCAGATGATTTCGACGCGGCGGTTCTTTGCCATGCCGCTGGCTGTTTTGTTCGATGCCTTCGGCTGGCGTTCCCCGTAGCCGCGCACATCGGCGACGCGCACACCCGAGGCACGGGCCACTTTGGCGACCGAATTGGCACGGTTGAGCGACAGACGCATGTTGTAGGCATCGGACGCGCGGCTGTCGGTATGGCCGGTGATGATAAAGCTGCTGGCAGACGCTTTCTTGAAGAAGGCCTGCAGCCGCTTCTTGCCGTGTGGCGAAATGCGGAAACTGTTCGTCGCAAAGAACTGGTCCGACTGCATCACACCGCAAACGTTACCCCGCCGGCAGACCGGAATGCCGGCGCGCGTTACATGCGGCGTCATAAAACCTTCGACGCCATCATCCATGACCCAGTGTTCGCACCCGTCGGGATCAACCCAGATCGTGGGCACATAGCGGCCGCCGTCGCGGCCTGATTGCGATTTGGTCTGCGCCACCGCGACGCTGCCCTGCGCCGCAACTGCAACGGCCAGCAAGAGCCCCGCAATCCGGCGTGTCATTTTGAGAAGTGTGTTTGCCACAGCTTTCTGTCCTCTTGTTGCTGCTCAGAAGCAGCATCAGGACCTCACGGCGCCCAAATCGCTCCCCCTACATTTGGGGAGATTAGGCAAAAGTTGACGTTTAGGGAAGCTCTAACTGCCACATGTAGTGGTTCATCATACGCATTCACGCTATGCGGGCGTGCCGCCGCTATTTTTCGACGGCTGTCAGCGAATTGGTCATGGCCTGCGTGATGTGCACCGGCACCAGATCACCGATCTGCGCCGTGGAGTCGTCGATATGCACTGCGTGCAGGTATTCCGACTTGCCCAGCATCTGGCCGTCCTTGCGTCCCTTCTTTTCGACCAGAACAGTGAGATCGCGGCCCACCATGCCCTGCTGAATCGCACGTTGTTGGCGCGTGATCAGCGCTTGCAGACGTTGCAACCGTTCGTCCGCCTCGGCGGGGTCGACCTGCGGACGCTCCGCTGCGGGTGTGCCGGGCCGTGTCGAATATTTGAAGCTGTAGGCGTAGCCATAGTTCACTGCTTCAACCAGATCGAGCGTGGCCTGGAAATCGGCCTCGGTTTCTTCCGGAAAGCCCACGATGAAGTCTCCCGACATCATGATATCGGGGCGGACTTCACGGATACGTTCGATCAGCCGCAGATAGCTCTCTGCCGTATGACTGCGGTTCATCCGCTTGAGAATACGGTCGCTGCCCGATTGCACCGGCAGATGCAGGTACGGCATCAACTTGGGCGTGTCGGCATGGGCCGCAATCAGGTCATCGTCCATGTCGTTGGGATGGCTTGTGGTATAGCGGATGCGCTCCAACCCGTCGATCTTCCCCAGCGCGCGGATCAACTGCGCCAGCGTCATGCCCCCGTGGTAGGCGTTGACGTTCTGACCCAGCAGGGTGATCTCGCGCACGCCGCGCTCGACCAGCTCCTGCGCCTCGCGCACGACACGGTCCGCAGGTCGCGACACTTCGGCCCCGCGTGTGTAAGGCACCACGCAAAAGGCGCAGAACTTGTCACACCCTTCCTGCACCGTCAGAAACGCAGCCGGGGCCCGCCGTGCTTTCGGCCGTCCCTTAAGGTGGTTGAATTTATCCTCTTCAGGAAAGTCCGTATCCAGCGCGGATCGCCCTTCGCGGACCTGCGCTTCCATCTGCGGCAGACGGTGGTAGCTTTGCGGCCCGACCACCAGATCAACCGCGGGTTGGCGGCGCATGATTTCCGCCCCCTCGGCCTGTGCAACGCACCCCGCCACGCCAATTTTCAGATCGGGTTTGTCGGCCTTGAGCGTCTTCAGCCGCCCGAGCTCCGAATACACCTTCTCGGCTGCCTTCTCGCGGATGTGGCAGGTGTTGAGAAGGATCATATCCGCCTCATCGGCCTTGTCCGTCTGCTCGTATCCCTCGAGGCTCTCGGCCATGCGTTCGCTGTCGTAGACGTTCATCTGGCACCCGTAGGTCTTGATGAACAGCTTTTTGGGGGCAGTCTTGGTGTCGGACATCGGACAGGCTCGCGGGGCTATGGCAGGGACAAACAGAGTGCGCGCGGCCTATCAGCCGCGGTGACATCTTGCAATGCACGCCGAATTAACCGATTCTGCGACAAAAGACCAATAATGCAGGACACCATGCGCCATACATCGCTCGACGCCATGATCAAATCTCTGCCCGCCCCCCCAAAAGGCCCTATTGCGGTGGTGATGGTCGAGGACGACGTCGAGGTGGACACAACGCTGCGGCACACGCTGCAATCGGGGTTCAAACTTGTGCTCGCCCTGATGCCAAGCCAGTTCGATCTGCCGCGCGATCTGCAGGAAACGGTCGTCCGCATCGACTATGACATGTCGCGCGATGGCGCGATGGAGATTGCGCTGAACACGCTCATCGCCGCCGCCCCCGGCGAATGGATTTATTACTGCTACAACGCCGAATTCCTGTTCTTTCCTTTCTGCGAAACGCGATCCGTCGGCGAAATGCTTGCCTTTCATGCAGAAGAGCGGCGCGGGTCGATGCTGACATACATCATCGATCTTTACGCCGAAGATCTGGCTCAGAACCCGCACGCCGTGTCATTGGAAACGGCCCATCTGGACCGTTCGGGCTATTACGCGCTTGCCCGGCCTGATCCGGCCAAGGAAAATCATCCTAAGGAACGCCAGCTCGACTTTTTTGGCGGCTTGCGCTGGCGCTACGAAGAACACGTGCCCGCCGCGCGCCGCAAAATCGACCGCATCGCGATCTTCCGTGCCAAGGCGGGCCTTACCATCCGCGATGACCACACGTTTTCGGATGAGGAATACAACACCTATTCCTGTCCCTGGCATCACAACATCACCGCGACGATCTGCTCGTTCCGCACGGCCAAGGCGCTCAAGGCCAACCCCGGAAGTACCTACGACATCGACACGTTCAAATGGCACAATTCGGCACCTTTTGAATGGCACTCGCGACAATTGCTCGATCTTGGGCTGATGGAACCGGGGCAATGGTTCTAGACACGCGGCAGCGCAGAACGCCACCACGTGTCTAGCCGTCCGTCCCCCGACGGATCGTCACCCGGCTTTTTGGCAGACTGCTTGTGCCGGGTGCCGACGTCTGTTGCTGGGACAGGCCCAGTTGTTCGATTGTGTCTGCTTGCGCGCTGCCGGGCACATATCCGAGCCCTTCGATTGCCGCGTCCTGCGCGGCGGCGACATCGGCGCTTGCGGGATCAGGCGGGCCCATCACCGATGCGACAGCGGCAAGCGCCAGATCATCGGCGATCGCGCGCACCTGCGGATCGGTCCGGACCACCACAACCAGACAAGCCGTCAGTCCGAACCCGATGATGCGCCCCAGAAGCCGCGCCTTGCGCGCTCGGCTGCGGCGGCTGATCAGACGTTCTTCGCGGTAGATATCGGCAAAACTCATAGCCAGATCGGTACCGCGGGATTCCGACCAATTTGAGGCGACATTGCAGAATTAACTCGTAGATTGTGGCGCGAATGCGTATGCCCCGCACATGGACGCACAAACCGAACTCGAGATCTTTCTGGTGGCCCCGCCCGGACTGGAACAGCTGGTGCAGGACGAAGCGGTCGAAAAAGGCTTTGCCGATCCACAGGTGTCTGTCGGGGGGGTCACAATACGCGGCACCTGGCAGGATGTCTGGCGCGCCAACCTCGCACTGCGCGGCCCGGTGCGTGTCCTGGTGCGCATCGGCAGTTTCATGGCCTTCCATCTCGCCCAACTCGACAAACGCGCCCGGAAATTTTCTTGGGCCGATACCCTTCGGGCCGATGTGCCGATCAGGGTTCAGGTCACCTGCAAAGCCTCAAAGATCTATCACGCGAAAGCCGCCAGCCAGCGCATCGAAACCGCCCTGCGCGAAAGTCTTGGCGTCACCGTCACACCGGAGGCCGATCTTGTCCTGAAGGTGCGCATTCACGACAATCAGGTCACGCTGAGCCTCGATACCTCCGGCGAAAGCCTGCACAAACGGGGCCACAAAGAAGCCATAGGCAAAGCACCAATGCGCGAAAACCTCGCGTATCTGATGCTGCGGTCGATGGGGTTTGACGGCACGCAAACGGTGGTCGATCCGATGTGCGGCTCGGGTACTTTCGTGATCGAAGCCGCCGAAATCGCGGCTGGCCTTATGCCGGGACGCAGCCGCAGCTTTGCCTTCGAAAAACTTGCCAGTTTCGACGCGGATCTCTGGCAGGATCTGAAATCAACCCGACCCAAACCGCTCAACACCGCCTTCATGGGCTACGGATCGGACCGCGACGCCGGCGCCATCCGCTCCGCCACGGCCAACGCGGAACGTGCCGGGGTCGCGGAAATGGTCGACTTTGCCAACCATCCCGCCGGGGCGCTGTCTGCCCCCGACGGCCCGCCCGGAATTGTCATCGTCAATCCCCCCTACGGCGGCCGCATCGGCAACAAAAAACTGCTTTATGCGCTCTACGGAAGCCTCGGCACCACACTCATCGACCGCTTTGCAGGCTGGCGCGCCGGGCTCGTCACGTCGGAGCCGGGGTTGGCCCGCGCCACCGGATTGCCCTTTTCCGACCAATCGGCCCCCATCGCGCACGGCGGTATGAAGGTATGGTTCTGGCAAACCCACCCCTTGCGCTGACCATACGCCGCCCGCTACACACCCCCGACCCCAGCTTGAAAGGCACAAAGATGACCACGATCGACGTTGCAGGCCTGCAAATCTCGAACTCCGCCCCGATGACCCTGGTCGGCGGCATGAACGTGCTCGAAAGTCGCGATCTGGCGATGCAAGTGGCCGAAGCATATGTCGAAGTAACCGGCAAACTGGGCATCCCGTATGTCTTTAAGGCGTCGTTCGACAAAGCGAACCGCTCTTCGATCCACTCCTACCGGGGCCCCGGGATGGAGGCAGGGCTCAAGATATTCGAAGAAATCAAATCCACCTTCGGCGTGCCCGTCATCACCGACATCCATACCGAAGATCAATGCGCCCCCGTGGCAGAGGTCTGCGACATCCTGCAGGTCCCCGCCTTTCTGGCACGCCAGACCGACCTGATTGCCGCCGTGGCCGCCACGGACGCTGTAATCAACGTCAAGAAACCCCAGTTCATAAGCCCGCCACAAATGCAGAATATCGTGGAGAAACTGCGCGAAAGCGGCAACGACAAGATCATGCTGTGCGAACGCGGCAGCTGCTTTGGCTATGACAATCTGGTGGTCGACATGCTGGGCCTGCGCACCATGCGCAATATCTCCGATGACGCACCCATCATTTTCGATGTGACACATGCGTTGCAAATGCGCGATCCGGGCGGCGCGGCATCCGGCGGGCGGCGCGCACAAGTAGCCGAACTGGGGCGCGCGGGTCTCGGTGTCGGCCTCGCAGGCCTCTTCCTCGAAGCACATCCGGATCCCGACAAAGCCCTGTGCGATGGGCCCAGCGCTCTACCGCTGGACAAACTCGAACCCTTCCTCGCTCAAATGAAAGCCGTCGACGACGTCGTAAAGGCACTGCCGCCCCTCGACATCACCTGACGCCTATCTTTCTTGGCCACAAATACTCCGGGGGGTCCTTGTCGCCAGACAAGGACGGGGCAGAGCCCCCGCCCGCTCTCCTACAGGTTTTCGGCCTGCGGCATGCCCAGAACATGAAATCCGCCATCGACGTGAATGATCTCGCCGGTGGTGCACGCCCCGGCATCTGACGCGAGATAAACGGCCGTACCGCCAACCGCGTCAAGCGTCGCGTTGGCGCGCATGGGGGCATTGATGTCCGTGTGCTTGTACGTCTTGCGCGCCCCGCCGATCGCCGCACCGGCAAGCGTTTTCATCGGACCGGGGGATATCGCGTTCACGCGTATGCCCTCCGGCCCCAGATCATTTGCCAGATACCGCGTGGCACTTTCCAGTGCCGCCTTTGCAACGCCCATCACGTTGTAATTCGGAACCACCTTGTTCGACCCCTGATAGGTCAGGGTAAGCAGCGTGCCACCGTTCTCGACCATCATGGGATGGGCGCGGCGGGCCACCTCGATGAAACTATAGGCCGATATGTCCATCGAATGCTTGAAATTGGCCCTGCTGGTGTTGAGGAACCGGCCGGTCAACTCCGACTTGTCGGAAAAGGCTATGGCGTGCACCACGAAATCAATCGTCGGCCACCGCGCGCCCAATTGATCGAATGCCGCATCAAGCGACGCATCGTCCGTCACGTCGACATCGACCATGAAGTCCGACCCGACACTCTCCGCAAGGGGCCGCAGCCTGCTGCCGAACGCCTCTCCCTGATAGGTAAACGCCAACTCGGCCCCCGCCTCGGCCATTGCCTTGGCAATCCCCCACGCGATGGAGCGTTCATTCGCAACACCCATGACGAGGCCGCGCTTTCCCTTGAGCATATCTGACATCAAACCGATCCTTATGCCGTGTATCTGGACAGGATCATCGATCCGTTTGTTCCGCCAAAGCCGAACGAATTGGTCATCACCGAATCCAGCTTTGCGTCGTCGACCCGTTCCAGCGCGATCTCTTCGGCACTCAGTCGGGGGTCAAGCGTTTCGACGTTGATCGACGGCGTGATAAAATCATCCTCCAGCATCAACAGACAGAAAATCGCCTCGAGCGCCCCAGCCGCGCCCTGCGCGTGCCCTGTCATCGACTTGGTCGAACTGACCGGCGGGGTGCTGCCCTCGCCGAAAACGCGGCGCACGGCCTCGATCTCGCCAACATCACCCACCGGCGTCGACGTCCCGTGCGCGTTGATATAGCTGACTTTGCGGCCCTCGGGCAGAGTTTGCAGCGCCAGACGCATCGCCCGTTCACCACCCTCGCCCGACGGGGCAACCATGTCATGTCCGTCGGATGTGGCCGCATATCCGGTCACTTCCGCATAGATACTCGCCCCCCGCGCAAGCGCATGGTCCAGATCTTCCAGAACCACCATGCCACCGCCGCCCGATATGACGAACCCGTCGCGGTTCTCGTCGAAGGCGCGGCTGGCGGTTTCGGGTGCGTCATTGTACTTGCTGCTCATCGCGCCCATGGCGTCGAACAGACACGACAGCGTCCAGTCAAGCTCTTCTCCGCCGCCTGCAAACATCACGTCCTGCTTGCCCAGCATGATCTGCTCTGCCGCGTTACCGATGCAATGCAGCGATGTGGAACAGGCGCTGGTGATGGAATAGTTGATGCCCTTGATCTTATAAGCGGTCGACAGGTTCGCACTCACCGTGGAGGACATGCACTTTGGCACGGCAAAGGGCCCTATGCGCTTGGTCGCACCGGTTTTCTCGACCGTGTCATGCGCGGCTTTCATCGCCGATGTTGAGGGGCCACCTGACCCCGCCACCAGACCCGTGCGCGGATTGGAAATCACGTCCTCGCCCAGACCCGCGTCCTCGATCGCCTGCCCCATCGCGATATAGGCATAGGCCGCACCCGGTCCCATGAACCGCAGTGCGCGCTTGTCGATGTGTTCGGCCACGTCGATCTTGAGCGTGCCGGCAACCTGGCTGCGAAACCCGTGCTCGGCCATTTCAGGGCTGGCGACGATGCCGCTGGTGCCCGCCTTGAGCGCGGCCTTCACCTCGGCTGCATTGTTCCCGATCGATGATACGATCCCCAGGCCTGTAACGACGACACGGCGCATGGCGCACTCCCTCTGATTGTCTTGACCCTGTGTAGGACAGCGCACGCAACAGGTGCAAGCAGCTAGCGGCGCACAGCCGGGGGCATCGCGCCGCGCAGGCCGCCTAGCTTTCGCTGAGCGCGACTTTCATATCCTTGACCTGATAGATCACCTCGCCATCGGCCTCGACGATCCCGTCGGCCACGCCCATCGTCAGCCGCCGCGTCTGGATCGCCTTGGTAAAGTCGATCTTGTAGGTCAGCATCTTGCGGTCAGGGCGCACCATGCCGGTCAGCTTCACCTCGCCCACGCCCAGCGCATACCCGCGCCCCTGCCAGCCGCGCCAGCCGAGGTTGAAACCGGTCAACTGCCACAGTCCGTCCAGACCCAGACACCCCGGCATGATGGGGTTTCCGGGAAAATGGCAGTCGAAAAACCAAAGATCGGGCGTAATGTCGAATTCCGCGGTAATGTGGCCCTTGCCGTGGGCACCCCCGTCTGCCGATACATCCGTGATCCGGTCCATCATCAGCATCGGCGGCGCAGGCAACTGCGCGTTGCCCTCACCGAAAAGCTCGCCACGGGCACATTTCAACAGATCCTCTTTGTCGAAACGGGTGGGATAATCTGCCATGGTCGATCTCCTGATGATCACTTGAAATGAGGTCTTCGGGCGATCTAACACCGCCCAATGCCCCCCTGCAAGGGCACCCCGCCCGCGCCCGTGCATGCGGCAATCTGGCGGAGACACGGAAATCATTTGAAAATCCCCCCCACGCGCCCCTATATTGAGAATGAATTGCAACGAGGTCAGCGATGACACAGACACCGCAGCACACAGACACGGCCGCAAAGGTTGGCACCGATTGGCTGGCAAAGGCCGGCCTGCGCCCGACCCGCCAGCGCGTGACGCTTGCCACCTTGCTCGTGGGCGACGGCCAGCACCGCCACGTCACCGCCGAAAGCCTGTTCGAGGCGGCCCGCATCGACGGTGCCGGCGTGTCTCTGGCAACCGTTTACAACACGTTGCGGGCATTTTGTGACGCAGGGCTTTTGCAGGAAGTGACCGTCGACGGCTCCAAAAGCTATTTCGACACCAACACCCACGACCACCCCCATTTCTTCTGGGAAGACGAAGCGCGGCTGTCCGATGCGCCATCGGACCAACTGGTGATAGCACAGTTGCCCGACGCACCTGACGGCGCCGAAATCGCATCCGTCGATGTGGTCATCCGCCTGCGGCGCAAAACCTGATCCCATGACTGGCCTCGACATCGACGCCGCAACAACAGACCGCTACCAACGCGACGGCGTCGTCGTGATACGGGGTCTTTTCGCCGACCATCTCGAAGACCTGCGCGCCGGCATCGCGCGCAACATGGCAGTCCCCGGTCCCTACGCTTCGACAAATGACAAACCGGGCGAAACCGGCCTGTTCTTCGACGACTATTGCAACTGGCAGCGCATCCCCGAATTCGAACGCGTGATCCGGCAAAGCGCTGCCGCCGATGTCGCAGCGGCCCTGATGGGCTCGGAGCGCGTGCAGCTATTCCACGATCATATCCTGGTCAAGGAGCCCGGCACCTCGATGGCGACCCCGTGGCATCAGGACGGCCCCTACTATTTCGTCGAGGGGCGCCAAACGGTCAGCTTCTGGTCGCCGCTCGACCCTGTGACGGACGCCAGCCTGCGCTGTGTCGCGGGATCACACGTCTGGCCGAAACCCGTGCTGCCCACCCGCTGGGCCAAGGGCGATGCTTTCTTCGATCCCGCCCCCTACCGGCCAGTGCCCGATCCGGACGCCGAAGGCATGGATATCCGCGAATGGGATCTCGCCCCGGGCGACGCCGTCGCATTCCACTTCGCCACCCTGCACGGCGCACGGGGCAATCTCGACGGGTCACGTCGGCGGGCCTTTTCGCTCCGGCTCTTGGGCGATGATGCCCGCTATACCGAACGGCCCGGCCCCACGTCGCCCCCGTTTCCGGGTCACAACATGGTTCAGGGGCAACGCCTGCGCGAGGACTGGTTTCCGATGCTGCGCTGACCGCGCGGCTTCATCTTGCCCCTAAACTCCGGGGGGGGCCTTGTCGACAGACAAGGACGGGGCAGAGCCCCTCGACCGCCCCGTACCACATGCACCGGACGGTCGTCATGCCTTCAGACTGCTTCAGGCAGCGGCAACCTTGACCAACTCGATATCGAACTGCAGGTCCTTGCCGGCCAACGGGTGGTTCGCATCAAGCGTGACCGTTGCCTCATCCATTTCGACAACCGTCACTGGCATCGCCTGCCCATCGGGTGTCTGCATCTGCAACTGCATGCCCACCTCGAGCGGGATATCCGCAGGAATGCCCTCGCGTGGCACAGCCTGCCGCATCTCGGGGTTGGCCTCGCCATAAGCATCCGTGCAACCGATCTTGACGGTTTTCTTCTCGCCTTCGGTCATCCCGGGCAGCGCCACGTCCAGACCGGGGATGATCTGGCCCGAGCCCACCACGAACTCAAGCGGCTCGCGCCCCTCGGAGCTGTCAAAGGTGGTCCCGTCCAGCAGGGTTCCGGTGTAGTGAATGTGCACGGTATCGCCAGCCTTAACTTCGGCCATAGTCTTCTCCAGTCTTGTCAGGAATTCATCTGCGGAGGCCACGTATCTGCGCGGGTTCTCCGATGCGCGTCCCACCATTTCAAGCCCGCCCGCGAAGGTAAACCCCTCAATTCGCCCTTTTCCACCCGCCTGCCCCGTGTCAGTCTGCCCGCAACACCCGCCGCCGCAAGAGGACAGCATGCCCATCACCACCTGCATTTTCGACGCCTACGGCACGCTGTTCGATGTGGCATCCGCCGCGCGGCAGGCCGCAGCCGAACCCGACTTCGCCCGCATCCGCGACGACTGGCAAACGCTGGCAGAACACTGGCGGCTCAAGCAGTTGCAATACAGCTGGCTTCGCGCGGTGGCAGACGCGCACTGCGATTTCTGGGAGGTCACGCAAAACGGGCTCGACTGGGCGCTGGAGAAAACCGGCCACGGCGGTGACGCCCCTCTGCGCGAACGGTTGCTGCAGCTTTACTGGGAACTGGGTGCCTACCCCGAAGTCCCCCAGATGCTGGCGCAGTTGAAACAGGCGGGCATGAACACCGCAATCCTGTCGAACGGATCGCCCGACATGCTGCAGGGGGCGGTCGATTCGGCTGGCATCGGCGGCGTTCTGGACAAAACCCTGTCCGTCGAAACTGTCGGCGTCTTCAAGCCGGACGCGCGGGTCTATGATCTTGTAGGCACGGCATTCGGCTGCGCGCGCGACGATGTGCTGTTCGTCTCGTCCAACGGCTGGGACGCCGCCGCCGCCAGCGGCTACGGCTTTGCCACCGCTTGGGTCAACCGCGCCGGTGATCCGGTCGACCGGCTGCCGTGGACGCCCGCGCACATCCTGTCCGATCTGACCGGCATTCCCGAACTGGCGGCGCGCTGATGGCCTATTTCAAAACCTCGGACGGTCTCGACCTCTACTACGAAGACAGCGGCGAAGGCCTGCCGATCCTGTGCCTTGCGGGGCTGACCCGCACCACGGCGGATTTCGACTATGTCACACCGTATCTGCCATCCTGCCGCCTGATCAAAATGGATTACCGGGGGCGCGGCAAATCCGATTTCGACCCCGACTGGCGCAACTATACGCTGCCGGTTGAATGTCGCGATGTGGTGGAACTGCTGGATCATCTCGATCTGCCGCAGGTCGCCATTCTGGGGACATCGCGCGGGGGCCTGAACGCGATGGGACTGGCGATGGGCGCAAAGGACCGGCTCCTGGGCGTCGCGCTCAACGACATCGGACCGGACATAGACGAAGAAGGCATGGCTTTCATCCGGTCCTACATCGGCCGTGATCCCGCCGCCCGCACCCACGAGGAAGCAGCCGCCGCGATGGCCCGCGCCTTTCCCCAATTCACCGACCTGCCCCCGGGCCGCTGGCTCGCGGAAGCCCGCAAGCACTACACGCAAACTGCGGACGGCTTGCGCATCACCTACGATCGGCATTTGCGCGACGCCATTCTCGCCACCGAAGATCAGGCCATGCCGGATCTGTGGCCCTATTTCGACGCGCTGTCGGGTTTGCCGCTTGCCCTGATCTGGGGCGAAAATTCCAACCTGCTGGTCGCCGACACCGTCCACGAAATGCAGCGTCGACGCCCCGACATGATACTGGGGCGCGTGCCCGGGCGGGGACACATACCGTTTCTGGACGAAGAACCAGCACGCGAAGCCTTGCACGCGTGGATAGGACAGATCTCATGAACATCGACATGATCCGCGCGGCTGCCGGGCGGCTCGACGGGCACGCCCGCCAAACCCCGCTGCTCAACTCTCCCTTCCTCGACGAGATCGCGGGCCGCCGGGTCTGGGTCAAACCCGAATGCCTGCAGCACACCGGCAGCTTCAAATTTCGCGGGGCCTATGCGGCGCTATCCGCACTCGGGAAAGAAGACCGCGCGCGCGGCGTCATCGCGTTTTCATCGGGCAACCACGCGCAAGGGGTCGCCTATGCCGCAAGGCTGCACGGAACCTCTGCCGTCATCGTCATGCCTTCCGATGCCCCTGCCCTGAAAGTCGCCAACACCCGCGCATACGGCGCACAGGTGGTGCTGTATGACCGCGACACCGAAAGCCGCGAAGAAATAGGCGAGCGTCTGAGCACAGAGCGCGGTCTGACCCTGATCCGCCCCTTCGACGAGCCGCAAGTCATCGCGGGCCAGGGCACCTGCGGTCTGGAAATCGCCCGCCAAGCGGCCGAAAACGGGATCGAACGGGCCGATGTCATTGTCTGCTGCGGCGGCGGCGGCCTGACCTCCGGCATTGCGCTGGCGCTCGAGGCGGAGGCACCCGGCCTGCGGGTCCGCCCGGCCGAGCCCGAAGGCTTCGACGATGTGGCACGCAGCCAGCAGGCAGGCACGATCCAGCGCAACACCGCCACGTCCGGCAACATCTGCGATGCCATCATCACCCCGCAACCCGGCGATATTACCTGGCCTGTCATCCAGCGTCTGTGCGGCCCGGGCCTCGTGGTCAGCGAAACCGATGCCCTGCGCGCGATGGCCCATGCGTGGAACCGGCTCAAGGTTACTGCCGAACCCGGCGGCGCGGTCGCATTGGCCGCCGCCCTGTTTCGGGGTGACCAGATCGAAGGCGATGACGTGATCGTCACCATTTCGGGCGGCAATGTCGATGCCCCCATGTTTGCCCGCGCATTGGACACACTATGACCGATTTCACCATCGCCAGCTTCAACGTGAAAAACCTCATAGGTGCAGACAGCGAATACTATCGCTTCATGTCCTACACCCCCGAGGAATACGCTTGGAAACGGGACTGGCTGGCCGATCAACTGGTGACGCTGGATGCCGATATCGTGGGTTTTCAGGAAGTGTTCGAAGACTCTGCGCTGCGTGATGTAATCGCGCTCGCTGACCAGTACGGCGAAGAACAGAACGAGTTTTCCATTCCCGATGGCTCGAAGCGCTACCGCAAACGGGCCATCTTTCGCAAACTGGCCTACCGCAGTTACCGCGATGCGGCGGTGGCCTTTGCTCCCAATATCCACGATGGCGATCCCGGACACCGGCGCCCGGGGCTGGCAATCGTTTCGCGCTACGGCTTTGAGGGGTCGCCCGAAATCATTCAGGACCTCGGCAAACCACTGGATATCCCGTTTCAGGATGGCGACGCAGAGGGCGGCTATTTCCGCATCAGCAAACTCAGCCGCCCGATCCTGAAGGCGCGCGTTCCGATCAACGGGCACACGGTCACGGTGTTCAATTGCCACCTGAAATCCAAACTTGGCGAATATATGCGCGGGCCAGACGGCACCGCCAAAGAAGCGGATCTGACCCGCTATGATCCTGTCGGACGCGCCTTGGGTTCTGCCCGCGCGGCCATGCGCCGAATGGCCGAAGCGTGGGTTCTGCGCGGCGCGATTGTCGCAGAGCTCAGAGCGGGCCATCCGGTGATGGTTCTGGGTGACTTCAACGATGCCGACAATGCGGTCAGCTCCGAAATCGTGAGCGGTGAGCACCCGTTCAAGAACTACGAGTGGATGCTGCGTCATGACGCCGAGCACCGCGGCGACCGGTATTCCGAAGCCGAAAACATCCAGATCACCGAAGACATCGAGGCCGTACGGCTGCATTCTGCCGAACGCCAGTTCGTGCAAAAATCCCTGCGTGACATGGTCTTTACCGCCGCATTCGGCGGCGTCTACGAAAGCATCGACCAAATCTACATGTCGCGGCACTTCATGGCGAACAGCCCTGACAGCATCGGGGAGATGGAGTATTTCAGCGTGTTCAACGACCATCTCACCGACGGCAGTCATCCGGAAGCGCCCTATAACAAGCTGGCGTCCGATCACGGGCAGATCATGGCGCATATGCGCCTGAAAGGGGGTGCATGATGCAGATGTTCGATACCGGTGATGTCCGGCTGCACTTCCGTGTCGATGGCCCAGATGACGGCCCCCCGGTGGTGTTCGCCAATTCATTGGGCACCGACATGCGCCTGTGGGATCCGGTATTGCCTCTGCTGCCGAAAGGTCTGCGCATTATCCGGTTTGACAAACGCGGGCATGGTCTTTCCAGCGTACCGAAACCGCCCTACTCCATGGGGGCGCTGGTGACTGATTGCGAACGCCTGCTCGATCATCTGGAGGTGCGCAACTGCGTTTTCGTCGGCCTCTCTATCGGGGGCATGATTGCGCAGGGGCTTGCGGTAAAGCGCCTCGACATGATCCGCGCGCTCGTTCTGAGCAACACGGCCGCCAAGATCGGCAACCCGCCGCGCTGGGCCGACCGCATCGCCGCGGTCCAGTCGGGCGGCATCGAAAGCCTCGCCGATGCGGTGATGGAGCGCTGGTTCTCCAAAGAGTTCCGCAAAACCGCCGCGCTCGAGCTGTGGCGCAACATGCTGGTGCAACAGGCCGATGACGGTTACGCCGGATGCTCTGCGGCGATTTCGGGCACTGATTTTTACACTCCCACCTCGGGTCTGCGCCTGCCCGCTCTTGGTATCGCCGGAACCGAAGACGGCTCGACCCCGCCCGATCTGGTGCGCGAAACGCTCGACCTGATACCGGGATCGAAATTCGACCTGATCCGCCGCGCGGGCCATCTGCCGTGCGTCGAACAGCCCGCAGAATACGCCCGCATCCTGACCGCCTTTCTCAAAGGGGTCGGTCATGTCTGAACGCTACGACACCGGCATGGCGGTGCGTCGCAAGGTGCTGGGCGACGCGCATGTCGATGCCGCTGAAGCCTCCCGCGATGAACTGGATGCGGCGTTTCAGGGTCTCATCACCGAAGGGGCGTGGGGCACCGTCTGGGCCTCCGACGCCATTGCGCCGCGCGAACGGTCCATGCTGACGCTGGCGCTGCTGGCGGCGATGGGCAACTTTGACGAAATCCCGATGCACATCCGCGCCTGCGCCCGCACGGGGGCCAGCAAACGTGACGTGATGGAAGCGTTCCAGCACGTAGCCGTTTACGCCGGGGTGCCCCGCGCCAACCGCGCCATCAAACTGGCCAAGGCGACGTGGGCGGAACTGGAAGAACAAGCAAAAGCAGACGAATAATGGCCGCCAGCGTCTTTGACAGCCCCCTTTATGCCCACCTGTTCCCGACCGGCGACGCCGGGCGCCTTTTCTCTGACAGCGCCGCGATCCGCGCCATGCTGATCGTCGAGGGGGCGCTGGCCAAGGCACAGGGCAACCTCGGGGTGATCCCCGAAATCAGCGCCGCCGCGATCCACCGCGCCACGCTCGAAATCGCCATTGATCCCGGCGCCATCGCCAAGGCAACGGGCGAAAACGGGGTCTGTGTTCCGGGACTGGTGGCGGCCTTCCGCACCGAAATGAACGCCCCCGAACACGCGCAATACGTGCACTGGGGGGCCACCAGTCAGGACATCATCGACACCGCGCTGATGCTACGGCTGCGCCAGCTGCTCGCGCTGATCGAAACTGATCTGCAACGCCTGCTGGATTTGCTTGCAAATCAGGCAGAAACCCACGCCGAAACCGTCATGGCGGGGCGCACCTACGCGCAGCACGCCACGGTGACAAGCTGGGGCGCTGTCTTGGCGGACTGGGGGCACGCCCTGTGTGATAGCCTCGAGGCGCTGCCAGCCCTGCGCGGCAATGCGCTGTGGGTGTCGCTGTCGGGGGCCGCCGGCACGTCAGCGGCGCTTGGACCGCATGCACCGCAACTGCGCGCGGCGCTCGCCGATGGGCTCGGGCTCGCCGACCCCGGACGCAGCTGGCATGTGGACCGCGGCCCGCTGTTGCGGATTACCGATTGGCTCGGGCTGGTTACAACCACGCTGGGGCGTATGGGCGACACGCTCATCGCATTATGTGCCTCCGACATCGCCGAGATACGGCTGACGGGTGCTGGCGGCTCTTCGACGATGCCGCAGAAACAAAATCCGGTTGGCCCTTCGGCGCTTGTGGCGCTCGCGCATCAGACAAACGCCTTGCGTGCTGCCATGGGTCCCGCCGGGGCCCACCAGCATCAGCGCGATGGCGCAGCATGGTTCACCGAATGGATGGTCCTGCCGCAAATATGCCTTGGCGCGGCCAGCGGGACGCAGATTGCCTGTTCGGTGGCCGATGCGCTGTGTCCTGACGCGGAGCGCATGCGCGCCACCATCGAAAAATCCGGCGGCATGCTCCAGGCCGAAGCCCTCAGTTTCGCGCTCAGCGAGACCATGCCGCGGCCAGCCGCGCAAACCGCGACCAAGGACCTGTGCGCCCAGGCGCAGTCGAGCGGGCAAACCCTGCGCGCGCTTGCGACCGCAGCCTACCCCGAACTCGCCCCGACGGTGTTTGAAGCAGATCGTCACATGGGCGCGGCCCCCGCCGAAGCAAGGGCCTTTGTCCGCCGTGTCCGCGCATTGCGCCGTCCATGAAGCGGTTGCCGGTTCTCTTCATCCTTCTCACGGTGATGATCGACGCAATGGGCATCGGTTTGATCGTGCCGGTGATGCCCGATCTCATTCAGGATGTGGGCGGCGGCACGCTCGCGCAGGCGGCGCTCTGGGGCGGGATCCTGTCGACCACATTCGCCGTGATGCAGTTTGTCTTCGGCCCTGTCGTGGGCGGGCTGTCTGACCGGTTCGGGCGCCGGCCCGTCCTGTTGGTGGCGCTTTTGGTGATGGCACTGGACTATGTGCTGATGGCGGTCGCGGGCGCTCTTTGGCTGTTGCTGCTGGGCCGTGTCATCGGCGGCATCACGGCGGCCACCCAGTCCACCGCGACCGCGTATATGGCGGACGTCTCGCCGCCCGAGAGACGCGCGGCGAATTTTGGGCTGGTCGGGGCCGCCTTCGGTGCGGGGTTTGTGCTCGGACCCCTGCTGGGCGGTGTGCTGGCCGAATACGGCACCCGCGCCCCCTTCTGGACCGCCGCCGGACTGGCCGCCGGCAATGCCCTGTTCGGTTGGATGGTGCTGAAGGAAACGGTCACCGGCGACAGGGTCCGGCCGTTTTCGTGGCGCCGGTCAAACCCGCTGGGGGCGCTGCGCAGTCTGGGCCGGTTGCCGGGGGTGACGCGATTGTTGCTGGTCTATTTCATCTATTACGTGGGCTTTGCCGTCTATCCAGCGGTCTGGGCCTATTTCGCAAAGGCGCAATTCGACTGGTCCCCGGCGACGATCGGTGTCTCGCTGGGGCTGTTCGGGGCGATGATGGCCGTCATTCAGGGCGGGTTGATCCGGCCGGTGCTCTCACTGCTCGGTGAACGCGGCACGGTGGTGGCAGGGCATCTGACGAACATCGTCGCCTTCGGGTTTTTGGCCGTTACCACCTCGGGGCCGTGGGCATTGGCGCTGACCCCAATCGCAGCAATCGGCGGCATCATCCCGCCCGCTTTGCAAGGCATGATGTCGGTGCGGGTTGCAGAAGACGCACAGGGTGAATTGCAAGGTGCACTGACCTCGGCGTCGGCACTGGCGATGATCCTGTCGCCGCTGGTCATGACCTATACCTTTGCCCGCTTTACCGACAATCAAGCGCCGGTCTTCCTGCCGGGGGCTCCTTTTGCGCTGGCAGGGCTGCTCACGGTGCTCGGCCTGTTTGCGCTTCTTGCGTCACCGCGCAGGCAAAACACACCGCGCACGCCCGAGGCGTGATTCCCCCTTGTCAGCCCGCCCCGAAATCGCGACGGTCGGGCATCACCTGCGCCGGAAGGATATAACTTGCGTACCATCAAAGCCGCCGTCTGCCGATCCTTCGGCAGCCCACTCCAGATCGAAGACATCCAGTTGCGCGCGCCCGGAACGGGCGAGATCGAAGTGACGCTGGACGCGGTTGCGATCTGCCATTCCGATATATCCTTTGCCGAAGGCGCCTGGGGCGGCTCATTGCCTGCGGTGTACGGCCACGAAGCCGCCGGTCGTGTGAGCGCTCTGGGTGACGGCGTGCAAGGACTGGCCGAAGGCGACAGCGTGGTCGTCACGCTCATCCGGTCGTGCAGCACGTGTCCGTCCTGCGCCAGCGGTAAACCGACCTTGTGCGAGACGCCCTATGACGGCGATCAGGGGCCCATCAAGACCGCCGACGGTGGCAAACTGCATCAGGCCATGGCCTGCGGGGCCTTTGCCGAGGCGGTTGTGGTTGACCAGAAACAGGTCGTCAAAATTCCGGCAGAAATTCCCAAGGCATCGGCCAGCCTGATTTCCTGTGGGGTGATCACCGGCGTCGGCGCAGTTGTGAACGCCGCCGCGCTGCGGGCCGGACAGGACGTGGTCGTCATCGGTGCGGGCGGTGTCGGGCTCAACGCGATACAGGGCGCGCGGATTGCCGGTGCCCGGCGCATCGTTGCCGTCGATATGAGCGAGGAGAAGCTGGAGGTGGCGAAATCCTTTGGCGCAACCGACGGGGTGCTGGCGACCGACGCCAAACCATGGCGCGCGGCAAAGCGCGCGTTGGGCCGGGGTGCGGATGCCGTGATCGTCACCGTCGGCGCGATCCCTGCCTATGACACCGCCCCGCAGTATCTCGCCTATGGGGGCAGGGTCGTGATGGTTGGCATGCCCCATTCGGGTGCCACGTCCACTTACGAGCCTGTCATGCTGGCCGCCGTGGGCCAGGGAATGGTCGGCTCCAAAATGGGGGATGTCGTCATCCAACGCGATATTCCGTGGATGGTCGATCTTTATACCCAAGGTCGGCTGGAACTGGACGCGCTTATCTCGGGGCGCTGGTCGCTTGCCGAGATAAACGAGGCGATTGCTGACACGAAAACCGGTGCGGCACGGCGGAATGTGATTGTCTTTGATCGCTAAACGCAGGGACCTGCGCGCGGTGCGCGGCGCGGATTTGAGTTTAAGGGCAAGATGAAGGCCGATCTGTTGTGAGCCGGCACCTGCGGGGGGGAAAGATATGAAACTTGTGGATCTGGACGTTATCGTGACGGCCCCACCCGCGCCGGGATGGGGCGGGCGGTACTGGATACTGGTCAAGCTGACCACCGAAACGGGCATTGTGGGATGGGGCGAATGTTATGCCGCGTCCGTGGGGCCGGAGGCGATGCGCGCGGTCATCGAAGATGTATTCGAGCGCCACATGCGCGGCCAAAATCCCGAAGATATCGAGCTGATGTTTCGCCGGGCCTATTCCAGCGGCTTTACGCAGCGCCCCGATTTGACGGTGATCGGCGCGTTCTCGGGTCTCGAAATTGCCTGCTGGGACATATTGGGCAAGATGCGCGAGCGGCCTGTCTACGCGCTTCTGGGCGGTTGCATGAATGCGCGTGTGCGGGCCTATACCTATCTCTACCCCCTGCCCCATCATGACCCGACCGCGTTCTGGACATCGCCCGATATGGCGGCCGAGGCGGCACTGGATGCCGTTGCGCGTGGCTATACGGCAGTGAAATTTGATCCCGCAGGGCCCTATACCCTGCGCGGAGGCCATATGCCCGCGATGTCGGATATCACCCAATCTGTCGCGTTTTGCCGCGCCATTCGCGCCGCTGTTGGCGACCGCGCCGATCTGTTGTTCGGCACCCACGGCCAGTTCACGACGGCAGGGGCCATCCGTTTGGGACAGGCATTGGAACCCTATAGCCCGCTGTGGTTCGAGGAACCGATCCCGCCGGATAATGTTGCTGAAATGGGTAAGGTTGCCGCCGCGGTCCGAATACCCGTCGCCACCGGCGAGCGGCTTTGCACCAAGGCCGAATTCGCGCCTGTCCTGCGCGCGGGCGCGGCCACCATTCTGCAGCCTGCGCTGGGGCGTGTCGGCGGGATCTGGGAGGCCAAGAAGATCGCCGCCATGGCAGAGGTCTACAACGCGCAGATGGCACCGCATCTTTATGCCGGCCCCGTGGAATGGGCCGCGAATGTGCATCTGGCGGTGTCGATCCCGAACCTGTTGATGGCCGAGACGATCGAGACGCCTTTCCATGCCAACCTGATCCGCAATACCATCCGCGTCGAGGACGGCTTCATCCACGCGCCACAGGCCCCCGGTCTCGGGATCGAGGTGGACGAGGAGCTGGCGCGCGCGCATCCCTATCCCGGTGCAGGTTTGCATCTGGAGATGCAGGAGGCGCCCTGTGACTATGTCAACGGCAACGCATTCGAGGGCGGCGCGCCTGCCCCGAAAACCTGACGCCTAGACGTCCGCGACAACCCCCTGTTTCTGGGTGCCCAGTCCGTCGATGCTGCATTCGACTATATCGCCGGGGGCCAGATACAGCGGTGGCTTCATACCCATGCCGACGCCGGGTGGCGTGCCAGTGGAAATCACGTCACCGGGGTGCAATGTCATCAGCTGGCTCAGGTGCGCGATGATGTCGGCCACGCCGAAAATCATCGTGGCGGTCGATCCGGTCTGCCGTGTGGTGCCATTGACATCGCAGCGCAGGTCGAGCGCCTGCGGATCACCCACCGCATCCGCGCTCACCAGCCAGGGGCCTACGGGGCCGAAGGTGTCGCAGCTTTTGCCCTTGGTCCACTGCCCGGTCAGTTTCGTCTGGAAGTCCCGCTCGCTCACGTCATTGATCACGCAGTAGCCCGCCACGTGCTCCAGTGCCGTGGTCCGATCCACATATTTCGCCGTCTTTCCAATCACGACGCCCAACTCGACCTCCCAATCGAGTGCCTGCGACCCGCGGGGCTGGATCAGATCGTCGTTCGGTCCGCAAATCGCGGAATTGGCCTTCAGAAACAGGATCGGGTGCTCGGGGATGGCCATGCCCGCCTCGGCGGCGTGGTCGGAGTAGTTCAGCCCGATGCACAGGAATTTACCGATGCCGCCGACGCAAGCGCCAATCCTGCCGGTGATTTCGGGCAATGCCATCGGATCAAGCGCGGCAAGCCTGCCAAGCGTTTCGGAATCCAGTGTGGCGCCGGTGATGTCATCGACGTGATCGCTGAGATCTCGGAACGATCCATCGGGGGCGACGACTGCGGGCCGTTCGCTCCCTGCATTGCCGATACGGGCCAGTTTCATGTGCGGCTCCTTTCAAAGGCGGACCAGATCTCTTCGAAATCGGCAAAACTGATCTGCCTGTCGCGCACCGCATCCAGAACGATGCGTTCGGCGGCGAAAAGCTGACCGATCGCGTCCTCGAGCACGGCGATCACGTCCGTCGGGATGACCAGCGCGCCGTGGCGGTCCGCGTGCACCAGATCGCCATCGGCGACCGCCATGCCAAAGATATCGACGGGTGTGCCGTAGTCCACCACATGGACGAAACCGTGGCTGGGGCCGACAGATCCGGCCACCACCGGAAAGCCGTCGGGCAGATCGCCCAGATCGCGCATCACCCCGTCGGTAAGCGCCCCCGACAGGCCAAACGCCTTGTGCACGTTGGTGTTGATTTCACCCCAATAGGCACCGATGGCATTGGGCACATCCATGTCCTGCACCACGGCGATACCGGGGCGGGGACCTTCGGACATATGCCGGTAATAGCCCATGCGGCGGGCGCGCACATCTTCCGGTGCTTCCTGCGGGGGCGCAACTGCACGAATACGCGCCGTGCGTGCGTAGCCCACCATCGCGGGCCCTTGCGCCGCAGAGGCCTGCATCGTTCCGCGTGTGAAACGGTTGAAGCCGCGCTTGCCCTGTGCCACCTCGATGGCGTTGCAAACGGTGGGCGTATCGACGCGGCGCAGCAGGTCGAGCAGACTGTCGTTCATGCCCGTCCCTCGGCCAGTTTGGCACCGTCCGACAGGGCCGTCAGCTTGGCATAGGCGATTTCGGGGTCGACCGCGCCGAAACCCGCGAAGGTGCCGAAACCGCAATCGCTGCCCGCAATCACGCGGTCTTGCCCCACGATGTCGGTGAAGCGTTCGATGCGCTGCGCCACCACTTCGGGATGTTCAACGAAGTTCGAGGTCGTATCGACGACACCGGGCACCAGCACCTTGCCGTCGGGAATGTCGGCTCGCCTGTCGCGGAACACGGTCCATTCATGGGCGTGACGCGGATTGGAAGTCTCGAACAGCACATACCGCGCCTTGGCCGACATCAGCGTGTCGAAGACCTTGTCCATGCCGATGTCGCATGTGTGCGGGCCCTCGTAATTGCCCCAACAGATATGGATGCGCACGCGGTCCTCGGGAACATTCTGCAATGCGTGGTTCAACGCTTCGACATGCGCGCCCGCGATCTTCAGAAATGCCTCGTCCGACAGATCGTTGAACAACATGTGCCGCGACAACGCCAGATCGGGGCAATCGAGTTGCAGATCCAGCCCGGCGGCGACAATCGTTTCGTATTCTTCCTTCATCGCGTCCGCCAGCGCGGCAAGGTAAGCATCGCGTGTGGGGTAATGATCGTTCTGCAGGAACAGCGAAATGACACCGGGAGAGGCCGCGTTCATGAACCCGCGGGGCGCACCATGCTCGGCCATCGCCGCCTTGAGGTTGGCGATGTCCTTGCCCAGCTCACCCTGCCCTTTGGACACCACATCACCCGTGCACATCGGGCGCGCGTATTGAGGCGTGCCGCCGCCCTCGGCCAGACGTTTGAGAAAGGTCGGGAACTGCTTCAGATCCGCGGGCGCGTTGCGCGGGCTGTCCCCTGAAAACCCGGTGTAGCGGTCTTTGACATAGGTGGCATAGCTGATCTTGGACGTCTCGCCGTCGCTCACGACGCCCACACCGGTTTCGACCTGACGCTTGACCGTCGCCGAAACCGCCGCCGTCATGGCCGCGTCAAAGGCGGCCCGATCATACGCCTCGCCATGCTCACGGGCAAAGATGAAATCAACCACCTCCTGCGTGCGGGGAAGCGACCCTGCGTGCGTTGTCAAAACCATGAAAGATGTCCTTCTCGCGAAAAGCTATTGTTGATTATGCATGCGGCATCACCGCGCGGCGCGCAAGGGGACAGCCCGGGCAAGGGGCGCGGAACCCGCGCGCCCCGCTTCGCGTTGCACCCAGACTTGATTGCCATAGCGGAGATACCCCGATGACCCACCACGCCAGCCTGTTCACCCCCGTCCGAATGGGGGATGTCACCCTGCCCAACCGGGTCCTGATGGCGCCACTGACGCGCAACCGGGCGGGCGGCGACGGCGTGCCCAGCGACATGGCGGTGACCTACTACGCGCAGCGCGCCAGCGCCGGCATGATCCTGACCGAAGCCACACAGGTCTCCGCGATGGGCAAAGGGTACATCGACACGCCCGGCATCTATACCGAGGATCACGTGGCGGGTTGGCGCAAGATCACCGATGCGGTGCACGCCGCGGGCGGGCGGATCTACTGCCAGCTGTGGCACGTGGGCCGGATCAGCCACACATCGCTGCTGCCCGATAACGCAGCCCCCGTATCTTCGACCGATGTGGCCGCGGATGCGCAGACCTTTACCCAAAACGGTTTCGAGGACACGTCCAAACCGACCGCACTCGATGCGGAGGGGATCAAGCAAACGATCGCGGATTTCGCCCACGCCGCCAAATGTGCACAGGAAGCCGGTTTTGACGGGGTCGAGGTGCATGCCGCCAACGGCTATCTCATCGACCAGTTTCTTCAGGACGGCGTGAACAAACGCGACGATGCCTATGGGGGAAGCCTTGAAAACCGGATGCGTCTGCTGGCCGAAATCCTTGACGAGGTGATCGACGTCTTTGGCGCGGGCCGGGTCGGCGTACGCCTGTCGCCCATCGGCGAGGTCCACGACATGTCCGACAGCGACCCCGAAAAGCACTTCGGCGAAATCTACAAGGCGCTTGATGCGCGGGGGCTGGCCTATCTGCATATCGTCGAGAAATTCCCCGGAAGTGAGGGTGAGAAGGATCTGGTGGCGGCCCTGCGTCCGCACTTCACCGGCTTTTACATGGCCAATGGCGACTATGACGGCGCCACGGCGGCCAAAGTGATCGACAGCGGGCACGCCCATGGGGTTACATTCGGCCGCCCGTTCATCGCCAATCCCGATCTGCCGGAACGCATCCGCCGCGACGCCGAAATGAACACCCCCGATCAGGACACATTTTATGGCGGCGGGCGTGAGGGCTACACGGATTACCCTTTTCTCGATACGCCTCCGGCCTGATCGCGGGCGTCAGCTGCCGGTCCAGGTCAGGCCGGCAGGATCGCCCGTCGAGACCACGTGATACAAGGACGCTTCGCCGGTCATCGATGGCACGGCGGAGTGGGCCAACCCTTCGGGCACCGACATGGTATCGCCGGGCGCGAGCGTGGCGCTGCCTGCGGCGTGATCCGCATTCGCGTCCCATTCCACCCGCCAATGGCCCCGCATCGGCATCAGGACCGACGGCACGTCATGGGCGTGTTTCTCGCTCCGGGCACTCCCGCGCGAGATGAAGTCAATCTCGAAACCGGGTTTGTCGCGGATGATGCCGCGCTCGCCGATCACCTTGCAGGGCGTCTTGTCCGACAGCGCCATCATATCCCAATACCGCCGCACGTAGCCGCCAACGACCTGCATGGTCGACGGCTCCGGATAGGCGGCCAGCTCCTCCTCGCTCAGAAGCGGCATCGGCGACACGCCCGCAGGCGGATGAATGCCCTGCTTGCTGTCATAGAGCTTGCCGTTGTCACCCAGAACCAGCCCGTGCGCCTTGGCGTCATCGATCACCTGCGGCGCCCAGATCACACCGCCGCCCGCATCATCGCCGCCCAAGACCGCCATGATCATCCCGTAGTCGGTTCCGATGTTTTCGAACCCGCGAAACATGCCAGTCGGGATGTTGATGATATCGCCCTCTTCCAGCGTGACTTCGCCGGCGGTGCCGTACCGCCCCCAGAAAAACCGCCAGCGCCCTGACAACACGAAAAACACTTCCGCGGTGCGGTGACTGTGCAGGCTGTTGCGGCATTTGGGCGGCTGACCCGCGGCCCCGATATTGAACCCGTGTGGCAGCCCGATGTGGACATGCTGGTCGGCGGATTCCGATACCCCGCCACCGATGATGGTGAAATTTTCCTTTTGGTCGCTGCCGGGCGTGTGGGCGTCGATAAAGGCGGTCTTGCACGGTTGCAATTCGCCGTAGCGGACAATGCGGTCATGGATGGATAATGTCATGGTCTTGGCCTCTGGTTAGCGCGGCGGCAGTCGGTCCCCCGCGGGACCGTAGCGCCAGCGCGATATGCGAATGGGTCGGCAGCGCGGCCGCCCCTATCCGGTTTTCAAAAGGATCTGTTTCCAGATCATCGCCTCGTCATAAAGCGTGTATTCGCGGCGCAGGCCCCACGGGCCGAATTCGGCGTGACTGATGCCGAGCACATAGACCTCGGCATCCGTTGGTGTGCCGAATACCCCCCACCCCGAATGCGTGCCATGCAGGCTCCAGCGTACCGCGGCACGCGGGGGCATCAACGGATCATCACGTCCGATCACATGCTCCACCTTGAAAGTGGCATCGGGGAAGGACGCCCGCAGACCCATCCAGAACCGGTCGACCGATCCATGGCTCTGCCCCGTTGCACCGCCCACGTATTCGGTGTGCACGGCGCGGTCATACTCCGCGGGGATCACGGCCATATCGGCCCCCATGACGCGCGTGATGATGTCGGCGTATTTCTGGCCCCATGCGTTGTCATTGCCGCGCCCCTTGTAGGGGCCGGGCTGATCAATGGCGGGGGTAAGCGGCTTGACGCAATTCTGCGGCCCGCCCTCGCGCGCGATCAGATCGGCCGCATAGGCTTTCGGATCCCACCCCATCTGGCGCACGATAGCGCCCTGATCGCGGATCAGCCATTCGTCGTTGATCTGGTTGTTGATCGCATGACAGTCGGCCATGATCCGGTACACCAGCTTCTTGCCCGTAGCCGCGCCATACATGCCATCGCCGGTGTGGGTGGCGGTGCTCAGCAAGCGGTGCGAACTCAGCATCCCCTCTTCCGGTGTGCCGGACCAGATGACGTCTTCGCCCAACAACGTCCGGTCGGGAAACTCCGCCAGTGTGGCCATCGTGGCTCCGATGACCTTCTCGTTGCCGATCACCACCGATCCGGGTGACCTCACGACGATGTCGTCACTGTAATACTGGTGCAGGGTCGCGATCCCCCTGTCCTCCCAGATCTCCTTGGTGATCCCGATAATGTAATCCGGGAAGTCCTTGAATTTAGGGTCAAACCCTTTCATGTCGTGGTCCTTTTTGGCTTGCGGGCAGAGCCGCGAACAATCAACGGCGCCTCGATGGCGGCGTGTTGGGGGGGTAATCCGGCGGTGTCGATACGCGCCAGCAATGTGTCTACGGCCTGCGCCACCATCATGTTGGCGCGCTGCCGTATCGTCGTCAGGTCATAGGATGCCCAGGCCGCAAGCTGCACGTCGTCATAGCCCACGACCGACACGTCACGGGGAACATCGATGCCCAATTCGAACCGCAACACATCCATCACCGCAAAGGCCATGTGATCGTTTGCAACGAACACCGCATCAGGCGGGGCATCGACGCCGAACATGCGTCTTGCTGCCTGTTGGGCCTGCTTGAAATCGAAATTGCCGACCTCGCGCGCCGCCCACTCCAGCCCCTCACGGGCCAGAACCGCCCGAAACCCGGCCTCGCGATCCACCTGGGTCGAGGCCCCTTCCCAACCGGCGATATGCCCGATGCGTGCGTGCTCTCCGGCCAGCAAGAACTCCGCCAGCGCCGCGCCGCCTGCGCGGTTGTCCGACGTCACACTCGACAAACGCGCATCAGCCTGACGGCGGTTGAAGAGCAGCACCGGTATGCCTGCCGCCGCACAGCGTCCCGTCAGATCATTCGACAAACCGACCGACGCGGCGATGATGCCATCGACCTGATAATCGAGCAGTTCGTCAATCACCTGCTGTGTCGCATCGCTGTCGTTGGACGCCATGAACACCAGCACATGGTAGCCCCGCTCCTGCAGGGCCTTTGACAGTTTCTCGATCGCTTCGGGATAAAACTGGTTCTCGAGATAGGCCACGACAAGCCCGATGATGCGGCTCTGCCCGGTGTTGAGACTGCGCGCCAGCACATTCGGCCGATAGCCCAGCTGGTCGGCGGCCTCGCGCACCTTGGCGGCCGTGTCCTTGCTCACCGACGCGCCGGGGGTAAAGACACGGCTGACCGCCGACCGGCTCACCCCCGCCTTTGCCGCCACGTCGAGTGAAGTCACCTTCCCCATCAGTCCGCCGTCCAGCCGCCGTCGATCATCATCGCGGTGCCCGTCACCATCGCCGACGCATCAGAGGCCAAAAACGCAACCGCGCCCATGATGTCCGCAACCTCGCCCACACGGGGCAGCTTGATCTTGTCCATGATCCACGCCAGGCGCTCGGGATTGTCGAACGTCGATTGCGTCAGGGGGGTGCGGATAAAGGTCGGGCAAACCGTGTTGATGCGAATGTTTGCCTTGCCCCACTCGACAGCCATCGCTTTGACCATGCCTTCGACGGCATGTTTGGAGGCACAATACACCGCGCGATCGATGCCGCCCACGTGCCCCATCTGGCTTGAGATATGAATGATCGACCCGGGCTTGCCCGCCGCCATCAGGGCGCGTGCGGCATGCATGGACAGGAAATACGCACCGCGCACATTCAAATCCATCACCGCATCGTAGTCTTCCGGCACCGTGTCGACCGCCGCTGAATGGCGCGCCAACCCTGCCGAGTTGACCACAATATCGTATGGCGTGCTGAACAGATCGGGCATGGCGCCCGTATCGGATTGATCGAAAACCGCCGCATCCGCGGCCCAGCCTTCGGCCTTGATCGCCGAGACACAGGCGTCCAGCACGTCGGCCCGCCGGGCGGCCAGCGTGACATGCGCACCGGCCTGCGCCAGCGCCACGGCACAGCCCAGCCCGATGCCCGATGTACCGCCCGTCACCAGCGCACGGCGCCCGTCCAGATCAAACGATGGTGTCCGCGGCAAATCCATCACTGCGCCCTCCCCGTAACAGGGTCGAACCCGGCCCGCGCCTTGTTGAACTCCCGCATCCGCCCCAGCACATCAACGCCGATCTGGTGATACATATGCAGCAGATCGACCAGCACCCAGTTCTCGCGGATCAACCCGTCCTCTACCCGCCAGAAATCCAGACTGCGCATCTCGATCTTCTTGCCGACGGGCGGAATGCCTAGCCATCCGTCGTGTGTGATCGACTGGAACATATCGGGCCATCCGGTCACGGCGGCATAGTTCCGGTCGCCGAAAAAATGGTATGTGATCTCGTCCACATACTGGCCGCGATCCGGCATGCCGTTCAGAAAAGGGATCTGGTGCCAGTTGCGAAACCCCGCCGTGCCGCGCCCCGTGCCGATCCCCGCAGGGCCGTACCATGTCATGCGGGGATGCCAGAACCGGTCCATTTCCATGACCTCCGGACCACCCTGACTGGGGTGCTTCTTGAGGTACTCCAACATCTCGACAATGTGGTCACAACTTGCCTGCCCGGCATCGCGGTCATGGGGACCGGGCACAAATCCGTCCTGCGTGGCAGGTCCCGGCACATGCCACTCGCGGCCCAGACTGGGGACCATCGGCCAGGCACCCGCCTGCATCATGACCTCGGGAATATCCCACAGCGCCTGCATCTCGACGACCTTGCCATCCTCGATGCGGTAGAATTCGTGAAACCGCATGTGCACCAGATGACACGTCGGCGGAATATCCAGCCACGGCCGCGCAAATGTGCCGCAGTAATACCCCCCGCACCCGACCCAATCGGCCCCGTCGCCGTCCGGACCGGCCATCACGATATAGTCACGGCGCTCCAGATCCGGGACAGCCCGCAACAGGGGCAGATACGTGCGCTCGAAATAGGCGTCCACCCCCGCGACCGTCTCGAACGGATGCGCAAGCCTGAAAACCGCATCCGGACCTGCAACGGCGGCCAGCGCAGTACGTACCGCATCCGCATCGAAATCCGCCATCGCGGCGCGCAAAGGTGCCAGCAGCTCCTTGTTTCGGGTGTGTGGGTCGGTCTTCATCTTGCCTTTAAACTCCGAAGGTCCGGAGGCCGCGCCTCCGGCGTTTTGCTGCCCCCTCGATGGGGGCCGCAAAACGATCTATTCCGCCGCGTTGCGGGCGGGGGCACCGGCGCCGTAGGGCACATTGACGCCGCCGTACCGGCGCACGCGCACGTTGCACTGCTCCGCGTGGCCCACGAACCCCTCGAGCATGCAAAGCCGCGATCCGTAAGCCCCCATCTCAGCGGCGGCCGCGTCGGTGGTGATCTTCTGGTAACTGTGCGTCTTGAGGTATTTGCCTACCCAAAGCCCACCCGTATACCGCCCGGCCTTCTTGGTCGGCAGCGTGTGGTTGGTGCCGATGACCTTGTCGCCGTTGGCAACATTGGTCCGCGGACCCAGAAACAGGGCCCCGTAACAGGTCATATGCTCGAGGAACCAGTCATCGCGGTCGGTCATCACCTGAACGTGCTCGGAGGCAATGTCGTCCGCTACCTGCAACATCTCGTCATAGGTGTCGCACACGATCACCTCGCCATAATCGTCCCAGCTGACACGCGCGGTGTCCGCGGTGGGCAGAATTTCCAGCAACCGGTCGATTTCGGCCAATGTTTCTTCGGCCAGTTTTCGGCTGTTGGTCAGCAACACACACGGGCTGTTGTAGCCATGCTCGGCCTGCCCCAACAGATCGGTCGCGCATAATTCCGCGTCCACGGTTTCGTCCGCAATCACCATGGTTTCGGTCGGACCGGCAAAAAGGTCGATGCCGACGCGCCCGAAAAGCTGGCGTTTTGCTTCGGCAACAAAGGCGTTGCCCGGTCCCACCAGCAAGTGCACAGGATCGATGGTTTCGGTGCCGATCGCCATCGCACCCACCGCCTGTATGCCCCCGAGCACATAGATTTCATGCGCCCCCCCCAGATGCATCGCGGCAATCACCGCCGGATTGGGTTCGCCGTTGAAAGGTGGCGTGCAGGCGATGATACGTGGCACCCCCGCGACACTGGCCGTGGCCACCGACATATGGGCAGACGCGACCATCGGAAACTTACCGCCCGGCACGTAGCAGCCGACCGACTGCACGGGGATGTTCTTGTGACCCAGGATGACGCCGGGCATCATCTCGATTTCGATGTCCGTCATGCTGTCGCGCTGGGCCTGGGCGAACCGGCGGACATTTTCCTGCGCGAACTTGATATCGGCCATTTCGCGGGGGCTGACCTTGGCGATCAGCGCGTCGATTTCGGCCACGCTCAGCCGGAAGGACGCCGGCGCGTAGCCGTCGAATTTCTCCGACAAGGCCCGCACGGCCACATCGCCCCGCTCTTCGATATCGCGCAGCGTTGCCTCGACCACACCGCGGGTCTTGGCATCATCGGCCCCCCGCTCCGCATCGGATTTGCCACGTTTGAGGTATTCGATTGTCATATCGTCTTCTCCGAGAAAGTCTTCACCGCGCGGCTCACGCCGGGCGCGGGGGAATTTTTTCGCCACGGTCGAACGCTTCCCAGCCTTCACCGCCAAATACATCGACACCGAGCTGTGCCATCACATGGGGAAAATCGACCATGACCCAGTTGTCCTCGATCTTGCCATCGGTGACTTTCCAGAAATCCATATATCTGATCTCGACCCGTTTGCCGGTGGGGGCGATGCCCATGAAGGGGCCCGAATGGACCGCTTCCTGCCGCCCGAAAGCCGCGGCCCATTCGCCCATGTACAACCGCGCCTCGTCGATACAGACCTTGTCGGAAAATGCCGCCTGGAACGGACGCTGCCAATTGTCCTGAAACTCCTTGAGCCCCTGTTTGGTGCCGCAGCCCTGATTGCCCATCCACCGGAAGCTGTCATCAAAGAACGCCCCGATGCCATCGATCGTATGGTCGTTCAGGCCATCGACCATCCGTTCGATCACCCCGCGGGTGGCATCGGTTTTCGACAGGTCGGTGTCACGTGTCAGCACCGCCTGTTCGGGTCTTTGGCCTGTCATAACTAGTGTCGTCCTTCTGGCTGATGGCGGAACGGGGCCAGCCCCGTACCCCGGAGTTTTTCGGGCAAGATGAAAGGCGCTGTCATCCCTTCACCGCACCTGCAGTAAGGCCGCTGACGATCTGGCGCTGGAACACCATCACCAGCAGGAACAGCGGCGCGGTGATCGATACCGCCGCGGCGACCGCTTCGACCTGATCGGTGGTTGTTGTTTCGCGGTTGAAGTACCCGGCGATGGCGGGAACCATCGTCTGGTTCTGCGCATCCAGCAGGAGGGACGTGACCAGAAAGTCGTTGTATCCCAAGAGAAAGCTGAAAAGACCGGTTGTAATGACGCCCGGCCACATCACCGGCATGATCACGCGGCGGAAGGCCTGAAAATGGCTGCAGCCGTCGACGCGGGCCGCTTCATCAAGCTCTGCCGGGATATTCTGGAAGAAAGACCGCAGCATCCAGATTGTGAACGGCTGGTTGATCGAGACCAGTACGGCGATCACAGCCCAGGGCTGACCGTAGAGCGTGGGCGAGATTTCACCAAATATAGGGCGCAGGATTTCGGCGGAATTAATGAACCACGGCAGATACCCGGCCACCAGAACCGAATGCGGCAAGGCCCGGAAAATCAGCGCCATGATCAAGAGCCAGAATGCCAAATCGCTGCCCGAGCGCGCCAGACCATAGCCTGCGAGCGTGCCGACCGTGAGCGAGATTGTCACAACGCCGGCCGTCACCAGCATGGAATTGCCGAAGTTGCGATAGAATTCGTTGTCCTGCCAGACGGAGATGTAGTGCTGTGTTGTCAGGCCAATCACAGGCTCTCCCAAGGGTCCGAGCAGACCGTTCAGCACGCCGAGGACGGGTGGCAGAATGCCGAAGAACACGACCAGAAACACGATTGCGTATGCGGCCGCGCCGATCAGCCAGCCCACTGCGGTCAGGCCCTTCGGGGTCAGTGCGTTCACCAGCCCCGGCAACCGCGTAAACGCCCAGCGCAACGCCAGAACAACCACCAGCCCCCCCAGCACCACATCGATCACCGACAGGCCGTTGCCCCCCGCCCGGGTCACCGGACCGGTGAGCACGTCCCACGGGCTGTCGGCAAAGGCGTCGACGGGGGATTTGAAACTCATCACCGCGATCCAGAAGATCGGGAAGGCGGCGATGATGCACCAGAACACAAGGAACGTGCCTGAGGCAAAGCGCAGCCCGAACGGTTGGCGCAAGGCTTTGGGTGTGGCGGACATCAGTGTGACCCTCCCTTGTGATCGCGCCATGTGCGGCGCAACAGCGGCACCAGCAACACCACGATGCCGATCATCGTCAGCATCGCGCTGGCCGATGCGCGGCTGATGGCACGGTTGCCCGCGTCATCCGGCGTCAGCAAATCGACCGTCAGCCATTGCAGCGAAATGACATGCGCCTGTGAGCGGAAGCCGATGATTTCATCGAAGACCCGGTAGCAATCCATCAGGTGGATCAGCGCAATAAATACAATAAGCGGCATCAGATGCGGGATGATCACATGGCGCAGCCGTTCCCAGCGGTTCGCCCCGTCAATCACCGCGGATTCCAGCGTGTCCATGTTGACCGACTGCAAACCCGCGTAGAAAATCACGAACGCAAAAGGCGCCACGTGCCACACGCGGTAGAAATACATCAGCAACTCGATCGTCCACGCCTGCGCGAACATCGAGATGTTCTGGCCTGACCATCGTTCCATCATGGCGGTCAGGATCCCGTCGCCCACAAACAGCCAGTAGATCGAGAGCGATCCGATCACCGGCGTGATGATGAACGGCAACAAAGAGATAAAGATCACCGGCCCGCGCAGGCTGCGCATGGCATTGTTGACGGTCAGCGCAATCAGCAGACCAACCCCGATCACCAGCGGCAAGGTCACCAGCGTAAACACCAGCGTGAACCGCAGCGCCTTCCAGAAATCGATTTGCAGGATATCACCGGGCCGCCCGTCACCGATCGCGGCCCAGACCTTGTCCATCTGCAGCACGTTGCGGTAGCTTTGCAGCCCTGTCCACTCGGTAATCTTGATCGGCTTGCCGTCCGCGTCCAGCTGCGGCACGTTCTTGAGCTCGGTGGTGCAGGTCTGTGTCAGAAAACCCGGTGTGCAGGTTTCGACTTCGACCTGTTCGCGCAGATCATAGGTGTTCTGGAACGACTGGCTGAAGACCGACACGAGCGGCAGCGCGATGAACAGAAACATCATGAAAACAGATGGGCCGACAAACGCGGCAAATGTCTTGAATTTCATGGGTCAGCCCCCCTTTTGACGCGCCCCCGACGGGCGTGGCGGTCTTGGCAAGGGGCCGGTGCCCCTGACGAAAATCGCCGGTCGCGAATGGCGGGGGCGGTCCGGCAACCGGCCGCCCCCACGGTGATCTTATTGCAGCACGCCCGCTTCTTTCGCGGCAGTGGTGTAGCCTTCCTCGATCGCCGTCAGCGTCGCAGCCGCGTCACGCTCACCGGTCAGGAAAGCCGGAATCTCGTTGCCCAGAACGGTATGCAACAGACCCATTTGCGATGTGGACGGATAGGCAGGTGGCGCCGGGTTTGCAGTGGCCGTCGCAATGGCACCCGCGGCCAGATCGGTGGGCGCATAGCCTTCGACCAGCCAGATCGCCGCGTCATTGTTGGCGGTGACCATTTCGCTGTCCATGCCCTCCATCGCCAGACGGAATGCGGCGTCAGCCTCTTCGTCCGAGATGTTCTTGGCGATCACGATACCGTCCCACCACAGGGTCGTCGCGGGCACACCGCCGTCCATCGCGGTCGGTGCTGCGGCCATCTTGACCTTGCCGACCACCTGGCTTTCGGCCTCATCGTTCATGGCCGAGGCGCGCGATGCCCACAGGTTGGCCATGGCGATCTTGCCCTGCTGGAACTGCTGCTGGACATATGTGGAATCGCTGACCAGCACTTCGGGGTCCATGTATTCCATCGACGCCTTGATCGTCTCCAGCGCCTTCATGCCCGCGTCGCCGTTGACCGCGGTGGTATTGTCGTCGTTGAAGAAATCACCGCCGAAACCGACGTACATGTTGTTGAAGTCCTGCGCGAGGTTCCAACCGGATTTCAGCGTCGCACCCAGCGCGTGATCCACGACACCGGCCTCTTCGATCTTGGCCGAGGCGGCAAGCACTTCGTCCCACGTGGTTGGCACGTCAATGCCCAGATCCGACAGCACGTCCTCGCGGTACATCAAGTGCTGGGTGTTGACCATCATCGCCACCGCCATAATCTGACCGTCGATACGGATCAGCTGGTTGGGCTTGAGGTTCTGACCGTATTTCTCGACCAGATCATCCAGCGGGCGGATGGTGCCTGCGTTCATCAGGGGCGTGATGGTGCCGTTGGACACGCCGCCGATATGATACAGCGACGGGTTCGCCTCGAACGCGGCGGGCTGCTTGGTGCGGAACTCCTGGTCCAGCTCGGCTTGCAGGTTGCCGCATTCCGCCATCGCGTCGGTGACCGCTTTCCACGCTTCAAAGCCGGCCGACAGCATCTTGATCTCGGTCTCGTTTTCGTAAGAACACGCGGCAAATGCGGTGGATCCCATCAAGGACACAGCGCCCGCGAGGACTAGGTTCTTCAACATGTGCAAACTCCCTGTTTTGCTTATTGATGGGTGCATCTTGCAAGGCTGCACCCGTGGTTTGCCCCCTCGCAAAAGGGGATACGTTGCCGCGCTCAGACCCGTTCGCCGGTGGCGTGGTCAAAGACGTGGCAGATGCCGGAGGGCACCGAAAAACTGATCTCGTCGCCGATGTCGGCGCGGAAATCCTTGGGCGCCTTGACGGACGTCATCTGCCCGCCCGCGCGCACCGTCAGCATCACCGCATCGCCCAGCAATTCGATGGTGTAGATCGGCGCGGTGATCTGCCCCTGCCCACCCGCGGGCGTTACATGCGCATCTTCGGCCCGAAAGCCGAGCGTCACGTCGCCATCTGCCACGGACAGCCCCTCGATCCGCACATTCGCGCCTTCGAAAACGCCATTGGTGATCCGCCCGTCCATCAGGTTCATCGCGGGCGATCCGATAAAGCTCGCCACAAAGGTGTTTGCCGGGTTGTCATAGATTTCCGTCGGCGTGCCGACCTGCTGGACCTTGCCCTGCTTCATCACGACAACGCGGTCGGCAAGGGTCATGGCTTCGATCTGGTCGTGGGTCACGTAAACGGTCGTGACTTTCAATTCATGGCTGAGGTTCTTGATCTGGGCCCGCGTGCTGACACGCAGTTTCGCGTCAAGGTTCGACAGTGGCTCGTCCATCAGGAACACGTTGGGTTCACGCACGATGGCCCGCGCCAGAGCGACCCGCTGGCGTTGCCCCCCGGACAGCTCCGCGGGCTTGCGGTGCAAAAATTCATCCAGCTCCACCATCGCGCTGGCACGGCGCACCCGCGCATCATGGGTGGCGTTGTCGATCTTGCGCACCTTCAGTGGAAAGCGGATGTTGTCATAGACGTTCATGTGCGGATAAAGCCCGTAGGACTGGAACACCATCGCCACATCGCGGTCCTTGGGGTCCAGATCATTCACCACCTTGCCGTCGATGATGATCTCGCCTTCGGTGACGTCTTCCAGCCCTGCAATCATCCGCATGGTCGTGGTCTTGCCACAGCCCGACGGGCCCAGAAGCACCAGAAATTCCTCGTTGCCAATTGTCAGATTGAAATTGTCGACGCCGACAAAATCGCCCCACCGCTTGTTCACATTGCGCAACTGGATTTCGGCCATATCACTTCCCCAAGCGTCGGGACACACCGACAATACCCAAGCCTATGCGCGGCGCTCCGGCTTTGGCAACAAAAATTTGCACACGTGTGCAATGCCTGTCCACCAATCGCAATTCCCGCATGATTTGCAGCCACTTACCGTCCGCCCTATTCCGGCTTTTGGCCGGACGCCGCGCGCGCCGCGCCAACACCCCGCCCCGCTCGAGGGGTGCGACTCGCCCCTTGCACCGCCCCGCCGCAGGCGTACAGTCCGGCCATGATGATCCAATGCCCCGATGACTGAAGCCCCCGCCGAAACGGCGCGCTGGCGCGACGTGCTGACCCGCGCCTACGCGGGCGCTCTGGGCATCACGTGCCTCGCCGTGTTCCTGCATGCCGCCGACGGTCTGCTGGTGGCCACGATGCTGCCGGTGATCGTCGACGACATCGGCGGCGTGACGCTGATCTCATGGGTCGTGATGCTCTACGAGGTCGGCTCGATCGTGATGGGGGCCGCCTGCGGTCTGCTGATCAGCCGCAATGGCCTGCGCCTGCCGATGTCACTGGCGGCGCTGGTCTTCTCCTTCGGCTGCGGCGTCAGTGCCCTCGCCGACAGCATGCCCGTCCTTCTGTGGGGCCGGGTGTTTCAGGGCCTCGGCGGTGGCGGATTGATGGCGATGGCCTTCGTCGCGCTGACGCTGCTGTTTCCCGCCCGCCTACATGCGCGGGTGATCGGCGCGGTATCGACGGTCTGGGCCGCATCCGCGTTCATGGGCCCGCTCATCGGGGGGCTGTTTGTCGAATACGCCACGTGGCAGGCGGCATTCTGGTTCTTCACCGGCGTCTCGGCCCTGCTTGCAGGCTGGCTGTGGGTGTCGATCCCGCCCACCGCGACAACCGACGCGGCCACAGACCGCTTCCCGCTGACCCGTCTCGCGCTCTTGCTCGGCGCGATCCTGATGATCGCCTACGGCGGCGAACACCTGTCGGCACTCACAACGCCCCTTTACGTCGGGGGTGGCCTGCTGCTGTTTGCCGCGTTCTTGTGGCGCGATGCCAACAGTCCGGCAAACCGCCTGCTGCCGGTCTTCGATCCCCTGCTGCGCGACGCGGTATCGGCGATCATGGCGATGATCTTTCTGTCCGCCTGCGCCAGCATCGCGGTCGGGGCTTTCGTGCCGTTCTTCCTGACAAAACTGCACGGCTTCAGCCCGTTTCAGGCCGGCGCGCTCATCGCGCTCGAAGCCATCCTCTGGGCGACCACCGCCGCGCTGATTTCGGGTGAGCCGGAAAAACGCGACGTGCGCAACATCGCGTTCGGAATGATACTTGTGGCCATCAGCGTCGTGGGCTTCGTGGTGTCGATGGCCACCGGCCCCCTGTGGCTCGTGGCGGCATCGGCGGCGGCGCAGGGCATCGGGTTCGGGGCAGCCTTCACCTTCATGCCACGCATGGCCGCACGGCTTTGTGCGCCTGCCGATAAACCGATCGTGGCCGCCGCCGTCCCGACGGTCCAGCGCACAGGCTACGCCGTGGGCGCCGCATATCTGGGGATCGTGGCCAACCTGTCTGGAATCGAAAACCCCGAACCGGCCACCGCGGCGCGCATGGTCTTTGTCGCAGGACTGCCGATGGCTGCCCTGACGCTGGTTGCCGTGTGGCGTTTGCGCCCGCACAAATGAAAACCGCGCGGGGGCATCCCACCGCGCGGCTTCATGTCTGTCTATCCGTCGTATCGCGCTTAGAAAAACGCCTGCAGCCCGGTCTGCGCCCGACCAAGGATCAGCGCGTGAACGTCATGTGTCCCCTCGTAGGTATTGACCGTCTCGAGGTTCATCATGTGGCGGATCACCTGGAATTCACCGGAAATACCGTTGCCGCCGTGCATGTCGCGGGCGTGGCGTGCGATCTCCAGCGCCTTGCCGCAGTTGTTGCGCTTGACGATGCTGACCATTTCGGGGGCCGCATTGGCCGCGTCCATCAATCGACCCACCTGCAGTGACGCCTGAAGGCCCAGCGAGATTTCCGTCATCATATCGGCCAGCTTTTTCTGGAACAGCTGCGTCTGCGCCAGTGGCTTGCCGAACTGGTGGCGGTCCAGACCGTACTGGCGCGCCGCGTGCCAGCAGAACTCGGCCGAGCCCATCACACCCCAGCTGATGCCATAGCGGGCGCGGTTGAGACAGCCGAACGGCCCCTTCAGCCCCTGCACATTGGGCAGCAGCGCGTCTTCGCCAACCTCGACACCGTCCATGACGATCTCGCCCGTGATGGAGGCACGTAGGCTCAGCTTGTTGCCGACCTTCGGCGCGCTCAATCCCTTCATGCCCTTTTCCAGAACGAAGCCACGGATCTTGCCGCCATGCTCTTCGGACTTGGCCCAGACCACGAACACATCCGCGATGGGCGCGTTCGAAATCCACATCTTTGACCCGGTGATCTTGTAGCCGTTCGCCGTCTTTTCGGCGCGCGTTTTCATGCCCGCGGGGTCGGATCCGGCGTCCGGCTCCGTCAGACCGAAACAGCCGATGAATTCACCGCTGGCCAGCTTGGGCAGGTACTTCTTGCGCTGCGCTTCTGAGCCATAGGCATAGATCGGATACATCACGAGGCTCGACTGCACCGACATCATCGACCGGTAGCCGCTGTCCACACGCTCTACCTCGCGCGCGACCAGACCGTAGCTGACATAGGATCCACCCAGCCCGCCATATTCTTCGGGCACCGTGACGCCCAACAGCCCCATATCGCCCATCTCGCGGAAAATCGACGGATCGGATTCCTCGTTCTCATAGGCAGAAATGACGCGCGGCTGCAGCTTTTCCTGCGCATAGGCCTTGGCGCTGTCCATGATCATCCGCTCGTCTTCGCCCAGCTGATCGTTCAGGCGCAGCGGGTCAGACCAGTCGAATGATCCCATATCGGGGGCATCCTTGGCTTTGAGAATGGGGGCTTCGGCGTTCATGGCGCGATCCTTTCACAGCATATGGAATATCGGGAGTTGGGGGCTTTATTGCATTTCCACGCGCAAAGGTCTAACGAAGCGTGATCCTCAACCCATGAGAAAAACGCATAGATGATCGCTCCGCGCCGCTATCTGCCGTCTGTTTCCGCCCTGCTTGCCTTCGAGGCCTGCGCGCGGCTGGGCAGTGCCACTTCGGCGGCCACAGAGCTGTCGCTGACGCAATCCGCCATCAGCCGCCAGATCAAAACACTCGAAGAGCAACTGGGCGTGCAGCTGATGGCCCGCAAGGGGCGGCGGCTGGTGCTGACGCAGACCGGCACGGAATACGTCCGCGAAATTCGCGAAGTTCTGGGGCGTCTGGCACAGGCCTCTGTGAATGCCCGCACGGAACGGCGCTCGGGCACGCTCAATCTGGCGATCCTGCCGGCCTTCGGGATGCACTGGCTGGCCCCGCGCCTGTCGGATTTTTCTCAGGCCCACCCGGAAATCACCGTGAACCTGTCGACCCGCCTGCGGCCTTTTTCGATCGGGTCCAGCCCCTTTGACGCCGCCATCCACTTCGGGCACACCGATTGGCCGGGGGTGGATTACCTGTCCCTGATGCCCGAAATCGTGGTGCCGGTCTGCGCGCGTGATCTGCCCGGTGCGCCCTTTGACGATCCGTCTGCGTTGCACGGCCTGCCGCTGCTGCATCTCGAAACACGCCCCCGCGCGTGGCAACGCTGGTTCGAGGCCATCGGCGACGACACGCCCCTGCCCGACGGCATGATGTTCGACCAGTTTGCCACCATGGCGCAGGCGGCGATGCACGGATTGGGCGTGGCCCTGCTGCCAACCTTCGTCGCCGAGCCGTACCTGCGGGACGGCCAGTTACAGCTTGCCGCCGAACGCACCGGCGAAAGCATCGGCAGCTATTACCTCGTCTGGCCGGATGACCGGCCTGCCGCCGCCCCCCTTGCCGCCTTCCGTGCGTGGCTGGAGGGACTGACGGCACCCGCATAATGGTTAACCGGACCGGCGGATGGTCAAACTTCTGACACAATCCTCCCCTATTAGATGCAGCCTGTGACCGGGTGGGGCCGTTACAAGGAGCACGTCGATGCTTAACTCATTTCGCGCGGGCGCCGCTGTTCTGGCGGCCGCCACCACGCTTATCGCGTCATCTTCCATGGCGCGCGAAGCGCAGACACACAATATTCTGGTCTTTGGCACGGCCTATTTCCCGGACATCACCTTCGTGCAGCCGGGCGACACACTGACTTTCATAAACGAAGCAGACGTGCCGCACACCGTCGCCACCGGCGAAGAGGGCTGGACCACGGGTGAAATCCCTGTTGCGGGTGCCGTGTCCGTCCTCGTCGAAGAAGACATGCAGACCACGTTCTCCGGCGTCGGCGAAGAAGAGGCGCTGCTCGAAGGGGCGCTGGACTTCAACCCGCCCCCGGTGCTTGATCTCGCCGACAACTGATCGCGCCAGCGTCTAGATCAGACGCCCGTCCGTTGATGGCGCGGGCGTCTCTTCGTCCGCGTCGAACGGCTCGATCAACTCGGGGCCACTGGCCCTGTTGGAATTGACGGCACGGTCCACACGGTGCCATTGCAACGTGTCATCCGGCGCGGCCCGCATCAGGCGGGCGGCGCCTTTGCCGTTTTCGCCCAGCCACAGCGCATGGTCCGCCTGCTCCACGATCACCGGCATCCGGTGGTGTATCTGCTGCATCGGTGCGTTTGCCGCCGTGGTCAACGCGGCCACTGTCCGCCAGACATCATCGCTGTCGCGCGGGCTCCACGCCTGCCAGATGCCCGCAAACGCCAATGGTGCGCCATCCCGGCGCGTGATGTACCACGGCAGCCGGTTGCCTTGCGCGTCCTTCGTCCATTCGAAAAAACCGCTCGCCACAATCAGCACGCGCCGATCATGGACCGCATCGCGGAACGCGGGTTTTTCCAGCACCGTTTCTGCACGCGCGTTGATCAGCAGCGGACCATCCGTCGGCGTCTTGTACCACCGCGGAATCAATCCCCACCGCATCGGCTCCAACAACCGCCCCCGATCGGCACCGCCTGACACCACGGCAATCTGTGTGGTCGGGCACACGTTGTAGTTCGGCCCCACCGGCAGATCATTCGCCGGGGCCGCGTCGAACACCGCGGCCATCGCTTCGGGGGGAAGGGTCAATGCCATGCGTCCGCACATTTGCCGGCTCCTTGAAATGCCTTGCCCCCAAGATAGTCAGCCGCCCGCGCCATCCCAATAAAAAATGCGCCCGACCAAAGGCCGGGCGCACCATTCTAGACAAACCGCACGTTTGTACGGTGTTTATTTCACCGTGATGCGGCCGTCCGTGTAGGGTTTGTAGGGCTGGTTTTCTGCCAGATACTCGGCCGTGACATCCGCCAGATCGGGACCGAAGTCATAGGAATTCATCGCATCCTTGAACATCTTGTAGCCGTCGCCGCCGTTGCGGACATAGTTGTTCGACACAACGCCATAGACCTTGTCCATCTCGATAGGCGCACCGCCCACCATCACGTCGCTGATGCGGCTGCCGGCCTCGGCGCTGGCGTCAAACGCATAGCTCATGCCCGCGACCTGCGGGAAACGGCCCGCGCCTTCCTCCACTTCGCTCACACCGTTTTCCAGTGCCGCAACCAGCGTTTCACCGGTGACCTGAAATGTCGACAGCGTGTTCTGGAAGGGCAGCACCGTCAGCACGTCACCCATCGTCACATCGCCCGCGTCAATCGACGCACGGATGCCGCCACCGTTCTGGATCGCGATCTCGATCCCCTGATCCGCGACACGCGCCAGCATCGCATCCGCGATCAGCGTCCCCATGCTGCATTCCTGCGCACGGCACACCGCACGGTCGCCGCCGATGGGCTCATCGGTCTGTGCAACCACCTTGTTGCGGATCTCGTCGAGCGGTTTTGCCAGCTCGGCAATCCGCTGGACAGTCACATCATCCTCGCTGACGGAGGCGTCGATCAGGATCGGCTCGCCGCTCGCTTCGGTGATCTCGCCCGCATCGTTGAATGTGACATTCAACTCGCCCAGGTACTTGCCGTAGGCATAGGCCTGCACGATGGCCGTATCCCCCACCATCGTCGGGTACGGGCCTGCCGCGCGGTCGTTGGTGTTGCTCAGCAGCGTGTTCGAATGGCCCCCCACAATCACGTCAACGCCGGTCGTCTCGGCCGCGACACGCTGGTCCACGGCATAGGACGAATGGCTCAGCACGATGATCTTGTTGATCCCTTCGGCCGTCAAACGGTCCACTTCGGCCTGCACCGCTGCCACCGGATCGGAAAAGCTCACGTTATCGCCGGGCGAGGCAAGCTCGTCCGTGTCTTCGGGCGTCAGACCAATCAGACCCAGCTTCTCGCCGCCGCGTTCGATCACGGTGGACTTGGCGAGCTTTTCGGCCAGCAACGGCTCCGCGCTGACATCCGCGTTCGACATCAGGATCGGGAACTCGACCGCATCGATGAACGCAGCCAGCACTTCGGGCCCGTCGTCAAATTCGTGGTTGCCCACGGTCATGCCGTCATAGCCCAGCTTGTTCATCATCTCGGCGGCCATCGCGCCCTTGTACTGGGTGTAGAACAGCGTGCCCTGGAATTGGTCGCCGCCATCCACGAGGATCGCATTGTTCGACCGGCTCTTGGCCTCCTCGATCGCCGTCACAAGACGCGCGGTGCCGCCAAAGCATTCACCCGCGGTGTTGTCTTCGGCGCCGCACGGGCCATCATACTTGCTGATCGGCTCGAAACGGGCATGGAAATCATTGGTGTGCAAAATCGTCAGCGTGTAATCGGCAGCGGCTGTACCGGCCGTCAGGCCGAGCGCGGCAACGCTCATCAAGAATCGGTTCATGTGGAACTCCCTGTTGGAATCTCGTTTTTTTGGTGTGCGCCATGCTGGCCCAGCGCCGCGGGCCTGTCAAAGAGGATATCGGCCCGGACCCCGCGCCCTTACGTCAAGCAGCCGCAATCGTGCACTTTATAGACAGCGCATCCCTGCTCCGGTGCCGGTGACGATAGACATAGCGGCAGAAATACGCGGTCAGCGCCGTACGCCACCCCGCGTCCAGAACAATCTCGTCCGTCCACAACGCCCCCGCCTCGTGCGGCGTGATGCTCAGCCGGTGATCCCAGCGCGCAACGGCGGGGTTATGTTCACGGCTTTGCACGTACAATGCGTCCCAATCGAGCGTTTCGATCTGCATGACGTGGTTGTTGGTGCGCAGCCAGCCCCACATCACCACATCGACCGCATAACAATCACCCTGCGCGATCACCCCGTCAGGCAGCCCCTCATAGCGGGCGATCCTGTGCATGGCCTGCTTCATTTCCGACAGGTTCATCGCCTCGGCAAAGACCAGCTCGGGGTCGCGCGGGTACACGGCTGTAATCGTGACGACACGGGCCATGCCGGTCTCTCCTGTCTGGGCTGCGCGGCACTTTGCGCGGCCCCGCCCACGGGTGCAAGCCCCTTGACCAACCCCGCGCCCCAAGGCATCACCACGGCCATGCTCATCTACAAGATTTTCCGTGCCGATGAATGGCACTCCCTGCGCTCCACCGGCGAAACGGCGGGCGCACCGATTGATCTGGCCGACGGCTATATCCACTTTTCCACCGCCACGCAGGCCGCCGAAACCGCGGCCAAGCATTTCGCCGGTGCGCAGGATCTCTTTTTGATCGCCGTCGATACCGCGCCGCTCGGGGACGACCTGCGCTGGGAAGTGTCGCGGGGCGGTGCCGATTTCCCGCACCTCTACCGCAAGATGACACTGGACGATGTCGTCTGGGCGCAGCCCCTGCCGCTGGTGGACGGGGTGCACGCCTTTCCCGCCGGTCTGGACGCGGCCAGCACATGAGCGGCCACATCGACCCGGACCGCGCGCAATTCGACGCGTTCAAGGATCTGCCCCGCGACACCCCGATCGACATGCTCAACCTCGTGCGCTTTCGCGGCGACGCCGCATATCCCGCGGACCATCCCCTCGCCGACGCAGGCCTCAGCGGCGCGCAGGCCTACGCGAATTACGGCCGCGAAAGCGGTCCCGTGCTGCAAAAGGTCGGCGGCAGTATCGTCTGGCGCGGCGCATATGAAACAACCCTGATCGGCCCATCGGACGAAGCGTGGGACGCAATGTTCATCGCCCGCTACCCCGACGCACACGCATTCCTCGCCATGATCAGCGATCCCGATTACCAACGCGCCGTGGTCCACCGGCAGGCAGCCGTGGCAACGTCGCGGCTGATCCGCAGCCAGAACCTCGCCAGCGGCGGCACCTTCCAATGAACGCCCTGATCGAACGTCTGGGGCTGACGGCCCTGCGCCGGATCGACCCCGAAGCGGCACACGGCCTGGCCATCCGCGCCCTGCAAGCCGGGCTTGCCCCCGCGCCGGGCCCGGTGACATCGGCACGGCTGCGCACGCAAATCGCCGGGCTCGACCTGCCAAATCCGGTGGGGCTAGCCGCGGGGTTCGACAAGAACGCAACCGCGATCGCGCCGCTGTCGCGGGCCGGTTTCGGCTTTCTAGAGGTGGGCGCGGCCACGCCCGTGGCCCAACCGGGCAACGACAAACCGCGCCTCTTCCGGCTGACCGAGGACCGCGCCGCAATCAACCGTTTCGGGTTCAACAACGATGGCGCGGATGCCATCTGCGCCCGGCTCGCCGCCCGCAAACCAGGCATTCCCGTCGGGCTGAACCTTGGTGCCAACAAAACGTCGACCGACCGCACCGCCGATTTCGCACGTGTCATGCAGGCCGCCCGAGGCCACGTCGATTTCGCAACCGTGAACGTCAGTTCGCCCAATACCGAACGGCTACGCGATCTGCAGGGCAAGGCCGCCCTCGCGGCCCTGCTCGCGGGTGTAATGGAGGTGCGCGGGGACACGCCAGTCATGCTCAAGATCGCGCCGGACCTCACCGACGCCGAAATCGCCGATGTGGCCGAGGTCGCCACCGAAGCCGGGGTCGCCGCAATCATCGCCACGAACACGACGCTGTCGCGCGCCGGCCTGCGGGCCGCGCACAAGGATCAGGCGGGCGGCCTGTCCGGCGCACCGCTGTTCACACCCTCGACCAAAGTGCTCGCACGGCTGTCGACCCTCACGGATGTGCCCTTGATCGGGGTCGGCGGCATTGGCAACGCGCAGCAGGCCTATGACAAGATCCGCGCAGGCGCCAGCGCCGTGCAACTCTACACGGCGCTTGTCTACGGCGGCCTGTCGCTGGTGGCGCAGATCGCGCAGGGGCTCGATGAACTTCTAGCGCGGGACGGGTTCGACCGCGTGGCACAGGCCGTGGGCACAGGGCGGGACGACTTCCTGTGATCACCATCTGGCACAACCCGCGCTGCTCCAAATCGCGCCAGACGCTCGCGCTGATCGAGGCATCGGGCCTGCCCTATACCCAGCGGCGCTACCTCGATGATCCACCGACGGCCGATGAACTCCGCGCCGTGCGCGCGCGTCTCGATATCCCGCTGATCGACATACTGCGCCCCTCCGAGGCCGCGTTCAGGGCGGCAGGGCTTGACGCGGCCGCGCCCGAAGCGGCCCTGATTGCGCTCGCCACCGCCCACCCGATCGTCATTGAACGGCCCATCGTGATCCGCGGGGACCGTGCCGTCATCGGGCGGCCGCCCGAAAACGTCTCCGCGCTTCTGTGACCCTCAGACCGCCGCCGCCCGTTCCAGCGCGGGATACCGCGCACCCAGTGTGAGCCCACGGGCCACGAAGCTGATCAACATCGACAGCCACAACCCGTGATTGCCCAGCGTCGGGTACAGCACCGCCGCACACACCACATAGACCACGAAAGACACCGCCATCATGTTGCGCATGTCGCGGCTGCGCGTGGCGCCCACGAAAATCCCGTCCAGCATGAACGCAGCGCAGGCCACAGGGGGCAGGATGATCAGGTAGGGCAGGTAAATCCGCGCCGCGTCCCGCACGGCCTCTGCGGTGGTCATCGCGTCGATCACCGTTCCGCCGGCCACGGCAAACCCCGACGCCATCAGCATCGCCGCCCCCATGCCCCAGCCCGACGCCAGCACCGCCGCGCGCCGCAGACGGAGCCGTTGGCGCGCGCCCATGGCCTTGCCAACCAGTGCCTCGGCCGAAAACGCGAACCCGTCGAGCGCGTAGCTGGTGATCATCAGGAACTGCATCAAGACCTGATTGGCGGCCAGCGTCACATCCCCCTTGGCCGCCCCCATGAACATGAAGCTCACGAATATCGCCTCCAACAGCAGCGATCGGACCAGAATATCCCCGTTGACCGACATCATCCGCAGCCATCGGGCCCGCGCAAACACCTGCGCCCGGTCGCGCCATGCAGGCGTGGCGAATACGGCGCGGCAGAACCACAGGCCCAGCGCCAGACCGCTCCACTCGGCCAGAAACGTGGCAAAGGCCACGCCCTGCACACCCCAGCCCAGCCCGATCACGAACCACAGATCCAGCACGATGTTCAGCCCGTTCATCCACACTTGCAGCACCAGAACCGCCCGCGTGCGCTCCTGCGCGATCAACCAGCCGGTGATGCCGTAAAGCGCGATGGCGGCAGGCGCCGACCAGACGCGCACCGCCATGTACTGCCGCGCCAACGTCTCCACCTCGACACTGGCGGGCGACACGCGAAAGGCCGCCCAGAACAGCCCGGCCTGCGCGGCGATGATGACCACCCCCGCCCCCAGCCCGATCATCAAGGCACGGCTCAGCAGCGCTGCGACCTCGGCCCGGTCCCCCACGCCTTCGGCCTGCGCGGTCAAACCCACGGTGCCCATCCGCAAAAACCCGAATACCCAGTAGAACGCCGACAGGATCACGGCCCCGATGCCCACCGCCCCGATGGGGGCCGCGAGCCCCATATGGCCCACCACACCGGTATCGACCGCACCAAGGATCGGCACGGTCGCATTGGAAAGCACCACCGGCAACGCGATGTTGAGAACGCGGCGGTGCCCGAGCGGAGCGGTTGCGGCCTCAGCCACGCGGCTGGGGCATAACGAAATGTCCCATGGCCTGCGCAAAGGGGCGTTCGCGGTTGTCCTGCCAGCCCTCGACCTGCACGCTTGCATAGCGGCGGCCCGACCGGGTCACGCGGGCGCGGGCATAGGCGTCGCGCGGCAGACCGGTGCGCAGATAGTCCACCGTGAAATCCACCGTCTTGGGCAAGCGCGGCAAATCTTTGGGCGCTGCGCCTTCCAGATCCAGCTTGCCGGCTTCCAGATCGCTCCAGATAAACGCCCAGTTCAGCGTCATGACGGCTGTGACCTCCAGAAACGCCGCCGTGGCCCCGCCGTGCAGCGCCGGCAGGATCGGATTGCCGATCAGGCTGTCCTTGAAGGGCAGAATACCGGTCAGCTCATCGCCGCGGCGTTCGAATTCGATGCCCAGAAACCGGACATAGGGCACCCCGTCCAGCAACGCCCTCAGCGCCGCATCGCGGCGTTGCTTGATGACCTGCACGGGTTCGGGCTTGGGACGCGGGCTCACGGGCGGGCCTCCACGGTAAAGGCGCCGGTCGCGCAGGCCACGGGGTTTTGCGTATCCTCGTCCATCGCCACCGCCCGCACAAAGGCGACAGAGCGGGTCACATGATAACAGGTGGCATGGGCCGTCACGGTCTGCCCCGGTGTCGCGGCACGCATGTAATCAATGCGCAGATTGATGGTGGCCGTGCCCGCAGGGCTGGCGGGATGACACATCACAGCCGCGCCGCAACAGGTATCCATCAACGCCGACACCGCCCCGCCATGGATCACACCGGTGTTGGGATCCCCGATCAGATCGTCCTTGTAGGGCATCGCCATCCGCGCCTCGCCCTCTCCCATATCCAGCGGCACCATGCCCAGCATGACGCTGTGCGGCAGCGCCTCGATAAACTGGCGGGCCAGCTTGCTTCTCTCAGACATCGGCGCTCCTCTTCTGGTGCCTTTTACAACCCAGCCCGCCGCAAAGGGCAAGAGACCGTTGCACTTGGCCTGCCCAACTTTTAGGCTGGCTGCGAACTGAACCGAAAGGGAGCAGATGTCCGAAGCCAACCGCCTGACATTCAAGGAAATGTGCGCGAAGTTCGACGTGACACCCCGGACGCTGCGATACTACGAATATATCGAACTGCTGTCGCCCGACCGCGAAGGCCGCTCGCGCTACTACGGTGCGCGCGAACGGGCGCGCATGGAGCTGATCATGCGCGGGCGCACCTTCGGCTTTGCGCTCGAGGATATCCGCCAGTGGTTGCTGATTTACGAAAACGAAGGCACGCAGGCACAGATGCAGGCGTGGGTCGAACTGGCCGACGGGCAGCTGCGCGAACTGGCCGACAAGAAAAAGCAGCTCGACGAGGCGATGACAGAACTGCAACGCCTGCGCGATACAACCGCACAGGCGCTGGCAGATAAATCCGCAGACTGACACGCCCGCAAGGGCGCGCAGCACAATGACTAGCTGATATCGTCGGCGACGCGGCTCAGCTGATGCGACAGCGACAACAGCCGCTCGACCACATGGGTCGGCTGGTCCTGCGCCAGCTCGAATGCCGAAGTCTCGGCAATGGACGCGGCAGCGCGCAGATAGACACTGATCTCCGCAGTGCCTCCCATCCCGTCACCATCGTATTTTTTCGGCCTCATTCCAAGGGCTTGGCCGACGCTGCCCAGACGCTTGAGTTCCACAAGGCTCATTTTGCGCTCCATAGGCTTATTATTGATAGTTCAATCTTATGGAGCGCGCCCAGCGGGCGCATGTAGCGCAGGTACGTTACACAACTTCTGTACCATCCAGCAGCAGATGACCCCGTCGCAGCCCCTCGATCGCCGCGGCCGTACGGTCGTTGACCTCCAGTTTGTCAAACAGGCGCCGCATCACTGTATCGACCGTGTGACGCGAAATGCCAAGGATATCGGCGATCACGGGTGTGCTTTTGCCCCGCGCGATCCACCGCAGGATCTCCATCTCGCGCGGCGACAGGTGGCTGATGGCGGGATGGGCCTGTTCGCTGAGCGCGCACAACCGCATATGCGCCAGCTGCATGCCCGCGTGCCAGCCAAACAGTGTCTGCGCATCCGGTGCGCCGCCCGCGGGCCCCGGCCCCAGACAGACCGCCGCATTGCGCAGCTGCGGGCCAAAGACCCGCATGGAGGCACCGTCACCGAACTCCGATTGCGTCAGCGCGTGCAGGGTCGCTTCTTCGGCCCGCGTCACCCGCGCCTGCCGCGCCAGTGTCGACCACAAGAACGGCCCGCTCGCCTGCCGGATCAGCCGGTAGATCGGATCCTGGCTTTCGTTGACGCGCTGCGCGTGGCTGGCCTGCCATTGCTCCGACAGCCCATGGGTAAAGATTTGGTCGCTCTCCGACACAGTCGTGTTCTGGTCGTCACGTCGGTAGAAAATGCGCACCGCGCCCTGCGGCGCAAGATACGCCACCACCGCCGCCCATATTTCTTCGCGATCCTCGGATTGGGCACAGATCGTGCACAACCGCGTCAGGCTCTCCTGCATCGGATTGATCCTCTTTGATATTCATCTCGACCATTACGCTAGGGAAACCAAGGTACTACGCGTACAGAGCGCATTTCGGGCCCCTACGTCAAATGACAATCGCATGAAACACCTGACGCAGAAGTGACGTGGCGTTCTACTACGTAAACCAAACGCGATGTTGTAAACGGCTCCGATGGAACCCAGATCGGCTGCGTATCCGACACAGTCAAGAGAGCAAAATGAGCAACGATACCCTTACAATCCGCGAGATGTGCGACGCCTATGACGTCACACCACGCACGCTGCGATTTTATGAGGCAAAAGAGCTTCTGTTCCCGCTGCGTATTGGTCAGAAACGCCTGTTCACGAAACGTGACCGGGCCCGTCTGAAACTGATTCTGCGCGGCAAGCGCTTTGGCTTCAGCCTCGAAGAAATCCGTCAACTGCTGGACCTCTACTACAAGGGCGACCACCAGCTGACCCAGCTTGAACAAACCTATGATGTGGCCCGCAACCGTCTGGCCGACATGGAACAACAACGCGATGAGCTTGACGAAGCCATCAGCGACCTGCGCGATCAACTCAAATGGGGCGAGAAAATGATTTCCTCGCTCAGCCCTGCCCGCAAGGCAGGCTAGGCCGCGCGGCCTCGATACCTGTCTGCGCCCCGCCCAACCGGGGCGCGACACACCAAATAGACGAAACTGAAGACTTAGGGAGAGACTTCATGCCCACATACACCGCCCCCACAAAAGACCTGCAATTCGTGCTGCACGATGTGCTCAAGGTGACCGAAGCCAAAACCCCCGGCTACGAAGATCTGGAGCCCGATTTCACCAGCGCCATCCTCGAAGAGGCAGGCAAGCTGACCACCGAAGTGCTGGCCCCCCTGAACGTCTCCGGCGACAAGGAAGGCTGCCGTCTGGAGAACGGCGTCGTCTATACGCCCGCAGGCTTCAAGGACGCGTTCGAAAAGGTCAAGGAAGGCGGCTGGCCCGGTCTGGACATGCCCGAACAATACGGCGGCCAGAACATGCCGGCCGTGATCGGCTCAGCCGTGGGTGAAATGTTCTCTTCCGCCAACATGGCCTTCACCATGTACCAGGGCCTGACGCACGGGGCGGCCTCCGCCATCCTCGCACACGGCACCGACGCGCAGAAAGACACCTATCTGCCCAACATGGTCAGCTGCGACTGGACCGGCACCATGAACCTGACCGAACCGCACTGCGGCACCGATCTGGGCCTGATGCGCACCAAAGCCGTCCCGCAGGACGACGGCAGCTACAAGATCACCGGCCAGAAAATCTTTATCTCGTCGGGCGAGCATGACATGGCCGACAACATCATCCACCTTGTGCTGGCCAAGATCGAAGGCGGTCCCGAAGGCATCAAGGGCGTGTCGCTGTTCATCGTGCCGAAATTCATGGTCAACGAAGACGGCAGCCTGGGTGAACGCAACGGCGTTGCCGTCGGCTCCATCGAGGAAAAGATGGGCATCCACGGCAACTCCACCTGCGTGATGAACTACGACGACGCCAAAGGCTTCCTGCTGGGCACCGAGCACAAAGGCATGCGCGCGATGTTCACCATGATGAACGAAGCCCGCCTCGGCGTGGGCATGCAAGGCCTCAGCCAGGCCGAAGTCGCCTACCAGAACGCCGTGGCCTACGCCCACGACCGCCTGCAGGGCCGCGCCGTGACCGGAGCAGAAGCCCCCGAGAAAGCGGCCGACCCGCTGATCGTACACCCCGACATCCGCCGCTCGCTGATGGATCAGAAATCCTTTGCCGAAGGCGCCCGCGCGTTCATCCTGTGGGGGGCCACCATGATCGACGCCGCCCACCGGTCCGAGGACAAGGACGCCGACGGCCTCGTGTCGCTGCTGACCCCCGTGATCAAGGGCTTCCTGACGGATGTCGGCTACGACATGACCGTCAAGGCCCAGCAGATCTACGGCGGCCACGGCTACATCGAGGAATGGGGCATGTCGCAGTTCACCCGCGACGCGCGCATCGCCATGATCTACGAAGGCGCAAACGGCGTTCAGGCGCTCGACCTCGTGGGCCGCAAACTGGCGCAGGACGGCGGCAAGCACGTGATGGCCTTCTTCGATCTGGTCAAGGGCTTCTGCAAGGACAACGCCGGTCAGGATGCCGCCTACGACGCGGAATTCATCGAACCGCTCAAGGCGGCGTCGAAAGATCTGCAGGCGGCAGGCATGTACTTCATGCAAAACGGCATGAAGAACCCCAACAACGCGCTCGCAGGGTCCAACGACTTCATGCACATGTTCGGTCATGTGTGCCTTGGCCTGATGTGGGCGATGATGGGCAAAGCCGCGCGCGAAGCACTGGCCGCCGGGGCCTCCGACACCGCGTTCTACGAGACGAAGCTGGCAACGGGCCGCTACTACATGGCACGCCAGCTGCCCGCCACGTCGCTGCACCTCAAGCGGATCGAAACAGGCGCCGACACGGTGATGGCACTGGAAGCCGCCGCCTTCTGAGCACTAGGATGGGGCGGGCCAAACCCCCGCCCCATTGTTCCAAGCTGAAAGAGCGCGCCATGCCAAAACGTTTCCGCCTCACCCGCCGTTTCCCCGTCGCCATGACCGAGGACGGCTACCGCAGGCTCAAGAAATTCGCCGCGGACGCGGGGCTGGACGAAGGCGAGGCGCTCTCCTTTCTGTTCGAAAATTTCAGCTCCGTGATGAACGAGGAAAACCTGATCGCGCGACTGCGCCTGTTCAACGCGGAACTCGACGACCGCAAACGCTGATTGCGCCACTTGGGAGGGAGGCCAGATGAGAGATTTCGAAAGCACCACATCCACATGGATGAGCGAAGAGCATCGGATGATCGCCGATATGACGGCGAATTTCATCACCACCGAATGGGCGCCGCGTTTCGAGACATGGCGCAAACAGGGTGAAATGGACATCGGCACATGGGCCGAAGCAGGCGCACTCGGCCTGCTGTGCCCCTCGATCCCCGAAGAATACGGCGGCGCAGGCGGTGACTTCGGCCACGAAGCCGCGATCCTGATGGAAGCCTCCCGGGCCAACCTCGCGTCCTGGGGCCACGGCATCCACTCTGGCATCGTCGCGCACTACATCCTAGCCTATGGCTCGGAAGAGCAAAAACAGCGCTGGCTGCCAAAAATGGTCAGCGGTGAGCTGATCGGCGCGCTGGCGATGACCGAACCGTCAACGGGCTCCGACCTGCAAGCGATCAAGACAAAGGCGATCCGCGACGGCAACGCATACCGGCTGTCCGGGCAGAAAACGTTCATCACCAACGGCCAGCACGCAAACCTGATCATCGTCGCCGCCAAGACCGATCCCAAGGGCGGCTCCAAGGGTACCAGCCTCGTGGTGGTCGAAACCGATGGCGCCGAGGGCTTCCAACGCGGCCGCAATCTCGAGAAAATTGGCAAACACGCCTCGGACACGTCAGAGCTGTTCTTCGACAATGTCGAAATCCCGCCCGAAAACATCCTCGGCGGCACCGAAGGACAAGGCTTCTACCAGATGATGACACAGCTGCCGCAAGAACGGCTGATCATCGCCTGCGAAGCCGTCGGCGCCATGGAAGGTGCCGTGTCGCGCACGATCGAGTACTGCAAGGAACGCGAAGCCTTCGGCGGACCTCTGACCCAGTTCCAGAACACCCGCTTCAAACTGGCCGAATGCAAAACCAAAGCCACCGTCGCCCGCGCGTTCTTGGACCAGTGCATCGCCGATCACCTCCAAGGCGCCCTGAGCGTCGATCGTGCGGCGATGGCGAAATACTGGCTGACCGATACACAAGGCGACGTGCTCGACGAGTGTCTGCAACTGCATGGTGGCTACGGCTTCATGCAGGAATACGCCATTGGCGAAATGTGGGCCGACGCCCGCGTCCAGCGTATTTACGGAGGAACAAACGAGATCATGAAGGAGCTGATTGCGCGAAACCTTTAAGGGCGGCGCATGCTGCTGCCCGGGGGATTGAGTTTAAAGAGCAAGATGAAAGTCAATCGCTCTCCCTCCGGCACCCGCAACCTTTGCTTCATCTTGCCCATAAACTCATGCGGGGCCTGCCCCGCTCCGACATCAATAACGGGAGATACCGATGACGATTAAACTGCACTGCTTCGGCGAAAGTGGCCATTCCTACAAAGCGGCGCTGGCGTTGGAATTGTCGGGACTTGCATGGGAACCCGTTAAGATCGACTTCTTCGGCGGCGAAGGCCGCACGCCCGAATTCCGCGGGAACATGAACGTCATGGGCGAAGCGCCCGTGATGATAGATGGCGATGTGCGTCTCACCCAATCGGGCGTGATCCAGGATTATGTCGCCGAAAAATCCGGCAAATTCGGGGGTCGCGATGCAGACGAGAGGCGCGAGATCCTGCGCTGGATCCTGTGGGACAACCACAAGCTCAGCTCGATGGCCGGCGTCACCCGTTTCCTGATGAATTTCCTGCCCGAAGACAAGCAGCCCAAAGAGGTGATCGCCTTCAACCAATCCCGTCTGGCCGGCGCGTACAAGGTGCTCGATACGCATCTGGAGGGCCGTGACTGGATCGTCGGCGATGGGCTTACAAATGCCGATCTGACCTGCTGCGGCTATCTTTATTATCCCGAACCCTTCGGGTTCGAGCGCACCGACTATCCCAACATCGACGCCTGGCTTAGCCGTTTGTCGCAACAGGAGGGCTGGAAAGCCCCCTACGATCTCATGCCCGGCAGCCCCGCTGACCGCGCCCAAGCATAACTACAGCCCGTTGCGGGCACATAAGGAGACCCACCATGACCGAAGCCTATATCTATGACGCCCTGCGCACGCCGCGCGGCAAGGGTCGCAAAGACGGCAGCCTGCACGAAGTGACTGCCCTGCGGTTGAGCGCGCAGACGCTCAATGCCGTCAAGGAACGCAACAATCTCGAAGGCCACGCCGTCGAGGACGTCATCTGGGGCAACGTCACCCAGGTGATGGAGCAAGGCGGATGCCTTGCCCGGACGGCCGTGCTGGCGTCCGATCTGGATGAGCGTATTCCCGGCCTCGCCATCAACCGGTTCTGCGCCTCGGGCATGGAAGCGGTGAACCTCGCGGCCAACCAGGTGCGCGGCGGGGCCGGAATGGCCTATATCGCCGGTGGCGTCGAAATGATGGGCCGCGTTGCCATGGGCAGCGATGGCGCCGCGATTGCCGTCGATCCCTCGATCGCGATGGAGCAGTATTTCGTCCCGCAGGGCATCTCTGCCGACATCATCGCGACCGAATACGGCTTTACCCGCGACGACGCCGACCAACTGGCGGTCGCCAGCCAGCAGCGCGCGAAAAAAGCCTGGGACGAAGGCCGCTTTGACAAATCGGTCATCACCATCCGCGACCAGAACGGGCTCGCCATTCTGGACCACGACGAATACATGCGCCCGCAGACCGACATGCAAAGCCTCGGCAGCCTGAACCCCGCGTTCCAGCAGATGGGCGAAGTGATGCCGGGCTTCGACAAGGTCGCGCTGATGAAATACCCACACCTCGAGCGGATCAACCACATTCACCACGCCGGCAACTCGTCGGGCATCGTGGACGGGGCCGCGGCTGTGCTGATCGGCAACAAGGAATTTGGCGAAAAATATGGCCTCAAGCCTCGCGCGCGCATCCGGGCTACGGCCAAGATCGGGACCGATCCCACCATCATGCTGACAGGCCCCGTACCGGTGACCGAAAAAATCCTCGCCGACAACGGGATGGACATCAAGGACATCGACCTTTTCGAAGTCAACGAGGCCTTTGCCTCGGTCGTCATGCGCTTCATGCAGGCGTTTGATGTAGACCACGAGAAGGTCAACCCGAACGGCGGCTCCATTGCGATGGGCCACCCGCTGGGAGCCACCGGTGCCATGATCATCGGCACGCTGCTGGACGAGCTTGAGCGCGCCGACAAGGAAGTGGGCCTTGCCACCCTGTGCATCGCCTCCGGCATGGGCGCGGCCACCATCATCGAGCGCGTCTGACGTGTCAGAGGCTGCGCAGACCAACGCGGCGGCAGTGGCGATCTACCAGGATCTTCTGGACCGGATCGCCACGTCCTACAGCGCGGGCGACTTTGACGCCTACGCCCGGATGATCGCCGTCCCGCACGAAGTGTCGAGCTTCGGGCCCATCGCCCGGATCGAGACGCGGGCGGATCTGCGCAGGCTTTTTGACGACATCGTCACCTTCCAGAACACCAAGGCGGTCACGGACTACATCCGCACCTGCCTTGCCGCCCGCTTTGTCGCGGACGACCGGATCGAGGGGGTGCACGAGACGCGACTGCTGAGCGGCACGCAGGTGATCGAACAACCCTACCCGGTGCGGTCGATCCTGCGTCTGATCGACGGCAACTGGATGGTGTGCAGTTCGGACAATGCGCTGGAACCGGATGTGGGCCTTGGCCGCATCCTGGCCCGCAACGCGCAGGCCTCCGACGTGCCTGCCCCCTGAATAACACCGCCGGGGCGTCCACCGCGCCCCGCAACCGAACACATGAATGACGGGAGAGACCCCAAATGACCGATTTCACAATGACCACCGATGCCGACGGCATCGCAACCATCACCTGGGATGTCGAAGGCAAATCCATGAACGTGATGTCCTTCGAAGGGCTGACCGAACTGGAAGCAGCCGTCGATGAAGCGCTGGCCGACGACGCCGTCAAAGGCATCATCATCACCTCCGGCAAGGAAGGCTCCTTTGCCGGCGGCATGGATCTCAACCTGCTGGCCAAGATGAAGGCCGACGCGGGCGACGATCCGGCCAAGGGCCTGTTCGAGGGCACGATGAAAATGCACGCCCTGCTGCGCAAGATCGAACGCGCCGGGATGGACCCCAAGACCAACAAGGGCGGCAAACCCGTCGCCGCCGTTCTGCCCGGCACCGCCGCGGGCATCGGTCTGGAACTGCCGCTGGCCACGCACCGCATCTTTGCCGCCAACAACCCCAAGGCCCGCATTGGCCTGCCCGAAATCCTCGTCGGCATCTTCCCCGGCGCGGGCGGTACCACACGGATCGCGCGCAAACTGGGCGCGATGGCCGCATCGCCGCTGCTGCTGGAGGGCAAGATGATGGCCCCCGAGGCCGCCAAGAAGGCAGGCGTCATTGACGAGGTCAGCGATGATCCGATGGCCGCCGCGCGCGACTGGGTGCTCAACGCCAAAGACGCCGATATCCTCAAGCCGTGGGACGCAAAGGGCTACAAGATGCCCGGCGGCGCCCCCTACCACCCTGCCGGCTTCATGACCTTCGTGGGGGCCTCCGCGATGGTGAACGGCAAGACCAAAGGCGTCTACCCGGCGGCCAAGGCGCTGCTGTCTGCCGTCTATGAAGGCGCGCTCGTTCCCTTCGACACCGCGCTGAAGATCGAGGCCCGCTGGTTCACGTCCGTCCTGATGAACCCCTCCTCCTCGGCAATGATCCGGTCGCTGTTCCTCAACAAGGAAGCGCTCGAAAAAGGCGCCGTGCGCCCCGAAGGCGTGCCCGATCAGCGCGTCAAGAAACTCGGCGTGCTGGGCGCGGGCATGATGGGCGCGGGCATCGCGCTGGTGTCGGCACAGGCGGGCATCGAAGTGGTGCTTGTCGACCGCGATCAGGAAGCGGCCGACCGCGGCAAAGCCTACTCGGAATCCTTCATGGACAAGGGCATCGCGCGCAAAAAGGCCACTCCCGAGAAGAAAGAGGCCCTGCTCAACCTCATCACCGCGACCCCCGATCTCGATGCGCTCAAGGGCTGCGATCTGATCATCGAAGCGGTGTTCGAAGACACGGCCGTCAAGGCCGAGATGACCAAGAAGGTCGAGGCGGTGATCCCCGAGGATTGCATCTTTGCCTCCAACACCTCGACCCTGCCGATCACCGAATTGGCCAAGGCCTCCTCGCGTCAGGACCAGTTCATCGGCATCCACTTCTTCTCGCCCGTCGAAAAGATGCTGCTGGTGGAGATCATCAAGGGCGCAAACACCGGGGACCGGGCCGTGGCCAAGGCGCTCGACTACGTGCGCCAGATCCGTAAGACACCGATCGTGGTCAACGACGCGCGGTTCTTCTACGCCAACCGCTGCATCATCCCCTACATCAACGAAGGCGCGCGCATGATCACCGAAGGTGTCGTGCCGCAACTGGTGGACAACGCCGCCGAATTGCTTGGTTTCCCCGTGGGGCCGGTGCAGCTGACCGATGAAACCTCCATCGATCTGGGCGCGAAAATCGCCCGCGCGACGATGGCGGCGATGGGCGACGACTATCCCAAATCGGGCGCCGATGACCTGATCTTCTGGATGGAAGAAGAAGGCCGGCTGGGCCGCAAGACCAAAGCGGGCTTCTTCGACTACGACGAAAAAGGCAAGCGTCAGGGCTACTGGAAAGGTCTGGGTGAAAAATACCCCGCCGCCGAAACGCAGCCCGACCTGCAAGACGTGCAGGACCGTCTGATGTTCGTGCAGGTGCTCGAAGCGGTGCGTGCCCTCGAAGAAGGCGTGCTGATGGACATCCGCGAAGGTGACGTGGGCGCGATCCTCGGCTGGGGCTTTGCGCCTTGGTCCGGTGGCCCGCTCAGCTGGCTCGACATGATCGGCACGCCCTACGCGGCCGAACGCTGTGACGAGCTGGAAGCGCAATTCGGCGCGCGGTTCAAATGCCCCGACCTGCTGCGTGAAATGGCCGAAAAGAACCAGACGTTCTATGGCCGCTTCGGCCCCGAGGCGCAAAAAGCCGCCTGAGGCCTCCGCCCAACCACAACCTTTCAAAGGGGCGCGTCATGCGCCCCTTTTTCGTGTCACCGGCAAATGATCGAAAGACACGCCGCGTGCCCTAGCTTTGGATCAGCCATATCCCAAAGCAGGAGAAACCCAATGCCCCCCGCCCCGCGCAGCTTCAGCCACATCGGCCTGTCCGTTCCCGACGTCGACGCCGCCGCCAAATTCTACGCCGACGTTCTGGGCTTCTACACCATCATGCAGCCCACCGATGTGTTCGAGGACGACAGCGACATCGGGCGCATGTGCACGGATGTCTTTGGTCCCGGCTGGGGCAAGCTGCGCATCGCGCATATGGCCACCGCCGATCGCATCGGGATCGAATTATTCGAATTCGACGGCAACGCGGCACCGCAGGACAACATGGATTTCCGCCGCCACGGCACCTTCCACTTCTGCATCCAGGATCCCGATCTCGAAGGTCTGCTGGAAAAAATCGTCGCCGCGGGCGGCAAACAGCGGATGCCGGTGCGCGAATATTTCCCGGGCGAAAAACCCTACCGCATGGTCTATGTCGAAGACCCCTTCGGCATCGTTTTCGAACTCTATAGCCACAGCTACGAACTGACCTATTCTTCCGGCGCCTACAGCTGAGGCGCACGCAAAAAAGGGGCCACCGCAGCGGCCCCTTTTTCGTACCTGTGGGGGACAGGGTTATAGGATCAAAGTCACGCGATCAGCACGGGCGCGGGCGCGGCGCAGGGGCCTCAGCCGCCATCACCGCCTCCATCTGCATCAGGTCCAGCGCAATCGCATCGGATGCATCGGCATCCAGCACGGAATAGGTCGTGGGCGCCTGATCCAGAAACTTGTCCAGTGTCGACAAATCCCGCGGGCAGTGGATCAATGCGCCACCTTCGGCATAGATCACCTCGTCCGCGGCGAAATAGACCGCAATCAGCTCCACCCGACGCATCGGCTGGCGGCGCCGGATGCCGCGCAGACCGCACAGGCTATGCGCAGGCACGATCGCAAACGGATCGCCGAATGCGTCATCGGCCAGATCGCTCTCTATCATCACGCCTTGATCGGGCAGCAGATGCAGCTCTTCGCGATTGCCCAGCGCGTCGACCGGCACCACGACGGGCCACAGATGCTCTGCCACGTCCGGCGCATCGAGCCAGACATGGGCGCGGCGGATTTCGGTGATTTCCTGCATGCCGTGATCAAAGGTCAGCACCATGTCGCCCTTGGCCAGCGCATCAATCGCCCGCCATCCCAGATTGGACGCGACCCGCGTGCCGACCATCAACCCGTGGCTCAGCGACGCCAGTCCGCCATCATAGGCTCCGGTCAGTTCGACCGTGCGGCGGGTCTGCGGCTGTGACTTCGTTTTCCATCCAAACATCGTTTCCATCCCCATGGTGGGCAGCAGTGGCAGTGCTGCAATCGTTCGTTGCATCCAATTGGCGTGATTCTCTGGGCAGCGAATTGCCGGGAACAGGGCAGAATTGGGGCATTGTTATGGAAATGGTTTACAATATTGCGGGTTAACGCAGGATTACGACCGTTTCGCGATCAATCGACCTGATCAAAGCGGTAGCCGAACCGCGCGATGTCCTCGGCGCAGACCTGCGCCACCGTTTCGCGGGTCACCGGGTCATAGGCGGCGCGGTAGTCGCGCGGCGCACCGCTTCGGTTGCTCTGCGGCAGCGCCAGCTCGAACCCCAGATGCGCCTCGAGCGGGGCAACATCGCGCGCGAAATGCTCCAGCCGGATGAACAGATCGCACCGCTCGCGGCCCTGCGCATCGGTGACGTAGCTGCGGGCGGGTGATGCCGCGAACGACTGGCGTATCTCCGCGGCGTCCACGAATTGCGCAAAGGTCAATCGCCGCGCCAACCCCACGGCGTTATGTGCGAAACTCTGACCGCGCAGCCAGTGGTAATAGCTCAACATCCGCGCCCACGGATTGCGCACCATGGTAAACACAAACAGATCGGGCAGCTCCTCGGGGCGCACCAGCCCGTCCAGATCGGCCAGCGTCGCGTGCTTCCACAGACGGCCACGGGTCTGCACATCCTTTACCTTGTGACGGCGGTTGCGGGCCTTGGGCGTGTCGCCCAGCATGATGCAATCCTTCATCGCCCGCGCCTCCAGCGCCAGCGCCATCGACGTGCCGCCCGTCTTGGGCATGTGGATGAACAGATACCGGCGGCCGCGCGACAGGATCATGGCTCTGCGCGCACGGCCCGCACCGGCGCGCCCCCCTCCGAGCGCAGCGATATCACCGCTCCCGCCACCGCGATCAGGGCCATGCCCAGCAGCGCAAGCGGCCCGACCGCTTGGCCCCAGAACACCCAGGCCCAGAAGCTGGCAAACACCAGCAGCGCATATTCGAACACCGCAACATGCCCCGCCTCGCCCAGCAGGTAGCCGCGAAAAATCAGGCCGATGCCGATGATCGACCCCACCGCCTGCACCGCGATCCAGAACCACATCGCGCCGGTCAATGGCACCCATCCGCGCAATACGAAACCGGCAAATCCCTCGGGTCCGCCCGCCGGCATGACCAGCACACCGATTGCCCCGAACACCGCGAGCATACCGAAGAACCCCGCCGACAGGGCCACCGCCCCCTCGCCCTCGCACCAGATGCGCGTCACAACCGCACCCACCGCATACATCATCCCGGCCACCACCGGCAGAAACGCCACCGGATCAAGGTCGCGCGGATCGGGCTGGATCACCAGCACGGCACCCGCAAACCCGATCACCACCGCCGCCCAGCGCACCGGCCCCGGCCTGCGCCCCTGAAACACCACCGAAATCAGCAGCACGAACAGGGGGGCTGTGAACAACCCCGCCACAACCACGCCGATGGGCAGTACAGACAAACACCCGAAATAGATCAGCATCGCGCCCGCCGGGAACAGGCTCCGGCCCAGCACCGCCGCCCAGCGCTTGGGGCGGATGACCCCTACCCCCGCCGCGGCAAGCAGCGCCAGCAACGCCACCGCCAGACATCCGCGCAGCATGTGGAACTGCCACAACGATCCTGTCTCCGAAATGAACGGCACGAAATTGTCGGTGATGCCCAGCGCAAACATGCCCGCGATCACCGAAGCGGCCGCCGCACCTGCCCTGTTGCCCTGAATTTCCATTCGCCCGACCCTTCGCCGCACAATCGCAATTGCAATCCCTTGCGCCCTGCTTATCGTGAATTCTGATTTGGGCAACGCACTTTCGCCACCGGAGGAGATCGCCATGGGCTGGATGCAGGATGAAACCGGGCTGGACAAACGCGCCGCCAACCACGTGGCGCTGACGCCACTGTCACACCTGCGGCGGGCGGCCGATGTTTTTGCAGACCGCACGGCCGTGATCTACGGCGACCACCGCGTGACCTACGCCCAGTATTACGCGCGCTGCAGCAGGCTCGCCTCTGCGCTGGCAGCGCGGGGCGTGGCGCCCGGCGATGTGGTGGCGACATTGCTGCCCAACACCCCCGCACAGGCCGAAGCGCACTTTGGCGTGCCCGCCTGCGGGGCCGTGCTCAACACGATCAACACCCGCCTCGATACCGACACGGTCGCCTACATCTTCGCGCACGGCGACGCCAAAGTGGTGCTGTGCGACACCCAGTTCCTGCCCCTCGCCGAAGCGGCGCGGGACAAGCTTGACGGCGACGGCCCCGACATCATCGAGGTCCCCGATGCCGCCGCGGGCTACCCCGCCACGGGGCGCCATCCAACCTATGAGGATACGCTCGCCACGGGCGATCCGGCCTTTGACTGGCTGATGCCCGACGACGAATGGGAAAGCCTCGCGCTCAACTATACCTCCGGCACCACCGGACGGCCCAAGGGGGTCGTCTACCACCACCGCGGCGCCTATCTGATGACAATGGGCACGGTGATCTCATGGCGCATGGTCCTGCATCCGGTGTTTATGCAGATCGTGCCGCTTTTTCACTGCAACGGCTGGAACCATACGTGGATGATGCCGCTGATCGGCGGCACGCTGGTGTGCTGCCGCGACATCACGGCGGCGGCGATCTTTGACGCCATCGCCGACGAGGGAGTGACCCATTTCGGCGGCGCGCCGATCGTGCTGAACATGCTGGTCAACGCGCCCGACGCCGAACGGCGCGCGCTGCCCCATACGGTCGAGGTCTTTACCGCGGGCGCGCCTCCCGCCCCCGCCACGCTGGCCAAGATCGAAGCGCTGGGTTTCAACGTGACGCAGGTCTACGGGCTGACCGAAACCTACGGCCACGTCACCGAATGCATCTGGCGCGCCGAAGACTGGGACACGCTCGATACCGCGGCCAAGGCGGCGCTGAAGGCACGGCAGGGCGTGGCGCTGCCGATCATGGAACATATCACCGTGATGGACGATGCCATGGCGCAGGTGCCGCGCGACGGGGCGGCACAGGGCGAAATCATGATCCGCGGCAACGCGGTGATGAAAGGCTACTACAAGAACCCGCAGGCCACCGACGCGGCCTTCGAAGGCGGGTATTTCCACTCGGGCGACATCGCGGTGCAGCACGGCGACGGCTATATGCAAATTGCCGACCGGGCCAAGGACATCATCATCTCGGGCGGCGAAAACATCTCGTCGGTCGAGGTCGAAGGCACGCTGATGGGGCATGACGACGTGCTGCTGGCTGCCGTCGTTGCCAAACCGGATGAAAAATGGGGCGAAGTGCCCTGCGCCTTTGTCGAACTCAAACCCGGCGCCGAGGTGGACGAAGCCGGGCTCATCGCCTTCAGCCGCGAAACGCTTGCGGGGTTCAAGGCCCCCAAACGGGTGGTGTTTCAGGAACTGCCCAAAACCTCCACCGGTAAGATCCAGAAGTTCGAGCTGCGCAAACTGGCCCAAACGCTCTAGCGGGCGGGGCTACAGCGCCTTCTCGAACCGCCATTCCTGCACGTGGCGGGGGCCTTCGCGGGTCTCCACCTCCAGACGGCGCTCGCCCGTGTTGGTCCAGCCGCATTTGCCATAGAAGGCGGCGGCCCGCGCGTTGCCGACACTGCACGACAACCACGCCCGCTGGCCGGCCAATGCGGCCTCCGCCGCCGCCATCATGGCACCGGCCACGCCCTGTCCCTGATGGGCCTGCCCGACATAGAATTGATAAACTTCCGGCCCCTTGAGCATGAAAAACCCCGCCACCTCGCCCTGCTGCACGGCGACATGCGCGATCGGCAGATACCCCTGCGTGCGGGTGGCAAATTCGGCCGGGTTGCGCAGCCGCACCAGATCGGGGTCCACAATCGCGGCATGCGCCTGATGCCACCCGGCATGCCACATCTGCGCGATCGCGTCGGCATGGCTGCTCCTTGCGGGTTCGATCTGCATTTTCGCCTCCCCTGACCGCTGCGGGGCGCACACGCCCCATTGCCCCCGGCCTACCCTCTGTTAAAGTCACCCTCAACATAAAAACCGACCCGAGCCTGTTCCCCATGACCGCCCTGACCAAATACACGCGGCTCGAAGCCACCGGCCTGTGGCGTCCCACGACCGAGGGGCAACGCAAGGAAGTCATTGTCTCCATCGGCAAGGCGACCCTGACGATTTCCGATCTGAACGAACAGGCAATCACCCACTGGTCGCTGGCGGCACTGGCCCGCGCCAACCCCGGTGAGCGGCCCGCCATCTACCACCCCGATGGCGATCCGTCCGAAACGCTCGAACTGCCCGCCGATGAAACCGAAATGATCGATGCCGTCGAAACGCTGCGGCGCGCCGTGGCCCGCGCGCGGCCCCGGCCGGGGCGGCTGCGCTGGCTGGGCATGGCCGCGTCCTTCGCCGCCGTCGCGGCGGTGCTCGTCTTCTGGCTGCCCGGCGCGATGCGCGACAACACCCTGCGCGTGGTGCCACAGGTCAAACGGGTGGCCATCGGCGACGCCCTTCTGGCGCGGATGGAACGGGTCACCGGACCGGCCTGCACCGATCCTCTGGGCACCAGCGCCCTGCGCAGGCTGGGCACCCGGCTCGGCACGCCGAAACTGGCCGTGCTGCCGGGGCTATCGCGGCCCGCGTTGCATTTGCCCGGCGGGGTGATCGCGCTCGACCGTGCGGTGCTCGAAGACTACGAAGAACCCGACGTCGCCGCAGGCTACATCCTGTCCGAAGTGGCCCGCCGCGCCAATCAGGATCCCCTCGACAGCCTCCTGCAGGTCGCGGGCCCGTGGGAAAACTTCCGCCTGCTGACCACCGGCGATCTGGCGCCCGCGGTGCTGGACGACTACGCCGAACACCTGATGAAAACGCCGCCACCGCCCGCCGACACATCGCAACTTCTGGCGCTGTTCGAGACCGCGCAACTGCGCAGCACGCCCTTCGCGCGGGCCCGCGACATCACTGGCGAAACCACGCTCGACCTGATCGAAGCCGACCCGATGCTGGGCCGCCAGACCGAACCCCTGCTTGATGACGGCACGTGGTTGCGGCTGCAAAACATCTGCGGCGGATGATCGGGCACACGCTGATGACGCTTGCGCTGTCGCCGGTGCTGGCCGTTCAGGCACTCGGCCTGCGGCGGCGGGCCCTGCGCCTGTCCGAAGCGGATGGACCGCGACAGGGGCGCGTTGGCGGGGGTCAGCCCCTGCGCCTTCTCATCGTCGGTGACAGCTCTGCCGCAGGCGTCGGCGTCGCCACGCAGGACGCGGCGCTCGCCGGGGCGCTGACACGGGGGCTGGCCGGGCGTGGCTTCGCGGTCGCATGGGCGCTGCTTGCCGCCTGCGGGGCCACAACGGCCAGCACCCGCAAATCGCTCGTCCCCGCGACACTGGCACCGGCGGATGCCGTCGTCATCGTGCTGGGCGTCAACGACGTGACCCATTTCGCACCCCTGCGGCGCTGGCTGCGCGACCACCGCGCGCTGCGGCACAGCCTGCGCCAACGCACAGGTGCCCGCCACATCTTCGTGTCGCAAATGCCGCCGCTGGGGCAGTTTCCGCTGCTGCCCGACCCGCTGCGCTGGGTGCTGGGGCAACGGGCGCTCCTGCTCGAACGCCATCTGATCGCCGATCTGCACGCCGAACCCGACAGCCACTACACCGATCTGCCGCTCACCCTGTCCCCCGCCGACATGGCCAAAGACGGCTTTCACCCCGGCGCGGGCATCTATGCCGCGTGGGGGGACGATCTTGCCGCCACCATATCCGACCGGATCGGTCACGCAAAAACCCCGCCAGCACAGGGCTGACGGGGCTGATATCGTGCGGACGGCGCGGTGTGCCTAGCGGGCGAACGCCTCCGTGAACCCCGCGCGGCGCAGCTTCTGGACCGCGCCATTGGCCCCTGCCTTGCCGCCGAAAGGCCCGGCAATCACCAACCGCGTGGTCTGGCCGTTGCGGGTGTATTTACCGATGCGCACCGGCAGCCCCATGCGGCGGATCTTCTTGGCCTGACGTTGCGCGGCGGCCGCATCCCCAAAGCTGCCGACCTGCACAAAACCTGTGGCGGCCGCCTCCGCCTTGGGGGCCACACGCGCCACGGGCTTGGACTGGACCCGGGGCTTGGGCGCAACCGCGGGCTTGGACCGGCTCGAATACACCGGCTTGCGGGCCTTTGCAGCCGGCGCGTTGCGCACCACCCGCTTGAGCGTCTGACCATCGCGCTGCACGATGGTCACCTGCCCCAACTCACGCTGCTGGCGGGTATAATCGAGGAACGGATACACCAGCGGCACCGACGCGGTCACATCGCGACCGTTGGTCTGGTTGATCAACCGGCGCGGCACTGTCGAGGTCCAGATCAGCGTCATCTCGCGGTGCCCGGCCAGCGACTGCTCGGCGCGGTTCGGGTTCAGGCGGTCATCCTCCCACACCCGCTTGTAGCCTTTGGGCACAGCGACATTGGTGGTGTTGATGCGGTCGATGGCCACGTGGCGCGGCACGATGCGGCGGTTGGGGGACACGCGGATGGGCTGCGCTTTGGCGCTGCGGACGGTGGCGGGCCGTGATGCGGGGGCTTGCGCGGCCACGGCCTGCCCGCGGGCGGGGGCGACAATCGCACCGCTCTGCGGACCACAGCGCACCGCCAGATCGCCACGGCGCAGATACTGCTGGCCCAGCGCCGAAGCGTTGGGACAGGCGGTCGCGACACGCGTGCCGGTCGCGGGCTTGGCCGTGCGCACAACGCGGACCGGGGTGCTGCGGGTCGTTGGCACTTCGACCACCGGGGCGGGCGCACGGGCAACCTGGCGCACGACCTTGGGCTTGGCAGGGGCGCGGTGCACCACTTTCGTTGGCGCGGGTTTGGGGGTCACACGCGGGGCCGGTGCCGCGGCGGCGGGCGCGGGGTTGGTGATGACCTCGGGTGCTGCGGCCGCGCTCTGTACGGGTTCGGGGGCCGCAGGTTTGGCCACCTGCCCCGCGAATGTGGGCTTGAAGCCGCACACGCCGGTACGCTGGCGCGTCACGCGCGGGATCCACGACACATTGCCGTCAATGCCCGCGCGGATGAAGACACAGCCCTTGCTGTCGACGTATTGCTTACCCTTGAAGCTGGAGGGCGGGAACTCGGCCGGAACGCTCCCCGGACGGGTCTGCGCCTGTAGCGCCCCGACCCCAACAGACCCCAAAATGACAGCGATACTGATAATTCTGGTAAGTTTCATGCCAGCCCCCACACAATGTTGAGGGCAAGATGACGCAATTCGAATCGTCGGTAAAGCAATTACGTCAACAATCGCCTTATTTTCGCCACATTATTTCGTGCCGAACATCCGGTCTCCTGCATCGCCCAGACCCGGCACGATATAGCCCAGATCGTTCAGCTGGGCATCCACGGACGCGGTGACAATCGGCACATCGGGATGGGCCTCTTTCATGCGGGCAACCCCTTCGGGCGCCGCCAGCAGACACAGAAACCGGATATTCTTGGCGCCCGATTGCTTGAGCAGATCAATCGCCGCGACCGACGAATTGCCCGTGGCCAGCATCGGATCGACGGCAATGACCAACCGGTCCTCCATCGCCTCGGGCACCTTGAAATAATACTGCACCGGCTGCAGCGTTTCCTCGTCGCGGTAAAGCCCGACAAAACCCACCCGCGCCGACGGGATCAGCTCCAGCATCCCGTCCAGCAGACCGTTTCCCGCCCGCAGAATGCTGATCAGCGCCAGCTTGCGGCCCGCCAGTGTCGGCGCATCCATCTGCTGCATGGGGGTCTCGATGGACTTGGTCGTCATCTCCAGATTGCGGGTGACCTCATAGGCCAGAAGCTGGCTGATCTCGCGCAGAAGCTGGCGAAACACGGCCGTGGGGGTGTTGCGGTCGCGCATGATGGTCAGCTTGTGCTGGACAAGGGGGTGGTCCACCACCGTCAGGTGTTGATCGCTCATCGCTTCGGCTCCTTTGTGTCTGTCGCGGCAGGGATTGGCACATTCAGGTGCCGCGCCACAAGCCCTGCCACATCTTTAAACTGCATAGGCCCCAGCGGCCCCGCCCCCTGCCCGGCCACCACAACAGGCACACGTTCGCGGGTGTGGTCGGTGCCCACCCACGTGGGGTCGTTGCCATGATCGGCGGTGATCACCAGCATGTCGCCTGTGCGCAACTGCGGCAGTATCTTCCCGATCTCGGTGTCGAACCACTCCAGCGCGCGGGCATATCCGGCCACATCGCGGCGGTGCCCGTAAAGGCTGTCGAACTCCACGAAATTGGCAAAGCTCAGACTGCCATCCGGCGCATCGCGCACCAGATCGGCCAGATGCACCATCAGCTCGGCATCGCTGCCCTTGCGGACCTCGTCGAACCCCTGCATCGAAAAAATGTCCCCGATCTTGCCCACCGCAAAACACGCGTGCCCCGCATCCTGCACCCAGTTGCTCAGCACCGGCGCGGGCGGCGCGATCGCGAAATCACGGCGGTTCTGGGTCCGGGTGAATCCGCTCTGCGCGTCGCCGGTAAAGGGCCGCGCGATGACCCGCCCGATGTTGCGGGCGTGCAGATCGGGTGCCACATCTCGGCACAGCTGGATCAGCCGGTCCAGCCCGTACGCCTCCTCGTGGGCGGCAATCTGGAACACGCTGTCGACCGACGTGTAGCAGATCGGCCAGCCGCTGCGCAGATGCTCTGCACCCAGCCGGTCGATGATGGCGGTGCCGGGCGCGTGACAGTCCCCCAAAATACCCTCGGTGCCCGCCGCCTGCGCGACCCGCGCCTTCAGGTCGGGCGGAAAGCTGTCTTGTGTATCGCGGAAATAGCCCCAGTCCCACGGCACCGGCACACCCGCCAGCTCCCAGTGGCCCGACGGCGTGTCCTTGCCCGGCGATACCTCGACCGCGGCGGCCCAGCGGCCCGTGACGGGCGCGTGCAGGCTGGCGATGTGCATCCCACTGGCCGCCTCCAGTGCGGCACCCAGCCCCAGACCGGCCATATGCGGCAGATGCAGCGGCCCGGACCGGCCCGTATCGGCCTGCCCCGCGGCACAGGCCTGCGCGATGTGGCCCAGCGTATTGGCGCCCGTGTCGGGGGTTGTGCCGTTGAAAAACGCGTGGGCATCGGGCGCGCCGCCAATCCCGACCGAATCCATCACCACCAGAAATGCACGCGCCATCAGCCGATCCTCTCGACAATCAACGGGCCTGCACCGACCGGCGCATCACCCAGCGTGATCGCGCCTCGCACGGCCTGCGCGGCCGCATCGGCCAGCGCGGGCCGGGCGGCATGGACCACCGCCAGCGGCTGGCCCTTGCGCACCTGCGCACCCAAGGCCACGACCCCCGACAGCCCGACCGCCGGGTCGATCACGTCACGCTCCACCTTGCGTCCGCCGCCCAGTCCGACCACCGCAAGGCCCAGCGCCTCTCCGTCGATGGCCTGCACCACGCCATCGGCGGCGGCAGGCACCTCGCGCATCACCGTCGCTTCGGGCAGAAACCGCTGCCACTGTTCGACAAAACGCACCGGTCCGCCCAATGCCGCGATCATCGCGCCAAACCGCTCAGCGGCGCGTCCGTCCGCGATGGCGGCGGTGATCTGCGCGGCGCCTTCATCGTTTGAGGCCGCAAGACCCGCGCCCGCCAGCAGCGCCCCGCCCAGCGCGGCACACAGATCGACAATCGCCCCGCCCGTCTGGCCGGTCAGCACCCGCATCACCTCGGCCACCTCCAGCGCATTGCCAAGGCTCGGCACCAGCGGCTGGTTCATGTCCGAAATCAGCGCGGTCGTGGGGCATCCGGCGGCATTGGCCGTGCCCACCAGCGCCTGCGCAAGGTCGCGCGCGGCGGCCACATCCTTCATGAACGCGCCCGTGCCGACCTTCACGTCCAGCACCAGACCCTCCAGCCCCGCGGCCAGCTTCTTGCTCAGGATCGACGCGGTGATCAGGTCCAGACTGTCCACCGTCGACGTGACATCGCGCACTGCGTAGAGCCGCTTGTCTGCGGGTGCGATGTTGCCCGTGGCCCCCGCGATGACACAGCCGACCTCCGCCACCACCGACCGCAACCGCGGCTCGTCGAGCATGATGCCCACGCCCGGAATCGCCTCCAGCTTGTCGAGCGTGCCGCCCGTATGACCCAGCCCGCGCCCCGAAATCATCGGCACATAGGCCCCGCAGGCCGCCAGCGCAGGCGCGAGGATCAGGCTCACGCAATCGCCGACACCGCCGGTGGAATGCTTGTCCAGCACCGGCGCATCCAGATCCCACGCCAGCGTGTCGCCGGACGCACGCATCGCCAGCGTCAGCGCCACGCGGCCCGCCTCGTCCAGACCGCTGCGGCAGATCCCCATGGCAAAGGCACCCGCCTGCGCATCGCTGACGTCGCCATCGGCCAGACCGGCCGCCATCCATGCCAGTTCGTCGTCGCCCAGCGCCGTGCCATGGCGCAGCTTGGCCAGAATACCGCGCGCGTCCATCACGCGCCCATGAACGACGGGTCGAACGCACCGGGCAGCAGATCGGCAATCTGCATCACCTCTTCGGTGCCCTCGACCGTGGCCATCGTGACGCGCACGTCGCCCGCGCCGAACTCGGCCAGCTTCTGGCGGCACCCGCCACAGGGGGTCACCGGCTTGGGGGATCCGGCCACCACATAGGCTTCGGTGAACCGTGTCTCGCCCGCCGCGACCATGGCCGCAATCGCACCCGCCTCGGCACAGGTGCCTTCGGGATAGGCCACGTTTTCCACGTTGCACCCGCGATAGATCGTCCCCGATGCCCCGCGCAACGCGGCACCCACCTTGAAGTTGGAATAGGGGGCGTGGGCGTTTTCACGCACCTCGACGGCGGCTGTGCGCAGGTCAGTCATGGGGCATCCTTATGTTCTGGCCCTCCAGCATAGGCAAGCGGCCGCCAAGATGCGAGAGCCAAGCGCCGCCTTTCGCGGCCCGCCGTTTGCGCAACCACCCACCGCAAAGGTTGGAACCCGACGTAAACTGGTTTAACGCTGAACTATCCCAGTTCAGAGGCCTATTTCATGGACGATACCCGTACCATCCGCCAGGCGGCGCTCGATTATCACGAATTCCCCAAACCCGGCAAACTCGAGGTGCGCGCCACCAAACCGCTCGCCAACGGGCGTGATCTGGCCCGCGCCTACAGCCCCGGCGTCGCCGAGGCCTGTCTCGAGATCAAGGCAGATCCCGCCACCGCCGCCCGCTATACATCGCGCGGCAATCTGGTCGCGGTGGTCACCAACGGCTCCGCCGTGCTGGGGCTGGGCAACATCGGCGCACTGGCCTCCAAACCGGTGATGGAGGGCAAGGCCGTCCTGTTCAAGAAATTCGCGGGCATCGACTGCTTCGATATCGAGGTGGACCAGAGCGACCCCGAAAAGCTGGCCGATATCGTCTGCGCGCTGGAGCCGTCCTTCGGGGCGATCAACCTCGAGGACATCAAGGCACCCGACTGCTTTACCGTCGAACGGATCTGCCGCGAGCGGATGAACATCCCCGTGTTCCACGACGACCAGCACGGCACCGCCATCGTTGTCGGCGCGGCCGTCACCAATGCACTGCGCGTGGCCGCCAAACGCTTCGAGGACATCAAGATCGTCTCGACCGGGGGCGGTGCGGCGGGCATCGCGTGCCTGAACATGCTGCTCAAACTGGGGGTGCGGCGCGAAAACGTCTGGCTGTGCGACATCAACGGGCTGGTCTACGAGGGCCGCGAGGTCGACATGAACCCGATCAAATCGGAATTTGCGCAAAAGACCGATCTGCGCACGCTGGACGATGTGATCCCGGGCGCGGACCTGTTTCTGGGGCTGTCGGGGCCGGGCGTGCTGACGCCGGACATGGTGGGTAAAATGGCGCCCGCACCGATCATCTTCGCACTGGCCAACCCGACGCCGGAAATCATGCCCGAAGAGGCCCGCAAGGTGGCCCCCGACGCGATCATCGCCACGGGCCGGTCCGATTTCCCCAATCAGGTCAATAACGTGCTGTGCTTTCCCTTCATCTTCCGCGGCGCGCTGGATGTGGGCGCGACGACCATCAACGACGAGATGCAGATCGCCTGCATCGAAGGGATCGCGGCACTGGCACGGGCCACCACCTCCGCCGAAGCGGCCGCCGCCTATCAGGGCGAACAGCTGACGTTCGGGCCGGACTACCTGATCCCCAAACCCTTCGACCCGCGGCTCATCGGGGTGGTGTCCTCGGCGGTCGCACAGGCCGCGATGGAAACCGGCGTGGCGACACGGCCCATCGAAAATCTCGATGTGTACCGCCAAAAGCTCGACGGTTCGGTCTTCAAATCGGCGCTGCTGATGCGGCCGGTTTTTGAGGCAGCCCGCGCCACGCCCCGCCGCATCGTCTTTGCCGAAGGCGAAGACGAACGCGTGCTGCGTGCAGCCCAGGCGATGGTCGAGGAAACCACCGAACGGCCCATCCTCATCGGCCGCCCCGAAGTGATCGAAAAACGCATCGCGCGGGCGGGGCTGACGATCAGACTGGGCGATCAGGTGGATCTGGTGAACCCCGAGAACGATCCGCGCTACCGCGACTACTGGGAAACCTACCACAACCTGCTGGCCCGCCGCGGCGTGTCGCCCGACATCGCCCGCGCGGTCATGCGCACCAACACCACCGCCATCGGCGCGGTGATGGTCCACCGCGGCGAAGCCGACAGCCTGATCTGCGGCACCTTCGGTGAAACCCGCTGGCACCTGAACTACGTCGAACAGGTGCTGGGCCGCGAGGGGCGCTGCGCGGACGGCTCGCTGTCGATGATGATCCTCGAGGACGGGCCGCTTTTCATCGCCGACACGCAGGTGCACCAGCACCCCACCCCCGAACAACTGGCCGATATCGCCATCGGGGCGGCACGGCACGTGGCGCGCTTCGGCATCGTGCCCAACATCGCGCTGTGCTCGCAATCGCAATTCGGCAATCAGGGCGAAGGCTCCGGCAGCCGCCTGCGCCGCGCGATCCAGATCCTCGACGCGGGCAATCACGATTTCTGCTACGAAGGGGAGATGAACATCGACACCGCACTCGACCCCGAGTTGCGCAACCGGCTGTTTCCCGGCAACCGCATGGAAGGGCCCGCCAACGTGCTGATCTTCGCCCACGCCGACGCGGCCTCGGGCGTGCGCAACATTCTCAAGATGAAGGGCGGCGGGCTCGAAGTGGGGCCGATCCTGATGGGCATGGGTAACCGCGCGCATGTGGTGTCCTCCTCGATCACGGCGCGGGGTTTGCTCAATATGGCGGCGATTGCGGGCACACCGGTGGCACATTACGGCTGATCGGTGCGGGCTCGCCGCAAAGTGATGCGGGCGATCTTTGCAAACGGACGGCGCGGCCCATCTTATGGGGCACCGCATTTCGACGAGGATTAATTCATGTTCCGCATTCCCCTTACCGTAACGGTGCTGGCCATCGCAGGCTGCGCCAACACCGTGGCCGAAACCAGAGAACCCATCACCCTCGACGGGCGCACCTACAATTCGGTCGTCCGCACCTTCGAGCGCAGCGATGGCAGCACCTATTCCGTGCGCAGCGTCAGTGTCGGCGCGCAATTCGTCAGCTGCAATCCGGCCGATATCCTTGATTGCGAAAGCGCCGTGGTGCAAGCCCGCCAGCGCAGCTTCGGGCTCTAGACCGTCTTAGGCGTGGCCGCCGCCCGCAGCGCCACAAGCACCGCAATGGTCAGACACATCGCCACGTAGGCCCCAAAGGCCTGCGCGGCCCCCGACGGCATCCCGTAAAGCAACATGGAATCGTTGCCGCCCGGCACAAGCATCGCGCCCGCTCCCATCGCGGCACCGCCCAGCAGACAGCGCAGTGCTGCACGTCCCTCGGGGCGGTGCACCCGCCACCGCCGCTGGGTCAGCGCCGCCGTACCCGCCGCCGCACCCAGCATCACCAGCACCGCCCCCACCGACAACACGGTCGCGGTATCGTGGAACGCCACGAGGTTGGTCCACGGAAACGGCTGGTGCAAATACCCCAGCAGCGTAAAGCACACCCCCACCACCATCATGCCCAGCGCCAGACGCATGTAGGCGCGCAACCTGTGCCGCCCGACAATCGCCCGCACCGTCAGAAATCCGACCAGCAGAACCGCGGCGACAGGCGCGGGCATGCGGCTGTCCACCTCGATCAGCATCGGACCGCTCATGTCGGCCATCCCGTCCAGCACGATGCGCGCGCCGATCAACGATCCCAGCGGCGTCAACAGGTACTCGGGATGCCCCGCGCCCAGCTGCGACACCGTCCCGAAGGCGCAGGCATTGTTGATCCAGGCCCCCGCCCCGAACAGCGCCCCACCGGCCAGCACATAGGACCACGCCGACCAGTCCGGGCGCAGGATCGGATAGGCCCCGAACACCCACAGCGTCAGCACCGCCCAGCAGGCACATTCGAAAAAGCTCAGGAACCGCTCGGGGCGGCGGCGCACCACCAGATGCTGCGTGGCCAGCACCGCGCAGGTGGACCCGATCTGCAACGCGATGCCCAGCACGGCCGACAGGCCAAGAACCAGGGTGATCAAAACAGGGTCGGACATCGGGCGGGCTCCTCGGGGCGCTCTGGGTCCTATTTACGGCGCGTCAGGCGCGTTTGCCAATCACGCATTGGCGCAGCTTGGTGAGCGGGCTGAAACATGCCCCGGCTTTGCAAATCCCGCCCCCGCGCAAAGCCTGTTTGCAAAGCGCCGCAGGGTTTGCAAAGCCCGCGCTTTACAGAAGGACGAATTTGCAAAATCCTTTACAGTTTGGCCCCCGTTGCGCCGCATTGGGCTTGCCCGCGCACCGCCGGTGCGCGTACCAACACCGCAAAGGGGAGGATTGGACCATGGGGTACGCAGACGTTTACAAGGCCGCTCAGGATGATCCCGAAGGGTTCTGGCTGGAGCAGGCAAACGCCATCGACTGGATCGAGGCGCCGCAAAAGGCGCTCTTCGACCGGGGCGGCGATCTTTATGAATGGTACGCCGACGCCAAGGTGAACGCCTGCTACAACGCCGTCGACCGCCATGTCGAACAGGGGCGCGCCGAACAGGCCGCGATCATCTACGACAGCCCCATCACCGATACCAAGGAAACGATCACCTTCGCCGAACTGCAGACCCGCGTGTCGCGGCTGGCCGGGGCGATCGCGGGACAGGGCGTAACCGCCGGTGACCGCGTCATCATCTATATGCCCATGGTCCCCGAAGCGATCGAGGCGATGCTGGCCTGCGCCCGTATCGGCGCGGTGCACTCGGTGGTCTTTGGCGGATTTGCGGCGAATGAACTGGCCGTGCGCATCGACGATTGCAAACCCAAGCTCGTGATCGCGGCCTCCTGCGGGCTGGAGCCCGGACGCACGGTCGAATACAAACCACTGCTCGACGGTGCCATCGACATGGCCGAGCACAAACCCGACAGCTGCATCATCCTGCAGCGGCCGCAACACCCCTGCACCCTGACCGAGGGCCGCGATGTGGAATGGCACGCGGCCATGGCGGCCAACCCGCCCGCCGATTGCGTGGCCGTCGCGGGCAACCACCCCGCCTACATCCTCTATACCTCCGGCACCACGGGGGCGCCCAAAGGCGTCGTGCGGCACACCGCGGGCCATCTGGTGGCGCTGAACTGGACGATGAAAAACATCTACGATGTCGATCCCGGCGATGTCTTCTGGGCCGCCTCCGACGTGGGTTGGGTCGTCGGCCACAGCTACATCGCCTACGGCCCGCTCATCCACGGCAACACCACCGTGGTGTTCGAGGGCAAACCCGTCGGCACCCCCGATGCGGGCACCTTCTGGCGGGTAATCTCCGAACACAACGTCCGCAGCTTTTTCACCGCACCCACCGCCATCCGCGCCGTCAAACGCGAGGACCCCAAGGGCGAATACGTCGCGAAATACGACCTGTCGGGCCTGCGCGCGCTCTATCTTGCCGGTGAACGGGCCGACCCCGACACCATCGAATGGGCGCAAAAGGTGCTGGGCAAACCGGTCTACGACCATTGGTGGCAAACCGAAACCGGCTGGACCATCGCGGGCAACCCCGCAGGGCGCGAAGCGCTGCCGGTCAAGATTGGCTCGCCCACCGTGCCGATGCCCGGCTACGACGTGCAAATCCTCGACGAAGGCGGCAATCCCGTGCCGCGCGGCGAACTGGGGGCCATCGCGATCAAACTGCCGCTGCCACCGGGCACCCTGCCCAACCTGTGGAACGCCGAAGACCGCTTCCGCAAAAGCTACCTGACCACCTTCCCCGGCTATTATGAGACGGGCGATGCGGGCATGATGGACGAAGACGGCTATCTCTACATCATGGCGCGCACCGATGACGTGATCAACGTGGCGGGCCACCGGCTGTCTACGGGTGCTATGGAAGAAGTGCTCGCAGGCCACCCCGACGTGGCCGAATGTGCGGTGATCGGGGTCAGCGACGCGCTCAAGGGTCAGGCGCCGATGGGGTTTGTCTGCCTGACCAAGGGTGTGAACCGCCCGCACGCCGAGATCACCGCCGAATGCGTCAAGCGCGTGCGTGACCAGATCGGGCCGGTCGCGGCCTTCAAACTGGCGCTCGTGGTGGACCGCCTGCCCAAGACACGCTCGGGCAAGATCCTGCGCGCCACGATGGTGAAAATCGCCGACAATCAGGACTTCAAACTGCCCGCCACCATCGACGATCCGGCGATACTCGACGAAATCCGCACGGCGCTGCAGACCATCGGCTACGCCAAAGGCTGAAACGCAAAAAGCCCCGCCGATTGGCGGGGCTTTTCGCTAGGGTTGGCAAAGCTCAGTGCTTGGCCAGGAATTCGTCGACCTCTTCTTTGGCCTCTTCCTTGGTCTTGCCGTAACGCTCCTGAATGCGGCCTTCCAGCTCCTCGCGGTTGCCTTCGGCCTTGTCCAGATCATCGTCGGTCAATTCGCCCCACTGCTGTTGGACGTTGCCTTTAAACTGCTTCCAGTTGCCTTGGATTTGGTCCCAATTCATGTCGGGTCTCCTTTTTCCTTGCGTTTCAATCATCACGCGCAGCATTCCTGCGCCTCTCTGGTGGATTAACGCACTTGTGAGCGGCCAGTTCCCGCTTTTGCAAAATCATTTCTTGTGTGTAAGGTAAACTAGACACTAACCTGTCCGCATTTACACATAACAAGAGGTCATACATGTCACGCCATCCTCTCTTGCTGGCCGCAGCGCTTATTGCAGCGCCTCTTGCCAGCCATGCCGCCGAAGGCACGCGGGTGCAGGTCACCGGCGAAATCATCGACACATGGTGCTACTATTCCGGCGTCATGGGCGGCCCCGACGCGGTCGTGGGCACCGCCCACCATACCTGTGCGCTGTGGTGCAGCGCGGGCGGCATTCCAGTCGGCATTCTGGGCGAGGACGGTGACGTCTATACCGTGCTCAAGGTCGACGAGGACGATCAGGCCGCGGGCGGCGACACGCTCTTGTCACTGGCCAGCTACAACGTGACCGCCGACGGCATGCTCTACGAGCGCGACGGGATCAAATATATCGTGGTCGGCCGTGTCGAGGCCTCCGACGAGATCATCAACCAGACCCACGAAGATTACGGGGTCATCCCCGGCTTCGCCATACCGGAGCCGAAATGATGGGATTGCAAAAACTGCTTGGCGGTCTGGCCGCCCTCGCCCTGTCCTGCGCGCCCGTGCTGGCACAAGATTTCTCCGAAAACTCCGAAGCCAAGACATGGAACCTCTACGCCGAAGTGCCCGCCCGCTTCGAGGCGCAGGTGGTCGATCTTTTGTGCCATCTGGCAGACGACTGCCCCGAGGATTGCGGCGGCGGTCTGAGGCAACTGGGCCTGCTGCGCAGCGCCGACGACACGCTGATCCTGCCGCTGAAAAACGGCCAGCCCGCGTTTTCGGGCGCGGCGGTCGATCTGCTGCCCTATTGCACGCAGACCGTCGAAGTGGACGGGTTAATGATCGAAGACCCCGATCTGGGCGCCACCAACGTCTATCTGGTGCAACGGATCAAATCGGGCGATGCCGACTGGGTCCGCGCCAACCAATGGACCAAGAACTGGGCCGCCAATCATCCCGACGCCGAAGGCAAGGGCCCATGGTTCCGCCGTGATCCGCGCATCCTCGAAATGATCGCCAAAGACGGCTATCTCGGGCTTGGGCTGGAAACCGACGCCGAATTCATCGCGGACTGGTTCTGATGCGCAGGGCCGCGCTTCTGGCGCTTGCGCTGGCGGGGCCCGCACTGGCCGACAGCCCCCTGCCCTTTGACGTGGGCGGGGCCTATGCGCTGACCGACCAGCACGGCCAGACCCGCACCCACGCCGACCCCGACGGCCACGCGCAGCTGGTGTTTTTCGGCTACGCGAACTGTCCGGGCATCTGCACCGCCGCCATGCCGCTGATGGCCGATGTGACGGATGCGCTTGCGGCCAAGGGCGTGCCGGTCAGCCCGGTGATGATCACCGTCGATCCCGCCCGTGACACGGTCGACAACATGGGCGCACCACTGGCGCATCTGCATCCCGATTTTGTCGGACTTACCGGTGATCCCGCCGCGCTGGCCGCCTCCTACGAAGCGTTCAACGTCGATCACGAAATGGTCTATGACGATCCCGAATACGGGCCCATCTACAGCCACGGATCGCTGATCTACCTGATGGACGGGGCGGGCGACGTGCTGACCGTGCTGCCGCCGATCCTTGACGCGCAACGCGCCACCGACATCGCGTGGAAATACCTCGCACCGCGGGGCTGACGGCTGCCGGTCGGGGTGCGCCGCGGCCTAATTGAACTGCTCCGAAATCAGCCGCTCTTCCAGCCCGTGGCCGGGATCGAACAGGATCTTGTGCGACACGCTCGGCTCCGAGCGTATCTCCACCCGCGCCACATCGCGGTAGCTGGTGCCGTCGGCATCGGCCATCACCGGGCGCTTTTCGGCCTCCAGCACGTCAAAGCGCACCACCGCCGTCTTGGGCAGCAACGCCCCCCGCCACCGGCGCGGGCGAAACGCGGCCATCGCCGTCAAGGCCAGCACATCCGCCCCGATCGGCAGGATCGGACCATGCGCCGAATAGTTATAGGCGGTCGACCCCGCCGGGGTCGCCACCAGCGCGCCGTCGCAGACCAGCTCCTGCATCCGCAACCGGCCGTCCACGGTGATCTGCAACTTGGCCGCCTGCGGCCCCGCGCGCAAAAGCGCCACTTCGTTCAGCGCCAGCGCATTGGAAATCCGCCCGTCCACATGGGTGGCCGTCATCGACAGCGGGTTGATCACGGCCTCCTCTGCGGCGGCCAGACGGTCGGGCAAATCGCCGTCCGAATAGGTGTTCATCAAAAATCCGATGGTGCCGCGGTTCATCCCGTATACCGGCGCGGGCAAATCCTGCGTGTCGTGAAGCACCTGCAACATGAACCCGTCCCCGCCCAGCGCCACGATCACGTCCGCCTCCTGCGGATCGGCATCGCCGTAGCGCCCGATCAGGGCCGCCCGTGCGGTCTGGGCCACGGGGGTATCGCTGGCCATAAAGGCAATCTTCTGGGGCATGATGTTTCCGATGCGCGCAAGTCTTCCACTGAAACAAACACATTATTCCGTGCGGCACCAGCATCGCCCCCCAAATCGGCAAGACGGCCAAATTTGGGGATGCACTGCACCGGTGGCGCATCTATTCGTCGCACTGTCGCTTTACGCCCTTCATTCCGGGGCAGGTTTCCGATAGGAAACCGTCAAATGCACCCGACGCAGATCCAAGGAGCCCGCCCCATGCTGGACAACAAGACATCCGACTTTTTCACCCGCACCCTCGCGGAAACCGATCCCGCGATCGCAGACGCCACCGACAAGGAACTGCAACGCCAACGCACCGAGATCGAACTGATCGCGTCCGAAAACATCGTCTCTGCCGCGGTGATGGAAGCCCAAGGCGGCGTGATGACCAACAAATACGCCGAAGGCTATCCCGGACGGCGCTACTACGGCGGCTGCCAATACGTCGACATCGCCGAGGAACTGGCAATCGAACGGGCATGCAAGCTCTTTGACTGCGGCTTTGCCAACGTACAGCCCAACTCCGGCAGCCAGGCCAACCAGGGCGTGATGCAGGCGCTCTTGCAACCCGGCGACACCATTCTGGGCATGAGCCTCGACGCGGGCGGCCACCTGACCCACGGCGCCAAGCCGAACCAGTCGGGCAAATGGTTCAACGCCATCCAGTACGGCGTGCGCCGTCAGGACAACCTGCTAGACTACGACGAAGTGCAGCGCCTCGCCACCGAACACCAGCCCAAGATGATCATCGCGGGCGGCTCGGCCATCCCGCGCACCATCGATTTTGCCAAGATGCGCGAAATCGCCGACAGCGTGGGCGCCTACCTGCTGGCGGACGTGGCGCATTTCGCGGGCCTCATTGCGGCGGGCGAATACCCCAATCCCTTCCCCCACGTGCATGTCGCCACCACGACGACGCATAAAACCCTGCGCGGCCCGCGCGGCGGCATGATCCTGACCAATGACGAAGCGCTGGCGAAAAAGTTCAACTCCGCCATCTTCCCCGGCATTCAGGGCGGCCCGCTGATGCACGTGATCGCGGCCAAGGCCGTGGCCTTCGGCGAAGCGCTCCAGCCCGAATTCAAAAGCTACATCCAGCAGGTCATCGCCAATGCGCAGGCCCTGTCGGACCAGCTGATCAAGGGCGGGCTCGACACGGTCACACACGGCACCGATACCCACGTGCTGCTGGTCGATCTGCGCCCCAAGGGCGTAAAGGGCAACGCCACAGAAAAGGCACTGGGCCGCGCGCATATCACCTGCAACAAGAACGGCGTGCCGTTTGACCCCGAAAAGCCGATGGTCACCTCCGGCATCCGTCTGGGATCGCCCGCCGGCACCACCCGCGGGTTCGGAACGGACGAATTCCGCCAGATCGCCGATTGGATCATCGAAGTGGTCGATGGTCTGGCCGCCAATGGCGAAGAGGGCAACGCCGCCGTCGAAGCCAAGGTGAAGGGCGAAGTCGAAGCGATGTGCGCCCGCTTCCCGATCTACCCCAACCTCTGATACAGCCCCTCTGCCGAGGCCGTCACGCCGCCCGCGCCGCCCCGCGCGGGCGGCGTATTGCGCCCCGCGCAGGGCGCTCAGCCCGCCGCCACGCCGCGCACCACCATTTCCAGCATCCGGTCGATTTGCGGCTCCGGCACCGCCGAAATCCGGCGCTGCACCCCCAGCAACACGATCCCGTGCACCGAGGCATAAAGCGCGCGCGTCAACAGCGCGCGATCCTGCGCGGGCAACTCGGGCCGCGCGCGGGCCAGCGGCGCATCAATCAACGCGAATAGCGCGCCCAGTTCGGCCAGATACCACTGCGGCACGGCGCTCTCGTCGGTCAGCGCCACATCAAACAGCGCCTGCCACAGCCGCGGATTGTCCCGTGCAAAACTGTAGTATCCCCGCGCCAGCGTCACCATCTGCTCTGTCGCGCAGCGCGGCGCGCCCGTGTCCAGCGCCTGCGTCACATGTGCGCCCAATCGCCGGAAGGTGCGGGCATTGACCGCCAGCACCAGCGCGTCCAGATCATCGTATACCGTGTAAATCGCCCCCAGCGCACAGCCGACCTCCGCCGCCAGCGCCCGCGCCTTCATGGCGCCCAGACCCGCCTGCGCAATGCGGCGCTCCGCGGCCTCGGCCAGACGGGCACGCAGATCGGCGTGGCGGGCGTCGGTGCGCGCGCTCATACGTGGCCGCGCCACCACAGATAGCCGATGAACAGCGCCGCCACGATCAGCAGATTGCCCGCCAGCGATCCGGCCAGCGACAACCACCACCCCCGACGCCGGTCGGCCACGTCAATCGCCCGCAAATGGGCGGTGACCGCTTCGAAATCACGTGCCACTTCGGCCGGATCGATCTGGCGCGCCAGCTTGGGATTGCGCGCCAGCGTATCGGCCGCCACCAACCGGCGCATCCGCGCCCGCATGCCTCGCGGCACCCGGCGGCCCGTCCGGCGCACGGCCTTGGCCAGCGTACAGGCCTTTACACCGAACTTCTCGTGCAGCAATGCCTGCACCTGCGCCACCTTCGCGGCCATATCCCGATCCGACATCATGCCTCTTCCTAGCGCCACTGGCATCCCCGCCGCAATGGCGCTAGCAAGGGGCATGCTGGCTTTTTCCGAATTTGGCGATCACACGCCCACCGCCGACCGCCCCGCCCTGCTGATCGTGCACGGGCTTTACGGCTCGGGGCGCAACTGGGGCGTCATCGCCAAACGGCTCGCGGATGACCGGCGCGTGATCACGATGGACATGCGCAACCACGGCCAGAGCGACCACACCGACAGCCACAGCTATCCCGACATGTCGGGCGATCTGGCCACGCTGATCGATCATATCGGCGGCCCGGTGGACATCTGCGGCCACTCGATGGGCGGCAAGGCGGCGATGGTGCTGGCGTTGCAACGGCCCGACCTGCTGCGCCGTCTGGTGGTGGCCGACATCGCGCCCGTGGCCTACTCCCACACGCAAACCCACCAGATCGACGCCATGCGGCAGGTCGACCTTGCCACCGTCAGCCGCCGCTCGGATGCGAACGCGCAACTTGCCGCCGCGGGCGTGGAGCCCGCCTTGCAGAGCTTTTTCACCCAGTCGCTGGATGTGGCGGGCAAACGCTGGCGGCTCAACCTCGACACGCTCGAGGCCGAGATGGACAAGATCATCGGCTGGCCCGATGTGCAGGGCCGCTTCGATGGCCCCACGCTGTTCCTGACCGGCGGCGACAGCGACTACGTCAGCCCCGACGACCGCCCGCAGATCAAATCGCTCTTTCCGCAGGCACGCTTTGCCAAACTGCCCGGCGCGGGCCACTGGCTGCACGCCGACAAACCCCGCGAATTCGAAGCGGCACTGCGGGTGTTTCTCACCGCCTGAGCGCGGTCGCGCCCCGCAAACCCCGCCAGAACCGACCAAATTCCGCGCAGCCCGGTTTGCACGACGCACACGCGTGCATCCACGGCCCTTTTCGTCCTTGCACCGCGCCCGCCAATCCCTATAACCCACGACAATTTGCATATCACCGGAGGGGCTGCCGCCATGCCAAAGAGAACCGACATCCAGTCGATCATGATCATTGGTGCGGGGCCTATTGTCATCGGGCAGGCCTGCGAATTCGACTACTCCGGCGCGCAGGCGTGCAAGGCGCTGAAAGAGGAAGGCTACCGGGTCATTCTGGTCAACTCCAACCCCGCCACCATCATGACCGACCCCGGTCTCGCCGATGCGACCTATATCGAACCCATCACCCCCGACATCGTGGCCAAGATCATCGAAAAGGAACGCCCCGACGCGCTCTTGCCGACGATGGGCGGGCAGACGGGGCTGAACACCTCGCTGGCGCTCGAGGAAATGGGCGTGCTGGACAAATTCGGCGTCGAAATGATTGGTGCGAAACGCGAAGCCATTGAAATGGCCGAAGATCGTAAACTCTTCCGCGAAGCGATGGACCGGCTGGGCATCGAAAACCCCAAGGCGACGATCTGCACCGCGCCGCTGGACGCCAACGGCAAGAAAGACCTCGCCGCCGGTGTGGCGCTGGCGCTCAAGGACCTCGAGGAAATCGGCCTGCCCGCGATCATCCGCCCCGCCTTTACCATGGGCGGCACCGGCGGCGGCGTGGCCTACAACCGCGAAGACTACGAATTCTACTGCCGCTCGGGCATGGATGCCTCGCCGATGGGCCAGATCCTGATCGACGAAAGCCTGCTGGGTTGGAAGGAATTCGAAATGGAGGTGGTGCGCGACACCGCCGACAACGCCATCATCGTCTGCTCCATCGAAAACGTCGATCCGATGGGCGTGCACACGGGCGATTCGATCACCGTGGCCCCCGCGCTGACGCTGACGGACAAGGAATACCAGATCATGCGCAACCACTCGATCGCGGTGCTGCGCGAAATCGGCGTGGAAACCGGCGGCTCCAACGTGCAGTGGGCCGTGAACCCCGCCGACGGGCGCATGGTCGTGATCGAAATGAACCCGCGCGTCAGCCGCTCCTCGGCGCTGGCGTCCAAGGCCACCGGTTTCCCGATCGCCAAGATCGCCGCCAAGCTCGCCGTGGGCTTCACCCTCGATGAGCTCGACAATGACATCACCGGCGTCACCCCCGCCAGCTTCGAGCCGACGATCGACTATGTCGTCACCAAGATCCCGAAGTTTGCCTTCGAGAAATTCCCCGGCTCCGAGCCCTACCTGACCACCGCGATGAAATCGGTGGGCGAAGCCATGGCCATCGGGCGCACCATCCACGAATCGCTGCAAAAGGCGCTGGCTTCGATGGAAAGCGGGCTGACCGGCTTTGACGACATCGACATCCCCGGCGCGCCCGATGCCGCGGCGCTCACGGCGGCCATTTCCAAGACAACGCCCGACCGCATGCGCACCATCGCGCAGGCCATGCGCCACGGGATGAGCAACGAAGACATCCACGCCACAACCATGTTCGACCCGTGGTTTCTGGACCGCATCCGCGAAATCATCGACGCGGAGGCCCGGATCATCGAAGACGGGCTGCCCGGTGACGAGACTGGCATGCGCCATCTCAAGATGATGGGCTTTACCGACGCGCGGCTGGCCATCCTGACGGGCCAGACAGAAACCGACGTCCGCCGCGCACGGACCGATCTGGGCGTCGTGGCGGTGTTCAAACGCATCGACACCTGCGCCGCCGAGTTCGAAGCGCAAACGCCCTACATGTATTCCACCTACGAAACGCCCCTGATGGGCGAGGTCGAATGCGAGGCCCGCCCCTCCGACCGCAAGAAGGTCGTGATCCTCGGCGGGGGGCCCAACCGGATCGGGCAGGGCATCGAATTCGACTACTGCTGCTGTCACGCCTGCTACGCGCTGACCGACGCGGGTTTCGAGACGATCATGGTCAACTGCAACCCCGAAACCGTGTCCACCGACTACGACACCTCCGACCGGTTGTATTTTGAGCCGCTGACGTTCGAACACGTGATGGAAATCCTGCGGGTGGAGCAGGACAACGGCACGCTGCACGGCGTGATCGTGCAATTCGGCGGCCAGACGCCCCTGAAAATCGCGGGCGCGCTGCACGCGGCGGGCATCCCGATCCTCGGCACCACGCCCGACGCCATCGATCTGGCCGAAGACCGCGAACGCTTTGCCGATCTGGTGCAGTCGCTGGGGCTGAAACAGCCGCACAACGGCATCGCCCATTCCGACGCCGAAGCGCTTGAGATCGCCGCCGACATCGGGTTCCCGCTGGTGATCCGCCCCTCCTACGTGTTGGGGGGCCGGGCGATGGAAATCGTGCGCGATCAGGCCCAGCTTGAACGCTACATCTCCGACGCGGTGGTCGTGTCCGGCGACAGCCCCGTGCTGCTCGACAGCTATCTGGCGGGCGCGGTCGAACTGGACGTCGACGCCATCAGCGACGGCACCGACGTGCATGTGGCCGGCATCATGCAGCATATCGAAGAGGCGGGCGTGCACTCGGGCGACAGCGCCTGTTCCCTGCCGCCCTACTCGCTCGACCGCGACACCATCGCCGAGGTCGAACGCCAGACACGCGCGCTGGCCGCGGCGCTCAACGTGGTGGGGCTGATGAACATCCAGTTCGCGGTCAAGGACGGCGAGATTTTCCTGATCGAGGTCAACCCCCGCGCCTCGCGCACCGTGCCCTTCGTGGCCAAGGCGACCGACAGTGCCATCGCCTCCATCGCCGCCCGCGTCATGGCCGGAGAGCCGCTGAGCACCTTCCCGCAGCGCGCACCCTACCCCGAACAATCGTCCTATTCCGACACGCTGCCGCTCGGCGATCCGATGACGCTGGCCAATCCAGACATGCCGTGGTTCTCGGTCAAGGAAGCGGTGCTGCCCTTCGCCCGCTTCCCCGGTGTCGACACGATCCTCGGGCCCGAAATGCGCTCCACCGGCGAAGTCATGGGCTGGGACCGCGACTTCCCCCGCGCCTTCCTCAAGGCACAAATGGGCGCGGGCACGATCCTGCCACGCAGCGGCTGCGCCTTCCTGTCGATCAAGGACGCGGATAAAACCGGTGACGTGGTCGCGGCTGCCCGCATCCTGCGCAGTCAGGGGTTCGGCATCGTCGCCACCCGCGGCACCGCCGCTTGGCTCGCGTCGCACGACATCGACTGCGATACCGTGAACAAGGTCTACGAAGGCCGCCCCGACATCACCGACATGATGAAGGACGGGGCCATCCATTTGGTAATGAACACCACCGAAGGCGCGCAGGCGGTCGAGGACAGCAAATCCATCCGCTCCATCGCGCTCTATGACAAGATCCCCTACTACACCACCGCCGCCGGTGCCTACGCCGCGGCCCTCGCGATCAAGGCACAGGCCGAGGACGAGATCGGGGTGAAAAGCCTGCAAGGCTGACGCGGCCCGCAAACGGCGGCAGGGCGGGCGGGACTACACGCGGTTTGCGGTCAGCCCCCCCGCGCGTGTCTCGCGGGCGGCCCGCGATACCCCGATGGGCGGCGCTATGGGTCAGCTCACGGGTGCCGCGGACAGGCCCAGCAACGCGCGCGCCTCATGCGGTGTCGCCACCCGCCGGCCACAGCGCTCGACCGCTTCGACCGCACGGAGCACCAGTGCTGCATTCGACGGCGCAAGCGTGTGACGGTCGAGCCGGACATTATCCTCCAGACCGGTGCGCAAATGGCCGCCCCGCTCGGCAGCCCATGTATTCAGACGCAACTGCTGCGCACCGATCCCCGCAGCGCACCATTGCGCATCCGGCGCGCGGCTCTCGATCAGATCGACCATGAAATCGAAAACCTCACGGTCCGCGGGCATCGCATTCGCGACCCCCATCACGATCTGGATATACAGCGTGCCGGGCAGTTGCCCCGCCTCGTGCATCGCGATCGCATTCAGAACGTGGCTGACGTCAAACGCCTCGATCTCGGGGGTAATCCGGTGCCGCTGCATGCCCTGTGCCAGCCACGCGACCAGATCGGGCGGATTGTCATAGGTGCGGCTGGGAAAATTCACCGACCCGACAGACAGTGACGCCATATCGGGCCGCAACGGCAACATCGCGCCACGCGCTTGGCCCGCACCGGACCGGCCACCGGTTGAAAACTGCACGATCATCCCCGGACAATGCGCGCGGATGCCCTCCATCAGGCGGCCAAACCGCGCCGGATCGGACGTCGGTTGCCCCGCATCATCGCGCACGTGGCAGTGCACGATGGACGCGCCCGCTTCAAAGGCTTCATGCGTGCTCTCGACCTGCTCCGCGATCGACAGGGGCACGGCCGGATTGTCCGACTTCCGGGGCAGCGATCCGGTGATCGCCACACATATGATGGCGGGTTTCTTGTCCATGACGGGTCTCCTTTGGGCCTGCCTAGCGCAGCGCGGCATCGCGGTCATGCTGTGGTGCGATACCCTGCCGGTATGGGTCTCGCGCCCCTCCGTCAGTCAGTCGGGGCACCTACGCTGCGTCCGGAAAACCTGCGGCATGCCCCTGGCGCGCAATGCCCCCCAAATTCCCCTCCGGTCCACCATCATCACGCCAATCGCCGTAAGACCCAGCCCGATCAGGTACCATGTCCCCAGATCGGCAAATGTCTCGCGCAAGGCAAAGAAAACGATGACCCCGATGATCGGCCCTTCCAACGTGCCGATCCCGCCAATCACGACGATAAAGATCACGAAAGCGGTCCAGTCATTGACGCTAAAGGCCGCCTCGGGCGAAATCCGCAGCTTTTGCAGAAAGATGAACGCACCCACCAGCGCCGTGAAACCCGCCGTCCCCACATAAACCAGAAACCTGACCCGCCGCGTCGGCACGCCCAGACTTTCTGCCGCCTCGGTGCTGTCGCGAATGGCCGTCAGCGCCAGCCCCCACTGCGAGCGCAGCAAGAGCCACACCCCCAGCACCGCCGTCACCGCAAGGCCCAGCGCGATCCAGTACATGACATACTCGCGCATCATCCGCCCCTGCGCGAGCGACCGTGCGATGGCCGTGGGCAGCGAAATGCCCGATCCACCGCCCAGCGCCGGTATCTGGGCAAAGCCCAACCGGAACACCTCCGCGATGACCCATGTTCCAATGGCAAAGTAGGCCCCCTGCAGCCGGAACGCGATCCACCCCGTCGGTACCGCGATCAACAGGGTCGTCACTGCGGCAAGCGGCATCGCCACCAGCGGGTGCAGGTCCAGATACATCGCGAGGGCGAAAAACAGATACCCGCCCAACCCGACAAAGGCCTGCTGCCCTACGGAAATCAGACCGGTATACCCCGCAAGCAGGTTCCACATCTGCGCCAGCGCGAGAAAACTGAACACCTCCATCATCAGGCGCAGATCCGCCCGCCACGCCCAAAGCGGCGCGGCCACCAGCATCCCCAGTCCCGCCACGGCAACCGCGATCCACGCGCCCGCCCGTACCGGCATCCGCTCAGAAAAATCCGCCTGTGTCATCACGCGCCCCCCTTCGGCATCAATCCCTGCGGGCGCAGCACGAGGACAAGCAGGAACACCAGATGCCCCGCCAACACCTGCAATCCCGGATCGATGTATCCACTAACCGTCTGCGCCACCCCCAAAAGGATACCGCCGACCAACGTGCCCCAGATGCTGCCCAATCCGCCGATAATCACGGCCTCGAAGGCAAACAAAAGCCGCGACGGCCCCATCGTGGGATCAAAGTTCGTTTTCATCGCCAGCAGGATGCCGGCAATCCCCACCACCGCACTCGCCAGCATCGTGGCCAGCCCGAAGGCATGCGCATTCGATCCCCCCATCAAGGGCACGATTTCGGGGTCATCGGACGTCGCGCGCAGCAACCGGCCCAGCGCTGTTTTGAAAAATACCAGATGCAAACCGCCGATCACGGCCACGGCCACCCCGAACATCAGCACCGGCAACAGCCCCACGCTCAGCCCCTCGCCCAGCGCGAATGACGCCGTCTCCAGCGCGCCTGACGACACACGGCGACTGTCGGCGCTGTAAAGCTCCAGCAGCCCGTTTTGCAAGATGATCGAGATGCCGAACGTCACGAGGATCGGCGGCAGGATGTCCTTGCCTAGCACACGGTTGAGCAACACGCGCTGCCCGCCGTACCCCGCAGCGCCCATCACCAGAACCACCAGCCCGATCCCCGCCGCAGGGTGCAGACCCAGCATCAGAATCGCGGTAAACCCCAGATAGGCCGCGACGACGATGAAATCCCCGTGCGCGATGTTCACAAACCGCATCACCCCGAACATCAGCGACAGCCCCGCCGCGAAAAGCGCGTAAAGCCCGCCCAGCAGGACACCCTGCACAACCGCGTTGATGATATCCATCACGCGGCCTCCTGCGTGCCGAAATAGGCGTCGGCAATCTGCTGCAGGTCCAGCGCATCGGCCGCCCCCTCCAACGTGACACGCCCGTCCTGCAGACACAGCAACCGGTCCGCCGCCGCCTTTGCGCGGTGCGCGTCCTGCTCGACAATCATCAACGCGGTGCCTGTGCCGCGGATTTCCGGCAACCGTGCATAGATATCGCCCACGACCTTGGGCGACAGACCAAGGCTCAGCTCGTCGCACAGCAACAGATCGGGGTTCGACATCAACGCACGGCCCACCGCAACCATCTGCTGCTGGCCGCCCGACAGGGCCGTGCCGGGGCTGCTCTTGCGCGCCTCCAGATCGGGAAACAGCGCATAAACACGCTCCAGCGTCCACGGCCCCGCACGTTTGCCCAGCGCCCCGATCAACAGGTTTTCCTCGACAGTCAGCGATGCAAACAGACGCCGCCCCTCGGGCACCAGCGCAATGCCCAGCCTGTGGATCGCTTCGGGGCGCATCCCGCCAAGGTCACGTCCGGCAAAGCGGATCATCTGCCCCTTGTTGGGCACCAGACCGGTAACCGCCTTGAGCAGCGTCGATTTCCCCGCGCCATTCGCCCCCACAATTGCCAGCACCTCGCCCGCGTCGACCCGCAGGCTGACGTCAAACAACGCACGCAGCGGCCCGTAGCGCGCACTCACATTTTCCAGCTCAAGCAGCGGCTGCGGCATCGGTCGATCCTCCCAGGTAAATCTCGCGCACATCGGCCCGCGCCAGCACCGCATCCGGCGGACCATCGGCAATCAGACGCCCCCGGTCGAGCACCAGCACCCGGTCGACCACCTGTGTCAGCGCATGCAGCACATGCTCGATCCACAAGATCGCGATGCCCTGCGCCTTGAGGTCTCGGATCAGCGCCACCAGCGCATCACACTCCGCACGAGTCAGCCCGCCCGCGATCTCGTCAAGCAGCAGCAACGCGGGATTGGTCGCCATCGCGCGGGCCAGCTCCAGCCGCTTGCGCTCCAGCAACCCCAGCGCCCCCGCAGGCATATCCGCTTTTGCGGCCAGCCCCGTCTGCGCGAGAATATCGCGGCAACGCCCCTGCACGGACGCCCCGCGGCGATCCCCGAACGATGCCGCAACCAGCAGATTTTCGTACACGCTCATCCCGACAAACGGATGCGGGATCTGGAACGACCGCCCCATGCCCAACCGGCAGCGCCGCGACGCGGGCAGCGCCGAAACATCCCGCCCGCGCCAGCATACCGTGCCACCCGAAGGGCGCAGCGTTCCTGCGATCAACGCAAAAAGCGTGCTTTTCCCCGCCCCGTTCGGCCCCAGTATGCCCACCGCTTCCCCCGCGGCGACCTCCAGCGACACGCTGTCCGTCACGATCAACGCGCCGAATGATTTGTCCAACTCCTGAACCTTCAACAATGCCATCTTGCGATCCTCCCGCCCTCACCAAGCGGAAAAACCGGCGTCCCGCGCAATGCCGCGAAAAGTGTCGCGCCATACCCCTGCGGCAACAGACAGGCCCGCCCGATACCTTTGAGGTAATGCGCAATACGGGCCGCGGCATTGGAACGACGCCGCCCCCTCCCCTAACTTTGGCCGCGAATGCTGAGGGAGGCTTTGATGCGCAACATCACAATCGATACACTCACGGACGCCGTCACCGGCGCGATGTCCACCGACATCCCCGACCGCAACACCCAGATCATGACCGCGCTGCTGCGCCATCTTCACGGGTTTTGCAAAGACGTGAACCTGACCCACGCCGAATGGCTGAATGCCTGCGAATTCCTGCGCCGCGCCGGGGACATATCGGACGAAAAACGCAATGAATTCATCCTGATCGCCGACATCCTCGGCGTCGAGGTGCTGGTCGACATGCTGGACCACAAAGTCACCGACGGCGAAAGCGAAAGCACCGTTCTGGGGCCGTTCTACCGTGAAAACGCGCCGGTGCTGCCGAACGGCGCCTCGATCATCCAAAAGGACTTTCCCGGCCACGAAAAGGTCTATGTCCACGGTCAGGTGCGCGATACCCGGGGTGATCCGCTGCCGCATGTGACAATCGATGTCTGGGAAGACGCGCCAAACGGGCTTTACGAACAACAGGACCCCGAGCAACCCGACTACAACCTGCGCGGCCGGTTCGAAACCACCACCGACGGCAGGTTCGCCTTCGTGTGTCTGCGCCCCGAACCCTACCCCATCCCCTACGACGGGGCAGCGGGCGAATTGCTGACCTACATGGGCCATCATCCGTGGCGCCCGGGCCATATCCACTTCCTGATTTCGGTTCCAGGCTACCAGCCCCTGATCACGCAGATCTACGACGCCGACACCAAATACCTCGACAGCGACAGCGTGTTCGCGGTCAAGGAAAGCCTCATCGGCCAGATGCAGCCGTCCGGGCGCGACGGCGTCGATCTGGAAATGGAATTCGACTTTGTTCTCAAGCAGATGGCGCAGGCCGCGGAGTAGCACACGATGAACCATCCCGGCGGCATCCCGGCCACGCGAACCGCGGCGCAACGCACCCTGCGCATCCGCGAGATTTCGGCACAGATCATCGATATCCCGACACGGCGGCAGCACAAGCTGTCCAACACATCCGTCGGGGCGCAGAATGTCGTGATCGTGGCGCTGACGCTGGAAAGCGGGGCCACCGGCTATGGCGAAGCGGCCACGCTGGGCGGTCCGCGCTGGGCCGAGGAAAGCGTGGAATCGATCAAATCGGCCATCGACCGCTATCTCGCCCCCGCGCTGATCGGACAGGATGCGAGCCGTTTCGAGGCGAACCACCTGCGCATGACCGCCGCCGCCACGCGCAATTTCGCGGCCAAGGCAGCGTTGGAAACGGCGGCGCTCGACGCCGTCGGGCACACGCTGGATTTGCCCGCGACCGCCTTGCTCGGCGGCGAGGTCCGCAGCAGCTTTGCGGCCATCTGGGCGCTTGCCTCCGGCAATGCCGCGCAAGAACTCGAAGAGGCGCGCGCCCATCTCGACGCGCGCCGCTTCAACCGGTTCAAGATCAAACTGGGCTTTTCCGCCCCCCGCGACGACCTCGCGCGCCTGCGCACCCTGCGCGACGGGCTGGGCCCCGACACAACGCTGATCGTTGACGTCAACCAGGGGTGGACACAGGCCGACGCCCTGCGCTGGATGCCCGCACTGCAAGAACTGGACATCGCACTGGTCGAACAGCCACTGGCGGGCCACCACATGCGCGGCATGGCAGATCTCGCGCGGCGCTTCGACCTGCCGATCATGCTCGACGAAGGCGTATTTACCCCCGAAGACGTCGCGCTTGCCGGTGCTCTGGAGGCGGGGCACGTCCTGTCGCTGAAACTGGTGAAATCCGGCGGCGCATTCGCACTCAAACGCATCGCCGCGACCGCATCGGCCCACGGGATGCAGCTCTATGGCGGTTGCCTGCTGGAAAGCTCGATCGGTGCCGCCGCGCATCTGGCGACCTTCGCAACCCTGCCCGCGCTCGACTGGGGCACAGAGCATTTTGGCCCCCTTATCCTTGAACGCGATCTGGCCAAATCCGGGCTCGTTTACAAGGACTTCCACGTTCACCTGCCCCGTGGCCCCGGCCTTGGCATCACGCCCGACCCCGACGCCCTGCAAGCCTACGCGAGAAAGACAACACCATGACCCCCGACACGCTGCGCCGTATCTTCGCCTCCCTGCCCCGTCAGGTCGATGCCCACCCGCACCTGCACCGGCTCGGGGCGCTGTTTTCGCATACCGTCCTGATCGACGTGGACGACATGGAATTCTATCTGCACTTCGAAAAGGGCCATCTGCTGCGCGTCAGCGAGGGGCCGAGCCGCAAGACACCGTGGCGCTTTGCCTTTTTTGTCGACGCGCAGGCCCTTGCCGCCTTCTGGCAACCGCTTCCCGCACCGGGATTTCACGATCTCTTCGGTCTGGCCAAGATCGGGCGCGCCCGCATCGGCGGCGACATCCTGTGTCTGGTGCGCAATCTGCGGTTCTTCAAGGAAGTCATGGCGCTGCCCCGCCCCGCACCCGAGGCGCCCACATGCTAGAGCCCATCACCGGTCGCTATGTTTCGGTCGATTGTGCCGGCACGCCCCAGCGGATCTACTTCGAAGAGGCCGGAACAGGCCCCGCCCTGCTGTGTCTGCATACCGCGGGCGCCGACACCCGCCAGTGGCGCTTTTTGTTGAACGACCCCGAAATCACGGCGCGCCACCGCGTGATCGCCTTCGACATGCCGTGGCACGGCAAATCGCTGCCCCCCGAAGGGTTCGAGACGCAGGAATACCTGCTGACCACCGACAGCTACATCGCAACCGTGCGCGCTGTCCTGCAGGCGCTGGGGCTGACGCGCCCGATCCTCGCGGGATGCTCCATGGGGGGGCGGATCGCGCTGCAACTCGCCGCCCTGCACCCGCAGGACTTTGCCGGTTTCATCGCCATCGAGGCGAGCGATTTTCAGCCCGCGTGGTACGATATCGACTGGTTCCACCGCCCCGATGCCCACGGCGGCGAAATGGGGGCCGCGTTGGTGTCGGCCAACATCGCGCCACAGGCGCCCGCCGCGCAACGCTGGAACACGCAATGGATGTTCATGCAATCGGGCCCGGGCGTGTTTCGCGGCGACCTGAGCTTCTACACACGCGACGACAGTCTCGTCTCGCGCCTCGGGCATATCGATACCGCCCGAACGCCGGTGCATATCATGTGCGGTGAATACGACCTGACCTGCACCCCGCAGGACGCCACCCGCACGGCCGCCGCGATCCCCGGTGCCACGCTCGCCATCATGAAAAACCTCGGCCATTTTCCGATGTCCGAGCATCCCGTTGCGTTCAAACCCTATTTCATGGAAGCCTTGGACAAGATGCCGGTCTGAGGGAGCGATGGAACTCAAACGTCTGAAATATTTCGTCGCGGTCGCGGAAGAGCTGCACTTTGGCCGGGCCGCGGCGCGTCTGGAAATGGCCCAACCGCCCCTTTCGCGGCAGATCGCACAGCTGGAATCCGACCTGCAGGTGCAACTCTTCGACCGCAGCCGCAGCCAGATCCGTCTGACGCAGGCGGGCGAGGTCCTGCTGGGCCACGTGCGCGATATCCTGACGCGGCTCGACAGCGCCTACCGCGACACCAAGCTCATCGGCGCGGGCGGCGCGGGACGGCTGCGCATCGCCTTTGTCGGGTCTGCCACGCATGGCCCCTTTCCCGCGCTGGTCAAATCCTTCCGCACCCACTACCCCGATGTCGAACTGGCGCTGTCCTCCATGAACAACGCCGAGCTCAGGACCGCCCTGATCCAACGCGAAATCGACATCGCCGTGGCGCGCCCGTCTCTCGATGACGATGATTTCCGCACCGCGACCTTCCACGCCGAACCCCTGATCCTCGCGCTGCCCGACAACAGCCCGCTTGCCCAAAGCGAAATCGTACCCTTCGACGCGCTGCGCGATCAGACCTTCATCATCTACCCCCGCCGCCCGCGGCCCAGCTTTGCCGATCACATCCTCGACGTCTGCCGCACCGCGGGCTTCACCCCCGCCGATCTGATCGAGGCGCAGGACTACCAGACCGCGATCAGCCTCGTGTCGGTGGGCGTCGGGGTCGCCCTAGTGCCCGCATCCGTGTCGGAGGCCACGCGCCCGGGCGTTTTCTTCCGCCGCTACGACGGGCCGAACCCCGGCACGGCCCTGTCCGTCCACGCCCGCATCGACAACCGCGCGCCACAGGTGATGAATTTCTTCGATCTGGTGCGCAAGAACAGCAAGAAAAGCGCGCTTCGCCGCGGGGCAAAGCGCGCCTGACGCCTGCTCAGATGGCAAACATCTCGGCTTGCGTGGCGATGCCCGTGCCGTTCGCCTCGACGATCTTCAGCACGGGTTTTCCGCTCTGCATCTGCCACTGGCCCCCGACAAGCGGCGTCTTGGCGACATTGGGCACCGGCCCCGCGGCAAAATCGACGAGCCCCACGATCGAGCGGTATTGCGTGGCCGCAATCGCATCGCGGATGTCTGCGGGCGCGGTGCTCCGGGCGCGGCCAAGCGCGTCCAGCGCGACCTCGAACAGCGCATGTTTGAAGCCCAGCGGCATGGTCCACGGATTGCCCGTCGCCGCCTCGTACGCAGCGGCAAGCTCGGCCGAACTCTGCCCCGTCATGCCAGAGGCAAACGGATGATCCGGCGACCACCACACCTCGACCGACAGCCCGTGCGCCCGCGCACCCAGCGTACCGACGGCCTGCGGAAACTCCGACGCCTTGGCCACCGTCGCAACCTTGGGCGCAAATCCCTGCTGGGCGGCTTGGGTCCAGAATGTCGTGAAGTCGGGCGGGATGACGACCCCCGTCACAATGTCGACCCCGGCCTTCTTGAAGGCGGAAATCTGCGACGAAAAATCGTCCGTCATGCTCTGGAAACGGCCGGTATCGACCAATTCGAACCCCCGCTGCGCCAGCACCGGCGGGAACCCCTGCGCCGGATCACCCCAGGCATTGCCATCGGGATCATTCGGCCACAGCGCCCCCACGACCTTGTCCGTTTCAAGCTGGCTCCACATACCGGTGAACGTCGAAATGATGTCCTCCAGTCCCCAGAAGAAATGGTAGGTCCACTCGAAACCCACCTGCGGATCACCCTGCCGACCAAAGAAATGCGGCTGCCACGGGGTGTCGTTGGTGATGCAGGGCACCTCGTTCAACTCCGCCTGATCCGCCACCGGATTGGTGGTATCGGGCGTCGAAGTTGCCATCAGGATATCGACCTCATCGTCAAAAATAAGCTCCTGCGCGACGCTCGCCGCGCGGTTGGAACTGGACTGGCTGTCCTTGACGATGATCTCCACCGCATGGCGGGCCCCCTGTATCATGATCCCGTCCGCAACCTTGCGCCGCACCTGCTCCAGCACAAAGGCATCGGGTTCCGCAAATATGGCAAGCGGGCCCGTCTGGGGCGTCACGAACCCCAGCTTGATCGGCTTGTTGCGCGCATAGGCGGGCAGCGCGACAGACGTGGCCGATGTCGCCAGAAGCCCCTTGAGCGCCGCGCGCCGTGTGATGATCTGATGTGCCAAAGCACGTCCTCCCTCTCTGGTTCAGAATGGAAAGACGCTAGGCAACAACCGGCGCGCGACCGATACCGCCCGCGGTATCAGGCCATACTGGACGCGCCGCTGACGCCACCGCCCTATCCGCCGCCCTCAGACCGGCGCGCCCGTCTCCACATCCCGCAGCACCCCGTCCGCATCCCGCGTCAAACCACGCTCCAGCAGTTCGACATCGCCCAGACGCGGGCGCGACATGTCGGCAAAGGCTTCGGCTGCCACGTCGCGGGCATCCGGCCCCTCGATCAGCGCCGCCAACCGCCCGTGCAACCACGTGGCCAGCACATCATTCATCCGCTGCTGGTAGCCCGGTCCCATCTTGCGGAAAAATTTCACCACATCTTCTTCCACCCGCAGTGTGATGCGGGTCTTTCGCTGGGGCATCCTGTCGCGGGCGATGCGGTGCCATTCGTCGGGAATACGCTTTTCATCCAGCACCGTCTGGTGCAAATCCCACTCCACCTGAAACATCAGGTTGTTGAAATAATTGCGGTGCGTTTCCTTGACGGGGCTGCGAACGGGCATCGGATGTTCCTTGTTGTCAAAACCGATGGAAAGCCTGCGCAAACTTGATTAAAACGGCGTAACCCCACCGTATGCACGCGCTGTGTACGCCCGGTGCACATCGTGTGACACCCTCCACGTCCGCAGAATAAAGGTCTAGTCCATGCACGTTCCAGCGATCACAGGCACCGGCGTTTTCACCCCCGATCAGGTCATCACCAACGCCGAACTGGTCGAGGCGTTCAATGCCTACGTCGATCTTTATAACGCCGAGCATGCGGATGAAATCGCCGCCGGAACAGTCGCGGCCAAGGAGTATTCCTCCGAGGAGTTCATCGTCAAGGCATCCGGCATTGAACAGCGCTATGTGATTGATAAAACGGGCATTCTCGACCCGCGCGTGATGCACCCCCTGCTGCGCCAACGCAGCGATGACGAACCCTCCCTGACGGCCGAAATGGCGCTTGATGCCGCCCACAAAGCGCTCGCGGCAGCGGGTAAGACCGCGCAGGATGTCGATGCGGTCATCTGCGCGTGTTCCAACCTCGAACGCGCCTACCCTGCTGTGGCCATCGAAATTCAGGAACTGTTGGGAATCAATGGCTTCGCATTCGACATGAACGTCGCCTGCTCCTCCGCCACCTTCGGAATTCAGGCCGCCGCCGACATGATCCGCGCAGGCTCCATCCGCAGCGCACTTGTCGTTAACCCTGAAATATGTTCGGCGCATCTAGAATGGCGCGACCGCGATTGCCACTTCATCTTCGGCGACGTGGCAACCGCCACCCTGATCGAGCGGCAGGAGGACGCCAAAGGCCCGCATTTCGAAATCAAATCGACCCGCTGCGGCACCGTCTTTTCTAACAACATCCGCAACAACAACGGCTACCTGCGCCGTTCGCGCCCCGATGGCCTGAAAGACAGGCGCGACATGCAGTTCATGCAAAACGGGCGCAAGGTGTTCAAGGAAGTGCTGCCGCTGGTCAGCCAGCACATCGCCGGGCAAATGGAAGAAGAGGGCCTGCAAGCCTCTGATCTCAAACGGCTTTGGCTGCATCAGGCCAACAAGTCCATGAATGATTTCATCGGTCGCAAGGTGCTCGGCCGCATCCCCGATCCCGGCGAGCAACCAAACATCCTGCAGGACTACGCCAATACGTCATCGGCGGGGTCGATCATTGCGTTCTCGAAATACTCGGACGATCTGCAAGACGGCGACACCGGGCTGATCTGCTCGTTCGGTGCGGGGTATTCGGTCGGCTCTGTCATCGTGCAGAAACACGGCTAAAGGCTCTTGAGCGACACCCGCTTGTGCACCTCGGCCGCGCTTTCGACCCGTTCGGAATAGCGGTCCACAAGGTAATCCGCCCGCCCGCGCACCAGCCAGGTGAATTTCACCAGCTCTTCCATCACATCGACCAGCCGCGCATAAAATGGCCCCGCGGGCAACCGGCCCTCCGCGTCAAACTCAAGCCATGCCTTTGGAATGCTTGATTGATTTGGTATCGTGACCATCCGCATCCAACGCCCCAGTATCCGCATCTGGTTGACCGCGTTGAACGATTGTGATCCGCCCGAAACCTGCATGACTGCCAATGTCTTGCCCTGCGTGGGGCGGATGCCCCCTTGCAGCGACAAGGGCAACCAATCGATCTGGCTTTTCATGATGCCGGTCATCGCGCCGTGGCGTTCGGGGCTGGACCACACCATGCCCTCCGCCCAGACCGCCATTTCGCGCAGCTCCGCCACCTTCGGATGGCTGTCGTCTTCGCCATCGGGCTGCGGCAAACCGCGCGGATCGTATATGCGCGTCTCGCACCCCAGATGGCGCAGCACACGGGCTGCCTCTTCCGCCGCACGGCGCGAATAGCTGACATCGCGCAGCGATCCGTACAGCAGCAAAATCCTTGGCTTATGCCCCGGATCTCCCGGCGCGCGCAGCATGTCCGTATCAATCTGCGGCAGCGCGCCTTCGGTCAGCGCGGGCAGGTCTTCAGACACTTTCGTCTTCCAGGTGCAGCTTCATATCAACCAGAACCTGCTGCAACGCAGAGGTTTCCTTGAGCAGACGCTTGGCCTCGTTCACCGTAATCTTGCCGTCCGCGATGGACTGCTGATATTCGGCCATCAACATCGCAAACCGCTGGCTCAGCGCGATGACATCGGCGTTCACACCGCCGCTGCGCGTGTCGTTCGGGCGCCGTTCGTCGAATTCCAGTTGCGCGCCAGTCAATTCCGCAAGTGCCTGTGTGACATGGGGAAAACCGGCAGCAGCCTCCAGTGCCGCAACCGCATCAACCGGCATGAAGCGGTCAAGATGCTCGTCGTTGTCGGAGTAATACCGCCCCAGGGTCGCCTTCGACTTGCCCGTCACCTCGCAGGCCGCTTCGATGCCCACCGCCTTGACCAATGCCTCGGTGTGTTTCTTGAGATAACTACCTGACGGGTTCATGCGGCTTCCTCATTCAAACGATACCAGGGAACATAGCGCGCCCGTGCGAACGACCTAGTGCATTGCAACTGAATTGTCAGTGAAAAAATGGTGATGAACCGCTTGAGATTGCCCCGAGACACTGCGAAAACCGCCCGATGGCAAAGCTGTATTTCAATTACTCCACCATGAACGCGGGCAAATCGACCGTGCTTTTGCAGGCCGCGCACAACTACATGGAACGGGGCATGGCGACCTATCTGCTCACCGCGCAGTTCGACAACCGCGCGGGCGACGGGCGCATTGCCTCGCGCATCGGCATCGGCCAGACCGCCGACACTTTCGCTTCGGGTGAAGACCTGTTTGCAAAAATCGAACATCGTATCGCCCAAGGGCCCTGTGCCTGTGTCTTTATCGACGAAGCGCAATTTCTCGATCACGATCAGGTCTGGCAACTGGCCCGCGCCGTGGACGATCTGCGCGTGCCGATCATGTGCTACGGGCTGCGCGTCGATTTTCGCGGCGCGCTGTTCCCCGGCTCGGCGGCGCTTCTGGCGCTTGCCGATGAAATGCGTGAAATCAGAACCATTTGCCATTGCGGAAAGAAGGCCACGATGGTCGTGCGGCAGGACGAAAACGGCAAAGTTTTGCGCGATGGGGCGCAAGTGCAGATTGGCGGCAATGAAACCTACGTCTCACTGTGCCGCCGCCACTGGCGCGAAGCGGTCGGTGACGCCTAAACCGGGTTCGGCAACGCTTTTCCGGCCACGCCCGCTTGCAGATTCTCAACCGCCATCAGCCCCATATCCACACGTACCTGCAGGGTGGACGTACCTAAATGCGGCAATAGCGTCACGTTATCCAGATCACGCAACGCGCCCGGTACTTCCGGTTCGAACTCATACACATCCAGCCCCGCACCACCGATCCGCCGCCCCTGCAGCGCGTCGATCAGATCGGCCTGGCACACGACCTCGCCGCGCGCGATATTGACCAGATGGGCGTGCGGTTGCATCGCATCCAAAACACCGGCGTCAATCAGATGGGTCGTCTCTGGCCCCCCCGGAACCACCACCACAAGCACATCAACCGCCGCGGCCAGCGCATTGAGATCCGTGTGAAATTCCGCATCGAAGGGCAGATCCTTGGCGCTGCGCGAGAAGTAGGACACCGGCATGCCGAACCCGAAATGGCACCGGTGCGCGATGGCCTGCCCGATGCGGCCCATGCCCACCACGCCCAGCCGCTTACCGGTCAGGTGCATCCCCAACAGCTGCGTCGGGTGCCACCCCTCCCACGCGCCGGAACGCACAAGTCTTTCGCCCTCCGCGGCGCGCCGCGCGCTCATCAGCATCAGCGTCAGGGCAATATCGGCCGTGGCGTCGGTGACTGCACCGGGCGTATTCGTCACCGCCACACCGGCTGCACGGGCGGCGTCCACGTCGATATGGTTATACCCGACCCCGAAATTCGCCAAAATCCGGCAGCGCGGCTGCGCCACATCGGCAAAGACGGAACCATCGAAGCGGTCACCCAACGTGGGCAACACCCCGTCGAAATCGCGCAGCGCCGCACGCAACTCCTGCGGGCTCAACGGATCGGTCCGGTCGCGCCGGACCACATCCAAGCCGTCCAACGCCGCGTACACCGCCTCGGGCATCGCCCGCGTCACCAGAACCCGTTTCAATGCATCCGCCCCCCCGCAGGGGTCGGCTGATCGGGTCCCACCAATACGATTGCGCCGTTTTCATCCGGCACACCCAGCACCAGCACTTCGGACATGAACGGTCCGATCTGGCGCGGCGGGAAATTCACCACCGCCATCACCTGCCGCCCGACGAGCGTATCCGGCGTGTAATGCACCGTGATCTGCGCAGACGTCTTTTTGACGCCGATGTCGTCACCGAAGTCGATCCACAGTTTGATCGCCGGTTTGCGCGCTTCGGGAAAGACTTCGGCCCGGACGACCTTGCCGGTGCGCACATCGACCTTCAGGAAATCGTCGAACGAAATGTTATCCACGCGACAACTCCCGTGACCGGTCAGCGGCGGCCGCCACGGCGCGCGACAGAAGCGCCGGAAAACCGCCCGCCTCATCCATCAGGACCTCCAGCGCCGCCTGAGTGGTGCCGTTGGGGCTGGTCACGTTGATCCGCAACTGTGCCGGATCTTCGCCCGACTGCAGGGCCAGCGCCCCCGCCCCGGCCACGGTCGCCTTGGCCAGTTGCATTGCCAGGGCGGGCGGCAATCCTTCTGCCACTCCGGCCTCGGCCATCGTTTCAATCATGTGGAATACATAGGCCGGACCCGACCCCGACACCCCTGTCACCGCGTCGATCTGCGCCTCTTCGGACAGTCGCACCACCGCGCCGACCGCAGACAACAGCGCTTCGGCCTCGTCCAGACCGGCAGGCCCTGCATGAGCATTGGCGACAATCGCGGTGATGCCCTGACCGATGGCGGCCGGCGTGTTGGGCATCGCACGCACAACCGGCGTGTCCTGCCCCAACGTGGCTTCGAAAAACGTGATCGGTGTGCCGGCGGCGACACTCACGAAAAGGGTCTCGCCATTGCCCATCGTGCGCAGCGTCGGCAGCGCCTCGGCCATCATTTGCGGTTTGACTGCCACCAAAACGATCGCGGGGTTTTCGGGCAGATGTTCGTTCAGATGCACGCCCTGCTGCTGCAACCACTCCGACGGTCCGGGGTCCTGCACCCAGACGGAGGCGGGCGGCAAACCACGCTCCAGCCACCCTTCGAGCATGGCCGATCCCATTTTGCCACACCCCAGCAGAACAAGGCTGTCGCGGGCGATACGTGTGTCTTTCATCAACTGTCCCCCAAATACTCCGGGGACAGGTTTAAGCGCGGCCGTACGCCTCTGCAATGGCGACCTGCAGCGCGTCTTTCGGGGTCTTGTCGCCCCAGACCGCCAGCTGCAACGCGGGATAATACCGCTCGGCGCTCATCACCGCGGCGCCGATCATCGTGTCGACCTGCTCGGCGCTGGCGACATGGCCACCGGCCAGAACCAGACCATAGCGGTACACCATCAGCTGCTGCTCTTCCCAGTAGGTGAAGGCGCCTGCCCAACACTGGTCGTTGATTTCGTTGAGAATAGCGTGCAACGCGGGCAGCCGGTCCTTCGGCGGCTCCATTTCGAACGTACAGATCAACCGCAGCGTTTCGTCAAACCCCGACCACGCCAGCGTCACCGAATAGGTCCGCCATTGTCCCTCTACGGCCATGGCGATCTGCTCGTCCGAGATGCGGTCAAAATCCCAGTCGTGATGCGCGGCAAGGTTCTCGACAATGTCGATGGGGTGGATGTCGTCTTCTAGATACTGCTCGGACAAGGCCATTTGGCTCACCTTTTTATTATCGCCCTAGCGACGGAGGCCCAAACTTGCCCCCACGACTTGGGTGCCTCTGCTACAGAGCGCATTGTTATGCGGCCCTGATACAAGATATGGTGGAGGCGCGAAAAGCGTCTGGCAAGTTTTTTCTGGGGATAACCACAAATAATGGTGGATAAATCTATATCTAGCGTGCGTTCTTCAGCCGGACGCTAGGTAAGCTTTGCCTAAAAACGGCAAACGCCCGGTCTTGCGACAGGGCGTTGCGGTATGTCGGATCGGCCACGCCGGAGCGCGGCGGCATCACAGGATCAGGATTTGGCGTCCATCGCGTCCAGCCGCGCCTTGAGCGCCTCGTTTTCTTCGCGGGCCTTCTGTGCCATCGCCCGCACCGCGTCGAATTCCTCGCGGGTGACAAAATCGCGGTCGGCCAGCCAGCGGTCCATCATGCCCTTCATGGCGGTTTCGGCTTCTTCCTTCGCGCCCTGGGCCACGCCCATTGCGTTGGTCATGATCTGGCTCAGGTCGTCAAAAATCTTGTTGCGCGTCTGCATGGGTCTCTCCCGGTTGCGGTTCTCTTCTATATGGGGCGCGAAACCGCATCCCGCAAGGTTGACTTCCCCGCCACAGCACGCTCAATCGGCGCATGGTCGCTATGCTCCCCTTCCCCGACATCTCTCCCGAGATATTCTCGGTCACGCTTTTCGGCATGACATTCGCGCTGCGCTGGTACGCGGTGGCGTATATCGTGGGCATCGTTCTGGGGTGGCGGCTCGTGGTGCGCGCCGCGCGCACGCCGCGCCTGTGGCGGGGCGACACCCCGGTCATGACCCCGGCCCAGATCGAGGATCTGCTGACCTGGATCATCATCGGCGTGATCGCGGGCGGACGTCTTGGGTATGTGCTGTTCTACAACCCGGCCCAATATCTGGCGAACCCGGCGGAAATCCTGCAGGTCTGGAACGGCGGCATGTCGTTCCACGGCGGTGCGCTGGGGGTTATGATCGCGGCCTATATCTATTGCCTGCGCAACGGGCTCTCGCGGCTCGGGGTGGGCGATCTGGTCGCACTCGGCATCGCGCCGGGGCTGTTGCTGGGCCGGATCGCCAATTTCATCAACGCCGAACTCTGGGGCCGTCCGACCGACCTGCCGTGGGGCGTGGCCTTTCCCACGCAGGCGGCGCAATACTGCCCCGATGTGGTCGGCATCTGTGCCCGCCACCCCTCGCAACTCTACGAAGCGCTGCTCGAAGGGCTGGTGCTGGGCGGCGTGCTCATCTGGTTGGTATGGCGGCGTGACGGGCTGAAGAAACCCGGCCTCGTCACCGGCCTGTTTCTGGCGGGCTACGGGCTGGCCCGCTTTGCGGTCGAATTCGTGCGCCAACCCGATGCCCAGTTTGTGACGGCGGGCAATCCACTGGGGCTGGCGTGGCAGATCGGCGGCTACGGGCTGACGATGGGGCAAATCCTGTGCCTGCCGATGATCGCGGTGGGGATGGTGCTGGTCCTGCGGGCCCGCGCGCGCGGATGAGCGGCCTGCGCGATCACTTGCTGGCGCAAATCCGCGACACCGGCCCGATCAGCATCGCCGAGTTCATGCACACCTGCCTGCTGCACCCCACGATGGGGTATTACACGGCCAAAACCCCCTTTGGCGCGGGTGGCGATTTTGTCACCGCACCCGAGATCAGCCAGATGTTCGGTGAAATGCTAGGGCTCGCGCTGGCACAGGCGTGGACGGATCAGGGACAGCCCGCACATTTTACACTGGCCGAACTGGGGCCGGGCCGCGGCACGCTGATGGCAGACGTGCTGCGGGCCACCGCGGGGGTGCCGGGCTTTCACGCCGCCGCCGATATCGTGCTCTACGATGCCTCCCCCGCCCTGCGCGCCGTGCAGGCCGAAACGCTGGCCGCCCATGCGCCACGCTGGATCGACACCCCCGAGGATCTTCCGCAAGCGCCCCTGTTCCTGTTGGCGAACGAATTTTTCGACGCCCTGCCCATTCGCCAGTTCCAGCGCGACGGCACATTGTGGCGCGAACGGCAGGTGGGCGCGCGCGACGGGGCGCTCGTGTTCGGGCTGGGACCGGCACAGCCACAACCGGCACTCGCGCACCGGCTGGACGATACCGCCGACGGTGACCTCGTCGAAGACCGTCCCGGCGCCGCCCCCATCCTCTCCGTGATCGCGCAGCGGATCGATACCCACGGGGGGGCCGCGCTGATCATCGACTACGGCGACTGGCGCTCGCTGGGCGATACGCTGCAGGCCGTCGCGGGCCACACCAGCGTTGATCCGTTGGCGGACCCCGGTGCGGCCGATCTGACCGCCCATGTCGATTTTGAGGCCCTGCTGACCGCCTGCGCTCCCACGCAACCGGGGCGCATCACCCCCCAAGGCGTATTCCTGGAACGGCTGGGCATCACCGCGCGGGCCCAGGCGCTTGCCCAAACCCTCAGCGGAAGCAGGCTCGACAATCACGTGGCGGCACATCGTCGGTTGACGCACCCGTCAGAAATGGGAAACCTGTTCAAAGTTCTGGGGGTTGTCCCCCGGTCCGCCCCGATGCTGCCCGGATTGGAAACATGACGCTGGAAATACTGACCTCCGATGCGCTTGGCGCGGTCAAACACGGCTTTTTCACCCGCAAGGGCGGGGCGTCATCGGGTGTGTTTGCCGGTCTGAACTGCGGTCAGGGCTCTTCTGATCAGGCGGAAATCGTCGCCATCAACCGCGCCCGCGTCGCCGATGCGATGGGGGTGGCGCCCGACGCGCTCATAGGGGTCCACCAGATCCATTCGGCCACCGCCGTCGCGGTCGACGCGCCGCAAACCGAAAAACCGCGCGCCGACGGGATCGTGACCGCCACTCCCGGCATTGCGCTGTCGGTGCTGACCGCCGATTGCCAACCGGTGCTGTTCTCCGATCCGCACGCCGGGGTCATCGGTGCCGCACATGCGGGCTGGCGCGGCGCGCTCGACGGGATATTGCAATCGACCGTCGCGGCGATGGTCGATCTGGGCGCCAGCGCGCAGAACATCACCGCCGTGATCGGCCCCACGATCAGCCAGCGCGCCTATGAGGTCGGGCCCGAATTTCTCGACACCTTTCTCAACGAAGATCCCGAATTTGCCCGCTTCTTCGCAAACGGGGACGGCGACCGGCTGATGTTCGATCTGCCGGGCTTCGGGCTCAACCGGCTGCATGCCGCCGGTGTGGGACACGCCGAATGGACGCGGCACTGCTCGTTTTCGGACCCGGACCGCTTTTATTCCTACCGGCGCACGACCCACGCCAAGGAAGCGGACTATGGTCGCATGATCGCCGCCATCACGCTCTAGCCGCAGCAAGCGGCGAATGGGGCGCAATTGCGGCCAAGGTTGCCGGCTTGCCGCCCCATTCCATTGGTTCCCCTGACGAAACAATCGCCCGTCAAAGTCGCCGATTTCGCGCCAAGCGCCTGTAATACAGGGGCATCGCACGATTGCGGCGGGCCTGCCTCAAACTGCGCCAAAACTCTTCGCATTTTTTCGCAAAATTTTTCGCACTGCCAAAAACTGGCCCGAATGCAGCGTCATATTGATCCTCAAGCAAGGGCGAATGCCCATACCAACCGAGGGCCAGGAGACAGACCATGAAAACCAACACACGCTTCATCAAATCGATTGTTGCCGCCGCCGCCGAGAATGACACCGTCATGCCATGGGCCCGCGGCACCCGCCGCGCCGCGTTCATCGCCAAGCGCAAGGCCACGACCCACACGCTGCGCAAAAGCGCCTGATCTACCCCCCCTCGATCGCCTTCCCCCGCGATCTGGACAAGACCCCCGCATGCGAATCGTGCGGGGGTTTTTGTATGCGCCCCTGTCACGTGACCACGCCGAATGTGGCGCGCGGGCCCGCAGCGATAGAAACAAATCCGCTAAAATTTACGATATTGGTGCAAACGGGCGGCCAAATGTCGTCTCTTCTTTGACAATGTGGCGGAACCATGGCGAATTAGGCGGACCCAAGACATGAAATGACCCACTGTTATTTCCGTCGTTGTCGGTGGGGGCCGACGAGGGATGTGACCAACTGCCAAGGTGTTCGCATGACGTTAACTGCCAATCCCGCCGCACAGCGTGTCGCGCTGCGTGCAAAGGGGTATAAACAAATGACTGCTCAAACCATGCAAGACGGCCCGCCCGTTCAGGTCGTCACCGCCAAACGCAACTTCGAGGTTGCGGCACTGCGGGCGGACGGATCGCTGTATATCGGGCAGATGTCCGGCCCCGCGATCCCCCTGTTCGAAAGCGCCTTTTCCGCCTTCACGCACGGCAGTCTGGTGCAAACGGACTACGGGCTCGTGGCCGTCGAGGATCTGCAACCGGGCGATATGATCCAGACATCCACCGGCCAGTCGGCCGAGCTGGTTTGGGTCGGCACGTCGACATTTTCGCCCGCAGACGCCGGGGCGCGGACGCCGCTGGTCCGCATCATGCCGGACGCGCTTGGACCCTCGCGGCCCGAACGCTCGCTCACCGTCGGACCCGGCGCGCGCATCCTGCATACGCCCCCCGCCCTGCGTGGCATCGCGGACGGACGCCAGCTTCTGACGCCCGCGTCGAAATTCGTGGATGGTGTCAACGTGATCGAGGTCACGCCGCCCACGGCCACACGCATGTTCCACCTGTGTCTCAGCCGCCATGCCGCCATCACCGTGAACGGCATCGAAATGGAAACCTTCCATCCCGGAACCACCGCCACCCGTGACGTCAGTCACAGCGTGCGCGACCGCTTCCTGTCGCTGTTCCCGCGCATCGGGCATATGTCGGAATTCGGACCGCTAGCGCATCCGCGCGCGCCACGGCTGGACGATCACTGATCCTCAGGCGTTGACCGTCAGCCGCTCTTCGAGCACGTCGAACGGCACGCCCGGCTCGTCCTTCGCGTTGCGGATCACGAGGCTTGTCTTCACGCTGGCGACGTTCTCCGCCGTCAGCAGCTGGCCGGTCAGGAAGCTCTGGAAGCTCGACAGGTCGGGGGCGACGCATTTCAGCATGAAGTCCACCTCACCGTTGAGCATGTGACACTCGCGCACCAGCGACCAGTCGCGGCAGCGTTCCTCGAAAGCCGACAGATCCGCTTCGGCCTGGCTGCTCAGCCCCACCATCGCGAACACCTGCACTTCGAATCCCAACTCGCGCGGGGCCACTTCGGCGTGGTAGCCCTTGATGAAGCCCTGCTCCTCGAGTGTGCGCACACGCCGCAGGCAGGGCGGTGCCGAAATGCCGACGCGTTTGGCCAACTCGACGTTGGTCATGCGCCCGTCTGCCTGAAGTTCGGCCAAAATCTTGCGGTCAATCGGGTCGAGCCGTGTACCTGCCATATGTCCCCCTAAAGCTTTGCGATTCATATAGTCATTGCAGCACGATGCGCAATATTATTTCATGAACACGCAATATTCTTTGCGCGTCTCGCCCGTATCGGCGGGGTTTGGCCCCCGTCGGGTTTGCCGGCGCGCACCGGACCCCGCCCATATCCGGCCCCGCACGCCCATGCAACAGATGTGATCGACCCGCGGCCAGAGGCGGGGTTTAAGACCGCGCGCGACGCGTATATATCTGCGCAAACGTTTCCCCTTCAGACCTGTGAAAGGTGCCCCATGGCCGAGACCCGCAAAACCAAGCTTCTGATCATCGGCTCCGGCCCCGCCGGTTATACCGCCGGCGTCTATGCCAGCCGCGCCATGCTTGACCCGATCCTCGTGCAGGGAATCGAACCGGGCGGGCAGCTCACCACCACCACCGAAGTCGAGAACTGGCCCGGCGATACCGAGGTGCAGGGCCCCGACCTGATGGTGCGCATGCAGGATCACGCCCGCGCCATGGGCACCGAAATCATCGGCGACATCATCACCGATCTGGACCTGTCGAGCCGCCCGTTCCACGCCAAAGGCGACAGCGGCACGACCTATGTCGCCGACGCCGTCGTGCTGGCCACGGGCGCGCGGGCAAAATGGCTCGGGCTCGACAGCGAAGAGAAATTCAAGGGCTTCGGCGTATCCGCCTGCGCCACCTGTGACGGTTTTTTCTACCGCGGTCAGGAAATTGTGGTGATCGGCGGGGGCAACACGGCCGTCGAAGAGGCGCTGTTCCTGACCAACTTTGCCTCCAAAGTGACGCTGGTGCACCGCCGCGACGAATTGCGCGCCGAAAAGATCCTGATCGACCGGCTGCAGAAAAACCCCAAGATCGAACCGCTGTGGTTCCACGAAATGGTCGAAGTCTACGGCACCGACGCGCCACTGGGCGTCGAAGGGATCAAGGTCAAACACACCAAAACCGGCGAAATCACCGATATTCCGGCCAAAGGCGTGTTTGTCGCCATCGGCCACGCGCCCGCGAACGAACTGGTCAAGGACACGCTGGAAACCCACATGGGCGGCTACGTCGTGACCAAACCCGACAGCACCGAAACCTCCGTGCCGGGCGTCTTTGCCGCGGGTGATCTGACCGACCACAAGTACCGCCAGGCGGTGACATCGGCGGGCATGGGCTGCATGGCCGCGCTCGAAGCGGAGCGTTTTCTGGCCGAGCATTGCGAGGACGGCGATGAAATCTCCGCCACGCCACAGCTCGAAGGCACCGACTGATCGCGGCGCTGCCCCCGCAAAAGGGGCGGTTTTGCGCCGTTTGGTTTGCAAAACCGCCATGGCAGCTATGCAAAACGTCCAAAAGGGCCCGCAACGCTTGATCTGTCGCGTCCCATAGCGGTAGGAGGCGCTACACGGGCCACGCTATCCACAAATGAGTACGCATATGAACACGCCTCTCCTCCCCCCGATCCCCGAACTCTATGTCTCTTACGATTCGGCGCAAAAGCTGAAGGTCGAAGCGGCCGCACTGGTCAGCCACGATCTGACCCCGCGCCAGATCTGCGACCTAGAACTGCTGATGAACGGCGGGTTCAACCCTCTCAAGGGTTTCTTGGGCGAGGAAGACTACAACAGCGTCGTCGACACCATGCGTCTGGCCGACGGCACGCTGTGGCCCATGCCCATCACGCTCGACGTCTCCGACAGCTTTGCCGACAGCCTTGAACTGGGTCAGGACATTGCCCTGCGCGATCAGGAAGGCGTGATTCTCGCCACCATGACCGTCACCGACCGTTGGGAGCCGAACAAGGCGCACGAGGCCGAGAAAGTATTCGGCGCCGACGATTCCGCGCATCCCGCGGTGAACTACCTGCACAATCAGGCGGGCAAAATCTATCTGGGCGGTCCGGTCACCGGCATCCAGCAGCCCGTGCACTATGATTTCAAATCCCGCCGCGACACGCCCAACGAATTGCGCGCCTATTTCCGCAAGATGGGCTGGCGCAAGGTCGTGGCCTTCCAGACCCGCAACCCGCTGCACCGCGCGCATCAGGAACTGACCTTCCGCGCCGCGCGCGAAGCACAGGCCAACCTGCTGATCCACCCTGTCGTGGGGCTGACCAAACCCGGTGACGTTGACCATTTCACCCGCGTGCGCTGCTACGAGGCGGTTCTCGACAAATACCCGCAGGCCACCACATCGATGTCCCTGCTGAACCTTGCGATGCGCATGGCTGGCCCGCGCGAGGCGGTCTGGCACGGGCTGATCCGCAAGAACCACGGCTGCTCGCATTTCATCGTGGGCCGCGACCACGCGGGCCCCGGCAAGAACTCCGCCGGCGAAGATTTCTATGGCCCCTACGACGCACAGGACCTCTTCCGCGAGCATCAGGAAGAAATGGGCATCGAAATGGTCGATTTCAAACACATGGTCTGGGTCGACGAACGCGCCCAATACGAAGCCATCGATGAAATCGCCGACAAGGACAATGTGACCATCCTCAACATTTCGGGCACAGAATTGCGCCGCCGTTTGCAGGAAGGTCTGGAAATCCCCGAATGGTTCTCCTTCCCCGAAGTGGTGCGCGAATTGCGCCGCACCCGTCCACCGCGCGCGCAGCAGGGCTTTACCGTGTTCTTCACCGGCTTCTCCGGCTCCGGCAAATCGACCATTGCCAACGCGCTGATGGTCAAGCTGATGGAACAGGGCGGCCGCCCCGTGACGCTGCTTGACGGGGACATCGTGCGCAAGAACCTGTCGTCCGAACTGGGCTTTTCCAAGGAACACCGCGATTTGAACATCCGGCGCATCGGCTATGTCGCGTCCGAGATCACCAAGAACGGCGGCATCGCCATCTGTGCGCCCATCGCGCCCTATGCCACCACCCGCCGCGCGGTGCGCGAAGATGTCGAAAGCTTCGGCGCCTTTGTCGAAGTCCATGTTGCAACCTCGATCGAGGAATGCGAACGCCGCGACCGCAAGGGGCTCTACAAACTCGCACGTGAGGGCAAGATCAAGGAATTCACCGGCATTTCCGATCCCTACGACGTGCCGCAGAACCCCGAACTCAGCGTCGAAACCGAAAACGTCGATGTCGACAACTGCGCGCACCAGGTGCTGCTGAAACTCGAATCGATGGGGCTGATCAAGGCGTAAACCGCCGCTCCCCTAAACACGGAAACGACAAAGGCCGCGGATCGCTCCGCGGCCTTTGTGCTTTCGGGTCGGTGGTGCGGTCCTAGTGGACCATCACCGGCGCGTAGTTATGCTCGCGGGCCAAGGCAAACGCCAGCTTCTGATCGCCGACAAGCGCCAGTTGCTGCCCTTCGGCATCGTGCACCGCGTACAGCAGATCCAGCCCCTCGGCCTGATCGCGCACTTCGCGGGGCAGATCTGTAACGGCAATCGGCTTGACATAGACCGTCCGGTCCACCCCTGCGTCCATCATCATCTCTTCCATACTCTACCCCTTTCGGATGCTAATCGTCTGAACCACTTTTTCGGGCTCGGCGCGGGTCAGGTCCACGTGCAGCAGACCGTTCTCCATAATCGCTTCGCCCACTTCGACACCATCTGCCAACACGAAAGAGCGTTGGAACTGGCGTCCGGCGATGCCGCGGTGCAAAAACACGCGCCCTTCGCCGTCGTCCTTCTGCCGACCCCGGATGACCAACTGGCGGTCCTCGACGGTGATCGACAAATCCTGTTCGGCAAACCCCGCCACGGCCAGCGTGATCCGGTAGCTGAATTCGGAAGTCTGTTCGATATTGAAGGGCGGATACCCCTCGTTGCCGGTCTTGGCACTGCGCTCCAGCACCCGCTCCAGCTGTTCAAATCCCAGCAGATGGGGATAGGATGCCAGCGTCAATTTCGTCATGCGACACGTCCTCATATTCTCAAGCGACAGTCTTGTTTGAACGCGGTCCCGTATCGGCAACCGCGTCCCTTGAATATGGGAACCGCGCGGCCCCACTGCAAGGGCTATGCGGCAAAGCGGTTAAGCCTTAGTATAATACGCTACATAATAGAGCAGAATCAGGCCCATGAACGCGCAATCCGATCTGTCCATGAAAACCGACGATGTCCTGCGGGTCGAACTGGAGGTGTTTCGCCGCGAACACCGCGATCTCGACGATGCCATCGCCGCGCTCAGCGAAAAGGGCACCTCCGACCAGCTCACGATCCGGCGCCTGAAAAAGCGCAAGCTGATGCTCAAGGACCGGATCGCGCTGATCGAGGACCGCCTGACCCCCGATATCATCGCCTGATCCCCCGCTGCGATTTTTGGCATCCGCCCGCATTGCCAGCGCAGGCACAGCGGCTATAGTGCGCCGCTCAATCTTCTCACGCAAAGGCACCCCGGCATGAGCACCCCCCCCGTTGGCATCATCATGGGTTCGCAATCCGATTGGGCCACCATGCGCGAAGCGGCCACGCTGCTGGACGAACTTGCCATCCCCTACGAGGCCCGGATCGTCTCGGCCCACCGCACCCCCGACCGTCTGTGGGACTACGGCAAAACGGCCGTCGATCGCGGCCTGCAGGTGATCATCGCGGGCGCGGGCGGTGCGGCACATCTGCCGGGCATGATGGCGTCGAAAACGCGGGTGCCGGTGATCGGCGTTCCGGTCCAGACGCGGGCGCTTTCGGGGGTCGACAGCCTCTATTCGATCCTGCAGATGCCCAAGGGGTTTCCGGTCGCCACAATGGCCATCGGCGCACCCGGCGCGGCAAACGCGGCCCTGATGGCCGCCGGCATCCTCGCACTCAACGACAGCGCCATCGCGGCCCGCCTCGACGGCTGGCGCGACGCGCTGTCCGCCTCGATACCGCAGGAGCCTTCCGATGACTGATCCGCTGCCCACGGGGGCGACCATCGGCATCCTCGGCGGGGGACAACTGGGCCGCATGCTCTGCGTGGCCGCGGCCCGTCTGGGGCTGCGCTGTCACGTGTTCGAACCCGGTGCCAACCCGCCCGCGGGCGACGTGGCACATGCGCTCACCACCGCCGCCTATGACAACACCGACGCCCTACGCGCCTTTGCGCAATCGGTCGATGTGGTCACCTACGAGTTCGAGAACATCCCGACCTCCGCGCTCGACATCATCGAGGAAATCGCGCCCATCCATCCCAATCGCCGCGCGCTGGCCACCTCGCAGGACCGGCTGACCGAAAAGACCTTCCTGCAGGGGCTCGGGCTCACCGTCGCACCCTTTGCCGATGTCAGCGATGCCGCCAGCCTGCGGGACGCGATTGCGAGTGTCGGCACCCCCGCCATCCTCAAGACGCGGCGCTTCGGGTACGATGGCAAAGGTCAGGCGCGGCTCAAAACCCCGCAGGATGCGGATGCCGCGCTTGCCGATATGGCCGGCGCGCCCGCGGTCCTCGAAGGCTTTGTCACCTTCGGAAAGGAGATCTCGATCATCGCGGCGCGCAACCCGCAAGGCGACATCAGCTGCTACGATCCGGGCGAAAACGTCCACCGTGACGGTATTCTCGACACCACCACCGTGCCCGCCACCATTGCGCCGAAACTACGCACCGACGCGGTGTTGCTGGCCGCGCAAATCCTCAACGCGCTGGAGTATGTCGGCGTGATGGGCGTCGAACTTTTCGTGACGCCGCAAGGGCTTGTGGTGAATGAGATCGCGCCGCGTGTGCATAATTCGGGGCACTGGACACAGAACGGCTGCACCGTGGACCAGTTCGAGCAACACATCCGCGCCGTTGCGGGCTGGCCCTTGGGCGATGGCACCCGCCACGCGAATGTGACGATGGAAAACCTGATCGGCGACGACATGGACCGCGTGCCCGAACTCGCCCGCGACCCCAAGGCAGCGCTGCACCTGTATGGCAAAGCGGATGTGAAACCGGGCCGTAAAATGGGCCACGTGAACCGGATCACCGGCTAGGCGTCGATGAAGCGCGCCGCGATGTCGCCGGTCATGTGGCTGACGCGGCCGCCCGCGATTGTTGCCGCCACCCGGTGGTCCGCCGCGTCCAGAATCACCATATCCGCACGCTGTCCGGGGTCGAACGTGCCGCGATCGCGCAAGCCCAAAACCCGCGCAGGCCCTTCGGACACCAGCCGCCACGCCGCCGCGAGATCCAGCACACCGGACTTCCACAGCATCAGCGCCGCACGCCGCGGGCTGGGATAGTGATAGTCGGAGGCCAGCGCGTCACCCACACCCATCGCCACAAGATCGAGCGCGGAAACATTCCCATTATGCGATCCGCCGCGCACCACATTCGGCGCGCCCAGCACAACCGCGCCCCGCGCCGCTTCGGCGGCCTCGGCGGTTTCGGGAAATTCGGCAACCCGCACGCCGCGTGCGTCCCATGCGGCACGCGCCTTTGCCGTGCGGTCATCGTGGCTGCCCATCGTGATTCCGCGCTCCGCCAATCGCGCGCACAGCACGTCCAGCGCGGCAGGCACCTCGTCCCGCCGGGCATGCAGATCGCGCATCATCGCGTGGTGCATTTCGGGGTTCCGCGCCGCCTTGAGCGCCTGCGCCACCAACCGTTTCGGCGTGCGCCCCGCCGCCAGCCGGTCATGCGGCAGATGGTCGTTGAACACCACATACGACACGCCCCATTGCGCCAACCGCTCCGGCAGACTGTCGTAAAGATCCAGCAGATGCGTCTCGAAGCGCAGCTGTGCGCGCAGATCGGTCACCGCCCCGCGCGCAACCTGCTGCAAGGCGTCAAACACGGTTTCGGCAAATTCGAGCGAGCGCAGACCGCCTTCCCAGCTGACAAATTGCGCAAGAACCGCGGTCGTGATGCCGTTGGCGGCAAGCTCTGCCTCGACCGCGACCAACCCTTCCGTCATCTGTTTCATCGCGCCCCGACGCGGGGCCACGTGACGCTCGAACCCGTCGCCGTGCACATCGACGATACCGGGCAGCACGATATATCCGCCCAAATCAACACGCCGCCCCGCGCCCGCGGCCAGAATCACCCCGTCGGCAAATGCCAGCGTGTCACGGCGCAGCCCTTCGGGCCGCAGCACATCGGCCCCGACCAGTTCAAGGTTCAGCACCCTCTGCCTCCACACCGGGCAGGCACCCGCCCTCCGGACAGCCCAGCTGATCCAGCACGGCCCCCAGCAGCGAGATCGAGCGGTCGAATTCCCCGTCGCGCAAAAACGCCACCGTTTCGGCGATCACCCGCGGGTTGTTCATCATGAACGTATGCGTCACGGGCAGGACAATATGATCCTTCATGCCCTCCAACCGGGTGGAATAAACCGCGACCTTGCCATCATCCTCGCCCGGCAAAAGAGACGAAAAATAGGGGTTGAGCGATTGCGAGCCGGCAATAATCCCCACTTCGAACGTGGCGGGCGGCAACCGGCGTGGCAGCGATCCCGGCCCCGTGCCCATCTGCAAACCGGCAGGCCCGTTGATCCAGTCGAACACGAGAATATTGTTCAATTCGTCCACGATTTCGGAGCCCTGGTTCGGCGGGCTCAGCATCACCACCCGGCCGATCCGGTCGGCCCCGACTTCGCTCACCCATTGGCGCACCAGAATCCCGCCCATCGAATGGGTCACGAAATCGACCTTCTGCGTGCCGCAGTCTGCCACCGCGTCGGGCAAGGTCCGGTCCACCAGTTCCTGCACCGGCGCTTCGGTCGACGGATAGCCAGGGCGCACCACGCGCCAGCCTTCCGCGTCCAGCGCCGCCTCCATCAAGGCGAATGACGTCTCCGTTCGCGCCAACCCGTGCAACAGCACCACGCAGCGCGGCCGTTCGGCCGCCGCGGCCGACGCCATCAGGCATATCGCGCAAATCATCGAAATCAGTCTCATGCTGCGCTATGTAGTGCGTCTGCGGGCCCAAGAAAATCCCCCCGCGATCTGACCTTACGAAAGTATGCCGATGACACCGTCAAATTCTCCCCGTCTCGCGGTGCGCGCCTTGATCCTGCACGACAACCGTTTGCTTTTGGTAAATGCGTGGCCGGAAGGCAAAAGCGATCTGATGTGCGCGCCCGGTGGCGGGGTCGAAAAAAACGCCAGCCTGCCGGACAATCTCATCCGCGAGGTGCACGAGGAAACCGGTCTGCGCATCGCGGTCGGCGCGCCCTGTCTCGTGAACGAATTTCACGATCCCGACCGCAGGTTCCATCAGGTCGACGTGTATTTCAGGTGCAGCTTGCTCGATGGTCCGCAGATCGACGCCAACTGGCGCGATCTGGAGGATATCGTGACGGACAGGCGGTGGGTCAGCCGCGATGACATGGCCCGGCTGCGCGTCAAACCCGACAGTCTCGCTGCCGTGGCCTGGGGCGATGCGGATGCCCCCGGCTATGATCCGCTGGAGCCGCTGGTGGTCTGACGGGGCGCGGTCACCGCCCAGCCGATCCCGCCCACGACCAGCCCGGCCGCCAGCAAAACCGTCACGCCCAGCGGTTCACCCAAGAGCATCGCCCCCGAAAGGATCGCAATGATCGGCACGCTCAACTGCACCACCGCAGCCGTGGGACCGGTCATCCGCGTCAGCACCCGGTACCACAGCGCATAGCCCAACCCCGACGTGACACCGCCACAAATCACCGCCAGCAGCAGGCCCGTCGCGCTGATGTCAACCGGCCCGAACAGCAGCAACACGGCGACAAGTGGCAGGCATAACGTGAAATTCGCACCCGTCGTCGCAAGCGGATCGCGCGCGCCGCGCCCCGCAATCGTATAGACCGCCCAGCCGAGACCGGCCATCACCATCAGGGCCGCCCCCACCGGATCGGCCCCACCCTGCTGGCCGGGCCACAGCACCAGCAGCAGCCCGCCAAAGGCCACGACCGCGCCACCGATCTGGCGCAGGCCCGGGCGATCACCGGTCGCGGCGGCATGCAGGAACATCGTGATTTGCACCACGCCAAACAGGATCAGCGCGCCCAGACCGGCATCCAGCGTCAGATAGGCCAGCGTAAAGCCGACCATATAGGCCGTAAGGCTCAGCGCGCCGACCCCGCGTGCCCGATTGACCGACGGAAAGGCCGCACCGCGCGCACCCATGATCACCAGCAATACCGCCGCCCCTGCCAGAACCCGCACCACGGCGAAACTCGACGGGTCGATATGCCCCCCATCCACCGCTGCTCGGGTCAGGATCGAATTGGCGGCAAAGGCCAACATGGTCAAAAGGGTCAGCAGGATCAGACGCATGGGTCAAAGCCCTAACGTGACGGGCCGCCAGCGCCAAGGGTCAGCCGTCAGTGGAAGATAAATTCATCGTCATCGTCCAATCCGATCAGCACCCCTGCAAACCCGTCGGCATCGTCATTTGTCCAGATCCCCGACCGGTTATCCTGCAAGGGAAAGTTGTCCTTGATGAACGATACCATTTCGCTTTGCAGGGATTTGTCGCGCAACGCCGCGCTCAACCCGTCGCGGATGACCTCGCGCTGGTGCTGTGTGCGGGCGGCAAGCGCCAGCTGTTCCTGCGCGGCATGCATCGCATTCATCACCGCGCCACGCAGCTGGACGGCATTCATGTCATCCTTGCGCAGGAAGTCATGGCATCCGTTGCGCATCGCCGTGACCGCAGTTTCGAGCTGCGCATCACCGGTAATCATCACCGTGGCCGCATCGCTGTTCAGCTCGCTGCGCTTGATATGCGCGAGAACTTCCAGTCCGTCCCCCTCGGGTAGCCGGTAGTCAATCAGAATCAGGTCATAAACCTGCCGTCCCACCGCGTCCTTCAATTCACCAATGCTGCCGACCTCATCCATATGCAGCATCAGCTCCGTCTGCTTGCTCAGCCGCCGGATGCGGGCGCGGTCAAACGTGCTGTCATCCAACAGCAATGCCTTGATGATCTGTACATGATGCGCCTTGTTCGGCTCGATAATCTCCGCTGGTACCGACATCGGTGCCTACTCCCCTACTTCACTACCCCCTCAAATTACCCGCGACAGCCCTCCCAAAAAGTTAACGCGCCCCGGTGGGACGCGTCCTAAGTTCCGACAATTCGCGGCAAACTTGGTGCGCAATCAACTCAAAAGCGGCTTGGCATGCAGGGGCAGGCGCACGTCAACGCGCAGGCCGCGCCCGCCCAGCCCCTCGCCCAACCGCAGGTCACCGCCGTAATGCGCGGCAATCTTGCGGACATTCGCCAATCCCATGCCCGATCCCTCCACGTCATCACGCGGGCGCAGCGTGGTCATCGCGCCCACCACCTTCTCGTGGAACTTCGGGTCGATGCCGGGGCCATCGTCGCATACCACGATGCGCAGCATATCGCGCTCGGCACGGGTCACGATCATCACCTTGCCCGTACCGGTATCGTGGTGTTTCACCGCATTGCCGACCAGCGCACTCAGCAACGTCAGGATATCGCGGTCCCCCAGCGTTGCGGTTTGCGCCTCCAGCGCCCGGCTCACTGTAAAACCCTGCGGCAGCTGCAGCTCTTCGAGCACCTCGTCCACGGCGGCCACAAGATTGACGGGCTTGACCTCCTGCATGCGTCCGATGCGCGAATAGGTAAGCAGATCGACCAGCATCCGGTCCAACCGGCCGGTGTGGCGGTTCATCATCTCGATCGTTTCCTCGACCGATCCCGACACCTTGATGCCCGCATCGTTCAGGTCTTCCCGGATCCAGTGGGGCAATTCCAGCAACGCGCGCACCGACGCGCGCACATCATGGCTCATCAGATAGATGAAATCATCGACATCCTGTGTGCCGGACACGGGCTTGGACGGAACGGCATTTTGCGAGGCGTGCATAAAGAACCCTTTGGCTGTTTGCACATCTGCTAACACGCCGTGCGTTGATGCGGGGTTAACCGCCGCGCAAATCCGTCACGGGCGCAAAAAATGACAAAGGGCCCCGAAAGGGACCCTTTGCACAACATCATGATCCGGCCTGCCGCCACCCCCGAAAGGATGGCAGCGTGGCAAGACGGGCGTGATTACATCATGCCGCCCATGCCGCCCATGTCGGGCATGCCTGCACCGGCGCCTGCACCCTCTTTGGCGGGCAGATCGGCAACCATGGCTTCGGTCGTGATCAGCAGACCGGCGATGGAGGCCGCGTCCTGAAGAGCGGTCCGGCACACTTTGGCGGGATCGATCACGCCGAACTTGAACATGTCACCATATTCTTCGGTCTGCGCGTTGAAACCAAAGGTCAGATCGTCGCTTTCGCGGATCTTGCCAGCCACAACGGAGCCGTCGACACCGGAGTTCTCGGCGATCTGGCGCAGGGGCGCTTCAAGCGCCTTGCGGACGATCGTGATGCCGACGTTCTGGTCGTTGTTGGCGCCTTCAAGACCTTCGAGCGCCTTGGCACCCTGCACCAGGGCAACACCGCCGCCCACAACGATACCTTCCTGCACGGCCGCACGGGTCGCGTTCAGGGCATCGTCAACGCGGTCTTTGCGCTCTTTGACTTCGACTTCGGTCATGCCGCCCACGCGGATCACGGCAACACCGCCTGCCAGCTTGGCAACACGTTCCTGCAGTTTTTCACGGTCGTAGTCGGATGTGGTCTCTTCGATCTGCGTGCGGATCTGGGACACGCGGGCCTCGATCTCGGCCTTGTCACCGGAACCGTCAACGATGGTGGTCTCGTCCTTGGTGATGTTCACCTTCTTGGCCGAACCCAGCATGTCCATGGTCACGGATTCCAGCTTCATGCCCAGATCTTCGGAGATGACCTGACCACCTGTGAGGATCGCGAGATCCTGCAGCATCGCTTTGCGGCGATCGCCGAAACCGGGGGCTTTGACAGCAGCGATCTTCAGACCACCGCGCAGCTTGTTGACAACCAGTGTCGCCAGCGCTTCGCCTTCAACGTCCTCGGCAATGATCAGCAGGGGCTTTTGCGACTGGATGACTTGCTCCAGCAGCGGCACCATGGGCTGCAGCGACGACAGCTTCTTCTCGTGCAGCAGCACGATCGCATCTTCCAGCTCGACGGTCATCTTGTCGGAGTTGGTGACGAAGTAGGGGCTCAGGTAGCCGCGGTCGAACTGCATGCCTTCGACGACGTCGGTTTCTGTTTCCAGACCCTTGTTTTCCTCGACGGTGATCACGCCTTCGTTGCCGACTTTCTGCATCGCGTCGGCGATCTGGCGGCCGATTTCGGCTTCGCCGTTGGCCGAGATGGTGCCGACCTGCGCAACTTCGTCGCTGTCCGAAACGGGACGGGCGGCGGATTTGATCGAATCAACAACCTTGGTTGTCGCCAGATCGATGCCACGCTTGAGGTCCATCGGGTTCATGCCCGCTGCAACCGACTTCATGCCTTCGCGCACGATGGCCTGGGCCAGAACGGTGGCTGTTGTCGTGCCGTCGCCGGCTTCGTCGTTGGTGCGGCTGGCCACTTCTTTGACCATCTGCGCGCCCATGTTCTCGAACTTGTCTTCCAGTTCGATTTCCTTGGCCACGGATACACCGTCCTTGGTGATGCGCGGTGCGCCGAAGGATTTGTCGAGCACGACATTACGGCCTTTGGGGCCCAGTGTGACTTTGACGGCGTCGGCCAGGATGTTCACACCCTTGAGCATCTTGTTGCGCGCGTCGGTCGCGAATTTGACGTCTTTTGCCATTTTCGTATTCCTTAATTTGTGTTGATGTCTTGCGGATCGTCAGGGTCGAAAAGCGCGGTCGCTTATTCGATGATCCCCATGATGTCGCTTTCTTTCATCATCAGCATTTCCGTGCCGTCGACGGTGACTTCCGTGCCGGACCATTTGCCGAACAGGATCTTGTCGCCTGCCTTGACGGCCGGAGCGATCAGCTCACCGCTGTCCTTGCGGGCGCCTTCGCCTACTGCAACGACTTCACCTTCCGAAGGCTTTTCCTTCGCGCTATCAGGAATGATCAACCCGCCAGCTGTCTTTTCTTCGCTTTCTGTGCGTTTCACCAGCACGCGGTCGTGAAGCGGTTTCAATGCCATCTTTGTAGCTCCTTAACGCTCAAAGTTATCTCCCAGCACCGGACCTTCTCATTAAGCATCCGGTCGTTATCACTCCCCTTGGTCGAGTGCTAACGCAGCCTAGCTAAGGAGGCCACGACAGCGAGTCAACACGAATGGGGGAAATATTTTGGGCCCGAGGGCGCGACACGACCGGCGCGCGGCGCTAGGGTGGCGCGAACTTGTCTTACCCGATGGATAAAACGATGCGCTTCTTGTTTTACATGGTACTTTTGCTGCTGCCTTTCAAGGGCTGGACCGCCTGCAGCGGAGAGGACCTGCGCGATACGCTGACCGATGCGCAGCAGCGCGAACTGGCCGCGGAAGTGGCGCAAACTCCCTACCCGCGCGGCAACCACTGGACCGCAACGCGCGACGGCCGCACGGTGCATGTGATCGGCACGCTGCACATCTCGGACGACCGGCTCGACCCGATCGCGGCGCGGCTGGCAACGGTCGTGCGCGCGGCCGACACGCTGCTGGTCGAAGCCAACGAAGACGCGCACGCGCAACTGCGAGAAGCGGTAGCCACGCAGCCCGATTTGGCATTCCTGCCGGGCAAGACCCTGATCGATCTGCTGCCGCCCGACGACTGGACGCGGGTCGCCGCCGCCGCGCAGGCGCGCGGTATCCCGTCCTTCGTCGCGGCAAAGTTCCAGCCCTGGTACATGTCGATCACCCTGTCGATGGCACCCTGCGTGGCGCAATCGGTCGCCGCGGGCGAGACGGGGCTGGATGCGCGGCTGATGGCCGTGGCCGATGCCGCCGGCGTGCCGGTCCTGTCGCTCGAACCCTATGACACGGTGTTTGCGATACTGGGTGCCGATCCGCTGGACGAACAGCTGCGCATGCTGCGGTTGGGCACGCCCAGCGTGGCACAGGCCAACAACAGCCACGCCACGCTGGTCGCACAATATCTCGAAGAGGACATCGCCGCAGCACTTGCGCTGTCGCGGATCGCCGGGCGCACGCAGATCGACCTGCCGCAAGAGGAATTCGACCGTCTGTTCGACGCGCTGATGGCCGATATCCTCGACACCCGCAATCTGTCGTGGATCGCCCCGATCGAGGCGGCACCGGGGTCGCGCATCGTGGTGGCCGTGGGCGCATTGCACCTGACGGGCGAAACCGGTCTGCTCAACCAGCTGGAGCGGCGCGGCTACACCTTGCAGCGCCAGCCCTTCTAGGCGCCCAGCACACGGCCCGAGACCGCCACCGCCTCTGCGCCCGCGGGGCTGAGGCCGTACACCCCTTTTTCGACCTTTTCGAACCAGCCGTAGTGGTTGTCGCGCATCATCGTGGTCGCGCGGGCCACGCCGGTCTCGCGGGCCACGTCGGCGCCTTTGACCGCGCCCACCTCGAACAGGTAGACGGCCAGTTTCAGCGCATCCTGCCGGTAGGCCGTCACCAGCCCCGCCCGTGTCTGCCCGCCGTCATTCGGGTCGCCTTGCCTGCGGGCGAATTCGCGCAACAGCCGCTGCTGCTTGCGCGCGTTCTTGCGCGGGGCATAGGGGCCGGGATCGGCGTGCACCTCGACCAGACCATCCTCGAGCCGCACCGCGATCACCCCCAGACCCAGCCGCCGCGCCATCGCAACATTGGCCTTGAGGCTCTTGTGGAACCGCTTGCCGGGCTGGCGCGCCACCGCCATATAGACATCATCGCTGACCTTGAGCCGGTCGATGCATTGGTGAAACAGCGCCAGCGAAAACCCCAGCTTCAGCTCGACCACCACGGGGGGTTCCGCCCCGCGCACGGCAACCACATCCGCCGCGCCGACTTCGGATTTCACCACATAGCCCTGATCCTCCAGAAAGGATTTTACCGGACCGTACAGATCGGTTTCGCGCGCATTGCCCATGGCCCGACGCTAGCACCATTCACACGAGGGGTGAATCCCATTAACCTTTCTGCATGACACGGGACGAATTGACGTCATTTTGCGCAGCCCAGCCCCACGCCACCCACGTGATCCAGTGGGGCAACGCCGATGTCTACAAGATCGGCGGCAAGGTTTTTGCGGTCGTGGGGCACGGTGATGCGGGCGATACGGTATCCTTCAAGGCCTCCGATCTCGCTTTCGAGGTGCTCTCCGACAGCCCCGGCCTGCGGCCCGCCCCCTATCTGGCGTCGCGCGGGTTGAAGTGGATCCAGCACTACGACCGCCCCGGCCTGTCCGACGAAAGCCTGTGCGCGCATATCCGTGCCTCCTATGATCTGGTGGTGTCGGGGCTGACGCGCAAGAAGCGGGCCGAGTTGGGGCTGTAGCCTGCGGCCGGTGCATCGCGGCACAGGGGCCCGCCGGCGTGGACTGCGGGATTTGAGTTTAAAGGGCAAGATGAAGCAGCGGTGCCCCCGTGACACCCCTGTTATTCCTGCTATATAGCGCCCAAACCCGCATCTATGCCAAGGAAGTCCCATGACAACGCTCGTATTCGGCCACAAATCTCCCGACACCGACAGCACCGGAAGCCCGATCATCTGGGCGTGGTATCTCAACCAGATCAAGGGGGTGGATGCGCAGCCTGCCCTGCTGGGAGAGCCCAATACCGAAGCGCTGTTCATGCTCGATCACTGGAAGCTCGACAAGCCGCAGATCATCGATGCGCCGCAGGCCGGACAGGACGTTGTCATCGTCGACACCAACAACCCCGCCGAATTGCCCGATATGATCAATGACGCGAATATTGTGGGCATCATCGATCATCACAAGCTGGTCGGGGGCCTCGAGACGGCGGCGCCGATCGAGATCCGCATCGAGCCGCTGGCCTGTACGGCCACCATCATGTGGAAGATGATCGGCAGCGACATCGCCCAGATGCCCACCGAGATCAAAGGCGCGATGCTGACCTGCATCCTGTCGGACACGCTGGAATTCCGCTCGCCGACCACCACGCAGGAAGACAAGGCGATTGCCTGGTCGCTGGCAGAGGATCTGGGGGTCGACATGCCCGCCTATGCCGCCGAGATGTTCGCCGCAAAATCCGATGTGTCGGCATTTTCGGAAGCCGAGCTCTTGCGCATGGACAGCAAGGAATACGAAGTCGACGGCAAGCAGTTCCGCGTCTCTGTGCTGGAGACGACGTCACCCGAACAGGTGCTGGGCCGCAAGGACAAGCTGATGGCCGCCATGCCCGAGGTGGCCCAGCAGGACGGTGCCGATCAGGTGCTGTTGTTCGTGGTCGACATCCTCAACGAGCAGGCGACGATGCTTGTGCCCAACGACCTGACGAAATCCGTGGCCGAAAAGAGCTTCGACGTCTCGGTCTCCGGTGACACGGTGGTGCTGCCCGGTGTGATGAGCCGCAAAAAGCAGATCATCCCGAACCTCAAGGTCTGAGGCCTCGTTGCCGGCCCTTCCCGCACCGGGAGGGCTCATTTACCTTCCTGTCGAAAGCCGCCTCATGTCCCGCATCGTCACCGCCCTGTCCGATATTTCCGCCCCCTATGACGCGCTTTTCGTCGATCTGTGGGGCTGCGTGCACAACGGGGTGGCCGCGATACCGTCAGCCGTGGCCGCGTTGCAGCAATACCGGCAGTCGGGCGGCATTGTCATTCTGGTCACCAACTCGCCGCGTCCGCGCAAGGGCGTGGCCAAGCAGCTGGTGCATTTCGGCGTGCCACAGGACGCCTATGACGACATTGCGACATCGGGTGATTCCGCACGCTCCGCGATGTACCGCGGGGTCGTGGGCACGCGGGTCTGGCATCTGGGCCCCGACACCGACAGCCGCTTTTTCGAGCCGTTGAACCTGCTGGAAAATCCGGTGGAGATTACCCGCGTGCCGCTAGATGAAGCAGAGGGCGTCGTCTGCACCGGTCCGTTCGATTCTCTGGCCGATCCGGAAAGCTGGCGGCCCGATCTGGAGGCCGCACTGGCGCGCGGGGCCAAGCTGCTTTGCGCGAACCCCGATATCGTGGTTGACCGGGGCGAGGTCCGCGAGTGGTGCGCGGGCGCTGTGGCCAAGATGTACAGCGAGATGGGCGGGGAAAGCCTCTATTTCGGCAAGCCGCATCCGCCGATCTACGATCTGGCCCGCCGCAGGCTGCACGCGCTCGGCAACACCATCGCCGATGACCGTATCCTGGCGATCGGTGACGGCATTCTGACCGATGTTGCCGGCGCCATCGGCGAGGATATCGATTCTCTGTTTATTTCGGGCGGGCTGGCCGCGGCAGAGACAAAAACCACGGAGCAGCCAGACCCCGATGCGCTAAGCGCCTATCTGGAAACAGAAAAATCCGCACCAACCTTCACAATAGGTCACCTTCGCTGACCTAGAAAATGCTTGCTTTTCTGCGCCTGCAAAGTAATTAAGTTACCGACGGACCCTATCGTCGGTTACTTTATTACCAAGAGGCGCAGATGTTGGACAACCTACCCCGCGGCACGATCGTCATCGAAGACATCGAAATCGGCATGTTCCGCTATATCCGCAAGGAAGTGACCGATGCGGATATCGAAATGTTCGCTACCATCTCGACCGACCGTAACCCGGTGCATCTGGATGACGACTACGCGCGCGACACGATCTTTCAGGGCCGCATTGCACACGGGATGCTGACGGCGGGGCTTATCTCTGCGGTGATCGGGGAACAGCTGCCGGGCCACGGCACCGTCTATCTGGGCCAGTCGCTGAAATTCCTGGCGCCTGTCCGGCCGGGCGATGTGGTCTATGCCGAGGTCAAAGTCACCGATATCGACGCCTCCCGCAGGATCGTCAAAATGGATTGCCATTGCGCAGTGGACGGCAAAAAGGTGCTGGTGGGCGAAGCCACCGTTCTGGCCCCGTCCCGCAAATTCGACTGACGCCGCCACGCTCTTGCACGCAGGCCCCTCGGGGGCTAGTGACGAGGCCATGCAAATCCTTCGTGACTATACCCTCGTAGAAGATCCCGACCGCGGCGCCACCGCGGCCATCGGCAACTTCGACGGCGTGCATCTGGGCCACCTGTCCGTGATCGACATGGCCCGCGCCGCCGCACCCGACGCGCCGCTGGGTATCGTCACGTTCGAGCCGCACCCCCGCGCCTATTTCGCCCCGCAGAGCGCCCCTTTCCGCCTGATGAGCCCCGAGGCCCGCGCCTCGCGTCTTGCGAAACTGGGGGTCGAAAAGCTCTATGAGCTGCCGTTCAACGCCGCTCTTGCCTCGCTCACACCGCGCGCCTTTGCCCAACGGGTGATCAAGGACGGGCTGGGCCTGCAGCACGTGGTTGTGGGGGCCGACTTCTGCTTTGGCAAAGGGCGCGCAGGCACCGCGCAGGACCTGCAACAATTTGGCGACGACATGGGCTTTGGCGTGACCATCGCGCCGCTCATGGCGCAATCGGACAACACCGTGTCCTCCACCGCGATCCGCCGCGCCCTGACCGACGCGCGCCCGCGCGATGCGGCCGCCATGCTGGGCCACTGGCACCGGATCGAAGGGCCGGTGATCGGTGGCGAACAGCGGGGCCGCGAATTGGGCTACCCGACCGCCAACATGTCCATCGACGGGCTGCATCCACCCGCTTTCGGGGTCTATGCCGTGCTTGTCGATGTGCTGTCGGGTCCGCATGAAGGCAGCTACCACGGGGTTGCCTCGATGGGGGTGCGCCCGATGTTCGGGGAAAACAAGCCGAACCTCGAAACCTTCATCTTCGATTTCAAGGGCGATCTTTACGGCACGCCGCTGTCGGTAGGGCTGGTGGAGCATCTGCGCGGCGAGGAAAAATTCGACGGGCTGGAGGCGTTGATCGCCCAGATGGACGCCGACAGCGCACAGGCCCGCGCGATACTGGCCGCGCTATGACCGACCCCATCGACCGCGCCGGACTGGCCGCACGCTTTTGGGAGAAAAAGCCGCTGAAAAAGCTGAACCCCAAGGAGTGGGAGGCGCTCTGCGACGGCTGCGGCAAATGCTGTCTGAACAAACTCGAGGACGAAGACACCGGTGCCGTGGCGCTGACCAACGTTGCATGCCGCCTGCTCGACGATTCCACCTGCCGCTGTGCGCAATACGACATCCGCCACCAGTTCGTGCCCGACTGCATCGTGATGACGCCCGACAACATCGACGAACACGCCTACTGGATGCCCGAAACCTGCGCCTACCGCCTTCTGTGGCAGGGCAAATCCCTGCCCGACTGGCACCCGCTGCTGACCGGCACCGCCGAAAGCGTCCATGCCGCGGGCGTGTCGATGCGGGGCCGCACCGTCAGCGAATGGGAAACCGCCTTCGAGGAGTGGGAAGACCATATCATCGAGGAGCCGACCTGAATGTTCTTTGCATCCGACAACGGCGGCCCCGTGCATCCGCGCATCATGCAGCGCCTGACCGAAGCCAATGACGGCTATGCCATGCCCTACGGCAACGACGACATCATGCAAGAAGTCCGCGCCGGCATCCGCCGCGTGTTCGAGGCCCCCGATGCGGCTGTCCATCTTGTCGCGACCGGCACCGCGGCCAATGCGCTGGCGCTGGCCTGCTATACCCAACCGTGGCAGACAATCTTTTGCAGCAGCATCAGCCATATCGAGGAAGACGAGTGCAATGCGCCCGAGTTCTACACCGGCGCGGCCAAGCTCACGCTGATCCCCACTGACGACAAGATGACCCCGGACGCGTTACAGTCGGCCATTGCGTATCGCACCCCCGGCAACGTCCACACGGCGCAGCCCGGCCCGGTATCGATCACGCAGGTCACCGAACGCGGGTCGGTCCACACACTCGACGAACTGCGCGCGCTGACGGCGGTGGCCCGTGCCCATGATCTGCCCGTGCACCTCGACGGGGCGCGGTTTGCCAATGCGGCCGTGGCTCTGGGCTGTAGCGCCGCCGAGATGACGTGGAAATCGGGTGTCGATGTGGTCAGCTTCGGCGGCACGAAAAACGGCTGCATGGGCGTCGAAGCGGTGGTGTTTTTCGACCCCGACAAGGCGTGGGAATTCGAATTGCGGCGCAAACGCGCGGCGCATCTGTTTTCCAAACACCGCTACCTCTCGGCGCAGATGGCGGCCTATCTGCAGGACGATCTGTGGCGTGACATGGCGGGTCAGGCCAACGCCCATGCGGCGCGTTTGTCATACGGTCTATGTACGCGCGGTGCACAGCTTGTGCATCCCACCGATGCCAACATGATTTTCGCCCGCATGCCACGTGCCACGCACCAGCGGCTACAGGCTGCCGGGGCGCGGTACTATGTCATGGACGGTGATGTGGCGACCGGCGACCCCGATGCCATGCTGATGTGTCGGCTGGTCTGTGACTGGTCCATGACCGATGCCGGCATCGACGCGTTCCTAGGCTGCGTCTGACACCGCCGTCCGCGCCAGCAGCGCCGCAATCGCCGCCGCCACGTCGGCCGGATGGGTGACCGGCGCCATATGCCCCGCCCCCGGCACCGTGACGCGGGTGGTATTGGGCATCCGGGCGCACAGGCTCATGTTGATCGCCCCGCTGATCTCCGGCGACGCGCCCCCGTCGATGAGCAGGGTCGGCATGTCCACGCCCGACAGGACACCGGGCTGCAACAGCCCTGCATTGTCCTTGTAAAGCATCGGCCCGCTGGCCGGCACGAAGTGGATCAGCCGTGCCATTGCATCGCGCATCTTTTCGGGCAAGGCATCCCACGGCGTCCCGTCGCCCCAGTCGCGGTTGAACACCCGTGCGGCCTCGCGCATGTCGCCGGATTCGAACGCATCTGCAAAGGCCCGGTTGGCGCTGGTATAGGCATCTCCGAGCGCTGGATCATCCAGCATCGCCACCGCGAAAAAGACGGGCTCGATCAGGGTCAGGCTGCGCACCCGTCCGGGGTTTTCCGCCGCGATGCGCAACGCCACCGTCGCGCCAAAGGAATGGCCGATCAGGTCCATCGGCGCGTCGTCCATCACCCCCTTTGCACGTGCGGTGCAAAAGCTGTGCAGGTCGCCCTCACGGTCCCATGCGTCCGATTTTCCGTGCGACGGCAAATCCATCGCCAGCAGGCTCAGATCACCCTGCAATTCCTTGGCCACCCCGCGCCACGCCCCGGCATGGCCCAGCGTACAATGGATGGCGAGAGCCCGCCGCGGCGCGCCCTCGAATAGTCTGGTATGTATATGAAAGGTCACAGCTTTCCTTGCAGGTGTTGTTCCAGATCCTCGATCCGGTCCTGTCCCCAGAACCGCTCGCCGTCCACGATATAGAATGGCGCACCAAAGACGCCAGCCTCCACCGCTTCTTCGAGATTACGGGCATAGGTTTCGGCACCTTCCAGCATGCCGCTGTCCGCCAGCGCGGGGTCAAATCCGGCCTCTTGCAGACAGGCTTTGACGACAGCGTCTTCGGCGATGTCCTTCTCCTCGGCCCAGACGGCACGGCAGATGGCGTGGGCCAAGGCACCCAGATCGCCGCCACCGGCGTTTTGCGCGGCGATAAAGGCATAGGCTGCGGGCGCGCCGTTGGTGGGCCAATGGGCGGGCTGCAGGTTGAAGGGCATGCCGAGCTTTTTGGCCTGGCGCGGCAATTCCTGCGCCCGGTATTCGATGCGGCTGATGTGGCGGTCCTTGGGGGGCGTACCACCCGTCCGGCCAAACGCCGCGACGATGTCGAACGGCTTGTAGGTGACGGTGGCACCGGTGCGCGCTGCCATCTGCTCGAGCCGGGTCCCGGCAAGGTAGCAGTAAGGTGACAGCGTCGCGAAATAGTAGTCGATCTGGGTCATTTGGCTCTCCGGTTGGGTGTGTGTGCTTTGCGCGACCCTAAGGTTCTGTTAATCGGGGTTCAACGTAACGATTCTGTTATACCGCTGCTACGGAGCCTCTCCCCCATGCCCAATTCGTCAGAGCCAAAGCTGATTTCCGGCAACGCCAACATGCCGCTGGCCAATGCCATCGCAAGGCGCATGTCGCTGCACCGCGGGGTGAATGTCGGATTGGTGGATGCGCGGGTCGAACGCTTTAACGACGGCGAGATTTTCGTCGAGGTTTTCGAGAACGTGCGCGGAGAGGACATGTTCATCATCCAGTCGACGTCGAACCCGGCGAACGACAATCTGATGGAGTTGATGATCATGGCCGACGCCCTGCGCCGGTCCTCCGCATCGCGGGTGACGGCAGTGCTGCCCTACTTCGGGTATGCCCGTCAGGACCGCCGCACAAAGGCCCGCACGCCCATCACCGCCAAGCTGGTCGCCAATATGCTGGTGGGTGCCGGGATCGAACGGGTGCTGACGATGGACCTGCACGCCGCGCAGATCCAGGGCTTCTTCGATATTCCTGTCGACAACCTCTACGCCTCTCCGGTGTTTGCGCTGGACATCAAGGATCAGTTCAAGGACCAGATGTCCGATCTCATGATCGTTTCGCCCGATGTCGGGGGCGTGGCCCGTGCCCGTGAATTGGCCAAGCGTCTAAACGCGCCGCTGGCCATCGTGGACAAGCGCCGTGAAAAACCCGGTGAGATTGCCGAGATGACCGTGATCGGTGACGTGACCGGCAAGACATGCCTGATCGTGGACGATATCTGCGACACCGCCGGCACGCTGTGCAAGGCGGCCGAAGTGCTGATCGAAAACGGGGCCAACGAGGTGCACGCCTACATCAGCCACGGTGTCATGTCCGGCCCCGCGGTTGACCGCGTCACAAAGTCGGTCATGAAGTCGCTGGTCATCACCGACAGTATCGCCCCCACGGACGCGATCAAGGCCGCGTCAAACATCCGCATTGTACCGACCGCCCCGATCTTTGCGCAGGCGATCCTCAATATCTGGAACGGCACCTCTGTGTCATCGCTGTTCGAGCAGAATACACTCGGCCCGATCTACGACGGGATGTACACCGGCACCTAAGCCCCCTGCTCTGGCAGCGCGTTATCCGACGTCCCATGTATCGGGGTCGGGCAGTTCGCCGATTGCCGTCCAGGCAATGCGAATGCGGGCGACACGAGTGTCCCCCCAGGTGCGAAACACCATGTCGAAACCGCTTTCGGTGACCGCCTCTGCCGCCAGATCGGCGCGCAGGATGTTCGATGCGTCCATGTCCCAAAGCGAGATGTTCAGCTGCACCGTAGGGGGGCGCTCGAAGGGTTCGGAGAACTTGATCCGGCGGCGGCGTTCGCGTTGTCCACGCCCCGTCCACATCTCGCCATCGTCGGTGAAATCCTCGAACAACACCTCGTCCCCGTTGGCGATACCCAGCACGCTACTGCGTAGTTTTTTCATCTGACGAACCCGGCTTTCCCTTGTTGGGCGTAGGTCTAGCGCGTTCCTTTCGGGAAAGACAGGGCCGCAAAAGAAGTCGGGCCCGGCGCATCGCTGCACCGGGCCCGAAAATCGTCATTGGACGTCAGATCAGAGGCTTGGCTGCTTTGCAGACAAACCAATTTCCTCACCCATGGCAACCATGTCCGACAGCAGCTTGGCCGCGTCGTCCACAGGACCGGGTTCATTTTCAAAGGCCTCTTTCACCTTGGTATAGGTGTTTTTGGCTTCTTCCATGATCTCGTCCATGGCCTCTTGGGTCATGTCCTCGCGTGCCAGCGCACGTTCGGCCAGCACCGACACACCGGTGGCGGTGATTTCGGCAAAGCCACCGGTCACCACGTACTGGGACTGGCCATCGGGCCCGTCCACAGTCAGCAGACCGGGGCGCAGCGTGGTGATGGTGGGGGCATGATCGGGCATCGCCGTCATGTCACCATCCGCACCGGGGATCTGCACCGAAGCCACCTGGCCGGAGGCGAGGCGCCGCTCAGGCGACACCAGATCGAATTGCATCGTGTCTGCCATGTTCAGGTGCTCCTATCAGGCGGCGTCGGCTGCCATTTTCTCGGCTTTCGCCTTCACTTCGTCGATGCCACCAACCATGTAGAACGCGCCTTCGGGCAGGTGATCGTATTCACCGGCGACAACTTCCTTGAAGGACTGGATCGTGTCGGCCAGCGGAACCTGCTTGCCATCCGCACCGGTAAAGACTTTCGCAACGTCGAAAGGCTGGCTGAGGAAGCGTTCGATCTTACGGGCACGGGCCACGGTCAGTTTGTCTTCCTCGCTCAGCTCGTCCATGCCGAGGATCGCGATGATGTCTTGCAGCGATTTGTAGCGCTGAAGGATCTGCTGAACGTCGGTTGCGACTTTGTAGTGCTCTTCGCCGATGACCAGCGGATCAAGCAGACGCGACGTGGAGCCCAGTGGGTCCACAGCCGGGTAGATGCCTTTTTCCGAAATCGAACGGTCCAGAACGGTCGTCGCGTCGAGGTGGGCAAAGGAGGTCGCGGGCGCGGGGTCGGTCAAGTCATCCGCAGGAACGTAAACGGCCTGCACCGATGTGATCGAACCGGACTTGGTCGATGTGATGCGTTCCTGCATCGCGCCCATATCGGTCGCCAGCGTCGGCTGATAGCCCACAGCCGAAGGGATACGGCCCAGCAGGGCGGACACTTCGGAACCGGCCTGCGTGAAGCGGAAAATGTTGTCCACGAAGAACAGAACGTCGGTACCGGATTGGTCGCGGAACTGCTCGGCCAGTGTCAGACCGGTCAGAGCCACACGCATACGCGCTCCGGGAGGTTCGTTCATCTGACCGTAAACCAGAGCAACCTGGCTCTCTTCGAGGTTTTCGGGGTTGATGACGTTGGATTCGATCATCTCGTGGTAAAGGTCGTTGCCTTCACGGGTCCGCTCACCCACGCCCGCGAACACGGAGTAGCCCGAGTGCACTTTGGCGATGTTGTTGATCAGTTCCATGATGAGAACGGTTTTACCCACACCCGCACCACCGAAGAGACCGATTTTACCACCCTTGGCATAGGGGGCCAGCAGGTCGATAACCTTGATGCCGGTTTCGAGCACTTCCGATGTGGTGGACTGTTCGGCGAATTCGGGCGCGTCCGCGTGGATGGACCGTGTTTCGGTCGCCGCAACGGGGCCTTTTTCGTCGATGGGTTCGCCAACAACGTTCATGATCCGGCCCAGTGTCGCGTTCCCAACCGGGATCGAGATCGGCGCGCCTGTGTCGGTCACGGACTGGCCGCGGACCAGACCTTCGGTGGCGTCCATCGCGATGGTCCGTACCGTGTTTTCGCCAAGGTGCTGAGCCACTTCGAGGATCAGGCCCTTGCCCTGGTTTTCTGTTTTCAGCGAGTTGAGGATCTCTGGCAGGTGATCTTCGAACTGCACGTCAACGACCGCGCCGATGACTTGGGTGATTTTGCCGACTGCATTTGCCATGTCGTGTCTCTCCAGTTTCTTACAGCGCTTCCGCGCCGGAAATGATTTCGATCAGCTCGTTCGTGATGACGGCCTGACGCGAACGGTTGTATTCGATGGTCAGATCTTCGATCATCTCGCCCGCGTTGCGGGTTGCGTTGTCCATTGCCGACATCCGTGCACCCTGTTCGGATGCGCCGTTTTCCAGCAAGGCCGAGAAGATCGCAGTTGCCACGCCGCGCGGCAGCAGGTCCGCCAGGATCGCCTCTTCGGAAGGCTCGTAGTCGAACAGTGTTTCCGCACTATCGCCCGCCCCTTCGTCAGCGTCGAACTTGGCCGGGATGACCTGTTGGGCCTGCGGGATCTGGCTGACCACGTTGACGAACTCGGCGAAGAACAATGTGGCGATATCGAATTCGCCGTCTTCGAAGCGCGTCAGCACGTCTTTTGCGATGCCCTGTGCGTCCGTGTAGCCCACGCGCTTGACCTCGGTGAGGTCGACGTGGCCCACGAAATGGTCGCCCAGATCACGCTTCAGCTGATCACGGCCTTTTTTGCCCACGGTCAGGATTTTCACGGTCTTGCCTTCGGCGAGCCGTTCCTGCGCGAAGGCACGGGCCTTTTTCGCGATGTTGGCGTTGAAGCCACCGCACAATCCGCGCTCGGCCGTCATGACGACCAGCAGATGCACGTCATCCTTGCCCGTACCGCTTAGCAGTTTGGGCGCGGAATCGGACCCGCCAACCGAAGCGGCCAGCGACGCCATGACGGCGTTGAAGCGTTCGGTATAGGGGCGCGACGCTTCGGCAGCCTCCTGCGCGCGGCGAAGTTTCGCCGCGGCAACCATTTGCATGGCCTTTGTGATCTTGCGGGTCGATTTGACCGACGCGATCCTGTTTTTAAGGTCTTTGAGATTAGCCATTGGCGTCTCTCCCCTTACGAGAAGTCAGCAGCGAACGCGTCGAGAGCCGCCTTGATTTTGTCTTCCAGCTCGTCTTTCACCTTGCGGTCGTTTTGGGTGATGTCGTCGAGCAGGTCGGCGTGTTTGCCGCGCAGGTGGCTCAGCAAGCCCGCCTCGTAACGGCCAACTTCGGTCACGTCGATCTTGTCGAGGTAACCGTTGGTACCGGCATAGATGACGCAAACGATTTCGGCGTTGGTCAGCGGGTTGTACTGGGGCTGTTTCATCAGCTCGGTCAGACGCGCACCACGGGCCAGCAGCTGCTGGGTTGCGGCATCAAGGTCGGAGCCGAACTGCGCAAAGGCAGCCATTTCGCGGTACTGGGCCAGCGACAGTTTCACCGGACCGGCCACGCTCGACATCGCCTTGGTTTGAGCCGAGGAGCCAACGCGCGAAACCGACAGACCGGTGTTCACGGCGGGGCGGATACCCTGGTAGAACAGTTCCGTTTCCAGGAAGATCTGACCGTCGGTGATCGAAATCACGTTTGTCGGAATAAACGCGGACACGTCGCCACCTTGGGTTTCGATGATCGGCAGGGCCGTCAGCGAGCCGTTGCCCGCATCATCACCCAGTTTCGCCGACCGCTCGAGCAGACGGGAGTGGAGATAGAAAACGTCACCGGGATAGGCTTCACGCCCGGGCGGACGACGCAGCAGCAGGGACATCTGGCGGTAGGACACGGCCTGTTTGGACAGATCATCGTACACGATCAGGGCGTGACGGCCATTGTCGCGGAAGTGCTCTGCCATCGCGGTCGCGGAATAGGGCGCGAGGAACTGCATGGGGGCAGGCTCGGACGCGGTCGCGGCCACAACGATGGAATATTCGATGGCACCGGTTTCTTCGAGCTTTTTCACAAGCTGCGCCACGGTGGAGCGTTTCTGGCCGATCGCAACGTACACACAGTACATCTTCTTGCTCTCGTCGTCGCCCGCACGCTCGTTGACCTGCGCCTGGTTCAGCATCGCGTCAAGTGCCACGGCTGTTTTACCGGTCTGGCGGTCACCAATGATCAGCTCACGCTGGCCACGGCCGATCGGGATCATCGCGTCGACGGATTTCAGGCCGGTCGCCATGGGCTCGTGCACGGATTTGCGCGGGATGATGCCCGGCGCTTTGACTTCGGCCAGACCGCGCTTGGACGCGCCGATGGGGCCTTTGCCGTCGATGGGGTTACCCAGACCGTCCACAACGCGGCCCAGCAGTTCGTCACCGATTGGCACGTCCACGATGGAGTTCGTCCGCTTTACGACGTCGCCTTCCTTGATGTCACGGTCGGACCCGAAGATCACGACACCGACATTGTCGGCTTCGAGGTTCAGGGCCATACCCTGAATACCGCCGGGGAATTCAACCATTTCACCGGCCTGAACATTGTCCAGACCGTAAACGCGGGCGATACCATCGCCAACGCTCAGAACGCGGCCCACTTCGGCCACTTCGGCTTCCTGACCAAAGTTCTTGATCTGGTCTTTCAGGATCGCAGAAATCTCTGCAGCTTGGATACCCATTTATCCGACCTCTTTCATTGCATTCTGGAGGGAATTGAGCTTCGAGCGGATCGACGTGTCGATCATCTTGGAGCCCACTTTGACGACAAGACCACCGATGAGGGATTCATCAACGGTCTGATTGAGTGTTACGGTTTTGCCGGTGCTCGCCTTGAGCGACTTGGCCAGCTTGTCGGCTTGCGTCTTGGTCAGCGCCTTGGCGGATGTGACGTCGGCGGTAACCTCGCCCTTGTCCTCGGCGATGATGTCGCGCAGCGTCTGAACCAGCTGCGGCACAACGAAGAGGCGCCGCTTTTGCGCCATCAGCGCCAGCGTGTTGCCCATCATCGGCGACAGGTTCATCTTGGTGCTCAGCGCCGCGATGGCGGACGCTTGCTGGTCGCGCGTATAGATCGGCGAATGGATCAGGGCGCGGAAGTCATCGCTGGTTGTCAGCGCGTCATTCAGAGCCGTCAGATCGGTCTCAATGGCTTTGACCTTATCGGCCTCTTTGGCCAGGTCATAAACGGCAGTTGCGTAGCGCTCCGCGATGCCGGTGGAAATCGAAGCTGGTTCGGACACGTCCATCCTCTCGTACGTCATGCCGGATACACGAATAAGTCGCGTCACCGGTCTGTTGGCGCGGCTTGAAAACTCTCAAGCGATTAAATCAGGGGCGATGTAGCAGACCGATCTCACTGCCGCAACACAGTATAGTGATTGCGTATTTGACCCGATGCCCCTTTGTTTCAAGGACTTGCGCCATTTACACCGGTTTGCCGGTGCTATTAATTTTCGTTCGGAGGGCGAATTTGACGCAGTTGGCTCGATTCTAGACCCTCGTTGCGTGGTGATTATCCCGGTTTGCCCTCAAACCGCGGCCGCGCCTCAAACCGGTTTTGCGGCCCCCACCGGCACCGCGATCGGGTTGCGTGCCTTGCTGCGCTTCACCTTGCCTTTGGGAGGATAGACGAGCTTGGTCGCCTCCACCATGAAAGCGCCCCCTGCCGCGATGGTCGGCACATGGCGCCCGACTTTTTCGAAAAGGCCCGCCGATTTCATCCAGACCCGCTGCCCGGAGGGGAACTGGTACAGCGCCCCGACGTGGCGTTCGGGCAGGAACTGGTGCTTGCGCAGCTGCGCCTCGAGCTGTCCGGGCGAATAGGGCCTCCCGTAGCCGAATGGCGTCCTGTCGCGCCTTGCCCACAGCCCGCCGCGGTTGGGCACGATGAACAGCGCCCTGCCCCCCGGACCGAGCACCCGCCAGCATTCTTCCAGCAGGTCCGACGCACGCTCGGACGTCTCGAGCCCGTGCAGCAATACCAGCTTGTCGACATGACCCGTCTCGAGCGGCCAAAGCGTTTCTTCGGTCAGCACGGAGGTATTGTCCATGCCAGCAGGCCACGGCATCACGCCCTGGGGCCCAGGCATCAGCGTGATGACCCGGCGGGCCTCGGCGAGGTAGGGCCGCAGCAACGGCGCGGCAAACCCGAAGCCGACAACCGTCTGGCCCTGCGCTTCGGGCCACAGCTCCAACATCCGGCCCCGCAGCGATTTTTGCGCCGCCCGACCCAACGCGCTGCGGTAATAGAAATTACGCAGATCCTGCACATCAAGATGCATTGCGAAGCTGTCCCAGTTGCGCCATCCTGAGCCACCCTAGCCCAGTCGAAAGGCCTTGCCCATGTCGGAATCTATTCACAGCGAAACCATCACGATCGGAGATTTCGATCTGGTTACGGTGCCGTGTCTTTCGGACAACTATGCGTTCTTGCTGCATCACAGACCATCCGGCGAGACCGCACTCGTCGATGTGCCGGAGGCCGGTCCGATCATGGCCGAATTGCGCGAGCGGGACTGGCCGCTGAACCAGATTTGGCTGACGCACCATCATTTCGACCATGTTGACGGGCTCGAGACGCTGGCCGAAGCCTATCCCGCGCCCGTCTATGGCGCCGAGGCGGACGCCGCACGCCTGCCGCCGCTGGATCACAAAATCGCCGACGGTGGGCAATTCGACTTTGCGGGTGCCACCGTCGATGTCTGGGATGTATCGGGCCATACAATCGGCCACATCGCGTTCTATGTCGCCGACGCCAAAGCCGCCTTTACCGCAGATAGTCTGATGGCGCTGGGATGCGGGCGGCTTTTCGAAGGGACGCCGGACCAGATGTGGACGAGCCTGCAAAAGCTGCGCGGCCTGCCTGCGGATACATGGATCTGTTCGGGCCACGAATATACCGCGAGTAACGCGAAATTCGCGCTCAGCGTGTGTCCGGATAACGCGGAACTGGTGAAACGCGCGACCGAGATCACCCGATTGCGGCAGGAAGGCCGTTTTACCGTGCCCTCGCTGCTGTCGCTCGAAAGCGCCACAAATCCGTTCCTACGCCCCGAAGATGCGGCAATTCGCGCAACGCTGGACATGGCGGATGCGAGCGATACGGCGGTTTTTGCGGAAATACGGTCCCGAAAAGACAGTTTCTAGGCCAATCCGGCGCGTTTTTACGCACAAATCGCAAAAGCGGGGAAAACAGGCAGCGCCGCTGATCACGGCGGCTGTCACATATATCACGGCGATTGTGACGAGATAATTACAAAAAAGACTTGAAGAGTGGGGCTTATCAACCAAACTCTAATACTAACAGGCCATGGTCGGACCGCAGGCGCCTGACATTTTTCATGCGCACCCGCCGACCCCCATCGAAAAGGAGCACGCTTGTGCCTTCATTCTCGAACACACTTGAGCAGTCCATACATGCGGCGCTGGCGCTCGCGAATGCCCGCCGTCACGAATTCGCAACGCTGGAACATCTGTTGCTTTCCCTGGTGGATGAACCCGACGCCCTTCAGGTCATGAAAGCCTGTTCGGTCAATGTCGATGAATTGCGCGAAACTCTTGTCGAATTCATCGACGAAGATCTCAGCAACCTGGTGACCGACATCGAAGGATCCGAAGCTGTGCCGACTGCTGCATTCCAGCGGGTGATCCAGCGGGCAGCGATCCACGTGCAGTCTTCGGGCCGGACAGAGGTGACCGGCGCCAATGTGCTGGTCGCGATCTTTGCCGAACGCGAAAGCAACGCCGCCTATTTCCTGCAGGATCAGGACATGACCCGCTATGACGCCGTGAATTTCATCGCGCATGGTGTGGCAAAGGACCCTGCATACGGTGAACAACGTCCGGTATCGGGCAGCCCCGAGATCGAGGACGAGCCGCAGGGCGTCACCGAAGGAGAGAAAAAAGAATCCGCGCTGGCGAAATACTGCGTCGATCTGAACGCCAAATCCCGCGAAGGCGACATTGACCCGCTGATCGGGCGCGACAGCGAAGTAGAGCGCTGCATCCAGGTGTTGTGCCGCCGTCGCAAGAACAACCCGCTTCTGGTGGGCGATCCCGGCGTGGGCAAGACCGCTATCGCCGAAGGTCTGGCACGCAAGATCGTTGCGGGCGAAACGCCCGAGGTTCTCGAAAACACCACGATCTTCTCGTTGGATATGGGCGCTTTGCTGGCCGGAACCCGCTATCGCGGTGATTTCGAAGAACGGCTGAAGGCGGTCGTGACCGAGTTGGAAGAGCATGACGACGCCGTGCTGTTCATCGACGAAATTCACACCGTGATCGGGGCCGGAGCCACATCGGGTGGCGCCATGGATGCGTCAAACCTGCTGAAACCTGCGCTCGCAGGTGGCAAGTTGCGCACGATGGGGTCCACCACATACAAGGAATTCCGCCAGCACTTCGAAAAGGACCGCGCGCTCAGCCGCCGCTTCCAGAAGATCGATGTGAGCGAGCCGTCGGTCGAGGATGCGCAGAAAATCCTCAAGGGGATCAAGCCCTATTTCGAGGACCACCACGGCGTCAAATACACCGCCGACGCGATCAAAACGAGTGTCGAACTCGCGCATCGCTATATCAACGATCGCAAGCTGCCCGACAGTGCCATTGACGTGATCGACGAAGCGGGTGCCGCGCAACATCTCGTTGCGGCCTCCAAGCGTCGCAAGACAATCGGCACCAAAGAGGTCGAAGCGGTTGTCGCCAAGATCGCGCGCATTCCGCCCAAGAACGTCAGCAAGGACGACGTGATCGTTCTCAAAGATCTGGAGACCTCTCTCAAACGGGTGGTGTTCGGTCAGGATACGGCCATCGAAGCGCTGGCGTCGGCCATCAAACTGGCGCGCGCGGGTCTGCGTGAGCCCGAAAAGCCGATTGGCAACTACCTGTTTGCGGGTCCGACCGGGGTCGGCAAAACGGAAGTCGCCAAACAGCTTGCCGACACGCTGGGCGTCAAACTGCTGCGGTTCGACATGTCCGAATATATGGAAAAACACGCGGTCAGTCGTCTGATCGGGGCGCCTCCGGGTTACGTGGGGTTCGACCAGGGTGGCATGCTGACCGACGGTGTCGATCAGGATCCACACTGCGTACTCCTGCTCGACGAGATGGAGAAAGCGCACCCCGACGTCTACAACATCCTGCTGCAAGTGATGGATCACGGCAAGCTGACCGATCACAACGGTCGTACGGTCGATTTCCGCAATGTGGTTCTGATCATGACGTCCAACGCGGGCGCGGCAGAACAGGCGAAAGAGGCCATCGGTTTCGGGCGGGATCGTCGTACGGGCGAGGATACAGCCGCGATCGAGCGGACGTTCACACCCGAATTCCGCAACCGTCTGGACGCGGTGATCAGCTTTGGTGCCCTGCCCAAGGAAACGATCCTGCGCGTGGTCGAGAAGTTCGTACTGCAGCTTGAGGCGCAATTGATGGACCGCAATGTCACCATCGAATTGAGCAAGAAAGCCGCGGAGTGGCTGGCCGACAAAGGCTACGACGACAAGATGGGAGCACGCCCGCTGGGACGTGTCATTCAGGAGTACATCAAGAAGCCGTTGTCCGAAGAATTGCTGTTTGGCAAACTTGCGAAGGGCGGTGTCGTCAAGGTGGGCGTCAAGAAAGGCGAGCTGGATCTGACGATCCACGGGCCGGACAGCCCGCGCCTGTCAGGTGACAAACCACCGCTGCTGACCGCAGAATAACGCATGCGCAGCGCTGCCTATGCCGTTTTCATGTCCCTCGCCGCGCCTGTCGCGGCGGGGGATTTTTCTTTGGTCGCACCTCTCGATTGTGACCTGACCGACGACTGTTACATCCAGCAATACGTGGACCATGACACGGGCGCGGGTGCGTCGGATTTCACCTGCGCTTCATTGTCCTATGACGGTCACAAGGGCACCGATTTCGCTCTGCCCTCACGGGCAAGGATTGCGCAGGGCGTCGATGTGCTGGCCTCCGCTGCTGGTGTTGTCGGGGGCACCCGCGACGGGATGCCCGATACCGGTTACACTGTCGAAACCGCAGCATCGATCGAAGGGCGCGAATGCGGGAATGGTCTGGTGCTGCAACACGGCGACGGATGGGAAACCCAATACTGTCACCTGCGGCGCGGCTCGCTCACGGTCGAGCGCGGCCAGCGTGTCGAGGCAGGCGATGTGCTGGGTCAGGTCGGCATGTCGGGTCGGGCCGAATTTCCACATGTCCATCTTTCGGTGCGGCGCAACGGTGAAGTCATCGATCCGTTCGATCCCGATGGTGCGATCACCTGCGGCGTCCCTGACGCAAATACACTATGGTCCGATCCCGTCGCATATGAGCCGGGCGGTATCATCAATGTCCGCCTTGCCGCCGAGGTCCCCGACTACGATGCCGTCAAGGCAGACGCCGTGGCCCAACCCGATGCCACATCCGGCGCGATGGTCGTCTATGGCTTTCTTTTCGGCACCCGCGAAGGCGATATCATCCGGCTGTCCTTGAGCGGACCTGATGGGGAAATCGTCGCGCAGGACCACAAGGCCACACGTACGCAAGCGCAGTCCTTTCGTGCCATCGGGAAAAAGCGGCGCGGTGATGCGTGGCCTGACGGTACCTATACAGGCACGGCGACGCTGTTGCGCGATGGGCAAGCACTGGATCAGGAACGGATCGAGCTCTCTATTTCTCGGTAAATTTCAGCTCGATCCGACGGTTGCGCGCGCGCGCTTCGTCGCTGTCTCCGACAGCAACCGGTTGATATTGACCAAAGCCGTTTGCAGCAAGGCGGTCCGGCGGGATGCCCAGAAAGCCTGACATATACCGCACGACGGACAGGGCCCGCGCCTGGCTCAGCTCCCAATTGTCCATAAACTCGCCCAGACCGGAGAGCGGCGTATCGTCCGTATGGCCGTCAACACGGATCACCCAATCGATATCTTCCGGGATATCGGCAGCGACAGTGCGCAATATATCGGCCACCTTGGCAATTTCGCGGCGTCCCTCGTTCGACAGGATCGCACCGCCGGGCGGAAAGAGGACTTCGGAGGAAAAGACGAAACGGTCGCCTTCGATGCGCACGCCTTCCTGACTGCCCAGCAGATTGCGCAACTGACCGAAAAACTCCGAACGGTACTGCTCGAGGTCCTTGGCGCGGGCTTCGAGGCGCTTGCGCTCGGCCTCTTCCAGCTGTGCGCGGCGGCGTTCTTCGGCGGCGACCCGCGCGAGTGCTGTGTTCAGACGCGAGCCAAGGGACTGCAATTCAATCTGTTTTGCGGCATCGGCAGCTGCGGCTTCGTCGAGAAGCCCCTGAAGTTGCCCGAGTTCGGCGCGGAGCGCTGCGACTTGCTGGTTGAGCAGTTCGGTTTGTCGCTGTGCGCGGCTCGAAATCTGGCGCTCCTCTGCAAGCGCATCGCGCGCCTGTGCCAACAACACTTCCCGACGTTCCGCGGCGCTCAGGTCCTCGGCGGCGTCTGCTTCTGCGGCAAGCTGCGCGGCGAGCGCGGCTTGCATCTGGGCGCGCAGGTCTTCTTGCGTCTGCGCTGCGGTATCTGCCGCAGTCTCTGCCGCGCGTTGCGCCGCAAGTGCGGCGGCCAGTTCGCGCCGTAGCGCATCCGCACCGGTTTCACCCGCTGCGAGTTGTTCTTCCAATCGCTGCACACGGCTCTGCGCTGCGGCCAGATCTTCCTGCAATGCACTGCGCTGCGCCGCGTTTTCGGTCTGCGCGGTTTCAAGCGCGGCTTGTGCTGTGGTCGACCGCAGAAGTGCCGCGGCCAACCGGACATCCAGATCTTCCTCGGCGGCGCGTGCGGCGGCGAGCAGGGTCAGCGTCTCCTCGGCCTCGCGGCGTTGCGCTTCCAACGCGAGTGTCATCGCGGTCAGTTCCGTATCTGCGCCTTCCAGTCGTTCTCGCAGGGCTTCCGCCGCAGCGGCTTCGGCGAGCCGTGCCGCCTCTTCTGCGTCCAATGCGGCCGCACTTTCTGCAACCTGCCCTTCCAAGGTGGCAATCGCATCTGTCGCATCCGCGTTGCGTGCCCGCAAATCAGCGACGAGCGCTTGCAGAGCTTCACGGCGCGCGGCGGCAAGGCGCGCGGCTTCCTGTTGCGCATCCACCTCGTCGCGACTTGCGGCCAAGGCGGCGTTCAGCGCATCCTGCTCATCAAGGAGTGCGGTTTCACGATCCTGCAAATCGGACACCTGCGACAGTGCCGCATCGCGGTCCGCAAGAAGGGCGACAACCCGCGCCTCGAAACTGGTGATACGGGTCTGGGCCTCTGCCAGTTCTGCCGCCTGTGCATCACGTTCCGCGCTAAGCGCAGCGATCAGGTTTGCCTGTTGTTCCGCCAACGTTTCCGCAGCGCTGAGGGACGTCGACAACGCCCCCAGACGCCGCTGCAAATCGGCAGTTGTGCGTTCCTCCAGCCCCAGCGCCTGTGCGAGCGCGGCCACCTCGCCTGCCAAAGTATCAAGTTCGCTTTCCTGCCCCGAGATCCGTTCTGTCAGAACGAACTGCACCACCATGAAGATGGTCAGGACAAACATCAGCACCAGCAAAAGACCGGTCATCGCGTCCACAAAACCGGGCCAGATCGACGCCTGAAAACGTGCACCGGTCCGTCGCGACAGCGCCATGGTCAGCTGCCTCCGCCGTCGGGTTTGAGACCTGCCCGCAGCCGCCGTGTCTGGTCAGCACGCTGGGAAGCTGACAGTGCCGTCGCAAGATGGCTAAGTTCCTGACGTAGCTCGGCCATGCTTTCCTGCCGACCGGCGCTGATTTCTTCGAGGATGCGCAGCATCTGGACATCAATGGAGCGCAGCCGCATCCGGCTTTCGGCATCGGCACCACCATCGGTACCGGTGTGCTGCCCCTCGACCGCGGCAATCAGCCGTTCCTGTCCTTCGGCAATCCGGTCAAGCGCATCTGAACCGGAGCGTTGATCGCCCAATTGGACCGCCATCCGTTCGAGCGCCGTTGCCACCCCCCCCAGCTTTTGATCCACCTCGGCCCGTTCGGTTTCCGATTTCTGGAACATTTCCTGCAGGTTTTCCATCTGCTGCGCCATATGATCGACCATGGACGCCATGACTGTCTGCTCAGGCGTGCTGTCGTCACCCGCACTGAACCCCACACGGGTGATCGAGCTCAGCCAGTCTTCGAGTTCTTGGTAAAAGCGGTTTTGTCCATGACCCGTGAGCAGCTCCAGCAGTCCCACGATGAGCGATCCGGCAAGCCCAAGCAACGACGACGCAAAGGCCACACCCATCCCGGAAAGCTGCGATTCCAACCCCGTCATCAGCCGGTTGAAAACATCTGTGCCGCCTTCGCCCTCGGCGGGCGCGAGGCTGCGAATGGTATCGACAATCGCCGGCACCGTCGTGGCGAGGCCGTAGAACGTGCCCAGCAGCCCCAGAAAGATGAGCATGTTGACAATATAGCGCGTGATCTCTCGCGCTTCATCGATGCGGGTCGCGACGGAATCGAGGATAGAGCGCGTCGACGAGGCGTTCACCTGCATCCGCGCCCCACGCGTACGCAAAAGCGCAGCAAGCGGGGCAAGCATTTGTGGCGGACGATCTTCGGGGTTTGCCCCGTCAGAGGCGAAATTCTCGATCCAGCGCACCGACCCGATCAGTTGCACCACCTGATAGAAACACGCGCCCACGCCGATGATGAACACAAGCGCGATAAAGCCGTTCAGATAAGGGTTCGCCTGAAACACAGGCAGCACCCGCGGCAGGGCCACGAAGGCACCAAAGCCACAAAGACCCAATGCCAGAAGCATGAGGGTAATCTGCTGAACGGGCTGCGAAAATTGCGGGTTTGCCTCGCGGTCTGGCTGCGCCATGCGCCCCTGCTCCTGACCTTATTGTTATCTGCCCGCGACTCTAGCGTGATTTGTGGTCAAGCCCAAGGATTTATGCAGCGATGGCCCGGACCCGGTCGGCAAGCCATTCAAGTGCCGGATCCTTCAGCCCGACTTCGGCAAGGTGGTCGGCCGTATTGAACAGATATTCGGTGTTTGGGCCTCGGCCGCCAACCGCGCGGGCGATGATCTGTGCCTGTTCTTCAAGTGGCAGGTCACCGCAGTATTGCTCGTGATCTTCGTCGATCACGTAAACCAGCGCGGTTATGTTGCGCCCGTCCTGCAGCATCACCGGCAACAGTTTTTCGACATAGGCCGACGAAATCAATTCGCGTTCCCGCAGATAGGCCAGCGTTGATTCCTCGCGCCCTTCGACGACCCGCAGTGCCAGCCCTTCGCAAGCCTTGCCTTCCTGCCGGTCCAGAGCGAGAACCAGACCCGGTTGGTCCTGCGTGCCGCGATGGTGGATCGAGCGCATGCAGAAGCTTCGCCCGTAGCTCGGCAGTTTGCCGATCACACTTTCAGCCACTTCGAAACCGGGGTTCCAAAGAAGACTGCCGTATCCGAAAACCCACATGCTCATGGTACTGGTCCTCCTGTCCTAGCGGCGCTAAAACCCAACTTGATTGCAGAGAAAAGGGTTCCCTCGATGAAGCGAAGATTGTTGGGCATTCTTGTCGCAGTTTTTGCGATTTGGGGCCTTTGGTGGTGGATTGCAACAGGGGCGATGCTCGGCGGGGTCCAAACATGGTTAAACCAGCAACGCACAATGGGCCTAACGGCGGATGTGGAAACGACGGAGCGCGCAGGATTTCCGCTGCGCATCGGTGCGGATCTGACCGATCTCGCACTCGGTGACCCGGCCACCGGCAGCACCGCTCGCGTGCCTGACCTCCGGATGTCGAGCCCGATCTATTGGCCCGGATTTCTGACCGTTACTCTGCCGCAAGACACGATTTACCTGTCAGGTCCGCGGGCGGAAGCGACGCTGACTGCGATGGACGCCCGCGCCGATCTGCGCCTGCGCCCCGGTGCACGGCTGCAGATGCAGAGCGCCCGGATCACGGCGGCCCCCATCACGCTCAATCTTGTCGAAGGACGTCTGCTGGACATCAGCGAAGTCGATATTGTGGCGCAACAGGCGCAGGACGACGCGCGCACCTATGCCCTGCGCGCCAATGCGACCGATCTTGCGCCGGGATCTGTGTTGCGTCAGGCGCTGCGCCTGCCCGAGGCGTGGCCCGCGCAATTCGAAACCCTGCGCGTTGATATGGATGTGACGTTCGATCAGCCTTGGGACCGTGGGGCGCTGGCGGGTCCGCGTCCCCAACCGCGTGCGATCTTGCTGCGTCAGGCCGAGGCCCAGTGGGGCGCATTGCGCATCGCGCTGACCGCCGATCTGGTTGTCGATGCACAGGGAGTGCCGACGGGCACGGCCAATATCACGGCACAGAACTGGGAGCGGATGCTTGACCTCGCTGAAGCAGGCGGTGCGATTACGGCAGATGTGCGCAGCGGCATCGCGCAGGCTTTATCGCTTCTCTCTCGTATGAACGGGTCCGACGACACGCTCGATCTGGAAATCACACTGGAAGACGGGCGCATGCAGATGGGCTTTATCCCGCTGGGCAACGCACCGCGTTTCATTATCCGTTAGCGGCAATAGCTGCCCGAACGGTAGCGGGCTGTGTCGAAATGGAAATGATCGAGGTGAAAGCGGTTTGCCTTGGGGCCGAGGACCGTCCCGAACGGGCCGCAGGCATCGCGGTGCATCCGGCGCAATGCCTTGCTGCTGCCGCGCGCGTTCCAGCCCCGCAAGACGGTGATGTCGCTCCCATCCGCCAGACGGAATGCAGAAATATCGATCGCCCGCCCTTTGCCATGCTCGGAAATCTTGCCTGTTTTGGCATTGTTGCGGCGCCGGCACGCATAGTGTGCCGCCACTTTTATTTCGCGCAGCCCACCGCCTTTGCCGGACAACGCAGGTTTCGCACTTTTATCGACCCAAGTGCGCAGCGCACGCGCCGTGTTGCAATCCATCACCGAACGGGTGCTGAGCGATACGCCGGAAATCGAGCTGATACGAACCGCGTTATCGACCCCGCAACCGGCGACACGCCCCGGCACACGCCCGATCGCTTCACCCTGAATGCTCACGTCTCCGCACACGGCTCCCGCCGCCAGAAGTTGCTGTTGCTGGCGGGCTTCGCGGACAGCTTTGGGTGACCGGAAAATGGGGCGCAGCGATGACATGAACCCACCGCTGTCGCGCTCGAGCGCTGAGCGGTCGATGGTGCCGTCTGGGTCGATGACGACGCCGGTGTCAGAGCCGGGCCTTGCCTGCGGCCGTTCGGAGCTGTCCGGCCCCGCACACGACAGCGTCGCGACACAACACAGGATCAAAGCGAGCGGCCTCAAGGTTTCTGCCCCGGTGTCCGGCCGAAGTTGGGGGCATCGGTGTCCTGACCTGCTTCGATGATGCCCCGCCGAATGGCACGGGTGCGCGTGAAATAGTCGAACAGATGGTCGCCATCCCCCTGCCGGATGGCGCGTTGCAGGGCGAAAAGCTCTTCGGTGAAGCGACCGAGAATTTCGAGCGTCGCGTCCTTGTTCGTGAGGAATACATCCCGCCACATGGTCGGATCCGATGCCGCGATACGGGTGAAATCACGAAACCCGGCGGCAGAATATTTCACCACTTCGCTGTCGGTGACACGGCGTAGATCATCGGCGACACCCACCATCGTATAGGCAATCAGGTGTGGCGCGTGACTGGTGACAGCCAGAACCAGATCGTGGTGATCGGCGTCCATCTCCTCGACATTGGCGCCCAACCCTTCCCAGAAACGGCGCAATTTTGCGGTGGCTGCGGGGGCGGTACCGTCCACCGGCACCAGCAGGCTCCAGCGATTGTCGAAGAGTTCGGCAAAACCGGATCTGGGTCCGGAGTGTTCGGTCCCCGCGAGCGGATGGGCCGGTACAAAGTGCACGCCTTGCGGTAAATGCGGCGTAACGCTGGTGATGACGTCTCGCTTCACCGAACCGACATCCGTCAGGGTCGCACCGGGCTTCAGGACATCTGCAATTTGCGCGACCACATCGCCCATCACACCGACAGGAACGCATAGAACCACAAGATCGGCATCGCGTACGGCATCGCGGATATCGTCGTAGACGGTATCGCACAGGCCGATTTCGCGCGCCGTATCACGCGTATCGGCGGAGCGGGCATAGCCGACGACCTCCCCCGCGAGATTTCCACGCTTCGATGCCCAGAAGATCGAAGAGGCAATGAGCCCGAGCCCGATCAGCGCCACACGGTCGTAAACGATGCTCATGCCACGGTCCGCCATTGGTTCAGGGCGTCAATCACGCGGCCCGTCTGGTCGGTGTCCCCGACCGTGATCCGCAGTCCTTCGGGAAAACCGTAACCCGCGACACTGCGGACCAGAATGCCTGCGGCAGTCAAAGCATCTTCGGCTGACCTTGCTTCTTGCTTGTCGGCAAACCGCGCCAGAACGAAGTTGGTATCGGAAGGATCGGTGGCGATGCCGAGTTGCCCCAGCGCCCCGATCAGACGCGCACGTTGCTCGGCGTTGAGCGCGGCGCAGTCAGCAACCCAGTCAGTGTCACGCACGGCCGCTTCTGCAGCGGCCAGCTGGATCACCGACAGATTGAAGGGCTGGCGAATGCGGGTCATCACGTCGATCATTTCGCGCGGGCCATAGCCCCACCCGATGCGCAATCCGCCCAGACCATAAATCTTGGAAAACGTCCGCGTCATCAGGACATTGGGACGGGTCGCCGCATAGGACAGTCCCCCGTCGTACCTTTCGGCATATTCGGTATAGGCACCATCAATGACGAGAATGACATGCGGCGGAATACCGTCGACCAGACGTGCCAGCTCACTGTCCGACAACCGGGTGCCTGTCGGGTTGCCCGGATTGGTCAGCAGCACGATGCGCGTTTTGTCAGAGAGTGCCCCCAGTATCGCATCGACATCGACGACGCGCTCGCGCTCGGGCACGCAAACTGACGTGGCCCCCGCCATGTGAATGAGCACCGGATAGAGCGAAAACCCGTGCGCGGTGTGGATGATTTCATCCCCCGGACCGGCAAAGGCCTGTGTGACGAATTGCAAGACCTCGTCCGACCCCACACCACAAATGATCCGGTCGGGATCGACGTTCCAGATTTCGCCGATTGCAGTCCGCAGGGCCGCATGATCGGTCGAAGGATAGCGGTGCATATCGGCAGCTGCGCTGGCGGCTGCAGTGATTGCCGCGGGCACGGGGCCCAGCGGGTTCTCGTTAGAGCTCAGCTTGAGGACATCGGTGCGACCCGCGATGGCCGACTTGCCGCCCTGGTAAAGCTCGATATCCATGATGCCGGGTTGCGGCTTGATCTGTTGGGTCATTGCGTCAGCTCTTGGATTGCACTGACGCTGTTCTAACGGGCTTATCGGTGCACGACCAGTAGCGGATTGCAGCCTGCGCCAATGTGGCCGCCCTGCGCCCGGCAGCGGCGTTTAGTCGATAAGCGCGGCGTGGTGCTGATCTGCATTCATCATGCCGTACATGGTGTAATAGATCTGCCAACCATCGGGCGTTTTGCACAGCATCGAAAACGTCGGATACGGCAACGCGAACAACGTGTTTTCCGAAATCATCTGCGTTTCATACAGGTATTCGATCAGATGCGGCGCTTTCTGCTCGGCCCGGATCAGCTCGCGATCAAGTCCGGTAATGCCGGTCCGCACAAAATACTGGCGCACCGCGTCAAAAACCTGCCGCAGATCGGCTTTGGTCTCGACCAGACGCTTGCCCTCGATCGTTTCCATATGCTGTGGCAGGCGGAAATACCGCACGAATGCGTCGAAGTTATCGCACATCAGTGCATCGCGGGTGCCGTTCATCACCTCACGGGCGATATCGTAGGTTTCTGTCTCATCAGCCATATCACGTCTTTCCCGGCACCGCCGCCTGCCCGGTTTTCCGGTGCTTGGCGACATGCCAACGATTCTGGCCCCCAGCTACAAAGACTACCTACCCAGTGAGGAGAATTTGTGTCGCAATGGCGACAAAAAGAAAACGCTCCGCTGGCGGACCAGCGGAGCGTTTCGCAAATCAATCTGTCGGCGAAGATTAGTTCTTCGCGTAGAATTCAACCACGAGGTTGGGCTCCATCATGACAGGGTACGGCACATCGCCCAACGACGGCGTGCGTGTAAAGGTCGCTGTCATCTTGGAGTGGTCAGCCTCGATATAGTCGGGCACGTCACGCTCTGGCAGCTGTGTCGCTTCGATCAGGGCAACCATTTGCTTGGAACGGTCACGCACTTCGATGACGTCACCCTCTTTCACGCGGTAAGAAGGAATGTTCACCAGCTTGCCGTTCACGCGCACGTGGCGGTGGTTGACGAACTGACGGGCCGCAAAAACGGTTGCAACGAACTTGGCGCGGTACACGACAGCGTCCAGACGACGCTCCAGCAGGCCGATCAGGTTCTCACCGGTATCGCCTTTGACGCGCTCTGCTTCGGCATAGATCCGGCGGAACTGCTTTTCGGTCAGATCGCCGTAGTAGCCTTTGAGTTTCTGCTTGGCGCGCAGCTGGATACCGAAATCGGAAATCTTACCCTTGCGGCGCTGGCCGTGCTGGCCGGGGCCATATTCACGACGGTTAACCGGGGATTTCGGACGTCCCCAGATGTTTTCGCCCATGCGGCGGTCGATCTTGTACTTGGCAGCGGTGCGTTTTGTCACGGCTGTTCTCCTTTAGATTATAAAGGGCGTTGTCCTTTGGGGCGAACCCCCGACAGGCATCCCCTTGCGGGGGCCACCAACACCAATGAAGCCGCGCTTATACGGGCGCGTACGGCGGAGTCAACCGCCCCCTGTCACAAAATACTAACGGATTAATGCCCGCGTCGCCGCAGGTGCCAAAGCACGGCATTCGGCGTGCCGTGCGCAGGTTGTCACGTGGTCGTTGACCATACCGCTTGCCTGCATCCACGCATAAACGACGGTGGGGCCGCAAAACTTGAACCCTGCCTTCTTGAGGTCTTTCGAAAGCTGCTCGGACAAAGCTGTTTTCGCGGGCACATCCGACAGCCCGCATCGCTGCGGCTGAAGCGGTGCGCTGTCGACGTAGGACCACGCAAACTTTGCAAAGCCGATACGGGCCTCGATCCGCTGATACGCCTGTGCGCTGGTTATGGTTGCGCTTATTTTTCCGCGGTGGCGGATGATGCCCGTGTCATCGAGCAGGCGGGCGATGTCATCTTCACCCCAATTGGCGATTTTATGCGGGTCGAACCCATCAAAGGCACGGCGGAAATTCTCACGTTTGCGCAGGATCGTGATCCAGCTGAGACCTGACTGGAACGCCTCGAGCATCAGCGCCTCCCACAGGGCGCGACTGTCGGTTTGCGGCATGCCCCATTCGGTGTCGTGATAGTCGATATAAATGTCTTCGGGTCCCGCCCAGTCACATCGCGGCATCTGTATTCCTCGCATTTTTCGCTGTCATATCAGGTTTTCGTAAAATTAGAACAAAATGGGAATATTAACGCCATTTTAGCGCATCGCCCGCGAAAGTGCCCGTGTCTGCCACACAGGAGGTCCGCGTGCCGAATCCCCCCAACCGAGTGACCCGTATGGGCAAGCGTCGGCTTGCCAATATCCCTGTAGGCAGCGAGAACCCCTTGAACTTTGCCATACAGCAGCGCGACAAAAACGCCCTGACGCTTGTCAACGATGCCGTCGCCCACGGGCAAACGCTTCTGGCTTATCAGCCCGTCATGCGCAGCGATGCGATGGGCAAACCTGCTTTCTATGAGGGATTGATCCGCGTGCTCGACGACACAGGTCGGGTCATTCCGGCAGGCCAATTCATCGATGCAATCGAAAAGACGGAAACCGGCCGTGCGGTCGATGTGCTCTCGCTCGAACACGGGCTGGCGGCCTTGACCGAAACGCCGGGTCTGCGGCTCGCGTTGAATATGTCCGCGCGCTCCATCGGGTACGAGCCGTGGAAACGCACTCTGGACCGCGCTCTGGCGATCGATCCTACCATCGGTCCGCGCCTCATCCTCGAGATTACCGAAACGAGTGCGATGGTGATGCCCGAGTTGGTCATCGACTTCATGGACCGTCTGCAACCGCACGGCATTTGTTTTGCACTGGATGACTTCGGGGCGGGCCACACGGCGATCCGCTATTTCAAGGATTTCTACTTTGATATCCTGAAAATCGACGGGCAGTTCATCCGCGGCATTGCCCATGATGCAGACAACCGGGCACTTGTGGGCGCTCTCCTATCAATAGCGCGGCACTTCGACATGCTCACCGTTGCGGAGTTTGTCGAAAGCCACGAGGACGCCTTGGTTTTGGCCGACATGGGGGTCGATTGCTTGCAAGGCTACTATTTTGCCGCGCCGACAACGCAACCCGAGTGGGCCGCCCCACCACCGCGAGAGGCCAGCGCATGACGCGCATGTCCGCGTTTGCCGTTCGGCCCGAACCGGTGATGCCCCGGCCCGATTGGTTGAAGCCGCTCCTTCGATAAGATAAGCGTGAGGCTGGAAGGCGGGGGAGCTGACGCAATACACCCGAGACCTGCGTCAGGCTGATTAGTCCTCTGTCAGTTATACCGTTATACCGTGAGGACCACAATCAATGACAAATGTCGTAATCGCCTCAGCCGCCCGCACTGCCGTTGGCAGTTTCGGTGGCTCGTTCGCCAACACCCCCGCGCATGACCTCGGAGCCGCGGCTTTGAAAGAGGTTGTCGCACGCGCGGGCATCGACGCCGCCGATGTGTCCGAAACGATCCTCGGTCAGGTGCTGACCGCAGCGCAGGGCCAGAACCCCGCACGCCAAGCCCACATCAATGCAGGTTTGCCCATCGAATCGGCTGCTTGGAGCATCAACCAGGTATGCGGCTCCGGCCTGCGTGCCGTGGCACTGGGTGCACAGCATATCCAACTGGGCGATGCGTCGATCGTAGCGGCGGGCGGTCAGGAAAACATGACGATGTCCCCCCATGCCCAAGCCATGCGCGCCGGTCAGAAAATGGGCGACATGAAGCTGATCGACACAATGATTAAAGACGGCCTTTGGGACGCGTTCAACGGCTATCACATGGGCCAGACCGCCGAGAATGTTGCCGAAAAATGGCAGATCAGCCGCGACCAGCAGGATGAATTCGCCGTTGCATCGCAGAACAAGGCCGAAGCCGCACAGAAGGCAGGAAAGTTCGATGACGAAATCTTTGCCTACACTGTGCCGGGCCGCAAGGGCGACACCATTGTCGACAAGGACGAATATATTCGCCACGGCGCAACGATGGACGCGATGCAAAAACTGCGTCCTGCATTCACCAAGGACGGGTCTGTCACAGCGGCGAACGCATCCGGCCTGAATGACGGCGCCGCTGCAGCCCTGCTGATGAGCGCGGATGAAGCTGATAAACGCGGCATTGAGCCGCTGGCGCGGATTGCTTCTTACGCGACCGCCGGTCTGGATCCGTCGATCATGGGTGTCGGCCCGATCTACGCTTCGCGCAAAGCGCTGGAAAAAGCGGGATGGAAGGCCGAAGATCTCGATCTTGTCGAAGCAAACGAGGCATTCGCCGCCCAGGCCTGCGCCGTCAACAAGGACATGGGGTGGGATCCGGCAATTGTGAACGTCAATGGCGGCGCCATCGCGATTGGTCACCCTATCGGTGCATCCGGCGCGCGTATTCTGAACACATTGCTGTTCGAAATGAAGCGGCGTGACGCGAAAAAAGGCCTCGCGACGTTGTGTATCGGTGGCGGCATGGGTGTTGCCATGTGCCTCGAACGGCCCTAATAGGAATATAGCTGCGCAACAAGATTGCGCAGCTACCGCCCAGCACGACACAAAAATACCAATAGAATTGGAGACAATATGTCCCGAGTAGCACTTGTCACCGGAGGCAGCCGCGGGATCGGCGCCGCCATTTCCACAAAACTGAAGGCCGAAGGCTACACCGTTGCCGCCACATATGCCGGCAATGACGAGGCAGCGGGCAAGTTCACAGAAGAAACGGGCATCAAAACCTACAAATGGAACGTCGCAGACTATGACGAATCCAAAGCGGGCATTGAAAAGGTCGAAGCCGATCTCGGACCGATAGATATTGTTGTCGCCAACGCCGGGATCACGCGCGACGCGCCGTTCCACAAAATGACGCCCGAGCAGTGGCACCAGGTCATCGACACAAACCTGACGGGTGTGTTCAACACGATCCACCCCGTCTGGCCTGGCATGCGTGAGCGCAAATTTGGCCGTATCGTGGTGATCTCTTCGATCAATGGTCAGAAAGGGCAGTTTGCCCAAGTCAACTATGCCGCAACCAAAGCGGGCGACCTTGGCATCGTGAAATCGCTTGCGCAGGAAGGCGCGCGCGCGAACATCACCGCGAATGCAGTCTGCCCCGGATATATCGGCACGGACATGGTGATGGCAGTTCCCGAAAAGGTGCGCGAGAGCATCATTTCGCAGATCCCCGCCGGTCGATTGGGCGAACCCGAGGAAATCGCACGTGCGGTTGCCTTCCTCGTCGCTGACGATGCCGGCTTTATCAACGGATCGACCATTTCGGCAAATGGTGCGCAATTCTTCGTCTGATCCGGACACCTGGACAGATCAGGGGCCGGTGGATCACCACCGGCCCCTTTTTCATTCCGTAAGAAAGCTGCAGTCCTTCAGCGGAAACTCGTTTTCGTTAGTGCGTCAGCGGATGACGCAACCACGAGAAAAATGCGGCCAGTGCACGGCCACGTTCGGCGTGTGCGGCTTGCATGGCGGTGCGTGCGGCGGGGTTTGTTGTGGCTTCGAACATTGAAAATGTCTCCTGTGTGAATGGCGTCGGATCAATTTGCTTAACTTGACCTCAATATGAACCTCCCCATACGCTCTGACAAACGAGACTTTCCAACGGCTCACTTAAGATGTACTTAACTGAGCCATGTCAAACCGCCTGCCTCCGCTCACCGCATTGCGCGCTTTTGATGCCGCCGCCCGTCACATGTCTTTTGCGATGGCCGCTGCTGAATTGTCTGTCACGCCTGCCGCGCTGTCGTTTCAAATCAAATCGCTCGAAGAGCATTTGGGCGCGCCTCTCTTTCGCCGCCTCAACCGCAAGGTCGAGTTGACCGACGCAGGCATGGCCTTGGCGCAAGGCGCAGCCGAAGGGTTCCAACTGCTGGCAGCCGCATGGCGCGCGGCGCAGCGCACAACTGATACACAGACCCTCACGGTGACCGCAGGACCGGCATTTACCTCGAAATGGCTGGCCCCCCGTTTGTTCGAATTTGCGCAAGCCCATCCAGAAATCGAACTGCGCTTTGCCGCGAGCCTTCAACGCATGGATTTTGCCCGCGACAACGTCGATGTCGCCATTCGATTTGGACGGGGGAGCGACCCGGGGCTTTACAGTTGTCCTCTGGCGGAAGAATGGGTCATGCCCGTGATGACGCCCGATCTTGCCGCCCGCTATCCAACGGCAGAGAGCTTGCGGGATGCGCCAATCATCTTTGACGATTCCATCAGCTTTCTTGACCCGCCCGTCGATTGGACGCGCTGGTTTGCACAGATGGGTATCGATTTCACGCCAACAAACGGCCCACGGTTTTCGCAGGCCGATCACGCATTGGATGCAGCGCTGGCAGGTGTCGGTGTGGTGCTGGGGCGACGGGCACTGGTGGTCAAGGATATCGACGACGGCAGATTGGCGGCACCTTTTGACGTTGCGCTTGGCACGGGGGCCCGATTCAGGTTTTTGTGCCCCGAAGGCTGGGAAAATCGCCCCCAGATCAAATCCTTCCGTGATTGGATGTTGCACGAGATCGAAAAGACAGCCCATATCACCCGCAGCCTCAGGATCGTACCGTTGACAGAAACATGACCCGCACCGCCGCCACAGCCGTTGGTTTCATCGCCGTCCTTCTGTGGGCATTGCTGGCGCTCTTCACCGTCGGGTCCGTCCCGACACCGCCCTTGTTGCTAAACACGCTTTGCTTCGGGATCGGTGGATTGGTCGGTCTGGTTTGGGCCACCGCCACGGGCAGTTGGGCGCAGATGCGTGCGGTACCGATACGGGTCTATCTGTTTGGCACACTCGGACTATTTGCCTATCACCTGCTCTATTTCTCTGCACTACGTCTGGCGCCCGCGGCCGAGGCAGGGTTGATCGCGTACCTCTGGCCCCTACTGATTGTTGTGGGTTCGAGCCTGTTGCCGGGAGAAAGGCTGCGTGCGGGGCATGTTATCGGCGCGGTTCTCGGCTTTGCCGGTGCCGCTTTGATCATCTCCGGCGGCGGGTCAGGCCTGAGCGCGCAGAACATGCCGGGTTATGCGCTGGCGCTGCTAGCCGCCTTTACCTGGGCCAGTTACTCGGTGCTTTCGCGTCTTGTCGGCAATGCACCGACCGCGAGCGTCACGATATTCTGCCTCGGCACTGCCGCGCTGTCCCTGCCATTGCACTTGGCGCTGGAGACGACGGTTTGGCCCCAGGGCGCCTGGGGCTGGTTGTCGATCGCCGGGCTAGGGCTTGGACCTGTCGGGCTTGCGTTTTACGTCTGGGACATCGGCTGCAAACGCGGCGACATACAACTGCTTGGCACCAGTTCTTATGCGGCGCCGTTGCTGTCTACGCTGATATTGGTGGTGGCAGGATATGCAGCAGCCACGACAACACTGGTGTGGGCAACGCTGCTGGTCACCGGCGGCGCGCTGATTGCAGCGCGCGCCAGCTTTTCACGTCATTGATTACGCCGATAGTCGCGTAATTTCTTCCTTAAGTCGCATCTTCTGTTTCTTCATATCGGTCAGTTCCAGACCATCCGTCGCCGGAGAGCGTTGTGCAGCTTCGATTGCTTCGCTCATGTCATGGTGCTTTTTCTTCAACGTCTCGAGATGTGCGTTAAGGGACATACTTCCTCCAGTTGTTAAAATGCATTTTCATACAAGCATGACCTGCCGCCAAAGTCACGCCGCACAGCAGCAAATCGGCAGCTTTCCTGACCCCATGGTTACCCAAGGATTAAAAGGTGAGCGGGGCACCGTCGCGCAGCACTGCACGGACACGTGGCGTATACTTATCGCCGTCCTGATGCGCAGCACCCGCATGCATCACCAGTGGCGCATGCAGGGTAAAATCTCCCCGACCGGACTTGCGCGCCCGTAGAATGACCAGTTCGGCCTTGCGCCCTTCGCGTGGCGCGATCGGCAAGACATTGATCGTGCCCATATCATGGGGCAAAGCCCCAAGTATCTCGGGCAAACGTTCGGCGCGGTGGATAAAATGCGCGTGCCCTCCCGGCGCAAGCCTGCGCGCGGCCGTGGTGACCCAATCGGACAAAGGCGTATCCTCGCCAAGCGCCGCCTCGCGGGCGGTGTTACGGGCGGCCACAGAAGCATCCCGACGGTAGTAGGGCGGATTGGCCAGCACGTGATCGAACTGCCGCTGCCGAAGATCGAGCGGCATCTGCGTGAAGTCACAGGTAACAGCGTTCAAACCGTTGCGCCGGGCGAGTGCGGCATAGGTCTCTTCACGCTCAACGCCGATTAGGTCCAGACCGGCCACGCGCGCCCCAAGACACAGTGACGCGGCACCGACACCGCAACCAAGTTCCAGAACCGACTGACCGGCAGTCGCGGTCACTGTCGCCGCAAGCAGCACCGCATCCACGCCTGCACGGTATCCATCGCGACGCTGCCACAAGTGCAGCTTACCCCCCAGAAAGGCGTCATGCGTCAGCGCACTCTGGGTCACAATCCGAGCGGGATTTCATTGTCCCGCATCACGCGCTGCGCCGCATCAAGATCATCGGTACGCACCATCAACCGGCGCGGGAATATCCCGATGCCGCCTTCGAGTATGCTCATGTTTACGTCCATCTGAAAGCAGGCTATATCCTCGCCTTGCAAGAGAGCAGAGGCAAATGCGATGATCGTGGGATCAGTGCTGCGCAAAAGTTCCTTCATATCAGTGATGTAAGCACGGGCGTTTGAGATGTCGAGCGCCCATGGGGATAAAGACAATGCGCCAGGACACACGCCAAAAACCTCATGATCGGCTGGCCGAGGCCCTTCACGATGACCTGCAGGCGGTGAATGCGCTGATCCGCGAGCGCATGGCGTCGGAGCATGCCCCACGTATCCCGGAAGTGACAGCGCATCTGGTTGACGCGGGCGGCAAGCGTCTGCGCCCCATGCTGACACTCGCCGCGGCACGTTTGTCGGGCTACACCGGCCCCTATCACGTCCATCTGGCCGCCACGGTCGAATTCATCCATACGGCGACCTTGCTGCACGACGATGTGGTCGACGAAAGCCAACAGCGGCGTGGCAGGCCTACTGCAAATCTTTTGTGGGATAATCAGTCATCCGTTCTGGTGGGCGACTATCTCTTTGCACGCAGCTTCCAGTTGATGACCGAACCGGGGTCCATGCGGGTGATGCGGATCCTGTCGAACGCTGCCGCGACAATTGCGGAGGGCGAGGTTCTGCAGCTGACTGCGGCACAAAATCTGGCCACGACAGAGGCGGTTTATCTGCAGGTGGTGCGGGGCAAGACGGCGGCGCTTTTTTCTGCCGCGACCGAAGTGGGCGGTGTCATTGCCGATGCACCCGAAGATCACGTGCGCGCCCTTTTCGACTACGGGGATGCGTTGGGTATCTCCTTCCAGATCGTTGACGATTTGCTGGATTACCGCGGGCAGACCAACGCGACCGGCAAGAACATCGGAGATGATTTTCGGGAACGCAAGCTGACCCTGCCGGTGATCAAAGCCGTGGCACGCGCCGATGACGAAGAGCGCGCGTTCTGGAAGCGGACGATCGAGCTTGGCAAGCAGGAAGACGGCGATCTCGACCATGCGCTGGCATTGATGCAGCGGCACGATACCCTGAATGCCACCGAAAAAGACGCGCGTGCGTGGGCGGAAACGGCGAAATCGGCTTTGGCGCCTCTCCCGGATCACGAGATCAAGCATATGCTGATCGACATCGCCGACTACGTGGTCAGCCGCATCACCTGAGTATTACCGGAGCATGCGCCCGCGCGCGACCCACCAGTCCGGGTGCATTTTCGCGATACGGTCCTGTGCCGCCTGCGCACCGGCCGCTGTCGCGTAGACACCAAAGCATGTGGCCCCCGAACCCGACATCCTGGGCAGCAAGGCGTCGTTCAACGTATCCAGCACATCCGAAATGGCAGGTACAAATGTGGCCGCAGCCGCCTGCATATCGTTGCGCTGATCTGCCAACCAGTCGACAAACGACAAGGCGTCGGCAAACGACGGGATGGTGTCAGGCATAGGGGCGTTGTCCTTCCGCGGCAGCGCCCTGAACACCGCTGGCGTCGGGACATGCGCGCCCGGATTGACCAGCAGAAGCCACACATCCGGCAGGCCTTCGATCGGCGTCAGAACTTCCCCGATGCCTTGCATGCGCTGCGGCCCGTTCGATAGGCACACCGGCACATCGGCGCCCAGCTCAAGCGCCCGCGCACCGCGGTCGAGGCTGCGCAGGACGGCGGCCGCATCGGACGATCCGCCACCGATCCCCGCGCCGTGCGGCAGATTTTTGGTCAGTTTTATTTGGCCCGTCCATCCGGCCTGCACAGCCGCCTGCCAGACCAGATTACGCGCATCGCAAGGTACGCCCTTCGCGAACGGACCATCAACGGTCAGAGACATCCGCTCCGCGGGGGTGAGGGTCAACGTGTCGCCGATATCTGCAAACACAACGAGGCTGTCAAGAAGATGATAGCCATCTGCCCGTTGGCCTTTGACATGCAGTGTCAGATTGATCTTGGCAGGCGCGAAAGCCTCAATCGTCATTGGCGACCTTCAAGGGTTCTGCGCCTTCTTCGGCCAGAACGGCATCCAGCCCGACTTCGAGCTTGCGCCTGATGCGATCGGGATCCGCTTCGGTGTCTGTGCCGTTGAACTCGAGGAATGACAGAGCCCGTTTCCACTGGAATTCGGCCTCGCGGTAGCGGCCAACGGCCCAATACACATCGCCCAGATGATCGTTGACGACCGGGTCAACCGCCTCCAGTTCCACCGCGCGCTCCATCTGGTCGACCGCTTCTTCGTATCGGCCAAGCCGGTAATAGACCCACCCCAGACTGTCGACGATATAGCCGCTGTCCGGACTTGCAGCGACGGCGCGCTCGATCATTTCCAACGCTTCGTCAAGTTTGCGCTGCTGTTCGACCAGTGAATACCCAAGATAATTGAGGACCTGCGGTTGATTGGGATTGATGGCCAGTGCCGCGCGGAAGTCCGTTTCTGCCGCGTCGCTGTCGCCACTGCGCTCGAACGAAATGCCGCGCACATAGTGCAGGAACCAGCGCGAATTGACATCCGGTGCAGTCAGATCAAGCGAAATGTCATATGCCTCGATCGCCTCGGCGTAACGCTCTTCGGCACGCAGCACATCGCCAAGCGTGGAATGGACAATCGCCAGATCGCCGTGGCTGCGCGTCAACTGCTCGAGCACCTCGATGGCCTGTTCGGGTTTTTCCATCCGGCGCAAAGCTGCGGCGCGCCCCAGTTCGGCAGCGTGATAAGCGGGATGATCCGCGGCGACCGCGCGGTATTCGGCGATCGCGAGTTTGTACTGACCCAGATTTTCGAGCAGATCGGCCGTAAGAAGCAGGGCATCCATGTGAGATGGGCGCAAATAGCGGGCGACCCGCGTGTACAGCAGCGTGTAGTAGTCACCCGCCTGTTCCGCCTGCAGCACCGCGCCGAAGGTGAAAAACACTTCGGCCATGCCCGCGCGGGCGTTGGGCACATGCGTGAATTCGAGCGTCTCACCGGCCTCGAGTGCAGCGATCATGATATCGAGCTCGGGGTCGGTCGAATTGCCGAAATTGGCGCGTATTTCGCGCAGTGCGTCTTCGTTGCGGCCCAGTTGCGACAGGATTTCGGCGTGCGCCATGATCCCGCGCCGGGTCCGCGCCGCAGCACCGGGTGCGTCGGCCTCAAAGAGCGCCTCGGCACCGGCAAAATCGCCCACGCTCGCCAGCGCCAACGCTTTGTGGTAGCTGACAAATCCGTTCATGCCCGGCTGCTGTGCCAAAGTGTCGAAATGGGCCACGGCCGCGGGGACATCGTCCATCCCGATATAGGCCCATCCCTTGATCAAACCGTCGACCCACGGGCCAATACCGTCATCTTCGACTTCGCGGCCGGCGAGCGTTTCGAAATCCTGTTCGTCAACAAGTCCGGCGGTGATGACCATCCGCGCCGCCTGACTGCGCACCCCGGTTTCTGTAATCGCCTTGGCCAGCGGGATCGCCTGCCTGATGTTGCCCAATGCAAGATAGGCCAGAACGGCGCTCTCCATCAGGTCGGCATTGCCCGGGTCGCGCGCCATCGCCTGCCCGTAATAGTCGGACGCGGCCTGAAAATCGCTTTGGACCGACGCGTGCCGCCCCGCCAGATACGATCCGGCCAACGAACTGGCATCTGCCGTGCCGGGGGTCATCCAGACACTGGTCGCGCACAATACGATCGCGAATACGGTAGACAGGACATGACGCATGAAAATAGCCTCTCGTTTCTTGAACAAGAGGCTATCATTTTCACACCAGCGCGCAATGGCATCCCCCCGCCGATATCGGCGAAGGACTGCTACAATTGATCACATGTTCGGGTAGTTCGGACCGTCACCGCCCTGGGGCGTTGTCCAGACGATGTTCTGGCTGGGGTCTTTGATGTCGCATGTCTTGCAGTGCACGCAGTTCTGGAAGTTGATGACAAAGCGCGGATCCTTGCCGTCTTCGGTCACAAATTCATAGACACCCGCAGGACAATAGCGCGCCGACGGACCTGCGTATTTCTCGAGATTGACCTGAACCGGCACATCGGGGTCTTTCAGATGCAGGTGCGCAGGCTGGCTTTCTTCGTGATTGGTGAAGCTGAAGGCCACATTGGTCAAGCGGTCGAAGGAAAGCTTTCCGTCGGGTTTGGGATAATCGATCACCTTGTGCTTGGCCGCGGGTTCGGTGACTTCGGCGTCGGATTTGCCGTGGTGCATGGTGCCCAGCAGCGAGAAATTGAAAAGCTCGTTGCACCACATGTCGAAACCACCGATCGCCAGCGACGCCGACAAGCCCCACTTGGACCACAGCGGCTTTACATTGCGCACCTTCCACAGGTCCTTGCCGATTGCGCCTTCGCGTACGTCACTCTCGTAATCCGGCAACTCGTCGCCAGAGCGGCCTTCCTGCATCGCGGCATAGGCGGCTTCGGCCGCAGCTTTGCCAGACAGCATCGCGTTGTGGTTGCCCTTGATCCGCGGCACGTTGACCATACCCGCCGAGCATCCCAACAGCGCGACACCGGGTGCCACCAGTTTGGGCATCGACTGATAGCCGCCTTCGGTGATTGCCCGCGCGCCGTATGCCACGCGTTTACCGCCCTCGAGCAGTTCTGCCACCATCGGGTGATGCTTGAACTGCTGGAATTCCATGTAGGGGAACACGTGCGGGTTCTTGTAGCCCAGGTGCACGACAAAGCCGACGTAGACCTGATTGTTCTCGAGATGATAGATAAAGGAGCCACCACCGGCCTTCTTTTCGAGCGGCCAGCCCATTGTGTGGGTAACCGAACCTTCGCGGTGCTTCTCCGGGTCGATCTCCCAGATTTCTTTCATCCCGATGCCGTATTTCTGCGGCTCCTTGCCCTTGTCGAGCTCGTATTTCGCGATCACCTCTTTCGAAAGGCTGCCGCGAACACCTTCGGACAGGAACACGTATTTGCCGTGCAGTTCCATGCCGGGTTCGGTGTTGGGACCATAGCTGCCGTCCTGTTCCAGACCGAACACACCAGCAACCACGCCTTTGACTTCGCCATTGTCGCCATAGACCAGCTCGGAGCAGGCCATGCCGGGGAAGATTTCGACCCCCATTCCCTCGGCCTGTTCGGCCATCCAGCGGCACACATTGCCCATCGAGACGATGTAATTGCCGTGGTTGTTCATCAGCTTCGGCATCGGCCAGTTCGGGATACGGACCTCGCCCGCCTCGCCCAGCGCATAAAAGTTGTCTTCGACCACCGGTACGTTCAGCGGCGCGCCTTTTTCTTTCCAGTCGGGGATCAGCGCATCGAGGCCGCAGGGATCAAGCACGGCACCCGAAAGGATATGCGCGCCCACTTCGGAGCCTTTTTCCAGAACGACCACGTTGCAATCGGGATCAAGCTGTTTCAACCGGATGGCGGCTGACAGACCAGCGGGCCCGGCGCCCACGATCACAACGTCGTATTCCATCGCTTCGCGTTCAATCTCGGCCATAACAGGCGCTCCCTTCGCGTGTTGTTCTGGTTTCAACTGAGGTAGCGAAGCCCGCAGCCCATTGCAATCACGACGGGGCGTTAAAATCGTCGCAGCCTGCCTGAATCTGCAGCCAAGCCGCGCTCATGTCTGTTTATCGGTCAGTTGAGCCGGTTATCCCTCCGCCTGCACCTGCGCACTGCGCCACAGCGCCCGCGCAAACAACACGGTCCAGACCGCACAGATCACGCCCAACCCGCGCTCCCATGCACCGTCGTACCCGGTGGGCATCACAAAGAAGATGGGCGCGCCACAGACCCACAACAGACCGCAGATCAACGAGGCTTTGCCCATGCCATGGCCGATCTTGTCCCCTTCGACCCACGCCAGTGCAAAGGCCGCGGTGTAGAGCGCGCCCATCGCGTAAACCACGTAGATATGGATCACGATTCCTTCGCTGTCCCCGTCACCGTATTCGTTGCGCGCGCCGATGATGACAATGCACAGAGCAATCAGGATAAGAAGAACGGAAAGCACGCTCCACTGCCAGCCGCCCGGATGCAGATGGGCAACCGCAAGCGCCAGCGCGACCATGCTGCCCCCGAACCCGTAAAGCGCGACATCCTGAATGATTTCGTAGCGTCCCGCCGCCAGATCGCTCACCGTATCGGCAACCCAATCGTGATTGGGCACCGCGATGGACCCCCACACATTCCCCACCAACAGCGCCACGGTACCGAGCACCGATAGAATGGCCATAAGTCGCAGAAACGACGGAACGATGCGGGGCGGAATCTGGTGTGACATGGGCTATCCTTGGCTGGGCGCACAGGCCCAACCATTCAACCGTCCGAGTGTTCCGACGTTGGCGGCATGTCGCCCATCAAATACCTCGGCCCCTGCCCTTTCTGGCCCGCGATGTCGCGCGCATTGTACAAGGCGCAGGCCTCAAGGCTCAGACATCCACACCCGATGCAGCCATCCAGATTGTCGCGCAGACGTGTCAGTGTGTCGATGCGCGCGTTCAGCTCCGCACGGAAGGTAACACTGATCGCGGCCCAATCCGCCTTCGTCGGGGTGCGCCCCCCCGGCAGCATATCCAGCTGCGCCCTGATCTGCGGCAGGGTAAACCCGAACTGCTGGGCAATCATGACAAAGCTCAGGCGGCGCAGGTCCGATCGCTCGAAGCGCCGCTGCCCGCCCGGGTTGCGCCACGGGCGGATCAGCCCCTGCGCCTCGTAGTACCGGATCGCCGAGACAGCGAGACCCGTGCGGCGCGCCAGAGCGCCAATGCTCAATCCCTCGTTCACTGTCTTCTGCCTTGTTCAGAAATATCTTGACCTAAAGTTAGGTTTAGGAATTACGAAGGATGGGGTCAATGATCAAGAAAGAGGAACGCGTTATGACGGCACGACTGGAACATGCAAATATCACCGTATCTGACCCGCAGGCGACCGCCGGCTGGATGAAGCAGATATTCGGCTGGGACGTCCGGTGGCAAGGGGACGCCATGATGGGCGGCCATACCATCCACGTCGGCACCGATGCGCAGTACATCGCGCTCTACTCGCCGGGTGACACGGCGAAGCGGGGAACGGCCGATTATTCACAGGTGGCGGCGCTGAACCACCTTGCCGTAGTGGTTGACGATTTGGACGCGACCGAAGAGGCGGTGAAATCGCTCGGCTTCAAGACAGGCAATCACGCGGATTACGAGCCGGGGCGCCGGTTCTACTTCCATGATGCGGACAGGATCGAATTCGAAGTGGTGCAATATGATTGAACGGGCACGGCCCCGGCTCAGGCGAAACATCGCCCGCCACCGCCCCATAAGCCCTTGCATTCCGCGCGGCATTTGGGTCATCGTATGGCTCAACTGAATTTCGCGCGCCCCGGAACCCTTCGGGGCGCGCCTTCTTATTGCCGAGACTTGCCATGGAAAAGATCCCGATGACCCGCGCGGGTTTTGTTGACCTTGAAAAGGAACTCAAGGAGCTCAAGACCATCGAGCGCCCCGCCATCATCAAGGCCATCGCAGAGGCACGCGAACATGGCGATCTGTCGGAAAACGCCGAATATCACTCCGCGAAGGAAAAGCAGTCCTTTATCGAAGGCCGTATCAAGGAACTCGAAGGGGTCATTTCGTTGGCCGATGTGATCGATCCTTCCAAACTGTCTGGCGCGATCAAGTTCGGGGCCAAGGTTACCTTGGTAGATGAAGACACGGATGCCGAAAAAACCTACCAGATCGTGGGTGAGTACGAGGCCAACATCGAAGCCGGACTGCTGAACATCAAATCACCCATTGCGCGTGCCCTGATTGGCAAAGAGGAAGGTGACAGCGTGGACGTGAAGACCCCGGGTGGGTTGAAATCCTACGAGGTTCTCGAGATCGTCTACGCCTGAGCGGAGCGGATCACATGCCCGATGCACCAGCATCCAACCCAACCCCGAGGGCCAAGCGTCCGACGGCGCTGAAATCCAATACCGCGGCTTCCGCGCGACCGACGCCGTTGGGCATCTACGATCGCGCCCGTCCCGATACGATTACCGGCATCGAACTCGTCGCAATCGCCATGTCAGGGGTCTGGTTGCTCGGCACGGCGTTGTTTTTCATTTTTGCGCCACGCGATCCCGCGCCCGAAGGCGAAGGTGCATTGCGATTCCTGATGACAATGCTGGTGGTGTTCCTGCCGGTCGCGATGATCTGGGTCGCGGCGACGGCAGCGCGTGCCAGTCGCGTAATGCGCGAGGAAAGCCAGCGGTTGCAGGCAGCCATCGATGCCATCAGGCAGGCCTATATCGCGCAGGCACAGGGCGGCACACTGGCGTCCGAACCCTCGGTGACCCGCAAACTGGACGAAATCGCCGCGGCAACCCGCAAGACGGAAACCGCGCTTGCCACATTCCAGAGCCGACGTGAAGAGGCACCGCGACCGGCCGCCATCGCGGCCGTCACCGCACCGTCCGCCGAGGACCAGCAAACGCTGGCTTTGGGAACTTCCAGTGCCGACATGCAGCCACCGCTTGCGCACGATGATTTGATCCGCGCGTTGAACTTTCCGGAAACCGCAGAGGACGAACAGGGATTCGCCGCACTGCGCCGTGCGCTCAAGGATCGCGGAGCCGCACAGCTTATCCAGGCCGCGCAGGACGTGCTCACCCTGCTGAGCCAGGACGGCATTTATATGGATGATCTGCGCCCCGACCGTGCCCGCGCAGAAGTCTGGCGCATGTTCGGACAAGGGGCGCGGGGCCGTCCGATCGCCCCACTTGGCGGTATACGGGACAGATCGTCACTTGCGCTGACCGCGGGCCGGATGAAGCAGGACCCGATCTTCCGTGACGCGGCGCACCATTTCTTGCGCCGCTTTGATCAGCTTTTCTCGACCTTCGAAGCCGATGCGAGTGACGAGGAGATTGCCCGATTTTCTGACACCCGCACGGCGCGCGCGTTTATGCTGTTGGGCCGCGTTGCGGGTACTTTCGACTGACGGTCACGACAGACAGGCCGACGCGCGGTTGTTTGCGCCAAAAGTGGCCGTCGCCACGTCCCCATCACGGGTCTCGAAAGTCACGGAGGCCCCCTCTAGTTCACCACCGGTTACTCTGATCTGGCCTAGGTCAGACGCTTCGAGCCGGTCATCCACATCGATCGAAAATGCCGCGCGACCATCTGCCGAGGACCCATCAAGGACAACGCGAATGACCTCTGCTCCATCAAGAACGCTGGAGGCGGTCGTCCCACCCTCGTCCCGCAACGGCTGAAACACCTCGACTCCGGTCCCGCCATCGGCGGTGTCAAAGATCAAACGGCCGGCAGATCCCCGCAGATCGACCGTTACCGCAGCAACCTCCTGTGCGTCGCTCAGCACAAATCGGTCCCGCGGGGCCCCTTCGACAAAGGCAACAGACGTACATGCCTGCGCTATGCCCGCTGAACAAATGATTGCGGCAATCAAAATGGTTGTTTTCATTGCGACTTTTCGCCTTTCACAGGCCAAAGCTGGCATAAGGAATATAGCGGACCAGATCGCCCGGTGCGATTTGCCGCTCCCCCTCACATAGCTCGACAAGACCGTCCGCCCAGCTCAATCCGCTGATCCTGCCGGACCCTTCAGAGGGGAACACCTCGATCCCGTCGGGGCCAAAACGCGCCCGCAAGAACTCGGTCCGTCCCGGTTTCTTGCGTTTGGTGAAGTTGGCAGGGACGTTGAACCCCTGCGGGGTGGTCCACTCAGCACCCGCCAATTGCGCGAGCGCGGGCCGCGCAAAGATCAACGCACAGACCAGCGCGGCAACCGGATTGCCGGGCAAACCGAACACCGGCACACCGTTCCACAGTGCAAGCGCAAGCGGGCGTCCCGGCTTGATCGCGATGCGCCAGGTCGCCATCGCGCCTGCCTCATCAAGCAATGCCGATACGTGATCTTCATCGCCGGCTGACGCACCGCCCGAGGTCAGCAATGCGTCGACCCTGCCGGCGGCATCATCAAACCTGCGGCGCAGCTCCATACGGTCATCCGGTGCGCGACCCAGATCCACGGCGACATGTCCAAGCTGCTTTATCAGCCCCAAAAGCATCGGCCGGTTCGCATCATAGATCTGGCCTGCCGCCGCAGCGGTATCGGGATCGACCAGTTCATCACCGGTTGACAGGACACCGACCCGCAGCCGGTCGCGCACCTCGATCCGGGCCACACCGACCGCCGACAACAATGCGATATCGGCGGGGCCAATCCGGCGCCCCTTCTTGATGACGACATCCCCGGCCTGCACGTCCTCGCCCGCTTTGCGCGTGTTCGCACCGGTTTTGAGAGGGCCGTTAAAAACAATCGCGTCGCCGTCCCGCGCGACATCTTCCTGAAGAATGACAGTGTCCACGCCAGCGGGCAACGCTGCCCCCGTCAAAATGCGAATGGCATGACCGTCCACAACAGTGCCCGGCGCGTCCCCCGCAGCGGCGCGCCCTGCCACAAGCGGCAAACTGTGCGTACCTGCGCCGCGACCACCGGCAAAGCCGTACCCGTCCACCGCGGTGTTGGGCAAAGGCGGATTGGCCCGCGCGGCAACCACATCACCCGCCGCGATACGGCCCAGTGCCGCGTCAACGTCGATTGTCGACGCCCCCGTGAGTGCATGCAACCGTGTCCGAAGCATATCCAGTGCCTCGTCAACGGGGGTCCAGTGAACCCCCTGAGGCAGTGCAAAACAATCGTTGCGCAGCGGCGGTGGCGTGGCCTGACCGGCCAGTTCCGTCAACGTATCAGCGGCCCCCGCGCCCAGTATCCATGCTTCTTCTTTGGCGTGACTGGGCAAATCGTTCATCAGGTGCTCCAGCGTCGCTGCATCAAGACGCGACAGGGCATTTGCCAAAAGTCCCACCTGCACTTCGTCCCGGATCGCATCATCCGGCCCACTCTGAAGGGCCTTTTTGACAGCAGGTTCAATCAAGCCGGGCCAAATTTCGGCCAGAACCACCGGCGCATCTTCGCAAGCCTCGAACGGCCAGACCCGGACACCGGACAATCTGCGCAATCGCGACAATGTCGGCAGGCCCATCAGTATCTGGCTCCCGACCGTGGGTGGAAATGCAAGCTGAAAACAGCTCGATGCTGCCTTAGCAACGAGATCACACTGGCGTTTTTCTGCAACCGTATCGAAACGCACGCCTTCCTTGCGGTACGGAATACCGGGCCAGCGATCACGGTGTGATTTGCCCCAGAATGGTCCGGGCCCGTCGAAAACTGCGTTAATCCGTTCGGCCACGTCGTAGCGGTTGTTCTCTCCCGTTTCCGTGTCTTGGATTTCGCATTCAAACCAATCCCACAGCTCCAGAGGATCATTCGAGCCGGTCACTCTTTGGGCAAAGCCCGCGGGATATCCAAAGGGAAAATCGAACCCCACCAGCAGCCGCCGCCCCGCGCGGCGTTCGGCAGCAATGATTTCGCCGATCCGCGCCTCTGCAAACTGGCGTGACCGACAGTATTCGGGCGGCTGTTGCGCACCGTCGCGGGTGAGCCCGAGCCAGATCGCGTCTGGCTTGGGCCTGACACTGCCACGTTTTCCGGCCGACCAATCGGCAATAAGAACAGTGTCAAATGGCGTCACAAACCGACCTCTGCGAGGATGAAGTCGGCGATGGCGCGCGTGTCATCAAGATCAAAGACCGGGCGGTCGGTGCGCAGCGATGTATCGCTGGCGATGGCCTTGATCGTCGGATCATCCGGAGCAATGAGCGGGTTGCCCGTGACCGCCCGGTGCGCCTCGACCTTGGGATGGGTGTCACGTTTGTAGCCTTCGATCAGAACCAGATCGACAGGTGCGAGTTTTTCGAGCAATTCGGCGAGCGACGGCTCCGGGCGGTCGCGCAATTCGTGCATCAGGGCAAAACGGTTGCCTGACGCCAGAAGCACTTCGCGGGCGCCTGCGTTGCGGTGCCGAAAGCTGTCTTTGCCGGGATGATCGACATCAAAGCTGTGATGCGCGTGCTTGACCGTGGACACGCTGTGCCCGCGCGCGCAGATTTCGGTGACCAATCGCTCCATCAGGCCAGTCTTCCCGGCGTTTTTCCATCCCACGACACCAAAGATATTCATAGCATTGCCTCGGCGTGCGCCAGATCGGCGGGTGTATTTACGTTGAAAAAGGCGCTTTCATCCGCGAACAGCGCTTCGCGTCCGGCGTGCGCGTCTGTCCACTGTACGACCTTGCGCACGCCGTCCTGCAGTGCACGGCGCAGATCATCACGCAATGCCACCGGCCACAGCCCGAACGTCGGATGACGTGCGCGACCCCGCTTTGCGTCCGGCGTGGCGGCCAATACTAGCGGATGCGCCATGCCTTCGGACGCGAGCAACAACTGCGGCACCAGATCGCACGGATAGAAAGGCGTATCGGCTGCCACGGTGACAACGGTATCCACACCTTGGGTTGCGGCCCAGTCCAGCCCGGCGAGCACCCCCGCCAGCGGGCCTGCGAAGCCATCTATGCTGTCTGCTATGACGGGGAGCCGAGTGTCACGGAACCGCGTGGGATCTCCGTTCGCGTTCAGAGCGAGAGCGGCCACCTGCGGATCGATCCGGTCAATCACGCGCGATAACAAGGTCTGGCCTCCCAGCTGCAGCAACCCCTTGTCGCCACCGCCCATGCGCGTGGCGCGCCCACCGGCAAGGATCACACCGACAGGTTGCTTCACGCGGCCCCCTTCCGCCCGGCGCGGCGCGGTTCTTCCGATATCGCGTCGGGGTCGGCATCGCGTGTCAGACGATCTTCACCCGACAGACAGACAAACCGTTTCCCCTTCATCCGGCCGATTAGCGTCAAGCCAAGCTGCTGCGCGATCTCGACGCCCCATGCCGTGAAACCCGACCGCGAAGCCAGCACAGGAATGCCCATCATCGCGGTCTTGATCACCATTTCGGACGTAAGGCGACCGGTTGTATAGAGGATTTTATCGTCCGGTGAGACGTTCTGCGACAGCATCCAACCCGCAATCTTGTCGACCGCGTTGTGACGACCCACATCCTCCATGTACACCAATGGCCTGTCGCGCTGACACAGGATCGTGCCATGGATCGCACCGGCTTCGAGATACAGGCTCGGCGTGCGGTTGATCTTGGAGGACAGCGCATAAAGCCACGACGTGCGCACCTCTGCGGACGGCAGCGTGACACCATCGAGCCCTTCCATCATGTCACCGAACACCGTCCCGACTGCGCAACCACTTGTGCGCGTCTTACGCCGCATCTTGTCCTCGTAATCGGTTTCGCGGGCCGTACGCACCACGACCACTTCGAGATCTTCGTCATAATCGACCGCTGTAATTTCGTCATCGGGTCGCAACATGCCTTGATTGCGCAGGAACCCCAGCGCGAGATAATCGGGATAATCGCCGATGGTCATGGCGGTCACCACTTCCTGGCTGTTGAGATAGATGGTCAGCGGCCGCTCTTCGACCACCCGCATCTCGATGGCCTGACCGGTGTGATCATGTCCTGTCACAGGGCGGGTCAGACGCGCCGCTTCGGGGTCGGGCGCGATCAGATACTCTGACAGGTCAAGTTTTTCGGCCATTTACACCCTCTCATCATCGGCATAACGATCAGCCATAACCTAAGGGCATCCAATGACCTCTTCCAGCCGCAAATCAACTTACCTGCAGGGTGTCGTTGCCGGATTGCCCTTCGTTCTCGTAATCGTGCCGTTTTCGCTTCTGTTCGGCGTGATCGCCACAGAGGCCGGACTATCGGTTTTTGAAACGCTGGCCTTTTCCGTTGTTGTGATTGCCGGCGCGGCGCAGTTCACGGCACTGCAGCTGATGCAGGAAAATGTGCCGACGGTCATTGTGCTGATCTCGGCGCTCGCAGTGAATTTGCGGATGGCGATGTATTCCGCATCCCTCACGCCATATATCGGCGCGGCGCCCCTGTGGCAGAGGGCGCTCTGCGCTTATCTGACCGTCGATCAATCCTATGTCGTCGGGATATCCCGGTTCGAAAAAGACCCCGACATGACCGTATCTGAGCGGGTCGGCTATTTTTTGGGTGCCGTGACGCCGATCGTACCGCTTTGGTATTTGTTCACTCTGGTCGGGGCATTGATCGGCGCGCAGGTGCCCGACGGTCTGGCACTGGATTTCGCGATCCCGATCACCTTTCTTGCCATGATCGCACCGATGTTCCGCAGTTTGGCACATGTCGCGGCCGCGTTTGTTGCCGTGGTTGTCAGCCTGCTGGCGGTTGCCGTGCCTTATAGCCTCGGGCTGATCGTGGCGGGGGTTGCGGGCATGATGGCGGGCGCACAAACCGAATTATGGCTTGAGCGAAGGGACCGCACGCGATGATCGACAAGACGACACTCTGGACAGTCATCATCCTGCTTGGCATCGGCAGCTTCGCCCTGAGGTTCATGTTCACGGGGTTGGTCGGGGGCCGTGCGATGCCCGACTGGTTGCTGCGCCATTTGCGCTATACGGCTGTTGCGATCCTGCCTGCGCTGGTCGCGCCGCAAGTTGTCTGGCCCGCGGCCACGGGCGGTACGTTCGATGTACCCCGCGCGGTGGCAGCACTCGTCACGATTTGTGTGGGTCTGGCAACAAGAAACGTGATCGTGTCGATCATCAGCGGCGGCACAACGCTTTACGCGTTACTCTACCTGCTGGGGTAGCGCACGTATGCCGTCAACGACATTGCCATCGTCGTCTTCGAAATAGCGTGTCGTGATGACATCGGGGCGTTGCGCCAATTGCTCCATCAGCTTCACCGGATAGAAACCCTGCCGTACATCGGCAAATCCGGGCACCTGTTGCAACAGACGTGTGGTGGCACTGGCGCAGAAGGCCGACGGGACAGGTCCGTTCGCCTGCACCAGTTGCAATGCACGCTCGGCGGTCGATGGGCTCACCAGAAACTTCTGGCTGACCACATGGAAGTCCGACCGCGCGTGCGCAGATTTATAGTTCTGGACCCACACGGGTGACATGCCATAAAGCACATCGCCTTTTTCGGGCACGCGCGGGTTGATGTACGATCCCGCCGGATCAAAGATGACGGCCTGCGACCCCTCCACGAGCAGTGCTGTATGCCCGCCAGCACCCGTCCGGTTGTTCACCATTGTGAAAACCGTGATCGCGGTCGGCCCCTGTGGACGGTACGCCGCCCCGGCAACGACCGCGTCGGGCGAATCATTTGTGGGCACTGCGCAGCCAACCAGAATGGCGCACAGCCCCGCCGCGCACAGAAGCTTTTTGATCATTCGAACAGGGCTTAGCGGATGAACAGGGCCATCAGCACCAGCGCCACCAGAATGACGATGACGCTGCGGGTCACAAAGCTCATGAAACCATCGAAGGTTTTTTCTTGTGTGGTGACGTCCATCGAACCGTGTTCATGCTCTGCCATGTGAAAGTCCTCTTTCCCTAAGAAGTATAGCTGTTTGGCGGCTGATTAAGCCATTTGCGGGCCACTGTCACGCCATGATTGCCGGCCGGTCGATCTGACGCGGCAGCGGCGTCACGCGCTGTCGCCCTCAAGGTCCTCGATAAGCCGGAATCCGATGCGGTTCGGGGCGGCGGCCTCCACCGCTTTGGGCAAAGCGCGCAGCACGACGTTCAACTGGCTGACATGCTGAACAAGCTGCATTTTCCCCCCTGCGGGGTCCGTTCCGTAGAAGGTCACGATATCGGGGTCAAAATACCCCATGCCCTCGATCCGCAGAACGCCTGCATCGGCCCCCGCAAAGCCCATCGCGATCTCGTGGTTTTCGTCCAGCCCTTCCTCGAACTTCTTGAGGTACAGCACAACGCGTTCGTATGCCCATTGCGCCGGAGACTTCTTCTCGGCGGATTTGGCGGTGACACCTTTGGGCAACGCCTGGTCCGTAGCGGTGCGCGCAGCAGGGTCGGTGTGGACCTCGTGCATCCGGGGCATAGCGGCGGCCTCTGCCGCTTCCGCTGTCGTTTCCACCTGCTCGCCCATGACCTACCCCTTGCGCTGATACAACCAGGCGCCATCGTCCCGACGGGTTCGGATGGCCTGACCTGTCTGGTGAAGGTGGCTCAAATGCGCAAAGGCTTCAACCAGCGCGAGCCCATATTCGCCCTCACCTATCGATCTTTTGAACAACGGCGCAAAGCAGTCGCCAGCCGTGGCGGGACTGTCGATATGCGCCAGCAACCGGTCCAGCGCGCTATGGTGGTTGTCGATCAATTGCCGCATGCGCGTGGGCAGACCGGTAAACGGCAATTTATGCCCACCCAGCACCAAATGTTCGGGCCGCGCCATCGCCGCAAGCCGTTCGCAGGCCTCAAGCCATTCGCCAATCGGGTCTGCCATCGGCTCGGTGGCATAAACACCGATGTTGGGGCTAATGGACGACAGGATTTGGTCGCCCGCGATGACCAGATTGTCGTCACGGCTCCAGAAAGTGGCATGCTCCGGCGCATGACCATTGCCGATGTGCACATCCCACGTACGCCCCCCCATGCGAATGGTGTCGTTCTGGGAAATGCGGGTATAGCCAAGCGGCAGCGGCGCAACCACATCCGCGAAATTGAACGGGCGGTCCGCCGCGCGTTTGTCATAGATCGACGGGTCCATGCCGGCGCCGCGATAAAACGCAAGGCTTTCATTGCTGGGCACATCCTGCACGTCCAGTTGCAACATCCGCGCCATCAGCCATGCGGTGCGCGTTGTGACCAGCTCTGCGCCATACTCTGTCTGGAACCACCCTGCGAGGCCTATATGATCGGGGTGGTGGTGGGTGACGACCACGCGGCGCACCGGTTTGCCCGCCAACGGGCCCGCGAGGATTTCGGCCCATAGCCCGCGCGTCTTGTTGGACGCGAAACCGGTATCGATCACAGTCCAGCTGTCGCCGTCATCAAGCGCATAGACGTTCACGTGGTCGAGTTTCATCGGAAGTGGCAGCCGCAACCACAAGACACCTTCTGCGACTTCGATCGCTTCGCTTCCCGTGGGAGGCTGCTCCCACGGGGTCACCAGCTTGCCGCTCAAGCGGCCAGCTCGTCTGGGCTCAGCGCATAGAGATCTTCGGCACCTGCCTGTGCGTGAACCAGCAGACCCGCGTGTTCGGGCAAGAGCCTCTGGATATAGAATCGCGCCAGCTTTTCGCGGGCGCCGCCCTGATCGGCCATTGCCGCCTTGAGATGCAAATGCCCGCCCAACACGCGTGCGAAGGCGCGCAGATACGGCACCGCACCGGCGAAGCGGTCCTGCAGGTCGCCTTGCGCGACCAACCATTCCGTCGCTTCGCGCAAGCCTTCGACGGCTTCCCAGACGGCGTCAGCCATATCGGGGAAAACCGGTTTCGCCGCCTCCACGTCAGCGCAGACCTCGTCGAGAAGCGCCATTGCAGCTTCGCCTCCATCCATCATCTTGCGGGCAACGAGGTCCATCGCCTGAATCCCGTTCGTGCCTTCGTAGATCGCTGTCACACGGACATCCCGGCTGTATTGCGCAGCGCCCGTTTCCTCGACAAAACCCATTCCGCCGTGGATTTGCAGGCCCATCTCGGCCACGTTCATTCCCACGTCGGTGCCGAAGGCCTTGGTGATTGGCACCAACAAGGCCGCGCGGGCCTTCCAGGCAGGATCGCCCGTTGCATTGGCCATGTCGATGGCCACCGCATTGCTCATTCCGATGGCGCGGGCGGCAAAGATATCGGCTTTCATCTGCGTCAACATGCGGCGGACGTCGGCGTGATCGAGGATCGTACCGGTACCGGCATCACCCAGCGCGGTGCGGCCTTGCTTGCGGTCCTGCGCATAGGCCAGCGCGTGCTGATAGGCACCTTCCGCAACACCGATGCCCTGCCCGCCAACACCCAGCCGCGCGTTGTTCATCATCGTGAACATCGCAGCCATTCCGCCCTGTTCGGGACCGACCAGCCAACCGACCGCATCGTCATATTGCATCACGCAGGTCGGCGATCCGTGCAGACCCATTTTGTGCTCGAGGCTGACGACATTCACGCCGTTGCGCTTGCCGGGGTTGCCATCTTCGTCGGGGATGAATTTCGGCACCAGGAACAGGCTGATCCCTTTGGTCCCGTTCGGCGCCCCGGGCAGACGCGCCAAGACGAGATGGCAAACGTTTCCGCCGAAATCGTGGTCACCCCAGCTGATATAGATTTTCTGGCCGGAAATCCGGTAGGTACCATCGCCATTGTCGTCCGCCTTGGACGCCAGCGCCCCTACGTCCGATCCGGCCTGCGGTTCGGTCAGGTTCATCGTGCCTGTCCACTCGCCCGAAATCAGTTTGGGCAAATAGATTTCCTTGATCGCGTCGGAGGCATGATGCTCGAGCGCTTCGATCTGGCCCTGGCTCATCAGCGGGGCAAGTTGCAGCGACAGGCACGCAGCACTCATCATTTCGTTCACTGCGGAGGTCAGGGCCATCGGCAGCCCCATGCCACCATTTTCCGGATCTGCCGCCATGCCGATCCAGCCACCTTCGGCGATGGCCTTGTAGGTCTCGGCGTAGCCGGGGGACGTGCGCACAACACCGTTTTCGAGTTTGGCAGGATGCAGGTCACCCGCACGCTGGACCGGTGCAAGCACTTCTTCGCACATCTTTCCGGCCTCTGTCAGAATGGCACGCGTCACATCGTCGGTCGCATCCGCGAACCGCTCGGTTGCTCGCACCTGCTCCAGTCCCACAACATGGTCGAAAAGGAAGTTATAGTCGTCAACGGTCGCGCGATAAGTCATCTGGTTCTCTCCAACTGCGGTGCGTGGCGTTCCGGACGAGGGCCAATCCATGCCCTGTGGAAATGCCTGCGCGGGGGTGATAAACCGCCCCCCAATGCCCGCCAAGATGGAACGCCATCGGCGGTATGGCAACCTGAACGCGGCGTCACGAAACAAAGGCTCCCATGCAAAGATCGACCCAGATACTGACGCCTGACAGCGCCGGAGTTGACGTTGCGGCAGATATATTGCGCCGCGGAGGCCTTGTCGCGTTCGGAACGGAGACTGTTTACGGTTTGGGTGCGGACGCCCGTCAAGGCGATGCAGTCGCCGCCATCTATGCAGCCAAAGGGCGCCCGAGCTTCAATCCGCTCATTGTGCACATCGCCTCGCTCGAAGCGGCCCAAGAACTGGCCCGCCTGCCCGACAGTGCGCAGCAGCTTGCTGAAACCTTCTGGCCCGGCCCCCTGACGCTCGTTGCTACGCTGCGCGAAGGCCACGGGCTGTCATCGCTTGTGACCGCAGGATTGCAGACCGTGGGATTGCGCGTCCCTGCGAACCCGGCCGCCCGCGCACTCCTGACCGCATTCGGCGGGCCGGTTGCCGCACCTTCGGCCAATCCGTCAGGCCGGATCAGCCCCACAACGGCAGCACACGTTCGGGCGGGTCTTGATGGGCAGATCGATGCGATACTTGATGGTGGCCCGTGCACTGTCGGGGTCGAGAGCACCATTGTCGGATTTGATGACGAAACACCCGTCCTGCTGCGCGCAGGCGGTATCACAGCCGAAGCGATCGAAGATGTATTGCAGCGCCCACTGGCAAATGACGGGGGCGGCAGCATCACTGCGCCCGGTCAATTGGCCTCGCACTACGCACCACGCGGGCGCGTGCGCCTCAATGCGAGAGCCCCCGAGCCCGGAGAAGTGATGCTCGGCTTTGGCGACGTTGCGGGCGACATGACGCTGTCAGCCACCGGAGACCTTTGCGAAGCAGCCGCGCGGCTCTTTGACGCTCTGCACCAGCTTGACGCGTCGGGACATGCAATCGCCGTCGCCCCGATCCCGCAACACGGGCTGGGCATCGCCATCAACGACAGGCTGACCCGCGCCGCAGCACCGCGCCCCGCGCAAGACTAGGCGCGGCCAGCGTGGGCCGACAGGGTCAGCGGATCAATTCCGATGCTGTCCAACGCTGCATCCCATTTCGCGTCATCCGGCCTTGAAAAAACCAAATCGAAACTTGCCGGACACGTCAGCCATACGTTCTGTGAAATCTCGCTTTCCAGCTGGCCTGCGCCCCAGCCCGCATAGCCAAGGGCAAAGATCGCGCGGCGCGGTCCTGCACCTGCTGCAATGTCATCGAGTATGTCTTGTGTCGCCGTCAGTGCGAAACCGCCTGGCACCACCAGCGGATCAAGCGCGCCGCGGTGATCGTCGCTGTGCAGAACAAATCCCCGCCCCGTCTCAACTGGTCCGCCGATATGCACCGGCATGCCGGTGCACCCGTCTCCCGGCCCGATCTCCATGCCCTCGAGCACCTGTTCGAGCGTGAGTTCATCCGCCCGCTTGTTGATAATGAGCCCCATGGCACCGTCGTCGGAATGCGCACAGATAAAAATGCTGGAGCGGTCAAAGCGCGGATCACCCATCGCGGGCATCGCGACCAAAAGCTGTCCTGTCAAATCCATACCGACCTACCGATCCTCATCGCGTGCAGCATGACCGCCCCCATGCACCGGATCAAGCGAGCGTTTCGCGAAACATCTCTGACCGAAGTGTGACTTGGCAAAACACCGCTGAGCCGCCACATAGGGTGGATGATGAAAACGCTTCTTGTCCCCGTACTTCTGGCCACCTTTGTGACCGGCGCTGCCGCGCAGCAGCTGCAACAATCGCCAGTGACAGCCACGCTGGTTGACGGCTGGCAGCGGTCGGACGGCACCTACATGGCCGCGGTCGCATTGGAGCTGGAACCCGGTTGGAAGACCTACTGGCGTGCGCCCGGCGATGCGGGCATCCCGCCGCAGTTCGACTGGAAAGGTTCGCGCAATTTGCATGCCGTGTCAGTCAGCTGGCCCACGCCGAAGGTATTTGATCAGAATGGGATGCGGTCGATAGGCTATGACGGCAAGGTCGTGCTGCCTATTGCGATGACGCCCCGCAGCGGCGGGCGGGATATCGATGTGGACCTCACGATGGACATCGGAGTGTGCCACGACATCTGCATCCCCGAGCGGATCAAGCTGAAAGGCACATTATCTGCGGCAGGAACAACGCCGGTCCCTGCGATCGCCGCAGCTTTGGCCGAGCGCCCCTATACGGCGAGCGAGGCCGGTGCCGGCGCCGTGACCTGTCGCATCGAACCCATCAAGGACGGGCTGTCGATCTCCGCGGATCTGCAGGTGCCCTATGCAGGCGGCTCCGAAGTCGTTGTGATCGAGGCGGGTCGGCCTGATCTGTGGGTGTCCGAAGCAACCACGCAGCGGTCTGGCAACACCCTGAGCGCGCAGGCCGATATCGTGCCGAGCGGAAACGGGACCCTCGCACTGGATCGATCGGCCATCAGGTTTACCGTGCTGGGCGCATCGCACGCTGTGGACATGCGCGGCTGTACGCCGGGCTAGGCCGTGCGGCGATGCCGCAGCATCATCAAGATCGCGCCAGTCAAATATCCCACGGTCGCAGCAATAGCAGCCCCCACGATGAAAAGCGCCAAGCCGGCCGCGACCGGCGACATGCCAGCCAACATCGGCAGCGCCCCGAGCAATACAGGATGAAGCGCGCCTGACCAGATGGCGTACCCCAATGTCACGCCCCCCCAAGCCAGCATCAGCAGCCACATGACGCCCAGCCCGAGCCGCAGGCCCGCGGCCGGCGCACGCAAACCACGGCGCATCGCTTTGATCTGACGCGCCATATCGTGCTGCGCAGCCACCAACGCCGGAACCACCAGCAAAACCAGAAACATACCGAACCCCAGGCCGTACACGAGCGTGATGATGGTCGGCAAAAGAAACTGCGCCTGCTGGCTTTTCTCGAACAACAGGGGTGCCATCCCCAAGACGGTCGTAAGCGTCGTAAGCATGACGGGCCGCAACCTGTCAGCCGCGCCTTCAATAATGGACGGGATCAGTCCGCGCTGTTCTGCATATTCGTCGATGGTCGTCACCAAAACGATGGAATCGTTGATGATGATACCGGTCATGCCCAACAAGCCGACAACGGTGAACATGCTCAGTGGAACCTCCCAGACGTAATGCCCGTAGATCGTGCCAACCAATCCGAACGGGATCACGGCCATGACCACCAAGGGCCGGGTCCAGCTGCTGAACACCCATGCGAGCACCAGAAAAATTCCTGTCAGACACAGGATCAATCCGGTCAACGCGTCCGACAGAAACTCGTTTTCCTGCTCGCTCAACCCCGCCAGCCGATACTCGACTTGCCGCTCCGATGCGATGCGCGGCAGGATATCTTCGGCCAGCGCCGTGTTTATGGCCGTCGCGCGGGCGGGATCGTCTTCCGCGATATCGCCGCTGACCGAAATGAGCCGAATGCCGTTCTCGCGCCGTACCGTGGAGAAACCTGTCCGCCTTTCGACGCTGACGATATCGCCCAGCGCGACATAGCTCCCCGTCGGGGTGCGCATCTGGGTGCGGTCCAGAAAATCGGCCGTCAATTCGCCTTCGGGAAGCTCGACGCGGATCTCGGCGGATCGCGGGCCATCGGGATAGGTCGCGGCTTCGATACCGCCCAACCGGTTGCGCAACACGCGGCCCAGCGCGTCGATGGTAAAGCCGAGCGCCTGCCCCTGTGGCGTCAGGTTCAGGATCAGCTCTTCCTTGTCGTAGGCCAGATTGTCTTGCAATGCGCTGACTTCGGGGTATTGGCGCAATGCTTCCTGCAAGTCTTCGGAGGCCGCTTTCAGAACCTCGGTGTCCGCGCCGTAAAACTGGACATCAAGCGCATCGCCTCCGGGGCCCGAGCGCCACCCGCGAAAACTGACCGTCTCCACCAGCGGATGATTGATGACCTCGTCTTGCAGCGCCGCTACGAACGCGAAGGACGAATAGGGCCGCAAATCGGCGTCGATAAGCTCGATGGAAATGCCGCCCAGCAAATCGGCGTCCTTGTCATCGGCACCTGCCAAACCGCGTCCGGCGCTGCCGCCGATTTGCGCGATGACATAGTCGAGCGGATTGGTTCCGTATTCCTCTTCGTACTGGCTGGCCAGCGCGTTTGTGGCCCGCTGCATTTCGGCCATCATCTCAAGAGTGTCGGCGCGTGTCGCACCCTCGGCCATTGCAAAATTGCCAGTGACCGACCCGCGCTCGGGCGCGTTGAAAAACCGCCACTGCACATCACCGCGAATGAAAAGCACAACCTGGCTGGCCAGCACGGCAACGACCCCGGCGAGCACAACATACCGCGCCGCAATGACACCGGCCATAAACGGGCGGAAAAGCCGTTCGCGCATCCACTCAAAACCTGAGTTGACCACGAACGATGGTGTGTCGATGCCATGGGTGCCGATGAGTGTTACAACCCGGTTGAGTGATGTCCGGCTGAGCACGATAGCCCCCAGAACCGCAACCATGAGGACACCGGCCAAGGCCGTGCTCGGCTGCGCCAGCACATCCGGTGCGGTGGCAGCATCGCCCCCTGAATAGGACAGATAGAGGTAGATCATCCCGAACAGCGCCGCAGTCACAACAACCGTCAAAACAATGGCCGTCACAAGGCACCCCAAGATCAGTTTGGGCACGCTGTAGCGTGCGTTTTTCGCGGCACCCGCCAATGCGTGGTTCATGTGATGTGGCAGGATCAGGAAGCATTCAACCAGCGACGCGGCAAGCACCGCGATGACCGTAAAGGGAATGTCCTTGATCAAGTCGCCAAACCGGCCCCCGACGGCAACAAGCCCGAAGAAGGCGATGATGGTCGTCAACGTGGCCGCAAAAACGGGCATTGCCATACGCTGAGCCGCGCCTTCGGCGGCTTCGGCCGCGCTCATGCCGCCGCGCCTGTAACGGTGGTCGGCGTGCTCTCCGACGACGATCGCGTCATCCACCACAATACCGAGCGTGATAATCAGGCCAAAAAGCGAAATCATGTTGAGCGTCAGACCACCCAGATACATCAGTGCAATCGCGGCCCCCATGGCGACCGGAATACCCGCAGCCACCCAGAACGCGGTTCTTGCGTTCAAAAAGAGAAACAGAAGCGTCACAACAAGGCCAAGCCCCATCAGGCCATTGCTGATCAACAGATCGAGCCGTCCGGTTATCGCCTCGGCTCTGGTGCGGATCAGCTCGACCGTGACGCTGGCGGGCAGGCTCGCTTGCAGCTCTGCCGCGACCTCTTCGACGCGTTCCTGAATACCGATGGCATCGCCCCGGTCGGACCTGTCAACGCGCACGCTCATCGCGGGGTCGTCGCCGACGAAATAACCAAGCGACCGGTCGACCCCTTCTTGCGTGACGCGGGCGACATCGGAAATGAGAAGTTTCGATCCATCGGGGTTTGACCGCAGAACAATCTGCGAGATTTGCTCGGCGGATCTTTTGGCCGTACCTGTGCGGACGCGGGCATTCGCGCCGGTCACGTCCCCTGCCGGATCGGCATCCACCTCTGCGGCGATGGCGGCCGCGATTTCGGCCATCGTGATGTCATTGGCGATGAGGTTTGCGCTTGGCACCTCGACCCTTGTCTGCGGCGCCGCGACGCCCTGTACCGTGGTTCGGGTCACCCCGCGTGCAAACAGGCGCGTGACGAATTCATCGGCAAACCGGCCAAGCTGCGCAGGTTCGACGGGGCCTGTGATAACGACGTCCGTCACACGGTCACGCCACGCGCCGCGACGCACTTCGGGCTCTTCCGCCTCTTCCGGAAGGGTGGTGATTGCATCGACCGCTGTCTGCACATCACTGGCGGCGCGCGACATGTCCCAGTTGGGCTCGAATTCGAGCACGACAATGCTGCTGCCTTCGCGTGCCGTGCTCTCGGAGCTTTCGACACCTTCCACACCCAGCAGCGCCGTTTCAAGCACCTGGCTGATGGCTCCGTCAATATCTTCGGCCCCGGCCCCCTGCCACACGGTGCTGACGGTCACATTGTCGAGTATGACATCCGGAAAGAACTGCGCCCGCATGTTCGGCGCCGCTGCAAATCCGGATACCAGAAGCAGGACAAGCAAAAGGTTTGCCGCCGTACGGTGGCGGGTAAAGTAAGACAGGATACCGCGCGCGCCTTTGCCGATCTGCCGGGCCATGCCTTATCCCCCCATCCGCGCTTCGATCCGTTCGACCATTTGGGCAGGAACCTTCTGTTCCGCGAGGCGGGCCAAGACACGGGCCTTCGCCTCGTCCGGCATACGGTTGTTTGCTTCGACAAAGGCGACAAGACGCGCCCGGCGCTCTTCGCTCAGCTCGAGCATCTGCGGCTCTTGCGGAACCTCCGCCGCCCCGCGCAACGGGTTCACCGCAATGCCGGCCCCCAAAAGGGGCGACCGGGCCGTCACAACTTCGAGCCCGTCGATGGGCCCTCGAACAAGTACATCATCACCCTGACGGCGCAGCAGCTTGACGGGAACGCTTTGCAGACGGTTTTCATCCGCTAGGACAAGCACCGTACGGTTGGCATCGACGGCAGAGGACGGCAGTCGTACGACGTTTTGCAATTCCGGCTCACGGACACGCACTGTGACAAAATCGCCCGGCTTGAACCCCGGAGCACGTCCCAGCGAGGCAAAGACCTTGCGACCTGTCTGACCTTCACCGGCTCCGGCGCTGGCACGGGTTATGGTGCCTTCCGCTTCGAGATCCACGCCTGCGACCTCGAGTGTGGCAGTCACGGGAGCGGCAATAATGTCGCCCTCGGCGTCCAGAAGGCGGGCGTATTGCGCCGTGGAAACCCGGAAAGCGACTTCCAGATCATGGGGATCAATCAGTTCCGCAACCCGTTCGTTGGCGCTGACCAAACGGCCCTCGATGACGCTGGTCTCACTAAGCATCCCGTCAAACGGCGCAGACAGAACCGTATCGTCGAGCCGGCGCTGCGCCTCTGCTAAAGCAATTTCCGCACGGCGCGTCGCTGTAGCGGCCTGATCCACACGCGCTTCCGCCTGTGCGAGCGCCTGTCGACCGGCGAGTACGGCCTGACGTGCCGCGGACGCAGCCAGCTCTGCCGTTTCGGTTGCCGCGGCGGTGCTGACACCGCGCTGGGCCAGATCCTGCTGACGTGTAAAGGCGCGCTCACGCAGTTCCGCCTGATCCTGCGCTGCCGTGAGCTCATCGCGCGCCAGCGCCAACCCGCGATCAGCGTCCCGGGCCTCGGCGCGGGCATCGGCAAGGTCACTATCGGCACGCTGTACAGTGGCCTCGGCATCTGCCGGATCAATCCGTACCAGCACATCGCCCCGCTTGACCTCCGCGCCATCCTCGAAAACGGGCGCCAGTTGGACAATGCGGCCACCATTCGCCGCCCTCAGCTCCAATGTGCGACGGCTCGATATTTCTCCGAAGGTTTCAAGGACAGGGGTCTGGGTGCCCGGTGTGGCCGTGACAACATTCACGGCAAATACCCTTTCTCGGGCCGGCGGCGCCTTGGACTCCTTTGACAGACGGTCCTGCAGGGCGCCGCCGACCATCTGGCCCGCCCAAACCAGCAACCCGACGCTGCAGGCCGCGAGGAAAAAGCCGATCATGCTTTGCCGAAGAAATCGCATCCAACATCCCAAATTGCGCCGTCACCCTTAAGATAGGCGATGCCGTCCGAAAACCAACTAACCCTTATACGCACCGCCCCCCGAAAGCTGTCACATTTAGATGACAAATTTTCAATGTCGGGAGAACCAGACTACTTTCGGCGTTGATGCTCATCGAGGCGCGGCAGGATTTCCACGAAGTTGCAGGGCCGGTGGCGGTAATCGAGCTGTTTTTGCAAAATCTCATCCCAGGCGTCCTTGCAGGCCCCCGGACTGCCCGGCAGAGCGAAGAGATACGTGCCATTGGCCACTCCTCCGGTGGCGCGCGATTGCACGGCGCTTGTCCCGATCTTATTCATCGAAACGATGGTGAACACGGTGCCGAAGGCATCAATTTCCTTCTCATAGACATCGCGGTGGGCCTCTACGGTGACGTCCCGTCCCGTCAGGCCGGTGCCACCGGTTGTCAGCACAACGTCAATCTGCGGGTCATCGCACCACGCCCGCAGCTGCTCGGAGATGTCGCCCCGTTCATCCCGCAGAATTTTCCGGTCCGCCAGCGTGTGGCCTGCCGCCTCCAGCCGTGCAACCAGAACATCGCCGGATTTGTCCTCGGTGCTGTCGCGGGTGTCGGAAACGGTCATCACCGCAATGCGGATTGCAATGAATTCGGCGATTTCGTCGATGCGGCTCATGTGTCACTTCGTCCTCAGGATGCGGATTTTCAAATCCGTTTACAGTCTCGTATCCGTGCGACCAAGCCTTGGCCCGCATTGAACGCAACCAATTGTCAGCTTGTCTGAAACCGCACCGCAGTCTGGCCACGCCCCGCGCACGACGGCCGGTCACTCATGCCGTGATCGCCGCGCGCAGACTGAGCAGATCGGCCCATGCCTCTTTCTTTGCGGCCGGATTGCGCAACAGATAAGCCGGGTGGCACATCGGCAGGGCAGGTTTGTCCACCGCAGTGGTCCAGATGCCGCGCAGACGAGTGATACCGCGCTTGCCCAGCAGCGCCTGACACGCCCAATTTCCCATGATCACGACGGCCTTCGGGTCGGCCAATTCGATGTGACGCAGCAGAAAGGGTTTCATCATCGCGATCTCTTCGGGTTTGGGATCGCGGTTCTGCGGCGGCCGCCAAGGCAGCGTGTTAGTGATATATATGGGGGCCTCCGCGTGCTCACGGCCCATGTCGATTGCGGCAAACATCCTGTCCAGCAATTGCCCAGCTGCGCCGACAAAAGGCTTGCCGATCCTGTCCTCTTCGCGGCCGGGTGCCTCGCCTATGATCATTACCGGCGCGCCTGCCATTCCGTCGGAAAACACCATGTTGCGCGCGCCCTTTTTCAGGCTGCACAAATCAAAGGCCTGCATGGCAGCGCGCAATTCTTCAAGTGTCGCGGCGCTAGCTGCGGCCTGCGATGCGACTGCGACGGGATCAATCTTCTGCTCATCCACCGGACCGCGGGTCAGATGCGGTTTTTCGGCCGCGGCCTTCTTGGGCTTTGCCAGTTTGTCGGGCAATTCATAACGATTGATGGGCGCGTCCGACATGCATTCGTCGGCGCCCAGTTCAATTTGCCAGTCCAGAAGCGCCTTGGCCGTATGAAAGTCGGTTGATTCCATGCCTGCATGATAGCGCCCCGCGGCAGCAAGCAAAATGCCCCATGACAGCCCTGCGCCACCCGCCTATAACGGCGCAAACAAAGGGGATACCAGATGAGCTTTGCACACCGTCACCTGCTGGGCATCGAACCGCTGAACCCGCTTGATATCACGACGATCCTCGATCTGGCCGACAGCTATGCCGATCTCAACCGCCAGCCGAACAAGCACGCCGAGGCGCTGTCGGGGCTGACCCAGATCAATATGTTCTTCGAGAATTCGACCCGCACACAGGCCAGCTTCGAGATTGCGGGCAAAAGACTGGGTGCCGACGTCATGAACATGGCAATGCAAGCATCATCGATCAAGAAGGGCGAGACCCTCATCGACACCGCCATGACATTGAATGCGATGCACCCCGATCTGCTTGTCGTGCGTCATCCGCAATCCGGTGCTGTCGACCTGTTGGCGCAAAAAGTGAACTGCGCTGTGCTGAACGCGGGCGACGGGCGCCACGAGCATCCCACTCAGGCCTTGCTGGATGCCCTTACGATCCGGCGGGCGAAGGGGCGCCTGCACCGCCTGTCCGTCGCCATCTGCGGTGACATCGCCCACAGCCGGGTTGCGCGGTCAAACATCATGCTGCTGGGCAAGATGGAAAACCGCATTCGCCTGATCGGCCCGCCCACGCTGATGCCCAGCCAGATCTCGGAATTCGGTGTCGAAGTGTTCGACGACATGCGCGAAGGGCTCAAGGACGTGGATGTCGTGATGATGCTGCGCTTGCAAAAAGAACGCATGGACGGCGGCTTTATCCCCAGCGAACGGGAATATTACCACCGGTTTGGCCTGGACGAAGAAAAACTGTCCTGCGCGAAACCGGACGCAATCGTCATGCATCCCGGTCCGATGAATCGCGGTGTCGAAATCGACGGGACGCTTGCCGACGACATAAACCGCAGCGTTATTCAGGATCAGGTTGAGATGGGCGTGGCCGTGCGGATGGCCGCGATGGACCTGCTCGCACAGAACCTCAGGCAGAGCCGGAAAGGTGCTGCCTGACGTCCACGCTCAGAGCCGACGCCCACATTTTTGACAGAAAATCGGTTGGCTCGCGTGACCTGTCTGCGTTTCGACTATATCGATGGGACAGATGCACTGCTGATAAGGTTGGAGAGCGGCATAATGGCTACAATAGAAGTTCCCGCGCTCGAGAAAGGTGTCGTGCGCCTGTTTGCCGTTTCGCGCCCGATCCCCGACATGACCAAGGCACTGCGCGACGGCGACAAGAGCGCGATCATCGATGAGCTTCTTGGCCATGAGATCAAAGACGGCGGTGCAGAGCTTTTCCCGGTGTCGGATCTGACCGGGGTGGGCCTGCGTTCTTATCTGGTGGAAGGCTACGACATAGCGCCGGATGAACTGGCGAGAGACCGCAGCAAGCTCGAAGCGCTCGATGGCTATGTCCTGTTGCTGTTTTCATCGGGTCTGGACGGGCGAAAGGCAACGCTGACACCGCATTCCGACCTGACGCTGATCGGCACTTACGCGGAGCAGATGCCGGACAGAACGGCAGCTCCCCTCAAGACCGATACGGCCGCCCCCTATTCGGGCGAAAGCGCCGCAGAACCCGCGCCCGTTTCGAGATCGGGACCGGGTGGCCGTGTGCTGGTGGCGATCGGCATTGTATTGGCAATTCTGCTTTGGTGGATCCTGACATGAAAGAACCCAAACCCGATCCGAAAATGTCAGGTCGCATTGCGATGATCGCCTTGTTGATCGCCTTCGCCGTCGCGTTTGGCATGGTCTGGTTCGCGGGATGACCGCGCCTCTGGCGGTGTGGCGACCCACGCGCGCCGTCTTTATCCGCCGCACGGTCATGCTGACCGCGATCAGCCTCTTATTACTGACGCTTATTCTGTTACCGTTTGCCTATGCGGTCGAAAACTGGCTGGTGCTGCTCATCGGTCCGGTGTTTGTGCTGCTATACGCCAGCGCTTTCGAGGATCCGTCAAGATGGCGCAGTCTGCGGCACGACAAATGGGAACTTGAGCACGACAGGTTGACCTATGTCGGCGGCGAAACGCAGCTTAGCATTCCTTTGGCCGATATCACCGATGCCCGCGCCCGATTTGGATGGCACGTCGTATTGAAACTCAAATCGGGCATGCGTGCAGAAATGCAGTTCATGCGGCATCCCCGGCTTGTCGCTACGCAAATTCTGTCCACGCGCAACAGCATGGTGATCTGAGAGAGTGCTCGCGCTCTATTGACCCGGCGGCAGAAGTGTTTCACCTGATCGCGACCATCCGGAAAGAGCTCTTATGTCACTGCACTTTACCAATGCCGTTTTGATCGATCCCGAAGCGGGCACCGAATTCCAAGGTTCTGTCACCGTCGAAGCGGGGCGGATCACGGCCATCACGCCCGACGGGCTTGCCAACCCAAAGGGGCAGATCATCGATTGTCGGGGCAAACATCTGGCGCCCGGCATTGTCGATCTGGGCGTCAAGGTTTGCGAGCCCGGCGAGCGGCACAAGGAAAGCTACCGTTCGGCGGGGCTCGCCGCGGCCGCGGGAGGGGTGACTACGATGATCACCCGTCCTGACACCGATCCGGCCATAGACAGCCCGGAAACACTGGAGTTCGTGACGCGCCGCGCGAACGAAGCCGCGCCGGTCAACGTTTTGCCAATGGCTGCGCTGACCAAAGGACGCGACGGTCGAGAGATGACCGAGATCGGATTTCTGATGGACGCCGGCGCGGTCGCCTTCACGGACTGCGACAATGTCGTGACAGATACCAAGGTCTTTTCCCGCGCACTGACGTATGCGCGCAGCCTCGGAGCATTGGTCATCGCACATCCGCAAGAAGCAATTCTGAGCAAAGGCGCAGCTGTTACTTCCGGCAAGTTCGCGTCATTGCGCGGTTTGCCTGCCGTGTCACCTATGGCCGAACGCATGGGGCTGGATCGGGATATCGCACTGATCGAAATGACCGGTGCGAAATACCACGCCGACCAGATCACAACCGCCCGCGCACTTCCCGCCCTTGCGCGGGCCAAGGACAACGGGCTCGACATCACGGCGGGCGTGGGCATTCACCATCTCACGCTGAATGCGCTGGATGTGGCCGACTACAGGACATTTTTCAAACTCAAACCACCGCTGCGGGATGAAGATGACCGTTTGGCTGTCGTCGATGCCGTGGCCTCGGGATTGATCGACATCGTCTGTTCCATGCACACCCCGCAGGACGAAGAAAGCAAACGGCTTCCCTTTGAAGAAGCGGCGTCCGGCGCGGTTGCACTTGAAACGTTCCTGCCCGCCGCCTTGCGGCTCGTCCACGCCGAAATGATTGGTCTGCCCGCGCTTTGGCGGGCGCTGTCGTTCAATCCGGCACGCCGGTTGGGCCTGTCACAGGGGCGGCTTGCCGAAGGTGCGCCGGCCGATCTGGTTCTCTTCGATGTCAACGCGCCTTTCGTGATGGACCGTACCGCCTTGCGGTCAAAATCGCGGAACACGCCGTTTGACGGCATGCGGATGCAGGGTAAGGTGCTGGCAACTTACGTGGGCGGCGCCTGCGTCTTTGAGAAATGATCGAGCTATTGAATGCCCCTTTTTGAAACTGCCCTGCCACTTCTGATCCTGTGGGCCGTGATCGGCTATCTGATCGGGTCCATCCCGTTTGGCATCCTCGTGGCGCGTGTCATGGGGCTTGGCAATTTGCGCGACATCGGGTCGGGCAACATTGGCGCCACGAATGTCCTGCGTACCGGATCCAAGAAGGCGGCCGCTTTGACCCTGCTACTGGATGGGGGCAAAGGGGCGGTGGCGGTTCTTCTGGCGCGTGCGCTCATGCCGGAAGACGCGGTACAACTGGCGGCGCTCGGGGCCATGATCGGCCACTGCTATCCCGTCTGGCTCCGGTTTGCAGGGGGCAAGGGCATCGCCACGTTTCTCGGCATTCTTCTGGCACTGGCATGGCCCGTTGGCCTGTCCGCCTGCATCGCCTGGCTGATCGGGGCTACTCTTTGGCGCATGTCGTCGATGGGGGGGCTGGTATCGGCGGCGGCTTCCACCTTCCTGATGCTGGCTTTTGGGTATGGGTCGGCCATCCTTCTGGGTGTGTGCCTGACCCTGATCATATTCTGGCGGCACCGCGAGAACATTCGCCGGATCAAGTCCGGCACAGAACCGAAGATCGGTCAAAAGGGTTGAGCATCCCCGCGCCGGAAGGTTTAGCAGACCGACTGGCCGCGATCCCGCTGGGGACAAGCACTGGTCAGGCGCACGCGCGCCGATATACCGCAACCCGCAGTGTTTTTAACGAAGGCAGGTCAACCAAACTGGTTGCCGAAGCACTGGACGGGTCGGACTACATCAGCCTCAATTATTACGATCTCGCTCGCGGCGCACGGCTCGCCCCCTGCGAGATGCCGGCAGCTAAAGTCATCGCCTTCGTCCTTGCATACAAACCTGACACCTAAATTCCGGCGACATCCAAAAAGTTCTTGCGCGAGCAGAGATTTCTTATATTTCTGTCTATACAGAAATTTTCGAAAGAGAGCCTCCGAAATGCACCTGACGCCCGCCATGCAAAACTTCATCCTCCATTGGGGTGACATGGGTGCGAAATGGGGCACCAATAGATCGGTGGCGCAAATCCACGCGCTTCTGCATATCTCGCCGGAGCCGCTCTCGGCGGATGAAATCTGCGATCTTCTCGGGCTGGCGCGATCTAATGTCTCTACCGGACTCAAAGAACTGCAGGCCCTTCGAATGGTTAAATCCAGCCGCAAGCTAGGGGACCGCCGCGATCATTTCACATCGATCCGGGATATGTTCGACCTGACCACGACCGTTATCGAGAGCAGGCGTGAGCGCGAATATCTGCCAACCCTCGAAGCGCTCAAGAAAGTGCGCTCGGAGGCCGAGGACGACGCGACACCACCGGCGGTCAAAGAGCGAATTGCTCAAACGCTTGATACGATGCAGATGTTCGACACCTGGTACCAAGACGTCGCAAGATTGCCCCGCAGTGTACAGATGGCTGCGATCAAGCTGGGCGGGCGCATCGCCCGTTTCCTGCCAAAGGGAAAAGCGCCCTAAAAATTTTAACCTGCAATTTCTGTAATTACAGAAATAACCGATTAGAGAGAAGTATATGTTCTATAACATGCGCCCGCACCCCCTCCCGCCCAAACCGCGCTATATCATTGACCCGGTGGCATTTTTCGTCGCTCTGATCGGGGGACCACTGCTGTTCACCCTGCTGTCTTTTTGGGCGCTCTTCATCCCTGTGTTTGCACTTGTGTTCGGCGGTCCGCTGTATCTCGCTATCGGGCTCCCCGTGCTGCTGTGGCATCTGCGGAACCGCGATGCCGATCCCGGAAAAATCGGACTGCTTGCCTTTTTCGTCAACCTGATCCTGATGGCCCCTCTGGCCCTGTTTGCGGCCTTTGAACAGGACGCCGAAATCTACGTCGGCGGTCTGGCTCTGCTTGCCTTCGGGCTCATTTTCGCACCGGCCTGGGGCTATTTTTTCGGAAGAATTTACCTGTTTCTACGGCGGGATTTCTTTGCCCGCCCCCGCCTTCTTTGACCACCACCTGAAAGGAAACACACCATGACCCAACTGATCGTCGTCTATCTCGTTTTCGGTCTCGCCGCGCTAAGCGCTCTCGTGATCATGATCCTGCAGATCGGCAATATGCTGGCCGATTGCCCCAAAAACGCGGCTGCTGCCCGCACTGCCGCTGTTACCATCGCGACCGGTTTTGCCGCAATTGGCGGGGGCGGTATCATTCTTGTCGCCGCTATCATGCCGTTGGGAGCCGCATCGCCGACCGGCGCTGTTTTGGCGGCAAGCGGCTTTGTCGCGGCCTGTCTTGGCTTGGGCTTCACCCACGCCATCGGGACCCTGCGGGCCGTTTTGCAAGATGCGCGCGCCGAAGCCTGAATTTCGAGGCATTGAAATCGAAAAGAGCCGGGGCATTCCCGGCTCTTTGTTTAATACGGACCCATCTAACGGCTCAGTATGAATATTCGGCGTAAATACGGCTGAGATCGCCGTTCCAAGCTCCGTGATAGTCCTCCAGCAACTCATCCGCCGGAACCTTGCCGCTTTCGACACTTTCCTTGAGCGCGTTTAGGAAATGGGTCTCGTCCGGCACCATCCCTCCAGCCCCGGAACGGCCGCGGGCTTTCAGGCCGGCTTCGGAAATGGCGACGACCTCGCGGGCAAGTTCGTGCATGTTGACATCCCCGACCCGCGCCTGCAGCCCGTCGACCGACGCCGCGACGCGCAGCTCCTCGCGGGTTTGCGCATCCCAGCCTTTGACCACATCCCACGCCGCATCCAAGGCACCCTGATCGTACATCAGCCCCACCCAGAAGGCTGGCAATGCGCACAACCTGCGCCATGGCCCGCCATCCGCGCCGCGCATTTCGATGAATTTCTTCATGCGTGCTTCGGGGAAGGCAGTGGTCAAATGGTCGGCCCAGTCGCTCAGCGTCGGCGTTTCTCCGGGCAATGCAGGCAGCTTTCCGGCCATGAAGTCGCGGAAAGACATGCCAAGGGCATCGATATATTTGCCGTCCCGGTAGACGAAGTACATCGGCACATCCAATGCGTAGTCCACCCACCGCTCGAAGCCAAAGCCCTCTTCGAACACGAATGGGACCATCCCGGTACGGGCGGCATCCAGATCGCGCCACACCCTGCTGCGCCAGGATTTGTGACCGTTGGGTTTGCCCTCGAAAAACGGAGAATTGGCGAAAAGAGCGGTCGCCAGCGGCTGCAGCGCGACTGCTACGCGCATCTTCTGGACCAGATCGGCTTCGGAGCCGAAATCCAGATTGACCTGCACGGTGCACGTCCGGCGCATCATGACGCGGCCCATCGTGCCGACCTTGGTCATGTAGTCGTTCATCAGCTTGTAGCGGCCCTTCGGCATCAGATCCATTTGCTCGTGGGTCCAGATGGGCGCCGCGCCAAGGCCGATCCAGCCCACGCCAATCTCGTCGGCCACGTCCTGCACTTCGCGCAAATGGCTATTCACCTCATCGCAGGTTTCGTGGATCGTCTCGACAGGCGCCCCGGAAAGCTCCAGCTGCCCGCCCGGCTCCAGCGACACGTTCGCGCCGTCTTTCTCCAGCCCGATCAGCTTGCCCGCCTCTTCAACGGGTGCCCAGCCATGGCGGTCTCGCAGACCTTCCAGCATAACGCGGATCGATCGCTCACCTTCGTAAGGCAACGGCTTGAGCGTGTCCTTGCAGTAGCCGAACTTCTCGTGCTCGGTGCCGATCCGCCAATCCTCTTTGGGCTTGCAGCCGTCCGCAAGATACTGGGCCAATTGGTCAAAATGCTCGATCGGCCCGCCGCCAGACTGTGGAATGGACATGTATGGCTCCCGCTAACCCGTATGTTGATCCGCAACCTTGCGGAGATTCGTCATCGCGTCAATGCAGCAGCGCATGGGGCGGGCGCAAGGGGGTCCGCTCCCAAATCACGACCGCTTGAGGATGCGGGCGGTTCAGTTCGGACAACATGCGTTCGGTCCGCAGCCCCGGCAGCGTGGCAAAAGCGTCAAACAATGCGTCAGATCCTGCCGCATTCACCGGAATGAAAACCGGATCCTGTCCGGGCGCGTCCAGACGCCAGTGTGGCGGTTGATGCGCGGTATCGAGGCTGATCCGTTCCAGATCGCGCAGTGCGACAACGCCGCCCGTCAGCGGGCCGAAATAGCCGATTTGCCCTTCGTCCACCTGAACCGCGCCTGCACCGTCGCCGGGCCCGCGAAAGCGCCCCCGTTGCACACCAACAAAGGTAAGCGCCGCACCGCCCGCAACCAGACCACAGCCCACGATCCCGAGCAACTGGCCCGGACCCAGTATCCACCACAAGCCGAGCAGTATCACACCTACGCCTGCCAGTGCCTCGCGCCAGCGCCAGAGTGCAGCTTTCGCTTCGGGTCTAAAGAACATCAGGCATCCTTTCGCTGGCGCAAGTTACCATCATGACCAGTCTCCCAAAGCGCTTTGCCAAAGGGTCAGCGCAGCCACCGCCGCCGTATCTGCGCGCAAGATGCGCGGTCCCAACGACACAGGGACTGCGAGATCTAATGCGCGCAAACGGTCACGCTCGCGTGCGGAAAAGCCGCCCTCCGGCCCTATGAAGATCGCCCAGGGAGCCGGTTCACCAGCCAAGGGCGTCACAGGCACATCGTGGAGTGCTTCGTCACAGAACATGATGTGACGGTTGCCAGACCATTCGTCTAGTAACCGGTCAAAGCGCACCATCTCATCAACCTGCGGCACGAATGTCCCGCCGCATTGTTCTGCCGCCTCAATTGCATGCGCTTGCAAGCGGTCACGTTGAACGCGGCCTGCGTTGGTGAATTCGGTCTGCATTGGTATGATCCGCGCGGCCCCCATTTCGGCCGCCTTTTCGACGATAAAGTCGGTACGGGCCTTTTTGATCGGCGCAAAGCACAGCCACAGATCCGGTGGCATGCGCTGCGGGCCGCTCTGATCGGTCACCGAAAGTTCCCCGCCGCGTTTTCCCGCCTGCGTCACGGTGGCCCGCCATTCCCCGTCGCGCCCGTTAAACAGCAAAACCGCCGCGCCAACCTGTTGGCGCATCACGCCAAAAAGATAATGCGCCTGCCCCCGATCCAAAGGAACCGATTGCCCCGCACCCAAAGGGTGATCTACATAAAGCCTAATCTTCGCGTCCATAGGATCGATATATGCAAGAGCAGGCCCCGCCGCCAGAGGCACCGGACACAGGCACCGTGGCGGACGCATATGAGGACAATTGGGTAGACAAGTGGGCCCCCGCGGCCGCGCGCCCCTATTTGCGGCTCAGCCGTGCGGACCGGCCCATCGGGACATGGCTGCTTTTGCTGCCGTGCTGGTGGGGGCTGGCACTGTCGATGCTCCACGATCAAAAGGCCGGTTGGTTCGATCTATGGATATTTGCCGGATGCGCGATTGGTGCGTTCCTGATGCGTGGGGCCGGCTGCACATGGAATGACATCACCGACCGCGAATACGATGGTCAGGTGGCCCGCACGAGGTCGCGGCCGATCCCGTCCGGCCAAGTCACGGTCCGCGGCGCTGCAATCTGGATGTGCGTCCAGGCGCTGATATCTTTTGCAATTCTGTTGACCTTCAATACCGCAGCCATCCGTCTGGGCGTTCTCGCCCTCCTGCCCGTTGCGATCTATCCCTTTGCAAAGCGGTTCACATGGTGGCCGCAGGTGTTTCTGGGACTCGCATTCAATTGGGGCGCCTTGCTGGCCTGGACCGCGCACAGCGGCGAATTGCAAGCACCCGCGGTGGTTTTGTACATGGCGGGCATCGCATGGACGCTCTTTTACGACACGATCTATGCCCATCAAGATACCGAGGATGACGCCCTGATTGGTGTGAAATCGACCGCACGCCTTTTTGGGGAGGCCACGTCCCAATGGCTACGTCGCTTTTTGATGGCGACGGTTGGTCTGATGGGGCTCACGGTCATCTTCGCGCTGGTCCCGAACGCATCTGTGCTTGCCTTGGTAATCGCACTTGGCGGGCCGTGGGCGATGGGGTGGCACATGGCGTGGCAATTGCGTGGTCTCGACATCCACAATCCGGCGAAAATGCTACAATTGTTTCGGGTCAACCGCGACACAGGCATTATCCCGCTGGTGTTTTTTGCGATCGCGCTCTTGCTGTGATTGCACCCCCGTGCTGTGCGGCGTATCAACAGCGCACCGTTAACTGACGCAGAAAAGATCATATGCGCCTGTCATACCTGCTTACGATTGCTCTGACTTTTGCTGCTGCGGCGGTTGTCGCGCTTGTTGCTGCGAACTTCTCGGTAAAGCTTATCGAGAACTCATCCGAAATTGGCGTGCGCGATGCGCTGGACGACCGCGGCATGACATGGGCCGAAGTCGAGGCTGACGGGCTGCAGGTCTCACTATCGGGTACCGCCCCGACAGAAGCGGTGCGGTTCGCGGCCCTGACGACAGCGGGCACCGTCGTTGATGCAGCGCGGGTGATCGACGACATGATGGTCGAGGCCGAAGAAGCAATTGCGCCGCCCGCCTTTTCAGCGGAAATCCTGCGCAACGATGCCGGTCTTTCGGTTATCGGATTGATCCCGGCCACCACGGACCGCGATGCCCTGGCCGCTCAGTTTGCGGATGTGGCGGGCAGCACCGGCATCACCGATTTGCTCGAAACGGCTGATTATCCCGCGCCTGACGGTTGGGATCTCGCGCTCAATTTTGCACTGCGCTCGATCGAAAAGCTGCCCCGCGCCAAGGTTTCCGTCCGCCCCGACCGCGTGGCAATTACCGCAATCACCGACAGCTCCGCCGCGAAGGCCGCGCTGGAACGGACGCTGACCCGCACCGCTCCGTCGACACTGGCGCTCGAGCTGAACATCTCGGCCCCCCGCCCCGTCATCACGCCGTTCACCACCCGTTTCCAGATCACCGAGGAGGGTGTCGCAAGCTTTGATGCCTGTTCCGCCGATACGGATGCGGCGGCTGCACAGATCGTAAATACCGCCAAGGCTGCGGGCGCGGTCAACCCGCGCTGCACCGTTGGCTTGGGTGTACCGAGCCCGCAATGGGCGGATGCAGTCACGGCGTCGGTGAACGCGGTCACGAAGCTTGGTGCCGGATCGGTCACGATCGCGGACGCCGATATCCTGCTGCAAGCCATTGCGGGCACCGATCAAGGGCTGTTTGACGATGTTGTGGGAGAACTTGCATCGAATTTGCCGGACGTGTTTGCACTGCAGGCCAAGCTGCCCGAACTGCAGGATCCAAATGCCGGTCCACAGGAATTCACCGCGACCCTGAGCCCCGAGGGCCAGGTGCAATTGCGCGGGCGCGTCGGGGATGAGGCGAGCCGCTCGCTCGCAACCAGCTTTGCGCAGTCGCGTTTCGGGTCCGACAAGGTGTATACCGCAACCCGTGTTGTGGACGGCCTGCCGGTTGATTGGTCCACCCGCGTGCTTGCCGGTCTCGAAGGTCTGGGGATGCTTTCGAACGGCGCATTGCGCCTTGATCCGCAGGAATTGAGCCTGACAGGCAACACAGGCAACCCCGATGCATCCACCGAGATCGCCTCCCTTCTGGCCGGAAAACTTGGCGAAGATGTCTCGTTCGATGTTGATGTCACCTATCAGGAAAAGCTTGATCCCGTTTTGGGCCTGCCGACCCCCGAGGAATGCGAAGCCGAGATTGGTGAAATCGTGACCCGCGGAAAGATCGTGTTTGAGCCCGGTAGCGCGACAATCGACGCCTCTGCCCTCGGCACGATGGACGATATTGCCGAAGTGCTGAAGCGTTGCGGGAATCTGGCGCTCGAAATTCAGGGCTACACCGACAGTCAGGGGCGCGAATCGATGAACCAGGCCCTCAGCCAGAGCCGCGCTGAATCGGTCTTGAACGAACTGCGCGCCCGCCGTGTTTCTACCCGGTCCTTTGCCGCTGTCGGGTACGGCGAAGAAAACCCGATTGCCGACAACGGAACGGAAGCGGGTCGCGAGGCAAACCGCCGCATCGAATTCAAACTCATTCGTCCCGACACGGTGGACACTCCTGACGAAACAACGCTAGAAAGCGCCGCCGAAGGCACCGCTTCAGACCCAGAGACGACCGAAGAAAGCACAACGGAATGAGCCGATTTGAATTTGTCCTCGCAACGGCGATCATTCTGTTTGTTGCGTTCTGTCTTGGCTGGTTTGCGAATTGGCTTTTGCACCGGTTCACACGTGTTGCCGCCGACGATGTCGCGCAGCTTGACCGCATGAGCCAGGAATTGCACGAAGCCGAAGAAACGCGCGATCAGGCGATCACGTATCTGCAGCAGCGCGAGGCGGAGCTGACAAATCAGCTGGCCCAGACCGAAGCGGAATTGCGGGCCGCGATGGACGGGCTTCGCGATGCCCGCCACGAGGCAGAGGAAATGCGCGCCTTCATCGAGAACCAGAAGTAGCCTGCTCCGGATCTGGTTTTACGGCACGGTAAGGCACGGGCAGGACGCATCGCGGCTGATGAGGTGAGACACACTTCCCAGCATCAACCCCCGAAAATCACCCAGCCCCCGACGGCCAGTAACGATAAGATCGGCGTCGTCCAGACGGGCGCGTTCGAGCACGTCATGCGCAGGGTCTCCATGACCGATATGGACTTCCGGATCGGTGACGCCGTGCTTGGCGGCGATGGCCGATGCTTTTGCGCCAACCGCCTGCGCCGCTTTCATCAGCACATCTTTCTGGACCACTGTCGTCCCGACGTAGAAGCCCGAGATCGCTTCGGCCGCGAATGTGATCGTTTCTTCGCGGGGGGTGTGGCTGATCATCAACTTGGCGCCAAATTTACGCGCGATTTCGCAGCCCAGTGCAAGTGCCCTTTCGGACGGCTCGGACCCATCAAACCCAACAACTATCGTATCGATCATCGCGACATCCTCCTTTTCATGGATGCCGCCAGCTTGCCCCTTATGTCCGGCAAACACCTTGATCTGGGTCAAGCCTGCACAGGCCAGCTACCAACGCGACAATGCGTCCTCGTCCTCGTCGCGGGCCGCGACCCAGTCTGCGCTCTTGGCGGTGATTTCGCGTTTCCAGAACGGTGCCCGCGATTTGAGGTAGTCCATCAGGAATTCGGCCCCCGCAAATGCGTCGCTGCGGTGACGGGCGGCCGTGGCAACCATCATGATCATCTCACCCGGGACCAGACGGCCGTACCTGTGGATCACCAACACATCGCCCAGGGCAAACCGGTCCTGCGCGTCGCCCGCGATCTTTTCCAGCGCCTTTTGCGTCATACCGGGGTAATGCTCGATCTCCATCGCCTCCATCGGATCGTCGGGCAAATCCCGTACGATACCGGTAAAGGTGACAATGGCCCCCATATCGCTGTGGCCCTGTGCAAATTCTGTTGACAGCTTGCCAAGATCGAACGGCTCTTCCTGCACACGAACCTGCATATCAGCCGCCCGTCATGGGGGGGAAAAACGCAACCTCCCGAACACCATCCAGCGGCGCATCGAAATCCGACAGTTCCTGATCAAGCGCAACCCGCAAGGCCGATATGTCACTGAAAGCAGCAGCATAGCGTTCTTCGCGCGCCGAAAGCTCAGTGACGAGGTCGCGCACGGTGGTGGCCTCGCTTTCTACGCGTTCGCGCGGCAGTCCGATGCGTTCGCGCACCCACGCAAAATAGAGCACGTCCATTACGATGTCTCCTTGAGATAAGGAACGGATTTGCGGAAATAGTCCCACCCCGTGATCGCCGTCAAAGCCGCGGCGATCCACAGCAGCCAGAGCCCTGCCCGACCGGTCCATTCCATGCCGAACAGCTTCCAGCCAAGACCGAGCACGTCTTCTTCCTCGCCATTCAGGATGGCTTGGACCATCGCGTTGTCCATGCCAAAGACGCTCATCCCGAGATAATGTTCAAACACGCCTTGGGCGAACAGGACCGCGATGGCGGTCATCTGGAAGGTCGTCTTCCATTTTGCGAGTTTCGTGACCTTCAGCGTCCCCGCCGTGTCACCCAGATATTCGCGCAGCCCGGACACAAAAACTTCGCGAAACAGAATGACGGTCGCGGGCAGCACCAGCCACGGAGACCAGCTGGAAAACCCGATAATCACCATCAGCGCGATCACGACCATCGCCTTGTCCGCGATGGGGTCGAGCATGGTGCCGATTTTAGTTTCCTGCTTCCACGCGCGGGCAAGATAACCATCGAACCAGTCCGTGACCGCCGCGCTGACAAAGAGCAGCAGCGCAAACCAATCCGCATAGGGCCGCGTGAAATACAAGAACATCACTGCCACGGCCGGCGCCGCCAGCAAACGCAACACTGTTAGAATGTTGGGAATATTCCACTTCATGGCGCCACCTTATACCTGCCAAATGGAGAGGAAAAGCACCGATGCGGCACTAGCCCCGCTCATGGAAATAGGCATAGATCGTTTCGGCGAGCGCATCGGACACACCATCCACAGCCTTGAGATCAGACAGGTTTGCGCGCCCCACCGCCTTGGCAGACCCGAAATGCGCCAATAAGGCCCTTTTGCGCGCGGCACCCACGCCCGGCACATCGTCCAACGGCGTGGCACCCACCGCCTTGGCGCGCTTTGCGCGGTGCGTCCCGATGGCGAAACGGTGGGCCTCGTCCCGCATGCGCTGGATGAAGTACAGGACGGGATCATTGTGCCGCAAGGCCTTAACCGCCTTGCCCGTCCGGTGGAACTCCTCTTTACCCGCGTCACGGTCCAGACCCTTGGCCACACCGACCATCGGTATATCCTCTACGCCATATTCCTGCATGATCTGACGCACCGCGCTGACCTGCCCTGCGCCACCATCGATCAAAAGCAAATCGGGCCACATGCCACCGGTCCTGTCGGGGTCCTCCTTGATCAGCCGTTTGAAGCGGCGCGTCAGCACTTCTTTCATCATGCCGAAATCGTCGCCGGGGGTCAGGTCATCGCCGCGAATGTTGAATTTGCGATACTGGTTTTTCATCATGCCTTCGGGTCCGGCGACAACCATCGCGCCAACGGCAAAACTGCCCTGAATATGGGAGTTGTCGTAGACCTCGATCCGGTCAGGTAGCTTGGGCAGATCGAATGCCTCGACCAAGCCGCGCAGCAGTTTGGCCTGCGTCGCGCTCTCTGCCATTTTCCGGGCGAGACTTTCTCGCGCATTTCGCAATGCGCTGTCGATCAGTTCGGCCTTTTCTCCCCTTTGCGGAACAAGCAGTTCGACCTTGCGGTCAATCTTGCCGGACAAAGCGTCGGCCATCAGATCCATGTTTTCCAATGCGTTACTCAGCAGCAACTGGCGGGGCGGTTCGCGGGTATCGTAGAATTGCCCGACAAAGGCCTCCAACACTTCGGCTGCATCCACGTCGTCCCCGACGCGCGGATAATAATCGTGGTTGCCCCAGTTCTGACCGGAGCGGATGAAGAACACCTGCACACAGGCCTGCCCGTCCTGCATATGCAGCGCGATGATATCGGCCTCAGTGACCGTCTTGGGGTTGATGCCCTGCGCCGTCTGAACCTGAGTCAGCGCCTTGATCCGATCCCGAAGAGCGGCGGCACGTTCGAATTCCATATCTTCGGAGGCCTGCGCCATGTCCTTGGCCAGCCGTCCCTGAATGTCGGTCGTTTTCCCCGATAGAAACTTCTGCGCATCGCGCACGGTCTGGGCGTAGTCGGCCGCGCTGATCTTACCGACACAGGGGGCCGAGCACCGCTTGATCTGGTACTGAAGGCACGGGCGCGTGCGGCTGTCGAATTGCGCTTTGGAACAGTCCCGCAGCAAGAACACTCGCTGCAACTGGTTGAGGGTGCGGTTCACCGCCCCGGCGCTGGCAAAGGGGCCGTAGTAGCTGCCCTTTTCCTTCTTCGCGCCCCGATGCTTTTTGATCTGCGGGAACTCGTGCTCGGCGGTCACCAGAATATTGGGAAAGCTCTTGTCATCGCGCAGCAGCACGTTGAACTTCGGCTTGAGCTGTTTAATCAGATTTTGCTCAAGCAAGAGCGCCTCTGTTTCGGTCCGTGTCGTCAGAAACATCATCGAAGCGGTGTTGTTGATCATGCGCGCAATACGGGCAGAGTGCCCACTGGGGCGTGCATAGTTGCTGACTCTCGCCTTTAGGTTGCGCGCCTTGCCCACATAAAGCACGCGGCTCTCGCTATCGAGCATCCGGTAAACCCCCGGGGACGTGTCCAGCGTCTTCAGGTATCCCTGAATAACCCTATGACCCGTTTCGATTTTTTGCTCTGCATTGCTCATCCGACGCGATTCTGTCCGTGCTTCATGTTTCGGGGGTAGTATCAACAAGTATTCTGTCCACGAAAGCTGTGGATAAGTCTGCCTATAACTCTTCGCGAATAGAAATTTACCCTTGTAAACAGGGCGCTTCGCTGAATCGCCTAATATTTAGGCAGCTTTATAGCGCGTTGTTTTCATTCACTATATTTTTTCATCTTTACCCGATTATAAATAATGGCCTGAAATTATGACACAATTTCACATAATCGCTTTTTGGGCCCGATGCCAAATTCCGTGTGTGTTTAAGTCATTCGACACCGATCACGTCCGGCGTCTGCCATGCGAGATGCTGACCCCCGTCGATACACAGCAATTGGCCTGTGACTGCGGGTGCATCAACGAAATATCCCAGTGCCGCAGTAATGTCCGAAGGATTGGCCCCCCGGCCCAGAATTGTACTTGCCCGCTGCTTCTCAAAATGGGCGCTAGACTGGCGCCCGCCCTGCAACGTAGGGCCCGGACCAATGGCATTTACCCGTATAAATTGAGCGAGCGCCTGCGCACTCGTCTGAGTTAAGGCCCACAAACCCATTTTCGCGATCGTATAGGTCATGAATTCCGGCGTCAGTTTGCGCACGCGCTGGTCCAGCATGTTGACGATAAGCCCCGCGGCAACGGGTTCGCCGTTCCCGTCTTGCAGGGGTGCGAGCTCCTGTTTTGCCATCTGTTGCGTCAAAAGAAAGGGCGCGCGCAAATTGGACCCGATGTGTCGATCCCAACTCTCCTGCGTTGCGCTGTCGATTGTGTCGTATTCAAAGATCGATGCGTTATTGACCAGACAGGTGATGGGCCCGCCCAGAGCTTCTGCGGCCTTTGGCAACAGGCCGGTAGTGGCATCATCGTCCAGCAGGTCAGCCTGTAAGGTGACAGCACTCTGTCCGGCCTCGCGCACCTGGCTTGCCACTTCCTCCGCGCCATCGCTAGAACTGGCGTAATGCACTGCCACGTTGTAGCCCCGCTGCCCCAGATACAGCGCCATCGCCGCGCCGAGCCGTTTGCCCGCGCCCGTAACCAATGCATTCTTCATGTGACCCTCTTAGCCAACCAGTACGATAATCAGATACCCTGCATATAGGGCACTCAGGATGACACCCCAGAGGCGGGTGATATTTTTGCGCATGTAGACGAACGGGATCAGCAACAAGGACGCACCAAGCATGACCCACAAGTCAAAATCGAGGAATTCCTGAGCGACCGCAATCGGGCTGACGAGACTGGCAACCCCGATGATGCCCAGAAGGTTGAACATGTTCGACCCGATGACGTTGCCCAGTGCCACATCCGCCTGACGCCGCAATGCCGCCATGACGGTGGTTGCCAGTTCGGGCAGTGACGTCCCGATCGCCACCAGCGTCAGGCCGATAACCGTATCGCTGACCCCGTACGCCTTGGCGATGATGGTCGCGTTGTCCACGAGCAAGGACGCACCGAGCGGCAACCCGACAAGGCCCAGCACCAGATAGACGGCGATCCGCCAACCGGGCAGATTGGGATCAAGCCCTTCGACATCTTCTTCATCCGCGGCGCAGCCCTGATCGTTTTTCCTATGCGACTGCGCTTGACGAGCGGCGTCAAACAACATTGCGGCCAGCGCCGCCAGCAGGATGACCCCGGCGATCCAGTCAAACACGCCCCGGAAGGCGAGAAGGATGAACAACGCCGACGCGGCAAGCATGTGATTGTAGGATTTGCGGGTATTGCATTCGGATGTATGCATGGTCGCCAGCAGCGCCGGAATACCCAGAACCAGCAACACATTCGCTGTATTGGACCCCACAACATTGCCCACCGCGATGCCCGGCACATCATCGAGCACGGCCTTGATCGCGATGAGGAGTTCAGGTGCCGACGTTCCGAAAGCAACCACAGTCAAACTGACAATCAGGGCAGGCACCCCGACGCGCAAGGACAGGTTCACCGCCCCTTTGACCAGCGCGTCACCCGCAAGCAGCAGGATAATCAGGCCCAAGCCCGACAGCAGCCATGGCATGATCATCCGCGTCTTCCTCCACAGCCGCACGGGCCTTTGCCAATGCGGTAGCGTCCGCAATTCCGGCATTTCTTCTGCGTCAGCGCCTTGCCACCGATCCAGTGCATTTTACCGAACCAGCCCAACACGCCGATGAATACCAGAAATAGCGCGACGATCTTCAATATCATGCTAAAGACCGAACCGCGCGAATTGCGCGCGCTCCTCGATGCCGGTAGCGGCGTCTGTCACCAGTTGCGCCCCGAACCTGTTCAACAATCCCTTCTTTGCGCCATAGCGGCGCAACTGGACCTTCTCGCCGAACCGTTCTTGCAAAACAGGTTTGAGGTGGCCGATTGCATCAATCAGACCCACTTCTATCGCCTTGCGGGCAAGCCATATTTCACCGGTGAACAGATCGCGGTCTTGCGCGAGCTTTCCTTCACGACGGCTGCTTACATGGTCTTTGAAGTTGACGTGGATATCTTCCAAGAGCTCTTTGAGCCGCTCGACGTCTTCTTCCTTTTCCGGCTTGAACGGGTCGAGCATGGATTTCGAATTGCCGGCGGTATAAACCCGCCGCTCCACGCCGTTGCGCTGCAGCAGCTCGTGCAGCCCAAAGCCCGCCGAAATGACCCCGATCGATCCGACGACAGACGAGGGATCAGCATAGATTTCGTCCGCAGCCGCCGCCAGCCAGTAGCCTCCGGACGCGGCGACATCCTCGACAAATGCGATGACGGGAATGTCCTTTTCTTCCGACAGGCGCCGGATACGTGCGCCGATCAGGGACGATTGCACCGGACTGCCGCCCGGCGAATTCACCTCAAGCGCTACTGCGACCGGTTTGCCCTTGCGAAAGGCCTTTTCGATGACCGGTCCCATTGTGGCATCGTTCAGTCCACCGCGTGCGGTGCTCGCGATCATGCCCGACAATCTGATGACGGCGACGGTGGGTTCTTTTTTGGTGAAGGGAAGCCATTGTTTCATGGCCTCCTATGTAGAACGCGGGGCGCAGGGCAACAAGGCGGCGCGCAAAGATTACTGGCGGATGCGCCAGCCCGTCTTGAATATCCACCAGATGACACCAAGGCACAGCGACGTAAACGCCGCAATCGCCAGAAGGCTCAGACCGATATGCACGTCAGCGGTGCCGAAAAACGACCAGCGGAAACCGGAAATCAGGTACACGACCGGATTAAAATGCGAGATCACTTGCCACACCGGTGGCAGCATCGAGATCGAGTAGAACGACCCGCCCAGAAAAACCAACGGCGTGACGATCAGCAAGGGCACCAGTTGAAGCTGCTCGAAATTGCCGGCCCAGATGCCGATGATGAACCCCATGAGGGAAAAGCTGATGCAGGTCAGGACCAGAAAACAGACCATTGCGACCGGATGGGCAATGGTGATGTCCACGAATAAAAATGCGGTCGCAAGGATGATGACACCGATGAATAAGGCCTTGGTCGCAGCCGCCCCGACGTAGCCCATAACGATTTCAAGGAAATTGACCGGCGCGGAGAGGAGCTCGAAAATTGTGCCGATGAATTTAGGGAAATATATCCCGAAACTTGCGTTCGAAATTGCTTGGGTGATGACGCTCAGCATGATGAGGCCCGGCACGATGAATGCGCCGTAGCTCACTCCCTCGACCTCGTCGATACGGCTGCCGATTGCCGCGCCGAAGACGACAAAATAAAGTGACGTGGACAGAACCGGCGAAATGAAGCTTTGCGCAATCGTGCGAAAGAAACGTGCCATTTCAAAGACGTATATCGATTTTACGGCGGTCCAGTTCATGCCGCATCCTCCTTGTGAACGAGGTCGACAAAAATGTCTTCGAGACTGGATTGCCGCGTGACAACATCGCGTAACACGAGCCCCGCCGCCGCGACTTCTGACAAGAGCTTGGTGATGCCGGTGCGCTCGCTCTTGGTATCGTAGGTATAGATCAACGCGTCGCCTGCATCGGTAAGCCGGACATCCGGCGACACCAGACTTACGGGCAATGCATCAATGGGCCCGGTCAATTGGACCTCGAGCTCTTTCTTGCCCATGCGCGCCATCAGCGTGTCTTTTTCCTCGACCAGCAGTATCTCACCTGCGGCGATCACACCGATCCGGTCGGCAATGGCTTCGGCCTCTTCGATGTAATGTGTGGTCAGGATAATCGTAACTCCATCCTGCTTGAGATCCGCCACGATGTCCCACATGTCCTTGCGCAGCTCTACGTCAACGCCCGCTGTCGGCTCATCCAGAAACAGAACCCTCGGATCATGCGCCAACGCCTTTGCGATCAGCACACGGCGCTTCATCCCGCCCGACAGCTCGCGAATTTGACTGTCGCGTTTGTCCCATAGAGACAATTGTCTCAGAATACGCTCGATCACGGCAGGATCGGACGGTTTGCCGAACAATCCGCGCGAGAACGTGACCGTGTTGCGCACCTTTTCGAACGGTTCGAGATTTATTTCCTGCGGCACAAGGCCGATCATCTGACGGGCGGCGCGGAAGTCCTCGATGATGTCGTGCCCACCAACCGTCACTTTACCCGAGGTCGCGGTGGTGATGCCGCAGATGGTGGAAATCAACGTCGTCTTGCCCGCCCCGTTCGGTCCGAGCAGCGCGATGATTTCACCGGCCTCGATCTGGAGGTTCACGTCCTTGAGCGCCTCAAAGCCCCCTGCATAGGATTTGCGCAGGTCTTGTACGTCGAGAATGGGGGGCATGGCGGACTCCGGTCTGGGCTGTCTTTACCTAAACCGGAACGCAAGAGATCAACAAGAGGCAGCGCGGACCTGTCGCTACTGGACAGATGCATCGCCCATCGACAGGGTGTGCGTCATGACAGACGCCAAGCACAATCGCGCCGGACTGGCCATCGGTTTCGTACTGTTCGGCGTTCTGGCCATTTCAATCAACGATATGCTGATAAAGCAGCTTTCGGGTGGCTATCCACTTCACCAGATCGTGTTTCTCCGCTCGGCGATCGCGCTCCTTTTCTCCTTGGTTTTCCTGCAGTTCGAAGGTGGCTTTGCGGCACTGCGCACCGACGTACCACTCCAGCACCTGTTGCGCGGCTTGCTTATTGTCGTGGCGAACATGACCTTCTTTCTCGCTCTCGGCGTGCTGCCGCTGGCTGACGTGACAGCGTTGTTTTTCGCCGCGCCCTTGTTCATCACCCTGCTGTCGATCCCGATACTGGGAGAACGCGTAGGCCCCGTGCGCCTGACCGCGGTTGTGATCGGGTTTGTCGGTGTCCTGATCATGCAGCGCCCTTGGCAAGGGGAAGACACATTGATGGTTTCGCGGGTGGTGCTGATGCTGCCCGTACTGGCGGCGCTGGCCTATGCTCTGAACCAGCTGATGACCCGCCGTCTGGGTGCAAAAGCGCCCGCGGCGGCGCTCGCGATCTATATTCAGGTCAGTTTTCTGGTCGTATCGGTCGCTTTTTTCCTCGCCGCGGGGGATGGTCGGTTTGCTCCCGAAGGCGGCAACGCGACCTTGCAGTTCCTGCTGCGCGCGTGGATATGGCCCACCCCGGATGACATGTGGGTCTTTATCGGGCTTGGTGTGAACGGGGGCTTCATCGGCTATAGCCTGAGCCAGGCCTACAGGCTTGCCGACGCCGCCACCGTTGCCCCGTTCGAATACATCGGTCTGCCGCTCGCGGTTCTATGGGGCTATCTCTTTTTCGGCGATCTGCCCACGTGGGAAGTCTGGACCGGCATTGCACTAATCATCGCGTCGGGTTTGTTCGTATTCTTCCGCGAAAGGACCGAGGCCCGCCGCCCCGTCGCCCGCAACGGCTAGAACTGTGCGACCTCGATCACCACCTTGCCCGTAGCCTTGCGGGTCCGCAAAAGCTCCAGCGCCTCATTCGCTTGCGACAGGCTCATTACGTTGCTCACGTGGGGTTTGAGTTTGCCCGCCACGTACCAGTCGATAAGCGTTTTGAAGCTGTCCGTCAGCACCGACGGGCGCAGCTTGGCGTAGCCGCCCCAATAGAGGCCCAGAACGGTCAGGTTCTTGACCAGCAGGATGTTCGCGGGGATCTGCGGGACCTCGCCGCTCGCGAAGCCCAGCGGCAAAAGCCGCGCTTCTGCATTGCACGCGCGCAGGGCTGCCTTGAACTGGTCGCCTCCGATCGGGTCATAAACCACATCGGCACCGCCCAGATCCTTGACGATAGCCCTTATGTCGTCGGTTTCGGAATTGATCAGATGATCCGCGCCCATCTGGCGACAAATCTCCAGCTTCTCGGCACCGCGGGCGCAGGCAATGACTTCCGCGCCCATCAACTTGCCCAGCTCTACCGCCGTGAGCCCTACGCCACCCGACGCACCCAGCACCAAAAGCCGCTCTGAGGCTTTCAGCCCGGCCTTGTAATCCAGCGCGACATGGCTTGTGCCGTAGGCAATCAGGAACGCCGCCGCATCGACAAACGGCATTTCGTCCGGAATCGGGACACAGACATCGGCAGGGATAGCCGCAAATTCCGCCAATCCGTTAAATCCGGTATAGGCCGCGATGCGCTGGCCTTCGCGCAGGTTGGACACGCCATCACCAACGGCCACAACCGTTCCTGCCAGTTCCATACCCAGCGTGAAGGGCAGTGGCGGCTTTTCCTGATAGGTGCCTTTGATGATCAGCAAATCACCGAAATTCAGCCCGCATGTCGCGACGCGCACCACCACCTGTCCGGCCCCCGGAACAGGACGCTCGAGGTCCACCATCTGAAGAGGCGTGTCGTAGGCTGTGACTTGCATGGCGCGCATTGATCGGGTTCCTGTATTGCGGGTCACGGCCAAAGTGGCGCTGCCGCACGCCAAACGCAAGCCACCAACCGCACACCGACGTCAGGGCACCACGGCCCACCGGATGGCGTATGCCACGATCGCCAATGCCCCGACGCTCAGCAACCAGATGGTGATGAACCAGCCGATCCGCTTCGTCCAGAGCCGGTGCATCAGTGATATCCCTCCGCGGGATCAATCTTTCCACGGAAAACCCAGTAGGCATAAGCGGTGTAGATCAGGATCATGGGGATCAGGATCACTGTCCCCACCAAGGCGAAGGCAAGGCTTTCGTCAGGTGCCGCCGCTTCGACGATCGTCAAGCTTGGCGGTACGATGTGCGGATAAAAGCTGATGCCGATACCGATGAAACCCAGAACAAACATTGCCTGCGCGCACAGGAAAGGCCGCTTTTCGTAGTGGCGTTGAAGGCCGAAGAAAAGACCGGCGGCGGCAAGCGCGACAAGGATCGGGACGATGCCGCTGAACAGGGCTGTCGGCCAGGCAAACCACCTGCCGAAATAGACCTCGTCAAGAAATGGCGTCCAGAGACTGACCAAGACCATACACACAACGGTTGCGATTCCCGCGGGCCAGGCGATGCCCCGCATCTGGCGCTGGATACGGCCTTCGAGCTTCATGTTGAGCCAGGTCGCCCCCAACATCGCGTAGCCTACGGTGACGGCGATGCCGCACAGTACGGAAAACGGCGTGAACCAGTCCCACCAGCCCCCGGCGTAGGCGCGATCGGCGACTTCGATCCCCTGCACCAAAGCGCCCAGCGCGATTCCCTGGCACATCGCAGCGGTGACCGATCCTCCAAAAAACCCGATATTCCACAGCCGCTTCCACCGCTCCGTGCGCCAGCGGTATTCAAAGGCCACCCCACGGAACACCAGACCCAGCAGCATCAACGTGATCGGCATATAAAGCGCGGGCATAACGACGGCATATGCCAGAGGAAAGACCGCGAACAATCCGCCGCCGCCCAAAACCAGCCATGTTTCGTTTCCGTCCCACACCGGGGATATGGAATTCATCATCACATCGCGTTCGCCCTCGTCCTTGGCCAGCGGGAACAGAATACCGATCCCCAGATCGAAGCCGTCGAGCACGACATAAACCAGAACCGCAAAAGCGATAATGCCTGCCCAGATGAATGAAAGCTCAAGCCCGAACATTGCCGTCCTCCTTGCGTGCCTTGATCTGTGTAGCCGGAGTGATGCCCGCGGTACGGATCGGTCCCTCGTCGCGCAAATCTTCACGGGCGCCCACCGGCACCGGTTTGTTCATCAAGCGCAAAATGTAATAGGTACCCGCCCCGAAGACGAAAAAATATACCACGATAAAGGCGGTGAGCGATGCCGCGACCGCCGGTGCCGCGATGGGCGCGAGGCTGTCTGAGGTGCGTAGCAGGCCATATACCGTGAACGGCTGCCGCCCCACTTCGGTTGTGATCCATCCTGCAAGTACAGCGACAAAGCCCGCAGGCCCCATGGCCAGCGCCGCACGGTGCAGCATCGGTGTGTCATAAAGACGGCCCCGGACCCTTTGCAAAAGCGCCCACGCGCCGAGACCCAGCATGCCAAGGCCGAGGCCGATCATGATGCGGAACGACCAGAAAACAATCGCCACGGGGGGCTCTTCGTCATCGGGAATCGTGTCCAGACCGTCCAAAGGTGCGTTCAGGTCATGTTTCAGGATCAGCGAGCTCAGCTTGGGGATCTCGATGGCGTAGTCGATGCGCTTTTCTTCCGGGTTCGGAATGCCGAACAGGATGAGCGGTGCCCCGTCAGGGTGGCTGTCGTAGTGGCCTTCCATCGCCATGACCTTGGCAGGCTGGTGCTCCAGCGTGTTCAGACCGTGGGCATCGCCCGCAAAAATTTGCAGCGGGGTCACGACAATCAGCATCCACATGGCCATCGAGAACATCGTCGACGCAGCCTCGTTTTTTTGATCGCGCAGCAAATGCAACCCGCCCACGGCGCCGACAACCAGCGCTGTCGTCAGATACGCGGCCAAGACCATGTGCACCAAACGGTAGGGGAATGAAGGGTTGAAGACGATTGCCCACCAATCGACGGGCACAAACTGTCCCACGTCGTTCATCGCGAATCCCGCAGGTGTGTGCATCCAGCTGTTGACCGACAAGATCCATGTCGCCGACAACAACGTCCCGAAAGCAACCATTCCGGTCGCCAACATGTGCAACCCCGGCCCGACCCTTTTGCGGCCGAACAACATGATGCCAAGGAACCCCGCCTCGAGAAAGAATGCGGAAAGGACTTCATAAGCCATGAGCGGCCCGACCACCGGCCCGGCCTTGTCGGAAAAGACAGACCAGTTGGTGCCGAACTGGTACGACATCACGATACCCGACACGACACCCATGCCGAACGCGACCGCAAAAATCTTTTTCCAGTATTCGAACAGCGTCAGGTAGGTTTCATTGCGCGTGCGCAACCACAGGGCGTTGAGGACGGCCAGATAGCTTGCCAGACCGATGGAGAACGCCGGAAAAATGATGTGAAACGATACGGTAAACGCAAATTGAAACCGCGCGAGCAATTCTGCCGAGAAACCATCGAACATACCTTGACCCCTTTTCGTTAGGCAGAAACCTAGACCGCGCAGGCCGCTTATCAAAACCGGCTTATTGCCGCACAGCGGACGGGCTTATGCCGCTAGCTCCCGTCGGGCGCTGCGTCAAAAGAGACCCGTACCTGCAATCCGGGTCCGGCATCTTCCAGACTGATCCGTGCGCCATGCAGCCGCGCCACCGCATCCACAAGGCTCAGCCCGAGGCCGTTTCCCGGTGTGCTGCGGCTTCGATCCAGTCGGTAAAGCCGCTGCAGAACCTTGTCGCGCTCGTCGCTGGGAATACCCGGTCCGTTGTCACAAACCACTAGCACGACCGCGCCGTCCTGCGCTTTCACAGATATGCGGATATCGCTGTTTTCGGGGGTGTGCCGCAGCGCGTTGGCAAGCAGGTTGGACACCAGTTGGCCCAGCAGATTGCGTTCCCCCATGACGACCGCGGGCCGGGATGCTTCGCAGTGCAATGTCTGTCCGCGCTCGCCCGCGACGGGTTCGTGCACATCTGCCAGCGTCTGGCATAGGGCCGCCAGATCAACGGGACGGAAGTCCGCGCGCAGCGCACTGTTCTCGGCCTGCGCCAGTTCCAGCAAGGACGCGAAAGTCGCCGCGATGCCGCGCAACTCTTCCTGCGCTTCGTCAAGCAGGGCAGCCGGTTTTCCGGGCGGCGTCTGGCGTGACAGCGCATCCAGCGTCAGCGACACCCGCTGGACCGGCGTCTTAAGGTCGTGGGCGATGTCCGACGACACCTGTCGCAAAGCGGTCACCGAATGCTCCTGCGCGCCAGCCATCGCGTTGACAGTCTCACCGATACGGCTCAGATCATCGGACCAGCGCGGCCCGACACGTACCCGCGCCGCCAGATTGCCGGTCGTCAGCTTGTCCAAAGTGGCACGAATGACCTCCACGTGCCGTTTGGAACGCCGCGCGAGGATCAGGCCACCGCCAAGCGCAACAAGCGCCGTCGGCAACAGACTGACCAGCAGGATATTGAGGAACACCGGCTGCAACGCCTCGATCTCGGCGCGGCTGCGTGCAATTGTAAGGCGCCCCCCGTAGAGTTCCGTACTGAGCGCAAGATAGGCACCGTCGAATTCGGACTGCCCCTCGCGCAGCGATACGATCTGGAACCCTTCGCCGTCCTTGGCAATGGCACCGTTTCCATAGACTTGCCCGCTCGCCGAGACATAGCTCAGCACCAGCCTGCCGGGATCGGTTTCTTGCGATTCAGCCTGTACCAGCAACGCCACCGCGACCGATGAGGGGGCCGCGCGGAACCCGGCCATATCCTGTGCCAGATCATCGCGGATCGCTTCCTCGAACGCATTCCGCGTGACGACATAACTTGCGGCAAGGCTGAGCAGGCTGACGGTGGTGAACAGGATCACCAGCAAGAGCGCGAGCCGCAAGGGCATCGACCGCCAGACGGTGCGGACCCCGCTGCTCATCCGTCGATCCGGTAGCCTGCACCGCGCACAGTCTTGATCAGTTCCGTCTCGAACGGCTTGTCGACCTTGGCACGCAGTCGGCTGATGTGGGTCTCGACAACATTGGTCATCGGATCGAAAGACAGATCCCAAACCCCCTCGAGCAGCATCGTTCTGGTCTGCACCCTGCCTTTGCGCCGCATCAGAAACTCCAAAAGCGCAAACTCACGCGGCAGAAGATCGAGCTCCTGACCTGCCCGCACGACCTTGCGGGTCAGAAGATCCATTTCCAGATCACCCGCGGTCAATGTTGTTTCCTGCTCGACAGTCTGGGGGCGGCGCGCCAGAGCGGCAACACGCGCCGAAAGCTCACCAAACGCAAACGGTTTCACCAGATAATCATCCCCTCCGGCGTTCAGACCACCGATGCGATCCTCGACGCTGCCCAACGCCGTCAGGAAAAGCACCGGCACCATATTGCCTGCGCCGCGCAATGTCTTGACCAGCGTAATGCCGTCGATCTGTGGCAGCATCCTGTCAACGATAAGAACATCGTAGCCAGCGCCCGTCGCCTGCAGAAGGCCCGCCCGCCCGTCTGCGACCAGATCGACAGTATGGCCCTCTTCGCGCAAGCCACGCGCGATATAGGTCCCTGTGGTGGCATCATCTTCTACAACGAGTATTTTCATGGTCCATTATATAGGTCCCGAAAACCGCAATGCATCATTACACCTTTGTATAGCCAGCAAGGGTTTGGATGTAACGCTGCCGGTTCATTTCTGCCCCAATCGCAAAACGATGCTTGAGGAGTATGACATGACATCTTTGCTTTCCAAATCCGCGCCGCTGGCGCTTGCTGCAGCATTGGCAACGGGTCCGATGGTGGCGCTGGCGCCGTCCGCCGCATTGGCCGTGCCCGCCGGTGGCTACGCTGATCTGGTCGAACAGGTTTCGCCCGCCGTGGTCTTTATCGAGGTCACAGGCAAGGCAAAGCCCGCCAATTTCGAAGGCCGGCTCCCCGATAATACGCCGGAAGAGCTGCGCCGCCGTTTCGAAGAGCAGGCACCCAACGGCGGTCGGGATCAGCAAGGGCTGGGCACCGGTTTCATCACCTCTGTTGACGGTCAGATCGTCACCAATCACCACGTGGTCGCGGGTGCGGAAACCGTAACGGTCAAACTGCCCGATGGCCGCAGCTTCGAGGCGGAAGTCACCGGCAGCGACAAAGCCACCGACATCGCAGTTCTGAAAATCACTTCGGACGTCGAATTGCCATTCGTTGCTTTCGGATCGTCGGAAGAGATGCGTGTCGGCGATGAAGTGATGGCGGTGGGCAACCCCTTCGGCCTGAGTTCCACAGTGACAAGCGGCATCATCTCCGCCAAAGCGCGCAACATCAATTCCGGGCCCTACGACGAGTTCATCCAGACCGATGCGGCCATCAACCGGGGTAACTCGGGCGGTCCTCTGTTCAACAACGACGGTGAGGTCATTGGCGTCAACACTGCCATCATTTCCCCCGGTGGCGGGTCCGTCGGGATCGGCTTTGCCGTACCATCCGATCTGGTTCAGGACGTCGTCGCCGATCTGGCCGATGATGGCACAGTGACCCGCGGGTGGCTCGGCGTAGACATCCGCCCGATGAGCGATGAAGTCGCCGAAGTGCTGGGCTACGATACGCCCCGCGGTGCGGTGATTGAACGTGTTTCCGATGACAGCCCCGCCGATGAAGCCGGTCTGCGCAACGGGGACATCATCCTGTCCTTCGGCGATGTCGAAATTTTCGAATTGCGTGATCTGACGCGGGCCGTCGCGCGTACAAACCCCGATGACGCGGCGGAAGTGCTTGTTCTGCGAAAGGGACAAGAGGTCACACTTGATGTGACTGTCGGAACTCTCGACGCACAAGACGCGTAAGACCATACACCCTGCGTTCTATTCCCCAGATGCGCAGGGTCAGTCCTTCGGCTTACCTCGAAGGCGGATCGCCCCGGTACCTCACGCCGGGGCGATTGTCATTTCCGCAGACGGTTTCGTGCGACAGTTTGGGGGCTGGAACGACCGCATCATGCGCGCTAAGCACACCGGCATGTTTCGTGCTGTACACGCCTTCCTGATCCGGACGCTCGTCCTGATGTCGCTTCTGGCGATAACGGCTGTGCCGTTCGGTCATCGCGCCGGTGCGAATACACCTGATCCGGCACTCGCCGCGTTTGTCGCATTGGGCGGCGATCTGTCCGACATCTGCGGCGATACGGGCTCCACGCACGGCTACGCAGATTGCTTTGCGTGCCGCATCGCGCAAGAATGCGCGGAACCGCCCGCCCGTTTGGCACACTCACCGGTCGTTTTCGATGGCAGTGCACGCACCAGTTCACCTGCCACCCCGTTTTTTCTGTATCGCAACGACGAAGTGATGCCCCCGGCACGCGCGCCCCCGTTTGCCTGAAGCAAAACTTCATCGAAATTCTGGGCGCATGAAGCGTCCGCTTGAGACGACAGGAAATACCATGAAATCAATTACACTTGCTGCCCTGCTGGGTGTCGCAGCCACCGTCGCATCGGCGCATGAATACAAGCTGGGCGATATCGCCATCGACCATCCAATCGCGTTTGAGACGGCAAAGACCGCTAAGGTCGGTGGAGGATACATGACCATCACAAACGCAGGCGCCGACGACAAATTGCTGGCTGTCACCTCCGACAGTATTGCCAAGATCATGCTGCACCGCTCCGAGACCGACGCCAACGGTGTCGCGCGGATGATGCATCTGGATGCGATCGACCTGCCTGCCGGTGAAACGGTCGAACTTGCCCCGGGGGGGCTGCACGTGATGTTTATGGGGCTCGATGGTGATCCGCTCGAAGATGGCGAGAAAATCGACGCAACGCTGGTTTTCGAAAAGGCAGGAGAGATACCCGTCACATTCAACGTCGTAGAGCGGCGGACCGTCGTACACGGCACCGGCGCGAAATCCGACACCGAAGATCATTCCAACCACTGAAGCGGCAAGACATGGCGGCATCCCCGAGGCGCGGGGTGTCGCCCTAGATCAACGCGGTGGACAGGATCGGGAAATAGCTGAGCGCGATCAACACGATCAGCACGGCCAACAAAAACGGCCAGAGGGCACGCATGATCGACATCGGGCTTGCACCGCTCATCGAGCTCGCAATGTAGAGACCGATACCAACGGGTGGCGTGAGCAGCCCCAGCACAAGGTTCAAGCTCATCACGACACCGAACTGGTAGGGGTCGATCCCGTAATTCTGCATCGCGATGGGCAACAGGATCGGCGTGACGAGGATCACGGCTGCAATCCCGTCAATCAACATCCCGACGGCAAGCAGAACCACATTGACGATCAGCAGAAACATGAACGGATCGGAAGTGATCGAGGTGATCAGCGCCGCGAGTTTCTGCGGCAGCGCCTCGTATATGATGACCCAGCCAAACACATTGGCAGCCGCGATCATGAAGATTACAAGCGCCGCATTGCGGGCAGTGCGCCCGAAGAGCCCCCCCAGATGTGACATCCTGATCTCGCCATAGCCGAGCCATCCGACGAGAAAGGCAATCAGCGACGCAACAGCCGCCGATTCAGTCGGCGTTGCGATGCCAAAGAGAATGCCACCGATAATGGCCGCCGGAATAAGCGCGGCCGGCAGCGCGCTCAACAGCGCCTGACCCATCTGCGCGCGGGTCATCCACTCCCCGTCGGGATACTCCACCCGGAGCCCGATCAGGGCGATCACCAAGAAAAAGGCCGTCGCCAGAATGAGCCCGGGAATGATGCCGGCAAGAAACATGTCCCCAATCGGTATCTGGGCCAGAACCCCGTAGATCACGAACAGCATCGAAGGCGGAATGACAGGAGCCAACAATCCACCGGCCGCGGTTGTGGCCGCCGCGAACCCGCGTGAATAGCCTTCCTTCTCCATCTCGGGCACCATCGCACGCGACATCACCGCGATCTGGCTGGCAGCCGACCCGATGATCGCGGCCATGAACATATTGGCCAGCAGGTTGATATACGCCAGACCACCGCGAAAGCCGCCGACAAAGACGCGTGCGGCATTGATCAGGCGGCTGGTCATTCCGCCTTCGTTCATCAACTCGCCCGTAAGCATGAACAAGGGAATGGCAAGCAGCCCGTAGTTTTCGACACCGGCGAAAAGCTGTTGGCTGAAACTGTCGAACAACACGGTGTTGCCGCTTTCGGCGATGTACCAGATTGCCGTGAGCGTAAGCACCAAGGCGATGGGCACAGATCCCAGCAGCAAGACCATAAACACGATGGGGGTCACGGGCGTGTGTCCTCCCAATCGCTCGACTGCGGCGAAAAAAGGTTTGCCACGGCATGCAGTGTCACACCGAAAGCAAAGATCGGCATGATCAGCCAGATCCATATCTTGCGCACACCAAGGGTCGTTGTGGGTTCGGCATAGATGAAATTGAAGGTCTGGCTCTGAAACGTCTCCAGATCGAAACCCGCGCGTAACAGTTCCAGCGGCGCCAGCCATCGCCAAAGGAAATACAAAAGCGCAAAGGCGAAAACGACGACCGTGAGGTCAATCAACGTGCCCAGCCATCGATGCGCCGTGGGCCCCAACATGTCACGGATCAGCGTTACCGAGACGGAACTGCGCTCGTGTACGGCGGCAGAGGCTGCCAGAAAGGCCATCCAGACCATTGCGTAAATGGCCGCTTCGTCGACCCAGTAGATGGATGCGTTGAAGGCCCGCGTCACAACATTGAGCAGAATCAGCAGGGTGATGGCCACTGCGAAACCGGCGGCACAGAATATTTCAACCCGAGCCCAGCGGCGCGACAGACGAGCAAGCATGAATGACCCTTAAGCTGACCGGTTGGCAGGGCGCTGCCGCCCTGCCCTCGATGCGTTTATTTGACCGCCTCTGCGGCCTCGCGCAATGCACCCAACTGCGTAGATTTTTCGGACCAGGTGGCTTCCCATTCGGTCATCGCGTCGCCAAAGAATTCCGGCCCGACCTCGATCATGGTTTCGCCCGTGCCACGCACTTGCTCCAGCCATTCAACGTCTTTTGCGACATAGGTGTCGATACAATCCTGTAGCTCCTTGCGCATCAACTCGGTGATCGTGGCGCGTTCATCCTCGGACAGATCCTGCCAGACCCGTGCCGACACCAGCCCCACCATCGGGAACATCATGTGGTTGGATTGCAGGATCGTGTCGGCGTGCTCGTAATATTTCAGCTTCCAGATCAGTTCGGCGTCCATGTCGATTGCATCAACCTGCCCGTTGGCCAAGGCATCATAGACGGCAGGCAAAGGCATCGGCGTCGGGGCGGCACCAACCGCGTTGTAGAAGTCGAGGATCGGATCGAATGGTGTGATCCGTAGCTTGAGGCCCTGCAGGTCCTCAGCGGTTGTCACGTCGCCACGCGCCACGATCTGGCGCAATCCTGCCATGCCGAAACCGATGCCGACAACGCCCGCCTTCGCGGGAAGCTGGTCGAGCATGCCCCGCGCCACATCCGTGTCCAGAATACGCGCCGCATGCCCCACATCCGATGCCAGATAGGGGGCATAGAACGCACCGAAGTCAGGCGCCCGGTTGGACACTTCGGCAACGGTCAGGAATGCCATGTCAAGCGCCCCGGTCTGAAGCTGCTGCAGCATCTGCGCTTCATTCCCCAGCTGGCGGGCCGGAAAGACGGTGACCGTATGCGCCCCATCCGTCGCAGCACTCAAGGCGTCGCCGAATTCGACCGCGTTTTGTGACCAGATGTGCGATGGCGGTGTAATCAGACCCAGCCGGAATTCCTTTGCCTGCGCCACGCCCGCGCCCAGCGCGCAAGTGGCGAGAACCGCGGCCGCGGTAAAAATGTTTCTGACGTTCATGGTGGATATCTCCCTTGTTGGTCTTGGTGCGACGCCTTTGCGGCTTGTCGGTTGTCCGTCAAAGCGTGGCGTATCAATACGACCACGCGCAAGCGGGCTTGGTGAATACGGCTATCCGTTTTCCTGATAGCAGACGCCGTAAACCCTGCCTGATCAAGCATTAACTTGTGCAATCTGCGATAGGATCGCGGGATTGCTGCTGCAAATCCGGGCATCGGGGCGCAAACACTATCGGCAAATCAAATACCAAAATCATCAGACAGCACTTGTCACGATACCAGCGGGTGCCGAAACTCTGGGTCGTAGCACAGGAAGGGAGACTGGTATGGGCAAGCTCAAGGCATTCGACTTCAAAGGATGGATCGAGGAACACCGCCATCTGCTCAAGCCACCTGTGGGCAACCAGCAGATCTGGGAGGACGCCGACCTGATGGTTACCGTGGTGGGCGGGCCGAACAAGCGGACCGACTACCATGACGACCCCGTCGAGGAGTTCTTCTACCAGCTCGAAGGCGACATGGTGCTCAAGATCTACGATGGCGAGGAATTTTATGATGTGCCGATCCGCGAAGGAGAGATTTTTCTGCTGCCGCCTCACGTCAGGCATTCGCCCCAGCGGCCACAGGAAGGATCGGTCGGATTGGTGGTGGAGCCAAAGCGCCAACCGGGTGAACTCGATGCGGTGGAATGGTACTGCTTTGAATGCCAGGCGCTGGTGCACCGTGCAGAGCTGCAGATGGAAAGCATCGTGAAAGACCTGCTGCCGGTGTATCAGGCATTCTATGCCTCGGACGAGCAGCGCACCTGCCCGAACTGCGCAACCCTGCATCCCGGCAAGGAGCCGCCCGAAGGGTGGGTCACGCTCTAGACGTCAGGCGCAACTGCCCTGAGCGCATCGAGAAAGTCCTGCGCTGCGGGCGACAGTGTGGTGCCTCGCGCGTAGGATACACCGACGGCCCCTTGCCAGATGGTCGAGGTCCAGTTGATTTCGGCCAACGCGCCCCGGTTCATGCTGGAATGCGCAACCTGCCGTGGCATGACCGCCAGCAGATCCGTGTTTTTCAGCAGTTCGCGGTTGGTCAGATAGGATGCGGATTCGACCGATGACCGCGGGCTGGCGCCACCCTGCCTGCTGAACAACTGGTCAATCTGCCGCCGCAACGTCGTCTCGATTGGGGGCAGTATCCACCCATAGGCCAGCAAGTCCGACATCGTCGGCGTGGGCTTCCCGGTCAGCGGATGACCCGCGCGGGCCATCAACGCGACGTCATCATCGATAAGCCTTTCGTGCTCGATCTCTTCGCGGTGCCGATGCACCGGCAAACGCCCGACAACCATGTCCAGTTCGCCAACCCGCAACGCGGGCATCAGCACCTCGTTGGTGCCCTCCACCACTTTGATCACGACCTGCGGCCTGTCACGCACCGTCCTTTCTATTGCCATCGGCAACAGTTTCGACGACGCGGCAAGCAGGGTGCCAACCACGATCCGGCCCGATGTGCCTTCGGTCAGGTCATCAAGTTCCTGTGCCGCGTTGTTGACCTGTGCGAAAATGAGTTTCCCGTGTCGAATCAGTGTCTCGCCGTAAATGGTCGGCACAACGCCGCGGTTGGTCCGCTCGAACAGCCGGACCTCGAAATCGAGTTCCAGATCCTTGATCATCTTGGTTGCCGCCGGTTGCGACACGTTCAGTTCACGCGCGGCGTGCAGGATGCTGCGATGCCGGGCCACCGCGATCAACAATCGCAATTGTTTGAACTTCAGGCGCGTCAGAACCCGTTCGACGATACGTGAATGGTTTTGCATCAAAACGTCACCGGTGTGTCATACCCCGTGACAGCCGCCAACATGCTCATCGCCGCTAGCGCCGAGGTGCGCGGGGTGTCCGGCAGGCTATGACCGGTAATCGTGAATTCGAAATGGCCAAAAGCACCCTCGGCTGTGATCTGGTGCATGTTGCCCTGAAAGCCCGGATCAGCAATCAAACTGACGCGCGTGGCGTCGAATCCTAAACCGGCCAGAGCGACAGAAGCGGCAACATTCGCATTCTTGGGATAACGCAGGGCCGCTTGCCGCGCGGTGCCTTCGAAATGTGTGATCGGCTCTTCCAAACGATCAAGATCGGCCATTTTTTCGGCGTCGGTGCCACGCCAGCCTGCGGGCGGCTTGCGCCCTATATACCGTACAGCATCCAATCCCCCTGCCGCCGCTGCCCGAAGTGCGTCCAAGGCCCCGATCGCGCCGGATGCAAGATGAAGACGGCTGTCACCCGCCCGCGCCGCCTGTGCCAGCATCGTACCTACATCGTCATCCGCCAGCGCCCCGATCGACGCAGTGATGACCGGGGTGCCATTGCGCAAGACATCCGGCGCATGCGCAACCAGCCCCGCATGTCCGGCGCAATCGATGACCAGATCGGGCATGCTGCTCCAATCACGAACGTCACTGGCCACACAAATTTCGCGGGGCATGCATTTGCGTGCAGCCTCCTCTCGACCGACGCGCGCGATGCAATGGCTGACTTGCCAATCGCTACGGTCAAGTGCGCGTACGACGTAGTCCGCCATTGACCCGTGGCCCAGAATGCCCAGCTTTGGCATGAACTCTCTCCTGCTATTGCGAAAACCGATATCCAGATCACTGAATTATATTTGTAGTTTGTAACAAACATCGGCGTAATTCCAGTGTTGCACCACCTTTGGACGCTACCCCGATGCACGATGATCCAGTTGCACGACTGCTGCGCGGCAAAGCATGCTTTGCCGATGACGCAGAGCTGTCCGACCCGCTGTTCGTGGCTTTCGCCCGAAGCACCGAGGCCGCAGGCCGCATCGAGGCCGTGACGACCGACCACGCAATGGAATGTGCCGGTGTGTTTGCCATTCACTCCACAGAAGACATCGAACTGGCGGGCACGCTTCCGGTCAATCCGGTTCTGCAACTGTCACGCACTCCCCCATTCCCGATCATCGCACAGGGCCACGTACAGGCCGTTGGGCAACCTGTCGCGATGGTCATCGCCGATAGCCGGAATGCAGCAATCGACGGCGCCGAGGCCATCGGTATCGCGCTTGTCGCGGAAGACATGATGCTTGAGCCGCAAGAGATCGCGTCGGGCAATTGGCACCAGGGAGACGTTGCAGACTGCCGCGCAGCAGCTGCGCATGTCGTAACGACCAAAGTGCATCACGCACGGCTCGCCCCCGCTCCTCTGGAACCCCGGAGCATCTCGGTTGCCTATGATGCGCTTACCGACACCGCAACCATCTGGACCAGCACGCAAACGCCGCACCGCGCGCGCGACAGCTTTGCGACAATACTGGGAATAGATCCGGAGCGCATACGCGTCATCGCACAGGATGTGGGCGGTGCGTTCGGGATGAAAGCATCGGTTTATCCCGAAGAAGTAGCCGTCGTCTGGGCCGCTTTCCGTCACCGCCGAAGTATCAAATGGACGGCGACCCGATCAGAGGATTTCGTCGCTGCCACGCAGGGTCGCGGTATTACGAGCAGCGGCACACTTACGTTGGATGCCGCGGGCAAGTTCACATCCTTGACCGCACAAATTGATGCGCCACTGGGGCAATGGCTCCCCAACAGCGCGCTCATCCCCGCCTGGAACGCGGCCCGCATACTGCCGAGCGGTTACGGGATCGATGCGATTGATATCAGAACATCTGCCGCGACAATAAATTTGCCACCCACGGGCATTTACCGCGGTGCGGGCCGCCCCGAAGCGGTCGCCCTCATCGAGCGCCTTGTCGATCTGGCCGCGCACGTCACCGGGATCGACCCGATCGAGATCCGCAAACGAAATCTGGTGCCGCAAACAGCAATGCCGTTCACGACAGCCACAGGGCAAATACTCTGCTCGGGCGACTACGCGGCCGCGCTGACACAGCTTGCCAAGGTCTCGGACTATGACGCGTTGCGGACCTACCAAGCGCAGCGACGTGAATTGGGCGCGCTGGTCGGGATCGGCATATCGTTCTACCTCGAACCCTCGGGATCGGGCTGGGAAAGCGCAACGGTCAGTCGTGACGTCGATGGCAAGGTGACCGTGGCGAGCGGCAGTTCCGCACAGGGCCAGCAGCGGCATATTGCGTTCGGCCGTATCGCATCAGCGCAGCTTGACCAGCCGCTGTCGTCCATAAGTGTCACGATGGGTGACACCGCAACGTCCCCCGAAGGCATTGGCGCATTGGCCAGCCGCTCCACCGCGATCGGAGGGTCCGCGGTGCTTGCGGCAAGCCGCGCGCTGAAACGCCGGATCGACGCGGGCGAAACCGGACCGATCAGCGAAACCGTCAGATACGAGAATGACGGACAGGCCTGGGGGTATGGCGCCTATCTTGTCATGGTGTCGATTGATTCCGAAACCGGAACCACGACAATTGAACAGGCCACATGCGTTGACGACGCCGGCCGCCTGATCGCACCGGAACAGGTCATCGGACAAATCAGGGGCGGTTTTGCCCAAGGCTGGGGCGAAGCCATGCAAGAGGCGATGCACCATGACGCCGATGGCCAGGTGTTGACCGGCTCCTTCATGGACTACGCGCTGCCCCGCGCTTACGATCTGCCCGATTTGCATATCTCGAGCACCCAGACCCCGACGCCGACCAATCTGCTGGGCGCAAAGGGCGTAGGAGAAGCGGGAACCATCGGCGCGCCCCCCGCCATTCTGAACGCGGTATTCGACGCGCTCGCCCCCTTGGGCGTCAGGGAGCTTGATATGCCGCTGACGCCTGCCAAAATCTGGCACGCCATAAATGCCGCCACAAAAGGATCGAACTGATGCACTACACATCGAAGCATGACGCAAAGGCCTATGCGCAGGCAAACATGCGCGGCATTTGGGCCGCCGCGCTCAATCCGTTCGACAGTGACGGCTCCTTCAACGAGGCTGGACTGCGCAGCAACATCCGGCACTGGATCGACGATCTGGGCATCAGCGGTCTGTTCATCGCAGGCAAACAGGGCGAGTTCTTTTCGATGTCGCTGGATGAACGCAAACGCAACTTCGAAATCGCGGTGGACGAATGCGGCGCAGACGCGGGCACGATCATGTCAGCCTCTGATCAGAATTTCGACACCGTCGTCGAACTGGCCCGCCATGCGCAGGCATGTGGCGCGGACTATGTAGTTGTGCACGCCCCTGTCCTGCACTTCATCACCGATCGCGACGACACGATCTACAACTACTACAAGGAACTTTGCGACCGTCTGGATATCGGTATCGCGATGTGGAGCCATCCTGACAGCGGCTATCTGATGTCGCCCGAGCTTTGCGCCCGCATTGCGGATTTGCCGAACATCGTTGCCATCAAATACTCCGTTCCCCGCGACATGTACGTCAAACTGACACATATGGTGGGCGACAAGATCCATGTTTCCACCGCTGCCGAGGACGTCTGGCTCGACAATATCGAGGAGTTGGGCTGGAAGCTGTATCTCTGCTCCTCCCCCCCCTACCAGCTTCAGTCTGCGAAAGACCAACGGATGAACGAATACACACGGCTCGCCTTTGACGGCGATTTTGCCGCCGCGCGCGCCCTGCGCGACAGCCTCGATCCCGTGCGTGAGGCCATCAAGACGACGAAACCCGGCGGCAAACCACAGGCACACGGCAAATACTGGCAAGAGCTGCTCGGTCAGGTTGGCGGGCCGGTGCGCAGCCCCCTGCTCCAACTTACCGATGCGGAAAAAGCGGCCACGCGCGCGGCATTCGAAACCTGCGGCCTGCGTGTCTGATTGAGCGCTAGAGCTTTGCCAACTTGCGCAGGCACATATCCAGCACCGCACGTTCCTGAACGGTAAATTCTGCAGCGAGATCATTGTCATATTCCCGCGCTGCAGCCGCCAGATCGGCATACACACGGGCACCCAGACGGGTCAGGGCAAGGGTTGCGTGTCGCCTGTCGTTCTGCTGCGTGGTGCGGGCAAGAAAGCGTTTGAGTTCAAGCGCGCGCACCGCTCGGCTGACCTTGGTTTTATGCAGGGAGGCACGGTCGCAAATCTGGCTGGCGGTCATGTCACCGTAGCGCCCCAGATGGAACAGCACACGCCATTCCGTGCGCAGCATGCCGTACCGCGCCTTGTAGAGCCCCGCAAAACCGCGGCTCGTCGCTTCCGCCGCCTGGTTGAGCGTGTAGGGCAGAAACGCGCCCAGATCGAAAGGAACATCCTCATCCATTTGCCCTGAATAGTGGTTGTTAGTTACATTTACAACTATTAGCCCTTGTCCGAAGTCGCGCAAAGGAACAGCCATGAACCGTCAGACCACACCGAGCGGGCTGCAATCGGCACCCACACCGGTGGGCACCGTCGAAGGCTACATGCCGGGGTTCGGCAATGATTTCGAAACCGAAGCCTTGCCAGGTGCATTGCCGCAGGGGATGAACAGCCCCCAGAAAGTGAACTACGGTCTTTACGGCGAACAACTTTCGGGCACCGCGTTTACTGCGCCCAGCCACCAGAACGAACGGACGTGGTGCTACCGTATCCGGCCTTCAGTCAAGCATACTCACCGGTTCGAAAAAATCGACCTGCCCTATTGGAAGTCGGCACCGCATGTCGATCCTGACGTTGTATCGCTCGGCCAGTACCGTTGGGACCCCGTGCCGCATTCGGATCGGCCCCTGACCTGGCTGAGCGGCATGCGCACCATGACGACCGCGGGTGACGTCAACACGCAGGTTGGTATGGCCAGCCATATCTATCTTGTGACCGACAGTATGGTGGATTCCTATTTCTACTCCGCTGACAGCGAATTGCTGGTTGTACCACAGGAAGGGCAGCTTCGGTTCGCCACGGAACTGGGCGTCATAGATGTAGAGCCTCAGGAAATCGCGATTATCCCGCGCGGTCTGGTGTACCGTGTCGAAGTGCTCTCCGGTCCGTGCCGCGGATTTGTGTGTGAGAACTACGGCCAGAAGTTTGACCTGCCCGGCCGCGGGCCGATCGGCGCGAACTGCATGGCGAACCCGCGCGATTTCAAAACCCCTGTTGCGGCGTTTGAAGACCGCGACGCGGCGTCGACAGTGACGGTCAAATGGGCCGGGCAATTCCACAGCACCCGCATCGGTCATTCGCCTTTGGACGTTGTGGCGTGGCACGGCAACTACGCCCCCTGCAAATACGATCTGCGGACCTATTGCCCCGTGGGTGCGGTGCTGTTCGACCATCCCGATCCCTCCATCTTCACCGTGCTGACCGCACCCTCCGGCGTGGAGGGGACAGCAAATATCGATTTCGTGCTGTTCCGCGATCGGTGGATGGTGGCCGAAGATACATTCCGCCCCCCGTGGTACCACAAGAACGTCATGTCGGAGCTCATGGGCAACATATTCGGGGTCTACGACGCGAAACCCAAGGGGTTCGTCCCCGGCGGAATGAGCCTGCACAACATGATGCTGCCGCACGGGCCTGACCGGACCGCGTTCGAGGGCGCGTCAAATGCGGACCTGCAGGCGGAGAAGCTGGAAAACACCATGTCCTTCATGTTCGAGACACGGTTTCCCCAGCATCTCACACGGTTTGCCGCGACGGAGGCACCGTTGCAGGATGACTATATCGATTGCTGGGCGGACCTTGAGAAAAAATTCGACGGCACGCCGGGCAAGAAATGATCGAGGTTTTGGGATATATCGCACTGGGCCATCTGGTCTTTATCATCGGTTTCATTTTCTGGGCGTGGTGGCAAAAATTCGTCAACGACAGGCCTGATCGCTATGGCAAGGGGCCGGGACACGATCTGCGTGGCCCCGAACGCGGCCAATGGGACCGCCCGAGCAGAAAATAACAGCAGCCCCGCCACCCAAAAGACCCAACAAAGGAAGCATCGTGACCCTCAGGAAATCTTGGGTAGAAAGCGCAAATGACGTGGCTTGCCCGTTCCCTCTCAACAATCTGCCCTACGGTGTCTTTTCCACCAACCGGCTGGAGCCGCGCTGCGGCGTGGCCATCGGCGATATGATCCTCGATCTGTGTGCTGCAGAGGAAGCAGGGCAGCTGCAACTGGCCGAAGCGCCGGTTTTTGACGTGCCCTACTGGAACGATGTGATGGAACTGGGCCCGGAAGGCTGGCAAATCCTGCGCGACCGGATTGAAGCGTTGCTTGCCGAGGGGTCCACGGATCAGGCAGCAGTCGCCCCCTTGCTCGTGCCGATGCAGGACGCGCGCATGCACATGCCCTTTGTCGTTGCCGAATTCACCGACTTCTATGCAGGCCGGCATCACGCCGAAAATGTCGGCACAATGTTTCGCGGCGCGGACAATGCGCTGCCTGCAAACTGGTTGCATATTCCCATCGGATACAACGGGCGCGCCTCGACGGTCGTTGTGTCTGGCACCGATATTTTGCGCCCGAACGGCCAGACCCGCGCGCCCGACGCGGAAAAACCGTCGTTCGGCCCCTGTGCCCGGCTCGACTTCGAACTCGAACTGGGCGCTATCGTGGGGAGTGCATCGCAAATGGGCGCCCCGGTCAGCGTGGCACAGGCAGACGAGATGATCTTTGGCTATGTTCTTTTGAATGATTGGTCCGCGCGCGACATTCAGGCATGGGAATACCAGCCGCTTGGCCCGTTTCAGGCCAAAGCCTTTGCCACATCGATCAGCCCGTGGATCGTGACACGCGCGGCACTCGAGCCATTCCGCACGCAGGGTCCGGATCGCGACACCCCCCTCCTGCCCTATCTCGAACACTCCGCGCCAATGTTCTACGATATTGATCTGTCGGTTACGCTCCAGACCGAAGACGGCCCAACCTGCACCCTGACACGAACGAACAGCAAAGCGCTCTACTATGCCGCTGCTCAGCAAATTGCGCATCACGCAAGCTCCGGCTGTGCGATGACCCCCGGTGATCTGATCGGCTCGGGCACCATTTCGGGTGCCCAAGTGCACGAACGCGGCAGTATGCTCGAACTCAGCTGGGGCGGTGAGACGCCTGTCGATATTGGCGACGGCCAGACGCGCAGCTTCCTGCTCGACGGTGATACGGTCACATTGCACGGCACTGCCAAGGGCAAAGATTACCAGATCGGGTTTGGCACATGTACCGGCACGATCCGACCCGCACCGATCTTTCCCTGATCGACCATTTTCGCAGATTACCACCAAGACAGGAACACCGATGGCCAAGGCATTCGCATCCCAAGGGGACATGACAGAAAAGACCGTTACGTTTGACGAGATCGGTCGCGGCCTATGGGCCTTTACAGCCGAGGGCGACCCGAACTCCGGCGTGATTATCGGCGATGACAGCGTGATGATCGTCGAGGCGCAGGCAACCCCCCGCTTGGCGAGCAAGGTGATCGAAAAGGTTCGCTCTGTCACAGACAAGCCGATCACGCATCTGGTGCTGACCCACTACCACGCCGTGCGGGTACTGGGCGCGTCGGCCTACGGAGCGGAACAGATCATCATGAGCGACATGGCGCGTGGCATGGTGGAAGAACGCGGCCAGGAGGATTGGGACAGCGAATTTCAACGTTTTCCACGTCTTTTCGAAGGGCACGAAAGCATTCCGGGTCTCACCTACCCCACCACGACCTTCAATGACCGTATGACAGTGTATCTGGGCAACCGGCGTGTCGACCTGATGCATTTGGGCCGTGCGCATACCGCAGGTGATATCGTGATTCACGTCGCCGACGAAAACGTGATGTTCACGGGCGACATCGTGGAAGACCATTCCGCTTGCTACTGCGGGGATGGCTATTTCGGCGAATGGGGTGCCACGCTGGACCGTATCGCGGCCTTCGAAGTGGACGCCGTGGCCCCCGGACGGGGTGGCGCGCTCATCGGACAGGATGCCGTCAACCGCGCGATTGCCAGCACGAGGGACTTCATCGCGTCCACATACGCCCCCGCCGCGCGTGTCGCGGCGCGCGGTGGCACATTGAAAGAAGCGTGGGATGCGGTGCGGCAGGCTTGCGACCCGAAATTTGCCGACTACGCGATCTACGAGCATTGCCTGCCCTTCAATGTGGCCCGCGCCTATGACGAGGCCCGGGGCATCGCCCATCCGCGTATCTGGACAGCCCAGCGCGATCTGGACATGTGGGCGGCCCTGCAAGGGTAAGCCGATCGAGGGGGGCCAACGATGGTCGACATGCGCTACAAGACTGCTTTTACCCTGTATCCCTATCGCAAGGTTGCCGCGCAAACCGGGACCCCGCAGCACCACCGCGTTGTCATTGTCGGCGGTGGCCCGGTTGGACTGGCTCTCGCCTTGGATCTTGGCACACGCGGCACGCCCGCTCTGGTTCTGGACGATCACGAGGGGCCGGGGTTTGGCTCAAAAGCCATTTGCTTTGCCAAGCGGACGCTCGACATCGCGCATCGTCTGGGCGCAGCTGCCCCCATGATCGACAAGGGTGTGGTGTGGAATACCGGGCGTGTTTTTCACAAGGACCACCAGATTTTCGAGTTTGATCTGCAACCCCAACCCGGTCACCGACACCCCGCCTTCATCAACCTGCAACAGCCTTATTTCGAAAAGCATCTGGTCGAGGCGATAGAGCGCGCGCAGGCGAATGGCGCGCCAATAGAAATTCGCGGGCGCAATCGGGTCGTGGCGCTGGACACAACCACGGACGGCGCAACGCTGCAGGTCGAAACGCCTGACGGGACATATGGCCTGACGGCTGATTATGTCGTCGCTTGCGATGGTGCCCGCTCGCCACTGCGCAACATGATGGGGCTGGATTTCGACGGACGGGTGTTCGAGGACAATTTCCTGATCGCGGACGTCAGGATGAAAGCGGATTTTCCAACCGAACGCTGGTTCTGGTTCACCCCGCCGTTCGAAGGCGCGGGCCAGTCGGCATTGCTGCACAAGCAACCCGACGATATCTGGCGAATAGATTTTCAATTGGGATGGGATATTGACCGCGCGCGCGAGCTCGATCCGGACCGCATCCGGCGCCGCGTTGACGCGATGCTTTCGTCACAAACCGGAACCGTGCCTCCCTACACGCTGGAATGGACCTCAATCTACACATTCCAATGCAGGCGCATGCGGAGCTTCCGACACGGGCCGGTTTTCTTTGCTGGCGACAGCGCGCACCAGGTCTCTCCGTTTGGCGCACGCGGAGCGAATTCCGGCGTACAGGACGCCGAGAACCTTGCATGGAAACTCGATCTTGTTGCCAAGGGCGTCGCCGGGCAGCACCTGCTCGACAGCTATGCAACCGAGCGCGAACATGCCGCGGATGAAAACATCCTGAACTCTACGCGGGCGACGGATTTCATGACGCCTAAATCGGATATCTCCGAAGTATTCCGCAATGCCGTGCTGGACCTCGCGGTCACTTACCCCTTCGCGCGGCCCTTGGTCAACTCGGGGCGGCTATCCGTTCCGTGCAGCTATGCCGGGCAGGCTTTGGTTCAGACCGATCTTCTTGACGGTCCTGCAATAACGGCCCCCGGTGCGCCCTGTGTGGACGTGCCTCAGGCGGGCGGCTTTCTGTTGGACCGGCTCGACGGCCGCTTCCACATCTTGGCGGTCGGCTGCCCCGCCGCTGACGTACGCGTCGGAGAGATTTCTGCGTTACCGATTGAGCTTGATCCAAACGATGATTTCGTCAAAGCGCGGTATCTCGGGGCCGCAGCGCAGGCGGTTTATCTGGTTCGGCCGGACCAGCACATCGTCGCGCGCTGGGCCGGCTTTGACGCAGATGCGGTGAAAAAAGCCATCCAGACTGCTATTGCGAGGGGCCCCGAATGCTGAACCTAGACCCGAACATCCCGGACCCAGATGGGTTTTATCAGCGGCTTATCGAAGCGCACGATGGGCTGGACCATGACCAAAGCGTGGCGTTGAATGCGCGGCTGATCCTGATCCTCGCCAATCATATCGGAGATTCTACCGTGCTCGAAGCGGCGCTGGCGGCCGCACGGGGCACGGTCGATTAAAGCGCGATTTCGACAACGCAATCCGGCTTTGCTGCACGGCTTTGGCACAGGATAATGCCTGTCTGACGCTGCGCCCTGGACAGAACGAAATCACGGTGTTCGACTTCCCCGGAAACCAGACCACACCGGCACACACCGCAAATTCCGTCTGCGCATTTCACGTCGACGGCGATACCATTCTCCGCCAGCACATCGGTGGCTGTCTTGTCCGCAGGGACATGCAAATCGCGACCCGACTTTGCCAAGCGAAGCGTGAAGGGATGGTTTTCGTAGTCGGGCGTTTCGGGCACCGAAAAATATTCGAGATGGCGCTGGTCTTCCGGAATGCCTGCCGCCCCGGCCGCGTCCATGACCGCGCTCATATAGCGATCTGCACCGCAGGTGTAGACATGCGAAGCCTTGGGTACGTTGCCCAACGTGCTGGGCAGATCGATGCGGCTGCCTTCGTCTGTGACATGCACGGTGATCTTGTCAGCCCAGGCGAACCGCTCGAGATCGCGCAGATATCCCATCTGCGACCGACTGCGACCGGAATAGTGTAATTCGAAAGAAGCCCCGATTGCATGCAGACGGTGCCCCATCGCGATCATTGGCGTGATCCCGATCCCGCCCCCCATAAGCACCGTGTGAGCCGCGTCTTCCACCAACGGGAAATGGTTGATCGGACGCGAGATAAACACTTTGCGACCTTCGGTGAAAATGCGGTGCAACAGCTGCGATCCTCCGCGCCCCGCGGGTTCGCGCAACACACCGATCTGATAGCGGCTGCGGTCTGCCGGATCACCCGACATCGAGTATTGGCGCAGATATTCAGGCGCCACCACGATATCGAGATGCGCCCCAGCGGACCATTGCGGCAAATCCGACCCGTCCAGTGCGGCGAATTCGAACTTAGTGATGTCGTCGCACATCCGCTCTGCCCGCGTGATCTCCACCTGAATGACGGGGCTGTCGGACGCATCCGGCGCATAGACATGTGCGGGTGTCTCTCCGCGGTCCGCACGGGCGCGATATTCTTCTGCGGTGATCATGGCCTGATAGGCCTCGATCCCTGCCTCGCGGTCCATCGCGAACGGATAGGGATACGGCGGCGGCGCGAGGTTTGCAGGGTAGACAGCAAGCGTCTGATCCTCGTATTTCAGATCGAGATCCCGTTGCAGACTGCGCGCGTTGACCGGCGTCGTCGCGGGCCGGTATGCGCCATCGTCCTGCACCTCCAGATCCCACCACCACTTCTTCACGGGGTTGAGCCCCCCATTGCCCACCGCATCGTCCAGTCTGGCCAGCGCAGGCGCCAGTGCAGGCACATTCATCGCCGCCCAGCGAAATGGCGCCTCCTTGAATATACCCTCCAGATTCCACGGACAGGTTTTCATGCATCTGCCGCACATCGACCCACCGGGCGTGGTGATCCGGTACGTGGCGCATTTCTGGCTATCGGATTTCCAGATCTCGTAGCCGTTGAACATCAGCTTAGGCCCGGCCGTGATCGCGCCCGACGGGCATTCACGTGCGCATTTGTTGCAGGCCTCGCAGAATTTTTGCAGACCAAAATCGATAGGTTTGTCATGCGCCAGCGGCAGATCGGTGGTCACCACGCCGGATTTCAGACGCGGACCGAGATAGGGATTGAGGATGACCTCACCGATACGGCTGACCTCACCCAAACCGCTAAGCAACAACAGCGGTGGCTGCAGGACCTCGCCGTCCATCACGGTATGGGCCTTTGCCTTGTACCCCAGATTACGGATCTGTTGAGCGACCACACCTCCGATCAGCGAAAACCGCAGGTAGGCGCGCATGGATTGCGCCACCGAAATCCAGTCGTCACCCGAAGCGCCTTCCATCGTCTCGTATCCCTGATCGATGATCATGCTGACCGCCTGATCGTGCGGCGGCTCGATCGGGGTGCCTTCGGCATCATGGCTGTACCATGTCCAGTCCGGGCAGGCCGATATACCGACCGCATCCGCACCAAGCCAATATGACGTCGCCTTGACCAGATCAGCAGCGGTTTCCGGGTCAATCTCTTGACGGCTTGCGGCGGGTTCGCCGTCTTGCAACAGCAAGAACGCGCCGAGCGCGCGGCGTTGCGCCATCGACGGTGCCGCCTTGCGCACGTAATGCCCGCCCTTGGCACCGTCCTGCACGTTTTTGCCCAGATCGCCGAACTGCGCGCGCGCGAACATGTCGGCCCGCTTGGGAACACGGGCGACGTTCGGCGCATCAATGTATGTGGTCGGGCTGTCCACCCGTTTCAGCCGTTCGAAAGGATGCGCCCCATCGCGGAACCGCCGCGTCGCATAGGGCAACGCATTCATCGCATTCTTCGCAAAACCGATCCCGAGCTTCCAGGCCGCACCGAAAGCAGACGCTGGTTGCTCGGCAATCGGGCGCAAGGGCCTGTCAACCGCCATAGGAAAATCCGTTGTCACCACGGCGAGGCCAAACCGCGTGCCGATATAGGGATGGCGCAAGCCGTCTTGCTCTGCCACGGTCAGACCGGCTTGGACCGACAACCGCCCCATATCCACATCGCTGCTGCTCGCGGTGTGCGCCCGCGCGCCGTATCCCAGAAGCCGCAAATATCCCGCCAGCACCACAGCGGTTTCCGATGCCAACAGGGCGGCACGGTGGCTCTGCGCACCTTGGATCCAGTCGCACCCGGGCTCTTGCCGGTCTGGCTCTCGCGGATTTTCGTACAGGAAAACCAACGCGTGGCTATGCCCGGACACCGGCGCATGCACGGTTCCGATCGCATCGCGCAAATCGGCCATGATGCCGTCAATCCCGGACGCGAGCGTTTTGGTCTGCCCCTGCGCCAGCCGCCGCCCCAGATCATCGACATCTGCATTGCGGAACGGCGGATCCAGAATTTCGGTCGGGTTCAAAGCACAAATCCCGACACCTGCCGCATCGCAGAAGTAGCCAAAAGCCTTCAGATGATCGGAACGGGTCTGCAGGTCCGTCGGCGCGCCGGCCACGCTTGGATTGATGACACCGTCGCGGATTGCGTCCAGCGTTGCCTGATGGTTTCGCATAGCGTTGAGAATGGAGTAAGGATCATCCGCGTGTGAGAACTGCAACTGCTCTTGCCGGGGCACAGTATCCAGACCGGCTGCCACATCGCACCGCGCCAGCCGCTCAACGGGATACGCGCCCATGTGAACGGGTCGGTTCTTGTCGGAAAAAATGCGTTTGGGCATCGCGGGACTTCTTCGTTACTGGTGCTCAGCAGACATATACTGCGGGGGGGCTGGCGACCATCCTTGCTCAACCTGTGGTCACAAGATTGACCTGAGTGCCAAGGGGCCGCACGAACACCGCATGACCGGCAAGGGAGACCCGCAAATGTCAGGCGAACACGATCTCGATACGCTTTTGGCAACCATGACGGCCAAGCTCGCCCCGGAAACCTATGTTTTCGTTACGCTTGCCCCGGATGCTGTTCCAGCGGGCATCACCCCCCGCATGATGTTCAACGAAGCCGAAGGCGTGACGCTGATCCTTACGCGCGACACGGCTGAGCACGCAGGGCTTGAGTGGGAGTTTGCCTGCCGGATGATAACGCTCGACGTGCATTCCGCTCTCGAAGCCGTCGGTTTCATCGCCCGCGTCGCAAGCGCATTGGCGGCGGCCGGAATGGGGGTGAACCCGGTTTCGGGTTTTTACCACGATCACCTGTTTGTCCCAGACGGGCGACAGGACGACGCGCTTGCCGTTATCGCGCGCATCGCCTCAGAGGCCCGCGCCTAAGCGTTGCGCGCGACCGTTTCCTTGTACTTGGCCAGAACCGCGTCCACGTCGACACCGACACAGACGTGGCATTCTCGCCCCTCGCCCTGACGGCGCACCATGCCTCCGATGGCGTCACCCTCGGTGACGACAGAAAGACGGTGCGCCTCCATTTTAAACAACTCCGGGCTTTCGCTGGCAATCAATGCGGCCGGGTCGTGTAGATAGCATTGGTAGCTGCCTGTCACGGTCTCATAGAACCGCATATAGAATTGACCGATCTCGCGCAGAAAATCGCCGGCTTTGGGGGCTTTCTGGGCCAAGGCATCAAAGTCCTTTTGCCAGAACGAGATCTTGGTGGTGACGTCGAGCCCGACAATCACCACACGTCCGCCGCCCGGTGCATTCAACACGATGTCGGCGGCGTGCGGATCATTCCAGAAATTTGCCTCTGCATGTGCCGTGACGTTGCCACCCGCATCCAGTGAACCGCCCATGATGACCAGCTCCTTGAGGTTTTCCACGAAGTGCGGATCCTGCTGCACGGCCAGCGCCACGTTCGTGAGCGGCCCGATGGCGCAGAGCGTGTACACGCCGGGATTTTCACGGGCCGCACGCACGAGGTAGTCGGCAGCGGCCTCTGCTTGGGGCGTGGCCTCGAATGCGCCCAGATCGACGTCTCCGAACCCGCGGGCGCCGTGCACATGCGCACTGGGCTCATTTGCCTCAATATGTAACGGGGCCTTTGCCCCGCGGTAAACTTGCGCATCCGATCCGGTCGTCTGCGCCAGCCACAGAGCATTGCGGGTTGCATCCTCGACCGTGACATTGCCGAATATCGCCGTCATCGCGACGAGATCGATGGCGTCGTTGGCATGGGCGTAAAAATAGGTCATTGCGTCATCAACGCCGGGATCGGTATCCAGGATCAGCTTCATGGCGGGGTCCTTTTTTTGGTATCGCTCGTTTTACGGCTTTGCCGGATAAAGGCGCCTTCTTACGCCACCACGGCGACAAATGACCAGCGCGAAACCGCATTTCCACGGGTCAGCCGACGCGCAGGCATCTTAGCGCAAATTTGAGACCGCCAGTCTTGCTACTCAAATTTCGTGATTGTGATCAAAGTGTCGCTTTTGACAACTGGATGTCGTTTTCCGCTCGTAAATCCGGAGCAGACGTGTTTCCTTTGGCGGCACAAACCCGCCGGTACGTAAACGGGCGGGGCCAATAGGGAGTACTACAATGAAAATGTTTCTGACCGGCGCGGTTGCAGCCGCAACGGTGACACTTGGCGCGAACGCAGCTTATGCGGACTGCGGCGATGTTTCGATCACCGAAATGGATTGGGCATCCTCCGCCGTTGTGACCGCGGTCGCGACGTTCCTGATGGAACAGGGATACGGTTGCTCGGTGCAAAAAGTCCCAAGCTCGACCGTCCCGGCGCTCACCTCGCTGGCCGAAACCGGCGAGCCTGACATTCTGACCGAAGTCTGGGCAAATTCGACCCCGTCATACGAGCCCCTGTTGGCCGATGGCAAACTGGTCGAGCTGGGCAATGTCCTGTCCGACGGCGGTGTCGAAGCGTGGTGGATCCCTGCGTATCTGGCCGAAAGCAACCCCGAACTGACGACATGGGAAGGCATCATGGCCAACCCCGCGGCGGTTGGTGGCAAGTTCCACGATTGCCCATCGGGCTGGGCTTGCGACATCATCAACAACAACAACCTCACGGCGCTTGATATCGACGGCTCCGGTCTCGAGCGGTTCCAGCACGGTTCGGGCGAAACGCTTCAGACATCTATCGCCGCCGCATACGATGAAAAGAAGCCATGGTTCGGCTATTACTGGGCGCCTACGGCCGTTCTGGGCAAATACCCGATGGTACAGGTCAAAGTCGCCGAATTTGACGCGGACGCCCATGCCTGTAATGGCGATGTCGATTGCGCAGACCCTAAGGTTTCGGCCTACCCTGCATCCAAGGTCGTCACAGCAGCGTCGGCAGCATTCGTGGAAGGCAATCCCGAAGTGGCCGAGCTGATGAAGAACGTCTCCTTCACCAACGCCCAGATGGGCGAGGTGCTGGCGTGGCGTCTGGACAACAACGCCTCCTACGACGAGGCGGCCGTGTATTTCCTGACCAACTACAAAGATACATGGGCCGACTGGCTGAACGATGACGCCAAGGCAAAACTGGCCGCAATCCTGAACTAACCAAAAACAAGAACTGCCCCTCCGCCATCCGGTCGGAGGGGTTTTTACGAGGAGTGGGGCGATGGCCTTTTACGACGGGGTATTCAAGGCACTCGGGCTGAGTGAATGGTGCGAAGGTGGTGCGTCCGATGCGCCCATGTCCATGGCCGATCTGCTGGCCCAAAACAGCGGGACAGCGCAGGAAGGGCCGTTCTTTCCATTTCCGTCCCTCGATAACCTGAGCGAAAGCTGCGCGGGCATCATCCAGTCCCGCGACGTGACCAAAGGCATCGAAGAAGGGTTTCTGGCCGCAAAGCCCGCTCTTAAATCGGTTCTCGACCCGATCACACAGCCACTCAGCTGGTTGCTTGACGGCGCGCTCTGGACCTTCAGCGCTGTGCCGTGGTTCGTGATGATCCCGATCCTCGTGGCGATCGCGTGGTATGCCTCGCGGTCCGTCGGCGTCACGATATTTGTCGCCTTTTCCATCATGTTGCTGGGGCTCGTCGATCACTACGACGTGGCGATGCAAACCCTCTCGATCATTTTTGTCTGCACAGGGATATCGGTCGCACTTGGCGTGCCCATCGGTATTGCCATGTCGAAGTCCAACAGGCTTCAAAAAAGCGTCGTTCCCATTCTCGACCTTCTGCAGACGCTGCCGACCTTCGTGTATCTCATTCCCTTGATTTTCCTGTTTTCGGTGACCGAATCCAAACTCTACGGCATCGCGATCATTCTCTATGCAATCGTGCCGGTCATCCGGTTGACCGACCTTGGCATCAGGCTCGTCGATCAGGACGTGATCGAGGCCGCAAATGCGTTTGGCATGACATCGCGCCAGAAACTGATGGGCGTCGAGCTGCCCCTTGCGCTGCCCAACATCATGGCGGGGATCAATCAGACGATCATGATGTCCCTTGCCATGGTTGTGATTGCATCGCTGGTTTCGGCACCCGGTCTGGGCGTCAACGTCCTGCGCGGTATCCGCAATCTCGAACTGGGCGTCGGCATTGTTGCGGGCATTGGCATCGTGCTGCTGGCCGTGATCCTTGACCGCGTGTCCAAAGCCGCGCTGACCCGGGTCGACATGACTCGCATCAAACACTGAAGGCCCCCGAAATGACCAAAGAACCCAAAGTCAGCCTGCGCGGCCTCTACAAGATTTTCGGACCGCGCGCCGCCGATGTGCTGACCCACGTCCGCAACGGCACGTCCAAGGACGACCTGTTGGCAAAACACGCCCACGTGCTGGGCCTGCAAGACATCAACGTCGATATGCAGGCCGGCGAGATTACGGTGGTCATGGGGCTGTCGGGCTCGGGCAAGTCAACGCTTATCCGGCACCTTAACCGGTTGATCGATCCGACCGCGGGCGAAATCTGGGTCGACGGCGAAGATGTCATGAAGCTGTCGGAGAATGGCCTGCGCGATTTGCGTCAGGGCAAGATGTCGATGGTCTTCCAGAAATTCGCGCTCCTGCCGCACAGGACCGTACTGCAGAACGCGGCGATGGCGCTGGCCGTCCGCGGCGTTGACGAAGCCACCCGCAACGCCGAAGCGACCAAATGGCTGGCCCGCGTCGGGCTGCAAGGCTACGAAGACAGGTACCCCGCGCAGCTGTCGGGCGGCATGCAGCAGCGTGTGGGCATCGCGCGGGCCCTGACCGCGAACACGGACATCATGCTCATGGACGAGGCGTTCTCGGCGCTTGATCCGCTCATCCGGACCGACATGCAGAACCTTCTGCTCGAGCTTCAGGACGAGCTACAGAAAACCATCATCTTCATCACGCACGACCTCGACGAAGCGCTCAAGCTTGCCGATCATCTGGTGATCCTGAAGGACGGTGCCGTGATCCAGCAAGGCGAGCCGCAAGGCATCCTGATGCACCCGACCGATCCCTACATCGAGGATTTCGTCAGCGACATCAATCGGGCCCGCGTGTTGCGCGTGAAGTCGGTCATGGAGCCCCTGAGCGGCAGCGAATTTGCAGGCGACGTGGATATCCGCGACAACCTTGAATCGCTCATTGCCCGTTCGGGCGGGGATACCACCCTGCACTACCGCGTGCTGCAAGGCGACACGCCGGTGGGCGAACTGCATATGCGCGATCTGGTCAAGGCGTTGGTTCCGCGCCTGTCCTCGGCGGGCAGCGAAGGCGAAAACCTCCGCTGAACGCTCGCTATCGCGCATTCACTTGTTGGCGTAGAGCCGCTTTTTGCGCGCCCTGATCCGCGTCGTTGCTTCTGGCGTGCCATCGTGGAAGCTGCCGAACCACCGGTCCAACGGCATCTCCTCGGACCCGTAGTTGCACTCGAAATACCGGTGGTGCAACTGGTGATGGAACGAGCCTGCCTTGATCGTCTCTCGCCCTGCGACCAGCAGCTTGTCAAAACCCGCATGGGAATAAAGCGCGCCCAGGCTGAGCGAAAACATGTGAAAGATCACGTGTACCGGATGCGAAGGCAGCACAAAATGGATCAGGATCCCCGAAAAATAAAGCACCAGTTCGACCGGATGCATCGACAGCCCTGACCAGGGGCCCGTGTTGATGTTGCGGTGATGTACGTGGTGAACCCGCTTGAATATCGCGGGTCGGTGTATCAATCGGTGGATCCAGTAGAAGTGGAACGACTGCCAGAAGCGGATCACGAAGAAGAACGCGCAAACCACACCGGCGACGCCGAAACACTGTCGAGCTTTGGTATCCAGCCATTTGCCGCCAAATGGAAATACGCCACCACCCAGGCGGTCCAGATCGGCGCGCCCCAGACAAGGGACCAATAGACGTTGTCCCAGACCTGATTGCCGAATTTGAAACGCGCGCTTTTCTCCATCGGGCGCACATCGAATTTCAACCGCATGTCCTGACCCGCAAAGCGTTACAGATAGAGGTGCAGGGACGTTCCCAATAAAACCGCTGCGCCCATGTTGATGCCGTAAATCTGCAAGACCCAACTCACCTGCAAATCCTGCATCTGCGTCATGGACGGCCACAAGAAGAGGTAGGCAAGTGTGGCAAAAATCATGTGGCTGACCGGCGGGGACAGTTTGGTCCAGGTCCCGATCAACCATCGCGCGGCCGCGGCAGGCTGTGGCGGCACGTCAAATACCGGCGACATGCTGATCGGCAATGCGGGATGCCAGTTCCACTCTCGCGACTTGCCTGCCGGAATTTGATCCGCCGCCGTGTCTGACGTCTGCAACATTTGAGTGATCCCAAAAGTTCTGAATTATAAAACTGATGTTTTATTTTATGAGGCGCGATCCCGCCGCGTCAACTCTTGTGCAAAACGAAAAAGGCCCCCGAGGGGGCCTTAGCTCATTGTCGTGTAGAAGGCTTTGCGGAATTACCCTTTGCCTTTCCAAGGCACCAGCAACCGCTCCGCCCAGCGCATCAGCATGTCGATGCCAAAACCGATGACACCAATCAGGATGATCCCCAGAATAACGATGTCGGTATTCTGGAAGCGGGATGCGACCATGATCATCATACCAGCCCCCTGCTCGGCCGCGACAAGCTCGGCGGCCACAACAGTACCCCAGCAGACCCCCATCGCGACACGCGCACCGGTAAAGATTTCGGGCAGCGAATTGGGCACGATCACATGGCGCATGATTTGCCACTTGCTTGCGCCCAGCGAGTAGGCCGCGTGCACCTTGGAGATATTGACACCCGAAACCCCGGACCGTGCCGCAATCGCCATGATCCACAAGGCCGCCAGAAACAGCAGGATAATCTTGCCGCTTTCGCCGATCCCGAACCAGATGATCACAAGCGGGATCAAAGCAAGCGGTGGCACGGGGCGCATGAATTCGACGATTGGATCAAACCAGCCACGGAACCAGTTGCTCAGCCCCATCGCGTATCCCAACGGAATGCCGACAAGTGCGCCAAGCAGGAACCCTGCGACCACGCGGAACAGCGAATAGCCCAAGTGTTCGATCAACGTGAAGCCGCGGAAACCCTCGTTCAGCACTTTGAAGGTCCGGCTCAGCACAGTCTCCGGAGGTGGCAGATACAAGGGCTCCATCTGCCATCCACGGCTCGGCGCAAAGTTCGGTGTTCCCTTGTCGGACAATGTTACCGAACCGCTGTCAATCTTGACCGTCTGGCCACGTGCAATCGGCTGGCCATTGATGGCGACAACTTCGGCTCCGTCCGCTTTCTTGATCTCATCGTTGCTGTCCACACGAATGAGCCCCGTCCGCCATTGGGCAATCGCGGCGGAATCGTTCTTGGCAAAACCCTCTCCGGGATCGACCTCGGGCGCATCGACTTCTTCTTCACGCGGATAGACGACCACAGTCACGGTCGCATCGTCCCGCGCGCCATTTGCTTCGGCGGTGTAGGTGAATTCGGCCGTGCCGACGAACGGCGCGGGCGCATGCATAAAGCTGAACAGCCATGACGATCCGGTGAACATGCCCCAGATCAGGAAAAGAGTCAGAATAGAGATGATACCGGCCCAGCGGTTTGGCCGCACGGCACTTTCATCCCCGAACGTCACTGTCTTGAGTGACGTGTAATCCTTCACGGTCGCACGGTGGATCACTTTGGTGACAATGAAATAGGCCGCGACAAAGATGCCGACATAGATGGCGAGTACGAAAAGACCGGTCACGCTGCGTCCTCCGTCCGGCCCATGATTTCCTCTTCCATATCCCAGATCATCGAGAGGATCTCGTCGCGTTTTTCACCGAATTCGGGGTGCTTCTTCACTTCGCGCAAATCGGCATCAACGCCCATCTCGGCAAATGGCAGGCGGTATTCCTTGTGAATACGCCCCGGACGCGGCGCCATCACAATCAGCCTTTCGCCCAGCAACAAGGCCTCTTCGACGGAGTGGGTAATCAGAATGATCGTCTTGCCGGTTTCCTTCCAGAGCTTCAGCACAAGGCTTTGCATCTTTTCGCGTGTCAGCGCATCCAGAGCGCCCAGCGGTTCGTCCATCAAGATGACATCAGGCTCATTGGCCAGACACCGTGCAAGGGCCACGCGCTGCTGCATGCCACCGGACAATTCGTAAATCGCCTTTTCCTTGAAGTCCTGAAGGCCCACGACATCAAGCAGGTGGTCGACAATCTGCGCCTTCTCGCGCTTGGGCATCCCCTTCATCGACGGGCCAAAACCTACGTTGTCGCGCACGGACATCCATTCGAAAAGGGCGCCCTTCTGGAACACCATGCCGCGTTCGGCATCGGGTCCGGTGATCTCATGGTCATTCAGGATCAGCTTGCCACTCGTCTGGGCCAAGAAGCCCGCAACGATATTGAGCAGCGTGGTCTTACCGCAGCCCGATGGCCCCAGAACACTCATCAGCTCTCCCGGTTTGATATCCAGCGAGACGTTTTCAAGCGCCTGCACCGATGAGCCGTTTGGCAAATCAAACCGCATTGAAATTTCTTGTAGCGAAAGCCCGGACATCGGTTCCCCTTACGTATGTCACGAAATGATGTGAACCGCCTTCGCGCCCCTGCGCGGCGCCCGGTTCAGAGGTGACCGGCGCGAAGCATGCTCCGCGCCGGTCCTGTTGCTTACATGTTCGAAGCAGCTTCCAGCGGACCGGTGTTGATCGCACCTTCGTAGCTGTCGAGCGCGCTGTCGATGGAACCCGCTTCCACAAAGACGTCAGCCACACCTTTCATGAAGGGAGCCGCTGCACCGCCGAACCATTTGTCGGACAGCTGTTCTTCGATGGATGGGAATTTCATGGTCGAAATCGCGCCTTTGGCGGCCTCAACGTCCATACCCGCTTGCTCGGCAATCGTGGCCATCATTTCGTCGCTCGGATCTGCGGCCCACGCGGCGTTCGCGTCAGCTGTGACCTTGAGGAACTTGGCAACAACATCACCGTTTTCCGCGATGAAATCGGCAGGTGCGGATGTCACGTCAAACACCAGGATGCCCAGGTCTTCTTTCTCGGAACCGGTCAGCAGCACATTGCCGTATTCTTTCATCGACGTCAGACCACCACCGTAGCCGCACGCGAAATCGACAGCTTTCTGGCCCAGCGCGTTCGCGCCTTCTGGCGGAGGCATGTCAACGATCGACAGGCTGTCGAGCGGGATGCCGAAATGGTCCATCTGGCGCAGGAAACCGTAGTGCGCGGCTGTGCCCAGAGGCACGGCGACTTTCTTGCCTGCCAATTCGCCGGCGCTGTCCTTGTCGACTTCCAGATCCGCGTGCACCACGCAGTTGTCGTTGTCGGAATAGCTGACGGCCACGTCAACAACCTGAATGTCCTGACCACCGGAGGCCGCGACCACGAAGGGCGGCACACCTTGCGACAGCGAAATCTGAACGTCGCCGGACGCCATCGCGGCGGACATTGCTGTACCTGTTTCGAAGGAAACCCAGTTGACCTTCATGCCCAGCGCTTCGTCATAAGCGCCGGACGCTTTGGCGGCCATCATGGGCATGGGCCATTCGAGGAAATAGCCGACGGTCAATTCGCCGTGGCCGTCCGCGAACGCCGATGTTGCCGTCATGGCTGCAACCGCGCCGGCGATAAAGCCGAGTGTTGATTTTTTCATTTCTTTCTCCCTGTTCATCATTATGGACGGACATCACAAAGTTTCGAATTGTGAAACCCGCGTTTCGTTACGCGAGAGTACGAGTGCATTCGTTCTTCCGTCAAACGATTCCTATGCACAAACACCGTCGCAGCGCAACAAAACTACGCTTTATCATACCAGCACACCGCGCGTGCGCTGCCGACCCAACACCCTTGAAAACTTGGCGTTTTGGTCATTTACACAACCTTACCCTACGGTCATCTGGATACAAGATCACCGCTGTCTGGCCTTATGCCCCCGATCAATGCGGTTACACGATCAGCAGAAGTGATAAGCTCATCCGACCAGCCCACAAGGGTTTCGATGGTGTGGCGCGGATAGACTGCCCAAATGTTCAGCACTGCAATCGGCTCGGCCATGTAGTTGAAGATCGGGGACGAGATGCCGATGAAATGATCATATTCCTCGCGGTCGTTCCGGCCAAAGCCCTGCGCGCGTACGAATTCCAGCTCCTTTCTGAAGGTCTCGACGTCAGGGACTGTCCGTTCCGTGAAGCGTTCGAACACATAGTCTTTCAGGTTCGAGCGTAGGACGTCTTCCGGATAGTACGCCATCAACGCCTTGCCTGACGCAGAGCAGTGGATCGGCTCACGCATGCCCGGTCTCTGGACCCCACCCATTGATTGAGCCGCCTCCAGAACCCGCAGGTATACAACTTCATTTCCGCTCGGCACGCCGATGGTCACATTGACATCGAACATGTCGAACAACCGTACCATCTCATCCAGCGCAATCGCCTGGATATCGTAGCCGTTGTAGGCATTGCGCACGAGATCGAAGACCCGCGGCCCCAACAGGTACACTTTGCGCTGCTCGTCAAAGCGCAACATCTGCTCGTCAACGCCGATCGACAGCAGACGGTGTATGGTGCTCTTGTTCATGCCGGTCTTGTCGACGATTTCGGTGAACGTCATGGGCCGCTGGGCCGCGCTGACGGCCGACAACAGGGCCAGAAGCTTGTGGACAATAGAACTTTGCATGCTGCCAATCGCCTTCGGTTTCAGCCGCGCTCACACGCGCCGTGTGGCGCTACCAAAGCAGGTTCGACGCAATGGTAAAACTGCAATCTCGTATACCGGAACAAATTCCTGTTCCGGGTATCGGCGGAACAGAATGAGTTGACGGCTCAGCAAACCTTACCTAGTTTTTTTATACAATACGTTTGTTTCACAATACAAAACCCAAAAGGCCCGCTTTGACCAAAGAAGAAATCCATTGGATCGTGACGGCCAACGCGGCTCCCGACCTCGACAAACACAGGTCTTCGCTACGCGTTGACGTATTGGTCATAGGCGGCGGGCTTACAGGATGCCGGACCGCATTGGGGCTTGCCGACCGCGGCGTTTCGGTGGCGGTGGTCGATGCGCAGGACGTCGGTTGGGGCGCGTCGGGGCGTAGCGGCGGGCAGTGCAATCCGATCTGGCGCAAAACACCCGATGACCTGCGCGATCTGCTTGGCGCACGCCACGGCGACAATCTGGTGCGTACCACTCTGACAGCGGCGGATGATCTGTTTTCGGATATCAGGACATTCGATGTCGACTGCGATGCCGTACAGGCGGGATGGGTGCAAGCCGCCCACACCCGGAAGGCCATACAGAGCATGGGGACACTGGGCCGCGCGTGGAAAAAAGCGGGCGCAGATATCGAAGAAATCGACGGGGACGCGGTCGAATATGCCAGTGGGTCGCCGGCCTATCGATGGGCGCTCAAACACGCAGCGGGCGGGCACGTCCAACCGCTGTCACTGACGCGCGGATACGCAAAAGCCGCGATCGCGCGCGGTGCGCAATTTTATAACAAAACACCGGTTACCAAGCTCGACCGCAAAAACGGAAAGTGGCACGCGACGACGCCGGAGGGCGAAATAACCGCTGAAAACGTGGTGCTGACCACCAATGCCTATACCTCGGGTCTGTGGCCCGGCCTGTCCAAAACGTTCCATCCGCTTGTCAGCGTCTCGATTGCCACCGCCCCGCTCAGCGCAATGCAGCAGCAGACTGTTCTGCCCGGGTCGGTCACGATCTCCGATTCACGGCTGGCGATCTACTATGCCCGCTACGACCGCGAGAAACGGCTGATTTTCGGGTGTGTGGGAAGCACCGACCACGTCGACCCGCTTGCCTTGGGTCGCTTGCGCGGCGGGTTGCGCACGGTGTTTCCGCAGATCGCCGATATCGCGATCGAACGGAAATGGGCGGGTCGCATCGCGGTCACGCCCGAAATGATGCCCCATATGCATGAACCGGCGCCGGGCATCCTGGCAGGGATCGGGTTCAGCGGGCGGGGCATTGCCATGACATCTGTCATGGGGCGCGCACTGTCGGGCAAACTGCTCGGCACCCCGCCCGATGATCTGCCCTTTCCCGTCGTGCCGGTATCCCCCGTGCCGCTGCACGACATTACCCGCCGCCTCATTCCGTTTGCCGCCCCCGCCATGACTCTCAAGGATAAACTCGACGCGCTGACAAACGGCGCATGACCGTCAGGAAACTGCATGCCAAAGCTCATCAAATTCGCAGATCAATCTCCGGAAGCCATCCGACAAGACACATCGGCCGTCACAATTTCGGGCGCGCCCGGACACACCGTCTGGGTCCACTTCAAAGGCGCCGATGACACAGTACGCGCCGGTATCTGGGAAAGCACGGCCGGTGTTTTCCGCGGCCCGCAGAACAACCAGATTGAATACTGCTATATCCTGGAGGGCGGAGCCACGATCCGCACGCAGGACGGCGCGGAATTTGACGTCACCGCAGGAGACGGTTTCGTCATGGACAACGGTCTGCAACCCGTCTGGACCGTACCCGACCGCGTGAAAAAGCAGTGGGTCATCGTGTCAGTGCCGACGCAATAACGCCCGATCGACCGTTCCGGATTTGGCAAAGATCAAAGGGAGAAGGTAGTGGCGGACCGAGGAGGATTCGAACCCCCGACCCCTTGATTCGTAGTCAAGTACTCTATCCAGCTGAGCTATCGGTCCACTGAGGGGCGGTTTAGAGCCGGGGCGCGGGGTTTGCAAGCCCCTCTTTCGAAAAATCAGGCAAAGCGCAAAATTCCCCCGCGGAAGCCTAGACCGTGCCGTCATCCTTGGGCAGCCTGATCAGAAAGCGGGTTCCTTTCGCATCGGTCTTGAGCAGCTTGAGGTTCCCGCCGTGCCCGCGCACAAGTTCTGCCGAAATGGCCAGCCCCAGCCCCGCGCCTCCTTTGCGCACCGACCCCTGAAACGGTGCGAAAAGATGCTCTTGCGCCCGCGACGGGATACCGGGGCCGGAATCAATGAGCTCAATGAGCCATGCATCGACCGTCTCGACCGCCTCGATGCGTATTTCACCGGGATCGCCTGTCGCCATGATGGCCTGTCGCGCATTTCGCATGAGATTTCCCAATACGCGGTACATCTGCTCGGGGTCGGCGCGGATAAACAGCTGACGCGGGATTTCCGTATCGAAGGTCAGATCATAATCACCAACGGCGAGCCGTTCCCCCTCGATCACCTCATCGGCCAGATCGGCCAGACGCACCTGTGACAGGGTGGGGCTTGGCTCCTCGGCCTTGCCAAAGGCCAGCGTAGATTCGCACAGATGCACCGCGCGGGTAATCGACCCCACAAGCTTGGGCGCCATGCGCGCCACAACCGGATCTTCCGACGCTTCGATGCGGTCGGTGAATAGTTGCGCGGACGTGAGGATATTGCGCAAATCGTGGCTGATTTTGCTCACCGCAGAGCCAAGTTGCGCCAGCCGTTCCTTCTGGCGCAGCGCCTGGGTCAGATCGGTCTGCAACTTGCGCAGCGCCTCTTCGGCTTCACGCAGCTCCGTCACACCTGCCGCAGGTTCAATGATGCGGCGCGCGTCTTCGGGCGCGGCGGCGTAGCGTTGCATCGCGCCCACCACGTTCTTGATCGGGCGGACCAGAAAGATGCGCATGGCCGCAAACAGCAACAATGCGGTAATCACCGAAATGACAGCCGACAGCGCCAGAATGCGCAATCCGTAGTCGATCATCGCGGACCTCAGCGGCCCTGCCTCCATTGTCACCTCGATGAGAGACCCCGCCTCGCGGACAGGGCTGCCGATCACGCGAATCATCTCGTTGCCGGGCGTGAGCAAGCGGTTGACTGCATCCCTTACCAGTATCAGCGCAGACCCGTCACGCAGATCGAACGTCGCCCCCACCTCCTGCGGCATCGGCGATGCCAGAACAAGCTGGCGGACCTCGTCACGCCGCAAGACGACGTTGAACACTTCGGCATTCAAAAGCAGCTCTGCCTCGAGGGCGTCGTCGATCATGTCGTCGGCCAGCAGCGTCAGTGAGGCGATCTGCGCCCGCTCCAGCCGGTTGAGCATGTAGTCCTCGCGGAACCGCGCAATCGACGGCACGAAAATCAGGATTTCCGCAATCATCACAAAGATCGTGGTCAGGATCAGCAGGCGGCCGGAAAGTGAGTTGATCATGGCGTCCTTATCCAAAGATGTCGGGGCCGGCGGGCGGGGTGTCGCCGCAAGGCGCACGCCAACCACCGGACCCCGCGCAGAAAATCACGGAATGAACCGCTGCACAAAGCCCACAACACGCTTGACCATGTCGCTTTCAAACAACCGCGGGCTGAAATAGGCACCTGCGGCACGTTTGTTGACCTCACCTATCGTAGGATAGGGCGCGACCATCGCAGCGATCTGGCTCATTTTCATATTATTGGCGAGGGCCAGCGCCCACAGATTGATCAATTCGCCCGCCTGATACCCGACGATCGACGCGCCGACGGGGCGCCCCTTGACGACCATCACCTTGATGAATCCTTTGGTCTTGCGCTCCGCGATGGCCCGGTCGTTGTGGCTGTAGTGGAACCGCACAACCTCCAGCGACGGTCCGTGCTTTTTCTTCGCCTGCGCCTCCGTCAGTCCGACCTGGCTGAGTTCGGGGTCTGTATAGGTCGCCCACGGAATATGGCTTGTCTTTGCCTTCGACGGCAGACCGAAAAGCATCGACCGTATGATGACCCCGGCGTGATAGCCCGCTACATGGGTAAACTGCAGCCCGCCGGCCACGTCCCCGATGGCATAGACCTTCCGGTTGGTCGTGCGCAGGCTGTCGTCGACCTTGATGCCGTTTCGAGTTGGCTTGATGCCCGCCTTTTCGAGATCCAGCTTGTCGGTATTGGCCTTGCGACCCACGGCCATCAGCAGGTGGCTGCCCTTGAACACACGGCCGTCTTCCGTTTCCACTTCGATGGCGCCCTTAGTGCCGCGCACTTCGCTGGCTTTCGCATCCTCTGCAATCTCGACGCCCTCGGCGCGCAACGTGTCCAGCACGATCTGCGCCATCTCGGGATCGTCCTTGCCCAGCGCCTTGCCACCTTCGATCACGGTGACCTTCATGCCCATGCGGATGTGGGCCTGCGCCATTTCCATCCCGATGGGGCCGCCGCCGACAATCAGCAAGTGATCGGGCTTCTCGCGCAGATCAAACAGCGTTTCGTTGGTTTCGAAGGGCACATTGTCCAGTCCGGGGATAGGCGGCACCAGCGGGCTCGACCCTGTCGCAATCACGATCCGCCGCGCCTTGATCACGGTATCGCCCGCCTGCACCTCGTTTTCCGAGATAAAGCGACCGAATTCGCGGATCACGTTGATCCCGAACCCTTCGAAGCGCTCTTGGCTGTCGACGGGGGCGATTTGGGCGATCACATCGGCCACGTGGTCCTTTGCGGCGGCATAATCCACCTCACCCGCCGCGTCCTTCACGCCGTATTGCTCTGAGTGACGCTGGCCATACGCCGCCTTTCCGGTCGCGATGAGCGCCTTGGAAGGCACACACCCGTAGTTCAGACAGTCGCCGCCCATCTTGTGTCCTTCGAGCAGGACAACATCGGCGCCCATTTGTGCAGCACCCGCCGCGACGGACAGCCCGCCCGATCCGGCACCAATGATCAGGATATCGGTTTTGATATGTTTCATTTCAGAAGGTCTTTCTTACCGGTGACGGCCTTGATGACAACGGGCAACAGCGACAATGCGCACAGGCCCAGGATCGGCAGCAGGATATGCGGCTCAAAGATGATGCCCAAGTCGGGCGTCTCACCGGCGGCAAACACTTCGCCCAGCCCTGCCCCGACGGAGGTGTAGACCAGCGATCCGGGGATGATGCCGATAAAGGTGGACACGACAAATCGGTAAAGGGGTACGGCCAGAAACGCGGGGATCAGGTTGGCGACAAAGAAAGGGACCGCGGGCACAAGGCGGATGAAAAACAACATCGACCACTGGTTCTCGTCGATGCCTTTCTTGATCTTGGCCACCATTCCTTCGGATGCATCCATCCGGTCTTTCAATTTTTCGCCCAGTCCAAACCGCGCCGCGAGGAAGATCAGCGTCGCACCCGTTGTCGCGGCAATCACGTTGAACGCCGCCCCGAACGCTGTGCCGAAAAGGAAACCACCGGTCAGTGTTGCTATGGCCGCACCCGGCAGCGAAAACGCCACGATGACGACATAGGCTGCGATGAACAGCAGCACGGTCAGCAGATAGTTGCCATCGCGAAAGGCCAGCAGCGTCTCGCGGTTGTCGCGCAACGCATCAAAACTGAGATAGTCGCGCAGGAAAAACGCACCTGCCAATGCGACGACAGCAATGATTGCGATCGGGGCATAGCGTGCGATAGGGGATTTCGTATCGGGGGTCTGTGTCATATCACTCATATCGGGTTTCCCGCTGTTGGGGTGTCGGTTGACCCCTAGATGACGGTTGACGCCTCTCAAGGACAGCCGCCTCACGGGCGCTTGATCGGATGTGTTGGATTAATGGCCTTTACGACAGCGTTGGCCGCCATTTGAAACATATCCCCCCCGTTTCACCACGAATTTATTGCAGGACCCCCAAATAAACCCGCGCTGAGGGTTTGACTTGGCCATCACAGCGCTTTAGAGGACGGGTCTGAAATGACGCGAGGCTGCGAATCCGCCGCCCGCAACTGACACTAGATGGAGACGGAGCGATGAAACGCACCTACCAACCTTCGAACCTCGTTCGCAAGCGTCGCCACGGCTTCCGTGCGCGCATGGCTACCAAAGCAGGCCGCAAGATCATCAATGCGCGCCGTGCACAGGGCCGGAAATCGCTGAGCGCGTAATCCGCGCCATCGCGACAACGCTATGACACCGCCGGAGACAGACCTGAGTGGCGACACCGCCGCGGGGGATCAGTCTCCGGCGGTTTCTTTGCGGCCAAAGCCCAGTGTCCTGCGCAAGCGTCGGGACTTCACCCGCGCGGCGCGCGGCAAACGGGTCGCAATGCCGGGGTTCATCGTCCAGATGGTGGTGCGCCCCGAAGGTGAAGCAACCGGCATACGGGTCGGCTTTACCTGTTCCAAGAAGGTCGGCAATGCGGTCGCCCGCAACCGCGCCAAACGCCGCTTGCGTGAAATTGCGCGGCTGACCCTGCCCCGGCAGGGCAAACCCGGCAATGACTACGTGCTCATCGGCCGCCGCAACACCACCGCAACGCTCCCATTCGATCAACTGAAGTCGGATTTTGCACGCGCGCTCGACATCTTGCACGGGGTCGTCAAATGACCCCCCTTGCCTTTGTCGTTTCGCTGCCGGTGCGGTTCTATCGGCTCGTCTTCAGCCCCTGGGTCGGTTTCAATTGCCGCTATCAACCCACCTGCAGCGCCTACGCAATGGAGGCGTTGCAAAAGCACGGGGCTTTCAAAGGCAGCTTGCTGGCCGCGCGCCGTATTTCGCGGTGTCATCCGTGGGGCGGCGATGGGTATGATCCTGTTCCGGACGCAAAAGAGGACTAGGGCCTTTCAAAGGTGATGATGACCTCACCGATGTCGATCCCCGCCTTTTTCATATAGGCGCGGTTCAACACGGTGCCGCCGCCCAGATCCCACATCCAGTCGTCGAAATTGACCCGCAATGTCCCGTCCGGCACGGGGAGGTCGATCTTGTAGGTCCAGTTGAACGTATCGCCCTTTTCCTGACCCTGTGCTGTGCCGATCACCCCGTCGGCAAAGCCGGTCCAGGTCTGGTCCGCGGTCACCGGCCCCGTCTTCCGGAGCCGCCAGACGCGCTGTTCGGTGCTGCCATCGGCATAGGCGAAATCTTCGACAAGGGTCAGCGTTTCACCATCCCAACTGCCGTTGATCACCACATCGAAGCGGCGGCGCACTGTGCCGAACACATCCTGAAACTGGCCCTTGGCAGTGACCCGTCCGTCAAAATATTCCTCGAGATCGAAATCGGCTTGCGACAACTTGGGGTCATCGAGGCCCGGCTTGCCCACACATGCTGACAACGCCACCGCGCCCGCCATCCAGAAATATCGCATATCGCCTCCCTGCCCCGCGGGCTTTAGCTCCTGAGCTAACGTGATATAGACAAAATCAACCCCACCCGCAGGATCGCCGTCATGCTAGACCAACCCAAAGACATCCACGCCCTTTTCAACGGCGCGCCACAAACCACCGAATTCAAGAAGCTGCGCAAACGGATCGTGCGCCACACCCGCGAAGCGATTGACCAGTACGGCATGATCGAACCTGGCGGCAAATGGCTCGTGTGCCTGTCGGGTGGCAAAGACAGCTATACGCTGCTTGCCGTCCTGCACGAACTTCAATGGCGTGGACTGCTGCCGGTCGAATTGCTGGCCTGCAATCTCGATCAGGGACAGCCCGGTTTTCCGGCAACCGTATTGCCCGAATTCCTCGACAAAATGGGGGTGCCGCACCGTATCGAATATCAGGACACCTATTCCATCGTGATGGACAAGGTGCCTGCAGGGCGGACCTTTTGCGCTTTGTGCTCGCGCCTGCGCCGCGGCAACCTCTACCGCATCGCCCGCGAGGAAAACTGCACAGCTGTCGTATTGGGCCATCACCGCGACGATATCCTGGAGACCTTCTTCATGAACCTGTTCCACGGCGGCAGACTGGCCACGATGCCACCCAAACTGGTGAACGAAGAGGGTGATCTGTTTCTCTATCGCCCGCTGGCCCATGTCGCCGAAGCCGACTGCGAAAAATTTGCGACTGCCATGAATTACCCGATCATTCCGTGCGATCTGTGCGGCAGTCAGGATGGTTTGCAACGCCAACAGGTCAAGCAGATCCTTGATGGGTGGGAAACCAACAGCCCCGGTCGCCGTCAGGTGATGTTTCGGGCCCTGATGAATGCGCGGCCGTCGCATCTGCTTGATCCGGCTCTGTTCGATTTCGCGGGTCTTTCGCTAACACCGAAAATTTGAATTAAATTTGGGCACGTAAAAGTTGCGCTGTTAACGACCGATTACACTTGCGCGCGCTAGGCTGGCCGGGTCTTTGATCGTTCGCTGCCGTGTGGGGTCCCGTGCCAAAATCATCCAAACCGTCCGCCTTGTCCGCGCTGCGCCGCGCCAAGAACCGCATCGTTGCTGCGTTGACCACCCCTGCCGCCCTTGTCTTCGCGCCCGCCTTTTACCTCGCGGCCTTCTGGTTTGGGGGTGAGGGTGCGCTGCTGGTCCTCGCCGCCGTGGCACAGGTCGCCTTTTTCGCAGGAGGAGGCAGCGCGGTGCTCAAATCACTCTTTACGCCTGCATCGTCAGGCCGTGTTCTTGGTGCTGCGGAATTCACACGCCAAGTCGGGCGTCTGCATGGCACGATTTCGGATCAGGGGGCACAGGGCTGCCTTTATACGCTTGAGCTCGCGGATTTCGATGATCTGCGCGACCACTACGGCGACGATGCCGCCGACGAAGTCCTGCGGCAAGTGGGCGATCGGCTCGCCGGAATGCTGCGCGAAAGCGATCTGGTGGGTCAACTCGATACGGCCCGCTTCGCAATCGCAACAGGTCCCCAACGCGCCCTGACAATCGAAACCTGCATCCAGCTTGCCGCTCGTATGCAAAGCGCGCTCGAAGATCCCATATCGCTGTCTGGCACCGCCATCTACGCCACCGCGCCGGTCGGGTTTTGCCAACACGCAAAGGCCAGGGGTTCGGCGCACGCCTGGCTTAAAAATTCCGCCCGTGCACTTCAGGATGCCGCGCAGCAGGGGCCTTCCGCCATCCGCGCCTACAGTGCGACAAACTCCTTTGGCCCGACCAGTGTCGGCGATCTGTGCGACGAAGTGCCCGACGCGCTGGAAAATGGTCAAATCCGGCCGTGGTTCCAACCACAGGTATGCACAAACACGGGTGAGATAACCGGGTTCGAGGCGCTGGCCCGCTGGTCCCACCCCACACGCGGTGTCCTGTCGCCGGCCCAGACCCTGCCCGCGATCGAAGCCGCGGGGCTGACGTCGCGGCTGATGCAGGTGATGTGCTATCAGGCCTTCTCCGCGCTCAGCCATTGGGAATCCGAAGGTCACTTCGTGCCCTGTGTCGGGATCAATTTCACCGGCAGTGACCTGTCTGAACCGCACTTGCTGGAGCGCCTGAAATGGGACCTCGACCGCTTTGATCTCACACCCGACCGGTTGTGCGTGGAAATACTCGAAACCGTGGTGGCAGAGGATCCCGACGATATTGTCGCCCGCAACCTGCGCGCCCTCGGGGAGATCGGCTGCCGTATCGATCTGGACGATTTCGGCACAGCGAACGCATCGATCACCTCGATCCAACGGTTCCCCGTCAGCCGCATCAAGATCGACCGCAGCTTTGTGACCCGCGCCGATCAGGACCCCGGCCAGCAGCGCATGATCAGTGCGATCCTCACCATGGCAGAACAGCTGGAAATCGAAACACTTGCCGAGGGCGTGGAGACCGCTGGCGAACACGCTCTTCTGGCGCAATTGGGTTGTGACCACGTCCAAGGCTTCGGTATTTCGCGCCCCATGCCGCTGGATCAGACAATCGATTGGATGGCGGCCTACAAAGCAAAGATGGAGCCCGCTCCGCAGATCATGCGCGGGGGCCGATCATAGCGGCGGAACAACGCGTCAAAGCGACCAAAACACCCGAATCCACTTGACCTTTGGGCCTCTTCGCGGTGTACCCACCCGAACGGATTTAGATGTATCAGGTGGCACGGCTCATGGACGATCAGAACAAGAACCTCATCATCGCAACAGCGCTCAGCTTTGTGGTGATCCTTGTATGGTTTGTACTCTTCCCGCCCCCCGAACCCGACACACCGCTGGATGCCACGGCAACGACGGAACTGACGCCGCCCGCGCCAGACGCCGTCAGCACCCCCTCCGCCGATGTCGGGGCCGCAACACCGGCGCCCGAAACCGACACGGCGCCAAGCGCGATCGAGACGGCAGGTCGGGTGGCCATCGAAACCGACCGCCTTCAGGGCAGCGTTTCCCTGCTGGGCGGGCGGATCGATGAACTGGCCCTGACCGATTATCGCACCTCGCTTGACGAGGAAGCGGAAATCGTCCGGGTTCTTAACCCCGTCGGCCAACAGGATGCGCAATATGCGCTGCACGGCTGGGCCGCTGCATCGGGTGTGGACGCCTCTGCCGTGCCGGGGCCCAACACCGAATGGTCGCTTGCCTCGGGCGATACGTTGCGCGTCGACAGCCCCGTGACCCTGAGCTGGGACAATGGAGCCGGGCTCGTCTTCACCAAAGAAATCTCCGTCGACGCCGACTATATGTTCACGATCACCCAATCGGTTCAGAATAACAGCGACACGGCCGCATCGATCGCGCCCTATTCGATTCTTGCCCGTCACGGAGAGCCGTCTGACCTGAAGAACTTCTTTATCCTGCACGAAGGCGTCGTCGCCATGACAGACGGCGAATACTCGGAGATCAACTGGGATGACATGCCCGAGTTCGAGTTCAACCCACGCGCGGGTGCCCGCACGCAGGAAGAAAACATTACCGAAAACGGCTGGATCGGCTTCACCGATCACTACTGGATGAGCGTTCTGATCCCGACGCAGGGCTCCGCATTCAAATCGGTGGCAAAATACGACGAGCGCCGCGATATCTACCAAGCCGAAACCGTTATGCCCGTACAAACCGTGGCCCCGGGGGCAACGATCGAGGCGACCACGCAATTCTTCTCGGGTGCGAAGGAATGGGAAGTTCTGCGCGATTACGAGCAGGCGGGCGTCTATAACTTCATCGATGCCATTGACTGGGGCTGGTTCGCCTTCCTGACAAAGCCGATTTTCTGGCTGCTGCACCATCTCAACGAACTGATCGGCAACATGGGCATCGCGATCATCGGGCTGACCCTTCTGATCAAGGCCGCGCTCTTTCCCCTGGCATATAAATCCTACGTCTCGATGGCGAAGATGAAAGAGCTTCAGCCAAAAATGGAGAAGCTCAAAGAGCAGGCGGGCGACGATCGCCAGAAGATGCAACAGGGCATGATGGAGCTCTACAAGAAGGAAAAGGTGAACCCCGCCGCGGGCTGTTTGCCCATCCTGATGCAGATCCCGATCTTCTTCTCGCTCTACAAGGTGATTTTTGTCACGATCGAACTGCGCCACGCGCCCTTCTTCGGCCCGTTCCAGGACCTCAGCGCACCTGATCCGACATCGATCTTCAACCTTTTCGGCGTACTGCCCTGGGCCGCGCCCGAAGGTGGTACACTGCTCGCACTTGTCTTCATTGGCATCCTGCCACTGCTGCTGGGCATCTCGATGTGGTTGCAGCAAAAGCTGAACCCGGCCCCCACCGATCCGACCCAGCAGATGATTTTCGCGTGGATGCCATGGGTGTTCATGTTCATGCTCGGCGGCTTTGCGAGCGGCCTGGTGGTGTACTGGATCGCCAACAACACCATCACGTTTACGCAGCAATACCTGATTATGCGCAGCCAGGGCTACACGCCCGATTTGCTTGGCAACATCAAGGGTGGTTTCAGCCGTAAGCCCAAGGTCGAAGAGAAAAAGTGATGCAGATCACCGCGCTTTGGCGTCATCCGATCAAAAGCCACGGGCGCGAAGCACTCGACCGGGTGACGCTTGGCGTGGGCACCACCCTGCCCTACGATCGCACGTGGGCCGTCGCGCATGATGCGGCCAGTGCCGACGGCAGCGAATGGGCCGCCTGCCAGAACTTCAACCGCGGAGCAAAGTCGCCCGCCTTGATGGCGATCACCGCGCGACTGGATGAAGATACCGAAACTGTCACGCTGCACCATCCCGATCTGCCCGAACTTGTTGCCCACCCCGATCGGGACGGCGCGCGCATCGTGGCGTGGTCACGCCCTTTATCGAACCCCGATAGGGCCGCGCCGGCACGCGTTGTGCGCCTGCGCGACCGCGGGTTCACGGATACACCCTTCGCGTCGATATCGCTGTGCAATATCGCCACCCACGCCGCGGTGGAGCAGTTGGCCGACAGCCCGCTGCAACCTGAGCGCTGGCGCGGGAACATCTGGTTCGACGGCGCATCGGCTTGGGATGAGTTCGAGTGGATTGGCCGCGACCTGAAACTGGGCACGGCACGGGTGCGGGTCGAAGAACGCATCACCCGCTGCTTGGCAACGACCGTGAACACCGATACGGGCGTGCGCGATGTCGACACGCTCGGCGCGCTGAAACAGCTGGGACATCAGGATTTCGGCATTTACGTAACCGTAACAAAGGCGGGCGATGTGGCCGTCGGCGACCGGTTGGAGCTGATATAATGCAATTGCCCTTTCCCGTTGTCGAAGAACCCGACGGCCAAACAGCCGAACGCGGCCGTCTGCTGTTCGCTGGCGAGACAGAATTTGTCAAAGGCGTGGTCGCCATGTCGGGGCTGCCCGATGCCGACCGGCTCGAGGTTTGTTTTGCCGGACGGTCGAATGTCGGCAAATCCAGTCTGATCAACGCCCTGACGGGACGAAAGGGTCTTGCCCGCGCATCCAATACGCCCGGGCGGACGCAAGAAATCAACTATTTCACAGCGGGAGACGATCTGTACCTCGTCGATCTGCCCGGCTACGGCTTCGCCAATGCGCCGTTGCCGGTGGTCGAGAAATGGCAGCGTCTGCTGAAGCAGTTCCTGCAAGGCCGCCAGACCCTGCGCCGCGCTTTCGTGCTCATCGATGCACGCCACGGCGTGAAAAAGGTCGACGATGAAATCATGTCGCTTCTCGACAGTGCCGCCGTGACCTTTCAGGTTGTCCTGACCAAAGCCGACAAGGTGAAGGAAAAAGAGCGCGAGAAAATTCTCGACCAGGTCCGTGGTGCGCTGTCAAAGCACCCGGCGGCCTATCCAGAGCTGATCGTCACGTCTTCGGAAAAGGGCTGGGGCATCCCCACCCTTAGATCGGTGATTGCGACGCTTGAATAAGCGCCTATGATCCCCCTACCGCCGGGGACAAAACGATGAGAACACAGAATATGAACCGCGACTGGTCCGCTACCGCTGCAACCCTTTCGCAGGCCCTGCCCTATATGCAGCGCTACAATGACGCGACCGTTGTGATCAAACTGGGCGGTCACGCCATGGGCAGCGACGAGGCGATGACCGAATTCGCACGCGATGTTGTCCTGATGCGGCAGGTGGGGGTCAATCCCGTTATCGTGCACGGCGGTGGCCCCATGATCAACGCCATGCTCGAACGGCTCAACATCGAATCCGGGTTTGTCGACGGAAAGCGCGTCACCGACGCGGCCACCATGGAAGTGGTCGAGATGGTGCTTTCCGGGCTCGTCAATGCCCGCATCGTTCAGGCGATTTCTGAGCAAGGTGGCCGCGCCGTCGGTGTGTCAGGCAAAGACAGCGGCCTAATTGTGTGCACGGCAGAAGATCCGCGGCTCGGGCTTGTCGGCAGGCCCGAAACGGTCAATCCCCGCCTGCTGCTCGATCTCGCGGAAAAGGAGCTGATCCCCGTTATTGCGCCGTTGGGGATGGGCCACGCGGGCGAGACGTTCAATATCAACGGCGACACCGCCGCGGGGGCCATTGCGAGCGCTCTGCGCGCCGACCGCTTACTGCTTTTGACCGATGTGTCGGGTGTCAAGAATGCCCACGGCGAGGTGCTGACCGAATTGACCGCGACACAGATCCGGACGCTCACGGATGACGGCACGATTGCGGGCGGGATGATCCCCAAAACCCAAACCGCCCTCGATGCGTTGGACGCAGGCGTGCGGGCCTGCGTCATCCTCGACGGGCGTGCCCCGAATGCCTGCCTGCTGGAGCTGTTCACAGAACACGGTGCGGGCAGCATCATTCGCGCAGGATAACCGGCAGGTGGCCGCACCGATCCTCCGCAAGGTCGCGGCCCGAACAGAGCCCTACGGTTTGATGCCGATGGGCGCACTGCACGACGCGGGGCGGACCCTCGTGCTTGTGGCGACGGCCCCGGATTTCTGGCACCATTTCGAAAACAGCCCTGAGATGTCCGACGGGGCCCCGGACCCCGTGGATCGCTGGTCACAACGCATTCTGCCACGCATTGCCACGGGCTGCGGCGCGCGCGAGGTGGTCTATCCGTTTGGCGGCCCGCCGTTCGAGCCGTTCATCGCATGGGCCAAGGCCAGTGGCGAAGCCTTTGACAGCCCGACAGGCATGCTGGTTCACCTGCGGGCGGGGCTGATGATTTCTTACCGCGGTGCGCTTGTCTTTGAGGGTCAGCATCCGCTGCCCGATGCCAATCACCGCTCTCCGTGCGACAGCTGCGCCACCCGCCCGTGCGAAACCGCCTGCCCCGTCGGAGCCTTGTCACCTGACCACTTCTATGACGTGCCGCGCTGCAAGGCCTATCTCAACAGCGCAGAGGGCGCTGACTGCATGACCAACGGATGCGCGGTGCGGCGGGCCTGTCCGGTCAGCGTGTCGTTCAACCGACCGCCTCGGCAAAGCGCGCATCACATGCGCTACTTTAAAGGGAACGCGCCATGAAACGCCTGATACTGATGCGACACGCCAAATCCGACTGGACCGGCGCGGGAACAGGGGACCACGCACGCGGCCTGAACCCACGCGGAAAGGAAAGCGCAAAGCGCATTGGCCGATGGCTACGCGAGCACACGCTATTGCCCGACGCGGTCCTGTGCTCCGATGCGACCCGGACCCGTGAGACCCTGATGCGGCTCGACCTGCCCAATGATCCCCCCACCACGTTTAGCCGTGGTTTATACCTGGCAGAACCTGACGAGATGCTTGACGCCCTGCGACAGGCGACCGGCGATACAATCCTCATGCTGGCCCATAATCCGGGCTGTGCCTATCTCGCCGACGCGCTGGTGGCACAGGCGCCCGAGCATGCCAAATTCGCGCTATTCCCGACATGCGCGACCCTCGTTGTCAGCTTTGAAATCAACGATTGGCGCGACGTTACCGCCGGTACCGGCACGATCGAGGCGTTTACCGTCCCGCGCGACCTGCAGACGTGAAAAAGGCGGGCCTGTGCCCGCCTTCGCGCTCCGTCGATAAGAACTTTGTCAGTGGCCGAGAATCTGGCTGAGGAACAACTGTGTCCGCGGGCTTTGCGGATTGTTGAAAAACTCTTCTGGTTCGTTCTGCTCTACGATCTGGCCGTCGTCCATAAAGATGACGCGGTTCGCAACCTGACGGGCAAACCCCATTTCATGCGTCACGCACAACATGGTCATGCCCTCTTCCGCCAGCTCGATCATCGTGTCGAGCACTTCCTTGATCATCTCGGGATCGAGGGCCGAGGTCGGCTCGTCGAACAACATGATCCGCGGCTTCATGCAAAGCGACCGGGCGATGGCCACACGTTGCTGCTGACCACCGGACAACTGGCCGGGGTACTTATTCGCCTGATCGGGAATTTTCACCTTTTCGAGGAAATGCATCGCGGTTTCTTCGGCTTCGCTCCTGGGGATCTTGCGAACCCAGATCGGTGCCAGCGTACAGTTCTCAAGAATCGTCAGGTGCGGAAACAGGTTGAAGTGTTGAAAACACATGCCAACTTCGGACCGGATCTTGTCGATGTTCTTGAGATCGGAAGACAGCAGGGTGCCATCCACTTCGATCGATCCTTTCTGGTGCTCTTCGAGCGCGTTGATGCAGCGGATCAGCGTCGATTTGCCCGACCCCGACGGCCCGCAGATCACGATCCGTTCGCCGCGGTTCACCGTCAGATCGATGTCGCGCAGAACGTGAAAGCTGCCGTACCACTTGTTCATCTTGTTGATGGTGATCGCGATCTCGTCGGATACTTTCATCAGTGCTTGTTCAGCCATTGGTCAGGCTCCTTATCGATGGTCGGTCGCAAGACGGCGTTCCAGCCATTGCGAGTATTGTGAGATGCTGTAGCAGACGACGAAGAAAACCACGCAGGCAAAGAGCAGCAGCTCCCAGTACACGCCGTTCCAGTCTGTCGAGGCGAGGATGGGACCGCGGATCATGCCGATGATGTCGAACATCGAAATTACGGACACGAGCGTGGTATCCTTGAACAGACCCACGGCGATATTGACGATGCCCGGGATCGAAATCTTCAGCGCCTGCGGCAGAATGATCAGACGCATCGCCTGCGGATAATCAAGCCCGAGGCTGTCGGCCGCTTCGTACTGGCCCTTGGGCAAAGCCGCCAGACCCCCGCGGATCACCTCCGCGATGTATGCGGACGAGAACATCGTGATCATGATCACAACGCGCAAGAACAGGTCCACACCGCTTCCGGGCGGGAAGAAATACGCCAGCATCACATTCGCCACGAACAGCAGCGTGATCAGCGGCACGCCGCGGATGAATTCGATGAAAATGACGCAGACCCATTTGATGAGCGGCATGGAGCTTTGCCGACCCAGCGCCAGCGCGATCCCGATGGGCAGCGACAGCGACACACAGGTCAGACCCAGCATCATGTTGAGCATGTAGCCGCCCAGATCACGCGATGGCACGGATTTGAGCCATGGCTGTTCTGGTGTCAGAACGGGCACGATGTAGCCCGACAAGGTCCAGAAGACGATGGCTGCGGCAACACCGCCGAAAAAGCCCAGTGCAAAATTCTGCGCCACAAAACGGGCGTAGACAAGATACCCTACCACGACACCGAGCAGGGCAAAAACCGGCACCCAGATCGTTCCGCCCCAGATCAACCAATAGGCCACGAAGGGAAACAGCGCCGTGATGATCAGCATCTTGCGCGGCAGATCAAAGAACAGCACCGGCGCCAGCGCGACGAGCATCAGCACGAACGCCACCAGCACCCGCCAGTAGGCATCCACCGGATATTTAAACCCGAACAGGAGCTGGTTCCAGCGCTCGGTCAGAACCGAGAAGCAGGCCCCCGTCGCCCCATCGAGCACTTCGCGGCATTCCGCGAGGCTTCCCGTGGTCCAGATGCCGTTGAGCATCCACGGCAGCGTAGCCGACAGGATGAGGTAGATCACGTACAGGGACGCGATGGTCAGCGCCGCGTTCGGGATCGTGGCAAACAGGTTTTCGCGCATCCACTTGACCGGTCCGGCCGCATTCGACGGCGCAGGCGATGGCGGGATGGCGGTGTCGCGAACATAAGCGACAGATTGTGCGTGCGTATCGCTCATATCAGCGCTCCTTCAGCTTTACGGCGTTGTTGTAGACGTTCATGCCTGCCGAAATCAGCAGCGAGATGATGAGATAGAACGCCATCAGCAACAGCACGCATTCAATGGCGCGGCCTGTCTGGTTCAACGTGATACCCCCCAGTGTCGCGGTGATGTCGGCGTAGCCCACGGCAATCGCGAGTGACGAGTTTTTCGTGATGTTGAGAAACTGCGAAATCAGCGGCGGGATGATCACCCGCATCGCCTGCGGCAGGACCACGAGGCTCATGACACGGCGGGGACGCAGCCCCAGCGCAGAGGCGGCTTCGGTCTGGCCCTTGCTGACCGCAAGGATACCGGCGCGGACGTTTTCGGCGATAAACGCACCGGTATAGATCGACAGCGCGAACCACAGCGCGATCAATGGGCCACCGATCTTGATCCCGCCCGCAAAGTTGAAGCCCTTGAGTTCGGGCACATCCCACGAAAGACCCAGAATGAACAGAACCACGATGATCGGAACGAACCAAAGCGCCAGGTTGGTCCACAACGTATTTGGCCGTTCGCCCGTAGCCGCCTGTGTTTCATTGGCCCGGTTGGTGACAAAGCGGGTGGCGAAAAAGGATCCGATAAGCGTGGCGATGACGATCAGCCAGTTGACGATGCTGCCCGCCTCACCGCCCACACCGCGCGTAAAGAACGGCCCGGGCGTGTAAACGCCGCGGTTGGTGAACGCGAACAGATCGAGAAACATCGTCGATGACGGTTCATCGCCGCGGAAGGCCCGCGGGCCCGGCATCACGGCGGTCATGATGGTAAAGATGATGATGATCCAGATCAGCACCGGAATGTTGCGGAAAATCTCGACATAAACGGCCATCAGCTTGCGCACGAGCCAGTTGTTGCTCAGCCGCAAGACGCCGGCGATGACACCAAAGACCGTGGCCGTGATACAGGCCAGAAATGCCACCAGCAGGGTATTGAGGATCCCCACCATCGCGGCGCGCAGGTTTGTCGACTGGCTGTTGTAGTCAATCAGCGTCTGGTTGATGTCATACCCCGCCGGGGCGCCCAGAAAGGCGAACGATATGTTCAGCCCGGCGGCGCGCAGGTTCGTGGCGAGATTGGAATAAAGATAGAACAGGCAAAGCGCCAGAAGCACCGCCGCGATCACCTGCAGCGTCGCTGACCGGTAACGCGTATCGTTCAATAGCATGGATGGCCGGAACGATCCCTGTTGAGGGTCCGAGAGTGTCGACATGAATTCTTCCCCGTGAGCCCGACGTTTATATGTGCGCTTTGTGCGTCTTGCGTCGGGTCAGTTGTCTGGTCGTCTTATGCGCGAAGGGCGCGGTTTACACCGCGCCCTTCGGCAGTGGTTCTTAGCGGAAGGGGGGGCTGTAAAGCAGGCCACCGTCTGTCCACTGAGCGTTCAGGCCACGGGCCAGACCGATGGGTGTTTCTTCGCCGATGTTCTTGGCAAAGATCTCACCGTAGTTGCCCTGTGTTTCGATTGCGCGCTTGGCCCAATCGGCGTCCAGACCCAGCATTGCGCCCAGTTCACCTTCGGTGCCCAGCAGACGCGCCACTTCGGGATTGTTGGTGTTGGAGGCCATTTCACCAACATTCGCGGACGAAACACCCAGCTCTTCGGCTGTGATCAGCGCGTTGAGCGTCCAGCGCACAACGTCGCCCCACTCGTCGTCACCGTGACGTACCAGCGGGCCAAGCGGCTCTTTGGATACGATTTCGGGCAGCAGCGTGTGATCGCCGGGGTTTTCGAATGTCGCACGTGTCGCCGCCAGACCGGAAGCGTCCGTTGTGTAAACGTCGCATGCGCCAGCAAGGTACTGCTGTTGTGCTTCGGCGTTCGTTTCGATCGGAACGGGCTCATAGCTGATGTTGTTGGCGCGGAAGAAGTCCGCGAGGTTCAGCTCGGTTGTTGTACCGGTCTGGATGCAGACGGTCGCGCCGTCCAGATCTTTGGCCGAGGACACGCCCAGCTCTTTGGGGACCATGAAGCCCTGACCGTCGTAGTAGTTCACACCAACGAAGGTGAACTTCAGGTCGACATCACGGCTGAATGTCCATGTGGTGTTACGCGCCAGCATGTCGATTTCGCCCGAAGCAAGCGCGGTGAAGCGTGTCTTGCCGGTTGTTGGAACGAATTCAACGGCGTTTGCGTCGCCCAGAACAGCGGCGGCAACGGCACGGCAGACTGCAACGTCAAAACCTTTCCATTCGCCATTCGCGTCAGGTGCGGCAAAGCCCACCAGACCTGTTGTGACACCACAGTTCAGCTTGCCGCGCGCCTTGACATCGTCAAGCGTTGCAGCAGCTGCAGCACCAGCGGACAGACCGGCAACGGTCAGTGCGCCCAGAATTACAGATTTCTTCATTTTTACCTCTTCCTGATTTTCCGCCGCATTTTGGACGGATCATGCCGGCATTTTGCACACCGACGGTGATACTGCGCAGGAGGCCCCTACGTAGTGGCGGCTACCTTGGCCGGATTCATCGGTGCAGGTCAAGGGTCACGCGCCCAATTTTGCGGCACTTTTGAACGGCTTCCCTAAGGTAAGCCCAACTTTACGCCACAGTGCCTTCGGCGAGGGCGAACATACGCTTTGCGTGCAGGAATGCCGCGCGTTTGATCTCGGCCTGCGCCAGCGCCTCTTCATCGTCGCCCCATTGCTCGGCCTGCCAGTTTTCGTCCAGCCGTGAAAGCTCCCAAAGCGCTTCGGCTGGGCGCGCATCGCGTGCCGCCGCAAAGCCGATCACGAGCGAGCCCGAGAGGCTGACAAGATCGTGAAAGGCGGCCAGACGGAAGGCATCGAGTGCGTGCGTTTCGCGCGACAATATCGCGAGCGCCTGAGGGTCCTGTGGCCTGTGCATGATGCCCGCCCGTGGCAGCAAGCGCGCGCCCAGTGCGTCATGCGCCCAATCCAGAAGCGGGTCCCACTGCGCGGACTGCCGCTCCACCAGTGCGGCCGGGCTATCCGCGCGGTAGCACAGCAAATCGCTGTCGCCATAGGCCGCCAGCATATCGGCGACCTCGGCATGTTGCACCGCGACCTTGTCGATCGCGGCATTGGCGGTCTTGGTCACAGGCATGGTGTGGGGCCGGATTTCGCCCTCCTGGGCCTGCCACTCTTCCGCGATGGCCGTGGCAAGCGGGCGCGTCGGCACCAGAAGTGCCCGTTTCGCAGGGGTCTTTACCGGCCGCCCGTCCAGTCGGACGGTCCACGCTTCGTCAATCTGCTCGACAGTGGCTTCTTTCCAAAAACGCTTGGCTTTCCAATCGCTCATCGCTCAGTCGCTCCAAATGCTGTCCAGAAGCGGCACGAGGGCCGCGAAACTCTCAATCGTATGGGCCGCGGCACCAAGCCGGTCGGCACTGTGGTACCCCCAGCCTACGCCGATCCCCGCAATGCCCGCCGCGGCGGCCATGTCCATGTCGAAGCTGGTGTCGCCCACCATCACCGCGTGTTCGGCCCGCACGCCGGTTTCCGACAACGCGCTATGCAGCATGGCAGGATGCGGCTTGGATGGATGGAAGTCAGCGACCTGCTGGGTGACAAACAGCCCGTGAAGGCCATGACCCTCGATGAGCTTGTCGAGCCCCCTGCGCGATTTGCCGGTGGCCACGCCCAAGAGTGTGTCCGGCTGTGCCTGCAACGCCTCGAGCACATCGCGCGCGCCGGGATAAAGCGGCGAGGACTGGGCCGCACCACTTAGGGCGCGCAGCTGCATGTAGCTGTCCTTGTATCCCTGCACCAAGCGGCTGTGCGTGTCGGGGTCGGCCTGCGGCGCCAGCTGTGGCATCAGCACATCGAGCGAGAGCCCGACGACACCCAGCACTTGATCGCGTGGCGGGGTCGCAAGCCCTTCGGCAGAGAACGCCAGATGCATCGCCCCCAGAATATCGGCCTGGCTGTCCACCAACGTGCCATCGACATCAAAAATGACCAGCCGCAATGGCGTATCGCTCATCCCCAGTCTTCCTCGAACGGGTCGGCCGGCACATCGCTGGGCTGCCATTGGAATGTCTGCCACGTGCGCGCCATATGCTCGGGCAACGGGGCCGTCAGGTGTAGCTTGGCCTTGGTCACGGGGTGTTCGATCGTCAGGCTGCGTGCGTGAAGGTGCAGCTTTTTCGAGATGTCTCCGCCCAGTTGCGCACCCCAGCCATCGCCGAGGTTCTCCTGACTGGAGCCGCCGTATTTCCCGTCACCGACGATGGGATGTCCGATTTCTGCCATATGGGCGCGCAGCTGGTGGGTCCGACCCGTTACCGGGATCAACGCCATCCAGCAGCAACGGCTGCCTGCCTGTTCGAGCGTCGCATAATCGGTCGTCGCCCGCTTGGCACCTTCGGTCGTGTCGACCTCGCGTGGATGTATGGCGATCATCTTTTCGCCCTCGCCGCGTTTGCCGTGGCCGCCCGCCTTCACCAACCCGAACTTAATCGTACCGTCGCGCGGATGCGGGACGCCAGCGACCGCGGCCCAGTAGATCTTGCGGGTTTCGCGGTGCCGGAAATTGGCGGTCAGCGCCTTGGCGGCCTCCCGGGTGCGGGCCAGCAGCAACACACCCGACGTGTCCTTGTCGAGACGGTGCACCAGACGCGGACGCTCATCGGCGTCGAACATCAAAGCCTCCGACAGACCATCCACATGGCGTTCACCCTGCCCCGATCCGCCCTGCACCGGCAGGCCAGGAGGCTTGTTGAGCGCGATCACGTGGTCGTCGCGATAAATCACGCACCCACGGATCATCTTGGCCTCGGCCTCGGTCACGCGGCTGCGCTTTTCGGGTTCGGGTGCGGCACCGTCGGGCAGCGGCGGCACGCGCACCTGCTGGCCTACTTCGACGCGGGTGGATCCTTTGACGCGGCCACCGTCAACACGGATCTCGCCTTTGCGGCACATCTTCTCAATGCGCCCTTGTGGCACGTGCGGGAAGATACGCTTGAACCATTTGTCCAGCCGTTGATCGCCGTCACCCTCGGCCACAATCAGTGTTTGTACGCGGCTCATGCCAAAACTCCTCTGGCGACCCACAGGCCTGCCATCAATGCGCCAATGCTCAGCGCCACGGACAGCGCGACATAAGCGCCCGCCGCCGCGATATTGCCCCGCTCGATCAGGGTCACCGTCTCCAGCGAGAACGCGGAGAAGGTCGTGAAACCGCCCAACACACCGGTCATGACGAACGGTGCGTATTGGGTCAGCCCCTTTTGCGCGGCCATCACGACAAAAACCCCCATCAGGAAGGAACCCAGAATGTTGGCGCCGATAATCGCCAACGGGAAATCCTGCGGGCCCAGCACGCGCAGAACCCCCATCCCCCACAGGAAACGGGCCGCGGCACCGATGGCACCGCCCAATGCAACAAGGGCAACGGTTGAAATCATGGGGCGTCTGTCGTGCGTTGGGGCGCGATTGTCAAGTTTTGCGCAAGCCGGCTAGCTGTTACGCTTGGTCCTGAGCCGCGCGAAGTAGTCGAGCCGCTTTTTCAGATCTCGCTCGAAGCCGCGTTCCACCGGTTGGTAGAGATCGGGCCGGTCCATGCCATCGGGGAAATAGTTCTGGCCCGAAAAACCGTCTTCGGCGTTGTGGTCATAGGCATAGCCTTTGCCGTAACCCTGATCCTTCATCATCGCGGTTGGCGCGTTCAGGATATGTTTTGGCGGCGGCTCGGACCCCGTCGCCTTGGCCGTGCGACGCGCTCCTTTATAGGCGTTGTAGACCGCGTTCGATTTCGGCGCGAGCGCGATATAGGTCAGCGCCTGTGCCAGTGCCAGTTCCCCCTCCGGAGAGCCGAGCCGTTCGAAGGTTTCCCATGACTGCAGGCAGACCGCCTGCGCCTGCGGATCGGCCAGCCCGATATCTTCGACCGCCATGCGGGTGATGCGCCGCGCCAGATAGCGCGGATCTTCGCCCCCCTCCAACATCCGCGCGAACCAGTAAAGCGCCGCGTCGGGGTCACTGCCGCGCACGGATTTGTGCAAGGCCGAAATCAGGTTGTAGTGCTCGTCACCGCCCTTGTCGTATTGCGCGGCGCGTTTCGACAACCGCTTGGCCAGCCCCGCCCCGTCAAGCGGCGCATCAACTTTCCACGCCGCCACCTGTTCGATGAGGTTCAGCAGCGCGCGCCCGTCCCCATCGGCCATATCCAGCAGATTTTGCCGTGCCTGCGCTGTCAGCGGCAGACTCAGGCCCAGCTCGGCCTCGGCCCGTTGCGCAAGGCGTTCCAGATCATCGGCCGGCAGCCGTTCGAGCACAAGAACCTGCGAGCGGCTCAGCACCGCGCGGTTCAGCTCGAAGCTGGGGTTTTCGGTCGTGGCCCCGACCAGCAGAATCGTACCGTCCTCCATATGAGGCAGAAACCCGTCCTGTTGGGCCTTGTTGAAGCGGTGGATTTCGTCGACGAACAGCAAGGTGCCCTGCCCGTTCTGCCGCCGTATCTTGGCCGCGTCGAACACCTTGCGCAGCTCGGGAACACCGCTGAAAATCGCGCTGATCTGCACGAAATGCATATCGGTTTCATCCGCCAGCAGCCGCGCGATTGTTGTCTTTCCGACGCCCGGCGGCCCCCAGAATATCAGCGACGACAGCGCGCCCGACGCCAACATGACCGTCAAAGGCGCGTCGGGGCCCAGCACCTGTTGCTGACCGATCACATCTGACAGGGCGCGCGGCCGCAGCCTGTCGGCCAAGGGGCGAAAGCCTGTGTCTGCGGGTGCCCCGGTATCGCTGCCAAACAGATCCGGCACCGTCAGACCCGGAACCGCAGGCCGATGCGGCGCGCGCCGCGCTGCACCACCATGGAGACGCGGCGCATGTCCCCGCGCAGGATGTCCTGTGCCTGGCCGGGTCGCGTGACAGTTTCGCCGTTGATTTCAAGGATCACGTCGCCATACCGCAACCCCGCACGCCGCCCGAAGCGGCCCGGTTGCGTCACCGCCACGCCGGACACCTCGAGAGACAGGTTCATTTCGTCCAGCACCGCGGGATTGACCCGCACCAATGTCAGGCCCGGTAGCACGGTGTCGCGGTCCAGCACGGTTTCCTCGCGGCTGGGGATATCGGGGGCCGCCAGCAAGGACACCTGCGCGCGCTCTTCGCCGCCGCGGCGCAGGAAACTCACATCGGCCTTGGCACCGGCACCGACGACGCTCATCCGGTAGATCATTTCTGCGGGCGTGTTCACGGCAACGCCGCCCACACCCACGATGACATCACCAACCGCCAGCCCCGCATCAAGGAACGGGCTGGCCGGGTGCAGCCCCGCGATGATGATGCCGCCGGGACGGTCGAGCCCCATGGTTTCGGCCATATCGGCGTCCAGCGATTGCCCGCTGATCCCGGCCCAGGGGCGTTTAAACCTGTCACTGCCGTTGCGGGCTTGCGCCACAAACGCCGCGACCAGATCGGCGGGAATCGCGAAACCGATACCGTTGGAGCCGCCCGAGCGGGTCAGAATGGAGGTGTTCACCCCGATCAGGCGCCCTTGCGTATCGACAAGCGCCCCGCCCGAGTTGCCGGGGTTGATGGGCGCGTCCGTCTGCACGAAATATCCCTGCCCGCTGCCGCCGGAACCGCCGGAGCGGGCGAGCCCCGATACGATGCCGCTGCTCACGGTCTGGCCCACGCCAAAGGGATTGCCGATGGCCAGCGCCAGTTCCCCCACTTCGACACTGTCGCTGGCACGCAGGTCCAGAAACGGCAGGGCATCGGGCGTGTCGATCTGCAGGATCGCGAGATCGCTTTCCTCGTCGCCGAGCAGAACGCGGGCCGCGTATTCGCGGCGGTCATTGAGCACGACGCGAATGTCGGTGGCCATCCCGACCACGTGGTAATTGCTCACGACGATCCCGTCGGCAGAGAGGATCACACCGGAGCCGAGCGAGTTCTGCACACGCGGCTTGCGGGTGGCAAACGGATCGCGCAGGAACCGCTCGAAAAAAGGGTCCGACTGCAATGGCGTGCCGCGCGGCTGTGTCATGATCCGCGCGTAGATATTTACGACCGCGGGGGCCGCCTGCTTTACCACGGGCACGAAGCTGAGCTGCATCTGGGCGGCGGATTGCGGGACCTGCTGCGCGGCAAGCGGTGCGGCGCACAGGGCGATGAGAATGGCGAGGATTTTCATCCCCTAGATATGCGCAGAGCGCAGCCGATACGCAAGCGCCACAGGGCCAAACGGCAAAAGGCCCCGCAGCGGATGCGGGGCCTTCGGGCTCAACCAAACGGGTTGAATATCAGTCTGCGGCTTCTTCTTCGGCAACGCGTGCCTTGTCTGCGGCGCCTTTGGCGTCGCGGTCGCGGTCGACGAATTCGATGATCGCCATCGGCGCCATGTCACCGTAGCGGAAGCCCGCTTTCAGGATGCGCACATAGCCACCCTGACGGTCTTTGTAGCGGGGGCCGAGGATGTCGAACAATTTCGTGACATACTGGTCCTCTTTGAGGCGTGCACGGGCCTGACGGCGGGCGTGCAGATCACCGCGTTTTGCCAGCGTGATCATCTTCTCGATGATGGGGCGCAGTTCCTTGGCTTTGGGCAGTGTCGTCTTGATTTGCTCATGTTCGATGAGCGAGCCTGCCATGTTGGCAAACAGGGCCTTACGGTGTTCGTGTGTCCGGTTCAGGCGGCGGTATCCACGTGCGTGACGCATAGTCTTTCTCCAATAATGTGCCCTCTACGGGCGGTTTTGCTTTGTCTGGCCCTTGATGCGTGTCTCGGGCTCTCCTTGGGGCTTTTGGGCCCATCTTTGCCTGTCACACGATGTGCACAGGGTGTGCACCGCCCGTACACCGGGCGGTGCAAATGTCTTAGAAGCTGTCTTCGAACTTCTTCGCCAAATCTTCGATGTTGTCCGGCGGCCAGTCCTCGACGTCCATGCCCAGATGCAGACCCATACCCGACAGCACTTCCTTGATCTCGTTCAGGGATTTGCGGCCGAAGTTCGGCGTGCGCAGCATTTCGGCTTCGGTCTTCTGGATCAGATCGCCAATATACACGATATTGTCGTTCTTGAGGCAGTTGGCGGACCGCACCGAAAGCTCCAGCTCGTCGACTTTCTTGAGCAGCAGCGGGTTGAACTCCAGACCATCGTCCTCGTCCTGACGACCAGCCGATTCAGGCTCGTCGAAGTTGACGAAGATGCCCAGCTGGTCCTGCAGGATACGCGCGGCAAAGGCCACGGCATCGTCGGGTGTCAGCGAACCGTCCGTTTCGATTTTCATCGTGAGCTTGTCATAGTCCAGCACCTGGCCCTCGCGGGTGGGCTGCACGTCGTAGCTGACTTTCTTGACCGGCGAATAGATGGCATCGATCGGAATCAGGCCGATCGGCGCGTCTTCCGGCTTGTTCTTGTCGGCAGAGACATAGCCTTTGCCGGTGTTGACCATCAGCTCCATGTAGATGTCCGCGCCGTCGTCCAGGTGACAGATCACGTGGTCGCGGTTCAGGATCTCGATGCCGGCGGATTCGGAAATGTCACCGGCAGTCACAACGCCCGGACCCTTTGCGGAGATCGACAGGCGCTTGGGCCCTTCGACTTCCATGCGCAGGCTGACGCCCTTGAGGTTCAGGATGATGTCGGTCACGTCTTCGCGCACGCCGGCAACACTGGAAAATTCGTGCAGGACGTTATCGATTTGTACGGATGTGATGGCGGCGCCTTGCAGGCTGCTCATCAGGACCCGACGCAGGGCGTTGCCCATGGTCAGACCGAAACCGCGCTCCAGCGGCTCGGCGACAACGGTTGCCTGACGGGCAGGATCGTTGCCGGGTTTAACGTCAAGCTGTTGAGGCTTGATCAGTTCGGCCCAATTCTTGTGGATCATATGTCCCTCCATTCCTGTCTGCACCCGTATGTCCAAGCGGGGCAAACTCCCGAGGTTTCAAAAAGTCGTAGGGGGCCCGCGCCAAAGCGCGAACCCCGTCGTCTGTGTGGCCCGATTAAACGCGGCGGCGTTTGGGAGGGCGGCAACCGTTGTGAGCCATCGGCGTCACGTCGCGGATGGACGTGATGTTGAAGCCCGCAGCCGCCAGCGCGCGCAGCGCACTTTCGCGACCCGAACCGGGGCCCTGCACTTCGACCTCGAGCGTTTTCACGCCGTGTTCCTGTGCTTTCTTGCCCGCGTCTTCGGCGGCCATCTGGGCGGCGTAAGGTGTCGATTTACGCGACCCTTTGAAACCCATGGTACCGGCCGAGGACCAGCTGATTGCGTTGCCTTGAACATCCGAGATCAGGATCTTGGTGTTGTTGAAGGAAGAGTTCACATGCGCCACACCTGCGGCGATGTTCTTGGAGACCTTACGCTTGGTCCGACGTGTATCGCGTGCCATTGATGCGTCTCCTTATTTCTTCTTGCCGGCAATGGCCTTTGCGGGGCCTTTGCGGGTACGAGCGTTTGTGTGTGTGCGCTGACCGCGGACGGGCAGGTTACGACGGTGACGCAGGCCACGGTAGCAGCCAAGGTCCATCAGACGCTTGATGTTCATCTGCGTATCACGACGCAGGTCACCTTCGACGGTGTAGTTTTCGTCGATGTGTTCGCGGATTTTCAGAACTTCGGCATCCGACAGTTCGTTGACGCGACGGGTGACGTCGATGCCAACGGCTTCGCAGATTTGTGCGGCCGAGGTGTTACCGATACCGGTGATATATGTGAGGGCGATTGGAACCCGCTTTGCAGTCGGGATGTTTACGCCGGCAATACGTGCCACGTGTGCAATTCCTTTTCGTTGCGGGTCCGTCATTCCAGACCCTTTTTTCACAACGTAAGCCCGAGACGATGACGCCTGCGGGCTACAGCTGATCAGGTGATCTTGCGCTATGGGGGCGACCCGGCGCGCAACTTGATTCTCTTGCGAGATGGTGGTGAGTATGAGGTTTTTGAAAGGCCGTCAACCCGCCCGGAGACAGGTGCGCTTTATTGCCGATCCTGACCCGCAATATGGCCCCTGCCTCGCCGTTTTCAAGGGCCCGCCCTCGCGCGGTAAGCGCAAAAGAAAACGGCCAGCGGCGGGATGCGCGCTGGCCGTTTCAAACGGGTTCTGCGGGGGCCGCTCAGGCGTCGAGCACGCCTGCGATGCTGCCTTGCACCTCGGCGATTTCACCCAGACCGTCGACGGTGCTGAGCATCTCCTTGGCGTAGTAGTAGCCGATCAGGGGGGATGTCTGCTTGTAGTAGGCCATCAGCCGCGTCTTGAGGCTTTCCTCGTTGTCGTCGGCGCGGCGCTTGAATTCGGTGCCGCCGCAGTTGGTGCATTTGCCATCCGAGGGGATCGGCTTGGTGTTGTCGTTATACACCTCGCCGCACATGCCGCAGGTCGAGCGGGCGGTGATGCGGTCCACCAGCGCTTCGTCGTCGACGCGCATTTCGATCACCGCGTCGAGCGTCTGGCCCTCGGCCTGCATCAGCTCACCCAGCGCGTCGGCCTGCGCCAGCGTGCGGGGAAAGCCGTCAAAGATGAAACCGCCGTGCTCGGACTTGTCGGTCAGCTTTTCGCGGATCAGACCGATCACGATCTCGTCGGTGACGAGCGCGCCGCGCGCCATCACGTCCGCGACAACCTTGCCCATTTCCGTACCGCTGTCCTTGGCTTCGCGCAGCATGTCGCCGGTGCTCAGCTGGACCATGTTGCGGTTTTCCACCAGATGGCGGGCTTGCGTGCCTTTACCGGCACCGGGGGGTCCAAGCAGGATAATATTCATCGACGCAGCGGGCTCCGTTTCTTGCGGGGTTTGCCACCCTTACCACGCAGGTTCGACTTCTCAAGCAGACCTTCGTACTGGTGGGCGAGCAGATGGCTTTGCACCTGCTGGATGGTGTCCATGGTCACCGACACGACAATCAGCACCGATGTACCGCCGAAATAGAACGGGATCGCGAACTGGCCCCGCAGGATTTCGGGCAGCAGACAGACGGCGGCCAGATAGGCAGAGCCCAGCACCAGCACGCGGTTGACCACGTATTCCAGATAGGCGGCGGTGTTCTTGCCCGGACGGATACCGGGGACAAAGCCGTTCTGGTTCTTGAGATTGTCGGCCACGTCATCGGGTTTGAAGCTGACGTTGAAGGTGTAGAAATACGCGAAGAACACGATCATCGCCACGAAGAACAGCAGGTACAGCGGCTGACCGGGACCGAAGTTGGCCAGCAGCCACGACATCACGGGGCTGGTCGAGTTGCCCGAGAAGGTCGAGATGGTGACCGGCAGCAGCAGCAGCGAGCTGGCGAAGATCGCCGGGATCACGCCCGCGGGGTTGACCTTGACCGGCAGGTGCGAAGAGCCGCCGTCGTAGACCTTCATGCCGACCTGGCGTTTGGGATACTGGATGTGGATCTTGCGCAGGGCACGCTCCATGAACACGACGAACATGATGGTGGCCACGACCATGACCAGCACGGCCACGATGACCGCGGGGCTGATCGCGCCGGAGCGGCCGGAGGCAAAGAACTGTGCGATCGCGGCGGGAACCTCGGCGATGATGCCGACAAAGATGATGAGCGAGATACCGTTGCCGATGCCGCGGGCGGTGATCTGCTCGCCCAGCCACATCAGGAACATGGTGCCCCCCACCAGCGTGATCAGGCACGACACGCGGAAGAACATGCCCGGATCGGCGGCGATATCGCCTGCCTCGAGGCTGACGGCAAGCCCGTAGGCCTGCACGGTGGCCAGCGCCACGGTGCCCCAGCGGGTGTATTGGTTGATCTTCTTGCGGCCCTGTTCGCCCTCTTTCTTCAGCTGTTCGAGCGCGGGCACCATCGAGGTGAGCAGCTGCACGATGATCGAGGCCGAGATGTAGGGCATGATGCCAAGCGCAAAGATGCCCATCCGCCCCAGCGCACCGCCGGTAAACATCGACACCATGCCGCCGATGCCCTGCCCCGCGCTTTCCATGAATTCGCGCAGCGCGCCGCCATCGATACCCGGAACGGGGATGAACGTGCCAAGGCGATAGATGATCAGCAGGCCAAGGGTAAACAGAATGCGGTGACGCAGATCGGTTGCCTTGCCAAAGGCGGACCAGCTGGTGTTGGCGGCCATGTTCTCGACGGCAGATACCATGTGCAGGGCTCTCTTTTTGAAACAAAACGCCGCCCGGGCCGTTTTCCGGCGGGCGGCGTTAGGGAAAACTCACGGACTATGTAAGCGGCTCCGTCGCCGCTCACAAGCCCGAAGGTCTTATTCGGACGCTTCAGCCGCAGCCGGTGCCGTAACGGTCAGGGTGCCGCCGGCTTTTTCCACGGCTTCAACCGCGGATTTCGACGCGCCGGTCACTTCCAGCGTCATCTTGGCGGATACATCGCCCTTTGCCAGAACGCGGATACCGTCACGCTTGCGGCGCACCAGACCGGAGGCAATCAGCGCGTCCTCAGTGATGGAGGCTTTCGCGTCGATTTTGCCTTCGTCGATGAATTTCTGGATCAGGCCCAGGTTCACAACGGCGTATTCCTTGCGGTTCGGCTTGGTAAAGCCGCGCTTGGGCAGACGTTGGTAGAGGGGCATCTGGCCGCCTTCGTAGCCATTGATGGCCACACCCGAACGGGATTTCTGACCTTTGATACCACGGCCACCCATTTTACCTGTGCCGGAGCCGGGACCACGGCCAACGCGCTTGCGTTTCTTGGTGGCGCCTGGGTTATCGGACAGTTCATGCAGTTTCATGTCGCTTCTCCTTTTGCCGGAAATGCCCCCCAGCGACGGGAGCGGGCACACGCGGCGTTACGATTCTCGTGGCCAGCCTTCTGACCACCGGGCGCGTATAGGGGATTGGCCGATACGTGGCAAGAGGGCCGTGCGCTCAGACGCCCAGCAGGCGGCCAAACGCGTGTCGGCGCACCAGAAGATGCAGAGCGAACGGCACCGCGAGGCCCGCAACGGTGGTCGAGGCCAGCACGAACGCCGCGTGGTCGAGCCCCACGCCAAGGGCCGCGATGCGCACAGCCGCGGAAAAGATGGTATGCGACAGATAGATGACCATCGACGCGCGCCCCAACTGGCGCAGAACGGCCATCATCGGACCGGGCGCATCCTCGCCCGCGTCCAGACCGCGCAGCGCGATGCCCGCCAGCACCACCAGCAGCAGAGACACCAGCACCGGCACATGGGTGCCCAGCATCAACAGAAGGGTCAGACCGAAGAGGAAAGCCGCCAACAGCGCAACCCGCCCCGTCGGGCGCCATTCGACAAAGGCCCCTGCCCCGATACCGGCGAGAAAATAGGGCGCATGCTGCACCATTGGCCCCCAGACGACCGAGGGCACGATCAGCACCGGAATGAGCGCCGCGATCACCAGCGCCAGCACGGTTGCAACGGTCCGGTACACCGGGGGTTCGCGCAGGCGCGGGTGCATCCAGAAGATCAGCAGCCCCAACACCTGAAGGCCGAACAGCGACCACAGGAACCACAGATGTTCGTAGGGCGGCAGAGGGATGAGGGGAAATTCGTCAAGCGACACCGGCGAATTCACCGCGTTACCGGCGAGGTGACGCAGCCCGAAGAACAGCCAGCTCCACAGGGCCATGGGCCACAAAAGCCGCACGACACGGCTGCGCACGACCTGGGTAAACGCCCTGCTCTGAACCGCATCGAGGAAAAGGAGGCCCGACAGGAAGAAGAAGAGCGGCATGTGGAAGGCGTAAATTGCGCGATCCACCGCATGATAGAGCGGTGTGTCTGGCAGCAGCCCCGACGTCGCGGCGCCGCGCCAGGCGTGGCCGAACACCACCAACACGATGCCAATACCTTTGGCACTGTCAATTGCGTGTACCCGCTGTGGCCCGTTTTCGGACATGAAATGCAGCTCTGATCTAAAATATTAATAAAGTATTAACGAATGATCGGCGCTTGGGGATGAAAATGCACGGGGAATTTTCGCTTTAAAACGTTTTCGGGGTCCAGAAATGCAAAACGCCCCGCAAAACTGCGGGGCGTTTTGTTGTTTGTACCGAAGGGGATACCCCACCGCGGGATCGGGGCTTAGCCCTTTTCCTCGACGATTTCGACCATGTGGCTGATCTTGTTGATCATGCCGCGGACGGATGGTGTATCTTCAAGTTCGCGCACGCGGCCCATCTTGTTGAGGCCGAGGCCCACCAGAGTGGCACGCTGTTTTGCGGGGCGACGGATGGGCGAACCCACCTGTTTGATCACGATAGTCTTGGCCATGCTTATGCCTCCTCAGCCACTTGTGCGGAAGAATCTGCGGCATCTTCACGCTTGGGCAGAATGTCGGCCACTTTCTTGCCGCGGCGTTGCGCGACCGAACGTGGGGACTGTTCTTTTTTCAATCCGTCGATGGTGGCGCGGATCATGTTGTAGGGGTTTTGCGAACCGATGGACTTGGACACAACGTCCTTGACGCCCAGCATTTCGAAAACGGCACGCATGGGACCACCGGCGATGATGCCTGTACCTTCAGGTGCGGTGCGCATCACAACTTTGCCTGCGCCGTGACGGCCCGACATGTCGTGGTGCAGCGTGCGGCCTTCGCGCAGTTGCACGCGGATCATCTGGCGCTTGGCCTGTTCGGTCGCCTTGCGGATCGCTTCGGGGACTTCCTTGGCTTTACCTTTGCCAAAGCCGACGCGGCCCTTTTGGTCGCCAACAACGACGAGTGCGGCGAAGCCGAAGCGCTTACCACCTTTTACGGTCTTGGAAACACGGTTGATCGCAACCAGGCGATCTGCAAATTCCGGTGCTTCGTCGCGGTCGCGACGGTTGCCCCGGCGGTTATCACGTTCTGCCATCGATATATCCTTTTCAATGGTGGCTTGCGCCTGTTTGTTCAATCCTGGTGGGCCCGTGTACCGGACCCCCGGATCATCGAGAGGGCGCAGAGCGCGCCCTCTTCAGGGATGAAGCCGCGTTGCTGCGGCCCCACCTTAGATTTTCAGACCGCCTTCGCGGGCTGCGTCTGCGAGTGCTTTTACCTTGCCGTGGAACAGGAAACCGCCCCGGTCAAAATATGCTGTCTCAACGCCGGCCTTCTTGGCGCGTTCGGCAATCGCCGAGCCAACCTTGGAGGCTGCTTCGACGTTGTTCTTGCCCACAACACCCAGATCCTTTTCCAGCGAGGAAGCGGAGGCGACGGTGACGCCGTTCACATCGTCGATCAGCTGAACGCTGATGTTCTTGTTTGAACGGTGCACGCTCAGGCGCATACGGCCTGCGTTGGTGCGGCGCAGTTTGTTCCGAACGCGCAAGCGGCGTTTGATGAACAGTTGTCTTTTGCTGTTTGCCATCTGTGCGGTCCTTACTTCTTCTTGCCTTCTTTGCGGAAGACGAACTCACCCTTGTAGCGGATGCCTTTGCCCTTGTAGGGCTCGGGCTTGCGCCAAGCGCGGATGTTCGCGGCGACCTGACCAACAAGCTGTTCGTCGATGCCTTCAACCACAATCTCGGTTTGTTTCGGAGCCGTTACGGTGACCCCTTCGGGTGCCGTGTAATCCACATCGTGGCTCAGACCCAGGTTCAGCTTCAGGGTGTTGCCCTGCATCTGTGCCCGGTAACCCACGCCCTGGATTTCCAGCTCTTTCTTGAAGCCTTCCGTCACACCCTGCACCAGGTTCTGCACCATCGTGCGGGACATGCCCCACTGCTGGCGCGCGCGCTTGGATTTGCCGCGGGGCGTGATGGTGACGACGTTGTCTTCGACCGCGAGGGTCACGTCGTCGGTGGCCGAGAAGCTGCGGGTCCCCTTGGGGCCCTTCACTTCGATGGACTGGCCGCTGACCGAAGCGGATACACCGCTGGGCAGAGTGACCGGTTTTTTACCAATACGAGACATTTGCCGCTCCTTAGAATACGGTGCAGAGCACTTCGCCGCCAACGTTCTGGCTGCGTGCGTTTGCGTCCGACATCACACCCTTGGGGGTGGAGACAATCGACACACCCAGGCCCTGACGGACCGACGGGATGTCTTGTGCGCCCATGTAGACGCGGCGGCCCGGCTTGGAGATCCGCTTGAGTTCACGAATGACGGGTTCGCCTTCGTAATACTTCAGGCTGATTTCGATGGCGGGGTGGCCATCGATGCCGGTGGTTGCTTCGTACCCGCGAATGTAGCCTTCGTCGGCCAGCACATCCAGCACCCAGGCACGCAGCTTGGACGCTGGTGTCATGACGGTGGATTTGCCGCGCAACTGGCTGTTGCGGATGCGTGTCAGCATATCTGCGATAGGATCGTTCATGTGATGCGCTCCTTACCAGCTCGACTTGACCATGCCGGGGATCTGGCCGTTCGAGCCAAGATCACGCAGCGCGATACGCGAGATTTTCAGTTTACGGTAATAAGCGTGCGGACGACCTGTCAGCTGGCAACGGTTGTGCAGACGCACGGCCGAAGAGTTGCGAGGCAGTTTCGCCAGCTTCAGGGAGGCGCGGAAACGCTCTTCCATCGGCTTGGATTCGTCGCTGATGATTTCTTTCAACGCGGCACGCTTGGCGGCGTATTTCTTGACCAGTGCTTCACGCTTTTTCTCGCGTGCGATCATGGATTTCTTAGCCATATCTATTCCCTCCCGATCAGCTGTTGAACGGCATGTTGAAGTGCTTCAACATCGCCTTTGCTTCAGCGTCGGTTTTCGCCGTGGTGGCGATTACGATGTCCATGCCCCATGTCTCGTCGACCTTATCAAAGTCGATTTCGGGGAACACGATGTGCTCTTTCATGCCCATGGCGTAGTTGCCACGGCCGTCGAAAGATTTGCCCGATACGCCGCGGAAGTCGCGGACACGGGGCAGAGCAATCGTGATCAGACGATCCAGGAATTCGTACATGCGGTCGCCACGCAGAGTGACTTTCGCGCCCAAGGGCATGTCTTCGCGCACCCGGAAACCCGCGATGGATTTCTTGGCCACGGTTGTCAGTGCCTTCTGGCCCGCGATCGCTGTCAGGTCTTCCTGAGCGGATTTGGCTTTCTTGCTGTCACGGACAGCTTCTGCGCCGCACCCGATGTTCAGGACGATTTTGTCCAGACGGGGGATCATCATGTCGTTGGCATAGCCGAACTCTTCTTTCAGGGCCGCGCGGATGCGGTCCTTGTAGTCGGCCTTGAGGCGGGGTGTGTAGTTTGCATCGTCAAGCATCAGATCACGTCCCCTGTTGTTTTGGCGTAGCGCACTTTCTTGTCACCATCCATTTTGAAACCCACGCGGGTCGGCTTGCCGTTGGCATCCTTGATCGCGAGGTTGCTCAGATCGACAGGCATCGCCTTGGGCAGACGACCGCCCTGCGATGTCTGGCTTTGGCGTGTGGCGCGGATTGCGATGTTCACGCCATCCACAACGGCTTTGTTCGACTTGGGGTCGATGGAAGAAATCGTGCCTTCCTTGCCCTTGTCCTTGCCTGCCAGAACGATGACCGTGTCACCTTTTTTCAGTTTAGCAGCCATGATTACAGCACCTCCGGAGCGAGCGAGATGATTTTCATGAAGTTCTTGCCACGCAGTTCGCGAACAACCGGCCCAAAGATACGTGTACCCACGGGTTCGTTGTTGTTGTTCAGGATGACGGCCGCGTTGCGGTCGAAGCGGATGGCGGTGCCATCGTCGCGACGGACTTCTTTGGCGGTGCGCACGACGACGGCCTTGCGGACGTCACCTTTCTTTACGCGACCACGTGGGATGGCTTCCTTGACCGAGACGACGATGATGTCGCCGACGGATGCGTACTTACGCTTGGAACCACCCAGAACCTTGATGCACTGAACACGGCGCGCGCCGCTGTTGTCAGCAACATCCAGGTTTGTCTGCATCTGGATCATTTGGTTTCTCCCGACCTTTGGGGGGCGATGCGTGCCTGATCCCCAGGGTTTCGATTAATATTGCTGTCCGAACGGACAACGCACCGGCCAGGAAGGGCCGATGCGCAAAGGATCATGCTTCCGCGGTGATCACTTCCCAACGCTTGGTTTTTGAACGGGGGGCACATTCGATGATGCGGACGGAATCGCCGACCTTGAATGTGTTCTGTTCGTCGTGCGCCCGGTATTTCTTGGACTTACGAATGGTCTTTTTCAGAACCGGATGCGTAAAGCGGCGCTCTACGGAGACGGTGACTGTCTGTTCATTGGCGTCCGAGGTTACGGTGCCTGTCAGGATACGCTTTGGCATGGATCAGGCTCCTCTTACGCGTCTGTCGCTGCCGAAGCAGCTTTTTCGTTCAGAATTGTTTTGACGCGGGCAACGTCACGCTTGACCGACCGCAGACGCGACGGGTTTTCCAGCTGGCCTGTGGCTTGCTGGAAGCGCAGGTTGAACGCTTCTTTTTTCAGGTTCACAAGATCGTCGCGGAGCTGGTCCGGCGTCTTGTCACGCAGTTCATTGGCACTCATGCCTTTTTCCTTTCAACATCACGGGGAGGCCGCGCTCGCGCGTCACCCTGATTCCCGTGGAGTTCATGATGAAGGGGCCGTTTAGGCCGTATTGCCCCGCATGACAACCCCCGCAGGCCCATTGCGCGGAAAAACTGCCGCCATGGTATAGAGAGACCGATACCTTGAGGTCACCGCCCTGTCGCGCGCCGCATCTGCGCGGTGGTGCGGGCAATCTGCCGCATTCGCGCGCAACAATGGCGCCCGAATGCGTCTATTGTACACAAGCCCCTGATTTAAAGACCCAATTTTGCCCCGTTCGTTGACACAGCGCGGCTTTCGACCCACCGTTAACCATTAGTGTCACCCAAAGTGGAGTTTTTGGGATGGAAATTGGTATTTTGGCCGCCTTGCTGGGTGTTGGTCTGCTGACGGTTCTGGGCAGCGACAGCGACGATCATTCCGAGGACGACACAGAAGAGACTGTCGCGCCTGATCCCGAGGTCGGAGAGCCGCCCGTCAATGTGGGGACCGATGGCGATGACCGGGTTTTCATTCAGGACGACAATAACATCCCCAACGCGACACTGGGCGACGGCGACGACCGGGGCTTTGCGTTTGTGACCGAAGGCTCCACGTTGAGCGGCGGGCTCGGCGACGATACCCTCGACGGTGGGACACGCAGCACGTTGCTGGGCGACGAGGGCGACGACCGGCTGGCGATCAGCGATTTCAACCGTAGCTTCGAGGGCCAGACCAATTATGATAGCGCGGCCTTTGGCGGTGAGGGCAACGACAGCCTGTTTTCGGACCGCGGCTTTACCGAAGAAGGGACCGTGAGCCTGTTCGGCGAGGCGGGCAACGACGACATCACCGTGGACAACGATGCCGGTTTCATCGAGCGCGGCGGCATCACCAAGGTGCTGAGCGGTGGCGAAGGGGACGATACCTTCCGGGTCAATCTGCTCTTTCCGGACGCGGACCCCGACGCGGCGGACCCCGAACCGCACACCACCGACGATACCAATGTGTTCATCACCGATTTCACGCCCGGTACAGAGACCCTTGTCGTGACCGCCGGCGGAATTGGCGGGTCTGCTGCCCCACCGTTCGAGACGGCGGAACTGACGCGCGATGCCGACGGGCTGACGACGTTGACGCTGACCTTCGCGGCTGTGGGCACTGCGCCCCCTGCCGTCACGACGATCGGGTTGGGGTTCGCCGATGGCATCACGCTGGATGATATCATCCTGCCCGGCGAGACCTGACGCGGCGCGGCGTCCGGTCGTTTCGCGCGATTGTTCGTTCGCCCGCATTCCAGCGATCGGCTGATCCCGCCTGGGCCGATTTTTCCACCGGAGCGGTCTGGGTGCTGGCGGCGGGCGCGTGTTCTGGGTAGGGAGGGAACATGACCGATATCAAATCTCTCTTTGTGACCCGCCTGTACCGCGCTGCCCTTGGCGGCGATGTTGATATGAACGAACTGGAAGCGTCGTGCTATGCCATTGCGCAGGATGACGAGGCCGGACAGGCGTGGTGCGAGGAAAACAACTTTCCCGGCTATACGTCCTATGCGTCGCTGAGCGATCTTGGCTGGCGGTTTCCGATCTTTGCGGACGTCATCAAACAGCTCGACCGGCATGTCGCCGCCTTTGCCGAGGATCTGGCGTTCGATCTGGACGGGCGCACGCTCAAGCTCGAGGATATCTGGATCAACATCCTGCCCGAAGGCGGCATCCACACCGGCCATTTGCATCCCCATTCGGTGATCAGCGGCACCACCTATGTCGCCCTGCCCGAAGGGGCGAATGCGATCAAGTTCGAGGATCCGCGCCTGCCGATGATGATGGCCGCGCCGGGGCGCCGCAAGGATGCGCCCGAAGAGCTGCGCACCTTCAGCTATGTCCAGCCGGAACCGGGCGAGGTGCTGTTGTGGGAAAGCTGGCTGCGCCACGAGGTGCCGATGAACATGTCCGAGGACGACCGGATTTCGGTGTCGTTCAACTATGCCTGGGGCTGACGCCTAGAACAGCACGTTGCAGCCCAGCGTGACCCGCAGCGCCGCGATCAGCTCATCGAGCGTTTCGGCGCTGGCGTAGGTGCCGCCCGTGCGGTCGGCCAGACAGCGCGAGACGGTTTCGGCCTCGGTATATTCCGACTGCCCTTCGCTGTTCCACGCAAAGAAATCGCCGCGCACCTTGAACCCGATCACGTGCACCGTGGTGTCGACGCCCGTGGCGGCGAGATCGGCGGCGAGCCTGCAGGGTGCACCGCCGCAGGTTTCCTTGCCGTCGGTGACCAGAACAATCGTGGCGGGGCGGTTTTCGTGATCGAGCGTGCGGGCGGCCAGCGCCACGGCATCGGTCAGCGCGGTGCTGCCCTCGGGGACCAGCGCGTCGACCCGCCCGATGATGCGCGCGGCCGCGTTTTCCTGTGGGGCAAATTCGAGCGACACGCCGCTGCACATGTCGGCCCCGCCGGGCCCGTAGATGACCAGACCCAAGCGGCGGCTGCGGGCGATATCGGGCAAGGCCGTGCGCAGCGCCTCGCGGGCTTCGAAGATGCGCGGCTGGTTGAGATCGTTGAACCCCATTTCCGACATGGAGCCGGACCCGTCGAACACGATCATCGCGTCGTCGGTGCAGGTTTCGGCGGCAAGCGTCCGGGTGGCGATCAGGGTCAGGGCAAGGCAGGAAGCGCGCATGGTGCCAAGCGTTGCACAGGGCACGCCGGCCTGTCGAGGGGACGTTGGTGGCAAGGGCAGCGGCGCTATTTGCGGGCGGCCTTGCGCGCCTCTTCCTGCTCCTTGACCAGGGCCTTCTCCTCCTTGGTCATCTTGTTGCCCCACTGGTTGTTGCTGAGGCCAAGATCGGCGGGCATCGGTTTGGTCTTGCCCTTCTTGATCGCACCGCCCTTGTTGAGAAATTCCTGAATGAGCGCGTCGTCGGTGGTGGGTTTGGGGACGTGTTTCATGGGGTGGCGTCCTTTCCTGAGTCCGATGGCATTCATAGCACCGTAAGGCCCACAAGATTGACTTGCCAGAAGAATAAGCCGCCCATCCTGCGTTGCATTCTTCAACCAAACGTTGAAAATACCGCTGCTGCCGCTCTCGATCGCCCGAACAAGGGGTGATTTCGAAATCCGGCAAACGACTTGTTGTTTGAATGGTGGAAGTTTTTTGGACCCTGTTATCCCTGGTTCGGGTATTCTGTTGATTGCCGTGATCGTCTGGCTCATCCGCCGCAACCAAGAAAATTACGATCACAGCGAGAAATCGGATGGCCCACCGCAGGGGGCGCAAACCGGCCCAGCGACACGTCAGTCCGTTGCGCCGGGTGTGCAAACGTCCACGCACGCCCCCCCGCCCCCGATACCGGACTCTCGCGAGATTGTTGGAAAAGCGTATGTGATCGATGGCGATACGATCGTTATCAACAAGGTCAAGGTGCGGCTTGCCGGTATTGACGCACCGGAGCTTGACCGGCCGTGGGGGCAAAAATCCAAATGGGAGATGGTGCGAATTTGCAAGGGACAGTCGATCCGCGTCGAACTGACGGGCGAGACGTCTTACGACCGGCTTGTGGGCACGTGTTATCTCCCCGATGGGCGCGATATCGGCGGCGAGATTGTAAAGGCGGGGCTTGCGCTGGATGGCGGATATTATTCAGAGGGAAAATATCGGCATCTGGAGCCAGCCGGGATCAGGCGAAAGATCAGGCCCTTTGGAAATAAAGGGCGTCCGCGCTCCTGAGCTTCGCAAAAAAGCCCCCGCTGATTGCTCAGCGGGGGCTTCTCAATTTCAATGTGTTGGTCAGCAAAGGTGCGCAGCAAGTGCGCACCCTACGTAGGGTGCGCATTCATGCGCACCGTGTCACCAGTCCTCGCGGACCACGACCCGTGTTTTGATCGGCAGCTTCATCGCGGCGAGGCGCAGGGCTTCGCGGGCGATGTCGTCGTTGACGCCGTCGATTTCGAACATCACGCGGCCCGGTTTCACCTTGGCGGCCCAGAAGTCCACGGAACCTTTACCCTTACCCATACGCACTTCGACGGGTTTGGAGGTCACGGGCACATCGGGGAAGATGCGGATCCAGACGCGGCCCTGACGCTTCATGTGACGCGTCATGGCACGGCGTGCAGCTTCGATTTGGCGTGCAGTCACACGTTCGGGCTGAAGGGCTTTCAGACCGTATGTGCCAAAGTTCAGGTCGGACCCGCCCTTTGCCAGGCCCTTGATGGAGCCTTTGAACTGCTTGCGGAACTTCGTACGTTTTGGCTGTAGCATGATCTACTCCTTAACGCCGACCGCCAGCGCCGCGGGGGGCTGGGCCGTCTTGCATTTCTTGTGCCTTGCGGTCACGTGCAGCTGGATCGTGTTCCATGATCTCGCCTTTGAAGATCCAGGTCTTGATCCCGATGATGCCGTAGGCTGTCATCGCTTCCACGTGTGCATAGTCGATGTCCGCGCGCAGGGTGTGCAGCGGCACGCGACCTTCACGGTACCATTCGGTCCGCGCGATTTCCGCGCCACCCAGACGGCCGGCAAGGTTCACGCGGATGCCAAGGGCACCCATACGCATGGCGTTTTGTACCGCACGCTTCATGGCGCGGCGGAAAGACACCCGGCGCTCCAGCTGTTGTGCGATGCTCTCACCAACGAGGGCTGCGTCCAGCTCGGGCTTGCGCACTTCAACGATGTTGAGGTGCAGCTCGCTGTCGGTCATCTTGGCGATTTTCTGGCGCAGGGTTTCGATGTCTGCGCCTTTCTTGCCGATGATGACGCCGGGACGGGCCGTGTGGATCGTGACGCGGCACTTCTTGTGCGGACGCTCGATGATCACGCGGGCAATACCGGCCTGCTTGCATTCGGTGTTGATGAATTCACGGATCGCGATGTCTTCGAGCAGAAGATCACCGTAATCCTTGGTATCGGCGTACCAGCGGCTGTCCCAGGTGCGGTTGACCTGCAGACGCATGCCGATTGGATTGACTTTGTTACCCATTATGCTTGCTCCTCAACCTGACGCACGACGATGGTGATTTCAGCAAACGGCTTCATGATCTTGCCGAACCGGCCACGGGCACGTGGGCGACCACGTTTCATGGTGAGGTTCTTGCCGACATAGGCTTCGGCCACGATCAGTTCGTCCACATCGAGGTTGTGGTTGTTTTCGCCGTTCGCGATGGCGGACTGAAGGCATTTCTTCACGTCCACTGCGATCCGCTTTTTGGAGAACGTCAGGTCCGTGAGGGCCTTGTCCACCTTCTTGCCGCGGATCATGGCGGCGACGAGGTTCAGTTTTTGCGGCGACGTCTTGAGCATGCGCAGTTTTGCACGTGCTTCGTTGTCTGCCACGCGGCGGGGATTTTTATCCTTGCTCATGGCTTATTTCCGCTTCGCTTTTTTGTCGGCGGCGTGACCGTAGTACGTCCGAGTTGGCGAATACTCACCAAACTTCTGACCGATCATTTCTTCGCTGACGTTGACTGGGATATGTTTGTGGCCGTTGTAGACACCGAATGTCAGACCCACAAACTGCGGCAGGATCGTGGAACGACGCGACCAGATCTTGATCACTTCGTTGCGGCCGCTTTCGCGGGAAGCTTCGGCCTTCTTGAGGACATAAGAGTCGACAAAAGGACCTTTCCATACTGAACGAGACATAGATTAACGCCCCTTCTTCTTGGCGTGACGCGAGCGGATGATCAGCTTGCTGGACGCTTTGTTCTTGTTGCGGGTCTTTGCGCCCTTGGTGGGCTTGCCCCATGGGGTCACGGGGTGGCGACCACCCGATGTCCGGCCTTCACCACCACCGTGCGGGTGGTCGATCGGGTTCATCACGACACCACGTACCGAAGGACGGATGCCCTTGTGGCGCATGCGGCCCGCTTTACCGAAGTTCTGGTTGGAGTTGTCGGGGTTGCTGACGGCACCGACGGTGGCCATGCATTCCTGACGCACCAGACGCAGTTCACCTGAGCTCAGACGGATCTGGGCATAGCCCCCGTCCCGGCCCACGAACTGGGCGTAGGTGCCTGCCGCGCGGGCGATCTGGCCGCCTTTGCCGGGCTTCATTTCGATGTTGTGGACGATCGTGCCGATCGGCATGCCCGAGAAAGGCATTGCGTTGCCGGGCTTGATGTCAGCCTTCTGGCTGGCGACGACCTGATCGCCGACGCCGATGCGCTGAGGGGCCAGAATGTAGGCCTGCTCGCCATCGGAATATTTGATGAGTGCGATGAACGCGGTCCGGTTGGGATCGTATTCGATGCGCATGATGGTGCCGGTGACGTCCATCTTGTTGCGCTTGAAATCAACGATACGGTAAAGGCGCTTTGCACCACCGCCCTTGCGACGCATTGTGATCCGCCCGGTATTGTTCCGGCCACCGTTCTTGGTCAAACCCTCTGTGAGGGATTTGACCGGACGGCCTTTCCAAAGCTCCGAACGGTCGATCAGTACCAGCCCACGCTGGCCTGGCGTCGTCGGTTTATACGACTTGAGTGCCATGTTGTCTGTCTTCCGTTTTGCTGTGTGCCGCCCCGTAGGTCGGCGTGGTTATAGGCCCCCGTAGGTGCCAGAATTGGGCGTATGACGATGCGCCATACAAACAAAGGCAAAGCCCCGGACGAATCCGGGGCCAGTGCCGATGGGGTCGTTTAGGTCAGGTTGGGGGGAGGGTCAAGGATATAAGGCGGGGCCAATGATGTTAGGTAGGATGTCTGCTTAGAACCCACTTTACCGGATGCTGCGCGATTTACGAATGTCTGCTCTTAAAGACTCAGAGTATCAGTAAGCCCTTCGAAGACCGGTGCGGCTCTCGTGATGGGTGCTGAGAAGGCGTGGAGTGACCGACAACAGGAGCTATCGACCACGAGAGGCCAGGTCTGACCACGATTTCATGTCTTCAACTCAACCTGGTTGACTTGCAGTATACGCCGCAGACAGACCTTGCAATCCGCCCTCCATGAATGGCGCAAAGTCGTTTCTGATAAAGGAGGCGATTGAAGGTCGTGCAAAGAATACGGCTGGTTTTACATTGTAGCTCCAGTTTATCGCGGTACCGCTCTCCACAGGTTGCGCTTCGAACTTACCATAGATGTGGTTGATGAAGCGGCCGGAAGACGTCTGGATGTTCCAAATCTGGTAAGAGAACTCGCTTTCAGTACTGGTGAGAACACGTTCCAAAGCGGTTTCACCGGTTTGGAACGTGACGCGGCGAATACTGCCGGGTTCCCCCCAGTTTCCCTTTAATACTTCAAAACCTGCGATCTCTGGAATGCGGTCAGTGGGCTCCACGAAATCGGTGACTGGGTTGTCGCGCCAGAACTGCCAAGCCTCTGCCAGCGGCGCGTTCAGGACGATAGTTTCTGTGTTCGATTGGTATTTGCTGGCACTCGCAAGATCAGGCGGTGCCGGAATTGCCACTTCGGCAGCGACAACAGACGTGAAAGCAAAAAAGGCTACGGCAGAAGCAAGCATTCGCATTGTTCGATCTCCATTTACTGCGATATTCGTAGTAAATGAGTTTGAGACCTTGCGTTTTCAAGGGAAAGCGGCAAAAAACTTTAAATGTCACGCGCTCCTAAACTGCTAGACCTCGTCGGAACTTTAATGCGCGTCATGCTTGTTAGTGAGCGAACGCCAAAGGATCATCAGCATGCGATCCCTTACAACGCATTGGATTTTAACACGATTGGTGCGTTGCGCGCTTCACCAGGAATGCGTGCGGCTGAGCTGACCAACTATCTTGGCGTAGCGCCTACGACGACAAGCAGCGTTATTGCGCGATTGACAAAGCGCGGCTTGATTGAGCGAAAGCGCGATAGGGCAGACAGGCGTGCAGCCTCGCTGGTGCTATCGGAGGCGGGCAGCGCCTTAGCGGAGACCCTGAATCGGCAAGATATTAAGAATATGGAATTCTTCTTGTCCGCGCTGAACGAAAATGAGCAGGACACGTTGTTGGATTTGCTTGGAAAGGTTACTGCGAAGGTTGGCCAAATTGAGCGCGGTTCGGACTAAACCAAGGGATTGCCGGGCAGTGATTTAAGCAAATCAAGTACGCACCACTTCACTATTTGAACCTGGAAGAATGATGGCTGGTTTTCCTAAAAGAGCCATTGGAGCGACCGCAGCGAAAGCCCGCTTCGTCTGCCAAGCCGACGCCTAACGCTTCCGCGATCACGCGGCATGCAAAAAGGGCGTGGGTATTGCACCACGCCCTTTGAAATCTCTAAACCACCCCCTCGGGGGTGCAGCGGCTTAGGCCAGCTGGATGTTTGTCGCGCTCTCGCGGCCGTCGCGGCCTGCTTCGATGTCGAACGTGACTTTCTGGTCGTCGGCCAGACCTGTGAGGCCTGCGCGCTCAACGGCAGAGATGTGTACGAACACGTCTTTGCTGCCGCCGTCGGGGGCGATAAAACCGAAACCTTTAGTGGTGTTGAACCATTTGACTGTGCCTGTGGCCATAGTCTGTACTCCTGATGTGCTGCCCACGGAATGCGGCAGCTTGGCTAAGTCAGTGAAGGATCGCAAAACTGAGCCGGATGGAGCAGAAATTCGATAGGCATGTAACGTCGCCCGTATGCAATGAGCGAAATCGGGCGAAATTGCAAGCAAATCCTTTGGGGTCGTGCGCATCGGCGGGAATCCACCAATGCGCCCGAACGCGAAAAGGCCCCTGCGGTTGCAGGGGCCTTTCGTTGTCGTCACGCGCGGGCGTGGCTCAGAGGCCGGTGCTCACGTCGATCGTGTTGCCTTCCTCGAGGGTCACATAGGCTTTTTTCACGTCTTTGCGTGTGCCCAGCTGACCGCGGAAGCGCTTGACCTTACCCTTGGTGATGGACGTGTTCACGGCCTTCACCTTCACACCAAACAGCGCCTCGACGGCCTCTTTGATCTGGGGTTTGTTGCTGTCGATATGCACTTCGAAGACGACGGCGTTCTGCTCGGACGCCATTGTTGCCTTCTCGGTGATGATCGGCTTGCGGATCACGTCGTAATGTTCTGGTTTCGCGCTCATTTCAAACGGGCCTCCAGTGCTTCGACACCGGCCTTCGTGATCACCAGGGTGTCACGCTTGAGGATGTCGTATACGTTTGCGCCCATCGTCGGCAGGATATCCAGACCGTCGATGTTGCGGGCGGCGGTTGCGAAGTCTTCGTTGACCGAAGAACCGTCGATGACCAGCGCGCGTTTCCAGCCCAGATCCTTGATCTGCTTGGCCAGAGCGGCGGTTTTGCCTGCCGACGTCGCTTCGTCGAGGATGACCACGTTGCCTTCTTTCATCTTGGCGGAAAGCGCGTGGCACAGACCCAGCTTGCGGAACTTCTTGGTCAGCTCGTGGCCGTGGCTACGGGGCGTTGGGCCCTTGTAGATACCACCCTTGCGGAAGATCGGCGCGTTGCGCGACCCGTGACGTGCGCCACCGGTGCCCTTTTGGCGATAGATCTTCTTGGTCGAGTAGCTGGTTTCCGAGCGCGTCTTGACCTTGTGCGTGCCCTGCTGTGCGTTGTTACGCTGCCAGCGCACGACACGGTGCAGGATGTCGGCGCGTGGCTCGAGACCGAACAGGGCCTCGTCCAGATCTACCGACCCGGCTTTGCCGCCGTCGAGTTTGATGACATCGAGTTTCATGCGTCACCTTCTTTCTTGTCTTCACCGTCAGCTTCACCAGCTTTGTCGGCTTCGATTTCGGCTTCGGCAGCTTTGAGCGCTTCGGCTTCAGCGGCGGCTTGCTCTTCGGCGAGACGCTTTGCTTCTGCTTCGGCTTCTGCGGCTGCTGCTGCGGCTGCTTCTTCAGCGGCTTTGGCGGCTTCCTCGGCTGCGGACTTCAGCGCGGCGGGCAGGATCGCTTCTTCGGGGAACGGCTTTTTCACCGCATCCTTGACCGTGACCCAGCCACCTTTGGAGCCGGGAACGGCGCCTTTGACCATGATCAGACCGCGCGAGGTGTCGGTTTTGACGACCTGCAGGTTCTGGGTTGTCACGCGGGCAGCACCCATGTGACCGGCCATTTTCTTGCCTTTGAAAACCTTGCCCGGATCCTGACACTGGCCCGTGGAGCCGTGCGAACGGTGGCTGATGGAGACACCGTGTGTCGCCCGCAGACCGCCGAAGTTGTGACGCTTCATGGCACCGGCAAAACCTTTACCGATCGAAGTGCCTGCAACATCCACGAATTGACCCGCGAAGTAGTGGTCGGCGATGATTTCTTCGCCCACTGGGATCAGGTTGTCGGCATCCACACGGAATTCGGCAACCTTACGCTTCGGTTCCACCTTGGACGCGGCAAAGTGGCCGCGCATGGCTTGCGAAGTCCGCTTGGCCTTGGCCGTACCGGCACCGAGCTGAACGGCGGTATAGCCGTCTTTGTCGTCGGTCCGCTGGGCCACAACCTGCAGCTTGTCGAGTTGGAGAACGGTCACAGGGATCTGCTTGCCGTCTTCCATGAACAGCCGGGTCATCCCGACTTTCTTTGCGATAACGCCTGAGCGCAACATAATAGAAACCCTCCTACGCTTACGATTGCAGCTTGATTTCGACATCCACACCAGCGGCGAGGTCGAGCTTCATCAGCGCGTCCACGGTCTGGGGGGTCGGCTCAACGATGTCCAGCAGGCGCTTGTGCGTGCGGATCTCGAATTGATCGCGGGATTTCTTGTCCACGTGGGGGCCACGCAGAACGGTGAATTTTTCGATTTTGTTCGGCAGCGGAATGGGGCCGCGAACGGAAGCGCCTGTGCGCTTGGCGGTGTTGACGATTTCCTGAGTGGAGGCATCAAGCACCCGGTAATCAAACGCCTTCAGGCGAATGCGGATGTTTTGGCTGGCAGCCATAATGCAAATCCCTTGATCTGGGATGGTCACGGAGAGGAGGATAGCGGCTCATCCGGCACCCTCGTCGCGATCTTTTGTGTAACGCCAACGGGGCGCGTCATTGCGCGCCCCGTGGGTTGGGTGTGCTATAGGGGGTCGCGCCGCAGGTGGCAAGGGGGTTTTGGCACCATCGGCACAGTTTTCCCGCGCGCCCCCGCGGGCCGTGTTCAGCGGGCCAGAAAGGCGGTCACTTTCTTGCGCGCAACCCCGTTTTCGATGCGCTGGAACAGCAGGTCCAGCCCGCCATCGGCCAGCGTGCGGTGATACTCCTGCATCTCGTATCCGCCCTCGGCGTTGATGAAGAGCGAATAGAGCGTGAAAGTATCGCCCTCGAAGCGGGACCAAACGAACGGCTCCCCCTGCAGGGGGTTGAGCGGGATGCGTTTGCCAAAGACGTTCACCTGCATCGCGGAGCCGAAGATATGCGGCCGGTCCGTGGGGATGAAGTCGATGTCGTAGCTGTTTTCCTTCACCGTCCCGTCGGCCTTATAGATCAGCGAGGTCCAGGTGACATGGAACCCTTCCTTCGTCATCTCGATCGTCGTGCTGAGCTCGCGCGGTTTCAGCTCGCCGTCGATGGCGGCATCGGCCGTCCCTTCGTAGTGGCCGACAAAGCGTTCGACATCGGCGGCATATACAGCGGTTGCGCCGAGGAAAACGAGGCATGCGCAGACGCGCAGCAGGGATGTGATGACTGTCATGCCCCCCACAATAGACGCTTGTCCCGCACAGGGAAGCATTGTTGCGTAGTTTTATGGGATCGGCGGATTTCTGAGGAGCGGCGGGGAAAGGGCGCGGTGGGGATTATGATCTTCGACACGCTTTAATTGGCGCGTCTCGCGATCTCCCTCTCGTGACAAAGGGCGCCCCGAGGGACGCCCTTTGCACTGTCGGGTAGGTGCATCGGCCCTGTGGGCCGCTACACTTACTCCGTGATCTTCGACACGACACCCGCGCCGACGGTCCGGCCGCCTTCGCGGATCGCGAAGCGCAGGCCCTGCTCCATCGCGATGGGCGCGATCAGCTCGACGTCGAACTTCAGGTTGTCACCCGGCATCACCATTTCAGTGCCCTCGGGCAGCTGAACCGTGCCGGTCACATCCGTCGTACGGAAGTAGAACTGCGGACGGTAGTTGGCGAAGAACGGCGTGTGACGGCCACCCTCTTCCTTGGTCAGGATGTAGGCTTCGGCTTCGAACTTCGTGTGCGGGTTCACCGAACCGGGCTTGCACAGCACCTGGCCACGCTCGACGCCGTCACGGTCAACGCCACGCAGCAGCGCGCCGATGTTGTCGCCCGCTTCGCCAGAATCCAGCAGCTTGCGGAACATTTCAACGCCCGTGCAGGTCGTCTTCTTGGTGTCGCGGATGCCGACGATTTCGATCTCGTCGCCCACGTTGATCACGCCACGCTCGACACGGCCCGTCACAACTGTACCACGGCCCGAGATCGAGAACACGTCTTCGACCGGCATCAGGAACGGCTGGTCAACGGCACGTGCGGGCGTCGGGATGTACTCGTCCACAGCCGCCATCAGTTCCTTGATCTTCTCTTCGCCGATTTCGGGCTTGTTGCCTTCCATCGCCGCCAGCGCGGAACCCGCGATGATCGGAATGTCGTCGCCGGGATACTCGTAGGACGACAGCAGCTCGCGGATTTCCATTTCCACCAGCTCCAGCAGCTCCTCATCGTCGACCTGGTCAACCTTGTTCATGAAAACAACCATGTACGGGATGCCAACCTGGCGGCCCAGCAGGATGTGCTCGCGCGTCTGAGGCATCGGGCCGTCGGCCGCGTTCACAACCAGGATCGCGCCGTCCATCTGCGCCGCACCGGTGATCATGTTCTTGACGTAGTCCGCGTGGCCGGGGCAATCGACGTGCGCATAGTGACGCGCGTCGGTTTCATACTCGACGTGTGCCGTCGAAATCGTGATCCCGCGGGCTTTCTCCTCGGGCGCGCCGTCAATCTGGTCGTAAGCCTTGAAATCACCGAAATACTTGGTGATCGCAGCCGTCAGTGTCGTCTTGCCGTGGTCAACGTGGCCGATCGTGCCAATGTTGACGTGCGGCTTGTTACGTTCAAACTTTTCCTTTGCCATGGTGTGGCTCCTTTTGAAAAACGTCTATTGTTCGGACCCGAAGAGGGCCTTGCGTACTGTGCTCGCGAAACCCGACAGGGTGCCGCGATAATCATTTTCCACCGACTGGGTCGTGGCCAGACCGATCACGCCCGGTGCGCGCAGGCTGTTGCTGGTGCCGGTGAGGGTGGTGGCGGGCACAACCGTGCGGTCGGTGCCCACTTCCGTCACTGTCACAGTGCCCGTGGCCGAGCTGGCGGCGGCGGCGACGCGTGTCACCGGCGGTGCCAGATCCACGGAGGTCAGCGTGACCGCCACGGTGACGGGCGTGCCGTCCGGCGTGGACGCCTTTGCCAGTTCCGCCCCCAGCGCAGCCGTCAGATCATCGTCCAGCTGCGCCTTGGTCACGGTGGATGCACGCCCCGACACGGCCTGTGCCATGGTGTCCGTGTCAACCGACACCGACACCACGTTCAGATCCGTGGTATCGCCCGTGGCCCGGATCGACGGTGTGGCACAAGCGGCCAGACCGGCGATCAGGGTGAGGGCAAGCGGGACGCGCAAAGTTTTCATCACGCGAATTTGGCCTGAATCTCGTCCGAGATGTTCTGTGGCACGCCTTCGTAGTGGTCGAACTGCATGGTGAAGTTCGCACGACCCGACGACATGGACCGCAGCGTGTTGATGTAGCCGAACATGTTGGCCAGCGGCACGAAAGCGTCGATGGCAATCGCGTTACCGCGGCTGTCCTGACCCTGTACCTGACCGCGACGCGATGTCAGATCGCCGATGATGCCGCCTGTGTATTCGTCAGGCGTGATCACTTCGACTTTCATGATCGGTTCGAGCAGTTTCGCACCGGCTTTCTTCATGCCTTCGCGCATACACATCCGCGACGCGATTTCGAACGCCAGAACGCTGGAGTCAACGTCGTGGAACTTACCGTCCAGCAGCTGCACCTTGAAGTCGATGACGGGGAAGCCCGCCAACGGACCGCTGTCCATGACCGAGTTGATGCCTTTTTCCACGCCCGGGATGTATTCCTTGGGCACGGCACCGCCGACGATCTTGCTCTCGAACGAATAGCCTTCGCCCGGCTCCGTGGGAGAGATGAGCAGTTTGACTTCGCCGAACTGACCCGAACCACCCGACTGTTTCTTGTGGGTGTAGGTGTGCTCGACTTCGTGGCCGATGGTTTCACGGTAAGCCACCTGTGGCGCACCGATGTTCGCTTCGACTTTGAATTCGCGCTTGAGACGGTCCACCAGGATGTCCAGGTGAAGTTCGCCCATGCCCTTCATGATGGTCTGACCGGATTCGAGATCGGTCTCCACACGGAAGGACGGGTCTTCGGCAGCCAGACGCTGCAGACCTGCGGACATCTTCTCCTGGTCGGCCTTGGTTTTGGGCTCGACCGCGATTTCGATCACCGGATCGGGGAAGGTCATCGTTTCCAGCACAACCGGATCTTTCTCTGCGCACAGAGTGTCGCCTGTTGTGGTGTCTTTCAGACCGGCCAGCGCGATGATGTCGCCTGCGAACGCTTCGGTGATTTCCTCGCGGTCGTTGGAGTGCATCATCATCATCCGGCCCACACGCTCTTTGCGACCTTTGGTCGAGTTGAGCAGCGTGTCACCCTTGTTCAGCGTACCCGAATAGATGCGCGTGAACGTCAGCGAGCCCACGAAGGGGTCGTTCATGATTTTGAACGCCAGACCGGAGAAGGCCATTTCATCGTCCGCACGACGCGGGATGTTACGAACTTCGTCTTCGTCGCCGGGTTTGAAGCCCATGTAGTCGACAACGTCCAGCGGGCTGGGCAGATAGTCGATCACAGCGTTGAGCAGAGGCTGAACACCTTTGTTCTTGAACGCGGAGCCGCCCAGAACGGGAACGAAGGCCATCGACAGGCAGCCCTTGCGCAGCAGGGCGCGCAGGGTCGGGACGTCGGGCTCGTTGCCTTCGAGGTAGGCTTCCATCGCGTCGTCGTCTTGCTCGACGGCGTTCTCGATCATCTTGGCACGCCATTCGTCGGCCATGTCCTTGAGGCTGTCGCGGATCGGCGCCTTGATCCAGGACGCGCCCAGATCTTCGCCTTGCCACAGCCACTCTTCCATGGTGACCAGATCGATCAGACCTTCGAGTTCGGTCTCGGCACCGATCGGGATACCGACAGGCACGGCAACCGCACCGGTGCGGTCTTCGATCATCTCGACACAGTTGAAGAAGTCGGCGCCGATCTTGTCCATCTTGTTGACGAAGACCATGCGCGGCACCTTGTAGCGGTCAGCCTGCCGCCAGACGGTTTCTGTCTGCGGCTCAACACCGGCGTTGGCGTCCAGAACGCAAACGGCACCATCGAGAACCGCGAGCGAACGTTCGACTTCGATGGTGAAGTCAACGTGGCCGGGGGTGTCGATGATGTTCAGGCGGTGCTTGGGCGTGTCGGCGGTTTCACCGTCTTCGGTGCGTTCCCAGAAGGTGGTCGTCGCAGCCGAGGTGATGGTGATGCCGCGTTCCTGCTCCTGCTCCATCCAGTCCATCGTGGCTGCACCATCGTGCACCTCACCGATGTTGTGGGATTTGCCCGTGTAGTACAGGATGCGTTCGGAGCATGTGGTTTTACCGGCATCAATGTGGGCCATGATGCCGAAGTTACGGTATCGGTCGAGCGGATAATCGCGTGCCATTTGTAAAGCTTCCTCAGAGGTATTGCTTTGAAAAGGGTCAGGGGCCCGGCGGATCCGGGCCCCGATCTTAGGGTGTTACCAGCGGTAGTGGCTGAACGCCTTGTTGGCGTCGGCCATCTTGTGCGTGTCTTCGCGTTTTTTCACGGCGGTACCACGGGACTGGACGGCGTCCAGCAGTTCGCCTGCGAGGCGCTCTTCCATGGTGTTTTCGTTGCGCGAACGCGATGCCTTGATCAGCCAGCGGATCGCCAGCGCTTCGCGGCGCTCGGGGCGGACCTCGACGGGCACCTGGTATGTCGCACCACCGACGCGGCGCGAGCGCACTTCGACGGACGGTTTGATGTTGTCGAGCGCTTCGTGGAACACTTCGACGGGGGCGCGTTTGATCTTGCCCTCGACGCGGTCCAGCGCGTTGTAGACGATGCGTTCTGCGACCGACTTCTTACCATCGATCATCAGGTTGTTCATGAATTTGGTCAGAACCAGATCGCCGTATTTGGCGTCTGGCAGAACTTCGCGCTTCTCAGCTGCGTGGCGGCGTGACATTTTTTTGTCTTCCTCTTGGCGGGTCGGTGCGCATGAATGCGCACCCTACGAGTGGATGGGTCCGGTGCGCATCTTCCGCGCACCGCGGCTACATTACTTGGGACGCTTGGCACCGTATTTGGAACGACGCTGCTTGCGGTCCTTGACGCCTTGGGTATCCAGAACACCGCGCAGGATGTGGTAGCGCACACCGGGAAGGTCTTTGACACGACCGCCGCGGATCAGAACAACGGAATGTTCCTGCAGGTTGTGGCTTTCGCCCGGGATGTAGGAGATGACCTCGAAACCGTTGGTCAGGCGAACCTTCGCAACTTTCCGCATCGCGGAGTTCGGTTTCTTGGGCGTTGTTGTGTACACACGTGTGCAGACGCCGCGCTTTTGCGGGCATTCCTGCAGGTGCATGGATTTCGAATACTTGCGTTTTGGCTGGCGCGGCTTGCGGATCAGCTGTTGGATCGTTGGCATTCCGGTTTTATCCCCGTGTTGCTCGTCATGGATGCACGCGAAGCCCGTGGCCCCCTGTGCGGTGAAATTCGATGCCCCCTGCGTCCAGCGGGCGGGTTGCGGGCAGATGGTCCAAAGCGATTAGGCCGCAACGCTCCCGTACCGAGGTGAGCGCGGCGGCTTGCTTACAGAGGATCGGGCCAGTGAAGGCGGCCTGGATCTTGACCACATGCGGTATGATATGTGCGATCTCGGGGCGACCCCTTCGATCAGATAGCGGGCATATACGCACCCCTGCCCCGGCTGTCAACCGCAGCGGGGCCGCAACCCGCACCCTGCGCCATTCTGCCCTTGCCAAGGATCGCGCGGGCGCACCATAGTCGGGCAAAACCAACGGGACCAAGCAGTTATGCAAGTCATCGGGCTATGCCGGTTTTCCTATCCCGCACTGGGCGGCTTTCAGGTCGATTTCGAGGATATGGCCGACAAGATCGCCTATCTTTATGACCCCGCCCGCATGGAGGAACGATTCCACCTGTTCGAGACGGTCGCGCTGAAGTGCCTGCGCCACCAGACCGATCCCGATTTCGAACTGGTGATCGTGGTGGGCGACCAGTTGCCTGCCCCCTATCTGGCGCGGTTGCAGGCGTTGATCCGGGACATGCCGCAGGCCCGCATCGAGGCGCATCCGCCGCGCAACCACCGCGAGGTCATGAAAGAGGTGCTCAACACTGCCCGCCGTGATCCGGCCGCGCCCTGTCTGCAGTTCCGCTACGACGACGATGATGCCGTGGCGGTCGATTTCATCGAACGGCTGCGGCAGGCGGCGGTCGATTGTGCCGCGCTGAGCGCGCAGCACAAGGCCATCGCCTTTGACTGGACCAAGGGATACATCGCCAATTTCGGCGCCAGCGGGATCAACGCCACGCCCCTGCGCAAGACGTTCAACGTGGCGGGGTTGGCGATGCAGATCCGCGGCAACAGCCCGCTAACCATCATGAATTTCGCCCATGAGCGCATTGGCCGCTTCATGCCCTGTGTCAGCTTTGCCGAACCCACCATGTTCATCCGTGGCCATAACACCACCAACGACAGCCGCCAGAAGAAGGTAAAACCGGTGGAGCTTATCGCGCTGGATGACGCCACCCGCGCCGAATTTGCCGACCGTTTTGCCATCGACGAGGCGCAGGTCCGCCGTGTGTTCAGCGCCGGTGCGGCACCCGTCTGACCCGCGCTTCGCGGTAAAGCGTGAAAAGCCCCGTGGCCATGATGATCGCCGCCCCGAGTACCGTCGGCGCGGTCGGAATTTCGCCGAACACAAAGATGCCAAGCGCGATCGCAAACAGCAGCCCCGTATAGCGGAACGGCGCGGTGAAGGACACGTCGCCCGTGCGCATCACCTGCACGCTGAAGAAATAGCCCGCCACGATGCTGAACGCCGACAGCGCGATGAGGGCGGCGGTGGGCGGGGCGACGGAGACCCAGGTTTCCGACGTGCTGCCCAGTCCGGCGGCGAGCGTGACACACAGCGATGTGCCCAGCGTCACCATCCAGCCCGGCGCCTGCGATGAAATGCGGCGCGTGATCATATCGCGGGCGGTCACGCACAGTGCTGCGCCAAGCGCGAAAAGCGACCAGCGGGTGAATCCGTCTGCCCCCGGTTGCACTACCAAAAGCACACCGCAAAAGCCGATGGCGATGGCCAGCAGACGCGGCCAGCCCACCCGTTCGCGGTAGATCAGCGCCGCCGCGAGCGTCACCATCAACGGCACCGATTGCAGGATCGCCGTCACGTTCGCCAGCGGCATGTTGAGCAAGGCCGCAAGGAAGAAGTAGGCCACCATAACCTCGGACAGGCCGCGCAGCACAATCCAGCCCCAATCCGCACGCGGCAACCGCAGGCGCAGACCGCCCACCGCATAGGCCAGCGCACAGATCAGCGTGGTCGCCAGCAGGCCGCGCACAAAGATCAGCTGGAACAGGGGCACCACGCCGCCCGTCAGCTTGATCGCCATATCGTTGAATACAAAGGCCGACATCGACGCCACCATCAGCAGCGCCCCGGCCAGATTGCGCGACATCACAGCGCGCGCAACCGGTCGAGGGACAGGCCGAAATCGGCCTCCAGCGTTTCTTCGATCTGCTCTTGCGCCATGGTGCCGCTGCGGCCCGATGGTCTGGCGCCGGAATCGTTGTCGCGGTGCACCGAGCGCAGGTACATCGGGCGCGAGACCTCCGTCAGCGTGTCATAGTACTGCGGCAGATGCCGGTGGTTGCGGCGAAAGACAGTGTGCACCTTTCCCAGCGGTTCGACCAACCCCAGACCGATGCCCAGTGGTGTCTTTTCGTATTCTTCGCTCAGCGTCATCCCGTCGGGACCGGTGGTGATGTAGAAACCGCGGTTAAAGCCGATGGCGAAACGCTGCGCTACGTCGCGGACGGGGGCGTTGGCCATGGCAATCGCCCGCAACCGCGCTGTGGTGCTGCGGTGGATGGCGTCATCGTCATCGAAGCGGAAGGTCAACGTGTGGGTGGCGCCCTTGTCATGGCCCAGTTTGCGGATCGCCTGCTTGACCGCCTGAAAATGCTGCATTGGCGGCAGGGCCACGAGGCGGGCCTGCGGCAGATCGGCAATCAGTTTTTCGAGGCGGGCATGGGCCCAGAGCGGAAAGTCATCCCCGATGAGCAGGCCGATCTTGAAGTCCGGGTCGTCCTGCACGCGCAAGGACGGCAGCGCCAGCGCTTCGAAAAGCGCGAAACGGCGTTCGAGCCGGTCCGTATCATAGAGCATGTCGCGCACCGCATCGACGCCGCGCCGCGAAACCGCAAATCCGGATTCAGAGAGGTAGGAAAAGCGGATGAGCCCGCGCATCTGAAGTTTGAACTGCTCTGACATGATGCTCTTTGGGACTGGAGTACCGCGAGCCTAGCAGAGCCCCCCGCCCGGCGAAAGCGCAGTAGCCATAAAGAAAAGGCCCCCGCGCCAGAGAGGTGCGGGGGCCCAAGATTTTCAAAGGTCAGCGGCGATCAATCGCGGCTTTCCTCATCGATGATCGGCGCCTGGTCAAAGACGTCGCCACCGACGAAGTCATCCGCACCCGTCGCTTCGGGCGCTGCCAGCGCAGCCGCTTTTTCGGCTTCGATCCGGCGCGCTTCGATTACGACATTGTCGCGATCCTGAGCCACACGGCGCATCTGCTGGGTTGCCCCACCGGTGCCCGCAGGGATCAGACGACCAACGATCACGTTCTCTTTCAGGCCGACCAGCTTGTCTTTCTTACCCTGCACGGAGGCTTCGGTAAGAACGCGGGTCGTTTCCTGGAAGGACGCCGCCGAGATGAAGCTGCGGGTTTGCAGCGACGCCTTGGTGATGCCCAGCAGGATCGGTTCGCCCTTGGCCGGACGACCGCCTTTCGACAGGGCCTTTTCGTTGGCCGCGTCGAATTCCTGCTTGTCGACGTGTTCGCCCTTGAGCAGCGTGGTGTCTCCGGATTCCTGGATCTCCCACTTCTGCAGCATCTGGCGCACGATGACTTCGATGTGCTTGTCGTTGATTTTCACACCTTGCAGGCGATAGACGTCCTGAACCTCGTCGATCATGTAATCCGCCAGTGCTTCGACACCCATGATGGCGAGGATGTCGTGCGGCGCGGGGTTACCGTCCATGATGTAGTCACCCTTCTGCACGAAGTCGCCTTCGGCAACGGGGATGTGTTTCCCCTTGGGCACCATGTACTCGACCTTGTGATCCGGATCTTCGGACGACTCGATCGCGATACGACGCTTGTTCTTGTAGTCCTTGCCGAACCGCACGTAGCCGTCGATTTCCGCGATGATGGCGTGGTCCTTGGGGCGACGTGCCTCAAAGAGTTCGGCCACACGCGGCAGACCACCGGTGATGTCCTTGGTCTTGGCACCTTCACGCGGGATGCGCGCGATGATGTCACCGGCCTGAACCTCCGATTGGTCTTCGACGGACAGGACCGCATCCACGGACATCGGATAGGTGATCGGGTTGCCCGCGTCGTTGCGCAGCGGCTCGCCGTCTTTATCCATCAGGATGATCTCTGGCTTGAGTTCATTGCCCTTGGGTGCGGCACGCCAGTCGATCACGATCTTCTGGGTCATGCCTGTTGCGTCATCGGTTTCGTCCTTGACGGCGATGCCCGACACCAGATCAACGTGCTTGGCCGTACCTGCGGCCTCCGCGATGATCGGCAGCGTGTAGGGATCCCATTCAAACAGCTTGTCGCCGCGGGCCACTTCCTGACCTTCGGATACAAACAGCTTGGTGCCGTAGCCCACTTTGAAGTTGGCGCGTTCTTCGCCCTGCTCATCGATGATGAGCAACTTCATGTTGCGGCCCATGACCATGGTTTCGCCTTGCGCGTTCTCGAGCGTTTGCGCGTTCTCGAACTGGATCTTGCCGGCCTGGCCCGCTTCCTGGAAGGACTGCTGGCCACCCTGTGCAACGCCGCCGATGTGGAAGGTCCGCATCGTCAACTGTGTACCGGGTTCACCGATCGACTGTGCGGCGATGATGCCGACAGCTTCGCCCTGGTTGACCAGCGTGCCGCGTGCGAGGTCACGGCCGTAGCACATGGCGCAGACCCCCTCTTCGGCGTCACAGGTCAGCGGGCTGCGGATCCGGGCCGAGGCCACACCCGCTTCGTCGATGATGTCCGAGGTCCGCTCGTCCACGATCGAACCGGCAGCGGCCAGCACTTCTTCGGTGCCGGGGCGCAGGATGTCCTCGGCCACGACACGGCCCAGCAGACGCTCGGCCAGCGAAGCCACCACTTCACCGTCGTTGACGGCTGCCACGGCAGTGATCGCGGTTTCGGTGCCACAGTCGTGCATGCGCACGATGCAGTCCTGCGCCACGTCAACCAGACGGCGGGTCAGGTAGCCCGAGTTCGCCGTCTTCAGAGCGGTATCCGACAGACCCTTACGGGCGCCGTGGGTCGAGTTGAAGTATTCAAGAACGGTCAGACCTTCCTTGAAGTTCGAGATGATCGGCGTCTCGATGATGTCGCCGTTCGGCTTGGCCATCAGGCCGCGCATGCCGCCCAGCTGTTTCATCTGGGTGACAGAGCCACGCGCGCCGGAGTGGGCCATCATGTAGACCGAGTTCGGTTCCATTTCGGTCCCGTTCTCGTCGTGACGTTCCGCCGAGATGGAGCCCATCATGGCGTCGGTCACCTTGTCGTTACACTTGGACCAGGCATCGACGACCTTGTTGTACTTTTCGCCCTGGGTAATCAGGCCGTCCATGTACTGCTGTTCGAAGTCTTTCACCTGACCGCGTGTGTCCTCGACCAGATCCCATTTGGTTTCGGGGATCAGCATGTCGTCCTTGCCGAACGAGATGCCCGCCTTGAACGCTTCGCGGAAGCCCATGGTCATGATCTGGTCACAGAAGATGACGCTCTCTTTCTGGCCGCAATACCGGTAGACGGTATCGATCACCTGCTGCACTTCCTTCTTGCGCAGCAGACGGTTGACCAGATCGAACGGCGCCTTCGCGTTGAGCGGCAGAAGCGCGCCCAGACGCACACGACCGGGGGTCGTGTCAAAGCGCATCATCACTTCGTTGCCTTCGTTGTCGATCTGCTTGATCCGGGCCTTGATCTTGGAGTGCAGGTGCACCTCACCGGCGTCAAGCGCGTGCTGCACTTCGTCGACGGTGCCAAAGACCTTGCCTTCTCCCTTCATGCCGTCACGCTCCAGGGTCGTGTAGTACAGACCCAGGATCATATCCTGCGATGGCACGATGATCGGCGCGCCGTTGGCGGGCGACAGAACGTTGTTCGTGGACATCATCAGAACGCGTGCTTCCAGCTGCGCTTCGAGCGAGAGCGGCACGTGCACGGCCATCTGGTCACCGTCAAAGTCGGCGTTGAAGGCCGAACAGACGAGCGGGTGAAGCTGGATCGCCTTGCCTTCGATCAGGACAGGTTCGAACGCCTGAATGCCCAACCGGTGCAGCGTAGGCGCACGGTTCAGCATGACAGGGTGTTCGCGGATGACCTCGTCGAGGATATCCCACACTTCGGGACGCTCTTTTTCGACCAGCTTTTTCGCCTGCTTGACGGTGGAGCTGAGGCCTTTGGCCTCGAGCCGCGAGTAGATGAACGGCTTGAACAGCTCCAGCGCCATCTTCTTGGGCAGACCACACTGGTGCAGTTTCAGTTCCGGACCGGTCACGATGACCGAACGACCCGAGAAGTCGACGCGTTTGCCCAGAAGGTTCTGGCGGAAGCGACCCTGCTTGCCCTTGAGCATGTCGGACAGCGATTTCAGCGGGCGCTTGTTGGCACCGGTGATCACGCGGCCACGGCGACCGTTGTCGAAGAGCGCATCGACGGATTCCTGCAGCATCCGCTTTTCGTTGCGCACGATGATGTCGGGTGCACGCAGTTCGATCAGACGCTTCAGACGGTTGTTGCGGTTGATCACGCGGCGGTACAGATCGTTGAGATCGGATGTCGCGAAACGGCCGCCATCCAGCGGCACCAGCGGACGCAGTTCCGGCGGGATCACCGGAATGACGGTCATGACCATCCATTCGGGGCGGTTGCCGGATTCCAGGAAGCTTTCAACCACCTTGAGGCGCTTGATAATCTTCTTGGGTTTCAGTTCGCCCGTGGCTTCCTTGAGATCTTCGCGCAGCTGGTCGGCCTCGGCCTCCAGATCAATGGCGGCGAGCATTTCGCGGATCGCTTCGGCACCGATGTTGGCGGTGAACGCGTCCATGCCATAGGCATCCTGCGCGTCCATGTACTCTTCCTCGGTCATCATCTGACCGTAGGTGAGATCCGTCAGACCCGGTTCGATCACGACGTAGTTTTCAAAGTACAGCACACGTTCCAGATCGCGCAGCGTCATGTCGAGCATCAGGCCGATGCGCGACGGCAGCGATTTCAGGAACCAGATGTGCGCAACCGGCGAGGCCAGCTCGATGTGGCCCATGCGCTCGCGGCGGACTTTTTGCAGCGTGACTTCGACGCCGCATTTCTCGCAGACAACGCCGCGATATTTCATGCGCTTGTATTTGCCGCACAGGCATTCGTAGTCCTTGATGGGGCCAAAAATACGCGCACAGAACAGGCCGTCACGCTCGGGCTTGAACGTCCGGTAGTTGATGGTTTCTGGCTTTTTGATTTCGCCGAAAGACCAGCTGAGGATACGCTCGGGGCTTGCGAGGGAGACCTTGATCTCGTCGAAAACCTTCTGCGGTGTCAGCGGGTTAAACGGGTTGTTTGTCAGTTCCTGGTTCATACTTTTTCCTCAAGTGTCAGAGGGTGCGGGGGAAGGTCGGCGGAAGGTGCGCAGTGAATGCGCACCCTACGTAGGGTGTGCACGTGTTGCGCACCGTGGTTTCGCGCCTACTCGTCTTCCTCCGCATCCAGGAGTTCCATGTTGAGGCCCAGACCGCGGACCTCTTTGACCAGAACGTTGAACGATTCCGGAATGCCGGCCTCGAAGTTGTCCTCGCCCTTGACGATGCTCTCATAGACCTTGGTCCGGCCTGCCACGTCGTCCGACTTCACCGTCAGCATTTCCTGCAGGGTGTAGGCGGCGCCGTAGGCTTCGAGGGCCCAGACTTCCATCTCACCAAAGCGCTGACCACCGAACTGTGCCTTACCGCCCAACGGCTGCTGGGTGACCAGCGAGTATGGACCGGTGGAACGCGCGTGGATCTTGTCGTCCACGAGGTGGTGCAGTTTCAGCAGGTACTTGATGCCCACGGTCACGGGGCGCGCGAATTGCTCGCCCGTGCGACCGTCGAACAGCACCGACTGGCCAGAGGTGTCGAAACCCGCGCGGCTCAGCGCGTCGTTCACGTCGGCCTCTTTCGCGCCGTCAAAGACGGGGGTTGCGATCGGCACACCGCGGGTCACGTTGCCCGCCGCTTCCAACATCGTATCCTCGTCCATGCCGGTGATGCCCTCTTCGTAGACATCATCGCCGTAGGCCAGTTTCATCGCTTCGCGCACCGGCGTCATGTCGCCAGAGCGTTTGTATTCCTGAAGCGCCTCGTCGACGTTCACGCCCAGACCGCGTGCGGCCCAGCCCATGTGCGTCTCGAGGATCTGACCGACGTTCATGCGCGACGGCACGCCCAGCGGGTTCAGACAGAAATCGACCGGTGTACCGTCCGCGAGGAACGGCATGTCTTCCATCGGGACAACCTTAGAAATCACACCCTTGTTGCCGTGACGACCGGCCATCTTGTCGCCCGGTTGCAGCTTGCGCTTCACCGCCACGAACACTTTGACCATTTTCATCACGCCGGGGGGCAGATCGTCGCCACGGCGCACTTTCTCGACCTTGTCCTCGAAGCGGGCATCGAGAGTCCGTTTCTGGATCTCGTACTGCTCGTTCAGGGCTTCGACGATTTTCGCATCGTCCTCGTCCTCGAGTGCGAGCTGCCACCATTGGCCGCGCGTCAGCACGTCATCCAGCACCTCTTCGGTGATCTGGCTGTTCGATTTGACACCCTTGGGGCCTTTGACGGCGGTCTTGCCCAGCAGCATCTCGCGCAGACGCGCGTAGATGTTGCGGTCGAGGATCGCGAGTTCGTCGTCGCGGTCACGGGCCAGACGTTCGACTTCTTCACGCTCGATCTGCAGCGCGCGTTCGTCTTTTTCCACACCGTGGCGGTTAAAGACGCGCACTTCGACGACCGTGCCGAAATCACCGGGCTTCACACGCAGCGACGTATCGCGCACGTCAGAGGCCTTTTCACCGAAGATGGCACGCAGAAGCTTTTCTTCCGGTGTCATCGGGCTTTCGCCCTTGGGGGTGATCTTGCCCACCAGAATGTCGCCCGGCTCTACGTCTGCACCGATATAGACGATGCCCGCCTCGTCGAGGTTGCGCAGGGCTTCCTCGCCGACGTTGGGAATGTCGCGGGTGATTTCCTCAGGGCCGAGTTTCGTGTCACGTGCGGCCACTTCGAATTCTTCGATGTGGATGGAGGTGAACACGTCGTCGCGGCTGACCCGCTCGGAGATCAGGATCGAGTCTTCGTAGTTGTAGCCATTCCACGGCATGAAGGCGACGACGACGTTCTTGCCGAGCGCCAGTTCACCCATGTCGGTGCTGGGACCGTCCGCGATCACCTGACCCTTGGACACCCGGTCACCCACTTTGACCAGCGGACGCTGGTTGATGCAGGTGTTCTGGTTGGAGCGCTGGAATTTGCGCATGCGGTAGATGTCCACACCCGCGTCGCCCAGTTCCAGATCCTCGGTCGCGCGGATCACGATACGTGTGGCATCGACCTGGTCAATGATGCCCGCCCGCTTGGCCATATAGGCCGCGCCGGAATCGCGCGCCACGACTTCTTCGATGCCGGTGCCGACCAGAGGCGCTTCGGCCTGCAGGAGCGGAACCGCCTGACGTTGCATGTTCGACCCCATCAGGGCGCGGTTCGCATCGTCATTTTCCAGGAACGGAATGAGCGAGGCGGCAACCGAGACCAACTGCTTGGGCGACACGTCGATGAGGTCCACGTTTTCCGACGGCGCGAGCGTGTAGTCGCCCGACTGGCGTGTGGACACCAGATCGTTGACGAACTTCATGTCCTCGTCGAGGTTCGCGTTGGCCTGCGCCACGGTGTGACGCATTTCCTCGGTCGCGGACATGTACTGCACGTCATCGCTGACCACACCGCCGGACACCTTGCGATAAGGTGTTTCGATGAAGCCGTATTTGTTGACGCGGGCAAAGGTCGCGAGGCTGTTGATCAGACCGATGTTCGGGCCTTCGGGCGTTTCGATCGGGCACATGCGGCCGTAGTGGGTCGGGTGCACGTCGCGCACCTCGAAGCCCGCACGTTCGCGTGTCAGACCGCCGGGTCCAAGCGCCGAGAGGCGACGCTTGTGCGTCACTTCGGACAGCGGGTTGGTCTGGTCCATGAACTGCGACAGCTGCGAGGAGCCGAAGAATTCACGTACCGCAGCCGCAGCCGGTTTGGCGTTGATCAGATCCTGCGGCATGACGGTGTCGATCTCGACCGACGACATGCGTTCCTTGATCGCGCGTTCCATCCGCAGAAGGCCCACACGGTACTGGTTTTCCATCAGCTCACCGACCGAGCGCACACGGCGGTTGCCGAGGTGGTCGATGTCGTCGATGTCGCCGCGGCCATCGCGCAGGTCGACGAGCGCCTTGATGCAGGCCACGATATCGTCGCGGTCCAGCGTGCGCTGCGTGTCTTCCTTATCCAGTGCAAGACGCATGTTCATCTTCACGCGGCCAACGGCCGACAGGTCATAGCGTTCGCCATCGAAGAACAGCGTGTCGAACAGCGCGGAGGCCGCTTCGACGGTGGGCGGCTCGCCCGGGCGCATGACGCGGTAGATGTCCATGAGCGCGGTTTCGCGGTTCATGTTCTTGTCGTTCGCCATGGTGTTGCGCATGTACGGGCCGACATTGACGTTGTCGATATCCAAGAGTGGGATCTCGGTGATACCGGCGTCGACCAGTTCCTTGGCGGTGCCGCCAATGAGTTCGCCGTCCTTGTCGTATTCCAGCGTCATCTCGTCACCGGCCTCGACATAGATCGCACCGGTTTCTTCGTTGATGATGTCCTTGGCCGCGAATTTGCCCTGGATGTGGTCGAACGGCAGCAGCAGGTCGGTCACGGCGCCATCGTCGATCAGTTTCTTGACCGCACGCGGAGTGACTTTCTTGCCGGCCTCGAACAGCACTTCACCGGACGCCGCATCCACGATGTCGTAGGTCGGACGGGTGCCGCGCACACGCTCGGGGAAGAAGGGTGCAACCCAGCCCTTTTTGTCTTCCAGCTTGTAGGTGACCGTATCGTAATAGGCATCCATGATGGATTCCTGGTCCAGCCCGAGTGCATAAAGCAGGGTGGTCACAGGCAGCTTGCGGCGACGGTCGATGCGCGCAAACACGATATCCTTGGCGTCGAATTCGAAGTCGAGCCAGGAGCCGCGGTAGGGGATGATGCGGCAGGCAAACAGCAGCTTGCCGGAGGAGTGGGTCTTGCCCTTGTCGTGGTCAAAGAACACACCGGGCGAGCGGTGCATCTGGGACACGATCACACGCTCGGTGCCGTTCACGATGAACGTCCCGTTTGGCGTCATCAGGGGCATGTCGCCCATGAACACGTCCTGTTCCTTGATATCCTTGACGGATTTCGCACCGGTGTCTTCATCGACATCGAACACGATGAGACGCAGCGTCACCTTGAGCGGCGCGCTGTAGGTCATGTCGCGTTGCTGACATTCCTCGACGTCGTACTTGGGCTTCTCGAGCTCGTACTTGACGTATTCCAGAACGGAAGTTTCGTTGAAGTCCTTGATCGGGAAAACCGATTGAAAGACGCCTGTGATGCCTTCACCGTCGGTGGGCTCGGGCGCGTCACCGGAGTTCAGGAACAGGTCGTAGGAAGATTTCTGTACCTCGATGAGGTTCGGCATTTCCAGCACTTCGCGGATTTTGCCGTAGTATTTACGAAGACGTTTCTGGCCAAGGAAGGATTGTGCCATGTGTCGTGTCACCTTTCGTGTCTCTTGCCGGATGCGCCATCGCCGGGGCCGCGATGCACATTCATAAGAGCGGGTTGATCCGGGTCTATGCTGGACCACGTCCCACCGTGCTCCTTCCGACCCATTGGACCTCTCCAGAAAGACGCTTTTGCGGCAAAGCGTCTTTCAAGACAGGTTTGGCTGGACAGGGTTCTCACCCCATCCAGCCAAGATTTTGTGCAAGAGATCAGCGTCTCTTGGGGATGGCTTAGGCCAGCTCGACTTCGGCGCCAGCTGCTTCCAGCTTGCCTTTGATGTCTTCTGCTTCGGCTTTGTCCACGCCTTCTTTGATCTTGCCGCCGGCTTCGACCAGGTCCTTGGCTTCTTTCAGGCCCAGACCGGTGATGCCGCGAACTTCTTTGATCACGTTGATTTTGGATGCGCCGGCGTTCTTCAGAACGACGTCGAATTCGGTTTTCTCTTCCTCGGCGGCGCCTGCATCGGCAGGACCGGCCATCATGACAGCGCCACCGGCTGCTGGCTCGATGCCGTATTCGTCTTTGAGGATTGTTTTCAGTTCTTGTGCTTCAAGCAGCGTCAGACCAACGATGTCTTCTGCCAGTTTTTTCAGATCAGCCATGTTTAGCTCTTTCCGTTAACGATATGTGTGTTCCAACGTGTTGTTTCAACCAACCCCGCCGGTTTGACGATATTGTCGAATTACGCCGCCTTGTCCTCGATCGTGGACAAGATGGATGCGATGTTGCTTGCAGGTGCGCCAATGGCGCCAGCGATGTTGGAAGCAGGTGCGCCCAGCATGCCCGCGATCGTGGAGATAAGCTCCTCGCGCGAAGGCATTTTGGACACCGATTCCACACCGGCGACGTCCAACGCATTCTCACCCATTGCACCACCAAGGATGACGAACTTTTGGTTCTCCTTGGCGAATTCCTGAGCAACCTTGGCCGCGGCCACCGGATCCTCAGAATAGGTCAGAACGGTCATACCCGTCAGAAGGTCAGCAATGCTTTCGCATGGCTTGCCCTCAAGGGCGATCTTGGCGAGCCGGTTCTTTGCAACACGCACAGCCCCACCTGCAGCGCGGGCGCGTGCACGTAGGTCTTGCATTTCGGCAACTGTCAGACCGACGTAGTGGGCTACCACAACGACGCCAGAGCTTTCAAAGATCTGGCCGAGTTCGTCGACCAGCTGTTCTTTTTGTGCTCTATCCACAGTTTCACTCCAAAGTTTTCGGAGGTGTGACCCCCCGGGCTCGTTTTGCCGGGCGCGATGCCCGACGTCGGGTCCATTACGGGTCCTTCCCAAGACCGTCCGAGAGCAAAGCTCTGAAAAGTCACGAGTTTCCCCGTCTCAGGCAGGAATTATGGTTTGGAAATTCCGCACCACCCGCCATCTCGGACGAAGCGCAAAGAGCGCACGACGAATCGCACGCTCCTTGACTGGACTGCAGATACTTTCTTTGTCGCGTTTGTGCAATGGCTTGCGGCGGCTTTCTGCCCCCGACGCCGGGTCAGGCAGACATCTTGTGCGGCAACCGCGCCCGTTCGGCGGCGCGCTGGTTCTCATCGGTGGCCTGCCGGAATGCGGCGAATTTGGCGAAGGCGTCGCGCCACGGAAAGACAAACAGCCGGTCCGGCGTACGCCACGTCTCGCCGTAATTGATCGCCAACATGGCTTCGGGATCACGCGGGATGGCCAGCCCTGTGGTGGCACATGTACCCAGCGGCAAGACCTGCGAGCGGGTCAGCTCCGCGTTGGTGTGCGGATAGACGTAGACACGGCTGCGGATGACCCATGCGGGGAACAGATCGAGCGTGAAGCCGCCCGTCAGCGTCGTCTTGAGCACCTCGTTACTGCTTTGCTCGGCATCGAGCAGGTTGGCGGCGGCCAGCGTCTCGCGCAACGCCTGCCAGTTGCGGGCGACCTGATTGACCGATGTGCCGGGCACCATGACGGCAAGATCGACGTCATCGTCGTGGGCAATGAAATCGCCATCGCGCGTGACACCCAGAAGGGTGCCGGAGTTGAGAAAGCTTTCGTATCCGTACTTCGTAAGCCAGGCCATCACGGTCGCGACATTCTGCCAGACCGGCGCGGTGTCGACATGGCTGAAGCTGGTGCCGCTATAGCTGTGGAAAGTCAGCACATCGGGGTGCAGATGGGTGTCGATCATCCGCGACAGGCTATCGTATTGGGCAGGATCGCCCCGGTCCGTGTGGATGCGGCGCAGGGCGCGCAGCTCGCGCACGACGACCTTGGGGTGCAAGCGCAACGCCACGAACAGCGCCACGCGCGCCTCGCGGTAAAGGATTCGGCCCTCGAACTTGCCGAGCGCCTTGAGCTCTGCCCAGAGCGGGCCCGCCGCCTGGGTATCGGCCCCCTCCTCGCCCAGAATGGCGAATGCCTGCTGACGGATTTCCTTGATGCGGCGCACGGCGCGGCGCTTGAGGCGGATCGCCTCCTTCTCGGTCAGGTCTGTATCATCCATACCTTGTTACCCTAACTGCTTTGCCGCAGCGTGTTCAGGGAAATATGGCAACTATGTGGCACGCGCCATTTCTTGCCTTATTTCCCGTCAGGACTGTTGCAGTGTCCATACAGACATATCGGCGGTCAACGCCGTGCGGAAGCGTTCGAAATTCCGGTTGGCGCGGCTCCAGCGGAAGACATAGCCGGGGTCGGGTCTGGTCCAGCCGTCGCCGTAGTTCGACGCCAGCATCGCGCCGCTGTCGCGTGGAATGGGCTGGCGGGTGAAAGGGCACACGGCCAGCGGCATCAGCTGATCGGCGTTAAGCGTGCCCGCGGTATGTGGATAGAGCCACACGCGCCCTTCCTCGATCCACGCGGGAAACAGATCGACGTTGATTTCCTGCCCCAGCCGCAGTTTGAAGACCCCGTGATTGCGCTTGACTTCCTTGTCCAGCAGCCCCGCGCCATGCAGCAGGTGATAGGCCCGCGCCCATTCTGCCGCCGCGTCCTCGGCCGTGGTGGCGGACAGCAGCACGCCCAGATCCACATCGTCATCATGCAGCAGCAGACCATGTTCCCGCACCACGCCCAGCAACGTGCCGGAATTGAGGAATGCCGGTCCGATCAGATCGGTGACCTGTGTGATCGCCTGCGCCACGGCGGACCAGACAGGCGCGTGATCTGTATTTCCGAAATGACGGACGAAATGCACGCCCCCCAGATCGACGCCCGCCGCCCCGAGCGCCTTCACCGAGGTCTGGAATGTCTCGAATGCCTCGATCTCGCCAAGGGCGCTGCGCTTTTGAAACAGGTGGTAGAGCTTTTTGGTCGCGCGGCGCGAGGGTTTGGGCGACGCGAGGATCAGCAGTGTTTCGGCTTCCAGCACGGCGGGGTGCATCTGCGCGTCCTCGGCAAGGGAGAGCGCGTCCATCGCGGCGCGGGCGGTCGGAAAATCATGCCCGCCCTCGCCCCCCGACAGCTGCGTCATCAACCTGTCGCGAATGTCGCGCACCGCAGCGAGGGTGCTTTTGTCCTGAACCATGCCCTGCTCCTCGTGGCCGGGCTTGGCGCCCGATCTTCGCGTGCACTCTAGCGTGGGGCGGGCCATCGCAAAAGAGCGCGACCAAAGAAAAAGGGCGCCCCCGGCAGGGACGCCCCGATGATCTGGTGGCCAGGGTCGCGATTATTCGCTGACTGCGTTGTCCACGGAGACGGTCACGCCGGGGCTCATGGTCGAGCTCAGCGCGATCTTCTGCATGTAGGCGCCTTTGGCACCCGATGGCTTGGCCTTGGCCACGGCACCCACGAACGCGCGGATGTTTTCGACCAGTTGGGCCTCGTCAAAGGACACTTTGCCAACGCCTGCGTGGACGACACCGCCCTTTTCGGCCTTGAACTGCACTTCGCCGCCCTTGGCTGCCTTCACGGCGGCCTCGACATCCATTGTCACGGTGCCGACCTTGGGGTTCGGCATCAGGTTGCGGGGGCCCAGAACCTTACCCAGACGGCCGACGATCGGCATCATGTCCGGTGTCGCGATGCAGCGATCGAATTCGATCTTGCCGGACTGTACGGTTTCCATCAGGTCCTCTGCACCGACGATGTCAGCGCCGGCAGCCTGTGCTTCTTCGGCCTTGGGGCCACGGGCAAAGACCGCAACACGGACTGTTTTGCCGGTGCCGTTGGGCAGACCGACAACACCGCGGACCATCTGGTCGGCGTGGCGCGGATCAATGCCGAGGTTCAGCGCGACTTCCATGGTTTCGTCGAACTTGGCGTTGGCGTTCGCCTTGATCAGCGATACCGCTTCTTCCACGGTGACGTTTTCTTTGCCTGCGAATGCTTCGCGTGCGGCGCGGGTGCGTTTTCCGAGTTTTGCCATCTTACTTAACCTCGATGCCCATCGACTTGGCCGAGCCAAGGATGATCTTCATGGCCTGATCCACATCGTTTGCGGACAGGTCGACCATTTTCGCTTCCGCGATTTCGCGCAGCTGCTTGGTGGTCACGGAACCGACTGTTTCACGGCTGGGCGTTTTCGCGCCGGAATTCACTTTGGCCGCTTTTTTCAGGTAGTAGGACGCGGGCGGCGTCTTGATGTCCATCGTGAAGGACTTGTCCTGATAGTAGCTGATCACGGTCGGGCATGGGGCGCCGGGCTCCATATCCGCTGTCTTGGCGTTGAACGCCTTGCAGAATTCCATGATGTTGATGCCGCGTTGACCCAATGCCGGGCCTACTGGTGGGGAGGGGTTTGCCTGCCCCGCCTTGATCTGCAACTTCATCGTACCGACGAGTTTCTTGGCCATTGGCCTTCTCCTTTCAACACCCTCGGGTCGCGACCCTGCGGGATATGTGTTGCGTGGTTACGGTCCGGGCGCCGCGGCCCCCTCGCCTCCCACGATGTGAATCGCCCCGAAGGACGACTGGGGCCGGATACCGAAACGCCGCGCAACTTGCAAGAGCGGAGAGACGGCGGCTTGGGGGGCAGCGTGACAACCGGCGCGAGGATGATCCGCCATGCTGCTACAAGGTGGCGAAAGCCAGGTGAGGGTTTAAAGTAACTGATGCTGCGCTGTACGCTAACGTCCGCACCTTCCCCGCTCATCCAGTGTGGATTTCCTGATGGACTTCCCAAAACGGATTTGTGAAATTTTCGGTATGGAAAATTCAGGTCCTATAACCGGAGGACGTCAGTGCGGAGCAGTCCGCTACAGTGTCGCCTCACTTGGTCGGTCATCCGTTTGTCATTGCCGGATGTGCCAGCGGGCATTCGGTTCATTTTACGCCGCTCTCGTCGTTGCGCAGGACCTGATATGGACGAGCGGACAACCTTCTTTCTTCGCAAGCTCTAACCTCAGCAAACGCGGCTTTTGTCAGGGCTGCGGAACTCCTTTGAGCTTGAAAAATTCTGACGATGCGCTGTTGGAAATAGCGACTGGTTCGCTCGACAATCCCGAGCTTGCTCCACCGAGCTTGCAAATCAATCACCGGTACGCTTGTTCATTTTCGGATGACATTGGAAAACTTCCAACACCGGACAGCGAGACGGTTGCAGAAAACGATGAGTGGAATGCTACCGTGATCTCTTATCAAAAGCCCTAGAAGCGTAGGGTGGCATTTCACTAAGCCGACACACGCTACCAATGACAAATAAGTAACTTGGTCCCGCAGCGTGGACCGCCAAATTCCTTCACGTCAAAGAAATCGGCTGGCACGGGCAGGTTCGTCTGCCGCCCGTGACCGTACAAAGGGGTGCGTGCCGGGCCGGTGGCCCGGCTTGCGGTCAGATCTGTTTGTTGACCTGGGTAAAGTCCAGTTCGACGGGGGTTTCGCGGCCAAAGATCGACACGGTGACCTTGAGCTTCTGGTTGTCCTCGTCGACCTCTTCGACCATGCCGTCGAAATCCTCGAACGGGCCGTCGGCCACTTTGACCTTTTCGCCGATTTCGAAGTGGATGAGCGTGCGGGGCGCTTCTTCGCCTTCTTGCACGCGGCCCAGAATGGCCTGCACTTCGGCATCGCGCATCGGCATCGGGCGACCCTGCGGGCCCAGAAAACCGGTGACGCGGTTGATGGAGTTGATCAGGTGGTAGCCCTGGTCGGACATTTCCATATGCACCAGCACGTAGCCGGGCATGAAGCGCCGCTCGGTCGTGACCTTCTTGCCGCGACGGACCTCGATCACCTCTTCGGTGGGCACCAGCACCTCGTCGATCTGGTCCTGCAGTTCCTGCTCCTCGACCGAAGTGCGGATCTGCTCGGCGATCTTTTTCTCGAAGTTGGACAGGACACTGACCGAATACCACCGTTTTGCCATCTGACCGTTTCGTCCTTCGTCTTGGGGCGCGGGGCGCGCCGTTGCGGGCGCTGCGCAAATTCCTGAATATCGGGGGCATGTGCCACCCTGTCCGCAACAGACCGTGGCGCGCAATTCGAATCGAAGCGCACGCTGTCGCGGTAGGCCTGCGGGATAGCCCGCAGCAGATGAGGATTCAAGTGATTAAAGGTGATTTAGGCGCGGCAGGCAAAGCCCGTCAGCCAAACACGTTCAACACGTACTGCAGGCCGCTACGGATGATAATATCCACAAGCGCGAAGAAAACCGCCGTCAGCGCCGCAAGGATAAACACCATGACGGTGGTCAGCATGACCTCGCGCCGCGTGGGCCACACAACTTTGGCCACTTCGGCGCGGACCTGTTGAATGAACTGAAGCGGGTTGGTGGTGGCCATGGATCAAATCCCAAACATATCTGCGTGCACTGCATCTAACGGCTGCGGCACATGTATTCAAGGCTACAAATCGGGCGTCGGGTACGGGTCTCAGGCGTTGGTGTCCTGCAGGTCGGTAAGGCGGCGGTCGACCGCTTCGTCGTGGCGGGCCTGCGCGGTTGCCATCTCGCCGAAATCGGGCAGATAAAGTCCGTCGACCGTCCCTTCGGGAAACCGGTCGAGCACGGCATCCCAGCGCATCGCGAAGGCGTCGAGCTTGCGGTGCAGCTCCGCCGCGCGGGCGGGACGGCGGTTGGCGTACCAGCGGCCCAGCTTCATCGCGCCGTGCCAGAACCCGTCGTACCCCATCATCAGGAACACACCGGCCAGAATGAACAGCGACAGGAAGACCAGCCCCAGCACCAGCCACGGGCGCAGCACAACAACCAGCAGCAGCGCCGCGAGAATGATATGGCGTCGCGTCGGGCGATAGCTGCGCACCTTGTCCAGCATCGGCGCGCGTGCTTTGGCTGCGGTATCTTTTGCGCGCGCGCGCGGGGGCTTGGGCGTGCGCCGCAGCGACAGGCGTTTGCGCGGGGCGGCGACAGGCTCGGCTGCTACAGGTTCTTCGAGTTCGGGAAAGCTGTCGGCCTTGCGCGGTGCGTGCCGCGGGGCTGCGACAGCTTCGGCCTCGGCGGTCGCTTCGACCGGGGCATTTGCCGCCACCGGTGCGGCATCAACGGCCACGGTTTGCGCCATGAGATCACGGATCGCGGCGATGCTGTCTGCATCGAGTTCCGTCTCCGGTGGATCACCGGCGGGCTGGGTTCGCTTGGCTTCTGACGACATGCGGAGGTCCATTACACTCAATTCGAATGAACCGAGCCTAGGCCACCAATCGGGCGGTTGATTGATCGAATTTCGACAAATTCGGGGCAACCGCCGCGGGATCCGGGAATGCTGGATATCTGGCAGGGGCTGAGGGACTCGAACCCACGACCCTCGGTTTTGGAGACCGATGCTCTACCAACTGAGCTAAACCCCTATGCCGGTGGTCTGGGTAGTCCCAATCGGCCGCATGATCAAGGGGGATCAACCCCAATCAAGCGGATTTTCCCGCAATTTCTTGGAACGGGTCGCCGTCGGTACGCGTTTGAACCCCGAAGCCGAAACAGAAACAAAATTGAAAGGGACGACACATGACCCTCAACAATCTGCACGATGTATACCATGACCAGCTGCAAGACCTTTACAGCGCCTGCAAACAGTCGCTCGAGGCCACAACCGAGCTGGGCCGTGCCGCCAGCGACAAGGAATTGAGCGAAGCCCTGATCGCGGGTGCGAACGGCATTAGCGAAGGGATGGACAAGATCAAATCGCTCTGCGCCACGCATGACATCGACCCCGAGGGCGAGCATTGCAAGGGCATGGAAGGTCTGGTCAAAGAGGCCCGCGCCCACGGTCTTGAAGAAGACTTCGGCGACGACGCCACCCGTGACGCCATGATCATCAGCCAGTACCAGCGCATGGTGCATTATGCACTGGCAGGCTACGGCACCCTGGCTGCCTTTGCCAACCGTCTGGACCTTGACGAGGATGGTGCGATCCTGAGCAAACTGCTCGACGACACCTACGATGGCGATCGCCACATGACCGAGATTGCGACACAAGGCGGCGTGAACAAACAAGCCGCCTGAACGCCCCGACCCCAATGAAAAGCCCCGCCAATGCGCGGGGCTTTTGACGTTTTAAAGGGCCGCCAGCGCAGTGACGTCACCGCCGTAGATGACCGCTTCATGCGTCAGGATCTTCTCGACCGGCCAGTCCCACCAGGCAATATCGAGAAGCGCCGCACTCTGTGGCTCCGGGAACCGGCGGCGCAGGGGCCGGGCCGGGTTGCCGCCCACGATGGTATAGGCCGCCACATCGGCCGTAACCACGGCCCCCGCCGCGATGATGGCTCCTGTGCCGATCCGCACACCGGGCAGGATGCGGGCGCCCTGCCCGATCCACACATCATGGCCCACGTGGGTATCCGCCCCCGGCCCCGGCATCGACGGACGGTCCGCAAAGCCATCGCCGCCAAAGATCGCGAACGGAAAGGTGGAAATACCGTCGTGGCGATGATTGGCCGAAGCCGTGATGAACTGCACCCCGTCGGCGATCTGGCAGAACTTTCCGATATGCAGGCGCTCTGGGCTGAAGTCGAACAGGTATGGGGCCAGCCGCGCGGCCCAGTCCTCGGGCGGGTCAAACGCGCTGGCGTAGGAATAATCACCGATTACCATGCGCGGGTGGTCGATGACCGCGCTGAGGAAAACGGTGCCGGGGTGCCCGGACCCATCGGGCAGCGAAACGGGATGGGTGCGGGTCGGCGGCGGGAAAGGGCGGTGGGCTGACGGATCTGACATAACGGTCTCCTCGATCTTGATCTCATTTTAAGGTTCAGATCGCAGACTTGTTCATGTCACCCTCCCTCGGTCGGGTGTAGCCTAGGCAATCGGACGCGCAAGTCCAAGCATCTTTGCGCCTGCCCGACTTAAAGCGCCACACCGCAGGGCAGGCCCATTCATACAAGGTAGACGATGACAGATATTTCCACCGCCGACGCCAGTCCGCAGCGCAGTTTCATCCGGCACGTGGTCTTTTTCAGCGCCCGCGACCGTGCCGATCTGGAAACCGTGCACAGGGGGCTGTCGATCTTGCAGGGCATACCGGGCGCACAGTGCTTCGAAGTGTCTTACAACCGTCATGTGGACCGCTTCTCCGACGCGGTGGATGTGGTCGTCTATGCCGAGTTTGAAGATCAGGCAGCGCTGGACCGCTACCAAAGACATCCGCTTTATGAGGAATCGATCCGTATCGTGCGACCCCTACGAGACCTGCGCGTGGCGGCGGATTTCTGAGGAGCGGCGGGGGGGGTCTTTGGTCTTGGACACGCTCAAGCTGGCGCGTCTCGCGGTCTCCCTGTCGTGACAAAGGGCGCCCGAGGGACGCCCTTTGCATTGTCGGGTACGTGCATCGGCCCTGTGGGCCGCTACACTTACTCCGTGATCTTCGACACGCTTTGACTGGCGCGTCTCGCGGTCTCCCTCTCGTGACAAAGGGCGCCCCGAGGGACGCCCTTTGCACTGTCGGGTAGGTGCATCGGCCCTGTGGGCCGCTACACTTACTCCGTGATCTTCGACACGACACCCGCGCCGACGGTCCGGCCGCCTTCGCGGATCGCGAAGCGCAGGCCCTGCTCCATCGCGATGGGCGCGATCAGCTCGACGTCGAACTTCAGGTTGTCACCCGGCATCACCATTTCAGTGCCCTCGGGCAGCTGAACCGTGCCGGTCACATCCGTCGTACGGAAGTAGAACTGCGGACGGTAGTTGGCGAAGAACGGCGTGTGACGGCCACCCTCTTCCTTGGTCAGGATGTAGGCTTCGGCTTCGAACTTCGTGTGCGGGTTCACCGAACCGGGCTTGCACAGCACCTGGCCACGCTCGACGCCGTCACGGTCAACGCCACGCAGCAGCGCGCCGATGTTGTCGCCCGCTTCGCCAGAATCCAGCAGCTTGCGGAACATTTCAACGCCCGTGCAGGTCGTCTTCTTGGTGTCGCGGATGCCGACGATTTCGATCTCGTCGCCCACGTTGATCACGCCACGCTCGACACGGCCCGTCACAACTGTACCACGGCCCGAGATCGAGAACACGTCTTCGACCGGCATCAGGAACGGCTGGTCAACGGCACGTGCGGGCGTCGGGATGTACTCGTCCACAGCCGCCATCAGTTCCTTGATCTTCTCTTCGCCGATTTCGGGCTTGTTGCCTTCCATCGCCGCCAGCGCGGAACCCGCGATGATCGGAATGTCGTCGCCGGGATACTCGTAGGACGACAGCAGCTCGCGGATTTCCATTTCCACCAGCTCCAGCAGCTCCTCATCGTCGACCTGGTCAACCTTGTTCATGAAAACAACCATGTACGGGATGCCAACCTGGCGGCCCAGCAGGATGTGCTCGCGCGTCTGAGGCATCGGGCCGTCGGCCGCGTTCACAACCAGGATCGCGCCGTCCATCTGCGCCGCACCGGTGATCATGTTCTTGACGTAGTCCGCGTGGCCGGGGCAATCGACGTGCGCATAGTGACGCGCGTCGGTTTCATACTCGACGTGTGCCGTCGAAATCGTGATCCCGCGGGCTTTCTCCTCGGGCGCGCCGTCAATCTGGTCGTACGCCTTGAAATCACCGAAATACTTGGTGATCGCAGCCGTCAGTGTCGTCTTGCCGTGGTCAACGTGGCCGATCGTGCCAATGTTGACGTGCGGCTTGTTACGTTCAAACTTTTCCTTTGCCATGGTGGGCGCCCTTCCAAATTGCCTGAGGTCCGATGCGGACCTGATTTGCATATGGCGGGCGGCATATTTGGTCTGGGCGGCAAAATCAAGCAGGTCTTGCGGCATGGCGCGCGAATATATCGGCACCGCGGCGGATGGCCCGCCGCGCCGCGCGCGCATCCTGCCAAATGCAGATCAGCCGTTGTCGGTTTCGGCCACGTCCTGCGGGGCATCGCCTGCAGTTTCTTCAGCATCGGGACTTGTGTTGAACCAGCCGTTTTCGGCGTTCATCTTCACCAGGTAATTCTCGATCTGCTTGACCGCGTTCTGGCTGAGATTGCGGAATTGCTCTTCGGCCGACTTGGTATAGCCCGACCCCACGAGCGGCCCCTGATCCAATGATTCTATGACCGTGATCTGGTGCGGCTTGTCGGTCAGCTTGAGATTGCGCGCGTCGTCCCACACGGTGATCTGGATGATCATCGCGGATTTGGGCGCGGCAACGACCGGCACACCCGGAGGGGCAAGAAAGTAGCTCTCGATCGAAATGCCGAAATGGTAGCCCCGCGCGCCTTCGTAGCGGTCGAACCGTTCGGCCACCGCGCTGCGCAGCGTTTCGATCATCTGCTCGGTGGGCAATTCGCGCCCCAGCGGCACCTTTTGCACCTTGGGGGCCACGACCACGTTATGCACAAGGTTGAAATCCCCCAGCGGCACGGGCGCTTCGTTCAGGTCGCGCGCGCCGTTGCATCCCGCCAGCAGGGCGGCGGCCAGCAACAGGCCAAATCCACGTCTTTTCATTGATTTGCCTCTCCCCGACATCGTTGCCCACGTGCGTAGCGCATGGCTCAGAGCGGTGCAATCACTTGCGTGGCTGGCGCCGTTGACGCCGCGCGCTATGTTGCAAGACAGCATGAAAACCGAAGCCGCCCCCCCGATGTATCCCGTTTGTGTGCCGCTGTTGCACGACGAAATCGGCATGATGCGCAGCCTTGCCATGGTACGCGACAACGTGCTGTCGATCATACCGGATGCGGCGCTGGATGCCCCGATCCTGTCGGGGCGTACGGGCAAACGCTGGCATATGGTGATGGATCCGCCGGCAATCCGGCAAATCCTGCTGGAGCGATTGGACAATTACCCCAAGTCGGATGTCACCAAGAACCTGCTGGCCCCGGCCATTGGCGAGTCGCTCTTTATCGCCGAAGGCAGCCATTGGCGGTGGCAGCGGCGTGCGGCGGCACCCGCCTTTTCGCACCGCAACGTGACCGCGCTGGCCCCCGTCATGACAGCCGCCGCCGAACGGACCGCGCAGCGCATCGCCGCCACGGGGCCCCGCGCCGTGAACATGCTGGACGAAATGGTCACCGCGACCTTCGATGTGATCGCCGATGTCACCTTCTCGGATCAGGCAAGTCTGGACCGCAGCGCCGTGCACCGCGCGATTGACGCCTACATCGCGGATGCGGGCAAGGTCGGGCTGCTTGACGTGCTGGGGCTGCCCGGATGGGTGCCGCGCCCCGGTCGCATGAAATCCGCCCGTGCGCTGGAGCAGACAAAACAGGCCGCCGACCGCGCCATCGAGGCCCGCCATGCGAGAGGCCCGGGCGATGTGCCCGACCTGCTGGACCTGATGCTGGGGGCGAGCGATCCCAAGACGGGGCGTGAAATGTCGACGCAGGAACTGCGCGACAATCTGCTGACCTTTATCGTGGCGGGTCACGAAACCACGGCGCTGACGCTGGCTTGGGCGTTTTACCTGCTGGGGTTTGATCCCGATATGCAGCGCCGCGCGCGGGACGAGGCGGTCGGCGTGCTGCAGGGCCGCGCCGCCACCGCAGAGGATTTGCCCGATCTGCCGATTGCCCGCATGATCATCGACGAAACCCTGCGCCTTTATCCTGCCGGCGGTTTGATCTCGCGCACCGCACAGGGGCCCGACACGCTAGCGGGCACCGAAATCCGCCCCGGCGACACCGTGATGGTGCCGATCTACGCCCTCGGCCGCAGCCGCAGATTGTGGGAGGACCCAGACGCGTTCCGCCCCGAACGCTTTGCCGATCGCAAGGCGATTGACCGTTTTGCCTACTTGCCCTTCAGCGACGGGCCGCGCGTGTGCATCGGCGCATCCTTCGCTCTGCAAGAGGCCGTGATCATCCTGTCGACCCTGCTGGGGCAGTTCGAATTTACCGCCGTGCCGGGCAAAACGCCTGTGCCGCGCATGATCATCACGCTGCGCCCGGACGGCGGTGTCTGGATGACGGCCAGACCCCTCGCGTCAGACGGTTCAGTCGCAGATTGACTGCAGATCGTCCCAATCGGCCTCGTCCAGAATACCGCCGTATTGCGCATTCGCATCCGCCGCAGCACGCGCGCGGGCAATGCGGCTGCCCAAGGTCGGATGACTCATGAAGTGGGCTTCGACACCCTCTGCATCGCCGTATTCCTCGCGCAAGCGGTCAAACATGTCACCCAAGGCAGCGGGCGAGACGTTGGCGTTTTCCAGCATACCATAGGCAAAGGTGTCGGCCCCCGCTTCGGCCCCCTGAGAGTAGCGCGCCGCGACCAGCCGTTCGGCCATGAAAAGCACCGCAGCGCCCCCCGCAAAATCGCCAAAGAGCAGCCCCAGTATCCCGATGGAGCCGGCAGAGCGCAGCGCGTGTCGCGTCGGATCGCGGTTTTCCACATGACCGATTTCATGCGCGAGCACGGCGGCAATCTCTTCGGGCGTTTCGGCAGCGTCGATCATGCCGCGAAAGAACACCACATAGCCACCGGGCAGCGCGAAGGCGTTGATCATTTCGTGGTCGAGCACCAGCAGGGTGATGGCCGCAGCCGCGTCATCGCCGTCTTGCAGGGTGTCGAGCATCTGCGCGAACGCCGCCTGCCCGCGCGGATTTTCGCACACCGGCAACGGCGGCAATCCCGATCCGGCCAGCATGCCGCGCACTTGTCCCAAGGTGGCCTCGCCCAGCGCGGCCTCTCCCGCGGGGGGAATGAACGTGGCCAACCGGTCGGACAGCGCGGGGATCAGCACGCCGACCTGAAGCGCAACCGCCGCCACTGCACCGATGCCCCACGCCGCAATCCGGCCAAGCCCCTTTGGCGCGGTGCGGCGGCGGGCCGCTGGCAGAGTCTTGATCAGCGCATCGGAACGCACAAGCAGACGGGCAAGCGGATCGCCCTCGCGCCGCAAACTGGTGCCGCCGCGGTCGGACGTATCCGGCAGGACGCGTATTTCAGCGAGCGGCCAACGGACCGTCGGCACCCCCTCTTCGGCAGACGCGATGGTCAGCGTGCCTGCGAGCGCGTCAAGCTCCAGCGCCACAGGCCGACCCAGTGGCCTGTCCCCGTCGAAATAGACGTAATCGGCCACGCTTTGGGCGCGCGGGGCCAGGGGCGGCGGCTGCGTCATATCGCAGCCCCCAGATCAAGAGCTTCGGCAAACCCTTCGGCTTCGGCGAATTCATCGCGGGCGCGCTGGCTGATGCCCTGCAACCCTGCCGTACCGCTCAGCGAGAGGGTCGCGGCCATGTGGCGCATCAGGGGAAAGGTCACAAAAGCGTTGTAAAGCGCGCTCCACAGCAGGAACACACCAAGGTAGGACAGGGCGAAAACAAGGGTCCGCAACAACAGTGGCAGCCCCTCCAGCACGCTGTTCTCGACCGACACGAGATCGCCCACGCCCCACAGGCCAAAAGCCAGCGCCAGCAATCCGGCGATCCCCATGACCAGCAGGGTATAGGCGATCAACGTCCCCAGCACGTAGATCACCGACACCTGCAACGCGCTCAGCTGTGAGACAAGCGCAACGCCGTTCGCCGTCTTGTGATTGGCCAGAATGCGCTTTGCCGCGAACCGGTAGTGCACGGCACCGTAGCCCAGCAGAAAGAACAACGGAATAAACAGCAAAAGCCGTGACGGTGCGGTTGTCTCGATCTCGGGCTGCGCACCGAACGGGTTTTCAAGCGCATCGCCGACTTGCTCCAGCGCGCCCAGAGGGCCCCCGGGAAAAACCGGGGTCAGCACCAGCACCCACAGGGTCAGCAAAGCACCGCATCCAACGGCGACCAGCATCGGGATCGCGGCGCGGTAAAGCATGGTCCAGCGCCCCCCCTGCGCCAGCCGCGCGGAGCCGAAATAGGTCCGGTCTGTTTTGTATTTCTCGAGGTAGAATGTCATGCGCGGCCACAACAGGCCCAGCGTGCACAGCGTGATGGCCCAATGCATCAGGGCGCGCAGCGCATACCCCCACGCCCCGGGCTCCAGCCCGAAACGCACCCCGCGCCAGCGCGTGCGCGCCAGCACGTAGCGCCGCGCGCGGTATTGCGCATAGAACCACAGCGGCACCACACCGGCAAAGCTCGCGACATAGCCGAAGACCGAATTATTAAAGACCGAAAAGCTGACGAACATCAAAACGAGATTCACAAGCCCGATGTAGAAGGTCAGGATGACCACGGCGATGAAAAAGCCCAACAGCTTTTCCAGAGGGTCGCCCACGTATTCCATCGGGTGTCCGCCCGGCCGGATCGCGGACCAGAACCAGCGGCGCAAGCGGGTTTTCATCCAGAACCGGTAAAACCCCAGCGTCACGATCGACAGAAAACCCGTTTTGACCGCCAGCCAGAACAGCGCCGATCGCGCGCCCCCGAACCACACCGGCATGTTCAGGTCCGGCACCGGTGGCGGCGCGGCGGATGGCATATCGCTCATGCGTCAGTCGGTGAACTTGTTGTCACGCGGAAAGCCGCGCGGTGCCATGCGCCCGGCGGTGGCGCGTTTTCCGGTCCATTCGGCAAGCTCCGTTTCGGTGCGGGTGCGTCCGGCCGGATCGGACCAGCTCAGTCCGCTTGCACGGTCGAAGGTGATCGCATCCGACAGGCCCCCGTCCTTGTATTTTTGCAACCGCACTCCCTTGCCGCGGCCCATTTCGGGCAATTCGTCCAGACCGAACACCAGCACCTTGCGGTTTTCGCCCACCGCAGCGACCGCATCACCGCGCACCGGTTTGCACACCAGCGCCCGCGTCTCGCCGCGCACGTTCAACACCTGTTTGCCGCTGCGGGTCTGGGCGACAACTTCGGCCTCCGGCACCACGAACCCGTCGCCTGCCGTACTGGCCACCAACAGTTTGCCATCGGGGCGGTGGATGAACAGATCGACGATCTGCACCTCGTTGGGCAAATCCACCATCAGCCGCAGGGGCTCGCCCATGCCGCGCCCGCCCGGCAGGCTGGCGGCCGAAACCGTGTAGAACCGGCCGTTCGATCCGAACACCAGCAACCGGTCGGTCGTTTCGGCGTGAAAGATGAACCGCGGGCCGTCACCGTCCTTGAATTTCAACTCGCGGCCCAGATCGATGTGGCCCGTCATCGCGCGGATCCAGCCCATTTCCGAACAGACAACCGTCACCGGTTCGCGGTCGATCATCGCCTCCAGCGGCACCTCTTCGATTTCGCCCGCTTCGGCAAAGGTGGTCCGGCGCGCGCCGCCCTCGTAGTCCTTGCCGAACTGCTTTTTGGTGGCGCGCAGCTGATCGGTGATGCTGTCCCACTGGAGCGATTCATTCTCCAGCAAATCCTCCAGACCGGCACGTTCTTCCATCAACTCGGATTGCTCGCGCAGCAGCTCCAGCTCCTCGAGGCGGCGCAAAGACCGCAGGCGCATGTTCAGGATCGCCTCGGCCTGCGTTTCCGACAGCTCGCCACTGCCCGGCAAGGGGCTGACATAGTCTTTTTCGTCCATCGCGCGCACGTGGTCCCGCGACCAGTCCTCGCGCATCAGCGCGGCCTTTGGATCGTCATCGTAGCGGATGATGTCGATCACACGGTCGAGGTTCAGGAACGCAACGATAAAGCCTTCGAGCACTTCAAGACGGTGGTCGATCTTGCCCATGCGGTGGCGGGACCGGCGTTCCAGCACGTCGCGCCGGTGGTCCAGAAACGCGCGCAGCACTTCTTTCATCGAACAGACCTTGGGCGTGACCCCGTCGATCAGCACGTTCATGTTCAGCGAAAACCGCACCTCGAGATCGGTGGCGCGGAACATCATGCCCATCAGCACCTCGGGATCGACGTTCTTCGAACGCGGCTCGAGGATCATGCGGATATCGTCGGCGCTTTCGTCGCGCACGTCGGCCAGCACGGGTATTTTCTTGGTCTGGATCGCCTCCGCGATCTTTTCGATCAGCTTGGATTTCTGAACCTGGTAGGGAATTTCGGTGACCACGATCTGCCACTGTCCGCGGCCCAGGTCCTCCACCTCCCAGCGGGCGCGCAGACGGAAGCCCCCCTTGCCCGTCCGGTAGGCCGCGGCGATGTTTTCGGCAGGCTCCACGATGATCCCCCCGGTGGGGAAATCGGGGCCGGGCACGAAGTTCAGCAGCGTATCATCGCGGCAGTCGGGCGTACGGATCAGATGGATACAGGCATCGCAAAGTTCCGCGATGTTGTGGGGCGGGATGTTCGTCGCCATGCCCACGGCAATGCCCGACGCCCCGTTGGCCAGCAGATTGGGGAACTGCGCGGGCAAGACCGCAGGCTCGGTCAGCCGCCCGTCGTAATTGTCGCGAAAATCGACGACATCTTCGCCCAACCCTTCCAGCAGCGCTTCGGCCACGGCCGTCATGCGCGCTTCGGTATAGCGGCTCGCGGCGGGATTATCGCCGTCGATGTTGCCGAAGTTCCCCTGCCCGTCGACCAGCGGGTAGCGGACGTTGAAATCCTGCGCCAGCCGGGCCATCGCGTCATAGATCGCCGCGTCGCCGTGCGGGTGGAAATCCCCCATCGTGTCGCCGCTGATCTTGGCAGACTTCAGAAAACCGCCCGTCGAGTTCAGCCGCAGGCGGCTCATCGCGTAGAGAATCCGCCGGTGCACCGGCTTCAGACCATCGCGCGCATCGGGCAGCGCGCGGTGCATGATCGTGCTGAGCGCATAGGTCAGGTACCGGTCCCCCAGCGCGCGGCGCAGGGGTTCGGACATTTCGGCAAAACCGGTGTTTTCGGGATCGGGGGTATCGGACATGACGGATATGTATCGGGGGCCTCGCGCAGCGACAAGCCATACCGGACCCCTATCCTGCAAGGGCAAGTTGAATGCGTGACATTCCGGTGACGGGTCAAGATTCTCGAAATTCTCCCCTCAACTCAAATTTTTTATGATATTATTGAACCCTGGGGGGAGGCTTTGTGTTGGGCTTCCGTGAGTGATGTTTGGGGAAACAGACAATGAAGTCCTTTATTCTTTTGACCTTTGGTTTTTTGGCCTTTGCCTTCTATGAAATGAGCGGTGGCGCAGATTTTGAGCCCGCCAGCGCCCGTGTTGCCGAGACGCAGCCCGCACGAATCGACACCGCCGAGCCAACTGTTGTCGCCGCCGCGGACCAGGTCGAGTCGCAAGAGATCGCGGATGAGCCCGCCAGCGAGGTCAGCCGCGCTGCAATCAATCTTACCTCCGTGGCCAAGATTGAACCGAAAGCGGAAACGCCAAGCAACATCACCCGCGTGAAATTTTCCGAAGCCCAGAGCATCGGTGGCTCGGACATCCCGCAGATCGTGCTGCCCAGCCTGATCCTTCAGGACGACAGCCCCGTGACTGCCGAACCCGTCGCCCAGCAGCAGGACACCACCCTGCGTGCCGTGAGCGGCAACCGCGTGAATGTCCGCGGCGGGCCAAGCACCAACTTCGGTGTCGTCGGCAAGCTGGTGCGTGGCGATCAGGTCCGCATCCTCGAAGACAATGGCAATGGCTGGGTTCTGATGCAGCACGTCGACAGCAATACCGAAGGCTGGATGGCCGAATTCTTGCTGACATCGGGCTGAACACCCGCACCATATTGCATATGGCCGCCAAAAGCGGCACCTAAGGCCTCGTTCCCCAACCGAGGCCTTTTTCATGTCCAGCCGTTCCATTCTCATCACCGGATGTTCCTCCGGCATCGGCTATGCCGCAGCCCACGGGATGCGCGCGCGGGGCTGGCGCGTCTTTGCCGCGTGCCGGCAGGAACTCGACTGCGCGAAAATGCGCGAAGAGGGGTTTGACAGCCCGCTGTTGGACTATACCGACCCCGACAGCATCATCACCGCGCTGGCCGATGTGCTGGAGGCCACGGGCGGCACGCTGGATGCGGTGTTCAACAATGGCGCCCACGGCACCCCCGGCGCGGTCGAGGATCTGCCGACAGAAGCACTGCGCGCGATTTTCGAGGCGAATTTCTTTGGCTGGCACACGCTGACGCGGGCCGTGATCCCCGTGATGCGCGCGCAGGGCCATGGCCGCATTGTTCAATGTTCCTCTGTTCTGGGGTTCGTGACGCTGCCGTGGCGGGGGGCGTATAACGCCACGAAATTCGCGCTGGAGGGGCTGACGGACACCCTGCGCATCGAAATGCGCGACACGCCCGTCGACGTGGTGTTGATCGAACCCGGTCCTGTCACATCGAAAATCCGCGTCAACTCGATCGCGCATTTCGAACGCTGGATCGATTGGGAAAACTCCCCCCGCGCGTCACAGTACGAGACCGAATTGGCCCAACGGCTTTATGCCGATACCGGAAAGCCGGATAAATTCGAACTGCCGCCAGAGGCGGTCGTCAAGAAACTGGTGCACGCGGTCGAAGCCAAACGCCCCCGTGCGCGGTACTATGTCACAACCCCGACCTATTTGATGGGCTTTCTGCGCAGGCTACTACCGACGCGCGCGCTCGACTGGGTGCTCAGCCGCTAAGCGGGGTTGCAGGCGCGGTGCACACAGCTACATGCTGACCCCAACGCTCGAAGGGACACGAAATGGCCGATCCGTTATTCATTCTCATCATCCTCGCCGTGCTGGCGGTGGTTGTGGTGCTCATGCTGGGGCTGGGCGGCTTCGCGTCTGGCGGTGAATTCAACAAGAAAAACTCCAACAAACTCATGCGCTACCGTATTCTGGCGCAGTTTATCGCCGTGCTGCTGATCGTGGCCTATGTCTATTTCGTCAAGTAAGGAGCCCGGAGCATGGTTGTTCTGAACAAAATCTACACGCGTACCGGTGACAAGGGCGATACCGCGCTCGGGAACGGGGACCGTGTCGCCAAACATGACGCGCGGGTCGAAGCCTATGGCACCTCGGACGAGCTGAACTGCTTTGTGGGCGTGGCCCGTCTGCAAGCGGAGGGCGAAACCGACGCCGCACTCAGCCGCATCCAGAACGATCTGTTCGATCTGGGCGCCGATTTATGCCGCCCCGACATGGCCAAGGACGCCGAAGCCGAGTACCCGCCCCTGCGCATGAACGACGCACAGGTCGACCGTCTGGAAGCCGAGATTGATGTGATGAACGCCGATCTCGAACCGCTGCGCAGCTTTATCCTGCCCGGCGGTACACCGCTTGCCGCACAATTGCACGTCTGCCGCACGATTGCCCGCCGCGCGGAACGGCTGGCCACGGCGCTCGCCGATCACGAGGCGGTCAATGACATCGCCGTGCGCTATCTCAACCGGTTGAGTGACTGGTTCTTCGTCGCAGCCCGTGTCGCCAACAACGGCGGCAAGGACGACGTCCTGTGGGTGCCGGGCGCCAACCGCTAGGGTGCGCGTATTCTCAACGGCTTGGGCGGCGCCCCGCCCGACCCGCGCAACATTGTTGCAATATTCGGCCCACAATTAATGTAACGTGACGTGCCTAGTGCCGCATGTGGCGATTTTACGCTGTTTTGCCCGCCTGTGCTTCGTTAGACATGGCGCAGATGAATTGGCTGGGTCCACAAGGGCCGAGTCGCAACCAAGGAGATAATCGCTCATGAAGGTGCTCGTACCTGTCAAACGCGTGATCGACTATAACGTGAAAGTGCGCGTCAAAGCGGACGGTTCCGGTGTTGATCTTGCCAACGTCAAAATGTCCATGAACCCCTTCGACGAGATTTCCGTCGAACAGGCGATCCGCCTGAAAGAGGCCGGTCAGGCCGACGAGGTGGTTGTGGTTTCGATTGGCGTCAAGCAAAGCCAGGAAACACTGCGCACGGCACTGGCCATGGGCGCGGACCGCGCCATTCTGGTTGTTGCCACCGATGACGTGCACAATGACATCGAGCCGCTGACCGTTGCGAAAATCCTCAAGGGCATCGTCGACGAAGAGCAGCCGGGCCTCGTGCTGTGCGGCAAACAGGCCATCGACAACGACATGAACGCCACCGGTCAGATGCTCGCGGCATTGATGGGCTGGTCGCAGGCGACGTTTGCCTCCGAAGTGGCGATCGAGGGCGACAAGGCCAAGGTCACGCGCGAAGTGGACGGCGGTCTGCAAACCATCGAGGTTACCATGCCAACGGTCGTGACCGTCGATCTGCGCCTCAATGAGCCGCGCTATGCGTCGCTGCCCAACATCATGAAGGCCAAGAAGAAGCCTTTGGACGAAAAGACACCCGGCGACTACGGCGTCGAGGTGGCGAACCGTCTGGAGATCCTCAAGACCGAAGAACCAGCCGAACGCGCCGCCGGTATCAAGGTCGGCTCCGTGGACGAACTGGTCGAGAAACTCAAAGAAGCGGGGGCTGTGTAATGGCTGTTCTACTCCTTGCAGAAGTAAACGATGGCGAATTGGCGATGGATGCCACGGCAAAGGCCGTGACCGCGGCGCAGGCGCTGGGTGATGTGACCGTTCTGGCCGCCGGTGGTTCTGCCGCCGCCGCGGGCGAAGCGGCTGCGAAAATTGACGGCGTGTCCAAGGTGCTGGTTGCCGAGGGCGACAGCCTGGGGCACCGGCTCGCCGAAGCGACCGCCGATCTGATCGTGTCGCTGTCGGGCGATTACGACCATATCGTCGCCCCTGCCACTACCGACGCCAAGAACGTGATGCCACGGGTCGCGGCTCTCCTGGACGTGATGATCATTTCCGACGCGTCCGGCGTGGTTGATGCCGACACGTTCGAGCGTCCGATCTATGCGGGCAACGCGATCCAGACGGTCAAATCCTCCGACGCGAAAAAGGTCGTGACATTCCGCACCGCGACGTTCGACGCGGCAGGCGAAGGCGGCTCGGCTTCGGTTGAAACCATCTCGGCACCCGATGCATCGGGTCTTTCGGTCTGGGTCGAGGACAAGGTCGCCGAAAGCGATCGCCCCGAGCTGACATCGGCAGGCGTGGTTGTCTCCGGTGGCCGCGGTGTCGGTTCCGAAGAAGACTTCGCCATGATCGAAAAGCTGGCAGACAAGCTGGGCGCGGCCGTCGGTGCATCGCGCGCGGCCGTCGACAGCGGCTATGCCCCGAACGATTGGCAGGTCGGACAGACCGGCAAGGTCGTCGCACCCGATCTGTACGTCGCGGTCGGTATCTCCGGCGCGATCCAGCACCTCGCCGGTATGAAGGACTCCAAGATCATCGTGGCGATCAACAAGGACGAAGAAGCACCAATTTTCCAGGTTGCCGACTACGGTCTTGTGGCGGACCTGTTTACCGCCGTGCCAGAGCTGACCGAGAAGCTGTAAGCCGGCACAGCCGCGCTCCTTTGATAATTGAGAAGGCCCGCATGTGTCGCATGCGGGCCTTTTTCATACGATCAACCGGTCGAGCAGCGGCACCAACCGGGCGGCCAGTTCCTCATGCGCTGGCGCCCCCATGAGCGAGGACGCCGCATGCGCTTCGAGTTCATTGAACACCATACCATCGGTGCCTTTGGCACGGGCCGCCTCCGAAGGGGCAAACAGCACCGTCTCATCGGCCAGATCCTCGACGCTTTGCAGCATCCGCTTGCTCACAAAAGCCGGAATATCCGGACGGGACGCATCGCTGCCGTAATCGTCGGGCAAGTCCCGCGCCGCCCAGATCACGATCGCCCGCCCCGCGACCTGACCCAGAAGCTGGCGCATCCGGTCCACCCACAGCTTTTCCAGCTCGCGGCGCAGCATCACGAAACGCTCCGGCGCCCAGACCTGTAGATAATTCAACAGATGTTGCGTGAAATGGAACTGCGCGAAATCGACATCGGGATAAAGCGCGCGCAGCGGCGGCAGCGCCTCGATAAAGCGGTCGTTGCGGCGCGGATGCACGCGGTAGAACCGGTTCGACAGGTTGCTGGCGTCCAGCGCCTGCACCACGGTCACACGCGCCTGCACGACCGTGTCCATCACGAACCCGTCGCCCAGAAACGCATCCAGCCCCGCATTGGCGATCCCGAGGTTCGCACAGGTCACGCCCACCCGTTGCTCGACCGCCATGGCAAAAGGGGTCGGTACGAATTTCCCGTAGGTTTCCGTGCCGCCCACAAAGGCTACGAACGGGTCGTTCAGATCGCGCTGCGGCCCGCGAAACAGCAACTTGGAAGTGCCATAGCGACACGGCAAATAATCAAGGCCCCCCGGCCCCAGTACATCATAGGTCATGATACCCACCTTTATTTCACCCGTGCGGACCATGCGCCGCGGCCGGTTGCGATTCGCTTAATGGCCGAATTTGTCGAGAACTTTCATCAACGGCGGGCCTTGCGGGTGCGCGGCGCTACATCTTATGGTGGCGCAATCATGGCAAAAGGTATCCCAATGGACATCCAATCAATCGGCATCGTCGGCGCAGGGCAGATGGGCAATGGCATCGCCCACGTGATGGCACTGGCGGGATATGACGTGATGGTCACCGACATCAGCCAGGACGCGCTGGACCGCGGTATGAACGTGATCAACGGCAATCTCGCCCGGCAGGTAAGCCGCGACAAGATTGCGCAGGACGACATGGATGCCGCCATCGCCCGCATCAAGACAACGACAACCCTCACCGATCTGGGCCAGAGCGACCTGATCATCGAGGCCGCGACCGAACGTGAAACCATCAAGCAGGCGATCTTCGAGGATCTGTTGCCGTCGCTGAAGCCCGATACGATCCTGACCTCGAACACCTCGTCGATCTCGATCACACGTCTGGCGAGCCGCACCGACCGGCCCGAAAAGTTCATGGGGTTCCACTTCATGAATCCCGTGCCTGTGATGCAGCTGGTCGAACTGATCCGCGGCATTGCCACCGACGAAGAAACCTTCAAGGCGTGTCAGGCCGTGGTGGCAAAACTTGGCAAGACATCCGCCTCCGCCGAGGATTTTCCCGCCTTCATCGTGAACCGCATCCTGATGCCGATGATCAACGAGGCCGTCTATACGCTCTACGAAGGGGTGGGATCGGTGCAATCCATCGACAGCTCGATGAAGTTGGGCGCCAACCATCCCATGGGGCCGCTCGAGCTTGCCGATTTCATCGGGCTCGACACCTGTCTTGCAATCATGAATGTGCTGCACGACGGGCTGGCGGATACCAAATACCGCCCCTGCCCGTTGCTCACCAAATACGTCGAGGCCGGATGGCTGGGCCGCAAGTCAAAGCGGGGCTTTTACGACTACCGCGGCGACACACCCGTGCCGACCCGCTAGCCCGCAACGCTCAGCTTTCGTCCAGACCCATCGTTCGCGCACGCAGCCACGCCATGAACCGGCGCGGATCATCGGCGCGTTCGTCGATTTCGGCCTGTGTGATGGGTTTGCCGACAACCGGCGCCTGCGGCTTGTTGCAGCTGTGCACGATTTCATGCAGCAACAACCCCTGACGCAGCATCGGCGACAGCTTGTTGGCGATCTGGTAGGCACGGCTGTTCTGACCGGGAAACTTGATCGGAACGACCGTTGCCCCCGACCGGCGGATCATCTTGGCGGTAAAGACGTTCCACTCCGCCTCCACCGCGGGGCCGAACCAGGTCTCGGACGCCGCAACCACACCCGACGGAAACAACGCCACAACGCCGCCCTCCTTGAGGTGGGCCATCGCCTTTGCCCGCATCTCGACACCCTTGCGCTGTGCCTCGGGATCGTGAGGAAAGGGCACCGGAATCATATAGCTGCCCGCGACCTCGTCGATGGAGGTCAGCAAGGACCGCGTCAAAATACGGTAGTCGGGCCGCACCCGCCCGATCAGATCGGCAAAGATCATGCCGTCGACCATGCCGTGCGGGTGGTTGGCCACCACGATCACGGGCCCCTCGCGCGGGATCAGGTCCAGCTGCTCTTGCGGGGTCTGCAAATCGATGCCCATCGTATCGAGCGCCGCCCGCCAGAACGCCTGCCCCGATGGCGCGCCACGCCGCTCGAACGCACGGATCATGCGCAGGATCTTGAGCTTGCCGGTGAGCAGTTCGATCACCGAAATCATCCGGGACTTCCACGGATCCTCGAACGTCGAGGCATAGGACAGGCTGGAGCGGTCGTATTTGGTAAAGCTCACCTGTTCGGTCGCGGGACCGGGGACCTTGCGTTGGGGCGTGAATGTTCGCGTCTTGTCGACCACTTGGGCAACCTCGCTTGTCTGTCGAAGGCGCTGCGGGGTGCGCCTACATGCCTTCGCCAAATTTGTCGGCCACCAGCGCCGTCAACGCCTGTGCAAGGGCATCGGCGTCCGGGCCCGACGTTTCAATGTCAATAAAGCTTCCCTTGGCCGCTGCCAACATCAAAAGCCCCATGATGCTGTCGCCCGACGCGTTCATGCCTTCCTTTGTCACCTCGGCCTGCGCATCGAACCCTTCGACCACCTCGACCAGTTTGGCGGACGCACGGGCGTGCAGTCCCTTTTCGTTGACGATTTCAAGGGTGATTGAGGTCATGTGAAGCCTTGCTATTCGGTGCTGACGTTTTGCGCGTCGATGTATTTCTTACCCGCTTCGAGTGCAGCACGTACAGCGTCGGGCACAGGTTTGTGGCGGCTTTTGGCGAGTTTGATCAGCATGGGCAGGTTTGCGCCGTACAAAATCCGCCGGTCGGCGGGCTGACAGGCCAGAAGGCTCAGGTTGCTGGGCGAGCCGCCGAACAGATCGGTCACCACCACAACGCCGCTGCCCTGATCGACGGCATCGGCCGCCTTGCAAATCTCGGTCTGCTTGGCGCCGCGGTCATGATCGGCGCGGATCTCGATCGCCTGAATGCCGTTTTGCGACCCCACGACATGCTCGATGGCCGCAAGGTATTCGCGGGCCAATCCACCATGGGCTACAATCACGATACCGATCACGTTCAAGACGCCCTTTCGCCGGTTTTTCGGTCCAGTTCTCGGTGCCTAATTGACACCTGCCATCCCGCCTGTGCAAGCCGCAAAGCGTGATCTTCGGCCAATGTAACAGAGCGATGTTGGCCCCCGGTACACCCAAAGGCGACCGAAAAGTGGCTCTTTCCCTCATCGCGACAGGCGGGCAGCACAAGCAGGCTCAGATCGACCGTCTGGTCCGAAAACGCGGCGAACCGCGGATCGGTTTTCACATGTGCGGCAACAGCCTCGTTCGTGCCGTTCAACGCCCTCAAACTGGGCTCCCAATAGGGATTTTTCAAGAACCGGCAGTCGAACACCATGTCGACACCGCGTGGCAGGCCGCGCTTGTAGGAAAACGACTGTACCGTGACCGTCAGATGGCGCTTGCCGCCCGGCGCAAACCAGTGCTCCACCTCGGCGCGCAACTCGTGGATGTTCAGTTCGGTCGTGTCGATCAGCACATCGGCGCGCGCGCGCAGCGGCGCCAGCAGGTCCTGCTCGCGGCCGATGCCGTCGGCGGGGCGGTCTTCGGGGGCAAGTGGATGCCGGCGGCGTGTTTCGGAAAACCGCCGCAGCAGCACATCAGTGGCACAGTCCAGATACAGCAGTTCGGGGCGCAGATCGTCGCGCGCGTTCAGCTCGCCCAGCAGATCAAGAATCCGGTCGGTGGAATAGTCGCGATTGCGCGGGTCCAGCCCGAGGGCCAGCGGCCCGCGATCCTCTGCCCCGTCAAACAGCGCCGACAGCAGCCGCAAAGGCAGGTTGTCGATGGCCTCGAACCCCGCGTCCTCTAGCACATTGAGCGCCGAAGACCGCCCCGCACCGGACGGACCGGTAACAAGGACGATGCGGCGCTGGCTGTGATCTGGCTGGCTCATGGCGGGTGTTTCCTGTGCCCCTTTAGATAAAGCACCAATGCGGCGGCGAAATGGGGGCTGGCGCAGTTGTGAAGTGTGGGCAGAGATATGTCCAGAATATCGGTCGTGCGCCAATGCGGCAAACGGTCCCTTTCGGTCTGCGCCAGATCGACGACAAAGCGCACGGGGGCCGACGCCACATGCTCAACCGCCAGAATGCCGACGCCGCGCGCCTCGATCAGACCCGCAATGGAGCCCACGGCACTGGCATGCAGACTGCGGTCTTTTACTACCAGTTCGGTGCGGTCATCGGCGACCAGAACACCGCCCAATGCGATCATCTGCAATGCAAGTGCCGACTTGCCGCTGCCGGACGGGCCCAGCAACAGGGCCGCCCGCCCGTTCACGGCAACGCAGGACGCGTGCAATACTGTGGGGGTCACCGGCTCAGACCGGCAGACCGACCACGAAACGCGCACCCAAGGGATCGGAGGTGATGTCGGCTTCGGTCGGGCGAATGTTCTCGGCCCAGATCACGCCGCCGTGGGCCTCGACGATCTGCTTTGAAATCGCGAGCCCCAGACCGGAGTTATTGCCGAAATGCTCTTCGGGGCGTTCGGAATAGAAGCGTTTGAAAATCTTCGCCAGTGCCTGATCGGGGATACCCGGACCGGTATCTTCGACCACGATCAACACGCGGTTTTCGCGCTTGCGCGCCCAGACGCGGATCGCATCACCGTCCTCGCAGAACGAAATGGCATTGGTGATCAGGTTCACGAAAACCTGCGCCAGCCGCGCTTCAAGCCCGTGCACGGTGATCGGATCGCGCGGCAGATCGACGATGAAATCAATGCCTTTCGATTTGGCGTCCTCGCCCAGATACTGCCCCAGATTGCCCAGCATCGTCATCAGGTCGAACGGCTCTTCCTCTTCCTTGACCAGCTCACTGTCGAGCCGCGAAGCGTTGGAGATATCGCTGACCAACCGGTCCAGACGGCGCACATCGTGGTCAATCACATCCAGCAGCTTCTCGCGCTGGTCGTCCCGCTTGACCAGCCGCAGTGTCCCCACCGCCGAGCGTAGCGATGCCAGCGGGTTCTTGATTTCATGGGCCACGTCGGCGGCGAACTGTTCGTTGCCATCAATGCGGTTGTAAAGCGCGCTGATCATGCCGCGCAAAGCCCCCGAAAGCCTGCCGATTTCATCCGGTCTGGCGGTCAGATCGGGAATGCGGATGCGGCCGGGGTTCATCTTGCGGGCATCTTTGTCACGCCCCAGTTCCGCCGCCGCGGCCAGATCGGCCAGCGGGTTGGCGATGGTCGACGCCAGAACAAGGCTCAGCCCGATGGACACCAGCGTTGCGATAATGAACATCTGCAACACGCGCTCGCGCTCGCCGCGCACGAGGCGGTCGATCTCGCCACTGGCAGACGCGATGGCGATGGCCCCGACAGGGGCACCGTTAATCTCGATCGGGGTTGCGACGGCCAGAAGCGTGCCACCCTGCTCGTCTGTCTCTTTCTTGATCTGCGCTTCACCCGACAGGCTGGCCGCGACCACCGGTTTCAACCGGTCCTCGATGCTCAGTTCCTGCACGTCGGCGTTGAAAGGGCTCGAGACAAGCTCCCACAGCCACGACAGACCGTCGGTCAGAAGCGCCTTGTCATTGTCAGTGATGGTTTGCGCATTGGCATTGGTAGGGGCCGCATATTCTGCCAGCAACGCGCCTTGGGTGTCGTAGACGAACACCTCGATCCCGCTGCGCAGGTCCAGCCCGCGCAAGGTGTCGGCCACGTCGATACCGGACGCTGAGGACAGATCACCGGACGTGCCCTCGGGCAGCCTGGCCTCCATCACATCGGCGATCAGTTCCGCTTCGGACACAAGCGAGGCGGCCCGTTGCAGGGCAAGACTGTCGCGCGACGAATTGAGATACAGGATGCCCGCAGCCAGCACATTCAACGCGATCAGGTTGAACGTGATGATCTTGCGCGTCAGCGGTGAGGCACGCAGCGAAAAAAGGCCTCGCCGTTCCCGACGCGCCCTGATCTCATTCGGTGCTGCGCTGTCCGGTGCGACCCAATCGTCGCCCAGAACAACATCACCTTCCCGCTTGGGCGGCTGCATATCGCGCACGAAACTCCCATCGGCCAATGCCATTGCTCAGATCACTCTTCGTTATATCTGTAGCCGATCCCGTAGAGCGTCTCAATCGCCGAGAATTCCTCATCGGCCGAGCGCATCTTCTTGCGCAAACGCTTGATGTGGCTGTCGATCGTGCGGTCATCGACATAAACCTGATCGTCATAGGCCACGTCCATCAGCTGATCACGCGACTTCACGAAACCCGGGCGTTGGGCCAGCGCCTGCAACAGCAGGAACTCGGTTACGGTCAGGGAAACATCCTTGCCCTTCCACGCCACCGCGTGGCGCAACGGGTCCATCCGCAGATCGCCACGTTCCATGACCTTGGTCTCTTCGGTTTCGCCAACCTCGTCAGTGGCGACCGCATCCTGACGGCGCAACAGCGCGCGAATACGCTCGACCAGCAGACGCTGGGAAAACGGCTTCTTGACGTAGTCGTCAGCGCCCATGCGCAGGCCCAGAACTTCGTCGATCTCATCGTCCTTGGACGTCAGAAAGATCACCGGCATCGCGGTTTTCTGCCGCAACCGCTGGAGCAGATCCATCCCGTCCATGCGCGGCATCTTGATGTCGAGAACGGCCATATCGGGCAGGCGCTTGTTGAAAGCGTCCAGTGCCGCCTGACCGTCGTTATACGTTTCCACCTCAAAACCTTCGGCTTCAAGAGTCATCGAGACAGACGTCAGGATGTTCCTGTCGTCGTCAACCAATGCAATTTTTGACATTGCCTGTTTCCTTGTGCTGCTCAATTTGTTTTTGCTTTTTGCGTCATTGACCACTCCTTTGCCGGTCGAATCAATCCAAAAGTGCGAATCGCTGGGATGTTCAGCCTCATTTCCGCCATAATTTGGTTAGGAATGACTAAATTGCCGCACATCTATTCTGCGCCGCTGCCCGCGTGCCCTGCCCTGCGCCCACGCGGATGGCGCATATACGGGCGCGGTGGCGCTACCAGCTCCGCTACAGGGGGCAAACGCAATTTTTGGTGGCGCTAACTGTCGAAAGCGACCTGTTCATTGCGCAAATCGTCATGTTATGAGGCCTTTATTAGGGAGCGGGCAGATTTTCGCATGCCTGCGCTCCTTCGCGATATCAGCGCCAGTCCGGCGCGCTTACAGGAGACTTCGCATGACAATCGGACGGGTAAACCCGAACTTCAGCCTCGATCACCAAGAGATCACAGGGCTTGGCGATGTCTATTATAACCTGATCGAACCGGACCTCATCGAACAGGCCCTCGCCCGCAAAGAGGGCCGTCTGGGCAAAGGCGGCGCGTTTCTGGTCAGCACAGGCAAGTTCACCGGCCGCTCCCCCAAGGACAAACATGTGGTCAAGACCGACAGCGTGACCGACACGATATGGTGGGAAAACAACGCCGCCATGTCCTCCGAAGGGTTCGACGCGCTCTATCAGGACATGCTCGCCCACATGAAGGGCCGCGAATATTTCGTGCAGGATCTGATCGGCGGCGCGGACCCGAAGCACGCGATCAATGTGCGTATGGTCACCGAACTGGCGTGGCACGGGTTGTTCATCCGGCACATGCTGCGGCGCCCCGACCGCGAAGAGCTGGATGATTTCATCGCGGATTTCACCGTCATCAACTGCCCCAGCTTCCAGGCCGATCCGGCCAAGCACGACTGCCGCTCCGAGACCGTGATCGCGATGAACTTCGATCGCAAGCTGATCCTGATCGGCGGCACCGAATACGCCGGCGAGAACAAAAAATCGGTCTTCACGCTGCTGAACTACCTGCTGCCCGAAAAAGGCATCATGCCGATGCACTGCTCGGCCAACCACGCCACGGGCAATCCCGTTGATACGGCCATTTTCTTTGGCCTGTCGGGCACCGGCAAGACCACGCTGTCCGCCGATCCCGACCGCACGCTGATCGGGGACGACGAACACGGCTGGTCCGACAACGGCACCTTCAACTTCGAAGGCGGCTGCTATGCCAAGACGATCAACCTCAGCCGCGAGGCCGAGCCGGAAATCTACGACACCACCACCAAATTCGGCACGGTGATCGAAAACATGGTCTACGACGAACAGACCCGCGAGCTTGATTTCGACGATGACAGCCTGACGGCCAACATGCGGTGCGCCTACCCGCTGCATTATATCTCGAACGCATCGGCCAAGGCGACGGGCGGGCATCCCAAGAACATCATCATGCTGACCTGCGATGCCTTTGGCACGCTGCCGCCCATCGCACGTCTGACGCCTGCGCAGGCGATGTACCACTTCCTGTCGGGCTTCACCTCCAAGGTGGCGGGCACAGAACGCGGCGTGACCGAGCCCGAGCCCACCTTCTCCACCTGCTTTGGCGCACCCTTCATGCCGCGGCGTCCCGAAGTCTATGGCAACCTGCTGCGCGAAAAGATCGCCGAACACGGCGCGACCTGCTGGCTTGTGAATACAGGTTGGACGGGGGGCGCCTATGGCACCGGATCGCGCATGCCCATCCGCGCCACTCGTGCCCTGCTGACCGCGGCGCTGGACGGGACTTTGGTGGCGGGCAAATTCCGCAAGGACGAAAACTTCGGCTTCGAGGTGCCCGTGGCGGTGCCCGGCGTTGCCGACATCCTGCTCGATCCGCGCCGCACCTGGGATGACGCCGCCGCCTACGACCGGCAGGTGGCCAAGCTGGTGGGCATGTTCTCCGACAATTTCGAGCAGTACCTGCCCTACATCGACGATGACGTGAAAGCCGCCTCCATCAGCTAGGCGCTCGGGACTTCAGACACGCAAAAGAGCCGCAGACCACACAGTCTGCGGCCCTTTTTCACTGGCGCGGCTTCAGGCCGCCATCGCCACCAGATCGTGCAGCGGCAGCTCCAGAATATAATGCAGGTCATCGCGGTCCATGTAGGCCATGAACCCCTCGACCGGCGTGTCATTGCCCCGCAGGAACCAACGCAGCGCGCCGGGCTGGGTGTGCATCCATCCCGTCCGCTCGGCCAGCCCCTTGAATGCAATCGCCTTGACCATGAAGGCGATGATGTGGTCGGGATCCCAATGCTGGATCGCCTCGAAAAACCCGTAGCGGCCCAGAACGCAAGACACCCCTTGCCCGCGCAGGCCCCCCTCTTCCGGCGCGATCCAGAATTCGCCGTGGTAGGCGACGCGCCCGTACATGCGCTTGGCGCCCGGTCCGGCACGGAACCGCGACCGCTCCAGATCCAGATCGACGCCCGACGGCGGGAATTCGCGGAAACGGTGGGTGAAATACTCCCCCACGCTCAACCCGTTCATATCCAGCATCCGCAGCGCCTGCGTGTGGACAATGCGCCCTTCGGCATTGCGCCCGACGATCCACAGCGCGTTCTGCGCCGTCATTTCGTGCAAATCAGGGTCGAACGGCGCCCCCAGAATATGATCAGGCCGGGCTTCGGCCAGAAGCGTGCGGTAGACTTCAAAGTCATAGCCGATCTCGAGCGTGACCCCGTATCTGCTGAAAATATCCGCACTACTGGCAACAAACCGGTCACCAGTTTTCATCGTGATCAATGTCATCCGAGTCGTCCCTTTGTTGAAAACTTCGGGACAGTATATCGCAAATCGGGGAAAGTTACCCGTCGTTTACCCTTTAGACGAGAAATCGACCTTGGCACGCTCCGGCATTCTGGCCAATTGGTCCGGGTCGAGCCCCGCGATCAACACCTCACGCGACCGGTCCACGACAGAAACAATCGCCGGTGACTGGTCCGGCAGACGCACCCCCATCAGCAACCGGTCGAAGAAGATATTCTCCAACTTTTCGCCATCGTCGGACGGCATCTTGGTCATCACCTGATCCAGCCGCAGACCCTGACCGTTGTTGATGTCCTTGAACGGCGCATTGGCGAGGCTCGCGAATTCCGCACCGCCGGGAAACTGGTTGAGATTGCTGCCCACGCTGCTGCGCGCACGCGCCCAACCGAACCAGTTCGAATAGAATGATTCGGCCCCGATCTCGAAGCAGATCCACCCCTCGTCCATCGCGCGATAGGTCAGAATATAAGGGCGCAACGGCGCCATATGCTTGCTTTCGAGCTTCCCCTCGGCAAGTGCCCAACATTTGATCGCCTGCTTCAACAGCGGCGATTCGTGCGCCCACAGCCGGTTCATCGGCTGTTCCTGCTGGTGATAGACCCAGCCTTTGTCGTCTTCGTAGCTGAACCGCATCATGCCATCGACATCGTCGAACTGGCCGCGGTACCACACTTCCCCCAAGTCGAGCAAAAGCTGCGCTGGCACCAGCGCCCGCCGCCCCTCCTGCGTCAGCTCGAACCGCCGGTCGCGGTTGTCGAACAGCCTCATTTCCATCGCGTCTTCAAGCTGCTGGATGTGGCGACGGACCGTCTGGCGGGTGGATCCCAAATCCTCCACCGCGCGACTGAGATTGAGGGTTTTCGCGAGTGCGACAAAAGAGCGCATCATCTCGTGCAGCAGTGCCGGAGACGCCTTGCCACTATTTTGGACCGTTTTTGCAGGCGGGCTTTCAATCATGTCGAAATGACTGTAAATAAATCACCCATTAGAGCAACAATAATCACCCATTTGGTGACCATTTTTGTGTGAAAAATTTATATACTTAAGCAATTGATCGAAGCGGCGAAATTTATGATCAAAAGAATAGCTACAACCAGAGGTTAGACACATGGCGCATCCAGTAGACGAACACGTTGGTCGGAAACTTAAACAGATTCGAACCCTCCGCAGGTTCTCTCAAACAGAGGTGGCCAATAAGCTCGGCCTCTCCTTCCAGCAGATTCAGAAATATGAAATCGGCTCGAACCGCATCGCGGCCAGCCGCCTTTTCGAACTCGCACAGATCTTCGACGTCTCGCCGTCGTATTTCTTCGAAGGTCTCTATGGTGACGAAAGCAGCGATGATCCGCGCCGCGACCCCGGTATGGAAATCGTGAACGCGCTCGCCGCGATTCAGGACGAAGCGGTCAAAACCCGCATTGTCACCTTCATCGAAGACGTGTCGGGCCTCACCGTCGCGCGTCAGGGCTGAGCTAACCGATCAGGGCACGTCGCAGAAGGTTCAAACCGGCGATCAACAGCACGACTAATGTAGCTTTTCGAAAAAGCTGTTGGTCAATGCGGTCCGAGACGCGCGTGCCCACCCACATCCCGACCAGCCCGGCGGGTATCATTGCGGCCGAAAATCCGACTGTTTCGGCCCGCAAAACCCCCGATCCGATGTGCGCCCCGACCAGCGCAATCGCGCCCAGACCGTAAATCACACCCTGCACCCGCATCTGGTCCGCCTTGGGCGTATCCAGCGCGGTCAGATAGGCAACGGTCGGCGCGCCCCAACTGCCCGACAATCCACCCAGCGCGCCGGTCACGGCACCGACGACCGCCTCGGTCCGCCGCTCCTGCCGCGCCAGACGGAAGGTCCAGCCCCCCAGCTGCACGGCCGCGAAAAACGTCAAAGGCACACCGATCACCAACATCATCACGCGGTCTGGAAACACCCGGACAAGCTGCGCTGCAGCAACGAGCGTGATGCCCCCGCTGATCAGGAACACCCGAAACCGCGCCGTGGACGCCCACGCCGCCCGCGGCCCCTGCCGCAGCGCCTGATAGGCATTCGTCGCCAGCGTCGGCAGGATCAGCCCCGCCAGCGCCAATTCCGGCGACATGAACACGGTCAGCCCTGAAATAAAGACCAAAGGCATCGCAAAGCCGACGATTCCCTTTACCAGCCCGGCCATCACCCCGACAAGGCAGGCCAGCATCAATTCACCAGTCGTCAGCAGCGGAAATAGCGTATCCATGGCCCTACATACCACTTGCCGGCACACAGGCACTGCATTTGCGCGGTAATTTTCGACCAAATTGACGCATCCAAACGTATCTTTGTTGCGCTGCACCTGCAAAAGGATTATTCCGACCCCAAGTTGAAAAGGAACGTGAATATGCCCCATGATGGACAGATGACTGCTGAGCCCGATCTCATCCTGAACGACCTTCTGGCGCTGACCGCTGCGGCTGTCGGTCCGGTCGAGGCGACGCTGGCCCGTGCGACCGAAACGGTCCGTGCCATGGTCACCGATGGCGGCCGCGTATCCAACGCGCTGGTGGAGCAGAACCAGACGGCGGCACATGGTCTGGCGTGGCTTGCAACATATGCACAATCCCTGCGCCAGATGCAGGCGTGGGCCGAAGCGCTCGCCGCCGATGGCAAATTCGGCGAAACAGAACAGCTGATCCACCAGATCGCCTTTGGCGAATACCTCTGGCAAATCTACGGCGGCATCCAGATGAACCAGGGCGAAATCGTCCGCCTTCAGGATCTGGGGCTGGGTCAGGAAGACCAGCGCGCCCTGATGGACCCCGCGATCATGCAGCTGACCCAGTTCGGCAACACCCAAGCGGTGCGCACCCGGCTTGTCGCCGCGATGCAGGAGCATTCCGCGAACATCACCGTTGGCGCGTCCGGTCTCGATGACGAGCTCGAGATGATCCGCGAGCAGTTCCGCCGCTACGCCATCGACAAGGTAGAGCCCCACGCGCACGACTGGCACCTCAAGGATGAGCTGATCCCGATGGAGGTCATCGAAGAGCTGGCCGAAATGGGCGTCTTCGGCCTGACCATCCCCGAGGAATACGGCGGCTTTGGCCTGTCGAAGGCCTCCATGTGCGTGGTGTCCGAAGAACTCTCGCGCGGCTACATCGGGGTCGGCAGCCTTGGCACCCGCTCCGAAATCGCGGCGGAACTGATCATCGCGGGCGGCACCGAAGAGCAAAAGCAGAAATGGCTGCCCGGGCTGGCCAGCGCCGAAACCCTGCCAACGGCCGTCTTTACCGAACCCAACACCGGATCGGATCTGGGATCGCTGCGCACCCGCGCGGTCAAGGACGGCGACACCTACAAGATCACCGGCAACAAGACGTGGATCACCCACGCCACCCGCACACAGATCATGACACTTCTGGCGCGCACCGATCCGGCCACCGACAATTACAAAGGCCTGTCGATGTTTCTGGCCGAAAAAACCCCCGGCACCGATGAAGACCCCTTCCCCACCCCCGGCATGACCGGTGGTGAAATCGAGGTGCTCGGCTACCGCGGGATGAAGGAATACGAGCTTGGCTTCGACGGCTTCGAGGTGAAGGAAGAAAACCTGCTCGGCGGCGAAGAGGGCAAGGGCTTCAAACAGCTGATGGAAACCTTCGAGAGCGCCCGCATCCAGACCGCCGCCCGCGCCATCGGCGTGGCACAATCGGCGCTCGATATCTCCATGCAATACGCCCAGGACCGCAAGCAATTCGGTAAGTCTCTGATCGACTTCCCGCGCGTCAGCTCGAAACTGGCGATGATGGCAGTCGAAATCATGATCGCCCGTCAGCTGACGTATTTTTCCGCCTTCGAAAAAGACGACGGCCGCCGCTGTGACGTTGAAGCCGGGATGGCCAAACTGCTCGGCGCCCGCGTCGCATGGGCCGCAGCCGACAACGGTCTGCAAATCCACGGTGGCAACGGCTTTGCGCTGGAATACAAGATCAGCCGCGTGCTGTGTGACGCCCGCATCCTCAACATTTTCGAAGGCGCGGCTGAAATTCAGGCACAAGTGATCGCGCGGCGCATTCTGGGCTGATTGTTGTTCCCTTCTTGCGGGCGCGCTCTTGTGGCCCGCCCGCGCTCTGCTAACCTCAACCCATGGCAGACACACGGCTTTCCGTCGAAAAATGGATCACCGCAGGCTTTGACGCGCTGCAAATGGCAGGCCCCAAGGCGCTGGCCGCCGAACCGCTTGCGCGCCGGCTCGGCACGACCAAGGGATCGTTCTACTGGCACTTCAAGGATGTGCCCACATTCCACGCAGCCCTGCTGCGCCAATGGCAGGCCGACGCACTCGCCGATGTGATGGACCTTCTGCGCTCTGACGGGGCGCCCGACGCCCGCCTGCGCCAATTCGGGTCCGGCATCCTGTCCAACCCGACGGAGGCCGCCCTGCGGGTCTGGGCGCATGGCGATCCGGCCGTGGCCGCGGCACTTGCGGAGATCGACGCAGAACGTCTGACCTACCTGCGCCACCTGCTCAAACAGTTCGGCCTGTCAAACCCCGGGTTTGCCCAGGCGCTGTTGGCGGCCCTCGCGGGTCTGCCGCAGCTGCACGGCGATACCGACCCCGCCGCCGCCTTCGACGCGCTCGTCGACACCGTAGTGGCCCTCGCATGAAGCTCGCCCTTCTTTCACTGGCCACCGCGGCACTGCTGGGCGCTTGCCAGGGCGACGAAACGGTGCGCGCCTACGGCGGCGCAGATCGGGTCTGGCTGCTCGAAACGCTCGACGGGGCCCCCTTCGCGGACCGCGCAACCCTGACATTTCCCGAAACCGGACGCATCGCCGGTGACGCGCCCTGCAACAGCTACACCGCCGCGATGACCGCCCCCTACCCGTGGTTTGACACAGGCCCCATCGCCGCCACCCGGCGCAGCTGTCCCGCTCTGGCCGCAGAAACCGCCTATCTCGCGGCACTGGATGCCGCCGCTCTTTCGGAAGTGGCAGGCGACACGCTGATCCTGTCAAACACCGACGGCCTGTCGATGGTCTTCAAAGCTGCCGAGTGAACGCATCCACATACCGTGCCCGCGCTTCGGGCAAGGGCTTGCCGCCCAGATCCGCGGCCAGATGGGCATCCAGAAAATATCCCGTGGTGCGAAAGGCCTCCGCGATCTCCGCATCCTCTCCCGCTCCCATCCCGCGCATCACCATCGGCAGGGGCAACAGCCGATCGGCCCAGTCCCCCGCCCCGTCGCGCGACACCGCCCGCCCCGACTTCGGCGAGACATAGCACAGATCCTGCGTCGCACCGGTCACCGCACAGGCCGTCAGGTCAAGCCCGTACCCCAACTCCTCGAGCAGCGCCATTTCCCAGCGCAGATAGGCAAGCGGCCATACATCCTGCTGACCCAACAAGTCGAGCAAGGCCTCCGTCCGGCGATAGAGCGGCAGATGGGGCTCGCGCTCGGGCAAGGCGAAACTGATCAGTCCGGTGACCGCGTTCAACCCCGCAAGGGTCATCCGCGATGCCATCGCATGGGCCGCACGGCTGCGCACGGGCTCGACACTGAACGCGCCGATATGCTCTTCCAGCCGCGCACGCCAGGCGACGTCCAGCTGCGCCCCCGGTTGCAGGATCGGCGCGATCTTGCGGCTTGTGCCGCCCCGCACGACCCCCGCATGACGGCCCTTGGTGGGCGTAAACACTTCAATGATCGCAGAGGTTTCCCCGTGGCGGCGCGTGCTCAGCAATATGCCCTCGTCGCGCCACTCCATCAGGCCAACCCCTCATCGTGGAGCAGATGACGCCCCAACCGGTCCTCGACCTCGATCACCCACAGATCGGGGTCAAACCCGCGCTGCCGGCCAATCGCCTCGTCCACGTCACGCTCCGCTCCGCTGGCCAACGCAACCCACTCCCGGTCGCCGGTCATGATGTCGAAGGACCGCTGGAACACACGCGCCTGCCCGTCAAGCGTGGCAACCTTGACCAACACGGCCCCGCCGGTGTCGTCCCCATGCGCAACCACAAACGCGGGAATATCCATCACCCGCAACCGCGCCAGATAGGCATCGACCCAAAAGCGGGCGGTCAACCGGGGCATGTCACACGGCCCTTCATCTTGCCCTTAAACTCAATCCCGCAGCCCCGGCCGGGCACAGGTCGCGCGTCGGGATCACCCGTTTCCATCCTTGAACTCCAGCCCCATCTCAGAATAGCGCTCGGCTTCCTCCAGCCAGTTGGGGCGAACCTTGACCTGCAAGAACAGATGCACGCGGCGGCCCAGAAACTCTTCCAGCTCCTCGCGGGCGGCCTTGCTCACGGCCTTGATCGTCTCGCCCTTGTGGCCCAGCACGATGCCCTTGTGCCCATCACGCACCACATAGATCAGCTGGTCGATCCGCGCCGAACCATCCTTGCGCTCTTCCCAGTTCTCGGTCTCGACCGTCATCTGGTAGGGCAGCTCCTGATGCAGGCGCAGGGTCAGCTTTTCTCGGGTCATCTCGGCGGCGATCATCCGCATCGGCAAATCGGCGATCTGGTCCTCGGGGTACAAAAACGGCCCCTCGGGCAATTCCGCCGCCAGCCAGCCGCGCAGCGCGTCAATGCCGTGGCCCCGCTCCGCCGAAATCATAAAGGTTTCCTCAAAGGCATAGCGGGCGTTCAGATCCTGGCTCAACCCCAACAGGACCGGGGCCTCGACACGGTCGATCTTGTTGATGGCCAGCGCCACGCGGCGGCCTTTCCCGATCTCGGCCAACCCCTCCAGAATGCGCTCGACCCCCTCGGTCACCCCGCGGTGCGCCTCGATCAGCAACACGATCACATCAGCGTCCGATGCACCGCCCCAGGCGGCGGCGACCATGGCACGGTCCAACCGGCGACGCGGCTGGAAAAGCCCGGGCGTGTCGACAAAAACGATCTGGCTGTCGCCCTCCATCGCCACGCCACGGATGCGCGCGCGGGTGGTCTGGACCTTGTGGGTCACGATGGACACCTTGGCACCGACCATGCGGTTGAGCAGGGTGGATTTGCCCGCGTTGGGCTCTCCGATAAGGGCGACGAACCCGGCGCGTGTGGTCATGTGACGTGCTCCAATTTGCTCAGCAGGCGACTTGCGGCATCCTGCTCTGCGGCGCGTTTGGACTTGGCGGTGGCACTTGCCTCCTCACCGGTCGACAGCCGCGCGGCTATGGTGAAAACCGGCGCATGGTCGGGACCACTGCGATCGATCTGTATGTATTTGGGCGGTTGCAACCCCCGGGCCTGCGCCCATTCCTGCAACGATGTCTTGGCGTCGCGGGCATCGTCCTTTACGGATGTCGTCCGGTCGCCCCACAGGGCCAGAACCACATCGCGCGCCGCGTCATACCCTGCGTCCAGATACACCGCGGCAATCACCGCCTCCATGGCATCGCCCAGCAGCGCCTGCTTGCGCCGCCCGCCCGACAACATCTCCGACCGGCCCAGCTTCAGCACCGCGCCCACATCGATGTCGCGCGCCACTTCGGCGCAGGCTTCCTTGCGCACCAGCGCATTGAACCGCGGCGCCATCTGTCCTTCGGTGGCCTGCGGATCCTGCGCCAGCAGCGCTTCGGCCATCACCAGCCCCAGAACCCGGTCCCCCAGAAACTCTAGCCGCTGGTTGTCATTGCGGTTGGGGCTCGACATCGACGCGTGGGTCACCGCCTGCCCCAGCAACGCAGGTCGGGCAAACTGATGCCCCAGACGCTTTTCAAACGCCTTGAGTTCGGCAGACAGCTTCACTCGACCCCTTTGAAGAAACGGTCGCCCCGCCAGGTCCAGAACGCCAGCATGGACCGCCCCGCAGAGCTGAACATGATCAGATCGGCGCGCCCGATGAGATTTTCGTACGGCACATAGCCGACACCGCCCGCGACCTGCACCAGACGGCTGTCGGATGAATTGTCACGGTTGTCGCCCATGAAAAAGTAATGCCCCTCCGGCACGGTATAGACGCCGGTGCGATCGGACGCCTGACCGCGGATGTTGAGCACCGGATAGCTCACCCCGTTGGGCAGCGTTTCGATGGCGCGTTCCTTGACACAGACGCCGCCCTGACCGACCGCCCCGTTGGCACAGGCGGGCAACAGCCCCTGCGAGCCCTGACGCGCGTAGATTTCCTCGAACGTGCCGTCATCGACCTGCGGCACCGGCGTGTCGTTGAGGATGATCTGGCCATCGGTGATCTGGATCTTGTCGCCCGGCAGCCCGATCAGACGCTTGATATAGTCACGCCCCGATACAGGGTGACGGAACACCACGACATCGCCGCGCTCGGGCTCACCACCCCAGATGCGGGTGTTGTCGCCATCGAGAAATCCGCAGATGTTCTTGGCGTCGATATTGATGCCGAAGTTCGGCAGGATGATGCTGGGACACGACGCATAGGAATAGCCATAGGCCATCTTGTTGACGAACAGGAAATCACCGATCAGCAGCGTCTGCTTCATCGATCCCGACGGGATCCAGAACGGCTGGAAGAACAGCGTGCGGAAGACACCTGCGATCAGCAGGGCATAGACCACCGTCTTGATCGTCTCGATAATGCTGTTGCCTTTTTTCTCTTCCGTCTCGGCCATGCGGCGCGTCCTTTCGGGGATTTGGTTTGAGGTTACATGCGCAGGGTGCGCGGGACTGTCAAGCGTTGCGGGGTGGCGGCGGGCGCAACACGGCCGTCCTCGGCCACCGCGAACTCACGGCTCAACGGGGCGGGCCTCGATCACCACAAAGGCCTGCGCCCAGGGGTGGTCGTCGGTCAGGGTGACGTGAATGATCGCCTCATGGCCCGGCGGGGTCATCGCGGCCAGCCGCTCGGCGGCCCAGCCGGTCACCTGCATCACCGGCTGGCCGGTGCGCAGATTGCTCACCGCCATGTCGCGCCAGCTGATGCCCATGCGCAGCCCGGTGCCCAGCGCCTTTGAGCACGCCTCCTTGGCGGCCCAGCGTTTGGCATAGGTGCCCACGGTGTCGCGCCGCCGCTCGGCCTTGTTCTGTTCGACCTGTGTGAAAACGCGGTTGCGAAACCGGTCGCCAAAGCGGTCAAGCGTGCCCGCGATCCGCTCGATATTGGCCAGATCAGTGCCGATGCCGAGGATCATGCCGATCCCTCAGCCACCCTGCCGCGCCTCGTCCATCAGGCGGCGCATCTGCGCAATGGCGGGCTCCAGCCCCAGAAAAATCGCCTCCCCGATCAGGAAATGCCCGATGTTGAGCTCCATCACCTCGGGAAAGGCGGCCACCGGCGACACCGTGTCATAGGTCAGCCCGTGACCGGCGTGCACCTCCAGCCCAAGCTCCTTGGCAAAGGTCGCCATCTCGCCCAGCCGCACCAGTTCGGCCTGCGCCTCGTCCATCCGGCCCTCGGCGTGGGCATCGCAATAGGCGCCGGTGTGCAGTTCGATCACCTCTGCCCCGATGCGGTGGGCGGCTTCGATCTGGCGCTGTTCGGCGGCGATGAAGATCGACACACGGCTGCCCGCCTCGCGCAGGGGGGCGATGAAATGCGCCAGCCTGTTTTCTTCGCGGGCCACTTCCAGCCCGCCTTCGGTCGTGCGCTCCTCGCGCTTTTCGGGCACGATGCAAACGGCGTGGGGCTTGTGGCGCAGCGCGATTTTCTGCATCTCGTCGGTCGCCGCCATCTCGAAGTTGAGCGGTACCGTCAGCACCTCCATTAACCCTTCGATATCGGCGTCCGAGATATGGCGACGGTCCTCGCGCAGGTGGGCGGTGATGCCGTCGGCGCCCGCCTCTTCGGCAATCCGGGCCGCGCGCAGCGGATCGGGATAGGCGCCGCCACGGGCGTTGCGCACGGTGGCGACGTGGTCGATGTTGACCCCCAACCTCAGTTTTTCAGACGCGGCCATGCCGGCCCTCCCTTTCACGTATCCTTGACGGCCTTCTCGGCCTTGCGTTTGCTTTCGTTCTTGGCCGCGGCCTTCGCCTTGAGCGCCTCGAACTTGGCCTTGATCATGCCGCGACGGCGCTTCTGGTAGGCGCGGATCACCGGCACGGACAAGTAATAGGCGATCGTGCCGCAAATGATACCGGGCAAAATGCCGCCAATCATATAGGGATAGAACACCTCGTCCCAGAACCGCGCAAGCCCGTGCCAATCGGTTTCATGGTCGGTAAAGATCGCCACGAAATTATGGCGCAGGTCCGCCCCCGCATCGACGAATTTGCCGCCAAAGGACCGCTGGACCGCCTCGTCCATCTGCGTGCCCAGCAGCCAATGCCCCGTCGACAGCGACGCGATCCCGATGGGCACATAGGTCAGCGGATTGCCAAAGAACGTCGCCATCAGCGCGGCCAGCACATTGCCCCGCATCCCCCGCGCCACCAGATAGGCCACCAGAAAATGCAGCGTGTAGAACGGCGTGAACGTGGTGAATACCCCCGCCCAGATGCCCCGCGCAATGCGTTCGGGGCTGTCGGGCAACCGGCGCATGCGGTGCTTGACGTAATGGAACGCGCGCGTCCACCCGCCCCGCGGCCAGAGAAATTCGAACACCGCGCGAAAGAAAGGTTTGGGGTCGCGCCGCTTGAAAATCACGCGAGCCCCTCCGCCGCCAGCGGCGCGGGATCGGCCCCTTGCGGCCGGCGATATCTCGTAATCTCTGCCACGTCGTTCTCGGCCTCAAGCGTCAGCATCAGCGAATGCAGATGGGCCGCATCACGGACCTCCACATGCACCAGCAGGCGGAAGAAATCCGGTTTGCGCTCCACAAAGTTCAAGTCCGAGATATTCGCGGCCGCTTCACCGATCAAGGTGCAGATGCGGCCCAAAACGCCGCGGTCGTTGCCAATGGTCAGGTCAAGCGTTGCGCCATATTCGGCCGGATGGCTGCCGTCGTGCCAGCGCAGGTCCAGCCAGCGTTCGGGCTGGTCCTCGTAAATGCTCAGCCGGTCGCAGTCGATGGCATGCAGGGTGACCCCCTTGCCGCGGAAAGTGATCCCCACGATGCGTTCACCCGGCAGCGGCTCGCAACAGGGCGCGCGGTCGAATTTCTGGCCCGGTTCCAGACCGATCACGGCGCGGCGGCTATCGATTTCGTCGCCACCGTTTTCGGCCAGTTCGGGATAGACCGACTGCACCGTTTCGCGCCCCGTCAGCTCCGCACTGCCCAGACGTTCCAGCAGCGCATCAACCCCGCCCAGCCGCATGTTCTTGGCCGCGGTGGCCAGCACCTTGTCGGTGGCCTTCTTGCCGATGTGTTCGAACGCGGAGCGGGCCAACTCGCGGCCCAGCTTGATGAATCTTTCGCGGTCAACCTCGCGCAGGGACCGGCGGATCGCGGTCTTGGCCTTGCCGGTCGTCGCGATGTCCAGCCACGTGGCCTGCGGCGTCTGGCCCTCGGCGGTGATGATCTCGACCGACTGGCCGTTCTTGATCCGGGTCCACAAAGGCACGCGGATGCCGTCGATCTTGGCCCCGACACAGGCCGACCCGATGCGCGTGTGGATGGCATAGGCAAAATCAATCGGCGTCGCCCCGCGCGGCAGCTTGATGACCTCGCCCTTGGGCGTGAAGCAGAACACCTTGTCGGTGTACATCTCCAGCTTGACCGCCTCGAGAAAGCTCTCGTGGTCGTCCTCGCTGTCGAACTGTTCGGTCAGCTCCGCAATCCAGCGGGCCGGATCAACGGCGAACGGGTTTTCCGACCGCACGCCTTCCTTATAGGACCAATGCGCCGCCACGCCCGTCTCGGCCACATCATGCATCGCCTGCGTGCGGATCTGCACCTCGACACGCTTGCCGTCGCGGCCCGACACGGTGGTATGGATCGACCTGTAGCCGTTGGTCTTGGGCTGGCTGATGTAGTCCTTGAAACGGCCCGGCACCGCCCGCCACCGCCGATGGATCGCGCCCAGCGCGCGGTAGCAGTCCTCCTCGGAGGCGGTGATGATGCGGAACCCGTAAATGTCGGACAGCCGCGAGAAGGATTGCTCCTTTTCCTCCATCTTGCGCCAGATCGAATAGGGTTTCTTGGCACGTCCGAACACCTCGGCCTTGATGCCCACCCCTTCGAGCTCCTTGTGCATGTCCGCGGTGATGCGCTGGATCACGTCGCCCGCTTCTTTCTGCAGGGTGATGAAACGGCGGATGATCGACGCCCGCGCCTCGGGGTTGAGCACGCGGAACGCCAGATCCTCAAGCTCCTCGCGCATCCATTGCATGCCCATCCGGCCCGCCAGCGGTGCAAATATGTCCATGGTCTCGCGGGCCTTCTGGGCCTGCTTTTCGGGGCGCATCGCCTTGATCGTGCGCATGTTGTGCAAACGGTCCGACAGCTTCACCAGAATGACCCGCAGGTCCTTGGCCATCGCCATGAACAGCTTGCGGAAATTCTCGGCCTGCTTGGTCTCGGTCGAGGTCAGCTGCAGGTTGGTCAGCTTGGTGACCCCGTCGACCAGCTCGGCCACCTCATCGCCAAACCTCTTGGCCACCTCGCCATAGGAGGCCTTGGTGTCCTCGATCGTGTCGTGCAGCAATGCGGTGATGATGGTCGCGTCATCCAGCTGCTGCTCGGCCAGAATGGCCGCAACGGCAACGGGATGCGTGAAATATGGCTCGCCGGAATGGCGAAACTGACCCTCGTGCATTTCTTCGCCATAGGCAAAGGCATCGCGGATCAGCTTCTCGTTCGTTTTCGGGTTGAAGCCTTTGACAAGGCGGATCAGGTCGTCGGCAGTGGTTGTCATGTTCTGCCTCTAAGCGCGCCTGATGGCGGGAGGACGTACTCCGCCGTTACCCTTGACCCTGCGCTGCCATCAGCTGACGCAGCAACATTTCTTCGGACATGCTGTCTTCTTCGGGCTTGTCCTGCTCGGCACCCATCAAAAGCGCCATGGCGTCTTCTTCGGGTTCGTCGACCTCGATCTGGGTCTGGTTGCTCTCGATCATCCGCTCGCGCAGATCATCGGCGGCCTGTGTCTCTTCCGCAATCTCGCGCAGCGACACGACAGGGTTCTTGTCGTTGTCGCGGTCCACAGTCACGGCGGAACCCGCGGAAATCTCGCGCGCACGGTGCGCGGCCAGCATAACCAGTTCAAACCGGTTCGGGACTTTATCCACACAATCTTCGACGGTGACGCGGGCCATTGGATGCTCCAATACAACAGGGATCAGACAGAAAGCGTTACTTAGGGCGCATCGGGGCGATTTACAAGCAGGTTTTCATAGCGCAACGACCTCTGCGCGGGCCTGCGACGGAAGGTCATCGCACATCTCGCGGACGCTGCGGCCCAGCACGGGATGCACCCAGTCGGGCGCCACATCGGCCAGCGGCACCAGCACAAACGCGCGCTCGTGCAGCCGCGGATGCGGCACGATCAACTGCGTCGGCGTCTGCTGCATCTGCGCCTCCAGCGGCAGATTGCGCCAGTATGCGTGGGTCTGCGCGTCCGGCAACACGGTCTGCCCCACCCCCAGCAGATCCAGATCCAGCGTCCGTTCGCCCCAGCGCTCGCGCCGCGTGCGGCCCATCAGTGATTCGACCTCGTGCAAAACCTCGACCGCCTGCTGTGGCGACCACGGCGCGTCAAGCACAATCGCGGCATTCACAAAATCCGGACCGTTACCCGCGGGAAACGCGGGCGTGCGGTAGAATCTGCTGCATGCGCGAATCGCGGCACCGCGATTTTCGATAGCCTCAAACCCCGCTTGGATAATTTCCACCGGCCCGCCTGACGTAGACGCTCTATTTGACCCTACGGCAACCAGCAGTTGCGCGCCTGTAATGGGCGGAGAACCGCCAAAGTTCCCCTCAGTTATCGCTTGCGACATCAATAATTTCCCGTATGCCTGCGCCTACAACGACAATTTGGCGCCCGTGTAAAAGTAATTGTGCCATCATGTCCGGTCGCGCAAGCCCGGACCATTTCGAAATTCAGTGCCGCAAACGGCACAAAAAGGAACGAGACATGTTCTACAAAGATGAGCGGCTCGCGCTCTTCATCGATGGATCAAACCTTTACGCCGCGGCAAAAACGCTCGGCTTTGACATCGACTACCGCCTGCTGCGGCAGGAATTCATGCGCCGCGGCAAGATGCTGCGCGCCTTCTACTATACGGCGCTGCTCGAAAACGACGAATATTCCCCGATCCGCCCGCTGGTCGACTGGCTGCACTACAACGGCTTCACCATCGTGACCAAGCCCGCCAAGGAATACACCGACAGCATGGGCCGCCGGAAGGTGAAGGGGAACATGGACATCGAACTGGCCGTCAACGCGATGGAACTGGCCCCGCACGTGGATCACATCGTGATCTTCTCGGGCGACGGCGATTTCCGTCCGCTGGTGGAGTCGCTGCAGCGTCAGGGCGTGCGCGTCTCGGTTGTATCCACCATCCGCAGCCAGCCCCCGATGATCTCCGACGAACTGCGCCGCCAGACCGATAATTTCATCGAACTGGACGACCTGCGCGACGTCGTGGGACGCGCCCCGCGCGAGACACCGGCCTCCGGTTCCGAAGACTGAATTTCCAGCTTCCAAAAAAATTTCCCCGGCCGTCCGAAGACGACCGGGGCCGTGAATTCTTAAATTATCAGGCAAAAAATGCACACGCATTTACGTGCTGCCCATCTTTTATGTTAACAGAATATTAAGATTTTGCTCCCCCCAAAATTGGGGGTTATTTATCAGGAATTACCTTTATGTTGTTCGATCATGCCGCAAAATTGGAACAATCCCAAAGCATTGACGACTTGTGGCAGGACTTCATGGCGATTCTACCCTCGGTGGGAATCGACCACGCAATCTACGTCAGCGTGGCCAATGACATGTCCGATCCCTTCGTTCTGACCTCGATCCCCGAATTGTACAGCGAACGCCCCCCGCACGAGGATCCGTTCCTCATCCACTGCTGCACCAGCTACAAGATCATCGAGATCGGCACCGTGTTCATGCACCGTCATCCCTATATCGACGACGCTGAACGCGCCTTTATCACGCGCGCGGCCACGCTGGGGTTCCGGGCCGGTCTGGGCATTCCGATGCGCCTGATGGGGGCCGCCCGTTTCGGTTGCTTTTTGCTGGGCAACGGACAGGCGCTGGTCGAATTCGAAAAAAACGTCTCGCGGCGCGCCGAAGAGCTGCGGCTCTTTTGCATGATCGTGCACCGCCGGATCGAGGAGCTGAACTCCCCCGCCGCAATGCCGTCCGCTTCCGACACGCGCCCGGGTCTCGTCGGGCGCGAACTGCCGCCGGTGTTCGATGCGCTGACAGCTCGCGAGACCGAAGTCATCTTGCTGCTGTGTCAGGGCAAGACCCGCGCCGAAAGCGCGCAGATTTGCGGCATATCGGTCAACACCCTGTCGGGCTACGTCAAAGCAGGCTACAAAAAGCTCGGCGTGACCAACGCGGTGCAGGCGACGACCCTGCTGCGCTAGGACGGTCGCGCGGCATTCACCCCGCCGGACAAAGCGGTTAGGATGCGCCGCAACGACCGGAGACACACCATGACCAAGCCCCCTCTCACCCTCTACCTTGCCGCGCCACGCGGGTTCTGCGCGGGCGTCGACCGGGCGATCAAGATCGTCGAGATGGCGATCGAAAAATGGGGCGCGCCGGTCTTTGTGCGGCACGAAATCGTGCATAACAAATTCGTCGTCGACGGGCTGCGCGACAAGGGCGCCGTCTTTGTCGAAGAACTGTCCGAATGTCCCGATGACCGTCCGGTGATCTTTTCGGCGCACGGGGTGCCCAAATCGGTGCCCTCCGCCGCGCAGGCCCGCAACATGGTCTATGTCGATGCCACCTGCCCGCTGGTCAGCAAAGTCCACATCGAAGCGCAGCGTCACGCCGACGCGGGCTTGCAGATGATCATGATCGGCCACGCGGGTCACCCCGAAACCGTGGGCACCATGGGCCAGCTGCCCGAGGGCGAGGTGCTGCTTGTCGAAACCCCCGCCGACGTGGCGCGGGTCGATGTGCGCGATCCCTCCAAACTCGCCTATGTCACGCAAACCACGCTCAGCGTCGATGATACCGCCGATATCGTGGCCGCCCTGCAGGCGCGGTTTCCCGATATCGTCGGCCCCCACAAGGAAGACATCTGCTACGCCACCACCAACCGCCAGGAGGCGGTCAAGGCGATGGCGCCCAAATGCGACGCGATGCTGGTGGTGGGGGCGCCCAATTCCTCCAATTCCAAACGGCTGGTCGAGGTCGGCGCCCGCGCGGGCTGCGCCTATGCCCAACTGGTGCAGCGTGCCGATGACATTGACTGGCGGGCGCTGGACGGCATCTCCAGCGTCGGCATCACCGCCGGCGCATCCGCCCCCGAAGTGCTGATCAACGAAGTCATCGACGCCTTCGGCGCGCGCTACGACGTGACCCGTGAACTGGTGGAAACCGCCGTGGAAAACGTGGAATTCAAAGTGCCCCGCGTGCTGCGCGAACCGGCCTGATCTGGACAGACGCCGCAAATAGGCGGACAGTCTGCAAAACCGCAGGAGGCCGCCCCCATGATCACCTTCCAATTTCTGCTCACCGCTCTGGTGGTCGTCGTCATTCCCGGCACCGGGGTCATCTATACGCTGGCCCTCGGGCTGGGACAGGGACGGCGGGCGGCGCTTTGGGCGGCGGCGGGCTGCACCTTCGGGATCGTGCCGCATCTGGCGGCGGCAACGCTGGGGCTGGCGGCGGTCCTGCACACCTCCGCACTGCTGTTCAGCGTGGTGAAATGGGCGGGCGTCGCCTATCTTCTGTATCTGGCTTGGCAAAGCCTGACCGCGGGCGGAACGCTCAACGTGCGTGCCGACAACCGCGCGCAAAGCGGCTGGGTGATCGCGCGGCGCGGCGCGCTCATCAACATCCTAAACCCGAAACTGTCGATCTTCTTTCTGGCGCTGCTGCCGCCTTTCCTCAGCGGGTCCGCCGCCACGGCCACCGCCGAAATGGCGCTGCTGGGGGCGGTGTTCATGGCGCTGACCTTCGTGATCTTCATGGGCTACGGCATCTTCGCCGCCGCCGCACGTCAATGGCTTCTGGGGTCCGAACGGGTCATGACGTGGCTGGGCCGGTCCTTTGCCGCCGTGTTCGCCCTGCTGGCGGGCCGACTGGCGTTTGAACGCGCCTAGGCTATATCGCAGCGTCCCACCACAGGAGAATTCCCGATGCATCCGATCCCCCGCGCCCCCCTGATCCTTGGCCTTGCGGGGCTCATCCCCTTCGTCTGGGGTGCGGCCACCACGCTCAGCCCCGCTCTGGCGGACTGGGGGCTGGCCACCTTCGGGGCGCGGTTCATCGGACCTTACGTGCAACTGTTCTACGGCGCGATCATCCTGTCGTTCATGTCGGGCGTGCTGTGGGGGTTTGCCACCAAGGCCGATGGCGCACGGGCGGCCACCGGCTACGCGCTGTCGGTCCTGCCCGCGCTGTGGGCCTTTTTCATGACCGGCAACGGCCCCACCAGCGCCAGCCTGAACCTCATGATCGGCTTTGCCGGGCTCTTGCTGCTCGATTTTGCCTTCTGGCAGTGGGGGCTGGCGCCGCGCTGGTGGATGTCGCTGCGGCTGCTGCTGACGGGGATCGTGGTGATATGCCTTGGAACGGGAGCCTTCGGATGAGCGACGACGAAACGCTGCGGGTCTACGCCGCCAAGACCGACGAATACGCCCGCATCATGGGCCATGCGGATGATCCGCTGCTCGATGCCTTCATCGCGGCACTGCCACAGGGCGGCACGGTGCTGGATCTGGGCTGCGGGCCGGGCGGATTTGCCGCGGCGATGGCGCGGGCTGGCCTGCGGGTCACCGCCACCGATGCGGTGCCCGAAATGGTGGCGATGGCCGCACAACATCCCGGCGTCGATGCACGGGTGGCCACCTTCGACCAGATCGAGGGCACCGACCTCTACGACGGCATCTGGGCCAACTTCAGCCTGCTGCACGCCGGGCGCGACGCCTTGCCGGTACATCTGGCCGCCATTGCCCGCGCCCTGCGTCCCGGCGGGCTGCTGCACATCGCCATGAAAACCGGCACCGGCACACGGCGCGATGCCATCGGGCGGCGCTATACCTACGTCACCCAGGACGAATTGCACCGCCTGCTGACAGACGCGGGCCTGAGCGTGAAAACAGTCACCACGGGACGCGATAAAGGGCTGGACGGCACCTATGCCGATTGGATAGCACTCGGCGCATATGGCTAGACTTTACGCATACACAGACGGCGCCTGCAGCGGCAATCCCGGCCCCGGCGGCTGGGGAGCCCTGATGCAGGCGCGTGACGGTGACACGGTCGTCAAGGAACGCGAACTCAAGGGCGGCGAAGCGGCCACCACCAACAACCGCATGGAACTGCTGGCCGCGATCAACGCGCTCGAAGCGCTGGAGCGGACCTCCGAAATCACGGTCGTGACAGACAGCAACTACGTCAAGAATGGCATCACCGGCTGGATCTTCGGCTGGAAGAAAAACGGCTGGAAAAACGCCGCGAAGAAGCCGGTCAAGAACGCCGAACTGTGGCAGCGGCTGGATGCAGCAAACGCGCGGCACAAGGTCACGTGGGAATGGGTCAAGGGCCACGCGGGCCATCCCGAAAACGAACGCGCCGATGAACTGGCGCGCGCTGGCATGGCACCGTTCAAGAAGAAATGAACTGGGTCAGCATCCTTGATTACGGGTCGGTCGTGGTGTTCGCGATCACCGGCGCGCTGGTGGCCAGCCGCGCCCAGCTGGATCTGGTGGGATTTGCCTTTATCGCCTGCCTGACAGCGGTGGGCGGCGGGACGGTGCGCGATGTGCTGCTGGACCGCAACCCGATCTTCTGGATCGCGCAACCCTCGTATCTGGGGGCCGCGGCAGCGGCGGCGCTGGTGATCTTCTTTACCGCCCATTTCCTCGAAAGCCGTTTGCGCGCGATCATCTGGCTCGATGCGGTGGCGCTGGCCATTGCGGTCGGGGCGGGGGCCGGGGTGGCCACGGCACTGGGCCATTCTGCCGCCGTGATCGTGCTGATGGGCATGATGACCGGCTGCATGGGCGGGCTGATGCGTGACGTGGTGGTGGGCGAAGTGCCCCTTGTGCTCAAACAGGGCGAACTGTATGTCACCGCCGCCTTCGCAGGGGCCGCCAGCATCGTGGCCTTCGACAACTATCTGCCCGATATGCCCTTTGGCCTGCTGGCGGGGGCGGCCGTTACCTTCGTGCTGCGCGCGGGGTCGATCCTGTTCGGCTGGCATCTACCCGTCTACCGCAGCACACCCCCCAAAAGCTGATGGCCTAGCGGCGCCAGTGGAACGGCACGATCACCAGCGCCCCGATGGACGACACGATCGCGTTCATCCCGTGGCTGGAAAAGCCGAAACCGAACATGATGCGCACGAAATAGAACAGGAACGCACCACCGATACAGATGATGATGCTTTGCAGGATCCCGTTGTGGGTGAACCCGGATTTCTCCGCGACATAGCCGACGATCCCCGCAATCACGACGGTGCCGATAAGGGTGGGCAACATGGGCGTTATCCTTTGTTCAACGCGGCACCGGCGGCAATGGGCGATCCGGTCTGAAACACCTCTGCATCCTGCGCACTTTTGCCCGCCCGCTGCAACCGTGTCAGCTGCACTGCGCCGGACCCGCAGGCCACTGTCACCGCGTCATCAAGCACCGTACCGGGCTTGCCCGCACCGATGCCCAACCGCGCGCCCAGCGCCTTGATCCGGGTGCCTTCGTGCATGAACCACGCGCCGGGAAAGGGCGACAGGCCGCGGATCTGGCGGTCGACGACCTCGGCGGGCTGGGTCCAGTCGATGCGGGCCTCCGCCTTGTCGATCTTCTTGGCGTAGACCACACCGTCGGCAGGTTGCGGCACGGCGGTGAGCGTGTCCAACCGCGCCAGCGCATCCACGATCAACGAAGCGCCCATCGCGCTCAGCCTGTCGTGCAACTGCGCGGTCGTCTCCTCCCGCCCGATGGCCAGCGTATCGTGCAGCAGCACAGGGCCGGTATCGAGCCCCGCTTCCATCTGCATGATGCACACCCCGGTCCGGGTGTCGCCCGCCATGATCGCGCGGTGGATCGGGGCCGCCCCGCGCCAGCGCGGCAGCAGGCTGGCGTGGATATTCAGGCACCCGCGTTCGGGCGTATCAAGGATCGCCTGCGGCAGGATCAGCCCATAGGCCACCACCACCGCAATGTCGGCATCCAGTGCGGCCATCTCCGCCTGCGCGGCCTCGGTTTTCAGCGACACGGGCGTGCGCACCTCAAGGCCCAGCGCCTCGGCGCGGGCGTGGACGGGTCCGGGGCGGTCGCGTTTGCCGCGGCCCGCCGGACGCGGAGGCTGCGAATATACCGCGACGATCTCGTGGCCCGCCGTCACCAGCGCGTCCAGCACCGGCACCGAAAACTCGGGCGTTCCCATGAATATCACACGCATGCAGACAGGCTCCTCGGCTCGGGCTCAGTGTTTCAACTTGCGCGCACGGCGCAGCAGCATGTCGCGTTTGACCTTGCTCAACCGGTCGAAATAGAGCCGCCCCGCCAGATGGTCGATCTGGTGCTGGACGCTCGTGGCCTCCAGCCCGACAAAATCCCGTTCGATAAAGGCACCGCCTTCGTCCATGTAGCGCACCCGCACGCCGCGCGGCCGTTTGACCACCGCCGACACCCCCGGCAAACACGGCGAGCTTTCCTCGTATTCGTGCAGGACCGCCGACGCGTCGATGATTTCAGGGTTGGCCAGCCGGATGCGCTTGGTGCGGGCGTCCGACGCGTCCACCACCGCCAGACGCTGCATCACACCGATCTGCTGCGCGCCCAGCCCGACGCCGGGCATCGCGTCCATCGTGTCGATCATGTCGTCCCATATGGCGCGGATGGCATCGGTGATCTCGGGCACATCGGCGGCAGGGGTGCGCAGACGCTTGTCGGGCCACTGCAGAATGGGGCGAACGGTCATGCGGTGGCTTTCTCGAAGGTGGCAACCAGATCGGCGCGGGTGTCGGCATCGAGGTGGTCAAAGGTCACGATACCGTCCAGATGGTCGATCTCGTGCTGCACACAGGCGGCGGCAAACCCGCTGAAACTCTGGACATAGCGCCCGCCGTTCAGGCCGGTCCAAACCATCTGCACCTGCGACGGGCGGCTGATCTGCGCGGTGACGCCGGGAATGCTCAGGCACCCCTCCTCCCGCGTGACGCGCTCCTCGCCAATTTCCTGCAACATCGGGTTGATACAGACCAGCGGGTCGGGCGCGCCCTCTTTCCATCCCGCATCCATCACGAAAATCCGCAGCATCGCGCCCACCTGCGGCCCTGCCAGCCCCCGGCCGGGTGCGGCATACATCGTGTCCAGCATATCGGCCGCCAGTGTCTCGATCGCGGTGGTGATCTCGGTCACCGGCGCACAGGTTTCGGCCAGCCGCGGATCGGGCCACAAGACGAGGGGCAGCACGCTCATCCGCGCGCCAGCTCGCGTTTGAACTTGACCATCTTGCGGGTCATCATCTGGCGTTTGAGCGGTTTGAGATAGTCGATGAACAGCTTGCCATCCAGATGGTCGATCTCGTGCTGCACACAGGTGGCCCACAACCCGTCCATGCCCTCGCGCTGCTCCTTGCCGTCACGGTCGATCCAGGCGACCTCGACCTCGGCGGGGCGGGTCACATCGGCGAACAGATCGGGCAGCGACAAACAGCCCTCCTCGTAAGTGTTCAGCGTATCGGACGCGGCGGTGATGGTGGGGTTGAACATTACCAGCGGACGCGGCTTTTCGCCCTCTTCCTTCACACAATCGAGCACAATCAAGCGGTCCAGCACCCCCACCTGCGGCGCGGCCAGCCCCACACCGGGGGCCTCGTACATCGTCTTGAGCATATCGTCCGCCAGACTGCGCAGGTCATCCGACACATCGGCAACGGGGGCGCATGTCTTTTTCAGACGCGGATCGGGGTGATATAGAATTGGGCGCTTCATGCGCCTGATGTAGGACAAGCCCTGCCTGCCTGCAACCGAAGGCTTGCACATCGGCCCGCTGGCGCTAGGGTCCGGTCATGTTTCAGGAGACAGCTTCATGAGTTTCGACAGCCCGAGAACCAGCTTTGACACCCCCATCGACCGGCGCGGCACACATTGCGTCAAATGGGACGCGATGGAAAAGATCTATGGTGTGCCCGCGGATGACGGCATTTCGATGTGGGTGGCCGATATGGACTTCGCCGCCGCCCCGGTGATCCAGCGCGCGGTGCAGGACATGGTCGATCACGGCGTTTACGGCTACTTCGGCGATGACAGCAAATACCGCGCCGCGATCCAGTGGTGGATGCGCGAACGGCACGGCTGGGATCTGGATCCGGCGCATATCTTCACCACCCACGGGCTGGTCAACGGCACCGCCATGTGCGTCGATGCCTTTACCGCGCCGGGCGACGGTGTGGTGCTGTTCACGCCGGTCTATCACGCCTTCGCCAAGGTCATCAAAGCCGCCGGCCGCCGTGTCGTCGAATGCGAAATGACACAGGAAAACGGCCGCTACGCGATGGACTTCGACGCCTACGATGCGCAGATGGACGGGTCCGAACGGATGGTGATCCTGTGCTCGCCGCACAACCCCGGTGGCACCGTCTGGACCCGCGCAGAGCTGCAGGCCGTGGCCGATTTTGCAAAGCGTCACGATCTGGTGCTGGTGTCCGACGAAATCCACCACGATCTGGTGATGCCGGGCCAGACCCACACGCCCATGGCGCTGATCGACGGGGTCGCGGACCGGCTGGTGATGATGACCGCCACCACCAAGACGTTCAACATCGCGGGCAGCCACTCGGGCAACGTCATCATCGCAGATGCAGAACTGCGCGGCAAATTCGAGGCGCGGATGAACGCGCTCGGGATGAGCCCCAACAGCTTTGGCCTGTTCATGGCGACCGCCGCCTATTCGCCCGAAGGGGCCGCGTGGGTGGATGACCTGGTCACGTATCTGGATGGCAACCGTCAGGTGTTCGATGCGGGCATCGATGCCATCCCCGGTCTGAAATCCATGCCGCTGCAGGCAACCTATCTGGCGTGGGTGGATTTTGCCGACACCGGCATGGACCGCGCCGAATTCACCCGGCGTGTGGAACAGGACGCCTGCATCGCGGCCAATCACGGGCCGACCTTCGGTCAGGGCGGCGGCAGTTTCCTGCGGTTCAACATCGCCACCCCGCGCGCCCGCGTCGAAGAAGCGGTGGCCCGTCTGGCGGACGCCTTCAAAGACCTGCAATAAAATCAGAAAGGCGGGCCTGTGCCCGCCTTGATACGCTCCGATACGCCGTGTGGCCGCGTCTAGCGGCGCATCACCCCGGCGCTGCGCCCCGCAGGCGTGCCGGGTTTGACCGGAATGTGGTAGGCTTGGGCCGACTGGCGCCGGAAGGTGTAAATCGCTTCGGCATTGTTCACCGTGCAGCTGGTGATCAGGCAGCTGAACTGGTGCTGCCCCTCGAGATAGAAATCCACGACGCCGCTCAGACGGGCGGGCCATTGATCGGCGAGGGTAAAGCTGTCGCGGGTGTATTGCAGGACCGACAACCGGATGCCATCGGCCTCTACGCTGGCCTTGTTGGGTCCGCCAAAGGCCGCCAATCGGCGGCGTCCCTGACCGGGCTTGAAGTCGTTTGGTAGTATGACATCCATAAACTTTTCCCCATTGGTACCGCTATAGTTGTTCTGGCCCGTCCATAAGACAAGAATAATTTGTTAATCATTGCGCAACCGCGGGGTTTTGCGACATTTAATATCCGCGCTGTGCGTCTGTGCAGACCGGTTGCGCGCCTGCGCAGCTACGTTTTGGCCCACTACCGTATTAGATAAAACATGAATAAATCATGGAGATGGCATGGGACTTTTGATCGACGGCACGTGGCACGACAGCTGGTATGATACGAAAGACTCCGGCGGCGCCTTCAAACGGCAGGAATCGCAATTCCGCAACTGGATCACCGCGGATGGCAGCACCGGTCCGTCCGGTCGGGGCGGGTTTGCCGCCGAATCGGGGCGCTATCATCTCTACGTCAGCCACGCCTGCCCGTGGGCCCACCGCGCCCTCATCTTCCGCAGCCTCAAGGGGCTCGCCCAGCACATCGACGTGTCGGTCGTGCATCCCGACATGATGGGCGACGGCTGGACCTTTGCGACAGACTTTCCTGGTGCCACCGGCGACCGGCAGTTCGGCCTGCCCTTCGCCCGCGACATCTATACCCGCGCGCAATCGGACTTTACCGGCCGCGTCACAGTGCCGATCCTGTGGGACAAACACGAAGGCACGGTTGTCTCGAACGAATCCTCCGAAATCATCCGCATGTTCAACAGCGCCTTCAACGGTCTGACCGGCAATGAGGATGACTATTACCCCGCCGCCCTGCATGACGTGATCGACCCGATCAACGCCCGCATCTACGACACGGTCAACAACGGCGTCTATAAATCAGGGTTTGCCACCACGCAGCAGGCCTACGATGCCGCCGTGCATCCGCTTTTCGACAGCCTCGACTGGATCGAAGGCATCCTCGCCACCAACCGCTATCTCGCAGGCACGCAAATCACCGAAGCCGACTGGCGGCTCTTCACGACGCTCCTGCGGTTCGATCTGGTCTACCACCAGCACTTCAAATGCAACCGTGCGCGGATCGTGGATTACCCCAACCTGTGGAACTATACGCGCGAGCTGTTTCAGTGGGACGGGGTCGCCGAAACGGTGCATTTCGACCATATCGTGCGGCACTACCACTACAGCCACGAATCGATCAATCCGCACCGCATCGTGCCGATCAATCCCGTTATCGACTGGTCAGAACCGCACACACGCGGCTAGGACGCGCGGCTTTCCGATCCGTAATGCGCCACCATCGCGGCCAGATCCTCGGGCGGCGTATTGCTTTGGACAAAAGCGCGCGCGTTGGCCGAATGAGCAAAGATCGACCCATCCGAAAAAAAGGTCGTGTTGGTCACGAAAATCACCCGGGTGTCGGGGCGGCGGTAGTTGGCGAAATCCGAAATCGCCAGCGCCGATCCTTCGTCGAGCACCAGATCGAGGATGATGATGTCCACCGGATTTTCGCTGATGAAACTGGTCGCATCATGCTGGCCGCGCGCAATCGTGACGGTCATGCCCTTCCGCGCAAGGTGGTTGCGCCACAGCACAGCCAGCTCTGGCACGCTCTCGACGATCAAAACGGTCGTTTCGTCGCCATAGACATCAGAACCATCCGGCACGCAGCCCTCCTTTACCTTCACGTCAACTTAACACAGCTATGCGGATTCGGATACAATTTACAACTGCAAGCTGATCGTCCCGCCTGCACGCTTGAAAACGCCGCCCTTTTCCGCTTTGTCAGGCGGCAGACGCGGGGCCGCACCGGCGCCGCATACATCCACGACAGGCATCACGCGTGACCCATTCGAGCAGAGATCATGGCGGCGGGCTGGACGCGGCGGCGCGGCGTTTTGGCGGGGCACGCGGCGACTGGATCGATCTGTCGACCGGCATCAATCCGGCCCCCTTTCCCCTGCCGCCCCTCTCCGCCGACAGCTGGACCGCCCTGCCCGACAGCGCAGCACAGGACGCCCTTGTCAGCGCCGCGCGGCAGCACTGGAACGTCCCGCCACAGGCCGATGTGCTGGCCACGCCCGGTGCGTCGGCCCCGATCGCGATGCTCCCCACCCTGCGCCCCGCGGGCCGTGTCGCCATCGCGGCGCGCACCTACAACGAACACGCCGCCGCCTTCACGGGCGCAGGCTGGCAGATCACCGCACCGGGCCAAACCGCGCAGGCCTGCGTGCTGGTCAACCCCAACAATCCCGACGGATGCCGCTATACCGCGCGCGACCTGCACGGCAGCCTGCGGATCATCGACGAAAGCTTTGGCGACGTGACCCCCGACACCACCCTGATGGCACAGGCCACCACACCGGGCACCGTGATCCTCAAGAGTTTCGGCAAATTCTGGGGGCTCGCCGGCCTGCGGCTGGGCTTTGTCATCGGTGACCCGGCAGTGGTGGGGCCGCTGCGGGCGCGCCTTGGGCCCTGGCCCGTCGCCGGTCCGGCGCTCGAGATCGGACGCGCCGCACTCGCGGATACCCGCTGGGCCGACGAAACCCGCCAGACGCTGCACCGCGATGCACAACGGCTCGACGCTCTGGTCACAGGCGCGGGCGCGCAGGGGGCGGGCGGCACCGATCTGTTCCGGCTCTACCGCGTGGACGATGCCGCCGCATGGCAGAACCGGCTGGCGCGCCACCATATCTGGTCGCGGGTCTTTCCCTATGACCCCACGTGGCTGCGGCTGGGCCTGCCGCCGCGCACCGGCTGGGAACGGCTCGAACGGGCCCTGCCGCGATGACCACCACCGCCGTCCTGACACTGGCGCTGGTGCTCGATGCGCTGCTGGGAGAACCACAGTGGCTGTGGGCACGCCTGCCGCATCCCGCCGTGCTTATGGGGCGGCTGGTCGGCGGGGCCGAGAAACGGTTCAACTCCGGCACCAACCGCATGGTGAAAGGCGGGGCCGTGATTGCCGCGCTCGTCGCCGCAATGCTGCTTCTGGGTCAGGCCCTCGCACAGCTAGGCTGGGTTGTGGAAATACTGGTCTGCGCGGTGCTGCTGGCGCAAAAATCACTGCTCGACCATGTCCGCGCCGTGGCCACCGGCCTGCGCATGTCGCCCGCCGCCGGGCGGGCCGCCGTTGCGATGATCGTCAGCCGTGACACCGGCGACATGACGCCCTCCGCCGTTGCCCGCTCCGCCATCGAAAGCGGCGCCGAAAATCTCTGCGACGGGGTCATCGCGCCCGCCTTCTGGTTTGTGCTGGGCGGTCTGCCGGGGCTGCTGGCCTACAAGATCGTCAACACCGCCGACAGCATGATCGGCTACCGCACCGACCGCTTCGAACAATTCGGCAAGGCGGCGGCGCGGCTGGACGATCTGCTCAACTGGCTGCCCGCACGGCTGACGGCGGTGCTGATTGCACTGTCGGACGGCATACCGCGCCATTGGCGGGCCATCGCGGCAGATGCGCGCCTGCACCGCTCGCCCAACGCGGGCTGGCCCGAAGCGGCCATGGCCTACGCCATCAATGTGGCCCTTGCAGGTCCGCGTGCCTATGATGGCGTGATGCAGGATTTCGCGTGGGTGAACCCCGCAGGATCAAAACACATCGGCGCCCTCGCAATCGACGCGGCGGCGTCACGGCTTTGGCAGGCCTGGGCCCTATTTCTGGTGGCGGTGCTGACGCTCGCAACCCTGTTGTAAAAAGTGAGAACCGACATGAAATTCTTTTCCCTGACCTGTGCTGCGATCGTGTCGCTGTTGCCGCTGCATGCCGCGGCGCAAACCTGCGGCGGCAGCTTTGACGCCTTCAAGGCCGGACTGGCGCAAGAGGCCGTGACCCGCGGCATCGATGCTGCCACTGCCGATGCATTTCTGCGCGGCGTGCGCAAGGATGACGCGGTTCTGCGGGCCGACCGTGCACAGGGCGTGTTCCAGCGCCCCTTCGTCGATTTCTCGCGGCGTCTGATCTCGAACGACCGGATCAACCGGGGCAAATCCAACGGGGACAGATACGATGCGATCTTCGAGCGGATCGAGCGGGAGTACGGCGTGCCGCGCGGCGTGCTTCTGGCCTTCTGGGCGTTCGAAACCGACTACGGCGCGATTCAGGGCGATTTCAACACCGCCAACGCGCTGGTCACGCTCGCCCACGACTGCCGCCGCCCCGACCTGTTTCGCCCGCAGGTTTTTGCCGCGATGGAGCTTTTTGCCCAAGGCGCGTTCGATCCCGCCACCACCACCGGCGCATGGGCCGGTGAAATCGGCATGGTGCAGATGCTGCCGCGCGACATTCTCGAAAACGGCACCGATGGCGACGGCGACGGCGCGGTGTCGCTGAAAACCTCTGCCCCCGATGCGTTGGTGTCGGGCGGCAAGATGCTGCAGCATCTGGGCTGGCGCGCGGGCGAGCCGTGGATCGACGAAGTGACCGTGCCGGAAGGTTTCGACTGGTCGCAAAGCGGGCTGACAACCACCAGGACAGGTGCCGAATGGGCCGCCTTCGGCATCACGGCCCGCGACGGGGCACTGGCCCGCGATCTTCCCGCCTCGCTCATCGTGCCGCAGGGGCGCGGCGGGCCCAAATTCCTCGCCTACCCCAACTTCCGCGTCTATTTCGAATGGAACCAGAGCTTTACCTACGTTCTGACCGCCGCCTATTTCGCCACCCGCCTGGAAGGCGCGCAGGTCTATGCGGCGGGCACCCCCGACACGGGGCTGACGGGCGACCAGATGGAACAGCTGCAGCGCAAGCTGCAGGACAAAGGCTATGACGTGGGCGATATCGACGGTATTCTGGGCGCGAAAACCCGCGCTGCGGTACAGGCCGAACAACTGCGGCTGGGCCTGCCCGCCGACGCATGGCCCACGCCCGCCCTGCTTGGCCAGCTTTGAAAGGACCACCCATGCCCCTGAAAATCACCGCCGCAGAAATGGTCGAGCGCGCGCGCGCCCGGATCGAGGAAATCGAAACCGCAGACGCCATCGCGATGGTCGATGACCCGTCGGTCCAGATCGTCGATCTGCGCGATCCGCGCGAACGTGCACGCAGCGGCTACATCCCCGGCAGCTTCCACTGCCCGCGCGGCATGCTGGAATTCTGGGTTGACCCCGACAGCCCCTATTTCAAGGACGTCTTTGCGCAGGACAAGAAATTCGTCTTCCACTGCGCCTCGGGCTGGCGCTCGGCCATCTCGGTCGCCACGCTGCGAGACATGGGGTTTGACGCGGCCCACCTGCGCGAGGGCTTTGGCGCGTGGGCAAAAGCGGGCGGTCCAGTGCAGCGCGACGACACCCCCGCCTAGGGGCGCACCGGAAACCTGTCACCGGCCTGCGTCAACATCACCAACCGCCCGTGGCTGCGCACAAACCGGTCACAGCGGCTGCGGCCATTGCGGTAGGCGATGCAAATCACCCCGTCGGGGCCCACGTCATAGGTGCCAAAGGCCGATTGCCCGCTGTCGTAGGTGAAACTATACGCACCCCCCGCCGAATAGCGCGACACGCCCCCCGCAAAAAACGCCAGATCCGGCCCCGCGGTCAGGGCAACGACCTCCGTGCGCGACAGGGGCACATCGCCCGCCAGAACGGCAAAATCCGCCAACAGCGCGGTGGGACAGGCAAGCAGGGTCAAAAGCAGTCTCATGGCGGTCAAACTATGCCCGCGGGCCCGCCCGCGCCATGCACGTTTACGCGACCATCTGCGCGGCTTTCTTCAGATCGACAGACACCAACTGGCTGACGCCCTGCTCGGCCATGGTCACGCCGAACAACCGGTCCATCCGCGACATGGTCACCGCATGGTGCGTGATGATCAGGAAACGGGTGTCGGTCTGGCGGCACATCTCGTCCAGCAGATCACAGAACCGGCCCACGTTGGCATCATCCAGCGGCGCATCGACCTCGTCGAGAACACAGATCGGCGCAGGGTTGGCCAGGAACACCGCAAAGATCAGCGCCATCGCGGTCAGCGTCTGCTCGCCCCCCGACAACAGGCTCAGGGTCGACAGTTTCTTGCCCGGCGGCTGGCACATGATCTCCAGACCGGCCTCCAGCGGGTCATCGCTCTCGACCATCACCAGATTGGCCTCGCCGCCGCCAAACAGATGGGTAAAGAGCAACGAAAAATTGGAATTGACCTGCTCGAACGCGGTCAGCAGCCGCTCGCGGCCCTCGCGGTTAAGGCTGGCAATGCCCGCGCGCAGGGTCTTGATGGCCTCTTCCAGATCGGCCTTTTCGGCCACCAGTTCGTCGTGCTCGGTCTGCACATCCCTAGCGTCTTCCTCGGCCCGCAGGTTGACCGCCCCCAGCGCGTCGCGCTGCCGCTTGAGCCTGCCCACGTCGGCCTCCAACACATCCGCGGCAGGCATCTGGTCGGGGTTCACATCCAGCTGTGTCAGCAACTGGTTCGGGGTCAGCTGCTGGTCCTCGGCGATGCGCTCGGCGGCGGCGGTCACGGTCTCGCGGGCCGCATCGCTGCGCGCCTCGGAACGGGCGCGGGCCTCGCGGGCCTCTGAGGCTTCGCGCTCGGCGTCACGCTCGGCCAGCGTTGCCGCCCGCAACGCGGTCTCCGCCGCCGACAATGTATCTGCCGCCTGTGCGCGGCGGGCCTCGGCGCGGGCGATCTCGGTGCCCAGCGCCTCGCGTTTCTCGGCGATCTCGGCGGGCACCGCCGCCGCAACGCTGAGCTCCGCCTCTGATGCTTCCTTGCGCTCGACCAACTCGGCGCTGCGCTTCTCGGCAGTGTCCAAACGGTGGCGCCAGCCGCTCAACTCCTTGGTCACTTCCTGACTGCGGCGGGTGCGGGCCTCGCCCTCGCGGCGCAGCTCGTCGTGGGCCGACCGGCGCGACATCATGGTGATGCGGGCGGCCTCGACCGTCATCCGCAAATCCTCGACACTGTCGCGCGCGGTCTGCAAATCACCCAGATCGGACAGCGCGTTCTCGGCCTCGCGCACACGGGCCCGTGCGCCGATCGCCTCGTCCTCGTGGCGCTTGACCGCCAGCCCGAGCGATTCCAGCCGCCCTTCGGCCAGATTGCGATCCGCCTCGACCCGGCTCAACGCCCGCCCCGCATCGGCCACGGCACGGTCGGCGTCGCGGCGGGCATCGCGGGCGCGTTTGTCGGCCTCCGTTTCGGCCTGCAATTGTTCGGTCAGACTGTCGTGCGCGCGGCGGGCCCCTTCGGCGCGCTGGCTGGCCTGCTCCAGCCCCTGCTTGAGCCGCTCCAGCTTGTTGAGCTGTTGCAGACGCAGCGCGGCGGCCGAGGGAGCGTCCTCCGCCCAGGCGCGAAACCCGTCCCAGCGCCACAGATCGCCCTCGGGTGACACCAGACGCTGGCCCGGTTGCAGCGCCGCCTGTAGGCGTGGACCGTCGTCGGGATCGACCAGACCGATCTGGCCCATCCGCCGCTCCAGCACATCGGGGCAGGACACGTGATTGGTGAGCGGCGTCACCCCGGCGGGCAAGGGCTGGGCCCTGTCATAGCCGGGCAGTGGCGCCCAGCCCGACGGGCCATCCTCATCCACCTCGGGCGCGCGCAGATCATCGGCCAGCGCTGCCCCGAGCGCCTTTTCGAACCCGTGTTCGACCTGCAACCTGTCCAGGATCTGGCCGCCCTCGGCGGTGTCACGTTCAACCAGTTTGGCCAGCGCGGTCATCTCGGCGCGCAGCGCGTTCATCTCGCCCTCGGCCTGCGACCGTTCGGCACGGGCATCCGCCTCGCGCGACTGGGTCTGCGCGCGGGCTTCCTCGGCTGCGATCAACGCACCCTCCGCCGCGCTCGCCGCGGCCACGGCGCGTTGCTCATCTGCCTGCGCGATGGCGAAATCTTCGGCCGCTTTCGTCAGCTTTTCCTGATGCGATGCCACCGCGATCCGGGCCGCTTCGGCTTCGGTCTCCGATTTCGCCTGTGTCTTGCGGCTATCGTCGAGCAACCGTTGCGCCGATCCGTGCCGTGCCGCCAGCCGCGCCACGTCCTCCGTCTGCTGGCTCAGATCGCCCTCCCGCGCCTGCAACACCGATGCAGCCTCCTGTGCGGCCTCGGATGCAGCAGTCAGCGCGTCGGCGTGGCCCTCGCCCGCCTTGGCAAGTTCGGTCGCTTCCCATTCCAGCCGCGCAATCGTATCGACCGCATCGCGGTTCAATCCGCCCTCGCGCTCGATGTCACGGCCCAGCTGCGCAATCCGGCCCGTCAGCGTCTCGATCAGGCTCTGCGCGCGGCCTTCCTCATCGCTCAGCGTGTCCCGCTGCACCAGCAACCGCTGCACGACGGCCGCGGCGATCGCATCCTCCTCGCGCAGCGACGGCAGGACGGTCTCGGCCTCTTCGCGGCCCTTGGCACACTGGCGCACCAATCCTTCGGCCTGTGCGGTGGCACTGACCCGCGTGCGCAATTCCTCCTCGGCCACCCCCCGCGCATCATCCGCCTCGCGCCAGCGGCGGTACAGCAGCGTGCCTTCCGTGCGGCGCAGCTCATTGCCGATCTCGCGGTACCGCGCGGCCTGACGGGCCTGCCGCGCCAGTTGCGCCAGTTGCGCGGCCAGTTGCTCGATCACATCGTCAACCCGCGCCAGATTGGCCTCCGCCCCGTTCAGCTTCAACTCCGCCTCGTGACGCCGCGCATACAGCCCCGAAATCCCCGCCGCTTCCTCCAAAATACGGCGCCGGTTCTTGGGCTTGGCGTTGATCAGCTCGGAAATCTGGCCCTGCCGGACCAGCGCGGGCGAATGGGCACCGGTGGACGCATCGGCAAACAGCATCTGCACATCGCGGGCGCGCACATCCTTGCCCGCCGCCTTGTAGGCACTGCCCACATCGCGGGTGATCCGGCGCACGATCTCCAGATTGTCGTCGTCATTGAACCCCGCGGGCGCCAGCCGCTCCGCGTTATCGATATGCAGCGACACTTCCGCAAAATTGCGCGCGGGCCGCGTGGCCGCCCCGGCGAAAATCACGTCCTCCATCCCCCCGCCGCGCATCGCCGTGGGGCGGTTTTCGCCCATCACCCAGCGCAAGGCCTCCAGCAGGTTGGATTTGCCACAGCCGTTCGGCCCCACGACCCCCGTCAGACCATCCGCGATGATCAGGTCGGTCGGATCGACGAAGCTCTTGAAGCCGGTCAGCCTGAGTTTCGAAAAGCGCAAACGGGGTCCTTCCCGCGGGTGATTCCAAAGGTGACCAAACGTGCGGGTTTGTCCGGCCCTCTGTCAACAGGGACACACAACCAACGGCGGCAAGGCCACACTTATCCACAAGATATTGGGCCTACAACGACGGCTCGCAGTCGATCTCGACCCGCACCCCCCCCAATTCGCGGATTTCACTGCCGCGCACCGGGACGCAGTCATAGGCCAGCGGGGCATTGGCTTCGGGCGGGATACGCCGGCCCGGTGCCCCACAATCCAGAATGCCCAGCGCCTGCGCCTGATCGCCGCGCACTTCAATCACCGGACAGCCCGACACCTGCGCCATCGCCTGCGCGGCCCGCGCCCGGATCGGCCCCAACCGTGGCGCGTACTGGCTGTTGGTGCGAATGGCCTCTGCCAGCTCCCCGCGCACCCGCACGGCAAAGGTCGACCCTTCCACGGTCACGACCGTCGCGGGCAATCCGCGAAAATGCGGCCCGCCGGTGTTGCACGCGGCCAGCCCCGCCACCCCGATCAAAAAGAACACCACACGCACATCCATGCGCCACCAAAAACGCGCCTTCGTTAAGGACAGGTTAACGCGCCCGAGACAAAGGCTGCTTGCTGGGCCGGACATGTGGTCATATAATTTGACCAATTAAAGGATGCCGCCATGCCGTTTCGCCCCGTCAATCCCGAAAAACTCTCCTCGGCGGTCATCCGGCAGATCGAGGAACTGATCCTGCGTGGCATCCTGCGGCCCGGCGAACGGCTGCCGTCCGAACGCGAACTTTCCGAACGTCTCGGGGTTTCGCGGCCGTCCCTGCGCGACGCCATCGCCAGCTTGCAAGACGCGGGCCTTCTGGCCTCACGGGCGGGTGCCGGCGTCTATGTCGCCGATGTGCTGGGTTCGGCGTTTTCGCCCGCACTTATCGCCCTGTTCGCCCGCCACGACGAAGCGGTCATCGACTATCTGTCTTTCCGCCGCGATATGGAAGGGCTCGCTGCAGAGCGTGCCGCGCGTCTGGGCTCCGATACCGATCTCGCGGTCATCAACGCCATCTTCGCCAAGATGGAAACCGCCCACGACACCCAAAGCGCCGAGGACGAAGCCACCCTCGACGCGCAATTCCACATGTCGATCATCGAGGCGAGCCACAATGTCGTCATGCTGCACATGATGCGCTCGATGTTCGATCTGCTGCGCGGCGGGGTGTTCTATAACCGTCAGGTCATGTTCAAACAGCGGACCACCCGCGCCGCCCTGCTGGACCAGCACCGCGCGATTCGCGACGCACTTGTAAACCGCGATGCTACCGCCGCCCGCGCCGCCGTTGAAAGCCACCTGTCCTACGTGGAACGATCGCTCGTCGATCAACAACGCGCCGACCGGCACGAAGACATCGCGCGCCAGCGTCTCGATCACGAAACAGAAAGCTGAGTATCTGTCAGCCATGGATCAGCTGGGCATCGCGCCCGATCTTGATCTGCCGTCGCTCTTTCCGCGCATTGGCGGCATCCGAACGTACATATACAAAAGCGAAAGGCGCCCCCGAAGGCGCGCCTTTAAATGATGTCAGTCGCGATCTGTGTCGCGGTCGGTGTCGGTGTCGGGACCGGGATAGTCAACGGTCGGGGTCAGATCACCGCTCGTGGGGCTGCCGAATGCAAAGGCAGGGGCGCTCAGGCCGGTGACGACGATCAGGGTTGCGGTGGCAAGTTTCAGCATTTTTCATTTCCTTTCCGGTGGGACATCGCTGTGTCCGTTGTCAAGGAAATGGGGTCTGCTCCGCGCTTTGAGAATGGCATTTATCGCGGAGCAGCTATGCAAAAATGCAGCGAACCATTTTGCGCGTCAGGGCGTTCTATCCGTTGGATGCAAAAAGCCCCGGCACAGGACCGGGGCTTTTGTCGTCTTGAACCTTGCAGCGCGGCCTAGTGGAGCTTGGCATCCACGTCGGCAATCGCGGCATCGATCAGCTTGTTGGCCTCCGCTGCGGTCATCTGCTTGGCGATCACATCGCGGGCGGCACCCACGGCAATCATCGCAGCTTGATCGCGCACTTCCTTGACGGCACCGGCTTCGGCAGAAGCAATCTGCTCTTCGGCGGCGGCCAGACGGCGCTCAACGGATTTGGCAAGATCGACACGGGCCTGCTCGGCGGCGGCTGCCGCTTCCTGCTTGGCCGTGGTGACGATACGGTCCGCCTGATCCTTCACTTCCTTCTGCTTGCGCTCGTAAGAGGCCAGCAGCTTCTGCGCGTCTTCACGCAGCTTGCGGGCTTCTTCCAGCTCGGACTTGATGCCGTCGGCACGTTTGTCCAGCATTCCGCCCAGAAGGCCGGGCACCTTGAAATAGTACAGCACCGCGATGAACAGCAGGAACGCCAGCAGCACCACGAAGTCGGTGTTGCCCAGCGAAAAGAACGGACCTTTCGCAGCCAGCGCGGGTGTCGCGCCCAGAAGGGCCAGCGCGGATGTCAGTGTGATACGCATGGGGCTTATCCTTTCATCCGGGCTGTGACGGCCGCGGTGATGGTCTTGGCGTCTGCCGTCCCACCCAATGCGGCCACGATTTCCTTGGCGGTGTCCTTGGCCACAGCCTTGACGCTGTCGACCGCACCGGCGCGGATTTCCGAAATGGCTTTTTCGGACTCGGCGGATTTGGCGGAGATCTCGGCATCTGCCTTCTCGATCGCGATATCCAGATCGGCCTGAATGTCGGCTTTCGCTTCGGCCACGATACGCGCCGCTTCGCTGCGGGCATCGATCAGCGCCTGGTCATAGGCAGCCTCGGCGTCGACAGCTTTGGCCTTGAGATCCTCGGCCGCGGCGATGTCGTTTGTGATGGTCCCCTGACGTTCCGCCAGCACGGCGGCGATCCGGGGCAATGCGATGCGCGACAGGATCAGGAAGATCGCGACCAGCGCCGCAACAAGCCAGAAAATCTGGTTTCCCCACCAGTCGAAACACAGCTGAGGCATCCCGATGGCAGAGCCGTCAGGGCCGACGCATGTGCCTGCCAGTTCGACATCAATTGGTTCAGTTGCCATCATGGCCTCCTGTCAGAACATTTAATCCAATGGGCGATGCGGGGTGGCCCGCACCGCCCAATGCGTAAGGAATAAACGTCAGACGCTTAGACGGCGAACATCAGCAGCAGAGCAACGAGGAACGCGAAGATCCCCAGGGCTTCTGCGAAAGCGATGCCGATGAACAGTGTAGCAGTCTGCGACGCAGCTGCCGAAGGGTTGCGCAGAGCGCCGGCCAGATAGTTGCCGGCCACGTTGCCAACACCGATCGCGGCTGCGCCGGAACCGATTGCTGCCAGACCTGCGCCGATGTGTGCGAGTTCGCCTTCCATGTGAATTCTCCTTACGATTGGAAGTTGAGGGTAGTCTGACGGGCCGCAAAGCCCGCCGGAAAGGGTCGTGTGGTTGTTAGTGGTGCGGATGCAGCGCGTCCTTGAGGTACACGCATGTCAGGATGGTAAAGACGTAGGCCTGGATGAAGGACACGAGGACCTCCAGACCGTACATCGCCGTGATGCCGAGGATCGCGATGGGCGACACCGCCAGCAGGGCGGCAAAACCCGCGAAAACCTTGATCACCGCGTGGCCCGCCATGACGTTGCCCGCCAGACGAATGGAGTGGCTCACGGGGCGCACGAAGTAGGAAATAAGCTCGATCACCGCCAGAATGGGGCGCAGCGCCAGCGGCGCGGAGGACACCCAGAACAGGCTCAGGAACGACGCGCCGTTCTTGACAAAGCCCAGCACGGTCACGGTGATGAAAACCGCAAACGCCAGCACCACGGTGACCGCAAAATGCGACGTGGGCGTAAAGGCGGTGGGGATCAGGCCGAGGAAGTTGGCACAGACGATGAACATGAACAGCGTCATGATATAGGGGAAATACTTGACCCCTTCCTTACCGCAGATGTCCTCGACCATCTTGTAGACAAAACCGTAGGCCAGCTCGGCCACCGACTGCATCCGGCCCGGAACGACCGCGCGCTTGGAGGTGCCGACAACCAGCAGCAGAAACACGACCAGAACGGCAAGGCATGTCCACAGCGCGGCATTGGTAAAGGTAAAGATACCTACCGCGCCGTCACCGAAAAGATCCTTCACGATGAACTGGTCCATCGGGTGAAAGACCAAACCGCCTTCTTCGCCGCCGTTCGCTTCTGTTGCCATCTTCAGGCCCCTTCACTCTCGTCACCCTTGCGGGGTGGTTTTACCTCACCGGCCTCATCGGCCAGCTTTTTATCCTGCATCTCGGTTGCGGATCGCAGCATCGTTTTGACGCCCGCCGCCAGACCCAGCATCGTGAACAGCACCATGAACAGCGGCAGCGTCCCCAGCAGGACATCCAGACCGTATCCCATGCCGAAACCGATCCCCAGACCGGCCACAAGCTCGATCACCATCCGCCAGGCCATCTGGGCCTGGGAATAATGCTCATCCGCCCGGGGCTTGGGCTCTTGCAGCCCTTTTGCGCTGGCGATCCGGGCTTCGAGTGCCTTGAGCTGCTCTTGGCGGTCCTGATCTGTCACACGCATATCCCGATTGGATGTGTTGGCAGGGTGGTACTTGGGCCGCCGCCCCGAGTCAACAGGCCGTGAAGCGCTGCCAAGACACTGAAATCGCTTGATATTAAATCGTACGTCCTGCGGCATTCCGGCCATTTCACGCGCAATCAACGCCGCAGAACCGCATTTGTCTTATTCAACCATCTGGTTGATCTTGGGCGACGGCCTGCGGCCCCGCGGACGCAGATCGCTTTCCCTCCGCCGGACCAGCGACTATGACAAGGGCATGACCCACGCGCTCGACACCACGTTTGCCGCCCTCGCCGATCCGACCCGACGGGCGATCCTGACGATGCTGTTGGAGGATGACATGGCCGTCACCGATGTGGCCGACCCGTTCGACATGTCACTGGCGGCGATCTCGAAACACCTTCAGGTGCTGACACAGGCGGGGCTGATCACGCAGGAAAAACGCGGGCGGGTGAAATGGTGCAAACTGGAACCGGACGCGATGCGGGGCGCGTCTGTCTGGATGCAGGGGTTCGGGCAATTCGAACCGGTGAACCTCGACGCGTTCGAACGTTTTCTGGAAACGGAACTGCGCGACGTCAAAACAAAAGAGGCGTCTGCCGTAACAGACGCCCCTGATTGATTACAAAACGAACTGGACGATGGCCAGAACGATAACAATCAGGCCGACGAGATAAATAATATTGCGCATTTGGGCGCTCCTTTGGTGGTAGTTTCGTTTGAAAGGGTTCGGGCGGCGTTACGCGACGCCGAGCAGTCGAAGTATTACAACCACGACGACAACAAGGCCGACGAGGTAGATGATGGTGCGCATTTTCTGTCCTTTCTAAACGATAATTGCAGTGACAACGCACGAAGCGGACTATTGGTTCCCGGCCTTTTGCACACCGTCGTCCCGCAGCAGCAGCACAAGCGCCAGCACCGTCAGACCGATGCCTGCCGCCACGGGCGCGGGCGGCAACCGCGCACCCAGCACCACCTCCCAGCAAATGACCCACGTGGGCACCAGATAGGTATAGGCCATGACCTTGGCACTGGGCAGGCGCAGGCTGGCAAATTGCAGCAGGACAAAGGTCATCGAACTGGCCGCGATCGCGACATAGAAAATCGTGATCCACACCAGCCCCGGCAGCGCCGTCCAGTCGGTCGCCCACACGTCCCGCGCGCCCACCACCAACAGCAATAGCGATCCCGCAATCAGCGTACCAAAGCTGAAAACCAGCGCGCTTTCCCCCCGGTTCAGCCGCCGCACCAGCGGCGTATAGATCCCGTGGGCCACACATCCGAAGAAAAATATGATCTCCCCCCGCCCCACGTCGAACGCCAAGAGGGCCGCCAGATCGGCGCGGAAAATGACCCAAAGCGCGCCGGCCCCGCCAATCGCCAGTGCCAACGCCATGCGCGGCGTGGTGCGCTGGCGCAGCATGAACCACGCCACGACCCCCGAAATGGCGGGCACCAGCGTAAACACCGCGGCCGAACTGACCGGCGGCGCGGTTTTCAGCCCCTCGAACATCAGCACGAAATAGGTGATGAACAACCCGCCCAGCAGCAGGTACCGCCACGGCGCGCGCAGCGCTGCACGCGGCACCCCGCCCCGCGCCATCACCGCCGCGCCCACCACTGCCGTCGCAATGAAAAACCGCGCCGTGTTCAGCGCCAGTGGTGAAATCTCGTTGGCCACCAGTGATCCCAGAGAAAACGACCCCGCCACCAGCGCCGAAAAGCTCAGCATCGCCAGATGGCCCTGCGCCGATGGCGTCACAGGCCGGTCTCGCTCACATGCGCCTTGAGGAAGGTCAGCAGCGCCTGCACCTTGCTCGTGCGGTGCAGATCGACGTGTGTGACCAGCCACAACTTGCCTTCCCATTCCGCGCGGGGCGCTTCGATCTCGATCAGGTCGGGATTTTCGGCGGCGGCCCTGACCGACAGAAAGCCGATCCCCGCGCCCGCGCGCACTGCATCGTCCAGCACCCTGTTGTCGCGGCTGCGGTACACCACGCAGTCGCGCGGCAAATGCGCCGACATCCATTTGAAATGCGGCGCGCGGCTGTCTACGTCGTCATGCCCGACAAAGCGGTGGTTGACGTAATCCTCGGGCCCTGTCGGTACGCCGTATTGCGCCACATAGGACCGCGCCGCATAAAGACCGACGCGCTGCGCCGCAAAGGCCTGGACCACATTGTCGGGCTGGTCGGGCTGGACGCCCGCGCGCATCGCCACATGGGCCTCGCCGTATTCCAGCCGGAACAACCGGTCGCCCGTCATGTAGCGCACGATGACCTCGGGGTGTTCGCGCTGGAACGCCGCCAGCAGCGGCGCGACATGCGGCGTCATCGACACCAGCGATGTCACCACCAGCTCGCCCGACACATCCGTGCCGCGCCCCTTGATCCGGTTGAGCAGTTGGCCGAACTGGTCCTCGGTGGCCTGTGCGACGCGCAGCAGATCCTCGCCCGCCTCGGTGGCGGTATAGCCGCGGGCGTGGCGCTGGAACAGCTTTACGCCCAACCGCCCCTCCAGCGCGTCGACGTGGCGGATCACGGTGGCATGATGCACGCCCAGCGCATCCGCAGCACCGCTCACCGTCCCCATCCGCGCCACCTGAAAGGCAGTCTTGACCTCGTCCCAGTTTTCCATCGCATCGTCTCTCGCTCAGGCACGAAATAAGCCGTGCATAAATGAACACTCAATGTTCGATCTTAGGGCTATCGTGCGGATTTGCAATCGCTACCTTGGACGTCAAGCAACGCAAGGAACGCATCATGTCCACACTCTACATTACCTCCTCCGCCAACCCCGGCGCCTCGACCTCCGACACGCTGGGCCGTGAAACCGCCGAAAAGCTGGGCGGCCCGGTCGTCGTGCGCGACACCAACAAAGGCCTGATCCCCATCGACCAGTCCTGGATCGCCGCCAATTTCACCCCCGCCGATGACCGCAGCGCGGTGCAGCGCAACCGGCTGGCCCTGTCGGACACACTCATCGCCGAGGTCGAGGCCGCCGACACGCTGGTCATCGCAGCGCCCGTCTATAACTTCGGGGTGCCCTCGACGCTCAAGGCCTGGATCGACCACATCTGCCGCGCCGGCCTGACATTCAAATACACCCCCGACGGGCCCGTGGGGCTGCTGCAGGGCAAACGGGCGATCATCGTGCTGGCCAGCGGCGGCACCAAGGTCGGCTCCGACATCGATTTCGCCTCCGGCTACCTGCGCCACATCATGGGGTTCATCGGCATCACGGATGTTGAAATCATCGCCGCCGACCGGATCATGGCCGAAGGCGATCAGGCCGTCAGCGACGCGCGCGCAAAAATCGCGGCACTCTGATCCCCCGCGGGCGTCCGGCTTGACTCGGACGCCCGCAGCCCGTAAATGCGGCCCAAATTCCCCGGAAGCCGTGCCTTCCGGTCCTGTCTGTTTCAGGATCGCCCCCCGTCAGCGTCATACGCCCACGGGGGCAAAACTGCATGGTTTCGCCGGTTTCACCGGTACGGGGTTTGAGTATTCACGCGGGCCTTCCTAGATTGGGGGCATCCCGCAACCGATGAAAAGGGGCCGCCGCCCATGTTTGAAAATCTCAGCGAACGCCTCTCGGGTGTCTTTGACCGTCTGACCAAACAGGGCGCGCTTTCCGAAGAGGACGTCAAAACCGCCCTGCGCGAGGTCCGCGTGGCCCTGCTCGAGGCGGACGTGTCCCTGCCGGTGGCCCGCGATTTCGTGAAGGCGGTGCAGGATCAGGCCACCGGACAGGCCGTCACCAAATCCATCACGCCGGGCCAGCAGGTCGTCAAGATCGTGCATGACGCGCTCATCGACACGCTCACCGGCGAAGGCGAACCCGGCGCGCTGAAAATCGACAACCCGCCCGCGCCGATCCTGATGGTCGGCCTGCAGGGCGGCGGTAAAACGACCACCACCGCGAAACTGGCGAAACGGCTCAAGGAAAAAGACGGCAAGCGCGTGCTGATGGCCTCGCTTGACGTGAACCGGCCCGCCGCGATGGAACAGCTCGCGATTCTCGGCACGCAGATCGGTGTCGACACATTGCCCATCGTGAAGGGCGAAACGCCTGTCGCCATCGCCAAACGCGCCAAGACGCAGGCGGGTCTGGGCGGCTATGACGTCTACATGCTCGACACCGCGGGCCGCCTGTCCATCGACGAAGAACTGATGGCGCAGGTCGAAGCGGTGCGCGATGTCGCCAACCCGCGCGAAACGCTGCTGGTGGTGGACGGGCTGACGGGTCAGGACGCGGTCAACACCGCGCAGAACTTCGACGACCGCATCGGCATCACCGGCGTGGTGCTGACCCGGATGGACGGCGACGGGCGCGGCGGGGCCGCCCTGTCGATGCGTGCGGTCACCGGCAAGCCGATCAAATACGTGGGCTTGGGCGAAAAGATGGACGCGCTCGAAACATTCGAGCCGGAACGCATCGCGGGCCGTATTCTGGGCATGGGCGACATCGTCGCACTGGTCGAAAAGGCACAGGAAACCATCGAGGCCGAACAGGCCGAAAAGATGATGAAGCGCATGGCCAAGGGTCAGTTCAACATGAACGACCTCAAGATGCAGCTGGAACAGATGATCAAGATGGGCGGCATGCAGGGCATGATGGGCATGATGCCCGGCATGGGCAAAATGGCCAAACAGGTCGAGGATGCGGGTCTTGACGACAAGATCCTCAAACAGCAGATCGCGCTCATCAACTCCATGACCAAAAAGGAACGCGCCAACCCCGCGATCCTTCAGGCCAGCCGCAAGAAGCGCATCGCGCGCGGCGCGGGCATGGAAGTCTCCGACCTCAACAAGCTGATGAAGATGCAGCGCCAGATGTCGGACATGATGAAAAAGATGGGCAAGATGGGCAAAGGCGGCATGCTCAAACAGGCCATGAAGGGCATGATGGGCAAGGGCGGCATGGACCCCGCAGCGATGGCGCAGGGCATGGACCCGAAAGCCCTCGAAGCGGCGGCGAAACAGATTGGCGGCAAACTGCCCGGTCTGGGCGGCGGCGGCATGGCCCTGCCCCCCGGCCTGTCGGGGTTCGGTAAAAAGAAATGATCACCTGCACCGTCAGATACGAAATCGATCCGGCAAAACTGCCCGAGTTCGAGATTTACGCCAAGGCGTGGCTGCATCTTGTGGCCAAGCTGGGCGGCACCCATCACGGCTATCACATGCCGCACGAGGGGCCAAACGACATCGCCTATTGCCACTTCTCCTTCCCGTCGCTGGCCGATTACGAAATCTACCGCGACCGGATGTGGCAGGACCCCGACTGCCTGCGCGCCTACGATCACGCGAAACGCACCAAATGCATCCTGCGCTACGACCGGTCGTTCACCAAACCGCTGCTTGACGGCGTCTCGGTCGAGGAGCTGGGCCTGTGATGACCCCCGCGCCCCGGATCGAAACGGACCGGCTGGTCCTGCGCGGCCCCGTGGCCGACGACGTGGATGGCATCATCGCCTTCTATGCCGATCCCGTGCGCTCTGTCGGATTTGGCGGCGTGATGCCGCGGGATCAGGCGTGGCGCTGGTTTGCCAGCGTCATCGGTCACTGGCACCTGCGCGGCTACGGCTTCTGGACCATCACGCTCAAGGGCTCGGACGCGCCGATCGGCATTTGCGGCATCTGGAACCCCGACGGCTGGCCCGAACCCGAAATCGGCTGGATCGTCTATCCCGACTTCGAAGGCCGCGGCATCGCATTCGAGGCCGCCACCGCCGTGCGCGCGCATGCCTATGACGTGATGGGGTTCACCACCCTGACCAGCAACATCGTGCCGGGCAACACGCGCTCGGTCGCGCTGGCCGAACGTCTGGGCGCCACGCTGGAGCGGACCTACGACAACATCAACATGGGCACCGAAATGCTGTACCGGCATCCCGGTCCCGCGGAGCTCGCGCAATGACCCGGCTCCGTTTGCTTGCACACCGCGCCGGTGTACGCCCTGTGTACAGGCTGTGCACATCGTGTGACACCCGCCAGACACCCCTACGGAGGCCCCGATGACCGATCCCGTAACACGCGCCGCCGAAGTGCTGGCCGACCACCGCGCCTCCATCGACCGGCTCGACGCCATCCTCGTCTATACGCTGGGCGAGCGGTTCAAACATACGCAGGCAGTGGGGAAACTCAAAGCCAGCCACGACCTTCCCCCGTCCGATCCAACCCGCGAAGCGGACCAGATCGCACGGCTCGAAGATTTGGCAAACCAGGCGGATCTCGATCCGGAATTTGCCAAGAAGTTTCTCAACTTCATCATCGCTGAAGTCATTCAGCACCACAAACAACACACCGATAAAAGCTAAGGAAACCAATATCATGGCTATGAAAATTCGTCTCGCCCGCGGTGGCTCCAAGAAACGCCCCTTCTACCGTATCGTTGCTGCCGACAGCCGCATGCCACGCGACGGTCGCTTCATCGAAAAGCTGGGCACCTATTCGCCCCTGCTGCCCAAAGACAGCGAAGAGCGCGTGAAAATGGACATGGAGCGCATCCAGTACTGGCTCGACCACGGCGCCCAGCCCACCGACCGTATCCAGCGGATGCTGGAAGCTGCCGGCGTGCGTGAGAAGACCGAGCGCAACAACCCCAACAAAGGCACACCGGGCAAGAAAGCCCAGGACCGCGCCCAGGAGAAGGCTGACAAGGCCGCCGCCGCGGCCGAAGCCGCCAACGCGCCCGCCGAAGAGCCCGCAGCGGCAGAAGAATAAGGCGGATCAGCCCGGCATGCATGAGTTTTCGGACGATTTTCGTGCCGGTCTGACCGACCTGATGAAGTGGCGCCGCGACGTGCGCCACTTCAAGACAGACCCTGTGGACGAGGCGCTCATCGACGCGTGCCTCGCCACGCTTTCGCTGGCCCCCTCCGTCGGCCTGTCGGAGCCCTGGCGCGTGATCCGCGTCCGCTCGGACACCGCCCGTGCCGCCGCACTCGACAACTTCCAGACCGCCAATGACGCCGCGCTGGCCGGTTACGCCGGCGATACGGCCAAGCTCTATGCCTCGCTGAAACTCAGCGGCATGCGTGAAGCGCCCGAGCAGCTGGCGATCTTTTGCGACGATACCACCGACAAGGGCGCCGGACTGGGCGCCGGCACCATGCCCGAGATGCGCCGCTACTCGGTCGTGGGTGCGGTGACCCTGATGTGGCTGCACGCGCGGACGCACGGGCTTGGTATCGGGTGGGTCTCCGTGCTCGAACCCGCCCGCCTTGCACGCGATCTGGATGTGCCCGACGGCTGGACACTGGTGGCTTACCTTTGCCTTGGCTGGCCCAAGGATGTATCCCTGACACCAGAGCTTGAAACCAAGGGCTGGGAGCGCCGCGCGCCCGCCCTGCACATCGAGGACCGCTGATGTTCCGCCTGCTAAAATTCCTGACCGTGCTGATGCTTGGCGCGGTGCTGGGCTTTCATCTCAACGGCCTGTTGATGCGCAGCGAATGCGCCGCGGGCGAGGGCCAGTGGACCGGCACGATCTGCGTTGATTCGGAGTTGCTGCAATGAGTGATGAAGCCGTCTGTGTGGGCGTTATATCCGGGTCCTACGGGGTCAAGGGAGAGCTGCGGATCAAGAGTTTTTGCGCCACGCCCGAAGACATCGAAACCTATAGCCCGCTCAGCGATGAAAGCGGCACGCGCCAGTTCAGCCTTGCGCTGATCCGGCCGATCAAAAACGGGTTTTCGGCCCGCATCGCGGATGTCGCCACCAAGGAAGACGCAGACGCGCTGCGCGGTGTGCAGCTTTTCGCCCACCGTGATCAGCTGCCGTCGCTGCCCGACGATGAGTTCTACCACGCCGATCTGATCGGCCTCGATGTTTTCGACACCGGCGGCGTGCAGCTGGGGCGGGTCAAGACGGTGCAGAACCACGGCGCCGACGATCTGCTGGAACTGCAGCTGAGCGGAACCTCCACAACCACGTTCCTGCCGTTCACCAAAGCAGCTGTGCCCACGGTCGATCTGGCTGCCGGACGCCTGATCGCCGATCCGCCCGACGGAATATTGCCGCAGGCCAAGGACTGACGTGCGCCGCATCCTCATCCATCCGGGATTTCACCACACGGGCGCCAGCCGCCTGCAAAAGACCCTGCGCGCCAACCGCGCGGCGCTTGCACCGCATGTCCACATGTTGTTTCGCCCCGGCATGGCCGCGCTGTGCACATCCGCACGCGCCTACAGCGTCAGCCGCAGCGATCTGGACCTCGGAATGGTCAAATTCGAGGCCGCGTCCCTTGCGCAAAGCCTGAGCGAGGTTCGCGCGCCGACCATTATCCTGTCCGCCGAAGCGCTGTCGGGCCGGTTGCCGGGCCGCAAGGGGCTGCGCGGCTACACGGCGGCACCAAAGCTCGCGCAGGCAATCGCGCTGGCCTTCGAAGCGGCGGTACCGGACGACGAAATCATCCTGTTCTACACGATACGGGATGCGGACGGCTGGCTGCACCGGTCCTACCGCCAGCATTTGCGCACCGCGCGCATGGTGCTGGACCGGGACGATTACGTGTCGCGCTTTGCCGGGTCTGCCGATCTGTCCGCCGCCGTGGACACCGTGGCCGAAGCAGTGCCCCACCTGTCGGTTCTGCGCGCCGATGCAGCGGCTGAAAACACACGCCCGTTAGGCACTCTTGATCTGCTGCTGGATTGCGTTGGGGTGCCGGATGCCCGGCGCAAGGGGCTCGCCCCGCCGCCCGATGCAGACGCCGATCCCGATCCCGCGCTGGATGCCGCCCTGCTGGAGCTGAACCGCGGCGATATGCAGGGCACCGATTTGCGCGATGCCAAACGCGCGTTGATCGCAAGGGCCGCCTGATGCCCCGCCGTATCGTCATCCACGCAGGGTTTCACAAAACCGGCACATCCTCGGTGCAGTCGGTGCTGCGGGCCAACCGGAAGCTGTTGATGCCTGCGCTGGCCATCCGCCTCAAGGGCCAGATGACCGATCTGATGCACGCCACGCGGGGCTACTCGACCTACGGCACCCCCGACGCATTGGATAAAGTGCAGCGCCGCTTCGATGCGCTGCTCGCCGGTCTGCCGGGCATGCCGCGGCGCACGCTGTTGTTGTCGGCCGAAGAGCTGTCGGGCCATTTGCCAGGGCGCGGCCCGCTGGCCGACTACAGCGCGGCACCGGTTCTGATGTACCTTTACTGGGACCGTGCGCGCGCGGCCTTCCCCCAGGCCGAGATTGTCTTTTGCTTTGGGACGCGCCAACCGGATCACTGGATCAGATCGGCCTGGGCCGAGCATGTCACCGCCTCCTCGCTGACGCTCGACTTTGCGGCGTTTGCCGCGCAGTACCCCGGTGCATCCGACCTCGATGGCGTGATCGACGATATTGCCGCACGGGTACCCGCCCGCGTCGAACGCTTCGCGCTCGAAGACCACGCGGATGGGCCGCTGGGCCCCGCCGATCCGGTGCTGGATCTATGCGATATGCCCACCGATCTGCGCGCCCGCATGGAACCGCAGCCGCCGCAGAACCGCCGCGCCGACGATGCGACGCTGGCGGCCCTTTTGCAGGCCAACCGGACCCATACCGACAAAGCGGCCCGCAAGGCCGCCAAACACGCCATTCTTACATCGGGACAGACCACATGAGCGCCGCAAACCGTTCCCACGGCAAACAACGGGTGCGCCCGACCCTGCAGCCGCGCGAATTGATGCGCGAAACGCCTGATTATGCCGGTGTCTGGCAGGCCCACATCATCACCCTGTTTCCCGAGCTTTTTCCCGGTGCTCTGGGTGCCAGCCTGACCGGCAAGGCGCTTCAGGACGGGCGCTGGCAGTTGCACCCGCATGACCTGCGCCGCCACGGGCTGACACGGCACCGCAATGTCGATGACACCCCCGCGGGCGGCGGCGCGGGTATGGTCCTGCGCGCCGATGTGGTGGGACCCGCCATCGATGCGGTCCAGCGTCAGACCACAGGCCGCTGGCCAATACTCTACATGAGCCCGCGGGGCCGCCGCTTTGACCAGGCGATGGCGCGCGACCTGGCCACCTGTGACGGTGTGACCATGCTGTGCGGGCGGTTCGAGGGCGTCGACGAGCGGGTTATCGAGCATTACGACATCACCGAGGTGTCGTTGGGGGATTTCGTGATGACGGGCGGTGAACTTGCCGCGCAGGCGATGATCGATGCGACCGTACGCTTGCTGCCGGGCGTGCTCGGCAACGCCGAAAGCACCGTTGAGGAAAGCCATTCCGCCGGCCTGCTGGAGCATCCGCAGTACACCAAACCCGCCGAGTGGCAGGGCCGCGCCATTCCGCCGGTGCTGTTGTCGGGCAACCACGCCGAGATCGAGAAGTGGCGCCACGCGCAGGCACAGGCCCTGACGCGGGACCGGCGCCCCGACATGTGGGAAAAATACAGCAAGTAGCGGCGCACCGCGGCCCCTTGATCCGGCCCGCAATCCCCCCTATACCGCGCGCAACCGGAGCGCTATGCGATTCCGGTTGTTGGCGCGTGGCGTCGACAGACCTAAGAAATGACGATGCTACCTTCGATGGGCCACCGCGGTAGGCCCGACAGAACAGACCGAAGCTCTGGGATCATGACAAACATCTTCGTGGCATACCACGAGCATCAAAGGAGAAGATCAGATGGACCTGATCGCACAAATCGAGGCGGAACAAGTCGCCGAACTGGGAAATGAAATCCCCGACTTCCGCGCAGGCGACACCATTCGTGTCGGCTTCCGCGTGACCGAAGGCACACGCACCCGTGTGCAGAACTACGAAGGCGTTTGCATCAGCCGCAAGAACGGCAAGGGCATTGCCGGTTCCTTCACGGTTCGCAAGATTTCGGTTGGCGAAGGCGTGGAGCGTGTATTCCCCCTGCATTCGACAAACATCGACAGCATCACCGTGGTCCGCCGCGGCCGTGTGCGTCGTGCCAAACTGTACTACCTGCGCTCGCGTCGCGGTAAATCGGCACGTATCACCGAAAACGCCAACTACAAGCCACTCAAAGCGTAAGGGTCAGATTGATGAAAGCCGATACACATCCCGAATACCACGTCATCAACGTCAAAATGACCGATGGCACAGTGGTGCAAATGAAATCGACATGGGGCGCCGAAGGCGACCAGCTGTCGCTCGACATCGATCCTTCCGTGCACCCCGCATGGACCGGCGGCTCCAGCCGTCTGATGGACACCGGTGGCCGCGTGTCCAAGTTCAAGAACAAATACGCAGGTCTGGGCTTCTGATCCCGCACCCTGCCATGTGTTTTTCAAAGGCGCAGCCCCCGTGGCTGCGCCTTTTTCGTTTGGGCACGGGGCAGCCGTGACCGACACTCTGCGACACACAATCGAGACGTGCGAACGAGCGGTCTGGGAGGCGCTTGTCGCGGGGGACCCCGCCGCCGATGCCGCCGCGCTGCACGACAGTTTTCTGGGTGTATATCCCGACGGTTTTGCGGGCAAGGACGCACATGTGAGCCAACTGCACGATGGCCCCGGTGTCGACCACTACACGCTCACGGACATCCGCGTGCGGGCGATGGGCGCTGATTACGCGCTTATCAGCTACCGCGCCACCTATCGCCGCCGGGGCCGTGAGGCGGAGGAGACGATGTTTGTCAGCTCCATCTGGCAGCGATACCCGCAGGGATGGCGCAACATCTTCAGCCAGGACACGCCCGCGCATTAGCGCAGCAATCCTTCAAGCAACGGATGCGGAAAGCTGCGCGGAACGGTCACCGCATAAAATGTCTCTGTCAGGTCCAGATCGAAAGGTGCGGTGACCAGCCGCCCACTCGCGATTTCATCGGCCAGCACCACATCGGGTGCCAGCGCCAGACCTGCATCATCGCGGGCCAGCAACCGCACCATCGCCATATCATCCACTTCGGCGGCGATGCGCGGCGTCACGTCCAGACGCGCCATCAACCCGTCAAACCCGGTTCTGATCGACCCCGTCGGCAGGATCAGCGGCTCGGCCCGCAACAGATCGCGCAGGGTCTTGTGCCGCAACCGTGCGGGGGGGCCATGCAGGGCCACCCTCTGTGCCGCGATGCGGTGGGTCCTGAACTCCCCCGCCACCGCGGTGCCCGGCGCTTCGGTGGTCAGCACAACGTCGAGCCCCAACGCCCGCAAGCTGCCCAGCAGATCATCCGCACCGCCCGACCGCAAAATGATTTCCGTATCCCCGCCCGCCAATACGGGCCGCAGAAACTGGATCTGGAAGTTGCGCGAGAGTGTGGACAGCGCACCCACCCTGAGCGGCGGCACGTGGGTTGCGGTCTGCGCCAGCGTCGCCTCGAGCTCTGCCCCCGTCGCAAAAATACGGTCCGCATGATCGAGCGCGATGCGCCCCACCTCGGTCAGTTGCAACTGACGTCCGACGCGGTCGAACAACGGCTGGCCCAGCCGCGCCTCAAGCGCCTTGATCTGGGTCGAGAGCGCCGATTGCGACAGGTTCAGTTTTTCCGCAGCGCGAGTCAGATTGCCTTCGTGCGCGACAGCGCGGAAGTACCGCAAATGATGGTAATTCAACATGACAGCCCCTTTCGTTCACATAAATAGAACGAAAATACCCAAAAGTTATATTTTTCTTCATATCGCCGCTGCGCCATATCCATCGAAACCCCACCGATCAGGAGCCCGATCATGGATATACTCGCAGACATCGCCACCACAGTGCTCAGCCAGCTGCAAAAGCCGACGCTGGCCTTTCTTCTGGGCGGCATGATGCTCGCCGCTCTGGGCAGCAAGCTGGAAGTGCCGACACCGGTCTATAAATTCGTGGTGCTTTTGTTGCTGCTGAAGGTTGGGCTGGGCGCGGGCATTTCGATCCGCGAAGCCGATCTCGTCTCGCTCGCAGTGCCCGCAGCGGCGGCGGCGCTCACCGGTATCGCAATCGTGCTTTTAGGGTCACGCAGCCTGGCGCGGCTGCGGGGCGTGTCCCCGATGGACGGGATGGCCACGGTGGGTCTGTTCGGCGCGGTCTCTGCCTCGACGCTCGCGGCCGCAATGGCCATGCTGGATGCGGACGGCATCGCCTACGAAGGGTTCATCGGGGCGCTCTATCCCTTCATGGATATCGCGGCGCTCGTCACGGCGATCCTGATGGCCAAGATGGCACAGGCGCGGTCGCGCAACGTGATCCCGCAGAATGGCGCCGCGACCATGGCCTTGGGGGGAACCGGCAGCGCCGACAACGATGGCCCCTCCGAGAACCGGACCCTTGTGCGGGGGATCCTGACGGACACGCTGCAAAGCGGTGCCATCTCGGCCTTACTGCTGGGCATCGCGATCGGCGTGCTGGGCCGTCCCGAAGCGGTGTATGCCAGCTTCTACGAGCCGCTGTTCCGGGGGTTGTTGTCGATCCTGATGCTGGTGATGGGCATGGAAGCATGGTCGCGGCTGTCGGAGCTGCGCAAGGTCGCCCACGCCTACGTGCTCTATGGTCTGAGCGCACCGCTGGTGCACGGGGCAATCGGGTTTGGTCTGGGCATGATCGCCCATCAGCTCACCGGATTTTCGGCAGGCGGCATTGTTCTGCTGGCGGTGATGGCGGCCTCAAGTTCGGACATTTCCGGCCCGCCTACAATGCGCGGCGCGCTGCCCGAAGCAAATCCGTCGGCCTATGTGGGCGCCTCGACCGGTCTGGGCACTCCCGTCGCGATCCTGAGCATTCCGCTGTGGATTTGGCTCGCGGACCTGTTTATCGGCCTGTGAACTGACCCAAGAGCGCCCCGATCCACCGGATTCGGGGCGTTCGCCGCTTCCCAAAGGCCCAAACCCCACATATAGTGTCCTACAACAATATCCTGCGCAAAGGCAGGAATGGCAAAGGGACCACGGGCATGGCGCATATCATCGTCGTTGGAAACGAAAAGGGCGGAGCGGGCAAATCAACCGTTTCGATGCATCTGGCCACCGCACTGGCGCGCATGGGGCACAAGGTCAGCGCCCTGGATCTGGATCTGCGTCAACGCACCTTCGGGCGCTACACCGACAACCGGGCGAAATTTCTGGCCGAGAGCGGTCTGGACCTGCCCAGCCCCAAATGCCACGAACTGCCGGAAATTGACGCCTCTGCGCTCAAGCCCGGTGAAAACGTCTATGACCACCGCCTGTCCGCCGCTGTGGCAGAGCTGGAGCCGAACAACGATTTCATCCTGATCGACTGCCCCGGATCGCACACGCGGCTGAGCCAGGTCGCCCACAGTCTGGCCGACACGCTTGTCACACCGCTGAACGACAGCTTCATCGATTTCGATCTGCTGGCCCACACCGACGCCAGCGGCGAAAAGATCACCGGCCCGTCCGTCTATTCCGAAATGGTCTGGAACGCGCGGCAGTTGCGCGCGCAGGCCGGCTTGCCGCCCATCGACTGGGTCGTGGTGCGCAACCGCATGGGCGCACAACGCATGGTCAACAAGGAAAAGATGGAGCGCGCGGTCCAGAACCTATCCAAACGGATCGGGTTCCGCATTGCACCGGGCTTCAACGAACGGGTCATTTTCCGCGAGCTGTTTCCCCGCGGGCTGACCCTGCTTGATCTCAAGGATATCGGGGTCAAACAGCTCAACATCTCGAACATCGCGGCCCGTCAGGAACTGCGCGATCTGGTCAAGGCGCTCAACCTGCCGGGTGTTTCCGCCGATTTCTGAGCAACACCCAAAGGTTTGACGCAAACAGCGCGGCCAGAACGACCGTGCCGCCGATCAGCGTCCAGCGGCCCGGGTCTTCGCCCAGCATCGCCCACACCAGAAGCGGCGCGAAAACGCTCTCGCCCAGCACCAGCAAGGACACTTCGGCGCTGGTGATGAACCGCGGCCCCAGCGCCAGAAAAATCGAACTCAGCATGATGAAACCGGCATGCAGGCCAAGCACGGGCACCGCATCGACTGCCACGGCGAACGGTGTGGCAAACGGCAGGATCAGCAGCGCCATCGCCACATGCCCCATCGGGACAGCCGCCACCATCGACACGTGTTTTGCGTGGCGTGCCGCGGTCAATGCGCCGGCAAAAATCGCCGACACGCCCAACGCCAGCATATCGCCGCGCCATGACGCGCCTTCGGTTTCGCCTGATCCGTAGGCGATGATGGCCAACCCCGCAAACACCGCCACCGTCGTCAGCAGCATCCGCGGGCTGATCCGCTCGGCCAGAAAGACACGGCTGAAGAGCATCGCGAACACCGGCATCGACGCGATGATGAATACCACGTTGGCCACGGATGTGTTCTCGACCGCCAACACGAACAAGAGACCGCTGAGGCCCACCCCCGCACCATAGATGACCCCGGCCCAACCGCTGCCCAGCACGGCGCGAAACGGGGCCGTTCCTTGCCAGATCAGCAATCCAACCGCGATCAGCAGACCGGAATTGAGCAACCGCCAGAACGCGATTGTAAGCGGTGGCGCATCTATCAGCCGCACGAACAGGCTGTCTGGCACAACGAAAAGCACCCCCAGCGCTGTCAGCAGCAAACCCTTGATTTGATCATTCATCCGCAACAGGTGCCTGTTTTGCCATCCCCGCACAAGTCCCTGCGCGATGGACGCCCCGCGCCCGCGGCCTAGCTGTGAGGCGACACGATGAAAGGCGGCCGATGACACAGGTGATGATCCCCCGAACGCTTCTGCGCGATCCCGACCGCATGGGCGGCACGCCGGCGGGCGATTGCCTGCGCGGTGTGCCCGTTGTCGAAAACGGCAAGCTCAGACACCTGCGGCCTGGTGCGCCAGAAGGGCCAGCCCCGTTGATCCTCCCGCCCCTGACCGAAGCGCATTGCCATCTGGACAAGTGCCACACGATCTACCGCATGGGCGCAGTGGCGGGCGATCTGAAACAGGCGATCGCGGCGCAACGCGCCGACAAACAGCACTGGACGGCCGATGACCTGCGACAGCGCGCACGGCGCGGCATTTCGGAGGCCCGCGCCGCAGGGACCCGCACCCTGCGCACCCATGTCGATTGGGGCGATACGCCAGAGGCGCCATTGGCGTGGGAGGTCTTTGCCGAACTGGCCGCCGACACGCCCGACCTGACGCTGCAACGCGCCTGCCTTGTGGGAATCGAGGATTATGCCGATCCCGATTTCGTCAGACCGCTCGTCGCACGGATCGCGGCGGACGGTGGGGTTCTGGGCGCTTTCGTGCACGGTCAGGACCGGATGATCGACGGAATACGCGCCCTGTTCCGCGCAGCGTCGGAGGCCGGATTGCCGGTGGATTTCCACGTCGATGAGGGCCTTGGCGATCTCAACGGGCTCGAGGCGATTGCCGACGCCGCGCGCGATGTCCGGTTCAACGGGCCGATCCTGTGCGGCCATGCCGTCAGCCTGATGGACCGCGCGCCCGATGACGTGGCGCGCATCATCGACAAACTCGCCCACTGCGGCGCGTCGGTATGCGCCCTGCCGACGACAAATCTGTATCTGCAGGATCGACGCTCCGGCACCCCCGACCGACGCGGCCTGACGCGCCTGCGTGAACTGCGCAAAGGCGGGGTGCCGGTGCTCACCGCGTCAGACAACATTGCGGATGCCTTTTGTCCCATGGGCCAGTTTGATCCAATGGCCGCGCTGCATCTTGCGGCACTCGGTGCCCATCTGGATCCGCCCATGGCGGACTGGCTGCCGATGATCACGACCGACGCCCGCGCGGCGCTGGGTCTGCCAGTTCAGATGGTCGAAGACCTCGATGTCGGCGATCTGATGACCTGTGCGGTCGAGGACACGAATGCGCTTGTCGCCGGTCGGGCGCCGCTTGTGCAATGGCGTGATGCTGCGATGCGGCACAGCTAAGGCGCGTTGGGTCGGGAGAAATTGGCGCGTCGCCCACGGGGAAAATTCACGCGGATGCGTCCACGGTGGCGCGCCCTTTTGCCGTCCGCTCGGCGGATTTCCGGGCCACGCACAGGCCGCATGGCGCAAGTCCGGAAAGCCGCCAATACGCTCCCCGCTGAGACGCGACGGCACCGAGGCCAAACCGCGAAGGTGACCTTGGGTAAATCAAGCCGATTCCGCGAGTTAGCCGGAATACAGCCGCGCAATCGCAGTTCACAAACCTGTGAGGCTCGGACACAGATTCGCGCCCCGCGCCACACCATTGAGGGGCTCTGCCCCATTGCGCAGGGCCGTGTCATGGATTCACCCGCGAAATCTGCCCCATTTCCGGCCCACCACGTCATAGGTTGCTTGACGGGCGGTCACTCTTCGTCGGATCATCCGGCCATACGGTTCGCCCACGCCCGCGCTGCGGGACGGCGGGCTAAAAAGCAGAAAACTGCGATCACCAGCCACGGTAAAATCGTGGCACAAGGCGGACAAAGGCGCGCAAGCGTGCCGCCGACAACAGAGAGGAAGACAATGACATTTACCACACGCACCGGCAAACCACTGCCGCAAACCGTGATTGATGGCGCGAAAGCGGCCCGCGGTGATGAAGTGAGCCGCCGCGAGTTTCTGGCAACCGCCAGCAGCTTTGGCGCCACGGCGGCGACCGCATACGCGATGATGGGCATGACCGCACCGGCGCAGGCTGCTGCACATGCAAACAAGAAAATGGGCGGCACCGTGCGCATGCAGCAAGAAGTGCGCGCCCTCAAGGATCCGCGCACCTACGACTGGAGCCAGATTGCCAACTTCTCGCGCGGGTGGCTGGAATATCTCGCGATCTACGAGAACGACGGCACCTTCTCTCCGGCACTGCTCGAAAGCTGGGAAATCAACGATGACGCGACCGAGTACACTTTGAATGTCCGCAAGGGCGTCAAGTGGAACAACGGCGACGACTTCACCGCCGAAGACGTGGCGCGCAACATCACCGGCTGGTGCGACAAGAAGCTCGAAGGCAACTCGATGGCGGGCCGCTTTGCCACGCTGATCGACGCCGACACCGAGCAGGCGATCGAAGGCGCGATCGAAGTGGTCGACAGCCACACGGTCAAGCTGTCGCTGCCCGCATCCGACATCACGCTGATTGCCGGCATGGCGGACTATCCCGCGGCGATCACCCACAGCTCGTTCAGCGCGGATTCGATGGTCGACAACCCCATCGGCACCGGCGCCTACCTGCCTGAATCGCTCGAAGTGGGCGTGAAGGCGGTTCTGGTCAAGAACGAGGACCACACATGGTGGGGCACCGACGTGTATGGCGGCCCCTACATCGACCGTCTGGAATACATCGACTACGGCACCGATCCGGCCCTGTGGGTTGCGGCAGCCGAAGGCGAGGAAGTCGATGCGTTCTATTCCATGGAAGGCGAGTTCATCGACATCATGTCGAGCCTCGACGGTTGGGTCGAAAACGAAATCGCGTCGGCATCGACCATCGTGATCCGCCCCAACCAGCTGGCCGAAGTGGATGGCAAGAAGCCCTACGCCGACGCACGCGTGCGCAAGGCGCTGGCGATGGCCGTGGACAACAACGTCCTGCTGGAGCTGGGCTATGGCGGTCGCGGGATCGTGGCGAACAACCACCACGTGGGACCGATGCACCCCGAATACGCCGACGTCGAGCGTATCGCGCATGACCCTGCAGGTGCCAAGGCGCTGATGGAAGAAGCCGGCATGGCCGACTTCGAGCACGAGCTGACGTCGATCGACGATGCATGGCGCAAGGACACCACCGATGCGGTCGCAGCCCAGCTGCGCGACGCGGGCATCAAGGTCAAGCGGACGATCCTGCCCGGTTCGACCTTCTGGAACGACTGGGCGAAGTATCCCTACTCCTCGACCAACTGGAACCACCGTCCACTGGGCGTACAGGTCTGGGCGCTGGCGTACCGTTCGGGCGAGGCGTGGAACGAATTCGGTTGGTCCAACGCGGAATTCGATGCGATGCTGTCCGAAGCACTTGCCACAGCCGACGTTGAAAAACGCCGCGCGATCATGGCAAAGGCCGAGCAGCTGGTTCTCGAAGAAGGCGTCACGATCCAGCCGTACTGGCGGTCGCTCTACAACCACACCAAAGAGGGTCTGGTCGGCGCAGAGCACCACATCAGCTTTGAATACCATCCCGCGCGGATGGCGTGGACCGGCGACGCATAAGCATCCCTGTCCGTTAAAACACAAAGGGCCGCGCAACATGCGCGGCCCTTTTTCGTTGTGGATGAACCGCCCCTCAGGACAGCAGGAAAAGGGTGATGGACGGGAACATCACCAGGATCACCACCCGCACCAGATCGGAGCCCACGAAATACATCACCGCCTTGTAGGTCTGGGTCATAGGGGTCTGGCGGTCCATTGAATTGATGATGAACAGGTTCATCCCGACCGGCGGCGTGATCAGCCCCACCTCCACCACGATCAGAACCAATATGCCGAACCAGATCGCCACCTGTTCCGGCGTCATCCCGAAATCCATCGCCGAAATCACCGGAAAGAAGATCGGCACCGTCAGCAGGATCATCGACAGGCTGTCCATCAGACACCCGAAGATTAGGTAGAAAACGAGGATGATGCTCAGCACCAGCCACGGGCTGTACCCTTGGGTGACGACCCAATCCGCCATGTACTGCGGCACGCCCGACAGCGCCAGAAATCCGTTGTAGAAACTGGCCCCCAGCACGATGAAAAAGATCATCGCGGTGGTACGGGCGGTGCCGATCAGGCTTTGCTTGAGCACGTGCCACCCCAACGATCCCCGCAGCAGGGCCGCCAGACCGGTGCCCGCGGCCCCCACCGCCGCGCCTTCGGTCGGAGTGAACCAGCCCAGATAGATGCCACCGACGACAACGAGGAAAATCACCAGAACCGGCCACGTCGCCCCCAGCGCGCGGAACCTGTCGGCCATCGGCACAGGCGGGCGTGTGCCTGCCGCATCGGGGTGCAGACGGACATAGATCGATATGGTCAGCACATACCCCAAGGCGGCCAGAATGCCGGGAATGAACGCCGCCAGAAACAGCTTGGCAATGTTCTGCTCCGTCAGGATTGCGTAGATGACGAGGATCACCGAGGGCGGGATCAGGATGCCCAAAGTGCCGCCCGCCGCCAGCGTCGCCGTGGAAAACCCGCCCGAATAGCCGTAGCGCCGAAGTTCGGGCAGCGCGACCTTCGACATCGTGGCCGCCGTGGCCAACGACGACCCGCAGATCGCGCCAAAGCCCGCGCAGGCCCCCACCGCCGCCATCGCCACCCCGCCCCGCCGGTGCCCCAGAAAGCTCTCGGCCGCGCGGAACAGCGCCTGGCTCATCCCCGAAAGGGTCGCAAACTGCCCCATCAGTAGAAACAGCGGAATGATGGTTAGCGAATAGCTGGAAAAAGTGGTGTAGGTCTCGGATTTCAGCTTGGCCAGCAACGGCGTGGGATTGCCCCCCATTGCCATGAACCAGCCGCCAAAACCGCACAGGAGCATCGCCAACCCGATCGGCGCGCGCAAAAACACCATCAGCAGCAGAACGGGAAAAGACCAGAAGCCCAGTTCGAGGTTGCTCATGCTCAATGCTCCCCGTGCTCGGTCGGCAGGATCATCACGCCGCGCAGCGCCTCTGCCACACGCGCGCCTGCGCAATAGACCGCCGTGATGCAGGCAACCACGCCGGCGACAAAGCTGACCGCATATCCCCACCAGACGGGAAACTGCAAAAAGAACGTCGTCTCGCCGTTGCTGTAATACCGCTCCATCCCCCCGGCGAGCCGCCACACGATCAACACGATGACGGCCGCCAGCACGATTTCCCAGAACGCCACGATCCAGCGCACGACGCGGGTCGGCAGCGCCGAGGTGAATACATCCACCTTGGCATGCGCACCGTAGAACTGGCACACCGGCAAAAACGCAAAGATGGCAAAGGCAACGCCCGCCTCGAGCAGCTCGTAGTTGCCGTTGATTTCGCCCACCCCCAGATCAAGCAGGAATTGCGATACCCCGGTCAGCTGCGTATCGAAAAAATCGGCATGCAGCATCTTGTTCAGGGTGCGCCCGATGATCGACAGGGTGGTCAGCACGATCAATGCCATCAGCACGATCCCCCCGATCAGCGCCGTGACATGGGTCAATAGTCGGATAATGCGGTGCATCGGCAACTCTCTGGCGCGCAAAAGGGAGGGAGGGGCGATAAAAAGCCTGCGCCACCAAAAGGTCGGCGCAGGCCTCGGTCTGTTTCGGGATTACTGCTGGTAGGCGTCCATCAGCGAGCGGGCCTCGTCGATCAGCGCCTGACCGTCAATGCCCTTGCCGTCCATCTCGGCAATCCATTCGTCATAGATGGGCTGCGACACGGTGCGCCAGCTTTCCAGATCATCACCAGATACGGTCACGATGTTGTTGCCCGCAGCCACCGCAGCATCGCGCGACGGTCCGTCCGCATCCTGCATCGTGCCACCCGCAAAGATCGAGAATTCCAGACCGGAATTGTCTTCGATGACCTGTTGCAGCTCGGGATCAAGACTATCGAACTTGTCCTTGTTCATCGCCAGCACAAAGGTCAGCGTATAAAGCGCGTTGCCTTCGAATTCGGTGTGGTGGCCCACCAGTTCCGGCACCTTCAGCGCGCCGGTCACTTCCCACGGGATCGTCACGCCATCGACCACACCCTTGCTCAACGCTTCGGGGATGGCCGGTACGGGCATGCCCACGGGGGTCGCCCCGGTTTTGCTCAGCAATTCGTTGGCAAGGCGCGATCCGCCGCGCACCTTCAGGCCTTCCATATCCGCGGGTGTGCGCACCTCTTTGCTGGCGTGGATCGCGCCGGGTCCGTGCACCCACGTGCCAAGGATCTTCACATCGGCAAATTCGGTATCTTTCATGTGCTTTTCGAACATCTGCCAATAGGCCGAAGACGCCGCCCGCGCGTCCGACATCATGAACGGCAGCTCGAACACCTCGGTGGAGGGGAAGCGGCCGGGGGTGTATCCCACAACGGTCCAGACAATATCGGCCACGCCGTCGATCGCCTGATCCATCAATTCCGGTGGCTTACCGCCCAGCTGCATCGCGGGGTAGCGTTCGATCTTGATCCGCCCGCCGCTGGCCTCCTCGACCTGATCGGCCCACGGATACAGGATCAGGTTCGGCACATTGGCCTGTGGCGGCAGGAACTGGTGCATGCGCAGTGTCACGTCTTGCGCCAGTGCAGGCACGGCACCCAGCGCCGTGGCCAACGCCGTGGCACCCGCCAGCCCGAGAAAGGATTTGCGTGTAAAGATCATGGATCGTTGTCTCCCTTTTGGTCCGCTTGCGTGCCGCCCTTTCGGGGCGCGGCCGTGCGGTTATTGTCGTGATCGACGCTAGGCGACGATGGATGTGTTGTCACGACAGATTCGACCCCTTGGCCGTCGGACCCGCCGCGCGCTGCCCCAAGGCAGAACAGTTGTAATTGTAACTATCAAGGGCGTTTGGGGAAAGGCCGCGCATCACCATACCACGCGCGAAACGCAGCCGGAGACGATCTAAATCGGGAGGAAAATGGTGGCGTTACCTGGACTTGAACCAGGGACCTAACGATTATGAGTCGTTCGCTCTAACCAACTGAGCTATAACGCCGCCGTGGGCGGTGGATTATGACAGTGCCCGTCCCGCGTCAAGCCGGAAAACAGCAATATCGACGCTCAGTGCCACTTCGCCAACGGCGGCAGGCTCATCAGCACGGCATTTGCATCATGCCCTGTCTCCAGCCCGAATTTCGTGCCGCGGTCATAGACCAGATTATATTCGGCATAGAGCCCGCGGTGGACCAGTTGAGCATCCTTGTCGGCATCATCCCAGGGCTGCGTGCGGCGGCGTTCGACCAATGGCAGATAAGCGGGCAGAAAAGCGCGGCCGATATCTTGGGTCAGGGCAAAATCCGCCTCCCAGTCGCCGGTGTTGCGATCGTCCATAAAGATACCGCCGACCCCACGGGCGCGGTGCCGGTGCGGAATATAGAAATACTCGTCGGCCCAGGCCTTCAGCTTGGGGTAGATGTCGGTGCCATGCGGGTCCAGATGCGCCTGCTGGGTGGCGTGAAAATGGGCCGTGTCGTCGCTGTATTCGATGCAGGGGTTCAAATCAGATCCGCCGCCGAACCACCATGCGCCCGGCGTCCAGAACATACGCGTGTTCATATGCACCGCAGGCGCATGCGGGTTTTGCATATGCGCCACCAGACTGATGCCGGAGGCCCAGAACCGCGGATCGTCTTCCATGCCCGGCACACCGCGGGCGGCCATCGCCTTTTGGGCGCGTGCGCCAAGGGTGCCGTACACCGTCGACACATTGACGCCGACCTTCTCGAAAACACGCCCCCCCCGCATGACGCTCATCAGCCCACCGCCTGCGTCCGATCCGTCTTCCGAACTGCGGGATGTTTCGGTGACCTCGAACCGACCGACAGGCTTGTCAGTTGCGGCATCGGTGTCCTCCAGCCCCTCGAACGCGGCGACGATCTGATCCCGAAGCTCCCGGAACCAAGTGGCGGCGCGGGTCTTTTCGGTCTCGAAAGGGGCAGTCATGAGCGGTCTTTCTGTCAGGTGGTCGTGACACCCTAGTGGGCGGGCGCGCTGACAGCATCCAACAAAGACCGACCGCCGTCCACCACCATAATCTCGCCCGTCATGAAACTGCTGCTGTCGGCGGCCAGAAACTGCACCGCTTCGACCAGCTCGGAGGGCGCCGCAATCCGGCCCAGTGGCGTGTGGTTGCGAATATCGTCGCGCCATTCGCGGTTTTCGGCGACCGACGCCTTGAGGGACGCGGACATCACCGACCCGAACGCGACCGCGTTCACCCTGATCCGGTGCGGCGCCAGCGTCAGCGCCATCGACCGCGTCATCTGGTCCAGCGCGGCTGCGGCCATCGAATAGCCCATCAATTCGGGCTGCGTGTTGTGGGCGGCCGTGGAACTGAGGTTGATGATCGACCCGATCTGCCCCTCCGGCTGGTCATCGGCCTGTTTGATCATGCGCTTGGCGACCTGCTGGCTGAGCTGCAGCGCGGTCATCACATTCTGCTCCATCAAGACCTGCACCGATGTATCATCGACATTCAGCGCATCGGTCGGCATCACCTGCCGCGAGGCATTAACCAGAATGTCGACCTGTTCGAATGCGTCGATGGTGGCGGACACCAGATTGGCGATGGTCAACCGCTGGCGCAGATCGCCCGCGAAAAAGCGGATGTTGCCTTCGTCACGGGCATCGCCCAGTTCTTCCTTGAGCTTCTTTTCGTCCATGTCGGCGCACATCACGTTGCAGCCCTTGTCGGCGAACCGCTTGGCAATGCTCAAACCGATGCCGTTGGCAGCACCGGTGACAATCGCCGTCTTGCCGGAAATCGAAAATGACATGGGGGTCTATCCTCTGGCCCGAAGCCTCAGCGACGCGCCTGCAGGGGCCGGGTCGCGTGGAACAGTTTGAACCGCGCATCGCCGCCGATCTCTTCAACCTGGGCAAAACGGGTCTTCAGCTCCGCTTCATAGGGCAAATGACGATTCGCCACCATCCAAAGATGGCCCTGCGGCGACAGCAAACGCGCAGCTGACGCTACGAAAGCCTGCCCGATCTGGGGTTCCGCCGCCCGTCCGGTGTGAAAGGGCGGGTTCATCACGATGGTGTCGATGCGCGCCTCGCAGGTCCACTCGGTCGCATCGGCCCAGTGGAACATTGCCCGTGGATCGGTGACATTGCGGCGCGCGCATTCCAGCGCCATGTGGTTGGCCTCGACCAGATGCACGGCTTCGACGTCCTCGCGCGTCAGGACATGCGCCGACAGGAACCCCCAGCCCGCGCCCAGATCGATCACCTGTTTGCCCAGCTTCTCGGGCAACGCGTCGACCAGAAGCGCCGACGCCACGTCGACCGCATCGGCGGAAAACACCCCCGGCGCGGTCCAGAAACCACCATCCGTGCGTTCGGGCCCCGCCTGCCAATCGGCAAAATTATCCGCAGCGGGTGCGTCGATCCAGAACAGCTTGCCATGGGCCTTCGAGATCGGGCCATGCACCGTCACGCGGGCGCGCATCTGCTTGAGAAGGCTGTCGGCGCCTTCGTTCTTCTGCCCGTCAATGACGACCACGCCCTCGCTTGCGGCGCAGGCTTCGGCGATCAGGGTCCGCGCCTCGCGTTTGGCGCGTGGCAGGCATACAAGCGCTGCGGCATAGGGGCCTTCGCCCACGGTCGATACACCATATCCCCGCGCGGCCCAGACATCGTAGACGGGTTTGAACCCCTGAATGATCTCCGCACGGTCCTTGGGCACACCGTCAAGATCGGCATCGGCGGCGGGTCCATAGACGGCGATCTTGCCCTCTTCGGGCCATTCCAGCCCGCCCCCGTCAAGGGCAAGCGGCAAACGGGAATCGAGCATCTACTCTTCTTTTTCCATGGTGCATTGCAAAGGATGCTGATGCCGGCGGGCGAAATCCATGACCTGCGCCACCTTGGTCTCGGCAATTTCGTGGCTGAACACGCCAACCACGGCCAGCCCCTTTTTGTGCACCGTCAGCATGATCTCGAACGCCTGCGCATGATTGAGCCCGAAAAAGCGCTCAAGAACATGCACAACGAACTCCATCGGTGTGAAGTCATCATTGAGCAGCATCACCTTGTACATCGGCGGCCGCTTGGTCTTCGGTTTGACCTTGGTCAGCAATTCGGTGTCGTCACCGTCTTGGGGACCGGCCATCATATAGGGAACAAGGTGCATTTCTGCTCCTGCGGTAAATCAATTTTCAGCTAGGCGTTAGGCTGTCTATATAACGTCATGCGCCCGTTAGAAAAGGCCCCTGTCGACAATGCCCCACACCATCACCACCGTTGGCCTCGATGCCGACGACACACTTTGGCACAACGAGCGGTTCTTCGCCATGACGCAGGACCATTTTGCGGCACTCCTGTCCGAGCACGCCGAGGGGCCGCATCTGATGGCGCGTCTGCTGGCCGCAGAGCGGCGCAATCTGCCGCATTATGGCTTTGGTATCAAAGGGTTCACCCTTTCGATGATCGAGACCGCGATCGAAATAACCGACGGTCGGGTGCCGGCCAAGGTCTTGCAGCAGATCCTCGACGCGGGCCGCGACATGCTCAGCCACGAGGTCGAGCTGTTGCCCCATGCCGCCGACGCGGTCGAAACCCTGCGTCAGCGGTACAAGCTGCTCGTGATCACAAAGGGCGATCTGCTGGATCAGGAACGCAAACTGGCCCAATCGGGGCTGCGTGATCTGTTTCATGGGGTGGAAATCGTGTCGGACAAAACCGCCCCCACCTACCGGCGCATCTTCGACGCGCATGGCACCGGCGCCGATCAGGGTCTGATGGCGGGCAATTCGATGGCCTCTGACGTGCGCCCCATGATCGATGCGGGCGGCTGGGGGATCATGGTGCCGCACGGACATGCCTGGGCCATCGAACACGCCGAGCCGCCCGACAGCGACCGGTTCGCCGAAATCACCGATCTGTCACAGCTGCCAAAGCTGATCGACACCCTGACAACCGCGCACTGACTCGGGTCTTTGAAATGCGGCAGCCCGCCCCATTCGTGCCACATTCCCGCCACAATCGCCGGTGTAGTGCCCCCCGCTGGACCCACCTCAATATCTGCGGTGACGGTAAGGCAACATTCATGATTTGCCTTTAGCAATAAGGCTTTCTTGGGGCACGCAACCGTGCTACGTTTTTGACAATCAAAAATATGGTCACTCGAAAAATCGGGGGCCCCGAGGCAGATAAGGCAGGTTTCCAATGAAGGTGCGGCGCATGCAGCCGGCCCGTTTCGGGCTATTCATTCTAGCAGCAGTCTGGTTTCTGGTACTGGTCCCGATCAGCGCAATGGCTGCCCCCTATGCGGCCTACGTGATCGATGCGCGTACCGGTGAGGTGCTGCACGCGCGCAACGCCGACACCCGTCTGCACCCCGCCTCCCTGACCAAGATGATGACGCTCTACATCGCGTTCCAGGCCATCGAGAAAGGCGAAATCAGCCTCGACACCAAGGTGCGCGTCACGAAAAAGGCCGCGGCCGAACCGCCCAGCAAGCTGGGATTGCGGTCCGGCCAGCGCATCGCGCTGCGGTATCTCATCCGTGCCGCCGCTGTCCGCTCGGCCAATGACGCGGCCACGGCGATCGGCGAAGCGATCAGCGGCTCCGAAGCCAAATTCGCCCGCCGCATGAACCGAACGGCCAAACAGCTGGGCATGACCCGCACCACCTTCAAGAACGCGCACGGTCTAACCGAGAACGGCCATATGTCGACGGCGCATGACATGACGATCATGGGCCGCCACCTGCTCTATGACTTTCCGCAATACTATAACCTGTTTTCACGCATTACCGCCGATGCGGGCGTCAAGAAAGTGTCCCACACCAACCGCCGCTTCCTGGGCGCCTACAAAGGGGCAGACGGGATCAAAACCGGCTATACGCGCGCTGCGGGTTTCAACCTGACAGCCTCCGCCGAGCGGGGCAACGAGCGTATCATCGTGACCGTTTTCGGCGGCAAATCGACCACATCGCGCAACGCCAAGGTCGCGGAGCTGATGGATCTCGGCTTCCGCCGCGCCCCGTCCAAAGCACCTTTGCGCAAGCCCAAGGCACCGGCCTATATCGCCGATAACGGCAAACCGGCACCGGGCGCGACGGGCAAGACCATCCGCCTTGTCGGCGCGGTCAAATCGTCCAAACGGCCAAAACTGCGGCCCGGCACATCCGCCGCACCGGCAGCACCGGTGGTCGTGGCTGGCGTCTCTGACGCCGAACTCGACAATGCCATCAACGCCGCTGTTGCCGCTGCCGTGACCGCCACCGCGTCCAGCACCGTCACCGCGACCCCCGCACAGGAGGTTGTCCTTGCGTCCGCCGCGGCCACATTGCGCCCTGCCCTCCGGCCCAAGGGTCTCGTGGTCATCGGCGCGCAGCCGCGGGCAAAAGCAGCCGCGCCGCAAGAAGTCGTCACCCGCGTGTCGACATCGGGCGGCCGCCACTGGGGCGTGAACGTCGGGCGCTACGCAAGCCGCTACAAGGCAGAAAAGGTGCTGCTGAAAACCGCACTCGCCGAAATGGCGACGCTTGACGGCAGCCTACGCAAGGTGATCCGCAAACCGCAGGGCTTTGACGCCAATTTCCTCGGAATGACGCGCGAAACCGCGGACCTCGCGTGCCGCAGGCTACAGGCGCGTAACGTGAACTGCTTCATGATCGGGCCCAGCTGACGCCGTTCAGGCTTCGGCGGCCTGCTTCATGCTGCCTTCCTCGACCTTCTCGAAAGTGTCGAGCAACAGATCGTAGCGCATATGCGCATCCGCAATCTCGCGGTAGCTTTGCACCAGCTCGCGGATCGGCCCCCCGATCCGTTCCAGCCCCGAAATAAAGGCGACAATCACGCCCACTTCGGTATTGCCCTCGATCACCTGCCAGCCGCCGTAGAAAATCACCCCGAACGGCCCGAGCGCAATCAGCATGTTGTTGATCGCCTTCATCACATGTTTGGTCAGCACGAAGCGATTGCGCAGCTTGAGGATCTCGTCACTCAGCCGGTTGTAGCTTTGCGGCGGTTCTTTCCCGTATTTTTCGTCATCCGGCCTTTCGATCACGTTCTGGCCCAGCGTGCGCAGCCGCTGCGCCTTGGTCCGGGACAGATCGTTCAGCTTGCGCTGGAACAGCGGCACAATGACGAACTGCGGCGCATACAGCACGATGGCAATGGTCGCGATCAAGGGGTCAATATAGAGCATATAGCCCAGCACAAAAACCAGCGTGCCCACCTGCAATAACGGCCCCGACACGGCAGAGCCCGCAAACCCGCCCAGCTTTTCGACCTCGTTGGCGAGGATCGACACAACCGCTCCGTCGTCGACTTCATCGGTGGCTTTCGCGTTGGGCGGGCGTTTGGTGTAGACGCAGTTGTAGACCGATCCGCGCAGGGTCCGGACCATCCCGGTCGAAATCATCTCGCGCAGAACCCGCATGGCGAACTTGACCAGCGCCTGTGCCACCAGCGCCGCCAGATACAGCATGCCGAGCCAGATCAGCAGATCGTAATTGCTGTCGGCAACCGCATCATCCAATGCCCGCCGCTGCAGCTCCAGCGTCGCGGGTTGCAGGGCGGCAAGGATCAGCGTCAGAACGGTGACGGATATCTGCGATTTGCGGGAATTGCGAAACACATAGCGGTAGAGCGACGGCGGCATACCGGCCGCGTTATCATCGCTTTCGCGCCATTTCATAAACCTCGAATAGAGGCTCACGTGGCCGCCTGTAGCAGGGTACGGGTATAGTCCGTCCTGGGGTTGTCGTACAAATCGTTCACGTCGCCATATTCCACCACATCGCCGCGTTTCATCACCATCACACGATGAGACATAGCACGCACAACTTTTAAGTCATGGCTGATGAAAAGATAGGCAAGTCCGTATTTGACTTGCAAGGACCGCAAAAGGTCGACGATTTGCACCTGCACCGTCATGTCCAACGCCGATGTCGGCTCGTCCAGCACCAACAGGCGCGGTCGCAGCACCATGGCCCGCGCAATGGCGATCCGCTGGCGTTGGCCGCCGGAAAATTCGTGCGGATAGCGGTCCATCGTGGCCGGGTCCAGCCCCACCTCGATCATCACATCGCGCACCAACTCACGCTGGTTGCGGTCCGGATCGACATTGTGAATGGTCAAACCCTCCGCGATGATCTGCATCGCCGTCATCCGCGGGCTCAGGCTGCCAAAGGGGTCCTGAAACACGATCTGCATGTCCTTGCGCAAGCGCCGAAGCTGCTTGGTCGACCATTTGCGAATATCATCGCCCATGAAGGTGATGCGCCCTTCGGAGGCGATCAGCCGCATGATCGCCAGCGCCAGCGTCGTTTTCCCCGAACCACTTTCGCCCACAATCCCGATGGTTTCGCCGGCCCGCACGCTCAGCGTGGCATCGTTCACGGCTTTGACGTGGCCGACCGTCCGGCGCATCAATCCGCGCTGGATCGGGAACCAGATTTTCAGGTTCTCGGTCTCGGCAATCGTCTCGGCATCGGCGGGCACCGGTGCGGGGCTGCCTTCCGGCTCCGCGCCGAGCAGCTTTTTGGTATAGGGATGCTGCGGATCGTCGAAAATCTGCGCCGTGGGGCCCTGTTCGACAATCTCGCCCTGCTGCATCACGCACACCCGGTCCGCAATGCGGCGCACCACGCCCAGATCGTGTGTGATGAACAACAGCCCCATGCCTTCGGTCTTTTTCAGATCGGCCAGCAGTTCAAGGATTTGCGCCTGAATGGTCACGTCCAGCGCCGTCGTCGGTTCATCCGCAATCAGCACGTCAGGCTTGTTGGCCAGCGCCATCGCGATCATCACGCGCTGGCGTTGCCCGCCCGACAGCTGGTGCGGATAGCTGCCCAATCGGCTTTCGGCATCCACGATCCCCACCTTGTCGAGCAGCTCGAGAATACGCGTCCGCGCGGCATCGCCGGTCAGACCCTGATGCAGCGCGAGGCTTTCGGCCAGTTGCTTGTCGATGGTGTGCAAAGGGTTCAGCGACGTCATCGGCTCCTGAAAGATAAAGCTGATGTCGTTGCCGCGGACCTTGCGCAGCAACGCCTCATCGGCGCCGATCATCTGCTGGCCTTCATAGGTCACCGACCCTTCGACCTGCGCGGTTTCCCCCAGAAGGCTGACGGTCGACAACGCCGACACCGATTTGCCAGACCCGCTCTCGCCGACCAAAGCCACGGTTTCACCCCGCGCCACATGGAACGACACGCCTTTAACGGCGGGCACCATCTTGCCATCCTGCCGGAAGGACACGCGCAAATCCTGCACGTCCAGAAGCCGATTGTCTGCCATCACGAAAACGTCTTTCTGGGATCGAACGCATCGCGGACCCCTTCGAAAATGAACACCAGCAGCGACAGCATGATCGCAAAGGTGAAGAACGCGGTGAACGCCAGCCACGGCGCCTGCAGATTCTGTTTCGCCTGCAACGTCAGCTCACCCAGCGACGGGGCCGATGCGGGCAGGCCAAAGCCCAGATAGTCCAGAACCGCCAGCGAGGAGATGGCACCGGTAATGAGAAACGGTAGCATGGTCAGCGTCGCCACCATCGCGTTGGGCAGCATGTGGCGGAACATGATCGTGGTGTTGCTGACGCCCAGCGCACGGGCCGCCCGCACGTATTCAAGGTTCCGCGCTCGCAGAAATTCCGCCCGCACCACGCCCACCAATGACGTCCAACTGAACAGCACCAGCAAAAAGACCAGCAGCCAGAAACTTCGCCCCAGAATGGCAAACATAATGATGATCACATACAGCGACGGCGTTGATGTCCATATTTCGATGATGCGCTGGAATATAAGGTCCAGCCACCCGCCAAAAAACCCCTGCACCGCGCCCGCGATGATCCCGATCACCGTCGACAGACCGGTGACCAGCAGCGTGAACAGGATCGACAGCCGGAAACCGTGGATCACCCGCGCCAGCACGTCGCGTTTCGTGTAATCCGTGCCCAGCCAGTTTTCGCCGTTGGGCGGCAGCGGTGCTGCACCGGGGCGGTCCACCGGCGTGTCGAAACTATAGGGGATCAGCGGCCAGATCATCCAGCCCTGCGCGATCTCTTCGCCTTCGACCACACCGTCCTGCGCGTCCTCCAGATACCCCTCGGGATCGTCAAAGCACAGGTCCAGCCCGCCCGTCGCCACAAGGCAGCGCACCTCGGGATCGCGGTAGGCTGCCTCGGTCCGGAAATCCCCGCCGAATTCGGTTTCGGGATAGAACTGGAAAATCGGTGTGTAATAGGCGCCGCGATACTGGATCAGGATCGGCTTGTCGTTGGCCAGAAACTCGGCAAACAGCGACAGCGTGAAAAGCACCGCGAAAATCCACAGCGACCAATAGGCCCGCCGGTTGCGCGTGAAGTTGCGCCAGCGGCGCTGGTTGAGCGGCGACAGCCACATGCGGCGCCGTGCGGGCACAACGGGCGCGGGCGCGTCGCTGGCGGGGGTCGGATTGGGCGCCTGCATCAGCCTTCTCTCTTCTCAAAGTCGATACGCGGATCCACCAGCACGTACATCAGGTCCGACAGGATGCCGACCACCAGCCCGATCAGCCCGAAAATGAACAGCGTGCCGAACACGATCGGATAATCCCGTGCGACCGCTGCCTCGAACCCCAGCCGCCCGAGGCCATCAAGGCTGAACAGCGTCTCGATAATCAGGCTGGAGCCGAAGAAAACCCCGATGAACACCGCAGGAAAGCCCGCGATGACGATCAGCATCGCGTTGCGGAACACGTGGCCGTACAGCACCTTGCGCTCCGACAGACCCTTGGCGCGGGCGGTCATCACGTAATGCTTCTTAATCTCGTCGAGAAAGCTGTTCTTGGTCAGCAGCGTCAGCGTGGCGAACGCCGATATGGTCGAGGCCAGCACCGGCAATGTGATGTGCCAGACATAGTCCTTAACCTTGCCCCACGCGCTCAGCTGATCGAAATTCTCCGACGTCAGACCGCGCAGCGGGAAGAGCTCGTAGCAGGTAGGGTTGAACGTGGCTCCGTTTTCCCAGATGTCGGCAAGCCCCGGAATGCGAAAACAGTTGGCGGGCACGAACAGCACCAGCAAAAGCACCGCGAACAAGAAGCCCGGGATCGCGTAGGCCGCGATGATCGCCCCGGATGTCCATGTGTCAAACCGCGACCCGTCCTTGACCGCCTTCTTGATGCCCAGCGGGATCGACACGAGATAGGCAATCAGCGTGGACCAAAGCCCCAGCGTGATCGACACCGGCAGCTTTTCCTTGATCAGGTCGATGACAGAGATCGACCTGAAATAGCTCTCTCCGAAATCGAACATCACGTAGTTGCCCAGCATCGTGAAAAACCGCTCGACCGGCGGTTTGTCGAACCCGAACTCGCGTTCCAGCTCTTCGATGAACTCTGGCGGCAGACCACGGGCTCCGACATATTCGCTGCTGGCACTTTGCGACAGCGCGTCGTCGCCACCGTCGTTGTTGGTGCCCGCAAACCCGCCGAACACATCACCGCCGCCCTGCGCACGGGCAATGGCCTGCTCGACCGGACCGCCGGGCACGAATTGCACCAGCGCAAAGTTGACCAGCATGATCCCGAACAACGTCGGTATGATCAGCAATAGCCGCCGAAGAATGTAGCTGCCCATGGGGTCTTGTTACCTCAACACGCCTGCGTCGCGCAGTTTTTGCGCCTTTTCTTCGTCATACCACCAGTAGTCGAGATGACCAGTGGCATATGGCGGTTGGGTTTCGGGGTGGTTGTACTGATCGTAATAAACCACCCATGTCACAGGGTTGTACCACATCGGGATCATGAAGAATTCATAGCGCAGCGCACGGTCCAGCGCGGTCATGGCCGCCTGCTCTTCCTCGCGGGTTTCTGCCGCCAGCGATGCCTCGATGATCGCATCGACCATCGGGCTGGCCAATCCGGCGGGGTTGAACAGCGAATATTCCGCCGCCTCTGATCCATAGTATTGGGCCAGACCCGTGCCCGTGCCCAGAAACGCGGCATAGGCATCATAAACCATGTCATAATCGCGGGCCCGCTCGCGGGTGGTGTATTGCGAACTGTCGACTTTCTCCAACGCGACATCAATGCCGATGGACGTCAGGTTGGACACGAAATTCTCGATTGCCGCCGTGACGGTCGGGGACGCGGTCGAATTGAACAGGAAGCTCAGCTTGAGCGGCTTGCCGTCCTTCTGGCGCTGGCCGTTCACCACTTCCCATCCCGCATCGTCGAGCAGTTTCTGCGCCGCACGCGCGTTGCGACGGTCCAGCAGGCGCGCGGCGCTGGAGGTGTGCGGCATCACTACCTCATCGCTCAGCATGTCCGGCGGCGCCAGATCACCCAGCGACGTCAATATTTCCAGCTCGGCCCCTTCCGGCACGCCCTGTGCCATCACGGGAGTGCCTTCGGAAAACGACGTGCGCTGCTCGAACAATCCGTATTGCAGGGATTCGTTGGTCCATTCGAAGTTGAACATCAGCGAAATGGCCTTGCGCACGTCACGGTCCTGCAGCACCTCGCGGCCAAGGTTGAAGATCACCCCCGAAGGCGTGGGGGGCGACCCGTCGAGCAATTCTTCCTTCTTGATGAAGCCGTTGGTCACCTTCGGGAACTCGTATCCCGCCGCCCATTTCTTGGAGTCACCCTCGCGGCGGAAGGTATAGAGCCCGGATTTGAAGGCCTCGAAAGACGCGGTATCGTCGCTGATGATCTCGAGCCGGATCGTGTCGAAGTTGAAACGCCCCTTGTTGATCGGCAGGTCCTTGCCCCAGTAATCGGGGTTGCGGGTCAGCGTGATGTTGCGGCTCAGATCGACATCCGAAATGACATAGGCCCCCGACCCCGGAGGGCTGTCGAGCCAGCTGTCCTTCAGACCGACACCGTTTTCCTTCATCCACTTCGACGGCCACACCGGCACGCCGCCCACCTGTTCGATCAGGCTGCGCCGCGAAATGCCTTCCGCGAAATAGAACTTGATCGTGTGGTCGTCGATGACCTCGACCTTGGGGATGCGCTTGCGCACCGCATTGGCGTAGGATTGCAGCCCCTCGTCCAGCAGCAGGTTGTGCGAAAACGCGATGTCATGCGCCGTGACGGGCGTGCCGTCCGAAAACGTCGCGTCCTTGCGCATATTGAACTGCACCCAGGATTTGTCCTCGGGGTACTCCAGCGTTTCGCACAGCAGGCAATAGGCCTCGCCGTAAACATCGGCGGGCAGACCGTCCTGCGCGGGCGATTCGCCCAAAAGGCTCTCGTAGGCAAAGATCGAAAACAGATGCGCGCGCCCCTTGCCCGAATAGGGGTTCATCGAATCAAGCGTGCCCACGAAGGGCAGCGAAATCTCACCGCCCTTCGGGGCATCGGGGTTCACATAGTCGAAATGGGTGTAATCCGCGGGATACTTCAGATCCCCGTAAAACGAATACCCGTGGCTCTCGATGATGGTCTCGTGTCCGTCTGCGGCTGCCGCTGTGCCGATCCCGACAGCGGCGGCAAGAACCATGAGACCCGACCAAAGCGGTCTGGACCGGGGCAGGGTTTGGGCACGGGGCTGCATCATAAGAGGCTCCTTTAGGCATTTGACCGAACGGGTTCCGGAAAATGTAGGCTAAAGGCGGCGCGGGCCAAGTGACAAGTTGCAACTCTGTGATCTTGCCGAAATGACGCCGCAATATGCAAAAAGACCGCCCCGAAGGGCGGCCTTTGGCAATTCTGTCACAGATCGCGGTGGATCAGTCGTCCAGGCTGTCGAGATAGGCGATGACGTTGGCGCGGTCCTCGGGCTTGTTCAAACCGCTGAAACCCATCGACGTACCGGGTGCCCAGTCGGATGGCTTTTCAAGAAAGCCGTTGAGTGCGGCCACATCCCATTCACCGTCCTTTTCGGACAGGGCACCGGAGTAGCTGAAGCCGTCGGCGGTAGCGATATCGCGGCCGACAACACCGTGCAGATAGGGACCAGCGCCATTCGCGCCGGGCTCGACCTTGTGGCAGGCAGAGCATTTGCGGAACACTTTTGCACCATCGTCGATGTCGGCGGCGGCCATCAGTTCTTCGAACGGCACCTCTTCGACCTCTTCTTCGGGCTCATCCGACGCCACTTCGATCGAATAGGACGGCTCGCCATGCAGTTCGGCGTGATACATTTCCTCGCCGGCCCATTTGCCCAGCAGCAGAACAAGCCACGCGCCCAGAACGCCAGCGGCAACTTTGGTAACCATCATTGTATCCATCGGGGGTCCATCACTTTGCGTTGTTCGTGTCGATTTGGAGCGGTATCTATTGCTTTCCCTTCCAACAGGCAAGGTGTAGTTACCGCGACCAAACGCCCCCATTCACAGTTTTTCGAAAGGACCGACGAGATGAGTGCGAACAAAGCCCCGCGCATCGCCTTTCAGGGGGCCATGGGTGCCTATAGCCACGAAGCCTGCCTGCAGGCACGGCCAGACGGTATTCCGGTGCCCTGCGCCACATTCGAAGGTGTGCTGCGGGCCGTGCGCGAAGGGCGGGCCGATCTGGCCATGCTTCCGGTCGAAAATACCACCTACGGGCGCGTTGCCGATATTCACCGGCTGTTGCCCCAAAGCGGTATGCACATCATCGAAGAGGCGTTTGTGCGGGTGCGCATTGCGCTGATGGCAAAACCCGGCGTTACTCTGGACCAGATCAAACATGTGCGCGCGCATCTGGTGCTCTTGCCGCAGGCCCGCAGTTTTCTCGAAGCGCGTGGCATCACGTGGGAAGCGGCCGCTGACAGCGCCGGTGCCGCCGAAGAGCTGGCTGCGGGCGGTGCCGCCGATCAGGGCGTGCTGGCCAGCGCGGTCGCCGCGCAGATTCACGGACTCGACGTGCTCGCCGACGGGATCGAGGATCTCGACCACAACACCACCCGATTTCTGCTGATGGCGCCTGACATCGACAACACCCGCCGCGGTGACCGCATGATGACCACCTTCGTCTTCGAAGTGCGCAACATCCCCGCCGCGCTCTACAAGGCGATGGGCGGCTTTGCCACCAACGGTGTGAACATGACCAAGCTCGAGAGCTATATGGTGGGCGGGTCCTTCACCGCGACGCAGTTCTACGCTGACATCGAAGGGCATCCCGACGATCCGGCGGTCAAACGCGCGCTGGACGAACTGGGATATTTCACCAATATGCTCGATATTCTGGGCGTTTACCCGGCACATCCGGGCCGCTGGGACATTCCGGCCTAGCGCTTTCAGGCGGTGCGGTTGTAGCGGTCTTCCAGCGTCTTGGCGTATTCCGCCACCCGCAGTTTGTATTTCTTCGTGAGCGACGTCTTGGCCAGCTTCAGCGATTGCACCAGCAACCGCGCCGACAGGTTCAGCGGCTTGATATCCAGCGCGATCATCGCACGGGTGCGGCTGCGCGACAGGGCCATGCATTCGATCGACATCAGGCACATCAAACCCTGCGACGTACATTCGAACACCATCTCGCCGGGCCGGTCGTAGGTGATCAACTCGATTTCCAGATCACGCTTCTTGCCGCGTAGATCGAACACCACCTGCCACATCATGCCCACGCCCGGCGCGCTCAGCGTATCGACCCGCTGTACCTCGGCCCCCCGGCGCATGGCAGACCGCTCGAAGTTTTCGAATTCGCTCAGCATGTCGAAAACCGCATCAATCGGTGCTTCGATGTCTTCCTTGGTAGAGAATTTCATTGCTGACCCGCATGTTGCCCAGATTTTTCATTATTGAGCGGCATTTTCTAGCTAATCCAGTCGATCCGCAAGCCAGTTTTCAATCAAAAATTGTGCAATCGCGCCTTTGCGGGCGGGCAGGATGGTGGCGTGATCGCCGGCCGAAATCTCCATCATCTCCTCGCGGCTGATCCAGCGGGCATCCTCGATCTCGGCGGGGTCGATCGTGATATCGCGGCTGGTGGCACGGCCCCAACACCCCATCATCAGGGACGCGGGAAACGGCCAGGGCTGGCTCGCCAGATAGCCGACTTCGCCAACCTGCACCCCCGCCTCTTCCATCACCTCGCGGCGCACGGCGGCCTCCAGCGTCTCGCCGGGTTCCACGAAACCGGCCAGCAGCGAATACATTCCGTCCGGCCAGCCGGGGGAACGCCCGACAAGCACCGAATTCCCGTGCGTAATCAACATGATGACAACCGGATCGGTGCGCGGAAAATGCGATGCGCCACAGCTGGGGCAGCGGCGCTGCCATCCGCCCTCGGCCATGTCGCTGTCGCTGCCGCAGCGGGCGCAGAACCGGTGGGTGGCGTGCCAGCCCCACACGGCCTTGCCCGTCGCGGCAAGCTCGGCATCCCGCGGGTTCAGCCACGTCATCACACGTCGCAATTCGGCAAAGGCCAGCGTGTCGGGCAGATCGGGATGGCGCTGCTCGCTGGGGTCAAGGAATCCGCCCAAGGCGCTTTCGTCCAACCCTTCGGGCGTCCAGTGCGACAGGTCGCTTGCGAAAACCGGGGCGCCGTCCTCGCGGCCCAGCAGGATCGCGGGATCGCGGGCACCGGCCAGCGCGGGATGGTCCAGCGCGATGCGCGCCAGATGCGCCGGCCTGTCCATCGAGATCAGCGGCTTGCCCCGCCACAGCACCATCGTGGTGGCTGCCGGATCGCGCCGCGCCGCCGCAAGCGCCTGCGCATCGCCGCGAATATCGCCTGCACGGTCCAGCCCGGACCCCCCGAACGTCACATTTTCCGCAATTCTCATACCAAGTCCCACCCTGTTCATTTCGCGATGTAGCCGCTCGCCTGCGCCAAGGCCAGCCAAACGGATGATATTGCCGCCCCCGGCGCGCTGTGGCATGTCTTTACCAACCACAGGTAGAAGAACCGCTTTTCCATGCTGCATGCCGATCCCAACGCCCCGACCGCGCGCGCCCGACTTCGGGTGCTGGCGACGACGGATCTGCACGGAACGATGCTGGCGCATGACTACATCAAGGACCAACCGGCTCCCGGCACGGGGCTTGCCGGGCTCGCCCACCTGATCGCGCAGGCCCGCCACGAAGCGATAGAGGACGGACGCGCGTGTGTCCTGTTCGACAACGGCGATACGTTTCAGGGCACGCCGCTGGCCACGTGGCTGGCACAGGCGGACCCATCCGAACCCAACTGCATCGTCGATACGTTCAACCACCTGCGCTATACGGCCGTGGGTGTCGGCAATCACGACTTCGACCACGGCCAACCCTATCTTGCCGCCCTTGCCGGACGGCTCGGCATGCCCATCCTGACCTCCAATCTGAGCGGTGTTGACCTGACCCCGCTGGAATCGAGCGCGTTGATCGACGTGCCGCTCGACGGGCACCCCGACGCGCCGCTGCGTATCGGTCTGTTGTCGGTGCTGCCGCAGGAAACCGCGAACTGGCACCGTCACCACCTCGGGGCGGCTCTCGAAATCGAGGATCCTGGCCCGTTCGTACGCAAGGCCAGCGCGCACCTGCGCACCCGCGGCGCGGATATCATCATCGTGCTGGCCCACATGGGCGCGGGCTATGGCGCAACCGAAGAACCACGCCTGCGCGGGGCGCTGGCCATCGCCCAGACCAACACGGTCGATGCCATGATCATCGGCCACACCCACCGCCGCCTGCCGTCGCTCACCTACGAAAAACGCATCGGCATCGACAGCGAAGGCGGCACGCTTGCCGGGGTGCCCGCGGTGATGCCCGGACACAACGGCTCCGATCTGGGGCTCATCGACATCGAAATGCAGCGCGGGCCGCAGGGTGGCTGGCAAATCGCCACGGCCCAGAGCGCCCTGCGCCCGCAACACCTGCACACGCCGCCTGATCCGGATGTCTCGGCGATCTGCACGCCCGCACACATCGCAACCCAACGCGCGCTGGAAGAACCCGTCGCCCAGATCGGTGAAACGCTGCACAGTTGCTTTTCGTTGCTGACCCCTGCCCCCACACAGCGCCTGATTGCCCGCGCGATGCACCTGCTGGCGCAGCAACAGGGGCTTGAGAATTCGCTCGGCGGCCTGCCGATCATTGCTGCCACCGCCGCACACGGGACGGGTGGGCGCGACGGGCCGGAAAACTATGTGCAGATCGCGCCGGGTGTCGTGCGCCGCCGCCACATCGCGGGGCTCGTGCCGTTCAACGACCAGCTGATGTGCGTGCGGACCAGCGGCCACGCCGTGCGCGAATGGCTCGAACACAGCGCCAGCCTGTTCCACACAATCCAGCCGCGCGACGAAAGCCAGCCGCTGCTCAACCCCGATGTTCCCGCTTTCCAGTACGACACGATCTTCGGCCTGCGCTACCGGATCGACCTGTCGCGCAAACCCGGCGAACGGATCGGCGACATGATGTGCAACGGCATCCCCTTGCGCGACGACGACCGCTTTGCCCTGCTGACCACGCAGTTCCGTGTGGCGGGCGGTGGCAATTATCCCGGCTGCGCGCTGGACGATATCCTGCACCATGATCTGGGCGATCTGCCGCGCGCGCTGGCGTTCGTTCTGCGCACCGACCCCGCCGATCCGTGGTCAGGCGCGGTGCCTTGGTCCTTTGCCGCCTTGGGCGCCCGGCCCGTGCATATGGACATCAGTCCGCAGGCACAGGCCCATTTTAGCGACATCGCCCATCTGGCGCCCTCTGTGCAGGGCATGACGGAAAATGGATTTGCGCGCCTTCAGGTCATCCTGTGATCTTGCATCACCGCGCCGCTTTGCCTATATCAGCGGTCGAGAGGTTGGTGCGGGCAGGCGCCTCGCCAACCCGGTCAGATCCGGAAGGAAGCAGCCGTAACGAGTCCCGCTTGGGTCGTTATCAATCTCTCACCCAAGCGCTTTGCAAAGCAAAGCGCGTCGCCCCGACAGGGTCTTTTTAAAGAAAAGATACCGAAAGGGGCCATCACACCCCTGTCCCAAACCATATCCGGTATTTTGCGCAGGAAAGCACATCGCCCCGACAAAGGTTTCTCACAACCGACACCCCTGAAGGGCAGCGCAACGCGCCCCCCTTCAAACGGTCTTACAGGCGCTGTGCGTCAAACGTATCGCACTGGCCCACCTGACCCGTGTCATAGCCCCGCCCGAACCACCGCGCGCGCTGTTCCGACGTGCCGTGCGTAAACGTATGGGGCTGCGGCACACGGCCCGCCTGACGTTGCAGATAGTCATCCCCGATCTTGCGCGCCGCATTCAGCGCCTCGTCAAGATCACCGCGCTCCATCAGGCCCTGCACATTGCGTGCCCAAACGCCCGACAGACAGTCCGCCATCAACTCCAACCGCACGGTCAGCGCATTGGCCTCCACCGTGCTGGACCGTTGGCGGGCGGCATTGACCTGCGGCAGGATGCCCAACTGATTCTGCACGTGGTGGGCGACTTCATGGGCAATGACATAAGCGGCGGCAAAATCGCCACCGGCCCCCATCTGACGGTCTAGCGCCGTGAAAAACTGGGTATCGAGATACGCCTTGTCGTCGGCCGAGCAATAGAAAGGTCCGGTGGCCCCGCTCGCATTGCCGCAGGGGCTTTGCGTGACACCGCTGAACACCACCAGCTTGGGCGGCACGTATTCACGGTCCAACTGCTCGCGGAACACCTGCGTCCAGACATCCTCGGTCGTGGCCAGAACCTGCGCACTGAACTGCGTCGCGGCCGCGTCGGCCTCTGTCACGCCTCGGCTGGTCTGGGTCTGTGGCGCGCTGCCCCCCTGCAACAGGGGCGACACATCGATGCCGGTGAAATATCCGATGGCCAACACAACGATGATGCCAACGATGCCCAGACCACCCGCACGGCCGCCACGTCCACCCCGACCGCCCCGCCGGACCTCCACATTCCGGCTGCGCCGAATCCCCCTAAGCCGCATGTCATTTCTCCCTTTCGCTTGCCAGATTAACGCAACCGCCCCACATAAGTTCAATGGGAAACAAAAATGACCTCGCCCAGGACCGCACCGACTGGGCCGAAGACCGCACTGTACTGGCCAATGAGCGCACTTTTGCGGGCTGGATGCGCACGGGCATGGCCTCGCTTGCCGTGGCCGTGGGCCTCAAGGCCGTGTTCGGTGCCTTCGAACCGACATGGGCCGCCAAGGCCGTCGCCTCGATTTTCGTGGTCACCGCCGTCTATATCTTCTGGGCCGCACAGGACGCCGCCTGCGCCACACTTAACCGGCTGTCCGAAACCGAAACCCACGCCCAACCGACACGGCGCATGAAATTGCTCGCCACGATCTTCGCACTGGGGAGCATTGCGGTTGGCGGTATCCTCTGGATGCTCTAGCCTAGGGGCTGCATCCGAATCCGCCCCCACATCCGCCAGCGAAAGCCGCCATGACAGAACCCGCCGCCTACCGCGTGCTTGCCCGCAAATACCGCCCCGAAACCTTTGCCGATCTCGTCGGACAGGAAGCGATGGTGCGCACGCTGAAAAACGCGTTCGAGGCAGACCGCATCGCGCAGGCCTTCATCATGACCGGCATCCGCGGCACCGGCAAAACCACGACCGCGCGGATCATCGCAAAGGGCATGAACTGCATCGGACCCGACGGCACATCGGGGCCCACAACCGACCCCTGCGGCGTGTGCGAACACTGCACCGCCATCATGGAAGGCCGGCACGTCGACGTCATCGAGATGGACGCCGCCTCCAACACCGGTGTCGCCAACATCCGCGAAATCATCGACAGCGTGCACTACCGGGCCGCCTCGGCACGCTACAAGGTCTACATCATCGACGAAGTGCACATGCTGTCGACCGGTGCCTTCAACGCCCTTCTTAAAACGCTCGAAGAACCACCCGAGCACGTGAAGTTTATCTTCGCCACCACCGAGATCCGCAAAGTGCCGGTCACGGTGCTGTCGCGCTGCCAGCGGTTCGATCTGCGCCGGATCGAACCCGAGGTGATGATCGCCCTGCTGCGCAGGATCGCCACCGCCGAAGACGCGGAAATCGCCGATGACGCGCTCGCCCTGATCACCCGCGCCGCCGAAGGATCGGCCCGCGATGCCACCTCCCTGCTGGACCAGGCCATCAGCCACGGCGCGGGCGAAACCACCGCCGTGCAGGTGCGCGCCATGCTGGGGCTTGCCGACCGCGCCCGCGTGCTTGACCTGCTCGACATGATCCTGCGCGGCGACGCGGCAGGGGCGCTGACCGAACTGTCCGCGCAATACGCCGAAGGGGCCGACCCGATGGCCGTGCTGCGCGATCTGGCCGAAATCACACACTGGATCAGCGTGGTGAAAATCACCCCTGACGCCGCTGAGGATCCGACCATTTCGCCCGAAGAACGCGATCGGGGCCGCGCCATGGCCGATGCCCTGCCCATTCGCGTGCTGACACGGCTGTGGCAGATGCTGCTCAAGGCGCTGGACGAGGTCGCAGGCGCCCCCAACGCCATGATGGCCGCCGAAATGGCGATCATCCGGCTGACCCATGTGGCCGATTTGCCCGCCCCCGACGAACTGGTGCGCAGCTTGCAAAACACGCCCCCTCCACCCGGCGGCAACGGTGGTGGCGGTTCGGGCGGCGGCACCGCGGGTGCGGGCCGGACACAGGCCACCGGCACCCCGATGCCACAGCAAAGCGGGGCGCCCGCGGCAGGGCCCGCCACCGCCATCGCGCCACAGGCCGTCTCGGCCCTCGCGCACTATCCCAGCTTCGATCACGTGCTGGACCTCATCCGCCACAACCGCGACGTCAAACTGCTGGTCGAGGTGGAAACGACCCTGCAACTGGCCGCCTACCAACTCGGCCGGATCGAATTTGTGCCCACCGATGCAGCACCGCGCGATCTGGCCCAGCGGTTGGGCGCGAAACTGCAACTGTGGACCGGCAACCGCTGGGCGGTCACGGTGGTCAACGACGGCGGCGCGCCGACCATCGCCTCCGTGCGCGACGCCAAACAAAATGCCCTGCGGGCCGACGCCGAAGCGCACCCCCTGATGCAGGCGGTCATGGCGCAGTTCCCCACGGCCAAGATCACCGCCATCCGCACCCCCGAAGACATCGCCGCAGAGGCCGTCCAAGAGGCCCTGCCCGAAGTCGAAGACGAATGGGACCCCTTTGAGGAAGACTGACCTTGCCGCGCGCAGGCGCAACCCACATATCAACACCAACACAACGACAGGAGAACACCCATGTTCAAAGGACTAGGCGGGCTCGGCGATATGGCCGGGATGATGAAAAAAGCCCAGGAAATGCAGGGCAAAATGGCCGAGATGCAGGAAGAAATGCACAACATCATGGTCGAGGGCGAAGCGGGCGCCGGTCTGGTCAAGGCGACCTGCACCGCCAAGGGCGAACTCAAGGGCCTCGACATTGATCCCTCGATCTTCAACGGCGACGACAAGGAAGTCGTCGAAGACCTGATCCTCGCCGCGATCAAGGACGCACAGGGCAAAGCCAACGACCGCGCGCAGGAAGAGATGGGCAAACTCACCGAAGGCCTCGGCCTGCCGGCGGGCATGAAGCTGCCGTTCTGATCGCAACCGCCCCTTCATCTTGCCCCTAAACTCAATCCCCCCCTCTCGACCCGGAGCCGCCGCGTGAGTTCGACCAGCGATATCGAAGCCCTGATCGAACTCATGGCCAAGCTCCCGGGTCTGGGGCCGCGGTCGGCGCGGCGCGCGGTCCTGCACCTGATCCGCAAGCGCAGCCTGCTGCTGACACCCCTGGCACAGGTCATGCAGGATGTGGCCGCAACCGCCCGCGAATGCCTCAACTGCGGCAACGTCGGCACATCGGACATCTGCGACATCTGCGAAAGCGAGAAACGTGCCAACGGCGAGCTGTGCGTCGTCGAAGACGTGGCCGATCTGTGGGCCATGGAACGCTCGGGCGTGTTCAAGGGGCGCTACCATGTGCTCGGCGGCACGCTGTCGGCGCTCGACGCCATCGGCCCGCAGGAATTGCGCATCCCGCGCCTGCTCGACCGGATCGCCATGGAAAACGTCACCGAAGTCATCCTCGCGCTCAACGCCACCATCGACGGCCAGACCACCGCGCATTACATCGCCGACCAACTCGACGGTCAGGTGACCCTGTCCTCGCTTGCCCAGGGCGTGCCCATCGGCGGAGAACTCGACTACCTCGACGACGGGACCATCACCGCCGCCATGCAGGCCCGCAAATCCCTCTGAAAATAAACGAGCCGCCCGCTCCTCCCAAAGCAGGCGGCCCTTTCCGGCCTTTCGCGATCAAGCCCCGCGCGGGGCGACCGCGTACAGCAGCGGAAAACCGGTAAATTTCATGCGTCCACTGACGCGGATCAGCGTCTTATCACCCGAATCGAAAAGCTCTGGCAACCGTCTCCGCGCGATTTTGCAAAACAGGGGTGCGGGATGTGGCTATTCGTCTTCCCAATCACTGCCGATCGCGGTGCGTTTGCGGTCCCGCTCTTCGGCGATCATGTCGCGCACCTCTTCTTCCTCCACGGGGCATTTCGCACCGGGGTCGGTTTCCTGCGCGGGCGCATTGGCCAACGCCAGCTTGAACATCATCGGGAAATGGTCCGACCCGATCTTGCCCAACCGCTCCATCCCGATCAGCCGGAACTGGGGGTCGTGAAACAGATGGTCCAGCGGCCAGCGGGCCCACCAGTAAAAGGCGCTGAACGTGTTGTAGAAACCGCGCCCGACCCGCGGGTCCAGCAATCCCGACAACCGCTGGAACCGCCGCGTTGTGGTCGACCACGCCACGTCGTTCAGATCCCCGGTCACGATCGTGGGCATGCTGTCGCGCTCGGCCTCCAGACCGACCAACGCAATCTCGCCGTCGCGGCCCTTGGTGTCGTGGGTGGCGATGGGGGGTTCGGGATGGACCACATACAACCGCACGTGCCCGCCGGATGCCAACTCGACCACCGTGCGGATCGACGGCACGCCCTCGGTGATGACCTCGCGCACCTCCCAGTCGCTCAGCTTCAGCTTCGACATCACGCACATGCCGTATCCGGTATCGAGCGGCACTTCGATCCAATGGGGATAATGCCGCTCCAGCGGCCCTTTCAGCGCGTCGATCCACGGCTGGTCCACCTCAATCGCCATGGCGATATCGGGGCTCTCGCGCTGGATCATCTGCACCAGCCGGTCGTAGGAACGGTTCGATTTCTTGACGTTGGCGGCCAGCAGCGCCAGATGGCGGTCGGTATCGGCCAGCAAAGCATCATCCGCCGCCACGGACTGGCGCCACCAGAACGGCGTGAATTTCGCGATATAGACGGCCTGGATCACGGCAACCACGAAAAAGCCCAGAACGAGCCAGATCCCGCCGCCAAGCACGACGGCAGCGACACCACCGCCGACACCGGCCCAAAACAGCTGTTGGCGCGGAAACGCCAGCCCGCGGATCGCCCCGTGCGGCAGCTTGCTGAGCGGCGCAACACTCATCAACAGCATCAGGACACACAGTCCCCATAGAATCATCACGCTGGTTTCGATCATCGCGTCCTCGTGTCTTTGCGCGGCCCGGCCAGAGGTGAAAAAGGGACCACCCAGACCGGGCAGTCCCATCAATGCAACCACCGGCAGGCCGGTAAGTTCCCGCAGCACCTCTTACTTGCTGTCGTCGTCCTCGGCGTCCGCGTCACCTTCGGGCAGGTTGAAGAAGCTGTCGGCATCCGCGAAATCGCTGTCTTTCTTGGTGTCTTCCTCGTCGTCGGACGCATCATCGGTCAACGTGAACGTCTCCAGACCCTCGATGGCGGTCGGAATGCGCGGCTCGTTGTCCATGCCAAGGCTCTGCTCGGTGCTGACCAGCTTGCGGCGTTCGTCGTCGGTCATCACCGACCCTTCGGCGGCCCGCTTGGCCGCGGCCTTTTGCACGGCGGCGTCCAGCTCGGACTGCTTGCACAGGCCCAGCGCCACCGGATCAATCGGCTGGATGTTGGCGATGTTCCAATGCGTCCGCTCGCGAATCGCCTGAATGGTCGGCTTGGTGGTGCCCACCAGCTTGCTGATCTGCGCATCGGCCAGTTCGGGGTGGAACTTCACCAGCCACAGGATCGACGCAGGCCGGTCCTGACGCTTGGACAGCGGGGTATAGCGCGGACCACGGCGCTTTTCCTCGCCCGCAGCGGCGGCATTGGGCTTCAGCTTCATCTTGTGCAGCGGGTTGGCCTCTGCGCTGTCGATTTCTGCCTGCTCGAGCTGGTTATTGGCGATGGGGTCGAACCCCTTCACACCCACGGCCACGTCGCCATCGGCGATGCCCTGGATTTCCAGCTCGTGCATGTCTGTGAAATCGGCAATCTGCTTGAAGCTCAACGTGGTGTTGTCGACCAGCCAAACGGCGGTCGCCTTGGGGTGCAGCAGTTTCGACATGTCTCTCTCCTATGAACACAACTTCCCCGTCGCCTGGCTGGGCTGTCCCGAGAACCGGAACCGTTTCCATTGTGGGGGAACTTGTGGCTTATATAGAGGGCAACCGCCCATAAGGAAAGACCCCAGATGCGCCGCCTGATTGCCGCCCTATTGCTGTCGCTGACCCCCGCGCTGCCCGCCGCGGCCGAAGGCGAGGTGGCCGGCGAATTCGACTATTACGTCATGGCGCTCAGCTGGTCGGCCAACTGGTGCGCGCGCGAAGGCGATGCGCGCAATTCGCCGCAATGCGATGCGCGTCACGACCACGGCTGGATCCTGCACGGGCTCTGGCCGCAGTTCGAGCGTGGCTTCCCCTCCTACTGCCGCAGCGCCAAACGCCCGCCCTCGCGGGGCATGACGGCCGACATGGCCGATATCATGGGCACCGGCGGTCTGGCGTGGCACCAGTGGAAAAAACACGGCACCTGCACCGATCTGACCGCCACCGACTATTACGCCCTGTCGCGCGACGCCTACGCCCGCATCACCCGGCCCGCCGTGCTGCGGCAACTGGAGCGTCAGGTCAAACTGCCCGCAGCCGTCATCGAAGAGGCGTTTCTTGACGCCAATCCCGATCTGGAGGCCGACGGCATCACCATCACCTGCCGCGACGGCTACATCCACGAAGCACGGATTTGCCTGTCCAAATCGCTTGACCCCGTGCCCTGCGGACGCGACGTGCTGCGCGACTGCCGCATGACCGATGCGCTGTTCGATCCCATCCGCTGAGCGGCAAATAAGTCCCCCAAAGTAGGGTATTCCCCCATAGCGGGAACGCCCGCCCCGTGCCTAAGATATGAAGCCCGCCATTTTGCGGGACTTGGACAAATTCATATTTTCAGCCATCGGAGCATTCACATGTTGGACGCCGCGCATACCCATACAAACAACAAAATGTATTTCTTCTCCGGAGCCCAGTACTGGCGATTTGATCTGGCACGGGGCCGCACGGACCCCGGCTATCCGCAGCCGATCGCCCGCTTCTGGAAAGGGGTGCCGCGCAACCCCGATGCCGTTGTCGAAGGCCAGGGCGACAGGGCGCACAAGATCTACTTCTTCTCGGGTGATCGCTATACCCGCTACGACACGCAGACCAACCACACCGATCCGGGCTATCCGCGCAGCATCGCATCGGGCTGGTCCGGCGTCTGGAGCAGCGGCGTCGACGCGGCCGTCACCCTGCCGACAAACAACAAACTCTACTTTTTCAAGGGGTCGCACTACGTGCGCTACGACTGGGACAAGAACCAGATCGACGCAGGCTACCCCAAATCCATCGCATCGGCGTGGTCCGGCCTGACCGGTCCGTTCGATGCGGTTCTGGGCGGCACGGGGGACCGGGCGGGCAAAGTGTACTTCTTTTCGGGGGACGAATACTGGAGGTACGACACCACGACCGAACGGGTCGACGCAGGCTATCCCAAGCCGCAATCGGTCTGGACCGGTGTCGGTGGTGCAGCGCCCGCCCGCCCCGTGCCGACGGACCACACCAACCGTTTGGCCGCCTTTCGTGCAGGCACCGGCCCCGGCGCGTGGCCAGAACTGGACCGCGCCACCGTCGCCGACCAGATCGCGGCCAATATTGCCACACCGCTGATTGTCGATCAGGCCCGCACGCCGCTGTGTGGCCCCGCGGCGATCGTCTATCTCTATGCCAAGCGGCGCCCCGACGATTACGCCCGCTTCTGCATCGACCTGTTCGAAAAGGGACACGCACGGATGCGCACGAAAACCCTGCATCCCTCGGCGCTCGTCAAATCGAGCAGCCCCGCAGGGCTCGTCAATCAGGCCGACTGGATGGTGATGGCCGCCATGCGGGACGCGGAAAATGCGCTGTTTGACATCGACGGCACCGAACAGGGCTGGGAGCAGGGCATCGTTCAGGGTGTGACGACCCCGTGGGAGATGAAGGGCTGGCTGCGCGAAATGCTGATGCTGGGCGATGTGACCTACGAAAGCTGCGCCGTCTGGGGCGAAGAGGCCGCGGTCAAATCCTGCGATACCGCGTGCAAGGCGGGTGGCGTGGGCCTGATGATGGTGAGCGCGGCACTGGCGGGTAATCCGGCGCCGCGCGTGGCCTTTCCCGACCACTGGGTCGTGTTCGAAGGCGCGCTCAACATCGACCACGGCGACTGGTGGCGCCACGACAGCGGCCATTTCAAATTCCGCGTCTGGAGCTGGGGCGGCATCCTGCCCGTTTCGCTCTCCGAAGGCCGGTTCGAGGATTACATGTGGGGGGTCGTCTACGGCACCTGAGACCACCCGATGTAAGGGGGGAAGGGCTGTCTGCGGTGCAGGCAGCCCTTCGATTTATCAGGCGTCGACCTGCAAGACGATCTTGCCGATGTGATCGCTGCTTTCCATGCGGGCGTGGGCCTTGGCCGCATCCTCCAGTGCAAAGGTGCTGTCCATCACCGGCGCCACCTTGCCCGCCGCCAGCAGCGGCCACACCGCTTCGCGCAACTGCTCCGCGATACGCGCCTTGGCCAGATCGGACTGGGGCCGCAGCGTCGATCCGGTGACCGTCAGCCGCCGCACCATCAGCGGCGCAAAATTGATCTCGGCCTTCGGGCCCTGCAGGAACGCGATCTGCACCAGCCGTCCGTCCATATCCAGGGACTTGAGGTTCCGCGCAATATACGCGCCGCCCACCATGTCGAGGATCAGGTTCGCACCGCCAACCTCCTTCATCACCGCCACGAAATCCTCGGTCTTGTAGTTGATCGCCCGCTCGGCCCCCAGATCGGTGCAGGCGGCGCATTTCTCATCCGATCCCGCGGTGGCATACACCCGCGCGCCAAAGGCATGCGCCAACTGGATCGCGGTGGTGCCGATGCCGCTGGACCCGCCGTGCACCAGAAACCGTTCGCCGGCCTGCAAGGCACCGCGCATGAACACGTTCGACCAGACGGTGAAAAACGTCTCCGGCAGACAGGCGGCCTGCGCCATGTCCATGCCCGCAGGCACCGGCAGACAATGCGCGGCGGGCGTCGCCACGTATTCGGCATACCCCCCGCCGGGCAGCAGGGCACAGACCATATCGCCCAGCGCGATCCCCGACACGCCACTGCCGATGGCAACCACCTCGCCGGCGGCCTCCAACCCCGGCAGATCGCTGGCCCCGGGCGGCGGATCATAGGCCCCCGCCCGCTGCAATGCATCGGGCCGGTTGACCCCGGCAAAGGCCACCTTGAGCACGACCTGTCCGGCCTGCGGTTGCGGCACCGGGCGTTGCGTCAACGCCAGAACCTCCGGGCCACCGGGGCTGGTGATCTCGACAGCGCGCATCATCTGGGTCATGGGTATTCCTTTCAGGGGTGGTATCGGTCGACGCACAGCTTAGGATAGCACGCAGCGCGGCGCGAGACCCCTTTGCAGCCCGACCCGAATTGCCAGAGCCTACAGATGCACTCCGAAACCCGATTCCAGTGGCACGCCGATGCGACCGTCCATGCACAGGGCCAGTGCATCCGCCCTGCGGACGGCCCCCCGCAAACGGGGATCGCGGACCGCCCGTCGGGCCGCGCACTGGGGCTGCTGGGGGCCACTCTGGGCCGCGACCGGGGCTTTTGCGTCTCCTCCAGCGGCGGCACCCTGCCCGATATTCCCGCCGATCACTTCGTCACCCTGACGGGCGGCACCTCGGGGGCACCGCGGCAGGTCCTGCGCACGCAGGCCAGCTGGATCGCGAGCTTTCGCGCCAATGCCGCCGCCTTCTCCTACACCTCCCACGACCATATCGCGACGCTGGGGCGGCTGAGCCATTCGCTCACCCTCTACGCCGCCCTCGAAGCGCTGCATCTGGGTCTCGCCTACTCCGCACTCGACGGAGACAAACCCGCAGCACAGGCCGCCGCCCTGCGCAAATCAGGGGTCAGCGTGCTCTATGCGACGCCCACACAGCTGCGCCTGTTGCTGGCGGACGGTCCCGCCCTGCCCGATCTGCGGCTGGTGCTGTGCGGCGGCGGGGCGCTCGACGCGCCAACCCGCGAAGCCATGGCAAAGGCCTGCCCCAAGGCAGAATGTCTGGTGTTCTACGGCGCGGCAGAAACCAGCTTTATCACGATCTGCGACACGACCACGCCTGCGGCATCGGTCGGGCGGGCCTACGACGGGGTCGCGCTCGACATCCGCGATGGCATCATCTGGGTCCGCAGCCCCTATGTGTTCGAGCGCTACCTCACCGGCACCAACCCCCACACCCGCCGCGACGCCGACGGCTGGCTCAGCCTTGGCGAAAGCGGGCGGCTGGATGCGCAGGGCAATCTGTTCTTGCGCGGACGGGCGGGGCGCATGATCACGGTGGCCGACCAGAACCTGTTTCTCGACGAAATCGACCGGTTTCTCGCCGACAAGACCGATATCCCCCCCTGCGTGGCCATCGCCGAAGACGACAGCAAACGCGGCGCGCGTGTGTCGCTCGTGGTCGAAAGCCGCGCCGACACCGCGCTGGAGGCCGAATTGCGGGCCGAATGCCGCACCGCTTTCGGGGCGCATGCGGTCCCGCACCGGATCCTGTTCGTCGATGCGCTGCCCCTGCTCGATTCCGGCAAACCGGACCTGACGGCCACCGCTGATCTGGCGCGGGCCACCACATGAAGGCCTACATGCTGGCCGCGACCCGCTCTCCGGTTGCGCCGCGCGGTGGCGCGTTGGCCCACCTCGGGCTGGCGGATCTGGGCGCGCCCGTGCTGAACGCCGCACTGCGGCAGGCGGGGATCGATGCGGCGCAGGTTGATGAGCTGATCGTGTCCAACGCCATGGGTGGTGGCGGCAATCCCGCGCGTCTGATCGGGCTGGCGGCGGGGCTGCCCGACACGGTCGCGGGGCTGAGCATCGACCGGCAGTGCGCGGGCGGGCTGGATGCGCTGCTGCTGGCCGCGCGGCTGGTACAATCCGGCGCCGCGGATGTGGTGATCGCCGGCGGCGTCGAAAGCTATTCGCGCAGACCCCAGCGGTTCGCAACCGATCCGGGCGGCGGCCCTCCGCGCCCCTACGATCAACCGCCCTTCACCCCTTGGCCCGAGCGCGACCCCGATATGGCGCAGGCCGCCGACAGGCTCGCCCGCGATCAGGGCATCGACCGAGCCCGGCAGGATGGATGGGCCTGTGACAGCCATCGCAAGGCGCTCGCCAGCCCCGTCCCGCCGGGCGAAATCACCGCACTGGCGGGGCTTGATCATGACGCATTCGCGCGGCCGCTCAACACACGTATCGCCGCCCGCGCGCCCGTGGTGACCGGCACGATTACCGCCGCGAATATGGCCGTTGCCGCCGATGCAGCGGCGTTCTGCGTGATCGTGTCCGAGCGGATCATCCGTGCACGGGGCGGCCAGACCCATGCCCCCGTCATTTTGGGCGGCGTCACCCGCGGCGCGACGCCCGATCAACCCGGCACAGCCCCCATCGCCGCCACCCGCGATGCGCTGTCGGCCTGCGGGATGTCGCCGTCCGATCTTGATCATATCGAAGTGATGGAGGCTTTTGCCGTGCAGGCCATCGCCTGTGTGCAGGGCGCGGGCCTCGACCCGGCTTGCGTGAACCGGGGGGGCGGGGCGCTGGCGCGTGGCCACCCCATCGGCGCATCAGGCACCATCAACGCCGTTCGGCTCTGGCACGACATGAAAACGCACGCGGGCGGTACCGGTCTCGCCACGATTGCGGCGGCCGGTGGCATCGCCACCACCCTGATCCTAGGCGCGTGACGCCACCACCGCAGGCCGCGCGCGGTAAAGGGCCGCTGTCACGGCACCTGCCACCGCCGCCTTGATCACGTCCCCGGGCAGGAACGCCGTGACCAGCAGCGCCGCCTCTGCCGGCGATTTGTCCAGCACCAGCGCCAGCCCCGCGATCCCGAACGCATAAAGCACCCCGACACCGCCCACGACGGCACCGATCCCCGCCGCCACGCCGACCGGCATGGCCCGCAAACCATGCGTCACGGCCCCCGCCACAAAGGCCGCCGCCGGAAACCCGATCAGGAACCCCGCCGTGGGCGACGCAAACAGCCCAAGACCCCCGCGCCCGCCCGCGAGCAACGGCAGACCAAGCGCCACCAACCCCACGAATAGGGCCGCCGCCAGCGCCCCGCGCCGCGCCCCCAGAACCGTCCCGCAAAGCATCACGCCCAGGCTCTGCGCCGTGATCGGCACCCCGAAAGCCAGCGTAATCTGCGGGATAAGACCCAGTGCTGCAATCAGCGCCGCAAACAGGGCAATTCGTGCTACATCGCGTTCCATCGGCATACTCTTTCGTTCAATTTCCAAATCATCGTTACAACCCGCCACGCGCCCGCAGGGCATCGGCCACGTGATCGGCATCGTCCAGCGCCAGCACCAGAAACGGCACCACGATGCGCCATCCGGGCCTGCGGGCCGCGCGGGCCTGCCACGCTTGGGTCAACCCGCGCCCCTTGTCCGCCAGAACCGGGGTAAAGCGGACCACCAGCGCCACCGCAAGCTCAATCGCGCGCGTGCCGATGCCAAGGCGGCGCGTTGGTGCAAGCATCCACGACACGACCCCCATCATCTGCGTCAGACCGGTGGTCATCGTCACCAAATTGGCCAGCGCCACCGCCGACACCATGCGCAGTGCAATGACCGCTCCGGTCTCCGGGCTGCCGATCCACAGATGATAGCCCAGCAAGATCACCACAAACGGCCACAGCGGCCAAAGACGGCGCAGACCGTAGCGCAGGAACACCGGCCCCGGCGCCGCGTAAATGCACAGCACCAGCAGCGCAACCGCCCCCTGCACCCACAGCGACGACCACGCAAAAAGCGCAACCGTCGCGACGCAGAGCGCCGCCAGCTTGGCGCCCGCAGGCCAGCCATGGGCCCGCGTTCTAACCGGCGAGGTCAGAGAGATCATCCACCGCTCCTATCGCTTCCATCCGCGCCTGATAGGCGGCCGCAACCTGCGGGGCCGGTCCATCCTGCGCCACAGCACCCCCTTCGATCCACAGCGCGCGGTCGTATCCTGCCACGCTGCCCGGATCATGGGTGATGTGCACGACACAGGCGTCAATCCGCGACAGCGTACGCGTCAGATGCATCGCCGTGGGAATGTCGAGCCCGGCAAACGGCTCGTCCAGCACGATCACCCGTGGCTGCATCATCACGATGGCCATCAGACAGACCAGTTGCCGCTGGCCCTGCGACAACCGCGCGATTGCCGCATGGTGCCAATGGCGCTTGCCGAACCGCGCCAGCACCTCGTCGACATCCTGCGCAACCTCGGCCGCGCTGCGCCCCTGTTGGCGTCGGCCAAATCCCAACTCCTCGGCGACCGTGGGGAAAATGATCTGCTGGTCGGGGTTCTGGAACAGCAATCCAACCGCACCCAACGCGCCGCGCCTGTCGCGGGCCACATCGACACCGGCAATGCGCACGCGGCCCCTGTCGACCGGCAGCACCCCGGCCATCACCCGCGCCAACGTGGTCTTGCCAGAGCCGTTGCGCCCCAGAACAGCAATCCGCCGCTCCGACGCGCGCAGCGTCACACCGCCAAGCACCGGCGTGCCATCGCGCACCAGATGTATGTTTTCGAGGTCGATCAGATCACTGGGCACGGGCCGGACAACCACCTTGGGCTTGCGTTTCGGGCCCCTTTAGCAGCCCGCGCGGCGGGTCAAAACCCTAATCCACAGGCGGCGTGGTCCACCGCCCCGGCAGATCGCCGCGCGGCACCCGCCCCGGCGCCTTGATCTGGCCCAGCAGCCAGTTGGGACCGGTCATCAACTTGCTCAGCAGCGGATTGTCGTTGACCTGCGCCTTGAGCTTCTCGATCTGCATCACATTGTCGATGCGCCGGTCCAGAAACGCCCATGTGTCGGCATGCCCTTCGCTGTTGTCGCCCAGCCAGTACAGTACCGTCGACGAATAAACCCCGCTCAACGTGGCCCGCTTGGTGTACCAGTTCACATCGTCCGACGTGTCGCCCAGCGCGGTCCAGATGGCGTCACAGGTCCCCCAGATCGCGCGCGCGCCGTCCGCGGCATACATCGGCAGGGCAAACAGCGTGGTGCCGCGGCGGACCGCTTCCTTGTCCTCGACCGCCTCCAGCCGGAACCGCACGGCGGCCGCAATCCGGTCGCGGAACCGCATGTCCTCCAGATCGGCATCCTCCAGCCGCGCGAGCATCGCGGCATCGCCCTTGTGGTGGTAATGCAGCGCCAGATCCACCGCCCCGCGCGGGCACACGCTGTCGGCAACCGCCCTGTCCACATCCGAATCGGCCACCGCCGCGCGGAACGTCGCATCGGACCAGCCATCGAACGGCACATGCATCAATGCAGCCTCCAACAGGCGGTCCTTGGGGGATTGGGCGGCATCGGTCATGGTTTCATCCTTCGGCTGGCGCAACGCTGGACAAACTAGCACAGCTTTGCTAATAGGCCACTTCCTGCAAATCCTTGCAACTCAACTTAGAAAGGTGGTGAAAACCACATGCAGGTTAGTGTTCGCGATAACAACGTCGATCAAGCGCTGCGCGCCCTGAAGAAGAAACTTCAGCGCGAGGGTGTGTTTCGTGAAATGAAGCTCAAGCAACATTTCGAGAAACCTTCCGAGAAAAAAGCACGCGAGAAAGCCGAAGCGATCCGCCGTGCCCGTAAATTGGCACGCAAGAAAGCACAACGCGAAGGTATGATGTAAATCATCCTTGCGATGCTCGGAAATTGGAACCCCCGCACCCACCGGTCGCGGGGGTTTTTCTTTGGCCGCCCCGCTCAAGACACGCGCATTCGGATACAACCTGTGGTAACGTAGGGTCAACTTTACGGATGGGGGATCTTGATGAAACGCGTATCGCGCTCCACCGCGGGCTTGCTGGCGGCGCTGGCATTCGTACTCGGCGGTGTTCTGGTCTACTTCAACTTTTACGCCATCGACGATCTGCTCTACCGAACCCTGTCAGGCCAACAACCCGACGCCATCGAAATGCCCCCCACCATCGAGGAACCGGCCATCATCGAAGGCGGCACCGATTTCACCGCCCAGCGCGTGTTTTTCGGCACCGACCGCAAAGTGGCCAGCGACACCGAAATAGGCCCGGTGTTCGGATATGACCGCGCCGCCGCGCTAACGCTGGGCTACACCGACATCACGATCCCCACCAACGCCCACAAGGTCGGGCGCATCGAACTGCCGCGCAACATCACCGTGTTTTCCGTCACCCTCTACCAAGAGGCCGAAGACCCCGCGCGCCATTTCACCGTCCATGAAACCGCGATACTGGAGCCCGACGCATTCCGCGCAATGGCCGCCGAGGCCGCCGCCAACGCAGAGGCTTATGCAGATACCGCACTGGTGTTCATCCACGGCTTCAACACGACCTTCCGCGCGGCCTCCTTTCGCACCGCGCAACTGGCCTATGACCTGCAATTCGACGGGCCGACCTTTCTCTACAGCTGGCCCAGCGTCGGGGCGACACAGGACTATGGCGCCGACATGGACAGCGCCGAAAACGCGGCACCGCACATCGACGCCTTCCTCGATGAAGTGTTCCGCGTCGAGGGGGTGCAAAAGGTGCATCTGATTGCCCACTCGATGGGCAACGAAGCGCTGGCCGAACTGTTCAAGCGCGCGGGCACCAAGCTGGAACAGCGCACCGACAAACCCATCGATCAGCTGATCCTCGCGGCCCCCGATCTGGACGCGGACCAATTCCGCAGCATCGCCGACAGGTTCACCCGCTTTGCCAAAGGGGTGACCCTCTACGCCGCCTCCACCGATCTGGCACTGCTGGCGTCCAAATCGCTTCGCAAGAACTACATACGGCTGGGCGATGTGGGCGACGAAGGGCCGACCGTTGTGGCAGGTGTCGATACGATCGACGTCAGCGCCGTGGGCACCGAGGTGTTTTCGCTCAACCACAACATCTACGCGCGCAACCGCGGGGTGCTCGACGATCTGGGCCGCTTGCTGAAAACCGGGGAAAGACCCCCCAGCGCCCGCATGCCCACCGTGCGCGAACGGCAAAACAGCCACGGCACCTACTGGCAGATGCCCGACTAAGCCGCCGCGGCGCGTTCGATGTCCCGCGCGCTCAGCCCATAGCGGCTGGCGAACCGGCGGCGCGCCGCCACCAGACGCGGATCATCGGGGCGCATGCCCAGCGTGCGGATGAATTCGATGCGTTGCTGCGATTTCAGCGTGTCCCGGTCGATCGCGGTGCCCATCGCGCGGTCGATGATCTCGCCTCCGGGCGATACGTGGAACCACTTGGCGAAATCGCGGAAATGGTGCTGGTTGTGCAACTGCGTGACATGCCGCTCCACCCGCGTCTTGGGCACCGTCAGATGGGCCGTCATGTGGAACCATTCGTAGCACAGAAACGTCAGCACCCCGCCCACCGGCACGATGGCCACCGCCACGTAAAACGCCGCCCCCACACCCGCCAACGCGGCAATCGCCCAGACCAGCGCAAAGTTAACCACAAGCATCGGCACCGCCACCCACACCGGCACGAAAAACAGTGCCGTGTTGGTGGGGAAATCATGGTGGCCATAATGCGCCTGGTACAGCAGATCGAACGCCCACTGGCGGCGCGGCGGGGCGAGGTGGAACACATGACGGTGCAGGTTGTATTCATTCAGCATCTGCGCCGCGACCCCCAAGGGCACCGCCAGCCACACCCACGCGGGCGCACCCAGCGCCAGCGTCACGATCCCCGCCAGCGCGGCAAGCGCCATCACCACCACGGCGGCATGCGAAAACATGATCTTCAGTCGCGTCATTTGCCTCTCCCAGCGTGCATCGTGGAACAGTGCTGCGCGAAAATCCATTCTGACGCGGCGGCAGCTACACCGGCAGGGCGGTCGTCTTGAACACCGTGCGCAACGCAAAACTCGACTGCATCTGCCCAACGCCGGGCAACCGTGCCAGATACTGGCGGTGGATGCGGGCGAAATCCTCGGTGTTCTCGGCCACCACCTTGAGCAGGTAATCCGCCGATCCCGCCATCAGGTGACACTCCAGCACATCCGGTATCCGCGCCACTGACCGCTCGAACGCATCCAGCACCTCGTCGGCCTGCCCCTGCAGCGTGATCTCGACAAAGACGGTCGTCGGCACGCCCAACTTGCGCGGATCAAGCAACGCCACATAGTCGCGAATATACCCCTCCGTCTCCATCCGCTGCACCCGGCGGTGGCAGGCAGAGGGCGACAGATTCACTTGTTCGGACAGGTCGGCATTCGACATCCGGCCCCGCCGCTGCAGAGCATGCAGGATCTTGCGATCAATCGAATCCAGGCTCATCGGCGCACATCCTTTGCGTCAAACAGAAGAGTTAGCGCAATCTATTCTAATAATGCCCCCTTTGACGAGCGATAATCGACGCCAAGTTGCACCCGACTGGCGCTACCGTTCACGCAACACATGCGAGGAGGAACGCAGCATGAAAATCGGGTGCCCCAAGGAAATCAAACCGCAGGAGTTTCGGGTCGGCATGACGCCGAACGCAGCCCAGGAGGCCGTCAACCACGGCCATAGCGTCCTGATCGAAACCGGCGCAGGCGTGGGCGCGGGCTTTGAGGATGCCGATTATACCGCCGCGGGTGCGCAGATCATCGACACCGCAGCCGAGATTTTCGCCACCGCCGACATGATCGTAAAGGTCAAGGAACCGCAGGCCGTCGAGCGCAAGATGCTGCGCGAGGGCCAGCTGCTGTTCACCTACCTGCATCTCGCCCCCGACCCCGATCAAACGCGCGACCTGCTCGAAAGCGGCTGCACCGCGATTGCCTATGAAACCGTGACCGATGCCGCGGGCGGCCTGCCGCTGCTGGCCCCCATGTCCGAAGTCGCCGGCCGTCTGGCGCCACAGGTCGGCGCGTGGACGCTGCAAAAGGCCAACGGCGGACGCGGCGTGCTGATGGGCGGCGTGCCCGGCGTCGGCCCTGCCCGCGTGGTGGTGATCGGTGGCGGGGTCGTGGGCACCCACGCCGCGCGCATCGCGGCTGGCATGGGCGCGGATGTGACCGTGCTGGACCGTTCACTGGCGCGGATGCGCTATCTCGACGACGCATTCGGCGGCACCTTCAAAACCAGCTACGCAAGTGCGGGCAACACCATCGAACTGGCCCGCGCGGCCGACATGATCATCGGCGCGGTGCTGATCCCCGGTGCCGCCGCTCCGAAACTCATCAGCCGGGCACAGCTGTCCGAACTCAAACCCGGCGCGGCGCTTGTCGATGTGGCCATCGACCAGGGCGGGTGTTTCGAGACCTCGCGCGCCACCACCCACGAAGATCCGGTCTATGACGTGGACGGGATCATGCACTACTGCGTGGCCAACATGCCGGGGGCGGTTGCGCGGACCTCGACCATCGCCTTGGGCAATGCCACGATGCCTTTCATGCTGGCGCTGGCCGACAAGGGATGGAAACAGGCCTGCACCGATGATCCGCACCTGCTGGCCGGGCTGAACGTGCACGCGGGCAAACTGACGTATTACGCGGTGGGCAAGGCGCTCGGCATGGATGTGATCTCGCCGCAACTGGCGCTGAAATAACGCCTAAGTCTGGCGCAGCGCATCGCGCAGCTGCGCCAGCGCCTCGCGCAACTGCTGCAGGCCCTGCGCCCCGACCGTCTGCGTCAGCTCGGCCTGCATATCGGACTTGATGCTGGCCAGTGCCGCGACCATTTCGCGGCCCCGCGCGCTGTGGGTCACACGGCGCGCGCGCCGGTCCTGCGCATCGGGGGCCACTTCCAGATATCCGCGCCGCACAAGGCTCGCCACCTGCCCCTGCACCGCCTGCTTGGACACCCCCCGCCCCTGCGCCAGCGCCACCATGGTTTTGCCCTGCGGGCCGATCTGCACCAGCACCTCGCTATCGGCCACCGTGACGTCGTCAAAGCCCGCCTGCGCCAGCCGGTCGTACATCCGCGCTTCGAACGCGCGAAAACTCCGCCATAAATCGACTCCAATATGATCCGGCACTTCAGACATAACGCCCCCACTGGTCAACATACTTGACTATCTCTTTTAGACAAGTATGTTGACTATATTCACTCATCGACAGGAGAGTCCGAAAATGAAGGGTCTTGCAATGGTAACTTTACTGGCCGCCGGCAGCGCCTGTGCCGAAACAACACTGGACAGCCGCCAGATCGACGCGCTGCTGACCGGCCACACGGTCTATATCCAGACACCCGCCGGCGAAGCGCCGGTCTACTACGGTGCCGATGGCAGCACCGGGGCGAACCTGCCAAACGGACCGGCCCTGCGCGGCACATGGTCCATCAATGGTGACGGCTACTGTGTCGATTGGACAAACGGGCCGCAGAACAGCTGCACAAAGATTAGCAAAACCGCGCAGGGCATCACCCTGACCGACGCCAAAACTGGCGAGGCACGCGGCACAATCCTGCGGATCGTGCCGGGCAACACCGAAGACATCTGAACCGGCCACCGGCCAGAACGAAAAAAGGGCGCCTCGCCGGGCGCCCTTCCTTCAGATTTCAACGTGCCACCCGCTCAGGGCTGTTTGGCCAACTGATCGCGGATTTCCAACAGCACATCCAGCTCGCTCGGACCGGTATCGGTCTCCGGGGCCACGTCTTCCGGCTTCTCGGTCATCGCCTTGATGCGGTTCACCTGCTTGACCAGCAAGAACACGACAAACGCAATGATGAGGAAGTTGATCACCGCCATGATGAACGACCCGTAGGCAAAGACCGCCGCACCTGACTCGCGCGCTTCTTCCAGCGATGCACCATCCGGCACAGATCCGCTCAGCACAGCGTAGTTATTGGTAAAATCGACACCGCCGGTGAAAAGACCGATGATCGGGTTGATCAAATCCGCAACAAGCGAGCTGACGATCGCGGTAAACGCCGCCCCGATGATGATCCCGACCGCCATGTCCATGACGTTGCCCTTGGCAATGAAGTCCTTGAATTCGTTAAGCATGATAATTCTGTCCCTGGTTTCAATTACGGCCCCAAGGCTCCCACCCTATGCGCCGATGCACATCTGGTACCACGGAAACGCACATTTCCCATCCTGTTATTGCGGGGAAAAAACCCTAGGTTGATGACATCACAACAAGGAGCCTCCCATGGCTGATCTCAGCGCCTTCCCCATCACCAAGAAATGGCCCGCCGCCAATTCGGACATCATCCAGCTCTATTCCTTCCCCACGCCAAACGGCGTCAAAGCGTCGATCGCGCTCGAGGAAATGGGCCTTGCCTACGAGGCGCATAAAGTCACGCTGTCGGATTCGGACGTCAAAAGCCCCGAATTCCTGTCGCTCAACCCCAACAACAAAATCCCCGCCCTCATCGACCCCAACGGCCCCGACGGCACACCCATGGGCCTGTTCGAAAGCGGCGCGATCCTGATTTACCTCGCCGAAAAAACCGGCACGCTGATGGGCAGCACCGGCACCGAACGCGCGCACACCCTGCAATGGCTGATGTTCCAGATGGGCGGCCTTGGCCCGATGCTGGGCCAGCTCGGCTTTTTCTACAAATTCGCGGGCAGCGAATGGGAAGACAAACGCCCGCAGCAGCGCTACATCGACGAAGCGAAACGCCTGCTGGCCGTGCTCAACCTCGAACTCGCGGGCAAGGAATGGATCACCGGCAGCAGCTACACCATCGCCGATATCGCCATCGCCCCCTGGCTGCGCGCGCTTGATTTCTACGGGGTGAAGGACACGCTGGACTGGGACGCGCACACAAATCTCGTCGACTATGTCGCCCGGTTCGAAGCACGCCCCGCCGTGCAAAAAGGCCTCGTGACACCCCCGCGGGACTGATCACCTCCCTGCTCGCCCTTGCAAACGGGCGGGCAACGGGGACATGCTGCACCGGCTGATACAAAGGTGCCGCATGGATCCGATCCTCTTTACAAGCTTTCTCGTCGCAACCCTGCTCATCGTGGCGCTGCCGGGCCCCTCATGCGCGCTGGCAGCGGCACAGGTCGTCAAATACGGCCCCCGCACCGCTGGACTGACCATCGCGGGCGATGCACTGGGGTCGGCGGTGCATATCACCATCGCGGTCGTGGGGCTGAAAACACTGATCGGGCTGGCCGATACCGTGCTGCCCCTCCTGCAAATGGCGGGCGGCGGCTTCGTCATCTACCTCGCATGGCAAAGCTGGACCCGTCACGCCACCGCCGACAGCCCCGCGCTGCAAAACGACCGCTCGGCATTTCTTGCGGGCTTCTTCGCCTGCGTGACGAACCCCAAGGCGATCGTGTTCTTCATCGCGCTGTTTCCGGGCTTCATCTCGACGGACCATTCGATCGTGGTGCAATCGGCAATTTACGGGGTTGTGTTCATCGCGCTCGATGCCGCCTCTATCTGGGCCTACGCGCTGCTGGCCCGGCGTGTGGTCGCCACCGCCGCGCACCGCATCGACATCGACCGGCTCGCCGCTCTCGGGCTTCTGGGCGTCGGGCTCGCGCTCGTCATCAAGGGCTGGCGCGAAACACAGACCGCGGGCTGATCAGCCCGGCATCTGCCCCTCCAGCACATAGCGCAGAATATCGACAACCTGTTCCGGCGCCTCCGCCACCGCAAGCGCGGCCGCATCCACTTCCTTCAGGGCATGGGCGTGATCGGGCCCGTGCAGGATGATCAGCGATTTGCCCAACGCCGCCGCATAACCTGCGTCAAAGGCCGCGTTCCACTGCTTGTACTGGTCCCCGAACCGCACGACGACAACGTCGGCATCGGCAATGCCCTTGCGGGTCCGGATCGCGTTGATCTGCGCGCCCTTGCGATCGTGCCAAAACTTTTTGTCCTCGGCACCAAGGATCGCAACACCGCAATCGTCACTGGCCGCATGATCCGTCACAGGGCCGGAAAACTGCACATCCAGCCCCTGCGCACCCGCCACGATCTGCGCGCGCCAGTCGGTGTGGATCTCACCGGATAAATAAACTCTCAGCATCGAACGCTCCCTTCCATGACAGCCCCGGGCGCGGCACCCACCGCAGCCCGGCCTTCATCTTGCCCCTAAACTCATTCCGACAAGGGCGCCAAACGCAGACCTATCCGCGCAGAACACCACCTGTCGCCTTGGTCACCTTCTCGACAACCTTGGCACCAACTGCTTCGATATCGGCATCTTTCAAGGTCCTGTCGGTGGGCTGCAACCGGACGGTCAGGGCGAGGGACTTCTTGCCCGCACCCAGACTGCCACCAATGAATTCGTCAAACACGCGCACGTCGGCGATCAGCGCCTTGTCGGCCCCCATCGCGGCATTGACCAGCGTCAGCGCCTCGACCCCGGCGTCCACGACAAAGGCAAAATCACGCTCCACCGCCTGCAGATCGGTGGTGCGCAGCGCCGGACGGGTCGCACCGGCCTTGCGCGGCAAAGGCACTTCTGCGGGCCACAGGGTGAACCCCATCGCCGGGCCCTTCACATCCATCGCGGCCAGCACGCGGGGATGGATCTCGCCAAATACCCCCAGCACCTTTTTCGGACCCAGACAGATCTTGCCGTGACGGCCCGGATGCCACCAGTCGGCAGCGCCGCGCAGGATCTGTACCTTCGCGGGCGCACCGATCGCCGCCAGCACCGCTTCGGCGTCGGCCTTCACGTCGAACACATCGACATCCCGCGCAGCCCCCAGCACGTCCTTTGGGCCCGTCCGGCCCACCAACAGGCCCGCGACCTGCAGATGCTGCTCGCCCGGCTCGCCCCCGCTGAACGCAGGGCCGACCTCGAACAACGCCATATCGCCATGGCCCCGCGCCTGATTGCGGGCCGCGGCCTGCAACAGACCGGGCAGCAGATCGGGGCGCATGTGGCTCATGTCGCTGCTGATCGGGTTCTCCAGCCGCGTGGTGTCATCGCCGCCGCCGAACAGGCCCGCCGACGCACGGTCGATGAAACTGTAGGTGACGCACTCGTGGTACCCCAGTGCCGCCGCGGTGCGGCGCGCGGCCACTTCACGGCGCTGCTGCGGTGACAGGATCGGGCGCGGCACGCCCGCGCTCAGGCGCGGCAGGGGCCGCCCTTCCAGCTTGGTCAGCGACGCCACCCGCGCGACCTCCTCGACCAGATCGGCCTCGCCCTGCACATCGGGGCGCCAGCTGGGCACATGCGCCATATCCCCGTCCAGCCGGAAGCCCAGCGACGTCAGCGTCTGGCGCTGCTCGCTCTCGGGGATTTCCATACCGACCAGTGATATGACCCGCTTGGCATCGAGCCTGTAGGCCCGCGATGTGTCGGGCACCTTGCCCGCGATCACGACTTCCGAGGCGTCGCCGCCCGCGTGATCCATGATCATCCGCGTGGCGTGTTCGATACCGTAGGGCGTCCACTCGGGGTCGATGCCCCGCTCGAACCGGTAGCGGGCGTCCGAATTGATCTTCAGCGCGCGGCCCGTATAGGCGGTGCGCACCGGATCGAAATAGGCCGCCTCGACAAAAACATTGACCGTCTGCTCGGTCACCCCGCTGGGCAAACCGCCCATGACACCGGCGATGCTCTCGACACCGTCTGCGTCCGAAATCAGGGTCATCCCTTCGGCAAAGGTATATTCCTTCTCGTCGAGCCCCACCAGCGTCTCGCCGCCTACAGCGCGGTGGATGCGCAGCGCATTGCCCGCGATCTTGTCCGCGTCAAACACGTGCAGCGGCCGGTTGCGGTCGAAGGTGAAAAAGTTGGTCACATCGACAAGAAAACTGATCGGGCGCAAACCGATGGCGCGCAAACGGTCCTGCAGCCACGCAGGGCTCGGCCCGTTCTTCACGCCACGGATCACGCGGCCATAGAACACCGGGCACTGCTCCAGCGTGTCGTCGTCGATGCTGACGCTGACGGGACAGGCAAACGCCCCCTCGACCGCATCCACGTCACGCGGCTTGAGCTTGCCCAGACCGCGCGCCGCCAGATCGCGGGCGATCCCGCGCACGCCCAGCGCATCGGGGCGGTTGGGCGTGATGGCGATCTCGATCACCGGATCGACCTTCGCGGGGTCATGCTCGGCCAGCCAGTCGACAAAACTGTCGCCCACATCGCCCGACGGCAGCTCGATGATGCCGTCGTGTTCCTCCGACAGCTCCAGCTCGCGCTCGGACGCCATCATGCCGAAACTCTCGATGCCGCGGATCTTGCCCACACCGATCGTCGTGTCGATGCCGGGCACATAAACGCCGGGCTTGGCGATGACGACAGTGATGCCTTCGCGGGCGTTCGGGGCACCGCAGATAATCTGCTGCACGCCCTCATCGGTGTCCACCTGACAGACGCGCAACCGGTCTGCATCGGGGTGCTTTTCGGCCGATCTGACATAGCCCAGCGTGAAATCCGCCAGCTTTGCGGCGGGGTTCTCGACCCCCTCGACCTCGAGCCCCAGATCGGTCAGCGCATAGGTAATCTCATCGACAGAAGCGGTCGTCTCAAGGTGGTCCTTGAGCCAGGAAAGGGTGAATTTCATCGCGTGCGTCCTCAACGTGGGCGGGCTGCCCCGGTTCGGTCCCGTGGGTAACGCCTTATCGCGCTGGTTTCAACGCAGATTAAGGCCCCTCAGGGATAGCGCGGCGCGCGGCCCGCCAACTGGTCCAGCTGCCAGCCGATCCAGCCGTGGGGGATGAAATGGCCGCCCGGATGCGTGTCGAGCGTGACACGTCCGCCCGCGGCGCAACTGTCCCAGACGGTCCGGCTCAACGTCAGGAACGGGCGGATCGCGTAATCGGGGGCCGTCTCGCCCGCACCGCAGCCCAGCGTGTCGCGCCACAGACGCACGGCACCGCGCGGATCACCACCCGGCCCGAAGGGATATTCCAGCACCGGATCGGCCAATCCGTGCACGTGGCGTATGTCACGCGGATGGCTGGCGCATGTTTCGTCCTGTGGGATCGTTCCGCTGATCGCCAGCAGTGCCGCCACCCCGTCACCGCCCTCGCAGGCAAAGCGCCACGCCATCGCCGACCCATAGGAATAGCCCGAGACGTAAATCCGGCTGCGGTCGATGGGATAGCGTTTGGCCGCGTCCTCGATGACGGCAAGCGCAAAATCGGTGTCGCGGCTGCCCGCGCGCCAGAAATCCCAGCTGCGGCCCAACCCGTTGGGCGCCAGCAACAGCACGCCACGGTTGCGGGTATGACCGGCAATGCGGCCGTGGTTGACGATCAGATCGCCCTGTCGGCCCCAGCCGTGGAAATGCAACAGCACCGGCATCGGCGTGGCCGCGTCCCAGTCATCGGGCGCACGCACGTGATACGACCGATCGCCCAGCGTACAGGGCACGTCGGCGTGACACACCGCTTTGGACGACCCCATCGCAGGCAGGAACACCGCGGCAAACAGCAACAAAAATAGTCTCATACCGCCGACCCTAGCCACAGGTGCGCCGCTGTCACCTCACGATAGCGTGGTGCTGCGATCACGCGCCCCACCGGTCGCGCTAGCGGCTCAGGCCACCGTGCAGGTTCGGCTGATCCAAACTTGCGAATCCATAGTGCCGGAGCCAGCGCAGATCGCTGTCAAAGAACGCGCGCAGGTCGGGTATCCCGTATTTCAGCATCGCAATCCGGTCGATCCCCATGCCAAAGGCAAAGCCCTGCCACTGTTCGGGATCGATGCCACCGGCGGCCAGCACCTTGGGATGCACCATCCCGGAGCCCAGCACCTCCATCCAGCCGTCGCCCTCGCCGATGCGCAACTGCCCGTCGACCCACGAGCACTGGATATCGACTTCGGCAGAGGGTTCGGTGAACGGGAAATGCGACGCGCGGAACCGGGTCTTGATGCCGTCGATCTCGAAAAACGCGGCAAAGAACTCTTCCAGCACCCACTTGAGGTTCGCCATCGAAATATCCTTGTCGATGGCCAACCCCTCGACCTGATGGAACATCGGTGTGTGGGTCTGGTCATAATCGGCACGGTACACACCGCCGGGGCAAATGATCCGCAGGGGCGCTCCGCGCTCCTCCATCGTGCGGATCTGCACGGGGCTGGTGTGGGTGCGCAAGACGTGGGGCGGACGGTCGTCGCCCTCGGCGCGGTGCATGTAGAACGTGTCCATCTCGGCGCGGGCCGGATGGTGGCCGGGAATATTGAGCGCGTCGAAGTTGTACCAGTCGGTGTCGATGCGCGGGCCCTCGGCCACACCAAACCCCATCTCGGCAAAAATGGCGCTGACCTCTTCGGTCACCTGGCTGACGGGATGGATCGTGCCTGCGGGGCGGCGGCGGGCGGGCAATGTCACGTCCAGCCATTCGTCGCGCAGCCGCGCATCCAGTGCCGCATCCGCCAGACCGGCCTTCTTGGCGGCCAGCGCGCTGTTGATCTCGTCCTTCAGCGCGTTGAGCGCGGGGCCGGCCGTCTGCCGCTCCTCGGGGGTCATGCGGCCCAACTCGCGCATCTTCAGCGCCACTTCGCCCTTCTTGCCGACGGCGGCCAGCCGGATATCCTCAAGTGCTGCTTCATCGGCAGCATCGGCAATTCGGGTCAGGTATTTCTGCTTGAGGTCGTCCATGTCCATCACGTCCTTCGTGGTATCGCACGCGGTGCTACCACACCTCCGCCCAAACGCAACCCGTCAGGGCCGCCGCGCTTGGGGCTTTGGACACGCCGCGCAATGGTCTAGGGTGCCTTTGTACCCTTTCCCGACCCCAGCAAAAGGACCCGCGCCATGACCATCACCGGCGGCTGCTACTGCGGCGAAATCAAATACGAAGTGACCGGCGACATCCAGTGGCAGGCCCAGTGCATGTGCCGCGAATGCCAGTATATCTCGGGGGGCGGGCCGAACTTCTTCATGATGGTCGCCGCCGACGATTACCGCACCACCCAAGGCACCGTGACACAATTCGCCCGCAGCGATCTGCCAGCCCCGCGCACCCGCGACTTCTGCCCCACCTGCGGCACGCATCTGGTCACCCGCCTGCCCGACCGGCCGGTCGTGGTGGTCAAGGTCGGCACGCTCGATGACCCATCGGTCTATTCCGGTCCGCAAATGGCGATCTTTACCTGCGATCAACAGCCCTATCACACGCTCGCCGAAGGGTTGCCCACGGCCCACAAACGGCCCTAGGCCGCCGGCAGCAACCACGCCTGCACATAGGTCTCGAGCCGCCGCTGCATCGCCATATCGGTGTGCAGTGCACAAAACGTCAGCGCCAGTGTCTGGATGACAAAGGCCTGCACCCCCTCGGCCAGCAGCCTGAGCGGGGCATCCGTGCGGTACGCCCCCTGCGCGATCCAGCGTTGCAGCAGCGCCTCGTGCTGGCCGATGCACTGTGCAATGGGGCCGATCCGCTCGATCAGGGCCGCACCGGAATAGCGCAGGATCAGATCGAAAACATACCGCTCGCAGGTCATGAACCGCATCAGGGGCAGATGCGCCGCCACCAACTGCGGCACGTCCCTTGGCGTGTCCGATTCGTTCATCTGCCGCAGTAGCTCCTCGAACCGCGCCCCGATCAACCGCTCCATCAGCGCGTCCTTGTCGCGGAAATGTGCAAAGAATGTCCCCTTTGCCACCCCCGCCCCCGCGACCACCTCTTCCACGCGCAGCGCCTCGAATCCGCCTGTCTCCACAAGGGTTTCGGCGGCATTGATCAGCTTGGCACGGGTGGCCAGCGCGCGGGGTTGCAATGGTTTGTCCATACCCCCTTCTGGCAGTAATTCTGACCGCGGTCAAATTTATATTGACCACGGTCATTTTTGGAATTACTCAATATTGACCACGGTCATTTTCAGGAGAACTCCCATGAAGAAACGCATTTTCATCCTCAACGGTCATCCGGCGCAGAAGTCTTTGAACAAATCGCTGGCCACCTGCTACGCCACGGCGGCGCGGGCGGCAGGGCACGAGGTCCGGTTGATCCATATCGACACGCTGGATTTCGATATCGACTACGGCCTCGCCGGAACGCAGCACCACAAACCGCTCGAGGACGGGCTGGAACAGCTCATCGGCAATCTGGAATGGTGCGAACACTTCGTGCTGTTGTCGCCGATGTGGTGGGGCGGCATTCCGGCCAAGCTCAAGGGCGCCTTCGACCGCAGCCTGCTGCCCGGACGGGCCTATGACACCCGCGTTCCGGCGGGCAAGATGCCGCGCCCGATGCTGGAAGGGCGGACCGCACGGGTGATCCTGACCTCCGACACCCCGCGCTGGTTTTTATCGCTGATGTACCGCAGCGCGCTCATTCACCAGCTGCGCGGTCAGGTGCTCAACTTCATCGGGTTCCGCCCCGCACGGTTCACCTTTCTGTCGGGCGCGAGCAAGGCGCCGGACAAAACGGTCGCCAAATGGCTGTCGCGCATCGACGGGCTGGGCAGCGCCGCCGCATGATCACGGCGCCATCCCTGCCCCGCAAAGCAAAAGCCGCCCCCGTGACAGGGGCGGCTTTCAAAATTCCGGATCGCTTCGGTCGGCTCAGGCCGCCAGCGACGCCTGTGCCTGCTTGACGATCGCAGCAAACGCTTCGGGCTCGTTCACGGCCAGATCGGCCAGAACCTTCCGGTCCACTTCGATACCGGCCAGGTTCAGACCGTTGATGAAGCGGCTGTATGTCAGCGCTTCGTCGTGGCTGCGTACGGCGGCGTTGATGCGCTGGATCCACAGGGCGCGGAAGTTGCGCTTGCGGTTCTTGCGGTCACGCGTGGCGTATTGGTTGGCTTTGTCTACCGCCTGGCGTGCGACCTTGAAGGTGCTCTTGCGGCGACCGTAATAACCCTTAGCGGCTTTTACGACCTTGCGGTGACGGGCGTGGGTGACTGTTCCACCTTTGGTACGGGACATATCAGGCTCTCCTTATCAGCGGTCGTAGGGCATGAAGCCCTTGATGATCTTTGCATCTGGCTCGGACAGAACTGTCGTGCCACGTGCGTCACGGATGAACTTCTTGCTCCGCTTGATCATGCCGTGGCGTTTGCCGGCCTGACCGCCGATGACCTTTCCGGTCGCCGTGATCTTGAAGCGCTTTTTGGCGCTCGACTTCGTCTTCATCTTGGGCATTTCCGTCTCCTATCGTCTACGGTTGATGCGCGCACTCGGCATGCCACTTCGGCCGGCCGCGCAGGAATGAAGCTGGCGTATAGGATGGGCCACGCCCCTTGGCAAGTGTTGAATCGCCCCCGTCGGAGGGATTCAGCGGCTAGCGCAGGTACTGGCCGATGACGCGCACGAACACATCGGGCACATCGGCCAGCTGATAGCCGCCGGGCTTGCCGGTCAGGGCGATCATGATCAGCCCCCCGGCAATCAGGATAGTGATCGCGGATGCCCGCGGCGCCCGGCTGTCGCTCAGCGCCGACAGGATCGACGGCACCGAAAATGCCGCCAGGATTATGCCCAGAACAAGCGCCAGATCAGGGTCCATGCCCGCCTCCTTCGTAAAGTCTTTTGCAGACGTTACTCCGGATCAGATGCAAAAATCAATTTTTCGTCACAGGGGGCCACACGCAGGATATTGGTGCTGCCCGGCACGTTGAAAGGCACGCCCGCTGTGACGACGACAAGGTCCTGCGCCGTGGCAAACCCCTCGCTCAGCGCGGCGCGAACGGCGCTCACGACGGCCGACTTGAACCGGTCGACCTCTCCCGTCACCACACAGTTGCAGCCCCAGCTCAGCGCCAGCCGCCGCGCCGTGCGCACATTCGACGTCAGCGCGATGATCGGCACGCGGGGCCGCTCGCGCGCGGTCAGCAGCGCCGTGGTGCCCGATTGCGAAAAGCAGCAGATCGCCTTGATGTCGGTCGTCTCCGCGATTTCGCGGGCGGCGGCGACGATGGCATCGGCCACGGTGGCGCGGCCCGCGGTGCGGCTGGCCTCGATAATCTGGGTATAGGTGGGGTCCTGCTCCACCTCCGAGGCAACGCGGTCCATCGTGGTGACGGCCTGCACCGGATAATCGCCCGCCGCCGATTCCGCCGACAACATTACCGCATCGGCGCCTTCGTAAATGGCCGTGGCCACGTCGCTGACTTCGGCACGCGTGGGCATCGGGCTTTCGATCATCGATTCGAGCATCTGCGTCGCCACGATGACCGGCTTGCCCACCGCACGGCAGCGGCGCACCAGACGCTTCTGGATCGGCGGCACATTCTGCACGGGCAGTTCCACGCCCAGGTCGCCCCGCGCCACCATGATGCCGTCGCTGGCATCCAGAATATCGTCGAACCGCTCCACCGCCGACGGCTTTTCGATCTTCGACAACAGCGCCGCGCGGCCCTTGGCCAGGCTGCGGGCCTCTTCGACATCCTCGGGGCGCTGCACGAACGACAGCGCCAGCCAGTCGACCCCCAGCTCGCACACGAATTCCAGATCGGCGCGGTCCTTGTCGCTCAGGGCCGCCAGCGGCAACACCACATCCGGCACGTTCACGCCCTTGCGGTTGGAAATCGTGCCGCCGGTGATCACTTCGCAATCGGCATAGTCGCCGCCACAGTCGATCACCTTCAACCGGATCTTGCCGTCATTGACCAACAGGTGCGATCCCGGCTCCAGTGCTTCGAAAATTTCGGGATGCGGCAGGCAGACGCGCTCCAGATTGCCCTCGGCCTCGTCCAGATCCAGCCGGAAACGCGCGCCCTCCTCCAGCTCCTCGGAGCCGTTGGCAAACACCCCCACCCGCAGCTTGGGGCCCTGCAAATCGGCCAGAATGGCAATCGACGATCCGGTTTCCGCCTCGATCTCGCGGATGATGCGGTGCTTTTCAGCGATTTCTTCGTGGCTGCCGTGGCTCATGTTCAACCGGAACACGTCCGCGCCCGCGTCATGCAGCGCACCGATCATCTCCATCGTCTCCGAAGCCGGTCCCAATGTGGCGACAATCTTTACGTTTCTCTGGCGTCTCATGGCGGTTCCTCGACTTCGATCCGGTTATGTTAGCGGTCACATACACGCAATTGACGACCCGTGTCCAACGACAACCACATTTTTTGCGCGGCTGTGCACACGGACGGCGGCGGATGTTTTCTTTCGCGCCGTCCGCGACTATCAATTGGCCCATTATGGGAACGCCACGATGACAGATACCTCTGACTACCGTCCTTTCAATACTTTCGGGTCCGAACGCACCGGCGGATGGGTTGTCACCTGCGATCATGCCGCCAACACGGTGCCCCGCGCCATTGCGGGCGGCGATCTGGGGCTTGATCCCGCCGATATGGCCCGTCACATCGCCTATGACCCCGGCGCGGCAGGGGTCAGCCGGGCACTGGCCGAACGGCTCAACGGCCCGGCGCTGCTGTCGAATTTCTCGCGTCTGGTGATCGATCCCAACCGCGGCGAAGACGACCCAACCCTGCTGATGAAGCTCTACGACGGCACGCTTATCCCCGCCAACCGCAACGCCGGTCCAACCGAACGCGCCCGCAGGCTCGATCTGTGCTACCGGCCCTACCACGGCGAACAGGCGCGGCTGGCCGACCGCCCCGAAACCGCCATCGTTTCGATCCACAGCTTCACGCCACAGCTGCGCGGACGTCCGCCCCGGCCGTGGGAAATCGGCATCCTCTACGCCGCCGACCAACGGCTCAGCGGCCCGACGCTCGATCTGCTGCGCGCGCAGAAGGATCTGACCGTGGGCGACAACCAGCCCTATACCGGTGCGCTGCGCGGTGACAGCATGGACCGTCACGCGTTGGCCCACGGGCGTCTGCATGTGCTGATCGAGTTGCGCAACGACGTCATCGCCACACCTGCGCAACAGGACGCGTGGGCCGACCGGCTGGCCCCCCTGCTTGAAGCGGCCCGCGCCCGCGCCCATCTTTGATCCGACAACAGGAGCATCCCATGACCGATACCCCCACCCAGACCGAAATCGAACTTCAGGCCGCCGCCTTCCGCCGTCTGCAACAGCACCTGATGCAGGACCGCACGGATGTGCAGAACATCGACATGATGAATCTGACAGGATTTTGCCGCAACTGCCTGTCGCGCTGGTACCAGGAAGCCGCCGCCGAACGGGGCATCGAAATGGACAAGATGGAGGCGCGCGAGCTCTTCTACGGCATGTCCATGGACGCGTGGAAAGCCAACTACCAGACCGATGCCAGCGGCGCCCAGCAAGAGGCGTTCAAAACCGCCTTCGCCGAAAATGTCGGCACCGACAAAGGCTAGGTCTCGAACTGGTACAGCAACAGCCAGTCCGCCCGCAGCGCCGGGCGGTCGGCCCCTTCGACCAGCGCCTGCGCGGCATAGCGCAACATCAGCGCCCCGCGCCCGCGCTCTGTCACCTGCGCCAGATCGAACTGCCCGCGCACCCGTGCCCCCGCCCGAACGGGCGCGATAAACCGGACCCGGTCAAAGCCGTAATTCACAACCGCCCGCTGCCCCGCGACCGGGGGCAAAACGCGGCTGGCCATCCCCACAAGCACCGACAGGCTGAGCATGCCGTGGGCGATCGTCCCGCCAAACGGCGTCGCCGCGGCACGCCGGGGGTCGGTGTGGATGAACTGGTGATCGCCGCTGACCTGCGCAAAGGCATCGATGCGGTCCTGATCGACCCGCTCCCAGTCTGAGCGGGCCACCGTGGTGCCCACCGCCGCCGCCAACGCCTCACGGGTCAGCGGCGCGGGCGATGTCACTGCGCCGCCTTGCGCATCTCGTCGAGGTAGATCTCGCGCAGCCGCGTGGCCACCGGCCCCGGCGTACCGTCGCCCAGCGCGACCCCGTCAATCTCGACCACCGGCATCACGAACGCACTCGCCGACGTGGTAAACGCCTCATCGGCTTCCTGCGCTTCGGCGATGGTGAAACTACGCTCCTCCACGGCCATCTGGGCCTCGCGGGCAAAGCGCAGCACGGCGGCACGGGTGATGCCATGCAGGATCTCGTTGCCCAGATGACGGGTGATGATCTTGCCGCCCTTCACGATATAGGCGTTGTTGGAGGTCCCTTCGGTCACCATCCCGTCCTCGACCATCCACGCATCATCACAACCGGCCTTCTTGGCCATCATCTTGCCCATCGACGGATAAAGCAGCTGAACCGTCTTGATGTCGCGGCGGCCCCAGCGGATATCCTCGATGGAAATCACCTTGGCGCCCTTCCGGGCCGCGGGGCTGTCGGCCAGACCGGGCTTGTTTTGGGTGAACAGCACGATGGTCGGCTCCGTCTCCTCGGCGGGAAAGGCGAAATCGCGATCACCGTCGGACCCGCGGGTCACCTGCAGATACACCAGCCCCTCGTCGATTTCGTTGCGGCGGACCAACTCGCGGTGCACCTCCAGCAGATCGTCCTTGGAGATCGGGTTGCGCATCTCCAACTCGTTCAGCGACCGGCTCAGACGCACCGCGTGGCCGTCGAAATCGATCAACTTGCCGTCCAGCACCGACGTGACCTCATAGACCCCGTCGGCCATCAAGAACCCGCGGTCGAAAATCGATACCGTGGCCTCGTGCTCCGGCAGGTACTCGCCGTTTACATAAACTGTCCGCATTCTCTTCTATCCCCAAAGCTGCGCCGTCGCGGGATGCACCCCGGCGGCATCGAATGTCAACGGCGCGGCGCGATCCTCGGCCAGCAACAGCGGCCCGTCCAGATCGACAACCGCAGCCCCCTGCGCCACCAGAACCGCAGGCGCCATCGCCAGCGACGACCCCACCATGCAGCCCACCATCACGTCAAATCCCGCCGCCCGCGCCGCATCGCGCAGGGCAAGCGCCTCGGTCAACCCGCCGGTCTTGTCCAGCTTGATGTTGACCATGTCATACTTGCCCTCAAGGGCCGGCAGGCTGGCGCGATCATGGCAACTCTCGTCGGCACAGACCGGCACAGGGCGGTCCATCCCCAACAGGGCTTCATCCTCGCCCGCGGGCAACGGTTGTTCGACCATCGCCACCCCCAGACGCACAAGATGCGGCGCCAGATCGGCATAGACCTGCGCCGACCACCCCTCGTTGGCATCCACGATGATGGTGCTGTCGGGCGCCCCGGCGCGCACCGCCTCCAGACGGGCCATGTCATCGGGCGTGCCCAGCTTGATCTTGAGCAGCGGGCGACGGGCGTGGGCCGCCGCCTGCGCCTGCATCCGCTCGGGCGTATCGAGCGACAGGGTATAGGCCGTGACCTGCGGCGCGGGCCGCTCCAGACCGGCCAACTGCCACACCGGCGTGCCGCTGCGCTTGGCCTCCAGATCCCACAAGGCACAATCAACCGCATTCCGCGCCGCCCCCGCCGGCAGAAGATCATACAGACCGGCACGGTCGACCGTCTCCGGCAATCCCTCGATCTGTGCGGTCACACTGTCGAGCGTTTCACCATAGCGCGCGTAGGGCACGCATTCACCGCGCCCCACATGCCCCGCATCCTCGATCCGCACGCTCAGCACGTTGGCCTCGGTGCGCGATCCGCGACTGATGGTAAACACCTGCGCCAACTTGAACGTGTCGTGACGTATGTCGATCTGCATGATGCTGCCCCTTCTGCCCGGCGCGACGGCGCGCAAAACCCGCCGTCCGCACCTTCATCTTGCCCCTAAACTCGATCCCGCAGAACCGACCGGACGCTCCCGCTTTACAGGGCCGCCAACGCATCCGCCAGCTTGTCCGCCCCGTGACGGAACGGATCGACCGCGGGCAACCCCATCTCCGCCTCGACCTTGGCAAGATACGCGTCGGCCTCCGCCTCCGACAGGTGCTGCGTGTTGACCGACACGCCCACCACTTCACACGCGGGGTTGGCCACCCGCGCCAGCGTCAGGGCCGTGTCACGCACCGCCGCGAGGCTGGGCGGCGTATAGTCAGGCAACCCGCGCATGTGGGGCCGCGTGGGCTCGTGACACAGGATCAGCGCATCGGGCTGGCCACCGTGGATCAGGGCCAGCGTCACCCCGGAATAGCTGACGTGGAACAGGCTGCCCTGCCCCTCGATGATGTCCCAGTGATCGGCGTCATTGTCGGGGGTCAGATATTCGACCGCCCCTGCCATGAAATCGGCCACGACCGCGTCCAGCGGCACGCCCGACCCGGTGATCAGGATCCCTGTCTGCCCCGTCGCCCGGAACGTCGATGTCATGCCCTTCTTGCGCATCGCCTCGTCCAGCGCCAGCGCGGTATACATCTTGCCCACCGAACAATCCGTGCCCACGGCCAGCACCCGCTTGCCGGTGCGCTTTACACCGTTGGCAATGGGATACTCGACGTTGGGCACACGCACGTCATGCAGGGTCTGACCGTTGATCTGGCTCGCCGCCACCAGATCGCCCTCGTTGGCCAAAAGGTTGTGCAGCCCCGACGCCAGATCATATCCCATGCCCAGCGCCTCGATCAGCACCTTCTTCCACGCCTGACTGATATAGCCACCGCGGTTCGCGACCCCGATCACCAGCGTCTTGGCCCCCGCTTCGCGCGCCTGCGCCAGCGTCATGTCCGTCAGACCTACATCGGCCTTGCAGCCTTCCATGCGCAACTGGCCCACGGCATTGTCCGGGCGCCAGTCCTTGATGCCCTGTGCGACCTTCGCAGACAGCTGGTCCGGCGCGTCGCCCAGAAACAAAAGATACGGTGTCTCGATCATGACGTGATTCTCCCCGAAAAATGTGTCGATTTACGCGCAGATTGCGCCAAACGGCGCGCAAATCAATCTCGTATCGCGCGCCACCGGGCATCTCTCCGCACGATCCTGCCGAAAATTTCGCGCTACGTGCACAATTTGTGCGTAGCAGTGCAAAACACGCTTTGCTGCGGGTGCAAAATGCACTTGCGGCATGGCGCGCAATTTAATAATCACAACGCAACGTCTGACGCAATTTTATGTCTCGAAGGATTTCCCCATGAGCTTTCGCCTGCAACCCGCCCCCGCCGCGCGCCCCAACCGCTGCCAGCTCTTCGGCCCGGGATCGAACACCAAACTCTTTCCCAAGATGGCGGCCTCGGCGGCGGATGTCATCAACCTCGATCTCGAAGACAGCGTCGCCCCCACCGACAAGGACATGGCCCGCGCCAACGTGATCGAGGCCATCGGCGCGCATGATTGGGGCACCAAGACCCTGTCGGTGCGCATCAACGGGCTCGACACCCCCTACTGGTACCGTGACGTGGTGGATCTGCTCGAACAGGCCGACGACCGGCTTGACCAGATCATGATCCCCAAGGTCGGCTGCGCCGCCGACATCTACGCGGTCGACGCGCTGGTCACGGCAATCGAAACCGCCAAGGGGCGCACGAAACCGATCCAGTTCGAAGTGATCATCGAATCCGCCGCTGGCGTCGCCCACGTCGAGGAAATCGCCGCCGCCTCGCCACGCATGACCGCGATGAGCCTCGGCGCCGCGGATTTTGCCGCCTCCATGGGCATGCAGACCACCGGCATCGGCGGCACGCAGGAAAACTACTACATGCTGCACGACGGGCAAAAACACTGGTCCGATCCGTGGCACTGGGCGCAAACGGCGATTGTCGCGGCCTGCCGCACCCACGGCGTGCTGCCGGTCGATGGCCCCTTCGGCGACTTTTCCGACGACGAAGGCTACCGCGCGCAGGCCCGCCGTTCCGCAACGCTGGGCATGGTCGGCAAATGGGCCATCCACCCCAAACAGATCGCGCTCGCCAACGAGGTGTTCACCCCCTCCGACGCTGCCGTGGCCGAAGCCCGCGAAATCCTCGCCGCGATGGAACAGGCCAAGGCCAACGGCGAAGGAGCCACGGTCTACAAGGGCCGTCTCGTCGACATCGCCAGCATCAAACAGGCCGAAGTCATCGTGCGCCAATCCGAAATGATCGCGGGCTGATCCGCGTCAAACGCAAAACGGCCCGCGCATCCCTGCACGGGCCGTTTTGCAAAAAGAACCGCCGCTCAGACGACGGTATGCACAGCGCTTGTGGCGGGCGGCACCGGTGCGCCATGCGCCCCCCGGTCAAAGCCCAGATCATAGACGAACAGCGCAGACATCGCGCCCAGCACGCCAGCTTGCAAATAGTTCAACATCGTCATCGGCACCGCTCCACAGTGTGTCTGCACAATCAAGGCAGCCGCAAAATACGGACCCCCCGGAAATCCACAAGAAATGCGGCGGAAACACAGTGTTTCCACGCCACCAGCGAAACAATGCGCCCTTTGGTCAGCATTGTCGCCAAAATGGAAACAATCAGGCCCGCTCGTCCTTGGGCGACCCCATCACGACATAGGAGGTGATCGACGCCACTTGCGGCAAGGCGCCCAGCCGGTCGGTATGAAACCGCTTGTAGGCGCGCAGATCGTCGCTTTCCACCCGCAGCAGATACTCGATCGACCCGGTGATGTTGTGACACTCGCGCACCTCGGGGGCACGCGAAATCGCGCGCTCGAACGCTTCCTGACTGGCCTTGGAATGATCCTTCAGGCCAACACCGATATAGGCCACGAACCCCGTGCCCATCGCCGCCGGGTCCAGCACCGCCCGGTAGCCGGTGATGACACCGCGCCGTTCAAGCTCCTGCACACGCCGCAAACACGCCGAGGGCGACAGGCCCACCCGATCGGCAAGCTCCAGATTGCTGATGCGGCCGTCGCGGGATAACTCGCGCAATATCTGATGTGATTTTTCGTCAATATCTGCCATACATTGCGCAGATAACCACAATCCGGCGCATTTCGCAATTTATCACCCCCACAGCGGCGCAATTATTGCGGTATGACATTTGAACTCATCACCGGCCTCGCGCTTTTCGCCTTCGTCAGCTCCGCCACACCGGGGCCCAACAACCTGATGCTGATGGCCTCGGGGGCCAACTTCGGCTTTTTCCGGACGATCCCGCATATGCTGGGCATCTCCGTCGGCTTCATGGTGATGATGTTTGCCGTGGGCGCGGGGCTGGTGCAGATTTTTGACCGCTTTCCCGTGGTCTATACCGCGCTCAAGATCGGCAGCGTGATCTATATGCTCTGGCTGGCGTGGAAAATCGCCCATGCCGCACCGGTGCGCAAATCCGACTCCGCCGGCACCCCGATGAGCTTTCTTCAGGCGGCGGGTTTCCAGTGGGTAAACCCCAAGGCCTGGGCCATGGCGCTCACCGCGATCACCGTTTACGTGGGCGATGGCGGGCTGCTCCTGCTGGCGCTCGCGGGGATGCTCTTTGCCGCCGTGAACCTGCCATCGGTCACGATGTGGACCGTCGCGGGCCAGCAATTGCAGCGCGTCCTGACCAACCCGCGCAGGCTGGCGGTCTTCAACTGGACGATGGCTCTCCTTCTGGTGGCCTCGCTCTATCCGGTTCTGCAACTGTGACCCGCCGCTGACGCCACGTTGCAAACCCGGCAAATCAGCGCCATATACGGGACCAGCGTATCGTCAAGAGGCATCACATGACCCAGTATATGGATTTCGAAAAACCGCTGGCCGAAATCGAAGGCAAAGCAGAAGAGCTGCGCGCCATGGCCAAGCGGGACCCCGGAACCGATGTCACCACCGAAGCGCAGGCGCTCGACGCCAAAGCGGCCAAGATGCTGGACGATCTGTATAAAAACCTCACGCCCTGGCGCAAATGTCAGGTGGCCCGCCACCCCGACCGGCCCCACTGCAAGGACTATATTGACGCGCTGTTTACCGAATACACGCCGCTGGCGGGGGACCGGAACTTTGCCGATGACCACGCGGTCATGGGCGGGCTTGCACGGTTCAACGACACGCCCGTCGTGGTGATCGGCCACGAGAAGGGCAATGACACCAAATCGCGCATCGAACGCAATTTCGGCATGGCGCGCCCCGAAGGATACCGCAAGGCGGTGCGCCTGATGGACATGGCCGACCGGTTCGGCCTGCCCGTCATAACACTCGTCGATACGCCCGGCGCCTACCCCGGCAAGGGCGCCGAGGAACGCGGCCAATCCGAAGCCATCGCGCGCGCCACCGAAAAATGCCTCCAGATCGGCGTGCCGCTGGTGTCTGTCATCATCGGCGAAGGCGGATCGGGCGGGGCGGTGGCCTTTGCCACGGCCAACCGTGTCGCGATGCTCGAACACTCCGTCTATTCCGTGATCTCGCCCGAAGGCTGCGCGTCGATCCTGTGGAAAGACGCCGAAAAGATGCGCGAAGCTGCCGAAGCGTTGCGCCTGACCGCGCAAGATCTCAAGCAACTGGGCGTCAACGACCGGATCATCCCCGAACCCAAAGGCGGCGCGCACCGCGACCCGCAGACCGCCATCGCGTCCGTGGGTGCCATGATCGACGAAATGCTCAAGTCGTTGTCCGACAAGGACGCCAAGGCGCTCGTCAAGGACCGCCGCGAGAAGTACCTCGACATGGGTGATCGCGGCCTCGCGGCCTGATCCCCGCTCACATCTTGTGGATGAAGCGTGGTCCGGGCGACGACAATGTCTCGAACCCTGCCGCGGCATAGACCTGCTGCGCGGCCAGGTTGTCGGGGTGTGTGCCCACCGTGACATAGCGGCAGCCGAGCGCCCGCGCCAGTTCGACACACCCCTCAATAAGCGCGCGCCCCACACCGTGGCCCCGCCACGCGGCCTCTACGAACAGATGGTGCATGTCCATCCCGCGCACCCCGTGCTGAAGCTGCGCCAGCGGGCACAGCGCCCCGTATCCGATCGGCACACCATCCGCTTCGGCGACCAGAACCCTGACCCACGGATGATCGCCCGTCACGTCGTCGCGCAGGGCTTGCGGAGTCAGCCCCGGCGTATCGCCGTGGTGCGCGGCAAGCGCGACGATCATCTCGAACAACCGCGGCAAATCGCGGGTCTCGACGGGGCGGAGTAGGGGCTGTGTCATGGTGTCGGCCTTTTGTCGGTCTGTGGTGCGCCCCGCCGGCCGCGGCGCGCGCCCGACCGGCGGCACGAAGTCATCTGGAATGGGGAAATCGTCCGCGTCTGGTCAGCCGCGGGGATAGAACGCAATCGTATGCACAGTGTGTGTACGCATGGTGCACACTGTGTGCATATCCTCCCAAGGCGTCAAGCGGCGGTGGTTCAGCTTGCCAGCATCCGCAGCCCCTGCGTCACATCCGAACGCACCGCAAGCCGCAGTCCCGGCTCGTCACCCGCCCTTAGCGCGGCAATGATCAGCCGGTGAAACTGCGGGGGTTCGGTCCGCCGCAAGCGCCCGTAAAGTGCGCGCATCGTTGGCCCCATCTGCAGCCACACCGTCTCCGCCATCGCCAGCATCGCAGGGGCCTGCGCCCTTAAATACAAGGCTCTGTGGAATTCCAGATTGGTGCGGATATAGCTGACGGCATCGCGGTGGGCCACGGCCTCGCCGACCTTGCCGTTGATGGTCTGCAACCGTTCGATCAGCGCCATATGCGCGCGCGGCAAGGCGCGGCTTGCCAGCTCCACCTCGATCAACGCCCGAAGCGCGGCCAGCTCCTCTATCCGCTCGTTGCTGAGCTCCGGCGTGGCGATCCGCCCCGAGTTCGACATCGTGAATGCCCCCTCCGCCACCAGCCGCCGCACCGCCTCCCGCGCCGGTGTCATCGACACCTCGTACTCGCGCCCGATCCCCCTCAGCGTAAGGGCCTGACCGGGCGCAATATCGCCGTACATAACACGGCTGCGCAGCTGTCGGTAAACCCTGTCATGGGCAAGCGGGGCAGGATCAACGGGGCGCGAGGTCAGGTTCATGCCTCTTTGTGATCACAAATTTATGCCCCGTCAATCGTCGTCTTTCAGCGGGTCGTGCCCCCAGTTCATCAACGAATAGCGCCAGTCCGATTCTTCCACATCGGAGTCCGGCCCGCCCTGCGACAGATGCCGTTTCACATAGCCGACGACGGTCGCCATGTGGTCCCACTGGTCGTCACTCAGATCGTCCTTGTTGGTGCGCTTGATCTTTACAATGCGGCGGCCCGACTTGTGCCCCGTGGATTCGCGATCCTCCGTATCGCCAACGGATTTCGACTCCTCGGTCTCCAGCCAGTCCTCCAGCTCCTGTGGGGCCATGTTGACCAGATCGCGCCATTCGTCCCAGATTTCGTCTTGTGATTTCGATGAAGACATCTGTCATTCTCCTGTTCATGCGGTGGCGACCCAACGCGCCGCACAACGGGAAAGTTCAGACTAGAATTTGTACCGGTGCAATCCGCTGCCATGCGTGCGCAGCCAGCGGCGCGGCGGATCATAGTCACCGTAAATGCGCGTCACCCCTGCCCAGAACGCGGGCGAATGGTTCATCTCGGCCAGATGCGCGACCTCATGTGCCGCCACATAGTCCAGCACGTCAGGCGGTGCCATGATCAACCGCCATGAAAACATCAGCCCCGCATCGGACGTGCACGACCCCCACCGCGACCGCGTGTCGCGCAGGCTGATCCGGTCATACGACCGGCCCAGCGCGGCGGCATAATCGTCACACGCCCCCGCCAGCCTGTCGCGGGCGAGCTCCTTGAGGTGCGCCTGCAACCGCTTGCCCACCCGGTCCGCGGGTCCGGGGACGTGGATGGTGTCCGCGCGGATCTCGACGCGCCGCCCTTGCCCCGCGACCACCTCGACCATCTGCCCGCCCAAGGGAAGCTGCGCGCCGATGGCAACCGGCACATCTGCTCCGCGCGCCGCCAGATGGTGCCTGATCCAGTCTTCCTTGCTGGCCGCAAAGGCCAGCGCCTCGCGCTCCGCAAGCCGTTTCGGCATCGTCAGTGTCACCCGCCCGTCCAGCTGCGAGATTCGCAGACTGATCCGCCGCGCACGGGCAGATCGGCGCAGGGTCAACGCAATGGGAGGGTCGCCAAGCAGGTGCTGGTCCGTCATCTGGGGCCTGCGAATAAAGGAGTTAAGGCTTTTGGCTTTGACAGCCTGCCCTTCGTATGGCACTTGCCCAGAATCTTCTATACACGAACACCCAAATGCAACCGCAAATCTTGAAGGGGACCGATATGCCCAACGAAGAATGGGGAACCAAGCGCCTTTGCCCCACCACGGGCAAGCGTTTCTACGATCTGAATAAAAACCCGATCATCAGCCCCTACACGGGCGAGGTCGTGGAAGTGGACATTTCCAAGTCCCGCATGATCGCCGCCGACGCCGCAGATGCCGCAACCACCAAAGCCAAGGTCAAAGAGGCATCCGAGGACGAGGATCTGGTGGATGACGATGACGTTGATGTCGATCTGGACGACGACATTCTGGACGACGATGATGACGAGGATACAACTGTACCTCTGGAAGAAATCGCAGACGTCGCATCCGAGGATGACGACAGCTGATTGTTTCGGCGGGGCGGGCATTTTTTCGCTTGATCCCGCCGAAGCTTGCGCCTAGTACACGGCGCATCGGTGGCGACACCGTACCATTCGGACCACGGTCCACGATGGGGCATTAGCTCAGCTGGGAGAGCGCCTGCATGGCATGCAGGAGGTCAGCGGTTCGATCCCGCTATGCTCCACCAACACTCCCCCCTTTCCAGCACATTATCCAGTCAACCGGAACGCGCGTCTTCCGTCTGCCGCGTCAGGCCCTTTACCGGCATTGCCGATCCATGCCTTACTCTGGCAACACCTTAGGCGGATCGGAGATTTCGGATGGATTTTTCACTTTGGCTGGCTTTCGTAGCCGCATCGCTGGCTCTTTTGCTGATCCCCGGACCGACGGTGCTTCTGGTGCTGTCCTATGCGCTGAGCCAAGGCAAACGCGTCGCTGTCGCAACCGCAGCCGGTGTCGCGTTGGGCGATCTGATCGCGATGAGCGCGTCGCTCGCCGGGTTGGGGGCCCTGGTGCTTGCGTCGGCCACGCTTTTCACCATGCTCAAGTGGGTCGGCGCGGTGTATCTGGTCTATCTGGGGATCAAACTGTTCCGCTCAGCGCGGAGCGCCGAATTCGGGGACGTCACCGCGCAAACGGACACCTCCGCACGGCAGGTATTCGGACACGCCGCGGCCGTCACGGCACTGAACCCGAAATCCATCGTCTTTTTCATTGCCTTCGTGCCGCAGTTCATCGACGTGAACACCGCGCTGGTGCCGCAGTTTGCGATCCTCGTGGCGACGTTTGTCAGTCTGGCTGGGCTTAACGCGCTCGCCTATGCGCTGCTGGCGGACCGGTTGCGCGCCCGCATCGCCAGACCCGCCGTGCTCGCCGGGATGTCGCGGGTTGGCGGCGCCGCTCTGGTGGCGATGGGCGTGGCCACCGCGGCCTTCAAACGCACGGCGTGATCCCGCAAAGGTCGCAAACAGACAAATTTATGTACAGAAGTGTCTATTCGCGCGATCCGACCGCCGCTAAGCTGAGCCCGAACGGGTATCAGCAAGGGGTCAGCCATGAATTCGCATTACCGGGTCGTCGTTATCGGGGGCGGCGTTGTGGGCACGTCGGTGCTGTATCATCTGGCCAAGATGGGCTGGAGCGACGTTTGCCTGATTGAACGCTCGGTACTGACCGCCGGATCGAGCTGGCACGCGGCGGGCGGCGTTCACGCGCTCAACGCCGATCCGAACATCGCGCAGCTGCAATCCTACACCATCGACCTTTTGCGCACCATCGAAGAGGAATCGGGCCAGAACATCGGCATGCACATGACCGGCGGCCTGACGATGGCGGGCACGCCGGACAGGTGGGAATGGCTGCAATCGGCCTACCGGACTTTTCAATCCATCGGCATCAACGACTGCCGGTTGGTCAGCGTGGAAGAAGCCTGCGCGCTGAACCCGATCATGTCGGGCGAAGGTCTGCTGGGCGGCATGTGGGCCGACCGCGAAGGATACATCGACACAACGGGCACGGTGCATGCCTACGCCGGTGCGGCCAAGAAATACGGCGCCAGCGTGGTCGAGCATAACCGCGTTCTGGAACTGAACCAGACGCTGGAAGGCTGGGAAGTGGTGACCGAAAAGGGCACCGTGACCTGCGAGCATGTCGTCAACGCCGCGGGCCTGTGGGCAAAACAGGTGGGCCGCATGGCGGGGGTCGAGCTGCCGGTCTCGCCGCTCAATCACCACTACCTCATCTCCGACACGATCCCGGCATTGGAAGCGCTTGATTTCGAGGTGCCCATGACCGTCGATCTGGAGGGCTTTACCTATCTGCGGCAGGACCAGAAAGGTGTCTTGCTGGGGATCTATGAGGTCGACCACCAACACTGGATGATGGATGGCGCGCCGTGGGAATACGGGTTCGAGCTGCAGCAGGAAGACCCCGACCGCATCGAAAAAGAGCTGATCATGGGGTTCGAACGCTATCCCGCGCTGCAGGACGTCGGCGTGAAAACATGGGTCAATGGCGCGTTTACATTCTCGCCCGACGGCAACCCGCTGGTCGGCCCCGTGCCGGGCAAGCGAGGCTATTGGAGCGCCTGCGCCGTGATGGCCGGGTTCCTGCAAGGCGGTGGCGTTGGTAAATCGCTGGCCGAATGGATGATCCACGGCGAGCCGGAGGCCGATGTGTATGGCATGGATGTCGCCCGCTATGGCATCTGGGCCGAGAACAAGCAGTACATCAAGGAAACGACCGGCCAATTCTATTCGCGCCGTTTCGTGATGACCTATCCTAACGAACAGTTGCCCGCCGGGCGGCCGCTGAAAACCACACCTTCCTACGGCGCGATGACCGACAAGGGGTGCAAATGGGGCCAAAGCTGGGATCTCGAGGTGCCGCTTTATTTCGCGCCAAAGGGTTTCGAAGAGCAGCCCTCGCTCAAACGCTCCAATGCGTTCGATATTGTCGCCGCCGAGTGCAAGGCGGTGCGCGACAGGGTTGGTCTGCTCGACATCACCGGTTTTTCGCGGTTCGAGGTATCGGGAGAAGGCGCAGAGGACTGGCTGCACAGCATTTTCGCCACAAGATTGCCGAAACCGGGCCGCGCGCGGCTCGCTGTGATGCTGGGCGAAGATGCCCGGCTGAAGGGGGACCTGACGCTTTTCAACTGGGGCGACGGGACCTACTGGATCATGGGCAGCTATTATCTGCGCCGCTGGCATGCGCGCTGGTTTGACGATCACATGGGGGCGGATGTGGTGCTGCGCGATCTGGGCGAGGAGGTTGCTGGCCTGTCGCTGTCGGGTCCGAAATCCCGCGCTGTTCTGGAAAAGCTGAACGCCGATGCGGCTGCCCTGCCGTTCATGGGGTGCCGGCATTTCGACATCGGATTGTTCCGCACCAAGGTCGGTCGCCTTTCCGTGACAGGAGAGCTGGGGTTCGAGATCCACTGCCGTATGGGCGATCACGCCATGCTGCGCGATCTGCTGCTGGACGCCGGTGCCGATGAGGGCATGATCGAATTCGGGTTCAATGCCCTGCTCAGCCTGCGGCTCGAGAAAAGCTATGGCATCTGGTCGGCGGAATTCACGCAAGGATACACCGCCGCCACGACGGGCATGGACCGCTGGATCGACTGGGACCGCGCAGGGTTCGTGGGCCGCGATGCGGCACTGGCCGAACGGGACGGGAACGGGCCCGCGCAACGGCAGGTGACACTGGAAATCGATGCAGAAGGCGCGGATGCGTCGGGATACGAGCCGATCTGGCACGACGGCGCGCAGGTCGGCTTTGTGACCTCGGGCGGCTATGGCCACACGGTCGGCAAATCGCTGGCGATGGCCCTTGTCGATAGCGACAAGGCGCAACCGGGCACGGCGCTTCGGGTGCATGTGGTGGGCGTGGAACGTGCGGCCAAAGTGATCGATCCTTCCCCCTACGACCCCGAGGGCAAGGTGATCCGGGCATGAGAACCGGACGCCGCCGGGGCCGCGACCAGACGGCCCCGGCCCGCACCCCGAACTACCGGCAATTGCGCAATCCCTTCCCGCCCATGCGCGCCTTCAGCGACGATCATATCGCCGCCATGCACGATGCGGCGCTCGATATCGTCGAGACGCATGGCATCAGGGTTCTGCTGCCTGCAGCGCGGGACCTCTATGCGAAAGCCGGTGCCCGTCTCGGCGATGACGACATGGTATGTCTGGGCCGCGACATCATCGAGCAGGCCCTGGAAACAGCGCCGGAAAGCATTCACTTGTCTGCCCGGAACCCCGAGCGGGACGTGACGCTGGAACTCGGCAGCCTGATCTTTCAGCCCGGCGCCGGTGCGCCGCACGCCACCGACCGCATCAAGGGCCGCCGGCCCGGCACGGGGGCGGATTTCTGCGATCTCATCCGCCTGACCCAGCATTTCGATGTGCTGCACATGATCCCGCCAGTGGTGGAGCCTCAGGATGTTCCGATCCACCTGCGTCACTATTTCATGCTCGAAGCGCAGGCGCGGCTCACCGACAAGGTGCCGTTTATCTTCTCGCGCGGCACGCCGCAGGTCGAACAAAGCTTTGAGATGCTGGCCGCCTATCGCGGGCTGGACGATGAAGCGTTTCGCACCCGCCCCTGCAGCTATACCATCATCAATACAAACTCGCCGCGCACGCTGGATATTCCAATGGCGCAAGGGCTGATCGACTTTGCCCGCGCAGGGCAGGTCAGTATCGTCACGCCGTTTACCTTGATGGGGGCGATGGCACCGATCACCGTGGCGGGTGCCATCACGCTCAGCCACGCCGAAGCGCTGGCCGCGATCACCCTCACGCAACTGGTGCGCCCCGGCGCGCCGGTGTGCTACGGCACTTTCACGTCAAACGTGGATATGAAATCGGGCGCGCCGGTCTTTGGCACGCCCGAGCATTTCCGCGCCTCGCTCGCAGCGGGACAGCTTGCCCGCCACATCGGGTTGCCGTGGCGGTCTGCGACGGGGTCGGCCAGCAATCTCAACGATGTGCAGGCGGCGAATGAGACGCAGATGGGGACCTGGGGGTGCCTGATGGCGGGGGCCACGGTGGTGATCCATGCCGCCGGATGGATCGAAGGCGGGCTGACCGTGAGCTACGAAAAACTGGTGACAGACGTCGAAGTGCTGAACATGGTGGCCGAGCTTTGTGTGGCGCACGAAACGGGCGGCAGCGACATGGGTCTGGACGCGATTGCAGATGTCGGTCCGTCGGGCCACTTCTTTGGCACCGATCACACGATGGCGCGGTACCAGAGCGAGTTTTACCAGCCGATCGTGCATGATTATGCCAACTATGGCACATGGTCCGAACGGGGCGCCGAAGACGCCAGCACGCGGGCCACGCACGTATGGCAGGATATCCTGAACGGGCCGGTAACCGCGCAGGTGGATGCCGACCGGCTGGCCACGCTACAAGACACGGTGGCCCATCTGACCGAGGCGGGCGGTGCGCCGCCGGTCAGCTAGGCACGTCGCCCACAAGGATAGCCCGGAAATCATTGACGTTCGTGCCGGTTGGTCCGGGCACGAACAGGGTGCCTGCCGCATCGAACGCCCCCCACGCATCATTGGCCCGCAACGCCGCGGCAGGATCGATCCCGGCCGCCCGCATCGCGCCGACGGTTGCGCCATCGGCAAAGGCACCTGCGTTGTCCTGCGACCCGTCGATGCCGTCGGTGTCGGCAGCAAGTGCTGCGATGTCCGGCCGCTCGGCAATCCCTTGGGCAAAAGAAAGCAGGAATTCGGTGTTGCGTCCGCCGCGTCCGCCGTCGCCCATCAGGGTCACCGTCGTTTCGCCCCCCGACAGGATCACGACTGGGGCGGCAAAGGGGCGGTTGTGCGCGGCCACTTCGCAGGCGATCGCCGCGTGCATCTGACCGATAACGCGGGCCTCGCCCTCGATCGCGTCCGACAGGATCACCGCATCCAGCCCCTGCGCGCGCGCCGCATTCGATGCAGCCTCGAGCGACAGGCGGGCGGAGGCGATCACACGCACTGTGTTGCGCGCAAAGACGGGATCATCGGGTGCGGGCGCGTGTGCGGTGTTGCCGTTCAGATGTGCGGTGATTGCGTCGGGCAGAACGATGTCGCGTGTCGCGATCAATGCGCGGGCATCCTCGAGCGTGACGGCATCCGGCACTGTCGGTCCCGATGCCACTTGGGCGGGATCGTCGCCCGGCACATCCGACACGATCAGGCTGACGACCCGTGCGGGATATGCGGCGGCGGCCAATCTGCCCCCCTTGATGCCGCTGCAATGTTTGCGGATCGCGTTCATGACCCCGATGGGCGCACCGGACGCCAGCAACGCCGCGTTGAGCGCCTGTTCATCGGCCAGCGTCAGGCCCTCGGGCGGGCTGGGCAGCAGGGCCGATCCGCCCCCGCAGACCAGACTGACGACCAGATCATCCGGCCCCAAACCGACCACGCAATCAAAGAGCGCGGCGGTGGCAGCGCGCCCTGCGGCATCAGGCACAGGGTGGGCCGCTTCGAGAACGCGAATGTGCCGCGTGGGCGCCGCATAGCCGTAGCGCGTGACGACAACCCCCTCCACCGGTCCATCCCACAGGTCTTCGAACGCGGCGGCCAGCTGGGCCGCGCCCTTGCCCGCACCGACCACAACGGTGCGCCCCTTTGGTTTGCCGGGCAGATGTCCTGCCAATGCGGCCCGCGCGTCGGCGGCGGTCACGGCCGCGTCGAAAAGGCCGGTCAGAAAGGCGCGCTTGCGGGGATCGATCATGGAGACCTCATGCGGTGCGGTTGCGGGCCTACCTTAGCCACCGGCACCCGTCCTTCAATGGAAATCCCGCGACTTGGGGATCACACGCACATCGCGCGGATGCCGCCGCCCGCCGCCGACCTGTCCGGGCAGCGGATTGTTGGGATGATCGCCGCGCACGGTCGTGGCAGGCACGCGTTCGTCGGCGAGCGTATCGAGCCGGTCCGTGCGGTTCTCAAGCCGGTCGACCACCACGTGTATGACCTTGCCGTCCGTTTGCATCCGCCCGTGCACCACCATCAACCGGGCCTGCATGATATCGGCGCGGTAATGCTCGAACAGCTTGGGCCAGATCACCAGATTGGCCACACCGTCCTCGTCCTCCAGCGTGATGAAACAGACGCCCTTGGCGCTGCCGGGTTTCTGGCGCACCAGCACCAGCCCCGCGAGCGACACCCGCTGCCCGTGCGCCATGTGGATCAGATTGTGCGAGCTGGAGAACCCTTGCGCCCGCAGGCTGGCGCGAAAAAAGGCCATCGGATGCGCCTTGAGCGACAGGCGCAGCGTTTGATAATCGGCCACCACATGTTCGGCCTGTGGCATGGCGGGCAGATCCACAACCGGATCGGGGCCCACCGCCGCCGCCTCTGCGTGCTCGAAGATCGGCAAGGCGGGGGCGTCGCGCAGCCCCTGCGCCTGCCACAGCGCCTGTCGCCGGTCGATCCCCACCGACCGGAACGCATCTGCCGCCGCCAGCCGCCGGGTGGTGCCACGGTCGAGCTTGGCCCGTTCCTTGAGCTCGCCCACGTCGATGAAAGGGGCGTCGCGCGCCGCCATGATCCGCAGCCCTGCGTCCTGCCGCATTCCATCGATCTGGCGCAGGCCAAGCCGCAGTGCAAAACCTTGCGCGCAGGGTTCGAGCGTGCAGTCCCAATCGGAATAATTGACATCGACGCCGCGCACCTCGACGTCGTGTTCGCGCGCGTCGCGCACGATCTGGGCAGGGGCGTAAAACCCCATCGGCTGGCTGTTGAGCAGCGCACAGGCAAAGGCCGCAGGGTAGTGGCATTTCATCCAGCTGGACACATAGACCAACTTGGCAAAACTGGCGGCGTGGCTTTCGGGAAAGCCGTATTCGCCAAAGCCCTTGATCTGGTTGAAACAGCGCTCGGCAAATTCGCGGGCATAGCCACGGCTCACCATCCGGCCCACCATCTTTTGCTGCAACAACTCGATGGTGCCGCGCGACCGGAACGTCGCCATCGCCTTGCGCAGCTCGTTTGCTTCCTTGGCGGAAAAGCGTGCCGCGTCGATGGCGATTTTCATCGCCTGCTCCTGAAAGATCGGCACCCCGAGCGTCCGGCCCAGAATCTTGAGCAACTCGTCCTGCGGATGCTCCGGCCCCGGCGCGGGATAGCTGACCCCTTCGAGCCCCTGACGGCGGCGCAGATAGGGATGGACCATATCGCCCTGAATGGGGCCGGGACGCACGATCGCCACCTCGATCACCAGATCATAGAACACACGCGGTCGCAGTTTCGGCAGCATCGCCATCTGCGCGCGGCTTTCAACCTGAAACACCCCCAGACTGTCGCCCGCGCACAGCATGTCATAGGTGTCTTCGTCGTCCACCGGCACGCTGGCCAGATCATGGTGCACCCCGTAGTGCGCGCCCAGCAGATCGAACACCTTGGCGATGCAGGTCAGCATCCCGAGCGCCAGGATATCCACCTTGAAGATGCCCAGGGCGTCGATGTCGTCTTTGTCCCACTCGATGAAGGACCGATCCGGCATGGCGCCGTTGCCAATGGGCACCATTTCGGTCAGCGGGCGTTCCGTCAGGATAAAACCGCCGACGTGCTGGCTAAGGTGACGGGGCATGCCGGTCATCTGGCGCGCCAGCGCGATCACCCGGCGCAGGTAGGGATCGGTCAGGTCCATGCCCGCGTCCTTGACCCGCTCATCGCCCATCCGGCCCTCGAAACTGCCCCAGACGGTGCTGGCCAGCTTGCTGGTGACATCTTCGGACAGGCCCATCGCCTTGCCCACCTCACGGATGGCGGAACGGGGGCGGTAGTGGATCACCGTGGCACACAGCCCCGCCCGGTCACGCCCGTAGGTGTCGTACATATACTGGATCACCTCTTCGCGGCGTTCGTGTTCGAAATCCACGTCGATGTCCGGCGGCTCGTCCCGTTCTTCGCTGAGAAAGCGTTCGAACAACACGTCGTGTTCGGCAGGATCGACCGACGTGATGCCCAGACAGAAGCAGACCACCGAGTTGGCCGCGGACCCGCGCCCCTGACACAGGATCGGCGGCTGTGCCTGATGGCGGGCAAAGCGCACGATGTCGTTGATTGTCAAGAAATAGCGGGCGATCTTCTTGAGCCGTATCAGGTCAAATTCCTTGGCAATCAGCTCTTTGATGTGGTCGCTGATCCCGTCCGGATAGCGCCAAGCCGCTCCTTCCCAGGTCAGACGCTCCAGCTCCTCCATTGCGGTGCGTCCGTCGGGGACAATTTCGTGGGGGTATTCGTATTTCAGATCATCCAGACTGAAGGTGCAGGCATCCGCCACGGTACGGGTCGCCTTGATGGCATGGGGCCACGGTTCGAACAGGCGGCACATTTCGGCAGGCGGCTTGAGGTACCTTTCGGCATTGGCCTCCAACAGGAAACCGGCGTGGTCGATGGTGGTCCCGTGGCGGATGCAGGTCATCACATCCTGCAAGGGGCGCCGTTGCGGGGCGTGATACAGCACATCGTTGGTGGCCAGGATGCCCAGCCCGTGGGCATGGGCGATCTGGTCCAGCCGGTTGATGCGCGCAACGTCGTCGCCGCGGTAGAGATAGGCCGCCCCCACATGACGCAGCCCGGGCAGCGCATTGCACAACCGCCCCAGACCGGCGGCAAAGACATCCAGATTTTCGGGGGGCATCACGATCAGATGTATCCCTTCGGCGTGCGCCGCCAGCATTTCTAGCGTCAGATGCGTTTCGCCCTTTTCCTGCCAGCCGCCGCTCTCGTCCGTCATCTTGCCCCGCGACAGCAGTGTCGACAGTCGGGCATAGGCATCGCGGTCCTGCGGATAGGCCAGCAGCTGTGTGCCGCACAACAGCTCGAGCCGGGCGCCGATCAGGGGGCGTACCTTGGTGATCTTCGCTTCGGTGTGGATGCGCACCACCCCCGCCAGCGTGTTGTGATCGGCGATGCCCATGGCATGATATCCCAGCAGATTGGCCGTCGCCGTCAGATCAATGGCGTCAGAGGCGGCGCGCAAAAACGAAAAGCACGATGCAAGGCCCAGCTCCACATAGGGGCCGGGATCGTTCCAGTGGAACGGATCGTCGCCGTCCTGGGTGCGGCGTTTATGACCTTCTTGCTCTGGCATCAGGTGGCAGCCTGCTCCGAACAGTTTGCGTTATTGCGGTGTGGGACGGCGGGCGGGGCGTCGTCGCAGACGCGCGCCGGGCGGGGTCAGCTGAACACTCCGTGTACAAACCAGCGCGGATCCCCCCCGCGCCCGTCCCCCACGATCCCCTCGCGGTAGAGCCACAACCGGCGCCCATCACCCACTTCTACCTTGTAATAGTCACGCAGCCGGGTTTCGGGGCGCGCGCGCCACCATTCGGGGGCCACCCGTTCCGGCCCTTCGAACCGCGCCATCAGGTAGCTGACGCGCCGCCATCGGAACCGTGCGGGCGGCCCTTCGGGCACCGCATAAAGCACGCCGATCTCCTCGGGCGGCTCCAGCAGACGCAGCGGACGTTCGCGCGGCAGGTCGATCATACGCTCTGCGGTGTCCCCCGCCAGAACCGATGCCCGCCCCTCGACCCTTTCGGGCAGGTGGCTTTGTACGAATGTCTGCCAGCTTACCTTGTCTGGGCCCAGCTTGGCCGTCAGGCGGTCGAGCAGTGCAGACACATCCGCAGCGGCATCGCGGGCCCCGTCCAGACTGTCCTGATGCAGACAAAGCGGCTCGACCCGCTGCGCCTCCAGCGTCATCAGATCAAAGCCGAAACCGGGGTCGATCCCGTCGATCTTGCCACTCAGCAAGCGCACCATATGGGCCGGATCGCGGCTGGCCTGTGCCGTTGCCGCGGCGCGCGAGCGCCATTCCCCGTCCACCCTGTAGATCGTCAGTTGCAACCGGCGCGCGCCCCTTTCGGCCTTGGCCAGTTGCGCACACAGGTCTTCTGCCAACCCCTCCAGCCAGGGCACCGGATCCATCACAGGCTCGGCCATGCGCACCCGTGCCATCCAGACATCGGCATCCGCCGGCGCATCCAGCGGATCGGCGCTGCGCCCCAATGCACGGTCCAGCAACAGCAGCGGATTGATCCGCGCGTCAGCCCCGGCAAAACGCCGCATCAGCGCGCTGCGCGGCACATCCATCAGACCCCGAATGGTTTTCAGACCCAGCCGGTCCAGCAACCGCACCGTTTCAGACGGCAAGCGCAGGGCCGCCACCGGTAGTGGCCCAAGCGTTTCGACCAGATCATCGGCTCCACAGATCCGCCCCGCCCCGCCGTATCGGGCCAGCATTTGCGCCGCCCCCCGTGTGGGCGCCATCGCGAGCCGCGCCTGCAGCCCCTGCATGGCGAACCGTGCGCCGATGTCACGCAGCATCTGTGCCTCGCCCCCGAACAGATGCGCAGCTCCCGTCACATCCAGAAGCAGGCCGTCGTCTCCGTCGGCCACCGTCCAGGGGCACCACCGCCGCGCCCAGAGCGCCAGACGGTCCAGCATGGCCCGGTCACCGGCCGCATCGGCATGCTCTACGTGCAAATCGGGATGAATGGCCTGCACGTCCACCACCCGCGCACCTGCCACGATGCCGCGCGCGGCCGCCGCCGCGCTCATGGTGTGAACCACATGCCCATGCGTGCCTTCTGCCGACAACACCACCGGCACCGTGTCATCCGGCAGCGTGCGCTGCTGTGCCACGATCCTCCGCCAGCGATCCATCGCCAGATCGGGGAAGAAAGCGCAGGCGATCCGCGTCTTGTCGGGCATCGGCGTCATGTGAGGCCACCCATGTACCGGGGGCACGACCGCGGGCGCGAAACAGCTCTGCCTCCCATAGTGCAGTGCCGGGGGCGGCGGCATTGTGCGGATGACGCGCGGAGGGCAGCGACGAGATCCGCCAGCGTTCGCGCGCCGCACTCAACCCGCCCTCTTCGCCGGACCGGATCAACCAGACAGGAATTCCCGTTGCTTCGGCCCGCATGGCAAGCCGTTTGCTGGCCGTGAAATCCAGCGCGGGCGGCGCGCCATGCACTTCGCCCACCACGGCGGACAACCCCGCGCAGGCAGCGCCCTCTTCCATCGCCCACAGTACATCGCGCGGATGGCTCACCTCGACCCGCAACAGGGTCACCCCCCTGAGCGCAGGCCCGTACACACGGCCGTTTTCCAGTCGCGATTTGCGGTCCTGCACCCACAGTACCGGTGCCTTTGAGCGTGGCAGGCATGCCACCACAAAGCCGGTCACGGCCGCATCGAACGGCTGGCCCGCCAGCACATCCTTGAGCACCGCCTGACCCGCGGCTGGGGTGGGCACATCCTGCACCCCACGGCGTGCGCCGAGGGTCACAACCTGCCCCAAAGAAGAATCGACCAACATACATCCCTCCTTTTGTTCTCTTTTTGTTCTACGCGAGTCCAGCCCCCATTACGAGTCCCTTTTGTCGCATCCCCCCTACCCTTCGGCCCCGACCCGGCCTACCTTGCGTCACGCAATGGGGCGGGGAGAATACAGATGGCCAGCAAGATGCGCGACTTCGGACTGGAGGTTTTCTTTTCCGAGTGGGAATTCAAGGCCCGCCACCACATGACGGCATCCGACATGGAAAGCCTGTCGCAGGCCGATCTGCTGGACATGGCAAGCGATGCCGACCGCAGCGCGTTTGACACCCTCTGGCTCGGCTATACCGAAACATGGGGCGCACCGGACCTGCGCGCGGAAATCGCCAGCACCTATGACACGATGGCGGCCGAAAATATCCTGTGTCTGGCCGGGGCGGGCGAAGGGATTTACGCCGTGGCCCGCGTGCTGCTGACACCAGACGACCATATCATCGTTCCGACCCCCAACTACCAAAGCGCGGAAACCGTGCCTTTGCAGATTTGCGACGTCACCGGCGTGCCGCTGACCCGCGCCGAGGGCAGTCAGGATGCAGCCGAATGGCGCCTCGATATGGATGCCGTCAAGGCTGCGATCCGCCCCAATACCAAGCTCATATCGCTCAACTTTCCGCATAACCCCACGGGCGCCCTGCTCCCGCGTGCTGATCTGGAGGCGCTGGTCACGCTGTGCCGTGACCGCGGCATCTGGATACTCAGCGACGAAGTGTACCGCGGCGTGGAGTTGCACGAACAGGACCGCATGCCCCAGATCGCCGATATCTATGAACGCGGCATATCACTGAACGTCATGTCAAAGGCCTACGGATTGCCGGGCCTGCGCATCGGCTGGATCGCCTGCCCCGACCACGATCTGTTGCAAAAGGTCGAACGCTACAAACACTTCCTGTCGATCTGCAATTCGGCCCCAAGCGAACGGCTGGCCCTGATCGCGTTGCGGGCGCGCGACCGGATTCTGGCGCGCAACCGCGCCCTGCTGAAGGAGAATGTCGCACTGGCGCAGGATCTGTTCATGGATTTTCCCGGACTAGTGGATTTTCGTGCGCCACAGGGCGGTTGCGTGGCCTTCCCGCGCTATAATGGCGCCGACGGCGTGGAAACATTCTGCCGTAATCTGCTGGAGCAAAGCGGCGTCTTGCTTTTGCCTGCGTCGATATACACCTCTGATGTCGCCGAAACACCGCAGAGGCATTTTCGCATCGGTCTGGGCCGCGACCGCCCCGTCAAAGACGGGATCAAGGCGATGAAAGCGCATCTGACGCAGCATTACGCCGAGCACGCCCGCTAGCGCAGGCGCTCCTTGCGCCCCGATGCCAAAGGCGTTAGAGGCCTGCATCGGTCACGGCACCTGCCGCCAGCCACGCGCCCGGCGCAACGCCGCCATTCCCGATCACCAATGTACATTTGCGACTGAACCCAGTAGGGCAGGCGCAACTCCCTTATTCGCGCCTTTCAGGAACATCCCTTGATCACATCCATTGCCGACGCCCTTGCCCAACAGGGCTATGACACTCTCACACCCGTCCAGGAAGCGGTGACCGACACCGCGCTGATTGACCAGGATTTGCTGGTTTCGGCCCAGACGGGATCGGGCAAAACGGTCGCATTCGGGCTGGCCATTGCGCCGACGCTGCTGTCCGAAGGCGACCAGTTCGGCCGCGCGGGCGCGCCTCTGGGCCTGATCATCGCGCCGACCCGCGAACTGGCCATGCAGGTCAGCCGCGAGCTGACGTGGCTTTACGGCAAGGCAGGCGCGGTCGTTACAACCTGCGTGGGCGGGATGGACACGCGCACCGAACGCCGCGCCCTCGACCGTGGGGCGCATATCGTCGTGGCCACACCGGGCCGCCTGTGTGATCACATCAAACGCAACAACATCGATCTGGGTGACGTGCGCGCCGTGGTGCTGGACGAAGCCGACGAGATGCTGGACCTGGGGTTCCGCGAGGATCTGGAGTTCATCCTTCAGGAAGCGCCCGACACCCGCCGCACCTTGCTGTTCTCGGCCACCGTGCCCCCCGCCATCGCCAAGCTGGCCCAAAGCTACCAACGCGATGCGCAGCGCGTGACCGTGAAGTCCGAGGCCAAGCAACACGCCGATATCACCTACCGTGCGCTAGCCGTGCATCCGCGCGACGCCGAGAACGCGATCCTCAACGTGCTGCGCTTCTATGAGGCCAAGAACGCCATCATCTTCTGCAACACCCGCGCCGCCGTGGCACGCCTGACGACACGTCTGACGAACCGCAACTTTTCGGTGGTGGCGCTGTCGGGGGAGCTGACCCAGTCGGAACGTACCAACGCGCTGCAAGCGCTGCGTGACGGACGCGCGCGGGTCTGCGTGGCCACGGATGTGGCGGCCCGCGGCATCGACCTGCCCAACCTCGAACTGGTGATCCATGCCGATCTGCCAACCAATTCGGACACGTTGCTGCACCGTTCCGGCCGGACAGGCCGCGCCGGTCGCAAGGGGGTTTCGGCCCTGATCGTGCCCGCCAAGATGAAATCAAAGGCCACACGCCTTTTGAAATGGGCCAAGCTGGACGCGGAATGGGGCGTGCCGCCCTCCGCCGCAGAGGTCAACGCCGCCGACGAAGAACGCCTGCTGTCGGATGATGCGTGGAACACCCCCGCCCCCGAAGATGCGGCGACTTTCGTGGCGACCCTTGCCGAGCGGTATTCCAAGGAACAACTGGCCACCGCATTCGTGAACCTTTACCGCGCCCGCGCATCGGCCCCCGAAGAGCTGGCCGATCCCGGAGATAAATCCCCCGCCAAGGACCGGCCCGAGTTCGGGCCTTCGGTCTGGTTCAAGGTATCCGTTGGCCGCGAAGACGGCGCAGGCCCGCGCACGCTCCTGCCGATGTTGTGCCGTGTTGGCGATCTGGGCCGTGACGATCTGGGCGCAATCCGCTCGATGCCGCGTTTTTCCTTTGTTGAAGTGGCAGAAGGCGCGGTTGCCAAGCTGACCGCTGCACTGGGCACTGACATGCAGGCCGAAGAGGGTGTGACCCTCGAGCGGATGCAGGGCAAACCGGACTTTGGCCCCAAGGGCCCCCGCCCGGATCACCGCAGTGACCGAGGCCCGCGCCCCGATCGCGGTCCGCGTGCCGACCGTGACGACCGCGGCCCCAAACCTGCGCATCGCGGCAAACCATCGTTCGACCCTGACGCGCCGAAACCTGCCCGCAAACCGCGCCCCCCGCGCGATGACGCGCCCGCAGCGGAGTATAAACCCCGCAGCACCGCACCCGCGAAAGGCAAACGTGACGCAAGCCGCCCGTCAAAATCGCACAAGACGGAGCGCACACCGATGAAGCCGGGCGAAAAGCCCAAGGCAAAATCCGTGTGGAAAGACAAACCCGGCGCAGAGCGTTCGCGCGACGCCGACAAACCGCGCGGCAAGCCTGCGGGCAAATCCGGCGCAAAACCTGTCTGGAAAAAACCGGGAAAAGATGCGGCATCGGCGGGCGCTGGCGACGGTGGCGGCTACAAGCGTCAGAACGATCCGTCCAAACGCTTTACCCCTCCGGGCAAACCCAAACGCGGCGGAGAAGCGACACCGAGACGCGGCAAACCCGGCAAAGGGTAATCGCGTCGCAAGGCCAAAGCAAAAGGCCCCGAAACCTCGTGTTTCGGGGCCTTTTGTCTGCCGCTAACGGGCGGCGGCGCTCAGGGGGCCGGTGTTGACCGTACCTGCATAGCTGCCGAGCCGGTTATCGATCGACCCGGCCTCCAGAAAGACCTGTGCCACGCCGTCCATGAATTCCTGACTGCCGCCGCCCAGCCATTTGTCGCTCAGTTGTTCGGCGACTGTCGGAAACACAAATGTCGCCATCGTATCGGCGGTTGCATCCTCGTCCATGCCGGCATCACGTGCGATCACCGATACCATTTCGGCGCGGTTCGCTTCGTCGTTCCACATGGCGTTTGCCTCGGCAGTGACCTTTAGGAACGTGGCCAGCTCATCCCCGTTTTCGGCGATGTAAGATGCCGGTGCAGAGGTCACATCGAAAACCAGAATGCCCAGTTCTTCCTTTTCGGCCCCTGTGAGCAACACGTTGCCGTTTTCCTTCATCCGCCGCAGTGCGCCACCCCAGCCACAGGCCATGTCGACCGCCCCCTGATTGAGCGCCGCGGCGCCTTCTGCGGGGGCCATATCGACAACCGAAAGGCTTTCGAGATCAACGCCGAAATGGTTCATCTGCTTGATCAGGCCGTAATGCGCGGCAGTACCCAGCGGCACGGCGACCTTTTTGCCTGCCAGCTCGGACGCGGAGTTCTTGTCGATCTCGAGCGCGGAGGCCACGACGCAATTGTCGTTCTCGGAATAGGACACAGCGACATCCACGGCCTGCAGGTCCAGACCACCGGACGTGGCCACGACGAACGGCGGGATGCCCTGGCTCACGGCAATCTGGATATCGCCGGACGCCATCGCCGCCGACATCGCCACACCGCTCTCGAAGCTGACCCAGTTGATCTTCTTGCCCAGCGCCTTTTCGTAGGTGCCATTCACCTTGGCAAACTGGAAGGGCATCGGCCATTCGAGGAAATAGGCAATCGTCAGCTTTTCGTGGCCGTCCGCCCGCGCGGTCGTTCCCGCCACCGACAACGCCGCACCTGCGATAAGCGCGCTTACTGTTTTCATGATCATTCTCAAGAGCTCCCCTCGTTTTTCGTTATCGGCACCGCGTTATCCGTGCGTACCGTCGCCCGCCGCACCCTGAGCGATGGTTCCGACAGTTGCAAACCGGTTTTGCAGGGTCCCCGGGGGTGATTCTCCGAGGCGTGAAATACCACTCAACGTAGGATATCGGTCTGCGATGCCGAGCTCTGACACTTCGGCCGTCGCGCAGGAAGACGCCGGATGCCCTTTAAAAAGCGCCTGAAATTGCATCCCTGTTCAAAGTGGCTCTATTCATCGGGACCTACTGGCCCTATTTTTTCGCGACGAAACCCTGTCTGGTATGGTATCGCTGAAGAGTTCGGCACGTGATTTCCCAATTTTCCGCTCTTATGAAAGGTTCGCCCAATGGACGGTTCATTCAACGAAAACGACATCTCCCGCATCGTCGAGGCGGATCGCGCCCACGTGTGGCACCACCTGAGCCAGCACAAACCCTATGAGACGACCGATCCGCGGATCATCGTCGAAGGCAAAGGCATGCGGGTCTGGGACCAGAAGGGCAAAGAACATATCGATGCCGTGTCCGGCGGTGTCTGGACCGTGAACGTGGGCTATGGCCGCGAAACGATTGCCAATGCCGTGCGCGACCAGCTGATCAAGCTGAACTTCTTTGGCGGCACCGCAGGGTCGATCCCCGGATCGATTTTTTCGGAAATGCTGATCGACAAGATGCCCGGCATGAGCCGCGTTTACTATTGTTCGTCCGGATCGGAAGCCAACGAGAAGGGTTTCAAGATCGTCCGGCAGATCGCCCACAAGCGCTATGGCGGCAAGAAGCACAAGATCCTCTACCGCGAGCGCGACTACCACGGCGGCACCATCGGCACGATGGCCGCAGGCGGTCAGGACGAGCGCAATGCGCAATACGGCCCCTTCCCCGAAGGGTTCATCCGCGTGCCGCACTGCCTTGAGTATCGCAAGCACGAGCAAGAGGGCGCGCCAGAGGAAAACTACGGTGTCTGGGCCGCCAACGAGATCGAAAAGATCATTCTGCGCGAGGGCCCCGAAACCGTCGGCGCGCTCTGCCTCGAGCCCGTCACGGCAGGTGGTGGCGTCATCACTCCCCCTGATGGCTATTGGGAGCGGGTGCGCGAGATCTGCGACCAATATGATATCCTGCTGCACATCGACGAAGTTGTCTGCGGCGTGGGCCGTACAGGCACCTGGTTCGGATACCAGCATTACGGCATCAAGCCGGACATGGTGACGATGGCCAAGGGTGTGGCATCGGGATATGCCGCGATCAGCTGTCTGGTGACGACCGAAGCGGTGTTCGACATGTTCAAGGATAACGCCGACGATCCGATGAACTATTTCCGCGACATCTCGACGTTTGGCGGCTGCACCGCAGGCCCCGCGGCGGCCATCGAGAACATGCACATCATCGAGCGCGAGAACCTGCTGCAGAACACCACCGACATGGGTCACTACATGCTCGAACAGCTCGAAGAGCTGTCGGACAAACATGCCGTGATCGGGCAAGTACGTGGCAAGGGTCTGTTCCTTGGAGCGGAGCTTGTGGAGGACCGCGCGAGCAAAACTCCTATCCACGAAAAGATCGTGGGTGCGGTTGTTGCCGATTGTATGCAGCAAGGCGTTGTGATCGGGGCGACCAACCGGTCGCTGCCGGGCAAGAACAACACGCTGTGCTTCTCTCCGGCGCTGATTGCCCAGAAGGACGATATCGACCAGATCATCGCCGCCGTGGACGGCGCACTCGGTCGGGTTTTTGGCCAAGGCTGAAACTGCGAAAGTCCCTGCCCCGGATGGGGGCAGGGACCACACCGCAAAGGTGGTCGCCGGATACGCCCGCGCCACCGCGACCCTTATTCCCACCTATGATGCCATAGACCCGGCGGCGCTTTACGCTCCTGTCCGGCCTGTATTCCCAAAGCCACCCGCGCGCGTGCTGGACGTTGGTGCAGGCACCGGTCGTGATGCACTTTGGTTTGCGCGGCAGGGGTTTGACGTGACTGCGGTCGAGCCGGTCGACGCCCTGAACGTTCATGCAAGGACGACGGGGAAAAGCATCGAGTGGCGGAACGCCTGCTTGCCCGATCTGCAGGGTCTTCAGGGGCAGCATGATCTGATCATCCTAAGCGCTGTTTGGCATCACGTACATCCCGAGGACAGGGCGCGCGCCTTGGGCAGGCTGGCCGATCTGCTCGCGCCCGGCGGCGTACTGGTGATGTCGTTGCGGATGGGCGCCTGTAATCCGGACAGGCCCGGATTTGACGTCGATCCGGTCAGACATCCTTTGCCGCTGCCCGATACGTTACGCTCTGTGGCGCCGCTGCGCGCCGCGTCGCAACAATCCGCAAACCGCAACGGGGGCGTCAGCTGGATCTGGCTTATCTGTCACAAAGTAGGGAATTAAACCGCAGGTCGCTGCTATATCGGGAACCAAAGACGCGGCACCGCGTTTCGAGCTTGTACAACAGGAGATACTCTCATGAAGAAGTTTTTGATGATGCTGCCCGTCGTGGCGTTCGTCGCGGCATGTGACACAGAAAACCAGAGCACGCTGACAGGTGCCGCTGTGGGTGCCGCCGCCGGTGCCGCCGTGTCCGGCGATGACGACCGTGTGGTCGGCGCACTGATCGGTGGTGCGGCAGGTGCAGCTGCGGGTAACTACATCGGTCGCGCGAACAACGGCCAATGTGTGTATCAGAACCCCAACGGCACCCGGTATACTGCCGCCTGCCCCTGATTTCGGCACATCCGCTGAACAAGAAAGCCTCCGGCAGTGCCGGGGGCTTTTTTTATGCGACACGGCAGTCAATTCCGCAAACTGGCCTTATCGGCCGCCTACAAGACCGCCTGAACCAGGAAAAACCCCACGCAGAGCGATCATTGAGGCCCTTATGAAACCGGAAGTCTCATTTTAAACTTTCAATTTCGATTACATCTGGTATGCTAAGTCCAATGGCGTGAAATCATTTCGCTCGATGATAGGTCCAGATTGATCCTAAATTAGGTCCACTGTATCAGGCCTTATGACCCTTCCAGTCGAAACATTCTTCTTGCAGCCCGATGGACAGGGCACGTTGCAGTCGCAGATCCAGCAGATGATTGCGCAAGGCATTCTGTCGGGACGGTTTCAAAAGGGTGAAAAGCTGCCCTCCACCCGCAAGCTTGCCACACATCTCGGGGTGAGCCGGATCACGGTCACGATCGCCTATACCGAGCTTCTGGCAAATGACTATCTAACGTCGCGCGGGCGCTCGGGCTACTTCGTTTCCGACAATGCCCCCGCCCCGCCCGCATTTACGCCGCCCCCCGAAAGCACGGACGCCGTAGATTGGACAAGGGCATTGGGGCAACGCTTCAGCGGCGGTGTAACGCCCAGCAAACCGCAGGATTGGGCCAGTTACCGCCATCCTTTTGTGTATGGTCAGGCCGATAGAACACTGTTTGATCACGCCAATTGGCGATTGTGCGCTTTGCAGGCGCTGGGGCAGCGCGATTTCACATCGATGACGTCTGACTACTACGATCAGGACGATCCGCAGCTGATCGAATTCATCGCGCGTCACACCCTGCCCCGCCGCGGCATAAATGCGGCGCCCGAGCAAATCCTGATCACGCTCGGTGCGCAGAATGCCCTTTGGCTGACGGCGCAAGTCCTGCTCACGCAAAGGCGCCGCGCGGCGCTCGAGGACCCCTGCTATCATGCGTTGCGCGACATTCTGATCCAGTCTCGTTGCCATGTGACGCCGGTCCGGGTGGACCAATACGGCCTGCCGCCCGAAGCCGTGCCCCCCGATACCGACGTGATTTTTACGACCCCCAGCCATCAATGCCCCACCAATGCGACGATGCCGCTGGACCGGCGGCGCGCGCTGCTGGAGCGGGCACGCGAGATGGACGCACTGATCGTCGAGGACGACTACGAGTTCGAGACATCCTTCCTGCGGGCCCCGTCTCCTGCGCTCAAATCGCTCGATACCGACGGGCGTGTGATCTATGTCGGCAGTTTTTCAAAATCACTCTTTCCCGGGCTTCGGCTGGGGTATCTCGTGGGCTCGGAACCCTTCATTCGCGAGGTCCGCGCCCTGCGCGCGAGCGTGCTGCGCCACCCTCCGGGCCATATCCAGCGCACGGCGTCTTACTTTCTTTCGCTGGGGCATTACGACGCACTCATCCGCCGGATGAGCACCGCGCTGCACGAACGGCGCGCAACGATGGAGGATTGCATTCGCGGCCTCGGGCTCGAAATCGCGGGCCAAGGGGCGCATGGCGGATCGTCGTTCTGGATGCGCGCACCCGAAGGCGTGAACACCAGCGAATTGGCTGAGCGCTTGAAATCACGCGATGTTCTGATCGAGCCGGGGCATTCCTTCTTTGGCGGCGATGAACAACCGGTCAATTTCTACCGTCTGGGATACTCTTCCATCCCTGCCAGCCGGATACCCGCAGGGCTGAAATTACTTGCTCATGAAATCAACCAGATGCGAAGGCTTGGACCTATTTCGGCGTAGCATCTGGCCCTAACTGCAGCGGTTTGGCTTCGGTATTGTCCGCCCAAACCAGATTCGACTTACATTAATCCTGAGGATCACCCCCCATGAAGATGACCACCGAAGAAGCATTCGTCAAAACACTGCAACGTCACGGGATCCAGCACGCCTTCGGGATCATCGGCTCCGCCATGATGCCGATCTCGGACATATTTCCGGCCGCTGGTATTAAATTCTGGGATTGCGCGCACGAAGGCTCCGGTGGCTTCATGGCTGACGGCTACACCCGCGCGACAGGAAAAATGTCGATGATGATCGCGCAGAATGGCCCCGGCATCACGAACTTTGTCACCGCGGTCAAAACAGCCTACTGGAACCACACACCCCTGTTGCTGGTCACGCCGCAGGCGGCCAACAAGACGATCGGTCAGGGCGGTTTTCAGGAAATGGAACAGATGAACCTGTTCGCAGACTGCGTGGCCTATCAGGAAGAAGTGCGCGATCCCGCACGTGTTGCCGAAACACTGAACCGCGTGATCATTCAGGCCAAGCGCGCCTCCGCGCCTGCACAGATCAACATCCCGCGTGATTTCTGGACACAAGTGATCGACATCGAAATCCCCGAGATTGTCGAGTTCGAACGCCCCAACGGCGGCGAGGAAGCGATCAACAAGGCCGCCGAGCTGCTGTCCACCGCGAAATTCCCCGTCATCCTGAACGGTGCGGGCGTGGTCTTGGCGCAGGGCGGGATCGAAGCCTCCAAGGTGCTCGCAGAGAAGCTCGATGCACCGGTTTGTGTGGGCTACCAGCACAATGACGCGTTCCCCGGCAACCACCCGCTGTTTGCCGGCCCTCTGGGCTACAACGGCTCCAAGGCGGGTATGGAGCTGATCAACAAGGCAGACGTCGTTTTGTGCCTCGGCACACGCCTGAACCCTTTCTCGACCCTGCCGGGCTACGGCATTGATTACTGGCCCACAGACGCCAAGATCATTCAGGTCGACATTAACCCCGATCGCATCGGCCTGACCAAGAAGGTAACCGTCGGCATCGTCGGCGATGCGGCCAAAGTCGCGAAATCCCTGACGGCCAAACTGTCCGATACGGCTGGCGACACGGACCGCGAAGAGCGCAAATCCCTGATCGCACAGACCAAATCGGCATGGGCGCAAGAGCTGACTTCGATGAACGAAGAACAGGACGATCCGGGCACGACATGGAACCAGCGGGCACGGGCGGACAAGCCCGATTGGATGAGCCCCCGCATGGCATGGCGCGCGATCCAGCAGGCGCTTCCGGTCGAGGCGATCATTTCCTCCGATATCGGCAACAACTGCGCCATCGGCAACGCCTATCCATCGTTCAACGAAGGCCGCAAGTATCTGGCGCCCGGTCTGTTTGGCCCATGTGGCTACGGGCTTCCGGCGATTGTCGGTGCGAAGATCGGTCAGCCGGACGTGCCGGTCGTCGGTTTTGCCGGTGACGGCGCCTTCGGCATCGCAGTCAACGAACTCACGGCCATTGGCCGGGGCGACTGGCCTGCCGTGACGCAGATTGTCTTCCGCAACTACCAGTGGGGCGCCGAGAAGCGTAACTCGACCCTGTGGTTCGATGACAACTTTGTCGGCACCGAGTTGGACGAAGAAGTCAGCTATGCCGGTATCGCCGAAGCCTGTGGTCTTGTGGGTGTTGTCGCCCGCACGCAGGAAGAGCTGACCGCGGCGCTCAACAAGGCCATCGAGGACCAGATGAAGCACGGTAAAACCACGCTGATCGAAGCCATGATCAACCAGGAACTGGGTGAGCCTTTCCGCCGTGACGCGATGAAAAAGCCTGTGGCCGTGGCCGGTATCGACGCTGCGGACATGCGTGATCAAACTGTCTAAGCGCGCGCAGGCGCCACATACAGAAAGGACAGGCCGGAATGACAGTGCTGCGTGACCTGCAAAGCCGCGCGGCTGCCCGGCCTGCCCATATTGTCCTGAGCGAAGGCCACGATCCAAGGGTCGTGGCCGGTGCCATTGCAGCGCTTGATGCGGGCATGGGCCCTGTGACGCTCGTAGGGCCGCAGGCTGCGGTATCGGCGCTGGTGGCCGAGCACGGCGCCGCTGACCGCGAAAACCTGTTCATCGAAGACCCGGAAACATCGCCCCGCACCGAAGTCTATGCCGCGCTTTACCTCGAGTTGCGCAAGCACAAGGGTGTGAGCGAGGAGGCCGCCGCCCAACAGGCGCGCGAGCCGCTGATCTTTTCCGCTTTGATGGTCCGCAACGGCGACGCCGACGGCACGGTCGGGGGGGCAGTTGCCACGACGTCCGACACCGTGCGCGCAGCCCTGACGATGATCGGCAAATCAAAGGACGCCGCCCTTGTATCGTCGTTTTTCCTGATGGTCCTTCCCGAAAATCACCCCTCGGGGCGCGGCGCGATGGTCTTTGGCGATTGCGGCCTTGTCATCGACCCCGACGCCGCCGAGCTTGCCGCCATTGCGGCTCAATCGGCAAGTTCATGTGAACAGCTGCTGGGGGATGCGCCGAAGGTGGCGTTGCTCAGCTTTTCGACCAAAGGCTCTGCGCGGCATGACCGGGTGACAAAGGTTACGGATGCGCTTGAAATCCTGCGCGACACCCATCCCGAACTGCCATCGGATGGCGAATTGCAGTTCGACGCCGCGTTCGTGCCCGAGGTGGGCGCATCAAAAGCGCCCGGATCGGATGTTGCGGGCCACGCCAACGTTCTCATCTTCCCGAATCTGGACGCAGGCAACATCGGCTACAAGATTGCCCAACGGATCGGAGGCTGTGACGCCATTGGCCCCGTCCTCCAAGGACTTTCCCGCCCCGCGAACGATTTGTCACGGGGCTGCACCGCGCAGGATGTGACAAACATGATCGCGGTCACCACCCTGCAAACCGCCCCATCCTAAAACCGGAGACACCATGACCCACAAGCAGCCTGTGCTGGATCTGAGCCCGAAAGTCTCTGACGAAATTCGCAAGACCACTTGTTACATGTGCGCCTGCCGGTGCGGCATCAACGTGCACATGAAAGACGGCGAGGTGGCCTATATCGAAGGCAACCGTGACCACCCCGTCAATCAGGGCGTTCTATGTGCCAAAGGCTCGGCTGGGATCATGCAGCACAACGCGCCGTCGCGGCTGCGCGCGCCGATGAAGCGGGTTGGTGAGCGCGGCTCGGGCGAATTCGAGGAAATCAGCTGGGAAGAAGCCTACGACATTGCGGCGGGATGGTTGGGGCCGATCCGCAAGGAAAACCCCGCGAAGCTGGCCTTCTTCACCGGTCGGGACCAGTCGCAATCCTTCACCTCGATGTGGGCGCAGGCTTTCGGCACACCGAATTACGCGGCCCACGGTGGTTTCTGCTCGGTCAACATGGCCGCAGCCGGCATCTACACGATGGGTGGCGCGTTCTGGGAATTCGGCCAGCCGGATTGGGATCACACCAAGCTTTTCATGCTCTTCGGCGTGGCCGAAGACCATGACAGCAATCCGATCAAGATGGGTATCGGCAAGATCAAGGCCCGCGGCGCACGGGTCATCGGGGTGAACCCGATCCGGACAGGCTACAACGCGGTTGCCGACGATTGGGTCGGGATCACGCCGGGCACCGACGGGCTGTTCATCCTGTCGATGATCCACTGCCTTATGAAAGCGGGTAAAATCGATCTGCACTACCTGGCGCAGTACACCGACGCGGCAGTGCTGGTGAACGGTGACGAGAAGTCCCCCGAATTCGGCCTCAAGCTGCGCGATGAAGACGGCAAAGAGCTGGTCATTGACCGGGTCACGGGCAAGCTGACCGCTTTTGACAAACCCGGTGTGAAACCCGATCTCGCCGCGACCCACCGCGCCAAGGGCGTGACACACCGGCCGGTCTTTCACCAGATGGCCGAGATGTATCTGTCTGACGAATATGCCCCTGAAGCGGTTGCCGAAAAAGTCGGGATTTCGGCCAAACGCATCCGCGTCATCGCCGCCGAACTGGCACGCGTCGCCTTTGACGAAGCGTTCGAGCTTGACCACGAATGGACCGATTTCCGGGGGGAAACACACACATCTATGACAGGCCGCCCTGTCAGCTTTCACGCGATGCGCGGCATTTCGGCCCACGCCAACGGGTTCCAGACCTGCCGCGCGCTGCACACCCTCCAGATCATTCTGGGCACCGTCGAAGTGCCCGGCGGTTTCAGGTTCAAGCCCCCCTATCCCAAACCCGCAACGGCGCATCCCAAACCGCATTGCGGCGTGAAACCCGACTGCGCACTCGACGGGCCGCATCTCGGCTTCGTGCACGGGCCCGAAGACCTGATGTTGCAAGAAGACGGAACTGCCGCGCGCATCGACAAGGCCTTCACCTGGGACAACCCGATGTCCGCACACGGGCTGATGCATATGGTGATTTCAAACGCGCACGCGGGCGATCCTTACAAGATCGACACCCTATTCATGTACATGGCAAACATGTCGTGGAACTCATCGATGAACACCGGCGGCGTAATGGAAATCCTTACGGACAAGGATGAGAACGGCGATTACGTGATCCCGCGGATCATCTATTCCGACGCCTACAGCTCGGAAATGGTGGCCTATGCCGATCTCATTCTGCCCGACACGACGTATCTCGAGCGCCACGATTGTATTTCGCTGCTCGACCGGCCGATCTGCGAAGCAGACGCCGCTGCGGACGCGATCAGATGGCCGGTGGTCGAACCGGACCGCAATGTCAAAGGCTTCCAGTCCGCCCTGTGCGATCTTGGCGCAAAGCTGGGCCTGCCCGGTTTCGTAAATGACGACGGCAGTCAGAGATACGCAGACTATGCCGACTATATCGTCAACCACGAACGCCGCCCCGGCGTCGGCCCGCTTGCCGGATGGCGCATCGGCGAAGACGGCCTGCAAGCGGGACGCGGCGGCGTCAATGAAAACCAGCTGGATAACTACATCGAAAACGGCGGCTTTTTCGTCGAACATATCCCCGACGGGGCGAACTACTACAAGCCCTGGAATACCGCCTATCAGGATTGGGCGGTCAAAATGGGTCTCTACGACAAACCCACACCCTACCTGTTTACGCTCTACGCCGAACCGATGCGCAAGTTCCAGTTGGCCGCCGAAGGGCATGGCGACAGGCAGCCACCCGAACATTTGCGCGCCCGCATCAAACAGACCATGTCTCCTCTACCGATTTGGTACGAAACCGACCAGCACGGGAACGAAGGCTTCACCATCACGGCGCTCACACAGCGGCCAATGGCGATGTACCATTCATGGGGAAGCCAGAACGCGTGGCTGCGCCAACTGCACGGCCGCAACCCGATGTACCTGCCGACAAAGCTGATGCGCGAAAACGATCTGGCCGACGGCGACTGGGCCGAAATCACCTCCCCTCACGGCGCGATTACGGTGCCGGTCATGGAAATGGCCGCGCTCAACGAAAATACGATCTGGACATGGAACGCGATCGGCAAACGCAAAGGCGCCTGGGCACTCGACACTGATGCCCCCGAAGCCACTAAAGGCTTCCTGCTCAATCACCTGATCCACGAATTGCTGCCCCCAAAGGGCGACGGCCTGCGCTGGTCCAATTCCGACCCGATCACCGGGCAGGCCGCATGGTTCGACCTCAAGGTAAACCTGCGCAAGGTCGAAGCGCCCGATGACGCACAGTCGCAACCAGAACTTCCTGCGATCAAATCACCCGTCGGAACAGGTCCGGAAAAACTGGCGTGGAAAGTGGGCAAATGATCAATCCTTCATCTTGCCCCTTAAACTCATCCCACATCGCCCCGAAACGCCCCCGCCCGCTGGGAGACGCCCATGACTGAACTGCCAACCCATACCGACAAGAAACTCGGGCTCGTCATTGACCTCGATACCTGTGTCGGCTGCCATGCCTGCGTGATTTCGTGCAAGGGCTGGAATACAGAGAACTACGGCGCACCGCTGTCCGATCAGGATCCCTACGGTGCCGATCCGTCGGGCACGTTCCTCAACCGGGTCCACAGCTATGAAGTGCAGCCCGATGCAGGCGCGGCGCAACTCATCCACTTTCCCAAATCCTGTCTGCATTGCGAAGATGCCCCATGCGTGACCGTTTGCCCGACCGGTGCGAGCTATAAGCGCGTCGAGGACGGAATCGTTCTGGTCAACGAAAGCGATTGTATCGGCTGCGGCCTGTGTGCATGGGCCTGCCCCTATGGTGCGCGGGAAATGGATCAAGCGGAAGGCGTGATGAAGAAATGCACGCTGTGCGTGGACCGGATCTATAACGAAAACATACCCGAAGTGGACCGCGTTCCTTCCTGTGTGCGCACGTGTCCGGCGGGGGCACGGCATTTCGGTGATCTGGGCGATCCCGATTCCGACGTGAGCCAGCTTGTCGCGGAACGTGGCGGTGTTGATTTGATGCCCGAGCAGGGCACGAAGCCCGTCAACAAGTATCTGCCCCCCCGTCCCAAGGACCAGCTCTCGGGCGCGGATGAACAGATCGATATTCTCGCCCCCTTCCTTGAACCTGTCGCCGCCGAGCCCAAGGGCTTCCTCGGCTGGCTCGACAAGACATTGGAGAAACTCTGATGCACCCGGCACCTTCCGTTATCTTTTTCTCCACATTTTCGGGATTGGGCTTCGGCCTGTTGATCTTTCTCGGCTTGGGCTATCCCGGAATGACGGGTCTGAACGCCTTTGCGTTCTTCACCATTGCCTACCTTCTGGCAGTCGGTGGTCTGATTTCGTCCACCTTCCATCTGGGCCATCCCGAGCGCGCGCTGAAGGCGTTTACCCAATGGAAGACCAGCTGGCTGAGCCGCGAAGCATGGTGCGCGGTCGCGGCACTGGTTTTGATGGGCATCTATGGCGCAGGCCTGGTGTTCTTCGGCGAACGCTGGACTATTCTGGGGGTTCTTGGCGCAGTGATGAGCTTTGCCACCGTCTTTACGACCTCGATGATCTATGGCCAGCTCAAGACCGTTCCACGCTGGAACAGCCCGCTCACACCGGGTAACTTCCTGACCATCTGTCTGGCAGGTGGTGCGCTTTTGTCCGGTCAGGTCACATGGGCAATCGTACTTCTGGCGTTCGCCGGCGCCATTCAGGTCGCGACCTGGTTTACCGGCGACAAGGCTTTCGGCGACAGCGGTACCGATATGGCTTCCGCAACCCGCCTTGGCGATCGTGGCAGCGTGCGCGCATTCGAGCCGCCGCATACCGGTACAAATTATCTGCTGCGGGAATTTGTGCACGAAATCGGGCGCAAACACGCGCAAAAGCTGCGCATCATCGCCATATTGCTGATGGCCGTTGTCCCCGTGATCCTGCTGATGCTGCCCTTTAACCACTTTATCGCGCTTTTCGCGGTAGTCAGCCACGTGGCAGGTGTTCTGACCGCGCGCTGGTTGTTTTTTGCAGAAGCAGAGCACGTCGTCGGCCTTTACTACGGCAAACGGTGACTGGCAGCGCGGCAATCACAATTACGCGCGCCGCTGCGCAGGATGCGGTGGCGTTGACCGCACTTATCATGCGGTCCAAACAGTCCAACGGATATGACGCGGCTTTCATGGCCATGTGCGCGGAGGAATTGCGCGTCACGCCGGACAGGATCAGCGCGACACCCTACTGGGTCGCGAAACGCGGCGCGCAGATACTCGGCTGTGCCGCTCTGACCTCCCTTTCGCCAGACTGTGGCGAAGTGCACGCCTTCTTCATCGACCCTGCGCACCAGCGCCAAGGCATCGGACGAGCGCTATGGGGCCATCTGCTGTTGCAAGCGCGGGCCAGAGGTTTTCGCGAGCTGAGGCTGGATGCCGATCCTGCGGCGGTCGCGTTCTACCAGACCCTTGGATTCCACCTCGAGGGCACATCGCCTTCAGGGTCTATCCCCGATCGCACCATTCCGCATATGGCGCGAAAAATCTAGCCACGCAGGAAAACGGGCGCCCTTTCGGACGCCCGTTGAAGTCAAAGCCTTTTGAATGCAATCAGCCGATCAGCCCGGCGTGGCGCATCCCGGCGTCGATCAGTGCTTTGGTACTGTCGCTCAATCCAGTGAGCGGCAGACGGACCTCGTCCGAGCAAAGATCCAGTCGGGACATGGCGTATTTCGCGCCGACCAAACCGGGCTCGGTGAAGATCGCCTTGTGCAGCGGCATCAGCAAATCCTGAATATTCAAGGCAGTCGCATAATCGCCCGAGGCGCAAGCGGCTTGCATCTCGGCGAGCAACTTTGGCGCGACATTCGCCGTCACGGAGATACAGCCGGTGCCGCCCTGAGCGTTAAAGCCGTGTGCCGTCGCATCCTCGCCCGAAAGCTGGATGAAATCACGGCCACAATGCAGGCGCTGGTCGCAGACCCGGGCCAGATCGCCGGTCGCGTCCTTGACGCCGACGATCCGGTCAAGCTTGGCCAATTCGGCCATTGTTTCGGGTGTCATATCGACGACAGAACGACCGGGGATGTTGTAAATGATGATCGGCAACGCGCAGCAGTCGTGGATCGCGGTGAAATGCGCGATGAGGCCGCGTTGCGTCGGCTTGTTGTAATAGGGCGTCACGACCAAAATACCGTCGGCACCGACCTTTTCCGCGTGTTGGGCAAAGCGGATGCTTTCGACGGTGTTGTTGCTGCCCGCGCCCGCGATGACCGGCACGCGCCCGGCGGTTGCCTTCACAACCTCCTCGACGACGGTTTCATGCTCGGCGTGGGTCAGGGTCGGCGATTCGCCGGTCGTGCCTACAGGTACAAACCCGTTGGTGCCTTCCCCGATATGCCACTCCACCAGCTTCTTGAGTGTCTCAATATCCAGCTCGCCGTTCCTGAACGGCGTGACGAGGGCAGGCATAGAACCTTTAAACATGTGCACGCTCCTTTTTCGGTGCTGGAGGCCAAGACGCCCCGCGATGAAGAAAACCGCCACCCTGTCGATCAAGGTGTGGTGAGAAGTGGCCCGCAGCGACCGCCCTTCATTGAAAGACATCCGGTGCTGGCTATGTTGCACTTACGGTGAGCAGGATAGGAAATGCAAGTGATGACACGTCTCATGACCGCGCTGGTATTGGCGATTGCGCTTGGCGTTCCTGCTGCTGCCGAGCGTCCAAGACCGCTGGGGTGGGCTATCGACGCAATGCGCGGTGGCGATTTCGGTGCAGCACTGAAGATCGCAGAACGTGATGGCGCCGTCGCCCGCGATGTCATTTTGTGGCATAAATTGCGCGCAGCCCAAGGCAGCGCCGCCGAAATAAAGGATTTCCTGCAACGTCGCGCAGACTGGCCCGGTGAGGATTATCTGCGCCGCCGTTCCGAACCGGTGATCGTCGCACAGAGTGACGAGGAAATCCTCGCGTTTTTCGCCACGACCGGCCCCCAAACACCCAAAGGCGTGCTTGCACATTCGGCAGCTTTGGCGCGTGCAGGCGAAACCGGTGAGGCCGATATCAACATTGTTGAGGCGTGGCGCACGATGCCCATGAACACAAACAGCCAATCGCTGTTTCTGAAGGATCACGCCGATCTTTTGAAAACGCATCACACCGCCCGGCTGGACGCGATGATCTTTGCCCGTGAGTATGACGAGGCGCGCCAGATGTACCCGCTTGTCGATGCGGACGCGCGGCAGCTGGCAGAAGCCCGCATCGCGCTTTACCGGCAGACCGGCAATGCCGACACGCTGGTCTCGGATATGCCCGAAAAATTGCTCGGCAATGGCGGACTTTCCCATGCACGGTTCGAGTGGCGCATCCGCAAGGGTTTGACCGACAGCGCAAAGGACCTGTTGGTGTCGGCATCGACCTCTGCCGAGGCGTTGGGTGATCCGGCCGCGTGGGGCAACCGCCGTCGCGCGCTCGCCCGCGGTGAAATGCGCTCGGGCGACCCTGAACGCGCCTACAAGATGGCGTCGCAGCACTTTATTGCACCCGGGTCGGATTACGCGGATCTGGAATGGCTGTCGGGCTACATCGCCTTGCGGTTTCTGAAGGATCCTGCGCGGGCACTCACACATTTCGAAAACCACGACAGCGCTGTCCAAAGCCCAATCAGTCAGGGCCGTGCAGGATACTGGCAAGGCCGCGCGCTAGAGGCCCTGGGCGATCCCGAGGGTGCTGCGGTAGCATATGGTGAAGGCGCGAAGTTCCAGACCTCATTCTATGGTCTGCTGGCCGCGGAGAAAGCAAACCTGCCATTCGATACCGCGCTTGCGGGCCGGACACCGCCGCAGGATTGGCGCACCAGCCCCCTGGCCGACGATCCGCTTTTCGAAGCGGGGCTTTTGTTGCAGGCCTCGGGTGAGATGAACCTAGCAGAACGGTTCTGGACGCACCTCGCCGACCAACTGCTGGCCGACGATCTTGAACTGCTCGGACAGGCCGCGATCGATGTTCAACAACCCCATATCGCGGTAATGATCGGAAAACGCGCCGCACGGCGGGGTCTGCAGATACCGGCCCCCTATTACGCCCTGCACCCTGTCGCCGAGGCCGATCTTCCGATGGCTCCGGAAATGACCCTGTCGATTGCGCGGCGCGAAAGCGAATTCGATCCTGTGGTCCAGTCCAGCGCCGGCGCGCGCGGATTGATGCAGCTGATGCCCGCGACGGCGCGCGACGTGGCAAGCGATCTGGGCGTCCGCCCGCAGCACACGACCGATAGACTGACAGCGGACCCGGAGTACAACGCGCGTCTGGGAGCGACCTATCTGAGCCAGATGGCAGGTCGGTTCGGCGGGAATGTGGTTATGGTCTCTGCGGCCTACAACGCCGGACCGGCACGCCCGCCGCGGTGGATGTCCGCATACGGCGATCCGCGCAAAGGTGACATCGACATCGTGGACTGGATCGAAATGGTTCCGTTTCGCGAGACGCAGAATTATATCATGCGCGTCACCGAAAGCCTGCCCGTCTACCGTGCACGATTGGGCAAGGAGGCTTTGCCGATCCCTTTCAGCGACGAATTGGTAGGCTCAACTCTGCTGCCGTTCGCGCCAGAACGTAAATAGGCCAGCGGCCACGATTATGGCCGCCCCTATTGCCACATTCGCACGGATGCTTTCGCCAAAGACGCTCAGACCGATTGCAGCGGCAAAAACCAGCTGGAAATATGCGAAAGGTTGAACCGCGCTTGCTTCGGCCACCTCGTAACAGCGGATCAGCAGCCAGTGGCCGCTGACCCCTGTCAGGCACAGCGCCCCCATCCAGACCCAATCGGAGCGCGTCATCGGTTCCCAGAACCAGACACCCGCAACTGTCATCGCGACACACCCCACGACGCCCGTCCAGAAAAAGCTGGTGGCAGTGCTGTCGCGCCGCCCTGCATAGCGTGTCAACAGGCCATAGACCGCAAACATCGCGGCCGCCAACAATGGGATAAGGGCCCGCAGATCGAAAACAGCGGCACCCGGTTGCAGGATTATCAGCACCCCGACAAAACCGACACCGATGGCCAGCCAGCGCCGCCATCCCACCCGCTCACCCAGAACAGGCCCTGACAGCGCCGCGACGAGGAGAGGGTAGCAGGTGAAGACAGCGTGGCTCTCGACCAGTCCGAGAATGGTAAAGGCGGCCACCATGACGCAAATCTCGGTCGACAGCAAAAGACCGCGCAGTATCTGGATCCCCGGCTGATCCGTGCGGGCCGCAGCGCGGATCCCCCCCGCTCGACGCCGTGCGATCGCGATGACAAATGCCGCAAAAAACCAGTAGCGGATCATCACGATCATCAGCACGTTGTATTCACCCGCGAGATGGCGCGACAAACCGTCCTGAACCGCGAACACAAGCGTTGTCAGCACCATCAGGCCAATACCCAAAGGAATATTGTTGGATTGGCTCATCCTTTGATCGCGCGTGTCATGTGACGCTTGCGCCCGAAACCTGCGGTACGGGTTACATCAAAACCCGCGTCCTGCAATCCGCGCCGCACGAAACCTGCCGCGGTATAAGTCGCCGCAGTGCCCCCCTGCGCGGTGTGTCGGCCTATTTCGCCCATCAGCGCCGCTGACCACATTTCGGGGTTTTTCGCAGGGGAAAACCCATCGAGAAACCACGCATCGCATGTGCCCGTCCATGCGGGGAGCGTTTCACGCGCATCCCCGAGGATGACCGTCAGGTCAAAATCTTCTCCCTGCAATCTGGTGGGGAAGGCGTCCAAAGAGGCCATTGTTTCGATCGGCAATCCCTCGAAGGCCCCCAAGGCGGCCCGCAGATCGGGCATTGCCATCGGAAACGCCTCGAAAGAGGTGAACCGCAACGTGCCGGCGCAACCCGCGTCCCGCCATGCCTGCAAACAGACAAGGAAATTCAGACCGGTGCCGAACCCGAGCTCTCCCACATGAAACCCGTCCGAAAAGCGGTCGGGCAAGCCATTGCCGTCCAGAAAGACATGCCGCGTCTCGGCCGCGCCGTTGTCGAGACTGAAATAAGGGTCGTCGAATTGCGTTGACACGGGGATACCGCCGTCACGCCATTCGATCTTTGCTGTGGGGTTTGTCACCGGGCCGACCTATATGCTTGGACCAAGCGGACTGTGTCGCATTGCGAAGGGGCTGACAATGACCGATCTGACCATTCGGGGCGCCGGAATTTTTGGCCTGTCCATCGCCTGGGCATGCGTGCAACGCGGCGCGCGTGTGCGGCTTGTCGATCCCAACGGGCTTGGGGCGGGCAGTTCGGGCGGTATCGTCGGCGCACTGGCGCCGCATGTACCGGAGAACTGGAACCCCAAAAAGGCGTTTCAGCTCGACAGTCTGTTGATGGCAGAAAACTTCTGGCGAGACGTCGAAGAGATCAGTGGCCGAAAGGCAGGATACGCCCGCACGGGCCGATTCCAGCCAATTGCAGATGAACATGCGCTGCGCCTCGCGCAGGGCCGGATGGAAGGGGCCGCGGCGTTATGGGGCGATCACGCGCGTTGGCAGATCGTGAACGGATCAACGCACGATTGGATGCCGGACAGCCCCACGGGGCAGTTGATCCACGATACCCTGAGTGCCCATTTGCATCCCCGACAAGCCTGCGCCGCCCTTGCGGGCGCACTGGAGAAAAAGGGCGTGACGTTGGAAACCGATGCACCCGAGCACGGACCGCAGCTTTGGGCCACCGGTGTCGCGGGTTTACTCGAATTGAGCGAAACCCACACCCGAAGCATGGGGGCCGGGGTAAAGGGGCAGGCCGCGCTGCTGGCTCACGATGCACGCGGACGTCCACAGATTTTTGCGCAGGGTGTGCATATCATTCCCCATCTGGATGGAACCGTGGCGATCGGTTCTACCTCGGAGCGGCTGTACGATGATCCAGCCCAAACCGACGCGGCCCTTGACGATGTTATCGCGACCGCGCGCGCGGCCGTGCCTGCGCTGGCCGATGCGCCGGTCATTCTGCGTTGGGCCGGTGTGCGACCACGATCAAGGTCGCGGGCGCCGATGTTGGGCCATTGGCCCGACCGGCCCGATCACTACATCGCGAATGGCGGGTTCAAGATCGGCTTTGGCATGGCACCGAAAGTCGCAAGCGTGATGGCGGATCTGATCCTCGAGGGCAAAGACACCATTCCGGAAGGCTTCCGGGTGACCGACAACCTCTAATCGCCGAGTTGAGCTGTCATGCACAGACGCCCGTCGGGTCCGCGTACCCACAGGCGCGGTCCGTCGCGGCATAGTGTGGCGCTTTCAAAATCCATAAGCGGTGCCGTGGCGCGGAAGCGGAAGCTGTCGACCGAACCATCGGTTTCATGGGCCCACAAAAGCAGTAGCTGCGCCAGTAAAGGACCGTGAACCACCAAACCGGCATAGCCTTCCACAGATTTGGCGTAAGCTCGGTCGTAGTGGATGCGGTGGCCATTGAAGGTCAGGGCGGAGTAGCGAAAGAGCTGTGTGGCATCGAACGTGGCGACACGCGTATCTTGCGCGGCGTCATCTGACCGCGGCGGCACCGGCGCCTGCGCCTCGGGGCCAGGGTCCTGCCGATAAACCAGATCCTGCCACTCACGCAGAACGGTTTGACCTGCTTGCCGGATTTCGTGGCGCAAAGTCACAAAGGCCAACGGGCCGGTACGACCGCGTTTTGTCACGGCGCTTTCACACACGCTGTGCCGTTCTGCCACGATCCCGGCCCGCAAAGGCGCGTCAAAGAGCAAGCGTCCGCCTGCCCACATGCGGCGCGGCAGACCCGTGTCGGGGATCAGCCCACCTACCCGCGGGTGGCCATCACGGCCAAGCTGCGCGGGAGGCTGCGCATCCCAGAAATAGATGTTGTGCACGAAGGGAGGCAGCGGATCGCCCTCCCGGAACGTCGCGGACAAACCCAGAGTGGCCATGAGTGCGTCGGCGCGGGCCGGGTCGATCAGGTCGCGTTGACGGACGGGCGTGGTCGTATCATGCTGCATGGACCGAATTTGGGAGAATTACCGCCGTGCCGCAATCCTCTTTCGCTGGAACCCTGAAACAGCTCGATCATCTGGTTTTGACGGTGGCGGATATTGAAACGACGGTCGCCTTTTATCGCGACGTTCTGCGGATGGAGCCGATGCAGTTTCAGGTGGCGGACGGATCGCAGCGGTGGGCGCTGCGCTTCGGCGACATGAAAATCAACCTGCACAAGGCGGGGCGGGAATTTGACCCAAAGGCGAAACGCCCCCTGCCCGGCTCGGCCGATCTATGCTTTCTCACACAGGCCACGCTCGAGGCCTGGCTGGCACATCTGGATATGTGCGATGTCGCTGTCGAGGAAGGGCCCGTTCCCCGCTCGGGGGCAACCGGCCCGATCACGTCGATCTATCTGCGCGATCCCAATGGCAACCTTATCGAAATCGCGGTGTCGCGCTAGAAACCGGCTTCGGCCCGCAGATGGGTCATTAATTCGCCAAGTTCCTTGATATACGTCTCGCCCTTTAGGCGGTCATTGTCGTCAAAGGCGTCGGAGGATCCCGCCAGATGGATTTCGGGGCCCTGCAGAATGCGCGGCCGGAAAGGCACCATGAAGGCACGCAGCACCATTTGTGCGCGTTCTCCCCCGGCCCGTCCGGACGCGGCGGACATAACGGCGACGGGTTTGTCGGCCCACGGCTTTTCGCCGGTTCGGCTGATCCAATCGAGCGCGTTCTTGAGCACGCCCGACGGGCCCTTGTTATATTCGGGTGTCGAGATGATGACGGCGTCCGCCCCGGCGATGCGCTGCGCGGCTTGTGTCACCTTGGCCGGCACACCGTTGGCCGCTTCGTCATCGCCATCATAAAGTGGAAACTCCAGATCGAGCAGTGTGTAATCGGCATCTTCACCGAACAGGCGTGCCGCCTCTGCCAATAGCTTGGTGTTGGTCGACGCCGCGCGCAGGGAGCCGGACAAACCGACAAGTTTCGGAGCTGCCATGATGAAATCCTCGTTTCTACAAATCAGGTCTTTTACCTGATGCAAAAACGGCCGACCTCAAGGGGGCAGCGCCTCCGTCTTACGAAAAACCCCGCGCCATTGCGGGCGCGGGGCATCGAATTGCAGCTTGGTGTCGGGATCAGGCCGCGTTTGGCAGGATCACGATCTCTACACGGCGGTTTTGCTGCTTGCCCTCGGGCGTCAGGTTGGACGCGATCGGCTGGCTTTCGCCACGGCCAAAGGTGCGGATACGTCCGCCCGGCACGCCGTTGTTCAGCAGCACGTTCGCAACAGATGCCGCGCGGCCTTCGGACAGTTGCTGGTTATAGGCCGCGTCGCCGTCGCTGTCGGTGTGGCCTATAATCTGCAGGGTAGAATTTTCATAGACCTGCACGTTTTGCGCCAGTGCCTGCAGGTCGCCCTGAATGCCCGCCCGAACGTCGGTGCTGTCGGTGTCGAACGTGATGTCCTGTGGCAGGGTCACGATCAGCCGGTCGCCCGTGTTGGTGATCACCACACGGCTATCGAGTTGGCGGCGCAGGTCCGCTTCTTGCTTGTCGAGGAGGAGGCCCGCGCCCCCACCGATGGCGGCACCGACCAGAGCGCCCTTGAGCGCACCGTTGTCGCGGTTGCCGTCACCTTTCGACAACGCACCGATTACCGCGCCGGATGCCGCACCGATCAGCGCGCCATTCTTGGCCTTCTGGTTTGGATCGTCCGGCTGCGCGAGAATCGAACCTGTATCAGTGCACGCGCCCAGAACGACAACGCCCGCCAGAGCGGCGGCGAGGGGAAATTTCGTAAATGTCATAGCTTTACTGCCTTGCTGTTGTTGCGCCCCGTTCGGGCAGGGCATCTTCGTGTGCGTACAATATAGGCGATATTGATCGACTTCAAAACGCTTCTTTACGGGGAATCGGCGTCTTCCCGCGCACCTATTGCGATACGCGGTTGTCCGCCAGCGCGCTTTCATAGGCAAGGATCGCGCGCTTGACCGGCAGCCCCCAGTGGTAGCCACCCAAACCGCCCGATTTGCGCAACGCCCTGTGGCACGGGATCAGATACCCGACCGGATTGCGCCCAACGGCTGTTCCGACGGCACGTACCGCGCGCGGTGATCCGATGGCCTGTGCGATCTCGGAATATGTGGTGACCTGTCCCGAGGGGACACGCAAAAGCGCCTCCCACACCTTGATCTGGAAAGGCGCGCCAATCAGCTGGACTGTAGCTTCGCCCTGACCGGAGAAGACGGCATCGGCCCATTGATGCAGGTCGTCACCCCCTTCACCGAAGGTTGCAGCCGGCCAACGCGATGTCACATCGGCAAAGGCTGCATCGCGTCCCATTTCCGCGGCAAAGGCCAGCCCGCAGATGCCGCGATCCGTACCGGCAACCAGTGCCTCGCCAAAGGGTGTGTCGCGCCAGACATAGCGAATGTGCAGCCCCTCACCGCCCTTCGCAAAATCCCCCGGACTCATCGCTTCCCATCTCACGAACAGATCGTGCAAACGCCCGCTGCCCGACAGGCCCAGCGCGTGCGATGCCTCCAGCGTCGTGAAACGGTCACGCAACAATGCCTTGGCGTGGCCCAACGTCAGATATTGCTGGAATCGCTTGGGCGACACGCCAACCCAAGCAGAAAACTGGCGCTGGAAATGCGCGGGGCTCATCCCCATCCGGGCGGCCAGATCATCGAGTGAAAGAGGCTCATCCGCCGCGTCGATCATTTCGATTGCGCGGCGCATGACACCGTAGTGATAGCTGTTTTCCCGGGGGCGTTCGTGTTTCATGCATCCAGATTACGCACGCAAGCCCCGCCGCGCGACCCGAAAGCTGCGCAATGCTTGCCCCTTCTTGCATTTCCGCGCATACCGACCGCCATGACAAAGCCCGCGAAACAGCTCGACTATCACACCATCCGCGCCATGATGCAGCGGTTCCACGCAGCCGAACCCGAGCCGAAGGGCGAGTTGGAGCACGTGAACGTCTACACTCTGGTTGTCGCTGTGGCTTTGTCGGCACAAGCGACCGATGCAGGGGTGAACAAGGCGACGCGCGCGCTGTTCCAGATCGCGGACACCCCCCAAAAGATGCTTGATCTGGGTCTCGATGGGCTCACCGAGCACATCAAGACGATCGGGCTTTTTCGTCAGAAGGCGAAGAACGTCATGAAGCTGAGCCAGATCCTCGTGGACGACTACGCAGGCGAAGTACCCAATTCGCGCGCCGCGCTCCAGTCACTGCCGGGTGTGGGCCGCAAGACGGCCAATGTGGTGCTGAACATGTGGTGGCAACAACCCGCACAGGCGGTCGACACCCACATCTTTCGGGTTGGCAACCGTACCGGTATCGCACCGGGCAAGACCGTCGAGGCGGTGGAACGCGCCATCGAAGATCATATCCCCGCGGATTATCAGCTTCATGCCCACCATTGGCTGATCCTGCACGGGCGCTATCACTGCAAGGCACGCAAGCCGCAATGCAGGACCTGCATCATCCGCGATCTATGCGAATACAAGGACAAGACAGAATGAAAACCTACGATCTGGTTGGCATCGGTAACGCCGTTGTCGATGTCATTACCCACGCCGACGACAGCTTTCTCGGGCATATGGGTATCGAAAAAGGCATTATGCAGCTGATCGAGCAGGATCGCGCCGAAGTGCTGTACGGCTCGATGAAAGACCGGTTGCAGACGCCCGGCGGCGCTGTGGCGAACACGATTGCCGGTGTGGGTGCGCTGGGCCTGCAAACCGCGTTCATCGGGCGGGTGCGGGATGATACGCTAGGCAACTTCTACGCCGATGCGATGATCGACAACGGCATCGATTTCGTAAACGCACCTGTGCCGGACGGGGAGCTGCCAACCTCGCGTTGCATGATTTTCGTGACACCCGACGGGGAACGCTCGCTGAACACGTATCTCGGCATCTCGACCGGCCTGAGTTCGCGGGACGTGCCGCAGGAGGTCACCGGCAACGCGAAGATCATGCTGCTCGAAGGGTATCTGTTCGACCGTGACGAAGGAAAAACCGCATTCCGCGAGGCCGCACGATCCGCCAAAGCGGGGGGTGGCAAGGCGGGTATTGCCATTTCCGATCCGTTTTGCGTGGAGCGTCACCGCGCCGATTTCCTGCAAATGATCGAGCATGAACTCGACTTCGTCATCGGCAATGAACTCGAGATCAAATCGCTGTTTGAGACTGAAGATCTGGAAACCGCGATGGCGAAAACCGCCGCGATGTGTCCCACGATGGTCTGTACCCGTGGCGGCGACGGCGTGACAGTCATTCAGGGTGCGGAGCGCGTTGATGTGCCGGCCCCCGAACGGGTTGTTCCTGTCGATGCGACCGGCGCGGGTGACCAGTTTGCGGCCGGCTTCCTCTATGGTCTGGCAACGGGCCAGAGCCTCGAGACATGCGCGCGCATGGGCAACCTGTGTGCCACCGAAGTCATCAGCCACGTCGGCCCGCGCCCGCAAAAGGACATGATGGCGGAATTCAAAACGCTGGGGCTGCTGTGATGTTGGCGGATGGGTTTCACGACGTCGCCGAGGGCAAGCTTGCGATGGTGGTGACCCATCTGGAAATGCACGCGAAGCCCGACGTGACGCCGATGTCGTTGCCGCAGGGTGTAGCGTTTCGCAAAGTGTCCCCCACGCTCGAATGGTACCGCGACGTGTTCATGCGGGTGGGGTCGCTGGAATGGCTGTGGTTCGGGCGCATGGTCCTCGACGACGCGGCACTGACCGAGATACTGAATGATCCCAAGGTCGCATTCTACACACTGTCGCGCGACGGTCAGGACGAGGCACTGCTCGAGCTGGACTTTCGTCAGGACGCAGAGTGCGAACTGGCGTACTTCGGTCTGACGCCCAAGCTGATCGGATCGGGCTCAGGCCGTTTTTTGATGAACCAGGCAATTGATCTGGCGTGGAGCAACGACATTGAGCGTTTCCACGTCCATACCTGCACCATCGACAGCCCGCAGGCGGTGAACTTCTACATCCGGTCGGGGTTCACCCCGTATCGGCGGCAGGTCGAAGTTGCCGACGATCCGCGTGTCACTGGCGTTCTTCCGCGCGAAGCGGCTGCGTGGATCCCGATTATTTGAGAGCCATCGGGCTGCATTCGCCGCCACTCATGCATCTCTCTACCGTTTTGAACATCGCGTCGGTTGCGCGACCGAAAAGATACCCGCCACACGGGTTGGTCGCCACGACTGGTCCATCGGCGCCGAGCTCTACGAACGCGAGCATTTCCGTTCCTTTTTCGGCGCTCGCACACCATGGACCGAAACACGCAATTTCGAGCGTGACCCGCCGGTCGAACGGCAGCGAGAACCCCGCATTTGTCAGCGATGTGCCAATCAACTCTGCCTCGAGCGTGGTGAGCGGCGGTGTCGCGCTCTGGTTATCCCAATCGACACGGGGCAGCAGGCTTTCGTCGAAATCCAGCATCCCGCGGACGACAACAAACTGCGCCTTGGATGCCTGCGCATCGAGAAAGGCATTTTCCACCGAGTATGGCATGCATGACAGCGCCAGCGCCGGCAGGGGAAAGCCGGCGACCAGAACCGTCAGAGCAGACCGCCACATCACAATGCGTCCTTGAACGTTTCGACGACACGCACATAGACTTCGCGTTTGAACGGGACGATTCCATCCAGCATTTCTGCCGCGGCCATCCATTTCCATGATGCAAATTCGGGCTCCTGTGTCTGGATGTTCACCTGTGCATCGCTTCCGTGAAAGCGCAGCAGGAACCATTTCTGTTTCTGCCCGCGGTATTTGCCCTTCCACAGCTTCGGGACAAGGTCATGGGGCAGTTCATAGGGCAGCCAATCAGCGCTTTCGGCTTCGATTGTGACCAGGTCACGGGTGATGCCCGTTTCTTCTTCCAACTCGCGCAGCGCGGCGTCGCGCGGGGCCTCTCCCTTGTCTACCCCGCCTTGCGGCATCTGCCAGGCGTCGTAGTCGCGATCAACCCGCTGGCCGACAAACACATGTCCGTCGGCATTGGCGACCATTATCCCGACACAGGGCCGGTAGGGCAGTTTTTCAATCTCTTCGGGGGTCACGGGGCTGGCTCCAGTTTCTTTTCCATTTCGGCACGGCGCAGGAATTGACCCGCGCGTGGCACCGCTTCGTGCCTGAGTACCGCAAAGCCGACGGCGGCAAAAGCGGGCTGTGCCATAAGGCTGGCGTGGGTGCGGATTGCCGGTTGACCGCCGCGCCGGGCGTGGTCTTCTACACAGCGATATAATGCGCGGAACACACCGGTCCCCCGCCCCCGTGCGACAACATATGCAAAATCAAGATAGCTGCCTTCCAGCGTCATAAATCCAGCGGGGCCCTCGGCGTCCGATGCATACCAAACAGATTGTCGTGCCAACCTTGCATGCCATTCGGCAGCCGCTGGCGGTTTGGCAAGCCATGCCCGCCGCTCTGCCTCGGTGTAGGGGCTCGGTTCTGCATGTATCGCGTCATACATGACTTGGCCCAATCCAGTATAATCCTTTGCGTTTGCCCGTCTGATCTGCACTGTTCTTCCCTGACGCCGCGTTCTTCGTGACAAGCCACGCTGACGCGGCCATGCTTCACGTCAACAACATTTCTCAAAAGGGTCTCCCATGTCCAGCTATCCGCACCTGCTTGCCCCCCTCGACCTTGGGTTTACGACCCTGAAGAACCGCGTCCTGATGGGGTCGATGCACACCGGGCTGGAGGAAACGAAGGACTGGAACCGGGTCGCCGAGTTTTACGCCGAACGTGCGCGCGGCGGGGTGGGGCTCATGGTAACGGGCGGGATCGGACCCAATCTCGAAGGGTCGGTGCTGCCCGGTGCCGCAATGATGACCAGTGACAAGGATGTCGAAAACCACCGCGTTGTGACGGACCGTGTCCATGACGCCGGCGGCAAAATCGCGATGCAGATCCTACACGCGGGGCGCTATGCCTATGGCCCGAAATGCGTGGCGCCCTCGGCGATCAAATCCCCCATTTCTCCGTTTCCGCCGACCGAGCTTGACGAGGACGGCATCGAGAAGCAGATCAGCGATATCGCCGCATGTGCGGGCCGTGCAAAAGAGGCCGGATACGACGGTGTCGAGGTCATGGGCTCTGAGGGCTACTTTCTGAACCAGTTCCTCGTCACGCATACCAACGAGCGCGAAGACCGCTGGGGCGGATCCTACGAAAACCGGATGCGCCTGCCCATCGAGGTGGTGCGCCGCGTGCGCGAAACGGTGGGCGACGAGTTCATCGTGATCTACCGCCTGTCGATGATCGATCTGGTGCCCAACGGGTCCACCTACGAAGAAGTTGTGCAACTTGCACAAGAAATCGAAAAGGCGGGCGCAACAATCATCAATACCGGCATCGGCTGGCACGAAGCGCGGATTCCGACCATCGCGACCTCTGTACCGCGTGCGGCCTTTGCCTGGGTCACAAAGAAACTGATGGGCAAGGTATCGATCCCGCTGATCACGTCGAACCGGATCAACACGCCCGAAGTGGCCGAAGACGTGCTGGCCACCGGCTGCGCCGATATGGTGTCGATGGCCCGCCCGATGCTGGCGGATGCCGATTTCGTGGCAAAGGCGGCGGCGGGCAAGGGCGAAACCATCGCACCGTGCATCGGTTGCAATCAGGCCTGTCTGGACCACACGTTCTCGGGCAAGATTTCCAGCTGTCTGGTCAACCCGCGCGCCTGTTATGAAACCGAGCTGACGATCGAGCCTGCCGATCAGGCCAAGCGCATCGCCGTGGTCGGCGCTGGCCCTGCCGGTCTGTCCGCCGCCATCACCGCCGCCGATCGCGGCCATTCTGTAACCCTGTTTGACCGCCAGACCGAAATCGGCGGTCAGTTGAACCTCGCCAAGCAGGTCGCGGGCAAGGAAGAATTCTGGGGTCTCGTGGATTGGTACCGCGTCCAGATCGCGCTGAAGGGGGTCGACGTCAAACTCGAAACCGAAGTCACGGCAGCCGATCTAAAGGACTACGACGAGGTAATTATTGCCACTGGCGTCGTGCCGCGCGACCCTGAAATTCCGGGTCAGGACCGGGACGGCGTGGTCAGCTATATCGATGTTCTGAACGGCACCGCCACTCCGGGCAAAACAGTTGCGGTGATCGGGGCTGGCGGCATCGGTTTCGACGTATCTGAGTTTCTGGTTCACGAAGGCGAAAGCCCAACATTGAACCTGCCCGAATGGATGCGTGAATGGGGCGTCGCTGATACGCAGGATCACCGTGCGGGTCTGGCACCCGAGGGCCCCCAACCCGACGCGCCAGCACGGCAGGTCACCATGATGCAGCGTAAAGCCACCAAGCCCGGCAAGGGGCTTGGCAAAACAACAGGCTGGATTCACCGTGCGGCGCTGACGATGAAGGGCGTCGATATGATCGCCGGGGTGAACTACGAAAAAATCGACGACGACGGCGTGCATATTTCCTTCGGTGAGGCGCGCGAAAATCCGACGGTTGTTGCCGCAGACACGGTTGTTCTGTGTGCCGGTCAGCTGTCAGAACGCAGCCTCGCAGACACGCTGGAGGCACAAGGAACTGCCTGCCACGTCATCGGCGGCGCGGATGTCGCGGCAGAGCTTGATGCAAAGCGTGCAATCGATCAGGGCACACGTCTGGCCGCAACGCTCTAACGAATAGCCCTCCCCGAGCACAGCGCGGGAGGGCCACTCGCCTCTCACCCCTTAGTGAGCAATCCGTAAAGCGTATCTTTCAGGGCCATGCGCTGCTTGCGCATTTCATTCATCCGCTCGTCACTGACAGGTACTACATCGGTTTCGGCACGATGCACCTCCCGGTTCAGGGTATGATATTCATCGGCAAGCTTGGCGAAATGCGCATCCGACTGCCGGCGTGCGCTGATGGCCTCTGCATGTTCGGGAAAGTCGGCAGCAAGTTCGTGTGGCGTGTGGCTCATTCAAAATCTCCTAGGGGTCAGCCTTTGCGGCTTTTGGGGTGAAGCGAGGATGCAAGGATGTGGTCCGTGGTTTTCAGAACCGCGTCGGCGTGATGCACGATCAGTGGATCAGGGGCGGTGGCTACTGCGCTGTCCTTGTCGGGGTAATCCAGTTGGGACAAGAAGTGGCGCATGCAATTCAACCGCGCGCGCTTTTTGTCGTTTGAACGGATGACCGTCCAGGGCGCATCGGCTGTATCGGTGTAAAAGAACATCGCCTCTTTCGCTTCGGTGTAGTCATCCCATTTGTCCAACGATGCGCGGTCGATGGGCGACAGTTTCCAGCGCTTCAACGGATCGGTCTCACGTGACTTGAACCGCCGCGCCTGTTCCGCGCGGGTAACCGAAAACCAGTACTTGAACAGCCGCGTGCCACTGCGGGTCAGCATGCGTTCGAACTCGGGCGTTTGGCGCATGAACTCGAGATACTCGGCAGGTTCGCAAAAGCTCATCACCCTTTCCACCCCGGCACGATTGTACCATGACCGGTCGTACAGAACGATCTCCCCCGCCGTTGGAAGATGTTTGATGTAGCGCTGAAAAAACCACTGGCCGCGCTCTTCGTCCGTGGGTTTATTGAGCGCGACAACACGGGCACTGCGCGGGTTCAGGTGTTCGGTGAAACGCTTGATTGTTCCTCCCTTGCCCGCCGCATCGCGCCCCTCAAACAGCATCACAAACCGCTGACCGGTATCCTGCACCCAGTGCTGGACCTTCAACAGCTCGACCTGAAGAGCGGCCTTTTCGGCTTCGTACGCGGAGCGGCCGAGTTTTGTCTTGTAGGGGTACTCGCCCTGTTCAAATCCGATGATCGCAGCGCCGCGTTCAGTGTCGCCCTTTGGTATCTCGGGAATATCTGACGTCTTCATACCCACCTCCTGTCTTTTTCCTGAAGAAACTTGGCGCAAGCCCCGCCCATGCGCTTTGACCCAGATCAACACGGAGCGGGAAACACAGCGTTCAGATGTTTCCGCCTGATCAACGATGCGCACAATTACCTTGCTACTGTCTCACCCGCGCCCCGATCTCGCCTAGATTGGTCCGCATACACAGCCTTCGAAGCATAAACGAAGGGAATGGGACATGGACCGCCTGACAGAAATGGAAGCATTCGCCACTGTGGTGGATCAGGGCGGGTTTACGGACGCCGCGAAAAAGATGGGCATTTCCAAGTCCGCAGTCTCCAAACATGTATCATCGCTGGAGGCGCGATTGGGTGCCCGCCTGCTGAACCGCACGACACGCCGAGTTAGCCCGACAGAAATCGGTCTGGCCTACTATGACCGCGCCCGGCGCGTCCTGAATGACGCTGGCGAAGCGGATGCACTTGTGACGTCGATGCAATCTGCCCCTTCCGGGTTGCTGCGCATTTCGGTCGCCACGGATTTTGGCGTAAACCACCTGTCGCCGGTCTTGTCGGAATTCCTGTCCGACTTCCCGGATATCACGGTGAATATGGTGCTCAACAATCGCTATGTTGAGCTGATCTCCGAAGGGTTCGACATGGCCGTTCGCATCGGAGAGCTTGAAGACAGCACCCTGCGCGCCCGCAAGTTGACAGAAACAACAAAGCGCATGATCGCCTCACCCTCGTATTTCGAGCAGTATGGCCGTCCCGAAAAGATTGACGATCTCAACGATCACAAACTCCTCCACTATTCCAACCAGTCGTCCGGCAACGTCTGGAAGCTGACCGCCCCGTCGGGCGAAAAGCGTCAGGTGCGGACCGCAGGTTGGTTGTCTGTGAACGACGGGCAATCGCTGCTCAATGCCGCGATTTCCGGCCTTGGCATCGCCTACCTGCCCAGCTTTCTTTATGCGGAAGCGATGGAAAAAGGCCTCGTAATGGATGCCATTCCCGAACTCCCACAGGAAACCCAAGGCATCTATGCGGTGTACCCTCCCGGCCGGTTTACCCAGCCCAAGGTCCGCGCATTCATCGATTTTCTGGTCAACGCTTTTGCCGAAAAAGGCCCAAGCGACTGGTAAACCAAACGAAACACCATCTCCCCTCGGTGATACTTGCACCGGCATCATGTTTGATGCCGGTGTTTTTTTGTCCTACGCGTACGATGGTCAGATGAGGTCTAATCAATGTGCCCTTCCCACGACAGAAACGCCCGAGCTTGGCGGCAGGCAACGCCCTTAGTCAAAGCGCCGCTCTTGTTTGTATCTGCTCAGGCTTGAAATCGCGTCAGAGCAGCTATCTCTCATCAGGGTGGGCGTTGGTTGACAGCTCACAGTCTTCTTGGAATTGCCGTGCTCCACACCTCGTTCGATACCGATAGCCATACGTGGAAGGTCATTCCTGACCTTTTGGGCATTCTGGGTGCCGACAGTCAGTTCATCCGGACGAACCCCGCGTGGCAAACAGTGCTCGGCATCAGCCAGCGGGACATCGAGAGTAGACCCTTTACTGATTTTCTGCACCCCGATGATCTCGGCTCTTCGGCAGAACGCTATGCGCAAATCAAAAAGGGACAGCCGATTATCCGGTACGAAAACCGTTTCCGCCATTCCGATGGCAGCTACCGCTGGATATCGTGGAATGCCGTGCCGGACGGAAATGCGTTCTTTTGTATCGGTCGCGATGTGACCGAAGAAAAACAAAATGCGATCCAGTTGGAACAGCAGGAAAAGGAAGCGCGGTTCCGCGACCGGTTTATCGCGGTGCTCGGCCACGATCTGCGCAACCCTGTCGCCGCGGTTGGCTCTGCATTGCGGCTGCTCGGCAGGGAAAAGCAAACCGCGCAATCCGCACAGCTGATCGACCTTGCGCAACAGTCCGTAGATCGCATGTCTGCGCTCATCACCGACGTGATGGATTTCGCACGGGCGCAACTCGGCGGGAACATCGGTGTCGATTTGCAGGCCGGTGTCGCGCTTCGGCCGGTCCTGGAGCAAATCACACAGGAAATCCGTCTCGCCCACCCGGATGCGAGTTTTGTCGAAACCTACGCATTCTGCGATCCGGTCACCTGCGATCCCGACCGGATATCGCAGCTTGTATCCAACCTCTTGGCCAACGCCGCCTTTCACGGCCAAAAGGACCAGCCCATCCAGATAACCGCACACGACGACGGCGGGGATTTGGTGTATGCGGTGGCAAATGCCGGCGCGAAAATTCCCGAAAGCACCCAAAAGATGCTTTTCGAACCCTTCACCCGCGCGGACGCCCGCGATTCACAAAACGGTCTGGGCCTCGGTCTCTACATCGCGCAACAGATCGCGCGCGGTCACGGTGGCAACCTGTCGGTGCATTCGGATGACGCGCAGACGATATTCACGCTGCGCATGCCCCGCACACAATCACTCTGACAAAAGGACCGCCTCGACACGGCGGTTTGCCTCGCGGCCCGTTTGCGTCAGGTTCGATGCCACCGGTGAAAGGTAGCCCATGCCCTGCGCTTCGATGCGGCTGGCCGCAATGCCGAATTTTTCGATCAAGCGCTGACGCACGGAACGGGCCCGATCCCGCGAAATCGCTATATTTGCGTCAAGACTCCCCTGATCGTCGGTATGACCGACCAATGCGATGCGCTGTTCGGGTCGCGCGGCCAACGCGTCGGCCAGTTTCTGCAACGCATCGAAGGGCCCATCGCCCAGTTGCGACACGCCGGTGTCAAACTCCAAACCCTGCAGCACAACGTGCCCGTCGCGAAACAGAACCGACTGCAGATCACCCGCGGACAAAGCGGGAACGGCTGGCTCTGCCACAGGGGCCGGTACATCACGCGAGGGCGTAATGACGGCCTCCTCTCCCAACTGCCCGGCCTCGATGATCTGGACATACGCTGACCCGCGTGTGGTCGACGCCAGCACGGTGATGGCAGCCACGGGCGCGTCTGACGGCCCGCGCAACGCCGTGATGAAGTGGTAGTTGCGGATGTTGACGTACATGTTCGGACCGGGAAGCACTTCGGTCGCGAACCGGAAATCGTATCCGCCGCAATCCAGCGCACCGCAATCCAGCACAATTCTGTAATCGCTCTGTTCAAGCTGCTGGCGCAGCGGCCCAATGACCTGAAGCGGTGTCAACCCGGGCGAAACGATACGCCATGCGCTGCGCCGCACTGCGCCGTCCAACGTGACTTCCGGCACGCGGGACGCGGCAAATACGCCAATGGGCGCGGCATAACGGTCGAGCTCGGTATTGCGCTGCGCTGTAACCTGCGCGGACGCAGGCAGGGACAACTCCAGCGCTACCGCCTGCCCGCCCAAGACGGACAGGCCCAGCACAAGGGCGCAGGTACGGATCATCGCGCCTGTGCGTGGTAATCATCATTCGGGCGCATGTCGCTTGCCGATGCGACACGGTTCGTCATGTTGAAGAACCCCGCAACGCTCGCGATGTCCCAGATGTCGCGGTCGCTAAACCCGTGCGCACGCAGATCTTCGCGATCCTTTTCCTCGATCGTTTCGCACGCTTCTGTCAGCTTGACCGCAAAATCGAGCATCGCGCGCACGCGCGGCTCGAGGCGTGCAACCCGATAGTTCATCACGAGCGTCTCGCCCAAAACCGGATCGCCGGAAAGATCACGCACAGCGGCCCCATGCGCGGTCAGACAATAGAAACACCGGTTAACAGCCGACACCACCACCGCGATCATTTCACGCTCGAGCTTGGTCAGATTGCTGTCACCCAGCATCAAATCATTGTACATCGCCGTGAATGTATTGAGCTTGTCGATGTCAAAGGCATAGGCCTGCAGGACATTGGGCACCATGCCCAGTTTGTCCGTGCACACATCGAAGTATTTTCGGGTCGGAGCAGGTAATGGATCAACCATCGGCAAATCCAGGGCGGTCGGCTGTTCAGTGGCCATAAGGTCCTCATTCATCAGGGTATTGGCGGTAATGGTAACGCCCGACCTCGGCAAAGCCCAGCTTGGTATAGAGCGCATTTGCCGCTTTGTTGTCGGCCACGCATAAAACCGCAAGCCGTTCTGCCCCGTGGTCCCGCGCCCAAAAGGCCGCCGCCCGCATGATCCAGTCCGCGACCCCCTGTCGGCGTTGGTGGGCCAGGACCTCGACGGCATGGACCATGCAGATGCCTTCGGCGATGGCCGCAAAAGCAACACCTGCCGGCTTCTCGTTCCACCGCGCGAGGATTGCGGTCTTGACCGCTGCCCGCCCCATGACCCGCAACCGCGCGCGACCCACACCCCCTTGGGCCCAGATTTCCTGCATGATCGCCAAGGGCTCCCAGATCGTGAAACATGTCACGGGGGGCATCGGTTTTTCGGTCAGACCTGCGCAATCCCGGGCATAAAGAATGACTTCGTCTATCCGCGCGTACCCCCGTTCGGCCAACGCACTATCCAGAGCGTCCTCTCCCGCGCGGATCATGAACAACGGGCGCTGACCCCGCTCCAGCATCGCTGTTTCGGCAGCGTCAATGTCGGGAGCATCTACCGCGGTCGCCGCCGACACGCGTTTTCCGCCCCCATCCCCGTCGCGCAAATCGAAACCCGCCTCACGCCATACGCGTGCGGGCGGCCATGTGGCCTCGATCACCCGGTAAAGGCGCGCCAGATCATTCATCCCAAGGCGGTCTGCAAATCGGCAATTGCGGCGGCGATCACCGTCTCATCGGTCCCGCGCACGACGATGTTGGAGCCATAACGCCCGTCGCGCTGAAAAGGATAGCTTCCGATCGAAAGCTCCGGGCGCTCTTGCGCGATCTGGCCCAACGGCCCTGCGATATCGCCTTCGCCACGGTGCACGGTATAGGTTTTGCTGTGCAGGGGTGCGCCGCCCGTCAGACCGGGCAACACGGATTCGACCATCGCCTGAAACACCGATGGCACCCCGGCCATCACATGCACATTGCCGATGGTGAAACCCGGAGCCGCCGACACAGGATTTTCGATCAATACGGCCTTTTCTGGGATGCGCGCCATACGCAGCCGCGCCGCGTTCAGCTCGGTTCCCGCCTTGTCGTAATGGGCCTGCAGGATCGCGCGGGCGTCATCGCGCACGTCAATCGTCTGGCCAAAGGCAGCGGCCATACAGTCCGCGGTGATGTCATCATGCGTGGGTCCGATGCCACCGGATGTGAAAACCGTCGCGTACCGGTCCGACAACGACTGCACGGCATCCACAATGACATCCCGGTCATCGCCCACGACCCGCACTTCCGCCAGATCGACACCGATTTCGGTCAGCTTTCCTGCCAGATGATGCATGTTCGCATCCCGGGTACGTCCCGACAGGATTTCGTCACCGATCACCAGCATCGCGGCCTTGGGGTTGGTCATATCTGCCTCCTTGAGCATGTGTTCCCCACGGTATAGGCCCCGCTCATGCGCTTTCAAACCCCACTTGTCCCCGCTCGCCTGATCCGCCGCTACAAACGGTTTCTTGCTGATTGCACACTTGCTGACGGAACAGAGGTAACCGCACATTGCGCCAATCCCGGTTCCATGATGGGGTTGGCGGAACCGGGAACAAAGATCTGGTTGGAGCCGAACAATGATCCGCGCAAAAAGCTCCGCTACGGATGGCGCTTGGTGGATCACGAGAACGGGCACTTCACCGGTGTCGATACCAGCTTGCCGAACCGCGTGTTGAAGCAGGCCTTGCAGGAGCGCCGCATCATGGCGCTCGGCGGTTACGATACCGTCAGGCCGGAAGTAAAATACGGCAGCAACTCCCGCATCGATTTCCTGCTGACGGCGGACGGTCTGCCCGATGCCTTTGTCGAGGTGAAATCGGTCACCCTGTCCCGAACGCCGGGTCAGGCCGAATTTCCCGACAGCGTCACGGCACGCGGCACCAAACACATGAATGGTCTCGCCCAAGTCGCGCGGGAGGGTCATCGCGCCATACTGCTCTATCTTGTGCAGCGCACCGACTGTACGCATGTCACCATCGCCGATGACATCGACCCGGCCTATGCCCGCGCCCACGCAGCGGCGACCGAGGCAGGCGTTGAAACAATTTGCATCGCCACCACATTAAGTCCTGAAGAGGTCGTGATTGGCGGGCCTCTGGTCCTTGGCCGTCACAGCGGTTAAACAGGCCTAAACACCATACGGAGAGCGCAGTGAACGATCTGCACACGGGCCGCACCACCAAAGACGGCATCCGCATTCACAATCCATCCGACTCGGCCGGCATGTTGGCGGCGGGGCAGCTGGCGGCGTCCATCCTCGACGAGATTGCCGAGCATGTCTTTCCCGGACAGACGACGGGCGAAATTGACCGCATCATTGAACAGAAGGTCAACGATGCCGGCGCGACGTCGGCGACCATCGGGTACAAAGGCTACCAGCACGCCAGCTGTATTTCCGTCAACCACGTGGTCTGTCACGGGATACCGAGCGACAAGAAACTCAAGGACGGCGACATCCTGAACATTGACGTCACCGTGATTGTCGACGGCTGGTTCGGAGATACGTCGCGGATGTACGTGGCGGGCAAACTGTCGCGCAAATCGGAACGGCTCATTCAGGTCACCCATGACGCGCTCATGCTGGGGATCGAAGCGGTCAAACCCGGTAACACCTTTGGCGATATCGGCCACGCAATCCAGACGTTTGTCGAAAGCCACCGGATGGCGGTCGTCACCGATTTCTGTGGCCACGGTCTGGGCCGCGTTTTTCACGCGCCACCGAATGTTCTGCATTACGGAAAGCCGGGGACCAAGGCGGTATTGGAACCCGGAATGTTCTTTACCATTGAACCGATGGTCAATCTGGGGCGCGCCGAAACCAAAACGCTTTCAGATGATTGGACAGCCGTCACCCGCGACAAATCCCTATCTGCGCAGTTTGAACACTCGATCGGCGTGACAGAAGACGGGTTCGAAATTTTCACACTCTCGCCCGCGGGCAAGTTTCACCCGACCTATTGATCCCTGAGATCGCGATCGCCCATCCGCCGCAGCAACAGGGACAACAGCGTTTCACCGGCCAGCGGCGTCGCGCAATCGCTGATGAACACGGGCATCCCCACGGGCGGCCGTTCGGGCCGCGTGGTCGCAATACGGTACGGGATCGGTGGGGCGGAGCAGGTTGCATCTGTCATTATGCCATCGTGCCACAAAAGCGGCCAATCGCAAAACGCTGCCATCACGTGCCTGACCATGACAGGAAGGTGACATGCGTGTCGCCATATTTTTTCCGGTCTGTCCGTTCAAACCCGTCGGGGGCGTGCATCGGCGCGCTTTCTTCCCAGACGATGGTTGCGCCCGCCGTCAACCAGCCGCCCGCAGCGGCCGATATCAGTGCGGACTGGCCCATCCCTTTGCCATAGGGCGGGTCCAGAAAAACCAGATCGAATGGTGCCGATGGCCACGCTCCCAGGCCCGTCGCATCATTACGCATCAGACGCGTTGCCGATTCTACCCCGAGCTTTTCGATATTTTCCGCGATCAACCGCTGGCCGACGCGGCCGTTTTCGACGAACAGCACCTCGCGCGCACCGCGCGACAATGCCTCAAGACCCAGCGCGCCGGTCCCTGCAAACAGGTCGAGAACCTGCGCGCCTTCAATGACGTTGCGGTGCGTCAGGGCGGAAAACAGGCTTTCGCGGACACGGTCGGACGTGGGGCGCAAATGGGCGCTCGCGTCCCCTTTGCCGACCTGCGCCAAGGCCATGCCCCGGTATTTGCCCGCGATAATTCTCATCCGCGCAACAGTGCTTTCAAGTCTGTCTCGGGGTCACGAATTGCATCCGGATCGGGCGACTTGCCCCCTTCGATGAGGCGTTTGCCGATCATATAGCTGCGCGGGTCGTTCGCGGCATCGACCGCCAGCAAGCGTGGCCCTGCGAAGTACCAAAAGGATACGGAGCCGCCTTCGCCCACGCGCGTGATGACAGTGTCATAGCCGGTATTCAGACCCGCAATCTGCAGTTTTACGTCATACTGGTCTGACCAGAACCACGGCTTCGCTTCATAAGCCTTGTCCGCTCCCATCAGATTTTCGGCTACGGCTTCGGCCTGATCTATGGCGTTGGGTACGCTTTCCAACCTGATCCGCTGACCGTCGTAAGGAAAGGAGGCGCAGTCGCCCGCCGCCCATACGTGGGGCGCGGAAGTGCGGCCCTGCGCATCCACTTTGATCCCGTTTTCGACCTCGATCCCGGCAGCTTTGGCAAGATGCGTCGCGGGCGCAACGCCGACACCCACGATCACCAGATCCACGTCGAGCGTGCTTCCATCGGTCAACACGGCACCTGAAACGACCGTATCGCCAACAAGCCTGTCGAGCCCGACCCCCTCGCGCAGATCGACACCATGGTCCTGATGCAGCTTGCGGAAAAAGTCACTGGTCTGCGGGCTCGCCACACGCTTGAGGATGCGCTCTGCCATTTCGACAAGGGTCACCTGCATGCCGAGCTTTGACGCCACGGCTGCCGCTTCGAGCCCGATGTAGCCTCCACCGACGATCAATGCTTTCGCGCCGGACGCACAGAACGGGGCCATTGCATCCACATCGGCCAAATCACGCACGGTAAATACCCGTTCCAATGACCCGCCGATGCGGTCCGGCAAACGGTGCGGCACGGCACCGGTGGCCAGCACCAGATCGTCATAGGCCATCATGCGGCCGTTGACCGCAATCTGGCGGGCGTGCGTATCGATGGCATCCACCGTCGTGCCCAGCCGCAATTCAATACCGTGTTCTTCGTAGAAACTGCGGGGCCGCAGATAGAGACGCTCCAGTGCCATGTCGCCCATCAGATACCCCTTAGACAGCGGAGGGCGTTGATAGGGCGGCTCTGTCTCGGCACCGATGAGCGTGACATTCCCCTCGAAACCGCCATTGCGCAGCTTGGCAACGCACGACGATCCGGCCTGTCCGGCTCCGATCACGATGATATGGCGCATGTTTCCTCCATGTCTGTGCTGGTCGGCGCTGTCAGGCGACCCTATATCTGGCATCAGGCAAAACACAATCAGATGAAAGGTTACCGCATGCCAATTTCTCAAGGCGATACGCTGCCCGACGCAACTTTGGTCGAGATGGGCGCCGAAGGACCGGCACAGGTGAAGATGAGCGACAAGACAGCAGGCCGCAAGGTCGTGATCTTTGCCGTTCCCGGTGCCTTCACCCCCACGTGCCATTCCGCCCATATGCCGAGCTTTGTACGGACAAAGGACGATTTTGCGGCCAAGGGCGTGGACGAAATTATCTGCGTATCGTGCAACGATCCCTTCGTCATGCAGGCGTGGGGCGAAGCGACCGGCGCGCAAGAAGCAGGCATTACGATGTTGGGCGACGCAAGCTCCGAATTTACGAAGGCCATCGGGATGGATTTTGATGCCCCACCCGCGGGGTTGGTCGCACGCTCCAAGCGCTATGCGATGCTGGTCGAAGACGGCAAGGTTTCACTGCTTCAGGCCGAAGAGAACCCCGGCGTATGCGAAGTTTCGGGCGGCGAGAGCCTGCTCGACAGCATGTCGTAAATCAGAAAGGGGCGCCGTGTCACACGCCGCCCCTCTCCAAGTTCCGAGGCAGGTTTATGCCTCTTTCGCGTCGCCGCCATCCATATCGCGGCGCGCACCCGTCTCGTCAGAAGACTGCTGGCCGGACGATTGCTCGTCCGCTTGGGCGTCTGCATCTTCACGGGTGATGACCAACGTGCGTGTGGGGAACGGAATATCGACACCGCCCTCATCCAGCGCCTCTTTGACGGCACGTGTCATATCGGCCTTGAAGCTGAAATAATCCGCCGCATCGCACCAGACCCGCACCAGAAAATCGACCGAACTGCCGCCGAGATTCGTGACCTGTATAAATGGAGCCGGATCAGACTTGGCGCGACGATCGGCCATGATTGTGTCATGAATGATCGTTTCCGCGTCTTTCAGATTGGCACCGTAGCCGACGCCGAAGGTCCATTCGGCGCGGCGTGTGTCATTCGTCGAATAATTCGTTATGGTATTGCCCCAAACTTCCGAGTTGGGGATGATCACCTGAACGTTCGACAGATCGGCCAACTCGGTGAAGTTAAGGCTTACATTTTTCACCGTGCCCATCTTGTCATTAACCTCGACAAAGTCACCGGTCTTGATCGGTCGGAACAGGATCAGCATCACGCCCGCTGCCACATTGGACAGCGTCCCCTGCAAAGCCAGACCGATCGCCAGACCCGCCGCACCCAAGAGCGCGACAATCGACGTTGTCTGCACCCCGAATGTGTTGAGCACGAATAGCGCGGTGAAGGCGAGGATCACATACCGCGCGATGGATGCCAGAAAATCGAACAGCATGTCGTCGAGGTGCGCGTGACGCTCCGACAGTTTGATGATGCGGTTCTTCACCCATTTCGACAAGAGCCAACCGATGACGAGGATCGCGATGGCGGCCAATACCGACCCGACAAGCGAGCTTAGGAACTCGAGCGTCAGTATGTCACCGACAGTTTTTCCCTGCCAGATCTCGAAATTCAAAATGTCTTCCATTGTCGTCCTCTGTTAAGTCAATCCGTCGAGCTTCCGGGCCAGCTTTGCATCCAGCGTGCTCAGCCCGTCCACGTCATGTGTGGTCAGTGTCACCTCGACACTGTTGTAAACGTTGCGCCATTCGGGGTGGTGGTCCCACTTCTCGGCCCAGAGTGCCGCCCGGCTCATCCAGCCGAAAGCATCAACAAAGTCGTCAAACTTGAAGGTCTTAGTGATCGCATCGCGATCCTCGACCATGCTCCAGCCATTGCTCAGAAGCGGATCGAGCAGCGGCCCTCGGGTTTCTTCGCTCAGTTTCTCTGTCATTCCTGTTCCTCGATCTGTGATCGTTTGAAGGGGCCGTAGTCGGTCAGCACCTCGATCTCTTCGTCCACTGCGGCACGCTCGGCTTGCAGGTAGTCACCCACCGCGCGGGCAAACCCCGGATCACGCAACCAGTGAAGCGACCACGTGGCGGTAGGCAGATACCCCCGCGCCAGCTTGTGCTCGCCCTGCGCGCCCGCCTCCACCGTGCCAAGCCGCAAGTCAATCGCCATATCGATTGCGCGGTAATAGCAAAGCTCGAAATGCAGACATGAATGGTGCTCCGTACATCCCCAGTACCGCCCGAATAACGCGTCTGCGCCAATAAAGTTCAGCGCGCCGGCAATCCACCGGCCATCCCGTTCGGCCAACACCAAGGCGATGTCATCCCGCAGCACTTTGTGCGCCTCGTCAAAGAACGCGCGTGTAAGGTACGGCTGCCCCCATTTGCGCGCGCCGGTATCCTGATAAAACACCCAAAAGGCATCCCAGTGTTCGGGCGTAATCTGATCTCCGGTCAGCACATGGATCGAACCGCCAAAATCATTCGCAGCTGCCCGTTCCTTGCGGATGTTCTTGCGCTTGCGGCTCGACAGACTTTGCAGAAATCCGTCAAAATCCGCGTAGCCATCGTTGCGCCAGTGAAACTGCTGGCTCTTGCGCGACATCATTCCCAGCGCTTCTGCCTGCTCGGCTTCCTGCGCGGTACAGAATGTGACGTTGACCGAACTCAGGGCGTTATTCTCGGTCAACTGCATCGCACCCTGAATCAGCGCTTCGACGCCTGATTTCTCGAACCCCGGACGGGCAAGGAACCTGCGGCCTGTGGCGGGCGTGAAGGGCACCGCGATCTGCAATTTCGGATAATACCGCCCGCCCGCACGCTCGTACGCGTGCGCCCAGTTGTGATCGAAAATGTACTCACCCTGACTGTGGGATTTGGCGTAAAGCGGCGCCACCGCAATCAGCTGACCGTCGATATGCGCAGCCAGATACTGCGGCTGCCAGCCGGTGCCGGGCCCGACACTCCCGCTGTCTTCCAGCGCCTTGAGAAACCGGTGGGTCGTGAAGGGATCAATAGGGCGGCCGCCCCTGATCGCCTCGGGGCAGGCGCATGCATCCCACTCATCGGCCGATATCTCGGCCAAAGATCCAATGACCCTGATTTCCACCTCTTGCGCGCTCATTGCTCTTTCCTTGCCCTGCAGCCGCTAACCTGTGGCCGGCACCGCGAAGTTCAAGCGTCGAGCGCGGCGAGATACCTCTCGAAGGTAATATTATCGGCAACTTTGCGGGCCTCGGCTTCCTGTTCGGGGCTGCGGATGGTCCAACAGCAGACACGCGCGCCCTGCGCCTTCAATTCGGCCACCCGCGGACGGTCCAGATCCGCAGCCTCGTGGCTGATAAAGGATGCGCCGACACGATCGTAATCCGGTATCTCGCGCAAGCGCGCGCAGACGTCCTCTCCGAAAGGCCAGTCCTTGGGGGTGAAAGCACTCGTGGTCAGCCCACGTGGAATGTCGGGGCACAATTCCCGCATCAGAGCCGTCGAGTGTGGGTTGAACGACATTACGGCCACGTCGCCGCCGTACCCTTTGATGGCAGTCGCAGTGGCCCGTTCCAGAGCTCCGACATTGGGTCCCATCGCGCCGTCCTGATCCTTCAGTTCGATCAGCAGCGGCACCCGACCGGCCACCAGCTCCAGCACTTCCGGCAAATCGGGAATACCTTCGTCGCCGCCACGCAGATTGATCGACTTCAACGCGGCTGTTGAATGCAACTGCACAGCGCCCTGCACCTCCGTCAGCCGTTCAAGGTGGTAGTCATGAAACACCATCGCCGCGCCATCGCCGCTGAGCTGCACGTCAATTTCGATACCGTAGCCGTGGGCGATCGCCGCGCGGATCGCGGCCCGCGAATTCTCAGGTCGGCCATCGGCAACGTCATGAAGGGCGCGGTGCGTCAACGGAACCGCGAGAAAGCTGTCTGGCAGCTGTGGATTGGCTTGGGTCATTTGATTTCGAAGATGCCTTCGATCTCGACCGCAACACCCAAAGGCAGCGCGCCCGCGGACACGGCAGAGCGGGCATGCCGCCCGGCATCACCCAAAGTTTCCACGAGGAAATCGGAACACCCGTTGATGACCTGCGGCTGCTGGGTGAAATCCTTGGTCGAATTCACGAATCCGGTCAACTTCACGACCCGCACCATCCGGTCAATGTCGCCATCGCATGCCGCCCGCACCTGTGCCAGCAATTGCAAAGCGCAGGTCTGCGCTGCGGCAGCCCCTTCTTCGACGCTCATGTCATCGCCCAGAACACCGGTGATCAGCCCGTCGTCGTTGCGCGAAATCTGGCCTGAAACGTAAAGCGTGTTGCCGACCCGAACGTAAGGAACATAGTTGGCAGCGGGCGCCGACGCATCTGGAAGTGTGATGCCTTTTTCTGAAAGGTTTTGTGCGTGGCTCATGGGGGCGCTCCTTGGCAGCGATGTGTATCTGTCGGGACGTTACCGCCCGCCCCGACAAGTGAAAAGCCCGCATTTGCCCAGCGCCGCTTATCCCATCCAGCGCACGGCACCGCTTACTGTCACACTGTCGCCCGGCACGCCGGTCACATCGACACGGATACGCGACGGCATCCCCATATCGTCGCCCTGACGGATATCTATCGCGCCTCCGCCCTGCAGACCGTCCCAATTCCGGTCGACCAGCAGTCCGCCAAGTGCGGCGGCCGCCGCGCCCGTCGCCGGGTCCTCGACCACTCCGCCACTGGCAAACGCATTGCGCGCGTGGATCACGCGCGGCCCCTCGAAAAAGATCAGGCTGACGGTGACGAGATCATGCGCATGCATCAGCGCCTTGACCGCTTCGAAAGGATATTCCATCTGCGAAAGCGTCTCTCGACGGGCCAATGGCAGCACGGCGTGGCGCACACCGGCAAAGGCCAAGGCGGGGCGCAGACGCGTATCGAGATCGGCGTCCGTCAGACCGAAATTCTGCAAAAGCTCTTGCGTCAACGTCAGGTCGAGTTCTTCGGACCATGTCGCGGGTGATTGCAATGCGGCTTTCCAGCCATCGCCCGCCGGATCGGCGCGTACAGAAATAAAGTCATCGCGCAGATGCAGCGGATACGTGCCCGCGCCATTCAGCCGCCCCAACTGTGCGCCAAGCGCGATCGTCGCATGACCACAAAACGCCACCTCACCCTCGGGCGCATAGTACCGAACGGTCCACCCGCCATCTGCGTCCCGAGCGGCAAAGGCGGTTTCCGAAAAGCCGAGGTCCGCCGCAACTTTCTGCATTTCGCTTGCGGCAGGCAACCTATCCGCAATCACAACACCAGCCGGATTGCCACCACGCGCGCCATCGGAAAACGACGAGATTTTTACTGGCTCTTGCATCACTGTCTCCTTTTTTATGTGTCAGTCACACCTAGGAAACAGCCCGTGCAAGCGCCAACGCAGATTTGTGCGCAGGTTCGCACAAATCTTGAAGCGTCAGTTTCCGCCACCGAAAATATCGCGCAGGACCTGATCGATCAGGCTGAGCGGGCGGGCAGGTTCGCGGCGTTGCGGTTGCGGTGCCGGTTGGGGCGCAGCCTGGTTCGTTTCGCCCTGAAAGACCACTTGCGGGGCCGCCGGTTTGATCATCGGCAGCGGCTTGGGATCGATGCCTACGTGCACCCGCTGCATCGTTTCGCGCCAGATGTCCGCAGGGAGCCCACCGCCGGTCACACCCTTGAGCGGGGTGTTGTCGTCGTATCCCATCCAGACGCCGGCCACGTAATCCGCCGAGAACCCGATGAACCAGGCATCTTTTGCCGCGGATGTTGTCCCTGTTTTTCCGGCCACCTGCCAGTTTTCGAGCCGCGCACGCTTGCCGGTGCCTTCGCTGACAACCTTCTCCATCATATAGATAAGTTGGCCTGCCGCTTCTTCCTGAATGACCCGCTCACCAATGCCGCCCCCTGTTCCCATCAACAGCTCGTCATCGCCACGCAATCGCAGATCAAGCAGCCCGTACGGCGTGACTGAAGAGCCGCCATTCAAAATTCCCGCGAATGCACCCGTCATTTCGAGCAATGTGCTTTCGGATGCGCCAAGCGCGAGGGCCGGACCCGCCGCCAGATCGTTCTTGATCCCGAACTGCTCGGCAACCGTGCTAACCACATCACGGCCCACGCTTTCGGAAATCTTGACTGCCGGAATGTTGAGCGACTGCGCCAATGCGGTCGTCATCGACGTCGGCCCCACGAAACGGTTGGTGTAGTTTTTCGGACACCACTGCCCCGAACCCGGAATATCCAGACAATAGGGTTCGTCCACGACGATATCGTTGGGCGAATAGCCAAGATCGAGCGCGGCAGCATAGACGAACGGTTTGAACGCCGATCCCGTCTGGCGCAGCGCCTGTGTGGCGCGGTTGAACGCCCCCGTTACCTTTGTCTTGCGCCCGCCGACCATCGCCCGCACCGCGCCATCGGCGCTCATCACGACAATGGCGGCTTGCGCCTTGGATCCCGCACGGACCTTGTTCTCGAAAACCCATTTCAGACCTTCTTCGGCGGCGCGCTGCATCCGTTGGTCGAGGGTCGTGCGAATGATCACATCCTCTGTGGTTTTACGGGTAAAGAATTCGGGGCCTGACGACATGACCCAATCCGCGAAATAACCACCGGCCCGCGCCTGCGCGGCTTCGGACAACACCGCAGGATTTGCTTTGGCGCGCGCTTCCTGTTCCGCATCGATATATCCCTGTTCGCGCATCAGGCGCAGCACCGTTGCGGCACGGTTTTGCGATCGCTCGAGGTTGCTGGTCGGCGCCAGAGTTGACGGTGCGGTCAGCAGCCCTGCTATCATCGCCCCTTCGGCTGCATTCACCGCCGCGGCGGGCTTGCCAAAATAGCGCTGTGCCGCCGCCTCGGCGCCATATGCACCCCCACCAAGATACGCACGGTTCAGGTAGATCGACAGGATTTCGTCCTTGGTGTACTTCGCCTCCATCGCCATCGCATAGACGGCTTCCTTCGCCTTGCGCTTGATTGATCCGCGGCGGCAATCGGCCTCGTATTCGGCTTCTGTCTGGCCGGAGGTCGGATCAAAAGGTTCGCCAAGGCACAGCAACTTCGCCGTCTGTTGCGTGATGGTGGAGCCGCCGTGCCCCGACAACGGGCCGCGGCCCTCGCTCATGTTGATGCGCACCGCCGATGCGATGCCCCGCGGGCTCAACCCGAAATGCCGGTAAAATCTCTTGTCCTCGGTCGCGATCACCGCGTTCTTGAGGTTTGGCGAAACGGTTTGCGCCGTGACGACCCCTCCGAACTGGTCTCCACGCCAGGCGAATACCTCGCCCTCGTTATCGATCATGGTCACGGAGCCGCTGACACGTCCGTCAAGCAGCTCTTCTACAGGCGGCAGGGTGGTGTAGAAATAGCCGACTATCAGCGCGAGCATCGCGATACCGACAAGCGCGGTGCGCGAGAACAGCACCCAGATCAGGCGCATGACCCAGCGTGCGATCCGCGACAGAAAGCCGAGGATACCGCCACGGCGCGGCGCACGGCTCCGGCGTTTGGCAGGCTTTTTCTTTCTCGACTTGGTTTTCGACCGGCTCTGCTGCGCCTTGGACGCCGCGCCATACCGCTTCTCCGCAACCAGCGGTCGCTTACGCTTGGATGAATCACTCATGAAATTGGCCTGCTCGCCCTTTGTTCGGGCCAGTTTACCCCGCCTGAACCCGATTGTTTAGCGTTTGATCGGCAAACAACCCTCAAATATTTGCACAGTTTTTAGGCTGTTTAGTCGTGTTGATTATTTTTTAATCACTCCAGCCGGAACCGTGTCGCGGCAAAAGAGCGAAATGCTTCACAACTCTGCGGTTCGTCCCGTTTGCTGGCGGGGCAACCGGCAGGAACAACCTGCACTACAAGGGGATCGATAGGTGAAACTCATTATTGCCACCATCAAGCCGTTCAAACTGGAGGAAGTCCGCGAAGCGCTGACCGACGCAGGTGTACGCGGGCTGATGGTCACGGAAATCAAAGGCTTCGGCGCGCAGTCCGGCCATACCGAAATCTACCGCGGCGCTGAATACGTCGTGAACTTCGTACCGAAGGTAAAGTTGGAGCTGGTCGTGGCGGATGCCGTGGCCGACCAGATGGTCGAAGTAATCAGCAAGACCGCCCAGACGGGCAAGATCGGCGACGGCAAGATTTTCGTGCTCGACGTAGAACAAGCGGTCCGTGTGCGTACCGGTGAAACCGGCGAAGACGCCATCTAATCAAGGGACGGATAGACGATGAAACGATACATACTTCCAGCCGCGACTGTTGCAGCACTGCTGCCGACATTCGCATTGGCCCAGGACGCCGCCGCGCCGGGCTTTGATGAAATCGGTCCCTATATCATGACCACCCTGCTGTTTCTGGTGGGCGGGTTTCTGGTGTTCTGGATGGCTGCCGGTTTTGCCATGCTCGAGGCCGGTCTCGTGCGCTCCAAGAACGTCACGATGCAGTTGACCAAGAACATCGCCTTGTTCTCGCTCGCATCGATCATGTACTGGTTGGTCGGCTTCAACCTGATGTATCCCGGCGACTTTAACGGATACTTCGCTTTCAACTTCGTGCCGACCGTGTTGGAGCCTGTCGGGCTTGCCGCTGCGGATGCATCGCTTGATTACGCATCCGTCGCCTCGGACTTCTTCTTCCAGCTGATGTTCGTCGCGGCGACCGCTTCGATCGTATCGGGCGCGCTGGCCGAACGCATCAAACTGTGGCCCTTCCTCATCTTCGTGCTGGTGCTGACGGGTCTTCTGTACCCGATTTCCGGCTCCTGGCAGTGGGGCGGCGGCTGGCTGTCCGAAATGGGCTTCTCCGACTTCGCCGGTTCCACCGTGGTACACTCTGTCGGCGGTTGGGCGGCTCTTGCCGGTGCGCTGATCCTCGGACCGCGTCTGGGCAAATACAAGGACGGCCGCGTGAATCCGATGCCCGGCTCCAACCTTGCGCTGGCGACATTGGGCACGTTCATCCTGTGGCTTGGTTGGTTCGGCTTCAATGGCGGCTCGCAACTGGCTGCGGGCACTGTGGGTGACATCACCGACGTGGGCCGGATCTTTGCCAACACGAACATGGCCGCGGCAGCGGGTGCCGTTGCGGCGCTGATCCTGACGCAGGTATTGTACAAGAAGGTCGACCTGACGATGGTTCTGAACGGCTGTCTTGCCGGTCTGGTGTCGATCACGGCAGAACCGCTTGCGCCATCGCTTTTCGGCTCGCTCTGGATCGGTGCCATTGGCGGCGCGATCGTGGTCTTTGCGGTGCCAATGCTCGACAAGCTGAAAATCGACGACGTTGTCGGCGCCATCCCTGTGCACCTCTTTGCGGGCATCTGGGGCACGATCGCGGTCGTATTCTACAACGGTGACGCAAGCCTCATCACGCAGCTTACGGGTATCGTGGCCTACGGTGTCTTCACCTTTGTTGCAGCGGCTGTCCTATGGCTACTTCTGAAGGCCGTCATGGGCATTCGCGTCAGCGAAGAGGCCGAGATCACGGGTCTCGATACATCCGAGCTGGGCATGGAAGCCTATCCCGAATTCTCCCGCGGCTGATATCAGCCCACGCCGCGCCCCGCACAGAGTGGGACGCGGCACCCACCACAAAGAAAAAGCCCCGCAGCCGAACCGCTGCGGGGCTTTTTTGCCGACGTCGTTTGGGTTCAGATGCCGGCGTCGATGATCGCCTGCGCAAGCACCGGTACCGTTTGCGGGTTCAGGCCCGCAATGTTCATCCTGCTGTCACCGACCATGTAAATCGCGTGATCCTTGCGCAGCTTTTCGACCAGTTCGGGCGTTGTCCCCAGTCTTGAAAACATACCGCGGTGCTGGGCGAGAAAACCGAACCGGTCCGACCCGCTCAGCCGCTGCAACTCGCCCGCCAACTGCGTGCGCAGACCCAGCATACCGGTGCGGACCTCTTCGAGCTCTGCCTGCCAATCTGCACGCAGCGCGTCATCTTTCAGGATCATCGTCACGACACGAGCGCCGTGATCGGGAGGAAAACTGAAGTTCTGGCGATTGAGGAACGCCAGCGTCGACTGGTTCAGACCCGTCGCCAATGTATCTGCCGAAACAGCCATCAGGATACCCGTCCGCTCGCGGTAGATACCGAAATTCTTGGAGCAGCTTGCGGCAATCAGACATTCGGGCACCGCGGCGGCCAATTTGCGCGTTGCCGCTGCATCCTCGTCCAGACCATCGCCGAAACCCTGATACGCAATGTCGATCATTGGCGTTGCGCCGGTTTGCAACAGCACGTCGATCACGGCGTCCCACTCGGTGGGGTTGAGATTGGCGCCGGTGGGGTTGTGACAGCATCCATGAAACAGCACGACGTCGCCCGCGCGGGCCGTTTTAAGATCCTCGATCAGCCCGTTAAAATCCACACCACGCGTTTCGGCGTCAAAATACCGGTAGGGAACGATCTCCATTCCCAGATAATTCAGGATGGACAGATGATTGGGCCACGTCGGGTCCGACACAAAGACCCGCGCATCGGGGCGCGCCATCTGGATCATCTCGAACGCCTGTCGGACCGCACCTGTCCCGCCCGGTGTCGCGGCGGCGGCCACGGTATCGCGGGATACCGCATCGCCCAGCACCAGATCAACCAACGCATCACCGAATGCCGGATCACCCGCAAGACCGGTATAAACCTTGCTGTCCTGCGTCTCCCAAAGCTGCCGCTCCGCGGTTTTGACGGCCCGCATTACCGGGGTCAGCCCCGTCGCATCCTTGTACACACCCACGCCCAGATCGATTTTCATCTCTCGCGGGTCTTCGCGGTACATCTGGACAAGCGCCAGAATCTTGTCGGCCGGCTGGGCCTGCAGTGTCTCGAACATCATGCGTCTCCGGTCGCGACGGGCACGGTCGGGAACATCCCCCACTCTGCCCAAGATCCATCGTAAAGAGCCCAGTCGTTATGACCCAACCGCTCGAGCGCCAACGCCAGTATCGCTGCCGTGACGCCGGAACCGCAGGTCGTGATCACCGGCTTGCCCAGATCGACGCCCGCGGCCTCGAACGCCGCGCGTGTTTCATCCGGGGTCTTGAGCGTTCTGTCAGCATTCAGAAGATCGGTAAATGGCACGTTGCGCGACCCCGGAATGTGGCCTGCGCGCAATCCCTCCCGGGGTTCGGGCGCGTCACCGCGGAAACGGGCGGCCGCACGGGCATCGACAATCTGCGGGCTGCCCAGCTTTGAGGCGTGGGCCACCTGCGTGACATCGCGTACCAACTGGTTCTGGAACCGTACTGTCATATGCCGGTCCCGCGGTATCGGCGGCATGTCCTCTGTCGGATGCCCCTCCGCGACCCATTTGGGCAATCCACCGTCCAGAACCGCGACGTTTTCCTGCCCCATCAGGCGGAAAAGCCACCAGACCCGCGCCGCAGAAAGCAGACCAGAGCCGTCATAGACGACCACCTGATGACCATCGCCAACGCCCATCGCCCGCATCCGCGACATGAATTTTTCGATTGGCGGGGCCATATGCGGCAGGTCGCTGCGGGCGTCCGAGATTTCGTCGATATCAAAGAACCGCGCGCCGGGAATATGTGCCGCGTTGTACTCGGCCAGCGGATCACGATTTTCATCGGGCAGATACCACGACGCATCCAGCAATCGCAGGTCCGGGTCCTTGAGGTGTTTCGCAAGCCAGTCGGTGGAAACCAGCGTCTTGGGATCATCAGCCATGGGAAGCCCCCGTTGCAATGGGTTTGCCCGTTGCTACCGCTCCGCCCCATCACTGACAAGTGCGAGGTCACGCAAAAGCGCTTAACTGTGGTCTTTCAACAGCCGCGATTTCTGGCGGTTCCAGTCGCGCTTGGCGGCTGTTTCGCGTTTGTCGTGGTTCTTCTTGCCCTTGGCGATGCCCAGCTTGATCTTCGCCATGCCGCGGTGGTTGAAGTACATCACCAATGGCACCAGCGTCATGCCTTTGCGCTGCGTGGCGTTCCACAGGTTGGCCAGCTCCTTGCGCGATACAAGCAACTTGCGCCGGCGGCGTTCCTCGTGACCGAATGTCTTGGCCTGCTTGTAGGGCGCAATATAGCTGTTGGTCAGCCACAGCTCACCGTCCTCTACCGAAGCATAGCTTTCGGCGATATTCGATCCGCCGGAGCGAAGCGATTTGACCTCTGACCCCTCCAGCATGATGCCGCACTCGATGTCATCATCGATTGCATAGTCATACCGTGCACGCCGGTTTTCGGCGATGACCTTGTAGTTCGGGTCGGATTTCGTGGATGATTTTACCTGTGCCATTGGGCCAGATGTAGGGCGGCAGCACCGCCCCCGCAAGGGACAAGCCTACCGCAAACCGTTGCGCGCGATGAATTTGGTCAGATCCAGCACCACGCGGCCACGCGCCTGCGCAATCGCCGCCGGTCCGGCCGCAGGGTCATACGCCACACTCAGATCAAACAGGCCCGAGCGTTCGCGCCCCTGATACACGCCGACGAAATACTGGCCCGTCGCGCGGAACACACCGTCCGTGCCCGCGACAAGATCGGCAAACCGCACGTCAAGGGATGCGGCAGGCTCTTCCTCAAACGGCCACGGCTCGGATGCAATCCGCGCCCCGGAAAGCCGCGCCAGATTGCGGCTGATTTCAAGCGCCACCGCGCGTTCGGGCGCATCCGCCCACAGCACCGACGATGTCACTAGCGTTCCGTCCGGCCCCTGCTGCGCGATTTCATCCGCCGCCGCATAGCTGGGCAACGACACGTCCTTTACCTCGACCGACCGGAAACCGATCCGTATGTTTTCGTTGATCGCGGGGGATGTCACGGCAATGCGATCGGGATTGCCGCACGCGGCAAGAAGGCCAATCGTAGCGGCCAGCATCAGGTTCTTGAGGATCATCATATCATCTTCCCAACAGCAAGGAGTTCGGATTGCGTTCGATAGTACGCGCAAGCTTGGCGAGGGCATCTGCCGCCTCGCTGATGTCACGCAGGGTATTTTCCGCCGAGCGGCTGATCTGGTCACCCTTGTTGTAGCCTTCGATGGTACGGCTGGCCTGCGTCAGCAAAGCGGAAATCCGGTTTACCACCCGCGGCAAATCCTGCGCGGACACCGCGATGCTGTCGGCGGCGTTGCGTGCCGACGCAAGTGTCTGGTTTACATTCGTCACCGCCCCCCCCGCACGCAACTCTCCAAGGGTTGCATTGACTTCGTCCAGCGCGCCCTTGAGCGCTGCGGGCAACTCGGCTGTATCCGGGCTCGACACCAGCGCGTCCGCGGACCGCGTCAGCACGGTCAGCTCCTCGAGAAGCGCATTGAGCTCGAGGCTGTTGGCCTTCGCCGCGACCTCTTGCAGGTCTTCGACCAGTTCCGGCACCCCCTCGACAGATGAGGTGACAGAATTGGCGGCATCGGAGGCATCCGTCAGTGCTTGCACCAGAATATCGGTCACACGTTGCTCTTCCAGATCGGCCACCAGATCCTCGATCCGCACGAGCGTCGCGTTCAGCGCAACCGGTACGTTCTTGATGTCGTCCGATGTCAGCAGTTCGGAAAGATCACCGACCAGCGTGCGCACGTCACCGGGGGTCTGGCGAATATCTTCACTCGACACAAGCGCATCGGCGTTGTCGAGGAACCGTATCGCGCTGTTCAACAACTCTTCGATCGGGAGGTTGTTGATGCGGTTGAATACCCCTTCGACCGTCGCGGCGGCGTCGGATGTTTCGCTCTGCGTGGTCGGAAAAATCGGCAGATCGGCGCCCGATGTGGTCAATGTGGCGGGGAACGGATCCTCCACTTCCACCAGCTCGACCTTCAAACCGCCCGTCAGCAGACTGGCCGACGCAAGGCGCGCGCGCAGCCCCTCCTGCACCCTTTCGGCCAAGAACTGCAACGCGGCATCTGCGGTCACCTCGTCTTTCAACCCCAGTCGTGCGGGCTGAATGGCGAGGATCACGTTCAGACGCACGCGGCTGTCGCCGAATTGATCGGTATCGACAACGCCCGACAGGCTGTCCACAACGCCCACCTTGAACCCGCTCAGTTCGACATCCGCACCGGTCGCCAGACCCGAGATGTTCTCTTCAAAAATCACACTGATCTGCAGCGGTTCGACTTCGGATGCGGTGAACAGGCTGTTGCGGGCGCTGTCCTTGTCGCCATAAACCTCGAAAACCGCGCCGTCCTGCACGGGCTCCCCTCCCGACACGAATGTATCAAAGGTGAGCCCGCCGCCCACCAGCGTCGCAAGCGAGGAAAACTCGACATCCGCGCCGCCCGGCCCGATGCTGACACTCACGCCCGAGACATCCCAGAACCGGGTCGACGAATTGATCAAATCACGGTGGCTGTCGTAAATCAGCGCCTCTACGATCGCAAAGGCCCCGCTGTTGGCAATCTGGGCCTTGCCGACACGCCCGACCTCGATACCGCGGAACAGGATCGGCGCATTATCCGTCAACTCCCCGTTGGTGGTGGTGCGGAACGCAAGTTGCAGCCCGCTTTCTCCCGGCCGGATAAGGGGCGGTTGTGACGACCCGACAAACCGGTCCGACGTCAAACCGATGTTGTCATCCCACGACCCCTGAATATAAACGCCGCTCAACACCGTGCTCAGACCCGTGATGCCACGGGCCGACACTTCGGGTTCGACGATCCAGAACACAGAGCCGTTGTCGATATAGGGCGCGATGTCCTTCTTGACGCGGATATGCGCCTCGACCTGCCCCAGACCGCTGCTGAAACCGACCTTTTCGACTTTGCCCACCGAAATGTCGCGGTAACGCAATTCGGTTTCGCCGGCAGCAATGCCGGCCCCATCCTGAAACGCCACCACGATCAGCGGACCGCGGGAATTGTAGTTCTGCACCGCCACGGCCAGCGCCGCGACAAGCGCCAGCAACGGGATCAGCCAGATTACGGATGCTCCGGAAAAGCGCGGCTTGCGGGCTGGCCGGATATGGACCGGAGGAGGAGTTTCAGCCATCAGACGGCCCTTCGTTTTCTGGGTCGTAGGCATCCCAGATCATTCTGGGATCAAAGGCCTGCGCCGACAACATGGTAAAGATCACGGATAGCGCAAAAAAGAAAGCCGCAGGACCGGGTTGGATCGATACAAGTCCCTGTAATTGCACCAATGCGGAGAGGATGGCGACCACGAAGATATCGATCATCGACCACCGCCCGATGTATTCCACGACTTCGTACAGCCACAGCCTTTGGTGGTGGCGCCCGCTGTTTTCGGCCCGTACGCTGATCGCAAGAAAGGCAATTGCCCAGAATTTGCCAAGCGGAATGACGACAGACGCGAACAGAATGATGCCCGCCACGCCCCACGACCCGTATTGTGCAAGTTCTACCGCGCCGCCGATGATCGTGCTTTCGTGCACCTGCAACAATTGCTGCGTCGACAACATCGGATAAAGATTTGCCGGGATATAGGCCATGAAGCCCACCAGCCACAGCGCCCAGACCCGTTGCAGGCTCTTGCGATCTCTTGACACCAGCTTTGCACCGCACCGCCCGCAGGTGGGCGTACCGCGCGGCCAGGCACGGGTGCACCGTGTGCATGCCACCAGCCCCGCTTCGCGGGCCGTTACCGTCGGCGTGGGTGTTCCAGTGAATTCCATACCGACCATTTGCACATAAATCCGTCCTGCACCATCACAAGAACCACCAGACATCCGAACATCCAGAACGCCGGTCCGAAACCGACCGTTGCCAGATCCGCCACCTTGACCAGCGCCACCGCACAGCCGATCGCAAAAATCTCGGCCATCGACCACGGGCGCAATGCTTCTGAATAGCGAAACGCGCGCATCGCGTGGCGCGCGGGCGGTTTATCACGCACAACGGGCACAAGAACATAGAGCGTCAGGATCATCCGGGCGAGCGGAATCAGAATTATGAAACCCGCTGTCAGAAGTGACAAAAGCAGCAGCGGCCCTTCGGTAAAGGACAAAGCTGCGTCAATGATGGACACGGAGTTCGATTTGCCTGCTGCCGAGATGTTCAGAAAAGGAAAGATCGATGCCGCAACCGTCAGGATCACCACGGAAATCGCCACCGCGATGATCTGCACCCCTGCTTTGAGACGCGGCGCGATCAGCACCTTGTGGCAGCGCACACATACCGCACGCTCGCCTTTGGCTGGCTGGGCCAGCTGGTAGGTCGCATCGCACACGGGGCAGACGATCAGGTCTTCCAGCGGAGCGTCAAGGTCGGAGGCGTCAGCGTCTTTCATAGGCTCTATATAGTCCCTTTGGACGGGGGTGCATATGGGTAGCGTCGAATGATCGGATTTGTGCCGCCGCGCGCTATTCCAATGCCCCGTCCTTGTGCAATCGCGCCTGTGCCGCGCTGTCGTAGCCCAGCTCCGCCAATAGGGCGGCGGTGTCGGCCCCCGCGCCACGGGGCGGCGCTGGTTGCGGCGGGACGCTGCGCCCGAAACGGGGTGCAGGCGCGGCCTGCAGGATACCGCCGGGCGATGTAAACGTTCCGCGCGCGGCCATGTGGGGGTGCAGCGCCGCTTCGGCAAATCGCAAGACGGGCGCCACGCAAGCATCGGTCCCGTCGAACACAGCGGCCCATTCGTCGCGGGTGCGTTGGGCAAAGGCACGGGCATAGACCGCCCGCCGATCTGCCCATGATCGGGGGTCATTCTGTGTCTGCGCGTCCGCGGCAGGCAGCCCCGCTTTTTCCAGCAACAGCGCGTGAAACTGCGGCTCCAGCGCGCCGACAGAGATGTAGCCGCCGCATTTGCAGGTGTAGCACCGATAAAACGGTGCCGCCCCGTCCAGCCAGTTGGATTGCCGGTCCTGCGTCCAGTCGCCCCGCGCCAGCATCGCATGGATCAGCCCCATCATCGCGGGCACACCGTCAACCATGGCCGCATCCACAACCTGCCCCTTGCCGGAAACGCCCCGTTCGATCACTGCCGCCAGCACACCCAGCAGCAAGAACATCGATCCACCGCCGTAGTCCGCAACAAGGTTCAGCGGCGGAACCGGCGGTCGATCGGCATCACCCATCGCATGCAACGCACCCGTGAGCGCGAGATAGTTGATGTCATGGCCCGCCGTTTTCGCCAGTGGGCCGGACTGACCCCAGCCGGTCATCCGTCCGTAAATCAGCGTATCGGGGCAGTCATCGGGGCCCAACCCCAGCCGCTCCATAACGCCGGGGCGAAACCCTTCGATCAATATGTCGGATGTGGCGATCAGACGACGCGCCACCTCGATCCCGCCCGCCGATTTGAGGTTCAACACGACAGAGCGTTTCCCGCGTCTGTTGATGTCGGTCGGATCTGCGTCGGTGTGCTTGCGGTCGATGCTGACAACCTGCGCCCCCAGATCGGCGAGCAGTTGGCCGGCCAGCGGCGCGGGACCAAGCCCCGCGAATTCCACAACCTTCAACGATGCGAGCGGTCCGGCCATCACGCGGCTCCGGGCAAACTGACATCCCGTGCACCTTCGGCGAAATCCTTGAGGGACAGCTGCCATGTCACACCGGGCCAGCGCAGCTCCATCTGGCGGCGACGCGGCCGGTAAACAGCGGTGTAGAGCGTGCCAAACCCCTGCCGGAAAGCGGTGGAATACAGCGGTGGCTTGAGGAACGCGCCGATGAATTTTTCCTCCGGATCCCGGTGGAAACGCAGTCGCTGAAGCAGGAACCTTTCGCGCTCCACCGTGGCCGTGAACCGCGCATGGCTCACCCACTCGACGTTTTCCTGATGGTTGGTTGCCACCGCGGCATGGCTGACCACCGCGGGTCTGTCGGGTGCCATCATCACGGTCAGATAGTCGCGTTTGCGGTCCAGCACGGTGACGTTGTAGCTCATATGCGTCGGCACACGGGCCAGCACTTCTGCCGCTTCCTGTGCGGTTTCACAGACCTGCAGAGCGTAACGCAAAATCAGCGGAATGCCGAACCCCTCGCCCGCGACACGGCGGCCGCCGAACGTCAGCGATATCGATAGGCCCTTGTCATTCACGCCATCGACCAGACCCCACAGCCCGTCGGACGTGCCCATCACGTCGCGGCCCATCCAGCGCGTCTTGAGCACAAGGCTGTCGAACGCCTTGGGATTGTAGTCATAGTTGCGCACCATCACCGGCTCTTTTCCTGCCCAGATCGCCTGGCTGCAGGCGGCAAGGTAAGGCGGTGGTGTGTAAAAGCTGAGAAACCGCGCTGCGTGATCGGTGCCACCGGCCAGCTCGCACAACTGATCGTACAGCGGCAGGAGTTCCGGCATGTGTACGCCCAGCGCGCGTCTGCTTTCGGCATAGGTCGGGCGGGCGGTCTCACCCTCCTTCAGCCACCAGGCGCGATACTCCGGCCAGTATTCGCGGAAAAGCCCGGCCCATTTGGGACCGGGCGTATCTTCTGAGATTGCGCGCCAATACATGCCGGGGGCGCCTTTCGCTTGCTACAGGATCTTGAACGCCGGATCGGCAAGATCAGGGCTGGCCGAGGCGACAGGCAGCGGTTTTCCGTCCACAGCCCTTTGAATGCCGTGAATCCACTTTTTCGCCCTGTCATTCAACTGGAAAGCCTTCGTCATGGAACGACCTCGCGTCACAAGGATACCGATATCGGCCCCTTCGTAGCGGTAATCACCCGGTTGCAGGATGCGCAGGAAAAACGCCTCGTTTTCGGACTCGACGGCGCGGCGGTGGTAATCGAACCGGTCAAACACCACGGAGCCGTCCTCGAGCATCTTGTAAATGCCGGTCTCGGGGCTCTGTGTACAGATATCAACACTGTCCTTGGTATGCTTGATGACCATCTGGCTCCAGCCGTCGATGTTTGCCGGATCGGCCCAGCGGGCGTTCAGCTCATCCACGTCGAGATTGAACTTCTTCTTCGAGAATTCGAGCAGGTGGAACAGGAACAAAGGCGCGTCCGCATGGGCAAAGGCGGCGTGGTTGGTCATCGAGGACGCGCCGGTGATGCGCGGGTTCAACTCACCCAGCCAAAGATCGCCGGTCTTCTTGTCGATCAGGAAATCAAGCTCGAAGTAGCCCCGATACCCCTCCTTGCGCAGCTGTTCACCGAACTTGAAGGTCAAGTCACGCGCCTGTTGGCGGACCTTCGGAGGAAAGGCCGTGGCAAGAATTTCGTTGCCACACCACCCGCCACGATAGGGCGTCAGTTCCTTGAAACCGACCAACTCTGTCATCAGCGGTCCGACGATCGTGCCTTCCTTGGTGGCGCAGGCCTCGATCGCGGCACCACGGCAATTGATGCGCTTCATGATCTTGATTTCACCTTCGCCGATGATCTCGTGCTCGTGGCGGCGGAAATCAGCTTCGCTCTTGATAAAAAAGGTCGTGTGGCCGCTGTCCCCGAAGGCGGATTGCAGCACCAGATCGTGACCGATACCGGCCTTTTCGCAAGTCTTGCGCAGATCCTCGTAGGATTTGACCTCGGCCAGCGTGTTGGGCACCGAAGGCACGCCTGCCTTGTTGCCGATACGGACCGTTTCGATCTTGTTGTCCATCGCGGTGCGCAGCTTGGCCTTGGGGAACCACACCTCGGCCCCCAGTTCCTTCGACAGACGTTCGGTTTCCTCATCGAACATCAGGAACACGAACTTCGGCTTGCCGCCGCGCTTTTTGATGAAGTCGATGACCTCCTTGTGCTGCAGCAGGTAGTTGTTGATGTCCTCGATCGACTGGAATTCCGCGTGCGGCTGTTCCGATGGGCAGAACACGTTTGGATGCTTGCCCCCGTAGCAATCGATATAGCAGATGTACTTGAAATTCTTCACCCATTCATCCAGCCCCAGCAAATTGAAGTTCGTCGCCGAGATGAAATAAATCGGATCTTCGTTGCGGTGGAAAAACCGGCGAATTTCGGAAATATTCTTGAGTACGGTAGCCATAGTGATGCTCCTTGTCGGTATTCGTGGGCCAGTGTGGCCCTTTTATTCTGCAGCCTTGAGACCGGGCTTCACGCCCTCCAATGCCGCTTGGGTAAAGACCCTCAGCCCCAAATCGGGCCTGTATCCGTGGATTTCACTCACGTCGAGCGCGCGCATGAAACTCAGGATTTCCTTGCTGATCACCTGCCCCGGCACGAGGATCGGGAAGCCGGGCGGATAGGGGATGATGAAAGACGCAGATACAATTTCGTCGCCGCGCGCCATCGCCTCCTTCAATGATCCGTTGAGTTCGAGATAATCGCAATTGGTGTCGTCATAGGCGAGAAAGAACGCCTTGCGGATATCGCCTTCGTGGCTGTTGCCCGACGACAAGAACGCACGGTGAAAGCGGCTGAAGTCGGGGAGCGGCGGGCAGTCCTCCATCAGGTTCTTCACCCGGCGATCAAAGCCGAGCTTCTCCATACCCGAGGCATCATCGTTCAATTCATCCAGCGACTTGGCAATTTCAACGAGCACTTCGATCAGATAGGCAACCGAGGATCGCGTCGTCCCGATGTTGGTCATGAACAACACGGTATTGCGCGACGTCTTGTTGATCTGGATGCCGTATTTATCCATCAACACCTTGTTCTTGAAGGTATCGCCATCCCATCCGGTGCCCCCCACGCATAGCGTCACGCGGCTCGCGTCCAGCACGAATTCGTCCTTTTCCCAGCAGTCCCACATATCGGTCCAGCCCTGCTCTGTATCGTAGTAGCTGGTCACGCCGCTTTCGCGGTGCTGCTCGGGGATCATGTCACCGGCGGTCAATACTTTGAAGTATTTGCGCAGTAGCGGATGGTCGCTGATCGCACGGCGCATCGACATGGCCGCTTCGATCTGGCGCTGGACAAATTCGAACCCCTCCAGTTCCACCTGCCTGCGTCCCACATCGAGCGATGCGATGATCTGGTAATTCGGCGATGTGGACGTGTGTGTCATATAGGCTTCGTGGAACGACTGCTCGACCTCGCCTTTGAAGTCCTGGTCGTTCACATGGATCATCGACCCCTGCCGAAGGGACGTCAGTGTCTTGTGGGTGGATTGGGTCGCATAGGCCCGCACACGTGCGGTCGGGGGCGGCAAAAGCCGCGTCTTCAGCAGCGTTTCGTGATCGGCATCCTTGAGCTGTGCCTGCTGCGCGTCATAGGCAACCGCATGATCGGCGCTGCGCAACTTGCTCCGCAGGGTGTTGGCCGCGTCCATCGCTGTCCGTTGGCGGTATGTCGGGTTGAACCGGCCAAAGGCGAACCACGCTTCGTCCCACAGAAAAATCAGATCAGGCTTGATCGCCAGACACTCTTCCATCACGCGCTGCACGTTATAGACAAGCCCGTCAAAGGTGCAGTTAGTCAGCAGCAGCATACGCACACGGTCCAGCTTGCCCTGCTCTTTCAGTTCAAGCAGCCGTTCTTTCATCTCCGAAATCGGCACCGCGCCGTACATCGAATACTTGCTCAGCGGATAGCTGTCGAGATAGCTGACATGCGCCCCGGCCAGCACCATCCCGTAATGGTGCGATTTGTGGCAGTCGCGGTCGACCAGAACGATGTCACCGGGCTGCAAAAGCGCCTGAACCACGATCTTGTTGCAAGTCGATGTGCCATTGGTGGCAAAGAACGTCTGCTTGGAGCCGAACGCCCGCGCGGCCAGTTCCTGTGCTTCCTTGATGGGGCCATGCGGCTCTAGCAAACTGTCCAATCCGCCCGATGTCGCCGATGTCTCGGCAAGAAAGATATTGGGCCCGTAGAACGCCCCCATGTCCTGAATCCAATGCGAACGCGTAATCGATTTACCGCGGCTGATCGGCATCGCGTGGAATACGCCCGTTGGCTGCTTGGAATACTCGACCAGCGCCGTAAAAAACGGCGATTTGTTCCGCGCCTGCACACCGCGCAGGATGTTGAGGTGCAACTCCATGAAGTCTTCGGAATTGTAAAAAACGCGGCGGCAAATGCCAAGATCAAGACCGGCAATCTCCTCGACAGACCGCTCCGTCACCAGATAGGCATCAAGCTCGGGGCGCACACGGGCAATCATCCGGCACAGTTCGGGGCCGTAGTTCTCCGGCATTAGCGCGTCGATTTCCTCGCGGCCCCCGGCCCGTGCGAGATAGCGGGTCAGGATTTCCTCGATCTTTTCGGACTTCAGCGTCAGACCGGGGCGCACCACGATGGCCTGTATGTTGTGGTTGAACAGCACCGCGATCAGCGCGTCCTCGATCGACGGGACAACCACCGCTTCATAGACAAACGGATCCTCCGGACGGCGCATGCCCGTGACATTGCTTTTCAGCCAGCGCTCTTGTTGCTCCGATACATTGTCGACGATCAGCACTTCGAAATAGGGCTTGGACAGGGCGCGCATCTCAGGGCTTTGGTGCGCCTCGTCGTCCTGCTCGTCCTGATCGACACTGTCGCGCTCCAGCGGGATCGACCGGCGCCGGTAAGCCCCCGTCGTCAACGCACGGGTCACGCGATTGACCGCAAAGCTCAGATCATCAAGCTTGCCCTGCTCGTAATGGCGGCGCATCTGGTTGAAGGCCGATATGCCCGGAAACGCCCAGTAGGGCTCCATCATGGACAGCGCTTCAAACAGCGCATCGACCGTCTGGCGCAGTTGCGACGCTTCACCCGCAGACGGGCCACGCGTCAGGCCGCCCGTCGCTTCGCGCAACGCGCTCCACCGGTCGGAACGCAGCTGGATGGCTGACGAATAGTCGCTCATGGAATGCATCGGTCGTTCTCCACTTGAAGCGGACAGGCCTTTGCGAGCAGACGGAGACGCCCTCCACCGCAGGAACGGGCCTAGCCGCTGGATGTCTCGTTTTGGGTCGTGCCTGTCAGGGTACCCGGCTTGACGGGCGGATTGGGCATACCTGCAGCCGGAGCGGCAGGCGGTTTGGGTTGTACGGGTGCTGTGGCGGTGCCAGCGGTCGGATTGGGCAGAGGTTCCGGCGCGAAACCGGTCTGGATCGCGGCCTCGGCCCCTTTGTAGGCCAAAGGTTCCGGCACGCGCAGCGCCGGCTCCATTTCGCCAAGACCCGCGCGCGTCCCCTGATGCGGGACGGCCAACGGGCCAAGTGTCTTGAGGTATTCGTCGGTGCCACTCGTGCGGTCATAGACGGAAAAATCGGTCGACCGGTCGCGGAAGGACTTGAGCACCTGGCCCAGCCCTTTCATGCCTGTTTCGCGCTGGCGGCGAACCATCGACAGATCCACCTCGATCGGGAACATGTCTTCCTGACCCGCCGACTGGTGCAGCACCATCGACGTGGGATCAACCACGCAGGACTTGCCAACGCCGCCCGCACCCAGACCGTTCACATCGATGACGTAGCATTGGAATTGCGCCGCCGTGGCACGCGCAATGGCCAGTTCCGCGTCGCGGTCGGTCGTGCCTGTCAGCACCGGGTGCAGCAACACCTCGACCCCTTGGCTCGTCAACTGGCGCGTCGTTTCCGGAAACCAGATGTCATAGCAGATCGACAGGCCAAAACGCCCCACTTCCGGCACATCAAAAACGCAGAAATCGCTGCCCGCCGCGATGCCGCTCTCATACGGGCGGAACGGGAACATCTTGGCGTAGCGGCGGATGATTTCGCCTTCGGGATTGATCACGACGGATGTGTTGTAGATCCGGCCATCCTGCGGGTCGGTCAGGAACATCGAACCGGGGATCAGCCAGACACGGTGCTTGCGCGCCGCTTCCTGAAACCGCTCAAGCGCGTCGTTCTCGGGCGGCAGTGAAAACCGGTCCAGCGGGCCGAACGGTGCAAGCTCCGAGAACAGCACCATCTGGGTCCACGGGAACCGCGCCATGAGAATATCGAGCCGCTGGATCATACCATCGACGTTGGACTGCAGGGCGTTGACGTACATCTGTACGCCGGCAATTGCGAAAGGGGTCATATCTGCTCACTCCGGATCAGGCGGCACACGGCCGTGTTGCCGCTCCATACGCCCTTTGCAGGGTGAACGGAACCGAACAATTCGGTTGTGACGGCGCGTCCGTGACAGCGCAGATATGTCGGTGCTTCCGCGATGGCGCTATGCCGCCGCCGTCTGCCGCGGGGCGCGCGCGTTGCGGCCCCGTTGCAGCATGACAATCGCTGCCAAAAGCAGCAGTGCAGGAATGAACATCAGGTATTTGCTGGGCTGTGGCTCGGGCTTGAGCACCCTCAAGACCTCCTGATCCCAATCGAGCCCCGCGTTTTGAGCGGGCGAATTGAACGCCACATCGTCGATGATCATTTTGTCCCCGTCCGTGCGGAACACCAGACCCGCGTTTTCCAGACGCTCTTCGCCGGTTGCGCCCTCCGGCATGTCGACCAGTGCGACAAATTCGATCGGATCGCCGAAACCGTCCTGACCGGCCACGCGCACGCGCAGTGGCTCACCCACCGGTGTATCCGCCGCAGCCTGCGCGATCTCGGTCGGCTCCGCCTCGGAGAAGGGCGGCGACACCATATCCATCCAGAATCCCGGCCGGAACAGGGTGAACGCGATCAACAGCAACGCGATGGTCTCGTAAAACCGGTTCTTGGCAAGGAACCACCCCTGCGTTGCCGCCGCGAACAACAACATCGCGATGGTCGCCACGATGAACACAAATATCCCCTGTGCCCACGTCACATCGATCAACAACAGCTCCGTGTTGAAGATGAACAGGAAAGGCAGCGCGGCAGTCCGTAAACTGTAGAAGAATGCGACGAAACCCGTCTTGATCGGATCGCCCCCGGAAACGGCGGCGGCGGCAAAACTGGCAAGCCCGACAGGCGGGGTCACATCGGCCATGATCCCGAAGTAGAACACAAAGAGGTGCACGGCGATAAGCGGCACAATCAGACCGTTCTGCTGGCCCAGCGTCACGATCACCGGCGCCAGCAACGCCGATACAACGATGTAGTTGGCCGTCGTCGGCAGGCCCATACCGAGGATCAGCGACAGGACGGCGGTCAACGCCAGCATCGCGAGGATATACCCCCCTGACAGCGCTTCGACCACATCGGCGAGCGCGGCACCCACGCCGGTCTGGCTGACCGCGCCCACGATGATACCTGCGGTCGCCGTGGCGATGCCGATCCCGATCATGTTGCGCGCCCCGGTGACCAGACCGTCGATCAAGTCAAGAAAACCGGCCTTGATGCTGTTGCCCAGATCGCTGTTCCCGCGGAACATCGCCATCAACGGACGCTGTGTGAGCAGGATGAACACCATGTATGCCGTGGCCCAGAACGCCGACAGACCCGGCGACAATCGATCCACCATCAACGCCCAGACCAGCACGACAACGGGCAGGATGTAGTGCAAACCGGAGCGGATTGTCGGACCGGGCAAAGGCAGCTTGGTCACCGGCTCGTTCGGATCATCCAGCTCCAGCGGCTTTTCCTTGGATGCCACATACAAAAGCCCGACATAGACCGCCGTGAGGAAGGCAAAGATGATATAGCCCGCCGTCTCGGGGAACGCCGGACGCAACCAGCCCATGCCATAGTAAACGGCAAAGCTGATGCCGCACACAACGGCAATGGTGAACGCAAGGCTCATAAGCCACGCGACCCACGGCTTTGGTTCCACCGGACGGGGCAAGCCCTCCATCCCGGCCTTCAGCGCCTCGAGGTGCACGATATAGACCAGCGCGATGTAGGAAATGACCGCTGGCAGGAAGGCGTGTTTGACCACATCGAAATAGGCGATGCCGACATATTCGACCATCAGGAAGGCCGCAGCCCCCATCACCGGCGGCATGATCTGCCCGTTGACCGACGACGCGACTTCGACCGCGCCGGCCTTTTCCGAACTGAACCCGACCTTCTTCATCAGCGGGATCGTAAACGTACCCGTGGTCACGACATTCGCGATGGACGAGCCGGAAATCAAACCGGTCATAGCAGAGGACACAACCGCAGCTTTCGCTGGTCCGCCCTTCATATGGCCCATGAGGCTAAAGGCGACCTGAATGAAATAGTTGCCCGCGCCCGCACGATCCAGGAGCGATCCAAACAGCACGAACAAAAACACGAACGATGTCGAAACGCCCAGCGCGATGCCGAACACACCTTCGGTCGTGATCCACTGGTGATTGACGATTTCGGAAAGGGAATTGCCTTTGTGTGCAATCATCGAAGGCATCTGTGGCCCCAGAACCGTATACATCAGGAACACGGATGCAACGATCATCAACGCGGGCCCCAGCGCACGGCGGGTGGCCTCCAGCAGACACATCAGGCCCACGACGGCCACGACGTAATCCTGCATGATCGGCGCGCCCACACGGTCGGCGATGTCGCGGTAAAACATGAAAAGGTAAAGCGCGGTCGCCGCAGCCGCGATGCCCAGCGCCCACTCCCAGATCGGTATCCGGTCCTTGGGCGACCCAAGCACCACCGTGGCCGCAATCGCGATGGCCGGGATCGGGATCCACCACACGGCGACGCCCTCTTTGGCCGACAGCATGAAAAGGGCGGCAAGCGCCAGCGGGACAATCACCCCCAGCGCAATCTGGAAGGTCGTACGCGCCGCGGGGAACGCCAAAATGCCAAGAAACACCGCAAAGCCCAGGTGAATGGACCGCGCCAGCGTATCATTGAACAACCCGAAGGGCGACGCGATGTACAACTGGAACAGCGACCACGCGAGCGCCACAAGCATCAGCAGGATGCCGACAGGCCCCGCGACCGACCTGCCGCCGGTATCAGAGGACGCGACAAGTTCGTCGAGTTCCTGCTGGTCGAGCCCACCGCGACCTGCGGCCTCTGCCTCGACTGCGGCAGCTTGTTGTTGATCGTGATCTGTCATCGCAATGTCCCCCGTTGCGTGTCGCAGTGGCTCTGCGCTTATTCTGGGACGCCCCTGTCAGGCGTATGGCGGGGGCGATACACGCCGCCCCCGCCTGAAACTTGGTCGTGCGGACGCTTATTCAATCCAACCGCGTTCTTTGTAGTACATGGCCGCACCGTCATGCAGTGGCGCGGACAGCCCGCCCGAGATCATTTCTTCTTCGGTCAGGTTTTCGAACGCAGGGTGCAACCGCTTGAACCGGTCAAAGTTGTCAAACACGGCCTTCACCACCTGATAAACAACGTCGTTGTCCACATCGGCGGAGGTCACGAATGTCGCCTTTACGCCAAAGGTGTTCACATCGGCATCTGTACCTTTGTACATGCCGCCCGGAATCGTGGCCGCCGCATAGTACGGGTTGTCATCGATCAGACCCTGAATCGCGTCGCCGGTGACAGGCACCAGTTCGGCATCAATGGTCGATACCGCTTCCTGAATGGAGCCATTGGGGTGGCCGACCGTGTAGATGATCGCATCGACCTTGTTGTCACCCAGTGCTGCCGCCTGCTCTGCCGGCTTCAGCTCCGACGCGAGCGCGAAGTCATCCAGCGTCCAGCCTTTGGCGTCCATCACGACTTCCATCGTGGCGCGCTGGCCGGAACCGGGGTTGCCGATGTTGACCCGCTTGCCCTTGAGATCGTCAAAGGATTTGATGCCGCTGTCTTTGCGCGCGATGACGTTGAATGGCTCACCGTGCACGGAGAAAACCGCGCGCAGGTTGTCGAACTTGTCACCCTCGAACTTCGAGGTGCCGTTGAACGCGTGGAACTGCCAGTCGGACTGGGCCACGCCCATATCCATGTCACCCGCCTTGATCGCGTTGATGTTGGCGATGGACCCGCCCGTCGAAGGGGCTGTGCACTTCAGGCCGTGATCGTCGGATCCACGGTTCACCAGACGGCAAATGGACTGGCCCACAACAAAGTAGACACCGGTCTGGCCGCCGGTCCCGATGGTGATGAATTTCTCCTGCGCAACCGCAGTCGTGCCTGCCAGCATTGCACCGGCAAAAGCAATCGTTTGGAACATCTTCATAAAGGTCTCTCCCATTATTAAGGGCAGCATTGCATGCCGCCTCTGATGTGTTTTCGGGAAGGGGGATCAGCCGCTCGCGCATCTGCTCCGACTTGAATTGCGCCTCCCCAGACAGAAACTTGCGCCGCTACCGGCCCAACCTCTGTTTGCACAATTTCACGTTATGCACCTTTCGATAAATGAGCAAGCAGTCTCTCATTGCGGTTGCAGAGGGTCAGTACCTCATTGATAAGTCAACGCAAAATATCGCGCGTCCCATGCACCATATGCGAGACACACTCAGCCATAAGTTGTTTGGTGAAAATGAACGTTACGTGAGCAAGGTTGCATCAAGGCCGCGAAAAACGCTCTACTGCGCTAAACACTGGCCGGACGAATAAAGGTGGCGGACTTACCATGACCCAACTCTCGGAACTCAAACGCTTCACCGTTTTCGGCTCGGTGGTGATTCTCACGGTCCTGTCTCTACTTGCGGCGCTGATCTGGTCGGCATGGTTCCTTCTGGCATTCGTGGTCTTCGGCGCGCTCAGCCTTCTGGGCTGGCACGACGTGCGCCAGCCACAGCACTCGATCCTGCGCAATTATCCGGTGCTGGGCCACATGCGCTTCCTGTTCGAAGGCATCCGGCCCGAAATCCGCCAATACCTCATCGAAAATGACCAGGACGAAGAACCGTTCAGCCGCGACGCGCGCAGCCTTGTGTACCAGCGGGCCAAGGGTCAGGAAGACGCCCGCCCGTTCGGCACCCGCCAGCGTGTCTACGACGCGGGCTATAGCTGGGTGACCCATTCGGTGCAGCCAAAGCACATCGACGACAGTGATTTCCGCATCACGATCGGCAATGACCAGTGCAAACAGCCTTATCTTTCCTCGATCTACAACATCTCTGCCATGAGCTTCGGGTCGCTCTCCGCCCAGGCCATTCTGGCCCTGAACAAGGGCGCAAAGCTTGGGGGTTTTGCCCATGACACCGGTGAGGGATCGGTCAGCCGCTATCACAAGGAAGGCGGCGGCGATCTTATTTATCAGGTGGCGTCGGGATATTTCGGGGCGCGCGCATCCGACGGCAGCTTTGATCCCGACAAATACGCCAAGACCGCGTCGCTGCCGCAGATCAAGATGATCGAGCTTAAACTCAGCCAGGGCGCGAAACCCGGTCACGGCGGCATGCTGCCTGCGTCCAAGATCACCGAGGAAATCGCCGAAGCCCGCGGCATCCCCATGGGCGAGGACTGCGTCTCTCCCGCGGCGCATTCCGCGTTTTCCACACCTCTGGAAATGATGCATTTCCTGAAACAACTGCGCGACCTGTCGGGCGGCAAACCTGTGGGCTTCAAACTGTGTATCGGTCACCAGCGCGAATTCATGTGCATGGTCAAAGCCATGCTCGAGACCGACATCATCCCCGACTTTATAGTGGTCGACGGAGCCGAAGGCGGCACCGGTGCCGCGCCCCTCGAATTTGCGAACCACGTCGGCATGCCGATGGTCGAAGGGCTGACCTTTGTGCACAACACCCTGCGCGGGGCGGGCATCCGCGACCGGATCAAGATCGGGGCCGCAGGCAAGATCGTATCGGCCTTTGACATCGCCCGCGCCCTTTCGCTGGGTGCGGACTGGTGCAATTCGGCGCGCGGCTTCATGTTTGCCGTGGGCTGCATTCAGGCACAGGCCTGCCACACGAACCACTGCCCGGTCGGCGTCGCGACACAGGACCCGATCCGCGCGCGCGCGCTGGACCCCGAACACAAATCCCAACGTGTCGCCCGCTTCCACCGCAACACGCTCGAAGCGCTGGGCGAAATGACCGGGGCCGCCGGTCTGACCGCACCGTGTGATTTCTTGCCACACCACCTGATGCAGCGCCAATCGGACAGGTCGATGGTGCAGGGCAATCAGGCATTCCCGTATTTGCCCGAAGGGTTCCTGACCGATCCTGATGCGGCCGATCACATGGGGTACAAAGAACGCTGGAGCCGCGCCAGCGCAGACAGCTTTACCCCGCCCGAAATCGTATTCTGATCAGGACGGGCAGCCCCAAACATCGAAGAGCGCAAGCACGACTGCACCGGCATCCGCCGGCGCACCGCGACTGACCTTCCCGCCTGCGACACAAAACAGCTGTGGCTGGTCGCGTTGCGGCATCTGCGCCTCCCTTGCGTATCCCACGATCCCCGTGCCGATGATTTCGTATGTCTCTGATGCGATTGGGCCGGATGCAAAGCCCGCGACCAGCGCAAAGGCGATATCGTCCGCAAACAAACCCGTCGACAACACATTGGCGCGGATACTGTCAGCACCCGCGGCACCGATCACGGTCCAGTATCCTGTCTTGGATGGGACCGCCGCCAATCCGGTGATGGCCGTCTGACCGATGCGGATCGGACCGACCCCATCCTCTGGCAAATTGGGGTGTCCGCCCGTCATCGCGATCGCCGGATCGTTCAGGGGGATCAAGCGGCTGATAACGCCATGGCGCTCGCGCCATTGCCCGGCCACCGCGATCCACTGTCCCTCTGCCACGCCATCCGCGCCAGGCCCCCGAAAACCGCTCCCCATCACCGAAATCCCGGTATCTTTGGCGATCTGTACCGGACCCACAGCAAGGAACTGCCGCACAACGCGCGTCGCCGAAAACCTGTCGCCGTCGAACTCTGCCTCGATCTGCAGGACATCTCCGACACGCAACGCGCCGTCGCCGCCGATAAAGCTGACCACGGGGACATCTTCGGCCAAAAGTATTTCCTGACCGTTCACCATCAACGGATCAACCTGCGTCACCGGCCCGAGAAAGCCGACCCGTACAGGGGCATCAGCCCACAAAGCCGCAGGCAACATTGCGCAAATCAGGAAAAGCAGCGTTCGCATTGGGCCAGTGTTTCAGACAGCGCCACCGGGGCAAAGCAAAAAGGCGCAGGAGAAATCCCGCGCCCTTTCGTCGTCTCGTTTGCGGCGTGGCCTATTCGGCGACGGCTGCCGCCAGCGCCTCTTCAAAGATCGCCAGACCTTCCTCGAGGATCTCGTCAGAGGCCGTCAGCGGCACCATCACGCGAATTGCGTTGCCGTGCATCCCGCAAGACAACAACAACAGACCCCGCTTGAGCGCATGCGCAATGACCCGTTTAGTCAGGGCACCATCGGGGGCCGCGCTGTCGAAATCGGTGACAAGCTCGACCGCAACCATCGCGCCGACACCGCGGATATCCCACATGCGGAAAGGTGCCGCGCGGGCGCCGATCTCGGCAAACCGCGCCTTGAGCTTGTCGCCCATCGCCGTGGACCGCGCCAGAAGGCCCTCGTGCTCGATCGCATCGATCGCGGCAAGCGCCGCGGCGCAGGCGACGGGATTGCCGCCGTAGGTGCCGCCCAAGCCACCGGGCTCCATCGCATCCATGATATCGGCCCGACCGATGACGCCCGCCAGCGGATAACCACCCGCCATGGATTTCGCGACGGTGATCAGATCAGGCGTGACGCCGGAATGCTCGACCGCAAACCATGTGCCCGTGCGGCCAAAGCCCGCCTGCACTTCGTCCGCAATCAGCAGAATGCCGTGTTCGTCGCAGATTGCCCGCAGTGCTACCATCATTTCGGTCGGTACGGGGATATATCCGCCTTCGCCCAGCACCGGTTCGATGATGATGGCGGCAACACGCTCCGGCTGCGCATCGGTCAGGAACAGGTTCTTCAGACCGGTCAGCGCGTCATCCACGGTAATCCCGTCACGCACCGACGGGAACGGGGCGCGGAAGATATCCGACGGGAACGGGCCCACGTCTTTCTTGTAGGGGCTGATTTTGCCGGTCATGCCCAATGTCAGCAGTGTCCGGCCGTGGTAGCCGCCGGTAAAGGCGATCACACCGGGACGACCCGTCGCCGCGCGGGCGATCTTGACCGCGTTTTCCACCGCTTCCGCGCCCGTGGTCACCAGCAATGTCTTCTTTGGCGCATGCCCGGGGGCCAGCGCGTTCAGCCGTTCGGCCAACTCGATATAAGGCGCGTAGGGCACGACCTGGAAAGAGGTGTGCGTATACAGATCTTCCTGCGCCTTTGCTGCGGCAACGACGGACGGATGACGGTGACCTGTGTTCAACACACCGATGCCACCGACGAAATCGATGTAGCGGTTGCCGTCCACGTCCCACAACTCCGCGTTTTCTGCATGCGCAGCATACACCGGCGCCGCCGATGCCACACCGCGCGGCACGGCCGCATCACGGCGCGCAACCAGATCCGCATTCGAGTATGTTTTCGGCTCCACAGGGGCGACGATCGCGATCTGTGGTTTCTTCTTGGCTGCGGTCTTACGGGTGCCGCGTTTTGCAGTGCTGGCCATATCAACAATCCTATCAGAAGAGGCAACGCGCAAAATCCCGCGTTTAAAATAGCCTTTATGATGTTTAATTTAATTGTCAATCGTGATTGTGTTGGCGCTTGAATATTCCGGTTTGCGGTGGTCTCTTTGCGCTGACAACCGCTGCCTGTATGGCTGCGGTCCGCACGCAACCCAGACGACAGGATACCTCCTTGGATATTGGACACCGGCTGAAAACGATCCGCGTTGAACGTGGGCTGTCACAGCGTGAATTGGCACAGCGGGCTGGCCTGACCAACGGCACGATCTCCTTGATCGAAACCGATAAAACCAGCCCCTCCGTGGCGTCGTTGAAATCCCTGCTCGACGCGATCCCGATCTCGATGGCAGAATTCTTCACCCCGATTGAGGAAACTGGCGCAAAGGTGTTCTACCGCGCTGACGAATTCACCGAACTGGCCCCTCAAGGGCCCGGGCAGGTCTCATTGCGGCAATTGGGCAACGCGCGCGAGCACAGCCTTCAGGTGCTGCACGAATCCTATCCGCCCGGTGCTGATACCGGCCCCGAGCTTTTGTCACACGAAGGCGAAGAAGCGGGCATTATCACGCGCGGAGAAATTGAGATTACAGTCGGGGACGACGTGGCCGTGCTGGGCGCGGGCGAGGGCTATCTCTTCGATAGCCGCCTGCCACACAGGTTTCGCAACATCGGCCGTGAAGAGTGCGAGATCGTATCGGCACTGACACCTCCATCCTTCTGAATTCAAAACCCCCGCGGCACGCCGCGGGGGTTTCAATTTGTATTCAGCGATGATGATCTGACGATCCGGTCATCTCCCTGTCAGAACTTCTTTTCTTGTGCGCCATACGATTGTGGCGCGATGTTGTTTGTTGTTGGCCTGTCCGGCCACGAGAAGTGGTCATCGCAACGATAACCACCGCGACCATCGTCAGGATCATGAGGCCGCCGATAAACATATCTGTCGTCATTGAAGCCTCCTTTTCCCGAGCGTTCATCAACACAACAGGAAAAATCGGGACTAAGTTCCATAAAAACAGGGAGTTTCTTGCGACAAAACAACGCGTTAACGGTTGAGTGTTTCGCGAAATTCCGCACCCTAAAGGAGAGAAAGCAAGAATCTCAGTGTCTTGCAATAGACCCTAGGGGCCCGACTTCAGGTCAAAAAAAATTCAAAAAGTTAATGAAGATCAGTAGTCATAGACCTGTTTTTCCACCGACGGCACCGGAAAGCGCAGGCTGAGGACGTGCACACCGTCGTCATCGCGGGTGCTCAATTCGCCGTTCAATTGCCGCGCAAAGGCAAGGATCAGCCGCGAACCCAGCCCGGTCCCCCCCTCGGGTGGCTCGCCACCGCTGGTGTTCACCACCCGCAGTTCCGCCTCCTCCGGACCGACGTATTTCAAGCTGACCGAGATATTCGATGTATGGCCTTCGCCCTGCGGGACGTACTTCAACGCATTCGTAACCGCTTCGGACACCAGCAACGTCAGCGGGGCTGCATCATCGGGTCCGACCATGATATCGTCGTAATCCTCTGTAACCTGCACGCCGGACGACTGCGACAGCCCCACCGCCAGATTGCGCGCCACGATCTCCTTGAGCAGCGCACCCCCGTCCACACGGGTCATCTCGTTATCCTGGTAGAGGTTCTTGTGCACGGTCGCGAGGCTGAGAATACGGTCCTGCAGCCGTTGCAGGACCATCCTGTTGGCCTCGGTCGGGGCCTGCCGGATCTGCATGTTCATGATCGACGAAATCAGCTGCAGGTTATTCTTCACCCTGTGATGCACTTCTTTCAGCAGGATGTTCTTCTGCCGCAGATTATCTTCGGACCGCGCCTCATCCTGCAGGATCGAATCCGCCATTCCGAGGAATGACTGTTCCATCGCGACGATCTCGTGGGGGACGCGTTCGCCAAGCGGGTGGCGGGGCAGCGTGCGGTTCAGCGCAAAGTGCCGCATCTGCCGGCCGAGTTTGCGGATATGGGTGATCGCCAGCCGGTGCAGCGCCCAGAACGCCACAACAAGGCTGGCCAGCCACATCAACACCGGCAGCAGCGATGAAATCCGGCCGCTAAAATCCGTCTCCAGAAACGGCGTATCGATGGGCCAGATGCTCATCGCGAAAACCTTGCCGGGGATAAGCGGGACAATGGCATAGACGCGCGGCGTGCCTTCCGCGTTGGGCACCTCGAACACCTGACGATTTTCGCCTGTCAGCTGCTTGAGCGTGTAATCGCGGGGCAACTGGGGCGTCACCCGCGTCTGGTCCGCCCCGGACGACAGTATCTTGCCCTCGTCGCTGAAGGTGATCACCGCCACCGGATCGTGGTCCAAGGGCACGGGTTCAAGCGCGTTCAGGTTAGCTTGCGCGATCGACAAGACGACATAGCCGACCATCACGTCGTTCTCGAATACCGGCACATTCACCAGCACCACCGCTTCCCGGCTGATGGGCCCGAGCGGGTTGGTCGATACACTGCGCGCTGGCGTGTCCATCGAAGCGCCGAAACCGCTGTAGGTCGAAAAGTCGAAAACCGCATCGTGCGAAGAGCATGACATCAGCCCGTCGCGACCGATGAACCCGACCAGACGGTACCGGCCCGATCCCTCCATATACGTGCGCATGAAGGACGAACATGTTTCAGGGTCGGTCCGCACCAGTTTCACGATCGACGCAAGCGCCTGCCCCGCGCCGAACGCTTCTTGCAATATGGTCCGTTCCGTCGCGACCGCCTGTTCCGTCACCGCGATCAATGACAATTCGGCGGAAACCTCGCTTTGCTCTGCAATCTCCCGGGTCTGTACGAATGCAATCAATCCGATAGGAAGCAATGCGAGCGACAGAAAAAGGAGGACCCGGAATGCGAGCCCTCCAAATAGCCCGGAATTCAGAAAACCGGACGTCATGCTTAGAAAGAGGAAACTTTGGAGGCGGAGATCACCGACATCGTCGCGTCGTCGGTCAATTCCATCGCCTCGTCATCCCTCAGACCCATCAATTCAGCCAACTGCGCTCTCGCTCTGTTGGTGCGGCTCTTGATCGTGCCGACCGCGACGCCACACATTTCTGCCGCTTCCTCATACGAAAAACCCGATGCGCCGATCAACAGCAATGCTTCGCGCTGCTCGTCTTTCAGCTTGGCCAGTGCGACACGGAAATCCTGCATTTGCAGGTGACCATCGTGCGCCGGTTTCTCGGCAAGGTTATCCGTAAATACCCCATCGACATCCGCCACCTCGCGGTTCGATTTGCGGCGCGACGAATAGTATGTGTTGCGCAAAATGGTGAAAAGCCAGGCACGCATGTTGGTGCCAACCTCGAACTTTTCGATATTTGTCCACGCCTTGACCAGCGTGTCCTGCACCATGTCATCGGCAATCGCGCCATTGCGCGTCAAGCTGATGGCAAAAGCCCGCATCGCGGGCAGGTGATCGACGAGTTCATCGCGCGGATCGCGCGCTGCCATCAGTCCGGCTCCCTTTGCGTGTCCTGCTGCTTCAGCTGATCCAGAAGATCTTTGAAACGGTCGGGAATGCCTTCATCGAGTGCCTCATTGTACACGCGCTTGAGGTTCTCATCGATGACACCTCCGCCCGTCTTCTTCTGCCCTTGCTCTGTCATATACCCTCAGACCGTGCAAAAATTACGAAATAGTGGATCCAACTTGGAACCAAACTTAAGGAACGGTGTTAAAGTTCCAAAGAAAGATGAAAAAAGGGACGTGCCTCGATGGCTGACGACACAACGAAACCTGGCTCCAGCGAAGATATCGGCAATCACATCCCGTATCTGCGCCGCTACGCACGCGCGCTCACCGGAAGCCAGGCAAGCGGCGACGCATTCGCGGCCGCGGCACTCGAAGCGATCCTGACCGACCGCAGTGTTCTGGATGGAACGGATACAAAGACCGGTTTGTTCCGTGTCCTTTACGGAATTTGGGCTAGCGCCGGTGCGCCGATCGAAGATGGTGAAGAAGGCGCGCGCGCCAAAGCGCAGAAACACCTCGCCAAGTTGACTAACAACAGCCGCGAAGCGTTGCTGCTGCACACGATCGAGGGCTTTTCCTACGGCGATATCGGCACGATCATCGATGTCGAGGCGAACGAGGCCGAAGAGCTCGTTAACATCGCGCGGCAGGAAATGGCGGACAGCGTCATGGGCTCCGTGATGATCATCGAAGACGAAGCGATCATCGCGATGGACATCGAATCCATCGTGGCCGAGATGGGTCACCGCGTGACAGGCATCGCCCGCACCCGCGATGAAGCCGTCGAACTCGGCAAAGCCGACCAACCGGATCTGATCCTTGCCGACATCCAATTGGCTGACAATTCGTCGGGCATCGATGCGGTCAATGACCTTCTGACGGAGCTGGGCCTGCGGCCGGTCATCTTCATCACCGCGTTCCCCGAGCGTTTGCTGACCGGTGACAAACCGGAACCGGCGTTCCTGATTTCCAAACCCTACACGGTGGATCAGGTCGTCTCCGCCGTGTCGCAGGCGATGTTCTTTTCGTCCACGGAAACCCTGCACGCGTAACAGCTTAGACATGACAGACACAGGCCTCGCCCCTACCCCGGGCGGGGCTTTTTCGTATGTCATCGCTTATATTCGTGGCAAGGACGGAACAAAACTCGGGCCAAGGCGTTGGCACAGCAATAGTCGCTCTAAAAGGAGACATGGCAATGGCAAATTCATCCGTCAACGGGACAAAGAACAAAGACGTGAACGTCGAGGACCTCTCGTTGCAAATCCAGGTGCTTAAAGATGACATCGCGTCGTTGACCGACACGATCTCGAGCTTTGGCGCCGCCAAAAAGGACGAAGCCGCCGCCGCTGCGAAGGCAAAAGCGGCTGAGATCAAGGATGCAGGCTTTGCCCGCGCGGCCGAAATGCAGGACCAGACAGAGGAATTCATCCGCACCCAACCGGCAACGGCGCTGAGCCTGGCCGCGGGCTTTGGGTTTCTGGTCGGTTTGGTCATAACAAACCGCCGCTGATATGCTGGATCATTTCGTCACCCGCATCGAACACGGCGTATCAGACGCGGCCAGTGCCGCAGCCATCGGGCTGGGCGCGGGGATCGCGCTTGCCGTAGGTGTGGCCTTCTGGACTGTCGCGGGCTGGATGCTGCTGGTCCGGTTGGCTGATCCGCTGATCGCAGCCGTCGTCATGGGCGCGCTCTACACCGGGGCGGGGCTTATCGCGCTGGCCATCATGTCAATGAGACGGCGGCGCAAGAAACGCATCAAACAAGACATGCGCGCGACGCATTCTCCCGGCGGGGTGCAGGGATTGCTCACCGCGTTCATGACTGGAATGACGGCAGGTTCCCAATCACGGTCTTGATTGCATCCAACAGCATTGCGGTGCTGAACGGGCGCACGACAACCGTGCAGGGGAAATTCACGTCCAACGCGAGGTCCGACGCATCGGTGATCATGATGGCAACGACGTCTCCCTTGCTCTTCTCGAGCTTTCCGGAAGCGGCAACGATTTCCTCGGGCAATGCCGAAATGATGACGGCTTTTTCGCCAAGCGTGGTAGCCAGTACCGCACTCAGACTTTCAAGATCGTTGAGCATGACAACCCGCGTATCCGCGAAGTTATCGCTCAGCAGTTCGCTGATATCGGAGAGAACAAAATGATCTTGCTCAAAGACGAGAAAAGACGGGGAGCTGTTATCCTGTTTCATGGGGCAGTCTTTACGAAGCACAGCCTCGCTCTGCTATAAACTGTGACATACCGATAGGGCCTTTTTGATGACGACACAGTGTAAATATTGCCCCCTGAACCGCAAAGAGGCGTTTCTCCGCCTATCAGCCGATGAGGTTGAATATATGCAGCGGTTCAAGGTGGGCGAATTGGCCGTTGATCCGGGCACGCCGATCCTCATGCAGGGGTCGAATGCGCCGCAGCTTTTTACCGCTTTGTCTGGCATGGGCATCCGCGAAAGACACCTCAAGGATGGCCGCAAACAGGTCATCAACTTCGTGTTTCCCGGCGATTTCATTGGGCTGCAAGCCGGGCTTTTGGGTGAAATGGGCCACTCGGTCGAGGCGCGAACCCAGATGCGTCTGTGCGTTTTCAACCGCTCGGAATTCTGGAGCTTTTTCAAAAATCACCCCGAACGCGCATTCGACATCACGTGGCTCGCGGCGATGGAGGAACACTTCCTCGGAGAAACCCTCGCGACAGTAGGCCAGCGCACCGCGATGCAGGCCGTCTCCTGGGCGATGGTGAAAATCTTCCAGCGTGGCGAAAGCCTGAACATGGTGCACAACAACACGATGGAACTGCCCTATACGCAGCGCGATGTGGCAGACGCTCTTGGCCTGTCGCTGGTGCATACCAACAAAACCCTCAGCAAACTGAAAGACCGCCAACTCGCCAGCTGGTCAGACCGCATTCTTCAGATCAATGATCTTGAGGCGCTGGCCGATATTGCGGTGACCGAACTCAAAACCGCCCGCCGCCGCCCGTTGATGTAGCGGTTATTGCGCGTCGCGCGCCACGTCTTCGGGATCGGGGAACTTTTTGGCCTCGTCCGACGACATCTGGTCAAACGGATTCTTTTCCTGCGGCAAGGCATAGAAATGCCGCTCAATCTGCGCGTTAACGACCGCCCCCAGCAAAATCAAGAAACTGCTGATCCACAGCCAGACCAACATCGCGATCACCGCGCCGATTGAGCCATATACCTGGTTATAATTGCCGAAATTCGCGGCATAGAACGAAAACAGGATCGACAGAAGCGCCCAGCTGATCACCGAAAAAACAACGCCGGGGCGCAGCACGCGGCGATGCAGTTTTCCGCGATTGGGGCCAAATCGGTACAGCACGGTAACCCCCGCCAGAAGCACCGAAATCGCGATCCCCCAGCGCAGCAGTTCGACCAGTATCGTACCGACCCAGCCGAGCGGAAAGAACGCCAGAACCACCGGCGCCACCACCAGCGTCAACAATGACACAATGCCAACACCCACAAGCGCCACAGTCAGCAAAATGGCCCGCACGTAATGCGACGCGGTCGCGCGGTTGGGCTCCTTATAGACAGCGTTCAAACCGGTCATCATCGCCGCAACACCGGCCCGCGCGGACCATACCGCCGCCAGCAGTGAAACTAGTCCGGCGACACCCAGTTTGTCCGGACTGGTTGTAACCAATGACACAATCTGCGTGTTGAAAATTTCGTAGACTTCGCGCGGTAGCAACCCGCGCATATCCTCAAGCTGCGCCACCACCACGGCCGGGTTCGAGATCAGGCTCATCACGGCGATCAGGGCCGCAAGCGCCGGAAACAGCGACAGCATCGCAAAGAACGCCACGCCCGCCGAAATCAGCGCGAGATTCGAATCAGAAATTTGCGTCACCCCGCCCTTGAGCGAGATCCAGATCAACGCGAACGTGCTCTCGTGCTTTGGTTCGGGTGCAGACGGCGCCGTTTCGGTCATCGCGCCGTCAACATTGCGCTATTTCGATTCTTCGATGTCATCGCGTACCTGTCCCCAAGCCACCAGCGTGAAGATAAGCGTACCGCCAATGATGTTGCCTGTCAGTACGGGAATGAAGAAGCCGAATAGCGCGTCATATGCCCCCAATTGCCCGCTCAGGATCAGGATCGCCATCTCGACGGACCCTGCAACGATGTGGGTGAAATCACCCGCGGCAATCAGCCACGTGAACGTCAGGATCAGGAAAAACGCCGCCTCCGCTGCCTGCGGCAGCATCCACACGATTAGCGCCACGATGATGCCCGCGGGGATCGCACGGCTGAACCCTTCGAGCGGCGGCATGCCAGTGGCGTGCTCGGACAATTCAAAGATCGCGGGCATCAGTTCGGGCGGCAGCGCGGGCGTAAAGACATAAAGCGCCGCGATCGCGAACGCGCCGACAACATTGGCGAACAGTACGATCCCCCACAGCCGCAGCATGCAACCAACGGCATTGAGCGTTCGTTCCTGCATGATGGGCAGGACCGTGGTGATGGTGTTTTCGGTAAAGAGCTGCATCCGCCCCATGATCACGGCGAGAAAGCCCAATGAATAGCCAAGGTTCTCGATCAGATACCGCGATGGCGTTTCCGGCAGGTAGGTTCGGAAAATCGCCTCGCCCAGCACCGACAGGCTGATCAGGATACCGGCCGCGATACCCGACCAGAACAACGACCGTTTGGAGCGGCTCAACTCCTCCTCGCCTTCGCGGCGAATGACTTCGTAAATCAGCTTGGGCGAAAGCGCCGTTGCATCGGAGACTGTCTTGTCCTCTTCCTCCTGCTCGGCGGTTTTCTTGTAGTGGTGCGGTGTGATCAACGGTGACATGGCAATGCTCTTTTCTGACTTCCCGTGCGACATAGCCCGCTTTCGCACAAAACCCAGCGGCCAGCGTATGTGCAGCGGATTTCACACTTGCGCCGGGTCAGGGATGCGCAATGATACGAACGCACGGCCCATTGGCTAGAGGACACCGCTCATGGATACCGCCCTTTCGCGCACCATCCGCACCCGGCGAGACGCGCTGATCGCCCTGACGCAAGATCTGATCCGCATCCCGACGCTCAATCCGCCGGGTCAGGATTATCGCGCCATCTGCGAATACCTCGATACCCGCCTTTCGGCGCATGGATTCGACACCGAACTGATCCGCGCTCACGGCACGCCGGGCGACAGCGACACATACCCCCGCTGGAACATCATCGCGCGGCGCACCGGTGCACATCCGGGCGACTGTGTGCATTTCAACAGCCATACCGACGTCGTCGAAGTCGGCGCGGGCTGGAGCTTTGACCCCTTTGCCGCCACGCTGCACGACGGGCGCATCTACGGGCGTGGCGCCTGCGACATGAAAGGCGGATTGGCAGCATCGATCATCGCCGCCGAAGCGTTCATCGAAACCCACCCCGACTTCTCCGGCAGCATCGAAATCTCGGGCACCGCGGACGAAGAAAGCGGCGGCTACGGCGGCGTCGCCTATCTCGCGGAGCGCGGATATTTCGACCCCGCCCGCGTGCAACACGTGATCATTCCCGAACCGCTGAACAAGGACCGCATCTGCCTTGGCCATCGCGGCGGCTGGTGGGCCGAAATCGAAACCAAAGGCGAAATCGCCCACGGCTCGATGCCTTTTCTGGGCGACTGCGCCGTGCGCCATATGGGGGCCGTCCTGTCCGAATTCGAGGACAAGCTTTTCCCTGCCATGGCGCAGCGCACAACCGACATGCCCGTCGTACCCGAAGGGGCGCGGCAATCCACCATGAACATCAATTCGATCCACGGCGGCCAGAAAGAACAGGACGACGATTTCACCGGCCTGCCCGCGCACTGTGTCCCCGACAGCTGCCGCATCGTGATCGACCGCCGGTTTCTGGCCGAAGAACCGATCGAACAGGTCCGCGACGAAGTGACCAACCTGCTCGAAGGTCTGCGCGACACACGGCCCGATTTCGACTATGAACTGACAGAGCTCAACGCCGTGCTGCCCTCCATGACCGACAGGCAGGCCCCGATTGTCACCACCGTCGCTGCCGCGATCGAAGACGTGATCGGCACGGCACCGCAATACGTGGCCTCGCCCGGTACCTATGACCAGAAACACATCGACCGCATCGGCAAACTGAAGAACTGTATCGCCTATGGTCCGGGCGTTCTGGAGCTGGCACACAAACCGGATGAATGGATCGGCGTGGATGATATGCTCGACAGCGCCTGCGTCATGGGCGCCACGCTCGAGACACTATTGCTGGGCCGTTAGGCGAACGCCGCTTCCGCATTCAGCGCCAGACCATCGATGATGGCGGTCAGCGCCGCGCCGCGGTGCAAACGGGCCGTCGCGAACCGCGCCCTGAGCGCGCGCTCGATCACCTGCATCAGGCTCGACCCGCCCACGAAAATCAGATGTGTCACCGCGTCCACCGGCAGGCCCGCCGCGGCCACGGTATCGACAGCCGCCTGCGACACCTCCTCCGCCAGCGGTCTCAGGCTCCGGTCCAGATCGGCGTCCGTCACCGGGGCGGCCAGCCCGCGTTCCACTTCCGCAAGGTCGATCACACCGGCACCGGCGCCATTGGCGGCAATCTTGCCCGCTTCCACCGCAAACGCGATATCGTGGCCCAACTCGTCGGCCAGCACCGACACCAGCCGCCCCAGCTTGACAGGTTCGGCCGCGTATTGCGCCAGATCCTTGGCCAGCCGCCGCGCCTCGGGGGCATAGAGAAAGGGAATTTTCTGCCAGGTTGCCAGATCGTTGAAGATCGTCGCCGGAGCCGTGTGCGTGTCGCTGCCAAAGGCGTGTTTGATCTGACTGCCGCGCCCCAAATGGGTCATCACATGATTAATGCTCAGCGTGCGGTCAAAGTCGGTCCCGCCGATGCGCACCCCGTTGCTGGCCAGAATATCGATCCCCGCGTCACCGTTCCGGAACAGGGTAAAATCCGACGTACCACCCCCGATGTCCACCACCAGCCCCAGATCGCCCGGGGCCAGCACACCCCGGTTGGCCAGCGCCGCCGCTTCGGGCTCGGGCATGAACCGGACATCGTCAAAGCCTGCCGCCAGATAGCAATCGCGCAGGTCAATCTCGGCCTGCGCATTGCGCGTGGAATCCGCCGAATGAAACCGCACCGGTCGGCCCGACAGAACCTTGTCGTAGGGCTCGCCTGTGGCCGCTTCGGCACGGCGCTTGATCTCGCGCAGGAACCGCGCGGTGATCTCGATGAAATCGATCCGTTCGCCCAGCAGGTTCCGCGTCTCGCGCATCAATGCAGTGCCCAGAAGGCTCTTGAGCGCGCGCATGTAGCGGCCCTCGTCCCCTGCCAAAAGCGCCGCCCCTGCGGGCGATCCGACACTCATCCGCCGCGCGTCAAAGTCGAAAAACACCGCCGTTGGCAAGGTCTGCGCCGCGGGCTCCAGCGGGATGATGAAGGGGATGCCGTCGCGCATCACAGCGGCCGCAGAATTGGACGTTCCGAAATCTACACCCAGTACCGCCATGCTCCGCTCCCTCGCAAAACGCGCGGTGTAACGTCAGGCCCGCGACAGCGCAATGCTCAGGCGGGCGTCACGTCGATGTTGTCGATCAACCGCACACCCGCCATCCACACGGCGGCGAACAGGCGGGCGGGCACCTCGGCACGCTCCAGCAGGTCGAGCGTGTCATTGCGGCGCAGCTCGAGATAGTCGATCTCGCCAAACCCCGCCGCGTCCAGCCGCCTGCGGGCATCAGAAAGCAGATCTGCCACCAAGGCCCCGGCGCTCAGCGCGTCGCCCATATCCTCCATTACCTCGTACAACGTTGCGGCACGCGCGCGTGCGCGGTCCGACAGCAAAAGATTGCGCGATGACATGGCCAGACCGTCAATCTCGCGGATGGTCGGGCAGCCGATCACCTCCACCGGAATGTCCAGATCACGGGCCATCCGCCGCACGACCTGCAACTGCTGAAAATCCTTTTCGCCGAAGAATGCAAAATCGGCAGAGGTCTGCAGAAACAACTTGGCGACGACGGTCGCAACACCGTCAAAATGCCCGGCCCGATGCGCACCGCACAGAATATCGGTCATGCGGGTCACGCTGACGTTGGTGGCAAAGCCCTCCGGGTACATCTGTGCGCCGTCCGGCACGTAGATGGCATCGACCCCGAAACGCTCGAGTTTGCGCGCATCCTCATGCTCGGTGCGGGGATAGTTCTTCAGGTCTTCGGGATTGTTGAACTGCTTGGGGTTGACGAAAATGGTGACGATAACACGGTCCGCCGTGGATTTCGCCCGCGCCACAAGGCTCAGATGGCCATCGTGCAACGCGCCCATCGTGGGAACCACCCCGATCGTCTCTCCGGCGCGTCGCCAACCGGCGGTCATTGCCCGCAGCTCCGCGCGCGTCCGAACGATCGGCGCGCTCATTTGCGCGGTTCCGGTGCCGTATCGGCAAAGACATGCTCGGGGCCGGGAAAGCGCCGTGCGCGCACATCCTCGGCATAGGCCGCAATCGCATCGGCACCTGTCGCGCCCAGCTCTGCGTAGCGCTTGACGAATTTTGCTTTGAACGCCGTGAACAGACCCAGCATATCGTCCACGACAAGGATCTGGCCGTCGCATCCCGCCGACGCGCCGATCCCGATCGTGGGAATATCGACGGCGGCAGTCACGGCATCGGCCAGCGTTTGCGGCACTTTTTCCAGCACCACCGCAAAAGCCCCGGCCGCAGCAACGGCCTTTGCATCGGCCATCATCGCATCCCCGGCAGCACCGCGCCCTTGGACCTTGTAGCCGCCCAGCGTGTTGATCGACTGAGGTGTCAGACCCACATGCGCCATAACGGGAATGCCGCGGGCCACCAGAAACGCTATTGTTTCGGCCATGGCCACGCCCCCCTCGAGCTTGACGGCACCCGCGCCGGTTTCGGCCATCAGGCGGGCGGCATTGTCAAAAGCCTGCTCGCGGCTGCGCTCATAACTGCCGAAGGGCATGTCGATGACCATCATCGCACCGCTCAGCCCCCGCGCGACGGCCTGGCCGTGCAGGATCATCATTTCCATCGTCACACCCAGCGTCGATGGCAGACCGTGCAGCACCATTCCTACGCTGTCACCCACCAGCACAAAGTCGCAATGCGGGTCCATCATCTGCGCCATGGGCGTGGTGTAGGCAGTCAGACTGACCAGGGGAACGCCACCTTTTCGGGCCCGGATATCGTCCGGCAGAGGGGCTTTCTTGGGGGCGGTGGCGCTCATGATCGCGACCTTTCGCTTGGTAAATATTTGCCCCGCTATAGCAGGCCACCCCCCCGTCTGCCACTGCCCGAATCCTTGCTAAACGCAACGTAGTAGGGAAAGCTGCAAGGCAGATCGCCAGAAACAACAACGGAAAAACCCGCCATGATCCGCAATCTGATCCTCACCACCACCACTGTGGCGCTGACTGCCGGGGCCGCTTGGTCCAAGGACGACATCACCATCGCCATCCAGCTTGAACCACCGCATTTGGACCCGACCAGCGCTGCCGCAGGTGCGATCGACAGCGTCCTGTATGCCAATGTTTTCGAGGGGCTGACACGCTTTGACCGGAATGGCGCGGTGGTTCCGGGGCTCGCCAAATCCTGGGAAATTTCGGACGACGGGCTGACCTATACCTTCACGCTTCAGGACGGCGTGACGTTCCACGACGGCAGCACGATGGACGCCGAGGATGTCAAATTCACCCTCGACCGGATCGGGGCCGAAGACAGCGCCAATGCGCAAAAGGCACTCTATGCCGCGATCTCGAAAGTCACCGTTGTGGACCCGATGACGGTCGAAATTACGCTGAGCGAAGCCAACGGCAACATGCTGTTCAACCTGGCATGGGGCGATGCGGTCATCGTGGCCCCTGAAAGCATCGACACCATCAAACAGACCCCCATCGGCACGGGGGCGTTCAAGTTCGACAGCTGGACACAGGGCGACAAGGTCGAACTGGTGCGCAACGACACCTATTGGGGCACGCCGGCGGTGCTGTCTGCCGCGACCTTCAAATTCATCTCGGACCCCACCGCCGCCTTCGCTGCGATGATGGCGGAGGATATCGACGCTTTTTCCGGTTTTCCCGCGCCCGAGAACCTGCCGCAGTTCGAAGCCGACCCGCGCTTTCAGGTGCTTGTCGGATCGACCGAGGGCGAGACCATCCTGTCGATCAACAACCAGCAGCCCCCGTTTGACAATCCACAGGTCCGCGCCGCGGTGGCCCATGCCATCGACCGACAGGCGATAATCGACGGTGCCATGTTCGGCTACGGCACGCCCATCGGCACCCATTTCGCGCCCCATAATCCGGCCTATGTCGATCTGACAGCCGACAGCGCCTATGACCCTGACCGGGCACGGGCCCTTTTGGCCGAAGCGGGCTTTGCCGACGGGTTCGAAACGACACTGCACCTGCCCCCCCCCTCCTATGCCCGGCGCGGCGGTGAAATCGTCGCGGCACAACTGGCGCAGGTCGGGATAGACGCCAAAATCACCAATGTGGAATGGGCCCAGTGGCTGGAGACCGTGTTCCGCGGCAAGAATTTCGGCCTCAGCATCGTCAGCCATACCGAACCGATGGACATCGGCATCTATGCGAACCCGGAGTATTATTTCCAATATGACAATGCCGCGTTCCAGTCGCTGATGGCCGATCTGAACAGCACCACCGATCCCGATGCCCGTTCTGCACTGCTCAAAGATGCCCAGCGCATGATCGCGGCCGATCACGTGAACGGGTATCTGTTCCAGCTCGCGGCCTTGTCCGTGGCGAACGCCGATCTCGAAGGGCTTTGGGAAAACCAGCCGACCCAAGCCAATGACCTTACGGCCGTACGCTGGGCGCAGTGAGAGCGGCGCGCGGGTTGGGGGCCAGCCCCCATCCTGCCTGACGGCACGATTCCCCCGGAGTATTTCATGCCAAATGAGAAAGGCGCCGGCGCAGATATGTCACCCGTGATCGTATTTCGGCGCGGATAGCGCCGGGTCGGGGAGCGTCCTGTAGGGTCGTGAACCAACGCTGTGGCGGGTTGCGTCCGCGTCTGTTGTTGTCGAACCGCAGACCCCGCAGAACGGTTTCGGCCTGTTCGGGGAGCCTTTCCGGGATGGGATGGTTGTTGAGGATCCCCCAGACGCCGGTCCACAACCGCCCGACCGTCCAAGGGTTGTACCCGCCGCCGCCCAGCACGAGGAGGCGCGGCACCCCCAGCGCCATCAGCGCCCGCAACAGTGCCCAATGTGCATTGTTGCTGAGACCCAGATGGGCGAGCGGGTCTTCCTCGACCCCATCGGCACCGCACAGGAACACCACCGCATCAGGGCGATAGCTGTCAACGAACGGCAAGATGAGGCGGTCCACGACATAGGCCATCTCGCTGTCGTTGAAGCCACGTGGCACTGGCAAATTGATCGCATTGCCGCCCGCGTCATCGTCAATCTGACCGGTGCGCGGCCACAGTCGTTCCTCGTGCAGTGAAATCATCAGGCATGCGTCATCGCCGGCAAAGCCCTGTGCCACCCCGTCGCAATGGTGCGCGTCGATATCGATATAGGCAATCCGCCGCACGCCGTGATGGCGCAACGACAGCATCGCCAACACCGGGTCGTTGAGATAGCAAAACCCGTTGGCCCGGTCAGGCAGCCCGTGGTGCGTACCGCCCGCAGGGTTGTAGATGGTTCCGCCGTTTGCCAGCAGCTCGCCTGCGAGGATGGAGCCGCCTGCCGCGGTTGCGGGGCGACGGAAAATCTCGCCGAATACCGGATTGGTGACGCTTCCGATATCGTGCCGCGCCAGATCATCGGGGGTGGCATGCTGGGTCGCCTCGACACGCTGCAGCGCCGCGATATAGGCCGGATCGTGCCAGACCTGAAGCGCCTTTGGCTTGGCCCTTGGCGACGTGATGAACTGCGAGCGCGGCAACCATCCCAGCGCCCGCGACAGATCCATGACCGTCGAGACTCTGGGCACGCGCAGCGGATGCCAGCGGCCGTAACTGGAGCCGCGAAAAATCTCGTGTCCGATGAAGAGCGGCGTGGCCATGGCGCAGAGATAGGGTTGCCCCGCGCCCCGCCAAGCGTCGGGCAAAGAAAAAGCGGGTGCCAGGGAAAGCACCCGCTTCACTCGTTACGTAAGAAATGAACAGCGCCGGGTCGAGGGGGTTGGATCCCGGCGTGGTCGTTGTAAATGGAACGTCACCATCCCCCGATTGGTTCCCAACTTTTTTCGCGACCGCCAGCAGCCCCTGTTTGTGCTTTCGCTGGACGCCTCCTGCCGCGCGGCCTAACGTCCTGCCTATGCTGCGGTATACGCTGAAACGACTGCTGTCTTTGGGGATCAGCCTGGCCATCGCCTCTGTGGTGATCTTTGTGGTGATCGAAGTTGCCCCGGGTGATCCGGCGTCCTTCATGCTGGGGCTGAATGCGCAACCTGAAACGCTGGCGGCCTTGCGCGCCGAACTGGGCCTCGATCAGGGCAAGCTGGCGCGGTATCTTTCATGGGTGAGTGGCATGCTGGTCGGTGATTTCGGCACATCCTACACCTACCGCACCCCCGTTTCGCAGATGATCGCACAGCGATTGTGGGTGTCCTTGCCGCTGGCGCTTTTTGCCTTGGCACTGTCGACGGCGATTGCATTTCCGGCCGGCGTTTACGCGGCGGCCCGACGCGGGCGGCCCGGCGACATGGCCGTGATGGGGGCCACGCAACTGGGTGTCGCCGTTCCGAACTTCTGGTTTGCCATGATCCTTGTGTTGCTCTTTGCGATCAAGCTGCGGTGGTTCGCGGCAGGCGGCTTTGCGGGGTGGGACGACGGCATCGCGGCGGGGCTTTATTCGCTGACCCTGCCCGCCATCGCGCTCGCCTTGCCGCAGGCGGCCATCCTGACACGGGTGATGCGGTCGGCGCTCCTCGATGTGCTGGGCGAGGATTTCATGCGCACCGCGCGGGCAAAGGGATTGTCCGCCCGCCAGACCCTGTGGCGGCACGGTTTGCGCAATGCCCTGATCCCTGTCCTGACCATCATCGGCCTGCAGTTTTCGTTTCTGCTGGCAGGCGGGATCATCATAGAGCAGGTTTTCTACCTCCCCGGTCTGGGTCGCCTGATTTTCCAGTCGATTTCGGCGCGCGATCTGATCGTGGTAGAATCGGTGGTGATGCTGCTGGTGTTCGCCGTGATTTTCGTAAACTTTATGGTCGATCTGGCCTATGCGGCGGTCGACCCCCGCCTGAGGGCGCGGGCATGAGCCGCACGCTCTTCATCGGTGGGGCGCTCACCTTTGTCTTTGTGCTGGCCGCGCTCGTGTCCTTCGTCTGGACACCGTTTGATCATACCGCACTCGATATCCCCAACAAGCTGCAGCCCCCCGGTGGCGACCACCTGTTGGGCACCGATCATTTCGGGCGCGATATCCTGAGCATGCTGATGGTGGGGGCGCGGACCTCGATCGCCGTGGCGCTTGTCGCGGTGGGCATCGGCATGGGGCTCGGCGTGCCGCTGGGACTGTGGGCCGCAGCCGGGCGGGGCAGCGTGCTGGACGAGGTCATCATGCGTGGCAACGACCTGATATTCGCGTTTCCCAGCCTCGTTATCGCAATCCTGATCACCGCCGTGTTCGGGGCAGGCGCGGTCAACGCGATCATCGCCATCGGCATCTTCAACATTCCCGTCTTCGCCCGCATTACCCGCGGGGCCGCGCTGAGCCTGTGGGAAAGGGAATTCATCATGGCCGCCCGCGTCGCGGGAAAATCATCCACGCGCATATCGCTCGAACATATCCTGCCCAATGTCACCAACCTGCTGATCGTTCAGGGCACCATCCAGTTCAGCCTCGGTATCCTCGCCGAAGCAGGGCTGAGCTATGTCGGTCTGGGTGCCCAACCTCCTCTGCCCAGCTGGGGGCGCATGCTGGCGGACGCCCAGACACTGGTCAGCGTGGCACCACATCTGGCGCTGATGCCCGGCTTCGCGATCATTGCGATGGTTCTGGGGCTCAACCTGCTTGGCGACGGGCTGCGCGATGCGTTGGATCCCCGGTTGCGGGTGGTGCGCACATGACGCTGCTGTCTGTCGAGAACCTCAGCCTGTCGATCCAGAGCTTCGGCATCCTGCACAACCTCAGCTTTGACATGGCCCCGGGTGAAATCGTGGCAATCACCGGCGAAAGCGGGTCCGGCAAATCCATGACCGCCCTTGCCGTGATGCAGCTGTTGCCGAAAGGCGCCTTTGTCGACGGGCGCATCGTTCTGGACAAACATATTTTGACGGAGCTTCCCGAAAGCGCCCTGTGCGACCTGCGCGGCAATACGGTCGGCATGGTATTTCAGGAGCCGATGACCGCGCTCAACCCGGTGCGCACCATCGGCGATCAGGTGGCCGAAACCCTCCGCGTGCACGAGCGCATTTCGCGCAGCGCGGCACTGGAGCGGGCCAGCGACACGCTCGACCGCGTGGGCCTGCCCGCCGATCAATTCCCCCGCGACCGGTATCCGCACGAATTGTCGGGCGGCCAGCGCCAGCGGGTGGTGATCGCAATGGCCATCGCGCGGCGCCCGGCGCTCTTGATTGCGGATGAACCCACCACCGCGCTCGACGTCACGACACAGGCGCAAATCCTCGACCTGCTGACGCGCCTTGCCCGCGAAGACGGCATGGGCCTGCTGATGATTACCCACGATCTCGCAGTGGTCGCGGGCATGGCCGACCGGATCATCGTCATGCGCGCGGGTACCATCGTCGAGCAGGGCAAGACCACGGATGTGCTGCGCGAAATGGCCCACCCCTATACCCGGCAACTTTTTGCGGCATCGGGCCACGCCGTCGAACTGCCCCCCCGCATTGGCACCAAGCCCGTGCTCGACGTGCGCGGAGCGTGCCGCGACTACCGCACACCGCGCAGCACGCTTTTCGGCGCACCGGGGCGCTTTCGGGCCGTCGACAACGTCAGCTTTACCTTGGCACAGGGCGAAAGGCTGGGCCTTGTCGGCGAAAGCGGTTGCGGGAAATCGACCCTGACACGGGCGCTTCTGGGGCTGGAGCCACTTCAGGAAGGCACGATAACGCTCGACGGTACGCCCCTCCAGACAGGCAATCGGGCGCAGCGAAGCCAGATGCAGGTGGTGTTTCAGGACCCCTTCGGCAGCTTCAATCCGCGCCACCGTGTCGCCCGTCTGATCACCGAACCGTTTCACCTGATGGACACACCGCCCCAGGGCGCGGCGCGCGCCCGTGCCATCGACCGCGCTCTGCGCGACGTGGGGCTGTCCCCGCAGGACGCAGGCCGCTACATCCACGAATTCTCCGGCGGACAACGGCAAAGGATCGCCATCGCGCGGGCCCTCATCATCCGGCCCCGTATCATCATCTTCGACGAAGCGGTCAGCGCGCTGGATGTCTCTGTCCGGGCGCGCATTCTCGATCTGCTGGCCGATCTATGCGCCGCCTATGACCTCAGCTACCTGTTCATCTCCCATGACCTGAGCGTTGTGCGTACGATCACCGACAGGGTATTGGTGATGCAGAAGGGCCGGATCGTGGAACAGGGCGACACCGAAAGCGTATTCACCGAACCGGCCCATCCCTACACCCGCACCCTGATCGATGCGGCCCCGCGTCTGCCTGAATTGAAAGGTCTGTCCGTATGACACCCGGCCCCCGCAACTGCCTGACCGACATTGCCGGCCTGAAAGTCGGCAGCGCACAGGATCAGACCCTGAAATCCGGCGCGACGGTCGTGACCGCCGACCATCCGTTTGTGGCATCGTGCCACGTGATGGGCGGCGCACCGGGAACCCGCGAAACCGATCTGCTCGCCCCAGATAAATCGGTCGGTGCAGTCGATGCGCTGGTGCTGTCGGGTGGATCGGCCTTCGGGCTGGATGCCTGTTCCGGTGTGGTCGACGGGTTGCGCGCCGCCGGGCGCGGATTTGCTGTGGGGCCCGCCCGTGTGCCGCTGGTGCCCGGCGCCATCCTCTTCGATCTGCTCAACGGTGGCGACAAGACGTGGCACGACAACCCCTACCGCGCGCTTGGCCGACAGGCCTTCGATGCCGCGACCGACGGTGACGTGGCACAGGGCAGTGTCGGCGCGGGCACCGGCGCGCTTACCGCGATGCTCAAGGGCGGTCTGGGCTCCGCGTCTCTGCGCCTTCCGGACGGGTCATTGGTGGCGGCACTGGTTGCGGCCAACCCTCTGGGCGCGGTGACCACCCCCGGCGACCGTCATTTCTTTGCGGCGCCTTTCGAGATCGGCGCGGAATTCGGCGGGCTTGGCCCCGACCCCGCAAGCGGTCTCGGCGCGCTCCACGCCAGCCGTAAACACGCCGCCATGTCTGCGCAGGGCAATACCACCATCGCCATTGTCGCGACGGACGCGGCGCTCGACAAGGCGCAGTGTCACCGCATGGCCGTCGCCGCCCACGATGGCATCGCACGCGCTTGCGTGCCCGCACACACCCCCCATGATGGCGATCTTGTCTTCGCGCTGAGCACGGCATCCCGCGACACCGCAGATCCGGCACTGATTGGCCATGCCGCATCGCTGTGCCTTGCGCGGGCGATCGCACGGGCGGTGTATCTGGCGCGGCCCGCACCGGGCGATCTGCTGGCCTGCTGGAGCGACATGAATGCCGAGCCCTAGTACCGACAAAATCCCCCTTGCCTCCGAACGCGACGGCCGCGGCCCGTCGCCGCTGCCGGACCTGCCGAGCGACTGCGCCAGCCGGTCACCCCGTGTGCCGCGGCTCACCACGGACCGGCCAAAACGGCGGAACGCGCCCGATGCAGCCCGCACACGTCTGCGCCACTTTGCCGATATTCTCGAGGGAGACGCCCCATGACCACCGATCTTTACGGCCTGCCGGTCAGCCATGCAGACGCGCCTGCCCTGCACGCCATCGACGCTTTTATTCACGGCTTTCTCAGCTATCACCCCAAAGCGACCGGTATCATCGGCGCAGCAGATGCCGCGCCCGACTGCCCGCTCGCCAACGCCTATGCCGCGATGTTGTGGATGTTCCTCGAAGCGCCCGTCGCCCCGCGCAAGGCAGCCCCCTACATCGAACGCGCCATGGCCGGACGCGCCACCGTCAGCGACCGCGAAGCCGCCGTGATCGACGCGGTCGCGGCTTGGGTGGCGGGCGATGTGCCGCAGGTCATCGAAATCTGCGACCGCATCACCGATGACTGGCCGCGCGATATGGCGATCCTGAAACTCGCCCAGTATCACCTTTTCAACATCGGCGATGCGGCAGGGATGCTGCGCATGGCGCTCAAGGCAATTCCGCACGCCCAGGACATCGCCTATACGCACGGCATGATCGCATTCGGCTATGAACAGTGCCACCTGCTGGACAAGGCCGAAACCGCCGCGCGCCGTGCCATGGCGCTCCAACCCGACGAAGCATGGGCCCATCACGCCATCGCGCATGTGATGCTGACCGAAGGGCGCATCACGGAAGGGGCGGCATTTCTCGAAAGCGTGGCCGACAGCTGGGCCCCGCTCAACAGCTTCATGCGCAGCCACAACTGGTGGCATCTGGCGCTCTTCTACCTCAGCCTGGGGCGGCACGACGATGTGCGGCTGGCCTATGACACGCACGTCTGGGGGCTGGCCAAGGACTACAGCCAGGATCAGGTGGGCGCGGCGTCCCTGCTGGCGCGGATGGACTTTGCGGGCGTCGATGTGGGCGACCGCTGGAAGGACGTGGCAGAACAAGTGGCGCGGCGCGGCGACGATCTGGTCAATCCGTTCCTGACCCTGCAATACCTCTATGCACTGGGGCGGACCGGCCGCAAAGAGGCCGACGGGCTGCTGCAGGCTATCGCAACGCGCGCCGGCGATCAAACCGCCTTTGACCACGCCGCGTGGGCCGATGTGGCATTGCCCGCGGCGCGCGGGCTGCGGGCGCACGCACTGGGCGACTGGAACGCATGCATTGCGCATCTGGGGCCGGTGCTGCCGCGCATGGCGGAATGCGGCGGCAGCCACGCGCAGCGCGATCTGTTTGAGCAGATCCACCTCGATGCGCTGATCCACGCAGGCCGCTGCTCAGCCGCACAACAGGTGCTCGAGATGCGCCGCACGTTCGATCCCGACGGCGTGCCGCTGAACCTGATGCTGGCCGATGTCTACTCCCGCGTGGGCCTGCCAGAGCTTGCGAATGAGGCACAGGCCCGCGCCGCGCAGACCGTACGGGGAACCGCCGGTTGAATCAGACTTGCATCGGCGGCCCTGCGCCCTAATCTGGCGCTTTCAGCACGGCATTTTTAGGAAAGACATTTCATGACAGAACCCACCGAATGGTACTATGCCTTCGAGGGCACCTCCAAAGGGCCGGTCAGCCAGGTGCAGTTCGATGAATTGATCGACGCGGGCGTGGTCCGTGAAAATACGTTGGTCTGGCAGGAAGGCATGGACGACTGGTTGCCGCTGGGCCGGCTGCGCAGCGCCAACACGCCGCCCGCACGCGCGCCCTATCTGCCCGACGACATCCCCGAGGACCCCGCCCGCGCCGATGCAAACTCGTTCACCGGCGCGCTCAAGGACGGGTTCGCCCGGTTCGTCGACTTCCGCACGCGGTCATCGCGCCCGCAGTTCTGGTGGTGGTGCGTCTGGTCCATCATCATCAGCGTCGGGGCCGCGATCCTCGATGGATCGCTCGGTATGTTCGACAGCCAGCCCATCGGCAGCCTGAGTTCTCTGGTGATGCTGCTGCCATCGCTCGCGGTAGGGGTGCGGCGCCTGCATGACATCGGGCGAACCGGCTGGTGGGTGCTGATCGCACTGGTACCGCTGATCGGGTTTTTCGTACTGTTGTTCTTCTTTGTGCAGAAATCGGAAGACAGCGCCAACCGCTGGGGGCCTGCCCCCCGCGGCTGATCGGCACGGCTCAGCGCGGGCCGATGGTCACTTCCAGCTCCGCGATGCCATCGACCCCGCCGGTAATCACGTCACCGGGCATGACAGCGCCGACACCGGCGGGCGTGCCTGTCATCACCAGATCGCCCTGGCTCAACCGGACCGACTGGCTCAGCGTGGCAATATGCTCGCGCACCGACCAGATCATATCGCCAATGTCGGCGTCCTGCCGCACCTCACCGTTCACCGCGAGCCAGATACGGCCCTCGCTCAGGCTCGGCACAGCGTCGATCGGCACGATGGGCGCAATCGGCGCCGAGGCATCGAAGGCCTTGGCCCAATCCCACGGGCGGCCCATCTTCTTGGCTTCCGCCTGCAGATCGCGCCGCGTCAGGTCCACCCCCACGGATGCCCCCCACACATAATCCATGACCCGGTCGGGATCGATATCCGTCCCGCCACGCCCGATGGCCACGACCAGCTCGATCTCGAAATGCAGATTGTCGGTCAGCGGCGGATACGGCACCGTGCAGGGCGTCTCCAGCGCGGCATCACAGGGTTTGGTAAAGAAAAACGGCGGATCGCGGTCGGGGTCATTGCCCATCTCGCGCGCGTGTTCGGCGTAGTTGCGGCCCACGCAGAAGATGCGCCGCACCGGAAAGCGGGCGGCCTCCCCGACGACACCGATGCTTGCCTGTGGCGGGGCGGGGAATACGTAATCCATTGTCTGTCTCCGGCTATGTCCGGCCGTTAGAGCGCAGCGCAATCCGCTTGTCTATATCCAGAGGGCCTCAATCGCCCAGCTTGGCGTGAACCTCATCCAGATCAATTTCGCCAATCGGCATCTTGTTGGCCGGATTTTCAAAATCGTATTTGAACAGATTGAAATCGCGTTTGTAGATTTCATAGACCAGATGCATCGACAGATCGTCAAAGTAATCCTCGACCGGATGGGCCCGTTTGGGGCCGTGGCCTTCGGATTCGTTGAACCGCGGAATTTCGGCCAGATCCACAGGATGGGGTGTCTCAATGGCGTCCAGCACATCGCGCATCCCGTCGTTGAAACTCTCCGTCCAGATGATCTTGTCGTAGTTGCCGCCGTTGACGATGAAGGTGCTGACATGGCCCGACATCGCGGACCAGTGGATGTCCGGGTCCATCGGGCGACGCCAGCGGATGGTGTCGCGGGCAAACAGCAAGAACCGGCGAAAGCTCTGGATCTGGTCAAACTCCTGCTTGCCATCCTCGCCGCCGACCTCGATCCCGTACTTCTGGATCAACAGTGGCACCAAATTGCCACGGTAACGCTTGCCGTTTCGCTGGATGCCGCAGATCTTGTCAAAGAAACTCGACAGGATGCGCGTATAGGGATTGCGCACGCAGGTAAACGCATAGGAGCTGTGGGCCTGCACATTGCGGGTGATCGGGTCCTGGCTCTGGTCCAGCGCCCACTTATGCATCCCGCCCTTGGCGTCGTGGATATCCCCGTCGAAAAACTCAGCGTGATCAGAGTAGTACATGATCTGACCAATGGTCGAGCAGGCGCACTTGGGCACCACGCGGTACACCACGCTTTCGCTTTCAGTCATCCAAGTTCCTGGAAAACCCATGCTGCTCAACTCCTGATCGGTCGACCCTTGGAACAGGTCTTGACCTCTTTTGTTACAGAAAAGCAAATAAATGCTGTTTATTCAATCGGTCTTCATCATTATCTATGACAACAATAATGCGTTTGAGGGTGAACAGTTCGCGATATGGCAAAAATCGCCTACATACTTCTGTGCCACAAAGACCCTGACGCCATCATCAAGCAGGCGGAGCGGTTGACGGCTGTGGGCGACTATATGTCGATCCACTTCGATGCGTCTGCAAACCCCGACCATTACAAACAGATCCGCGCCGCGCTCGACAAGAACCGCAATGTGACCTTCGCGCATAAACGCATCAAATGCGGCTGGGGCGAATGGTCCCTGGTCGAAGCGACGCTCTACGCCGTGCAATCGGCCGTCGATGCCTTTCCGCGGGCCACCCATTTCTACATGCTGTCGGGTGATTGCATGGCGATCAAATCCGCCGAATACACCCACCGCTTCCTCGATGACAATGACGCCGATTTTATCGAAAGCTTCGACTATTTCGAAAGCGACTGGATCAAGACCGGCTGGAAGGAAGAGCGGCTCATCTACCGGCACTGGTTCAACGAACGCACGCAGAAGAACCGGTTCTACGGCATGTTCAATCTGCAAAAGAAAATGGGGCTGACGCGCGAAATACCCGCCGACATTCAGGTCCAGATCGGCAGCCAATGGTGGTGCCTGCGCCGCCAGACCATCGAATGGGTGCTCGACTTCTGCGCCCAGCGGCGCGACGTGATGCGCTTTTTCCGCACCACCTGGATACCGGACGAAACCTTTTTCCAGACGCTCGTGCGCCACGTGGTCCCCGCCGAACAGATCCGCTCGCGCACGCTGACGTTCCTGATGTTCACCGACTACGGCATGCCGGTGACCTTCTACAACGACCACTACGATCTGCTGCTCAGTCAGGACTATCTCTTCGCCCGCAAGATCAGCCCGGAGGCAAATGACCTCAAGCGCAGGCTCGGCTTGCTCTACGCCGCGCAAGGCGTGAATTTCCAGATCAGCAACGAAGGGCGCAGCCTGTTCAAATTTCTCACCGGACGCGGGCGGATCGGGCGGCGGTTCTCGACACGGTTCTGGGAGACAGAATCCACGCTGGGGCGCGAACGCGAACTGCTGATCGTGGTGTGCAAGAAATGGCACGTGGCCAAACGGGTGCTCGAACGCATCCGGCAAACCACCAACGTGCCCGCCATCGAATATCTCTTCAACGAAGAGGACACGCCCCTGCCCGCCTTGGGCGGCATCCAGAAAACGCTTGGCAAACGCACCCGCCACCGGCGCGCGCTGATGCGGATGCTGTTCGACTATTTCGAAACCGACCGCCTGATCGTCTGTATGGATCCCAGCAATCTGGACCTGCTGAACGATTTCGCCTCCGACCGGTCGGTGACCCGCATTCTCGAAATCGAGTGCAACTTTACCGATGACTATCTGATCGGGCACGCCATGCGCGTGGGCCTTGCGGGCGAACACACGACACAGGAAACGCTGCAACGGCTTTTGCCGACCATCCGCAACGACATGGTCTTTGAAAGCGACGCCATCCGCGACGCCCAATTCGAAAACCACGGGCGCATGCGCGAGTTGGCGGATCCCGACGAAAACGCGGACGTCCTGTCAAAGTTTCTCAGCATCAGCACCGACAAGGCCCAAGAAATCGCCAAGACCGACTATCTCTTTTCCGACTAAGGAGCGCCCATGGGCTACGCCTACGATGACCAGAATATTTTCGCCAAGATCCTGCGCGGCGACATCCCCAATTCAACCGTGCTCGAAACCGAACACACGCTGGCTTTCCGCGATATCGAACCGCAGGCGCCAACCCACGTTCTGGTAATCCCCAAAGGCGCCTACGTCAGCTATGACCACTTTGCCGCCGAGGCCAGCGATGCCGAAATCATCGACTACACCCGCGCCATCGCCGAGGTCTGCCGCATGGAAGGTGTCAGCATCGACGGCAACGACGGATTTCGGCTGATCAGCAACGCCGGCGCGCACGGCGTTCAGGACGTGCCGCACCTGCATGTGCATATTCTGGGCGGACGCCGGATGGGCCGGATGGTACAGCCCGCAGGCTGACGGCACGCAGGCTCAGGTTTTCTTGCGCCAGGTGCCGAACCAGTTTTTCACCGCACCCGAACGCTCGGCCATGTCATCCTCGATCGCCTCCAGCGTGGGGTCGATCCGCGCCGTGCGGAAGCGCCGCCACCGCACCCAGATGCCATAGACGATCGCGAAAAACACCACCAGAATGATGATGTTCAACCACGGTATCCCCTTGGGCGCGTCCGGCCCGTCCACGGGACGCACCGAAATCGCGTTGGGGAAAATCGTCAGGAATTCGTTGCGCCAGCCATAGTGCTTGAGCGCGACATACTGCGGGTTGCCGGTGGTTGATTTCAGGTCCGCCGCTTCGGCCTGCAGGTTCGACGTGTCGAACTTGAAATAGGGCGGCCAGCCCCAGCCGGTATCTTCGTTGCGGTACACCATCACGTCGCCCTTGACGCGGCGCGACTGGATGAAAAACACGTCGCGGTTGATGGCTGTCGCGTCAGACCCTGTATCCGCCTGCGCCCAGAAAATCGAATTTTCCCCGAAATCCTGCCGCTTTTCGTAGGTATCGGTGATCCGCACGATGTCGACCTGCGGCAGCGTATAATGGAAAAACGCCGCGACCAGCGTCCAGATGGTGATCCAAAAGGTCCAACGAAGAATGGCCAACATGGGCGCGGCTCCTAACTGAAGTTCGTAAGATAAATGATGACCGACACAAGGATCACAGGAATAACATAGACCGACAGGATCAACTTGCGACGCAATGAGCTGTCATATTCCGCCAACCCCTCGTCGAGAAATTCATCCAGGCTCTGCGTCCGCGGCCCCTCGTGCCACTCGGCGCGCAACTTGCCCTTGCGCACGCTGCGCGAATACAGCGACAGGCAGACGTATATCACCGTCAAGACGATGAACCCCATCACCATCAACCGAAAAAGTGCAAACATACCGGTCCTCCCCTAGCCCCAAGGCCCTCTGCGCCCCGCCCCGTCCGGCAACGGCGGCGGGCGTTTGGCCACCCGCGGCAATGACCGGACTTCTGGCCGCGCGGCATGCCCGAACAGCGCCGCACGCACACCCGCCTTGTTCCCTTGATACTCAGCGTGCAGAAAATCGGCAACAAAGGCCTTCTTGGCGTCAGGCCACTGCGCATAGCGGCGATAAAACAGATCCTTGTGAAAAATGAACAGCTGTCGCACGTCCAGCGGGGCCAGTTCGGCCAGCAACATGTTCACGAGATCGGCGTCAGGCGTATCGGCCGCGCGCAGAGCATAGAAATACACCGGATCACTGCTGTCGATGCGTGGAAAGCTGCTGCCGTTCTCCGCCCAGTTGACCAGAGCCGACAGCTGGTGAAACTCCTGCGGCAGCGCATCGTGATGCTGGCGGGCCATGCGCCGCAAATCGGAGGGCTGCATCCGCGAAAAATCCACGCCCAGTGCAGCAATCGCATCAACCAGCACGAAATTCATTTTCTGTCGCAGGATGTCCGCCGCCTGAACACCGTAGGCACCCACGATATTCTCCACCAGACCGTTCAGCTGCAAGAACTCCGCGATCCGGTTGCGCTGGTTTGCGTCAAAGACAAACTGCATGGGAATATCCCCCAGCCCATCCTTCCCCGACGGTGCAATCACCGCCGGATGCAGCACATCCTGAAAAATATACAGACCGTCGAAATGCGCGGTCCAGAAATTGCGCTGGTCAAAGCTCATCTGCTCGAGCCGCACGGGGTTGCGCACCACGTCGCCGGTCTTGCCCGCCAGATCGATCATCCGCGCGATCAGCACGTCATCGAACCACCCGTCCGGCGTATTGCGGAACGTATCGACCATCCCGCTGAGCTGCTGCGCGTCCTTGACCGTGCCCGCCGTGGTATCCGCCTCGACCGTGATGCGGCGAATGTCGAACAACCGCTCGGGCGTGGAGACATCATAGACCGAATTGACCAGCTCTCCCGCCACCGCATCCCGCCCCATCAACGCAAACAGCGCCGCTTCGTTGCGGGCCATGAATTGCTGCAGAATATCGCGCGAGGTCGAAAACTTGGTATTGAGCAGCGGCGCCGTGCGCTGATCCATGCTCAGCAGGATGAACTGCCGGTTCACGCCCCGATGGTTCAGATACAGATGATCGTCGAGCTCATCCCCGATCTCGGGCGAATATCCCGAAATGTCGATATGGAAATCCGCCAGCTGTGTCCGTTTGCCGATCAGATGCGCAAGCGCGCGGTTGTACCGCTCGACCAGCACCGGGCTGTCGACATGGAACAGGTTGCCGAACATCAAGCCCCTGCGGATCAGCCTCTCCATACCGCGCCTCCCCTTGCGTCCGGCGTCCCGTCTCTCAGCATGTCACCACCGCCACCGAAGTGGGACCATCCGCGTCGTGGGTGATCCGGTCGGGGCGCACAGGACAGCCCGCAACCCGCCGGATCGCGATGATATTGCGCGCGTAATACGCCCCGCCAAGGGTCGCGCGATCGCGCGCTGTGGCGCCCGACGCGCGGTACGTCGTGGGCATCTCGGCAATCTGCTCCACCCGCACACGGAACCCGTCGACTTCCGCAAAACGCGTCTCCATCGCCCCCTGCGCGCAGCCCGCAACCGCCAGAACCGCGCCGATCAGACTTGCCCTGCCCGCCGACACCTTCATGCGTCACCCCCGAGAAACCGTTTCTTCGCCGCTTCCATCCGCTCCATGTCGCGCACCGCATTCTCGATCGCAACCTCGTCGGATTTATCGGCATAGCGGAATTCGCTGTCCGCATAGCGGTTGATCTCCTGGATCACCATCTCGACGGTGATCGGCTGGCGCATCTCCTCGATCATCGCCTTCTTGGTGTCATATGGCTTGAACAGGAAAAGCTCAGGGTTTTCCATCCACGCATCGGGCAATTCGAAGTCCATCGCGCGCACCTTGACCGCATCGGTGATGTTCTTGATCGCCCGCCCGGTAAAGCGCGGATCGGCCTGCTGGATCGCATTGAGATAGGTGCCCAGCTTGGCAATTGTATCAAGCGCGCCCACCTCGCCCGACACCCTATCAAACACCTCCTGCAGTCCCGCTTCATGGGGCCGGGCGTGGCTGTCGAACGACGCGGCAACGGCAGCCTTGATTTCCTGCGCGGCGAACAGCGTGTGATCGCCAAGCGGGATCTCGTGGTTCTTGCCCATCAACAGGCTCAGGATATCGATATAGTCATCGCGCGTCTGCGGCCCGTCCACAAGAAACCGCGCGCCCGCACGCTGGCGCAGCGCATCATCGACATTCTCCGGGTAATTCGAAAACATCCCGAACGTACAGTTCCCGCGCACCACCGTGTTGGCCCCGGCAAAACTCTCCATCAACACCGCGGTAATCTCCAGCTGGCCTGCGCTGGATTGCCGGTCGCCCCGCTTGCCCGCCAACTGGTCGATGTCGTCAATCGTGCCAAAGCCGATGACCCCGGGATCGATGATGTTGTTGATGAACGCCTTGGCATTCTGCCCCGACTTGCCCTGATAACTGTCAATGTTGTCGGTCGAAAGGTTCTGGTAGCGAAACGCATAGCCCGCTACCTGACAATATTCATTGATCAACCCCGCCATCATCTGGATCAACGTGGTCTTGCCTGTGCCCGGTGCCCCGTCGCCCATAAAGGTAAAGATGAAACCGCCCAGTTCCGCAAACGGGTTCAGCCGCCGGTCAAAATCATAGGCCATCAGCATCTTGGCCAGCTTCATCGCCTGATATTTGGCGATGTGGTTGCCCACGACTTCATTGGGTTTCTTGAAACTCATGGTCAGCGTGGTTGACTTCGCCTTCGATGCGGGCGTGAACCCCCGCACCGTGAAATCATCCGCCGCCACATGCCACACCGCCGCCTCGAACGCCTGCAACCGGGGGGCGGACGCGGCACGCAGCGCGACCTTCTCCATCAGACTTTCGGCAAAGGCACTCACCGTCGCCATCAACCGCGTGTCATCGGGCGCATGGGCCGCAATATCACGGTCCAGCTCCCACAACGCCCCGTGCAACGCGACCTGCCCGTTATCGGTTAGCAACTCCTCGAACTCGCCCACCTCCACGGTCGCTTCGGTCAGATGCGGCGACACCAGAAAAGCGGTCGCATTGCCGAAAACATGCAAAGTCACCAGAGCTTCCGCCGCCAACAATTCCGAAAATTCCGATTTGCGCGGGGCAGGCAGACTTCCCTCCAGATTGGCGCGCTTCAGATCCCCCAGACCGGAGGCCTCGGCGAAATTTTCCGCCACCGCCAGCGCAACGGCAATCGCACGGCGCACCGCGTGCAACACCGTGGCCTGCAACGGCGACATCAACGCATCGGCGTCATCGGCCCCCTCGACGCGGGCCATGATCTGCACCACACCCGCAGGGGTACGGCGCTGCGTCACCAAACCCGGCGTGGTGGAGCGGAAACGGCGGCGCGTCCCGATCCCGCTCGACCGCTCCGCCACTGGTGCCGTATCCGCCTTGCCGATACGCGGCGCATGGTCGAACCCCTCGATCAGGGACTGCGCCATCGCGATATGCTGCGCGATATCTTCTTCGCGCAGTTCCATCTGGTCACTTATCTGGCTCATCGACACACTCCCTTACACCTTTACCGGGGCGCTCACGCCCGCCCCCGGGGGCCTTCATCTTGCCCCTAAACTCATCTCCCGACGCAGCACCGGGCGCGCCGTGGATCAGTATTGCAACACCCGCCCCTTGCGGCTCACCACAAACTTCTTCACGCCCGCCAACCCCGGCGGGTTCTTTTCCTCGAGCACCTGATAGGGCCGCTGCGGCAGGATGATGCTGCGTTGCGTGCGGGTGGCCCCCATGTCGGGCATGGCTTCCGTCATCGGATCAACCGCAAAAATCTCGCGCTCCACGGTCGAAAACCACCCCGCCTTCTGCTGCTCCACGCGGTCCGAGACAAGCTCCTCCTCGGTCCACACCATCGCCCAATCCTCACCCGCCGGCGCCCGCGCATTGGCCAGCACCTCGCGCATCGGCCCGTTCTGCCGGGTAAAGGCGTGGCTGTACATCGGACCCAGATGAAAACGCCGCAGCCGCTTGGGGTGCAGATCGTCAAAATCCTCGTCGAACCCGCGGGCAATCGTCAACAGCTTCAACCCACCCAACGCCTGCGCACCCAGATGGGCCTGCACTTCGGGCCACCTGCGGCTGTCGCGGGGCAAGGGCACATAGCCCGAATCCTCCAGCTCCATCATATATATTACCGGCAGGTTCACCTGACTGTCATAGCTGGCCCAATGCACGCGGTACCGCCGCCTGCCGCCCGGTGCCTCGCCCAACCAGTCGACCAGCGCATCATTGCGCACCCAGAACAATTCACCGCGCTGCAATTCCTCGTAGTACAGACGCTGCGACAGGCTGAATTGCAGCTTGGTCGGGATTTCGCGCTTTGACAGGATCGTCTGGACCATCTGGTCCTTCAAAGTGTCGACATACGGCATCCCCGCCAGATGCGTATCGGCCTGCTGCGCGTCATTGGCCATGGTCATCAACTCGGCCGCGATGGGAAATCCGCTGTCGCGATTGTCGATAGACAGCGATCCGAAAAACCGGCCCGTCTCGCGGCCAACCAACAGGTACTTCCAGCTCAGCGCCCGAAAGGTAAAGATCAGCGCCTGCGCATAGCGCGCGAGAATCTCCACCTCCGCCCGGTCAAGCTGGCCCTCCGCCTCCATCACCCCCGCCACACGCAACATATGCTGCATGATGGCGTCGAACTTGGCGAAGTACCGGCGCGACGCAAACGTATCGGTCAGCCCGACATGATCTGCAGCCGGATCCGTCATGGGCGCACCCGGAACCGCCGCTTACCCGCCGTAGGCATTGCTGTCGTGCTTTTCGATGATCTTGGCAAAGCGGCGGGCAAAGCGTTCGTCGGCCTTTGCCTTCTGCTCCAGCACGTCACGGGCGAAAACCATGTGATCCTCGTGGGCTTCCATCATCTCGGCCATCCGGTTGTTGGTGGCCGCCCCGATCCCCGCCATCGCCGATTGCGCCTCCTGATCCGTTTTCACACCGATTTCGTTGATCCGGTGCGCCACATCCTGCTGCTGCGCAGTCTTGAGCGATTTGGTCAGCGCGTCATAAAGCACCACGCGCTGCTTGGTGTCCGTCTGCAGCTTGTTGATCAGCACCATCTGCGTCGCCGCCTGATTCTGCAGGCTGTCGACCCAGGTTTTGCCCTTGTCGATATACCGCTCCAGCGTCTGGCTCTTGGCCAGCTGCACCTGCTCGTCCTGCACCATCGCATTATATCGGCTGTTGGCATCGGCCAGCTGTGTCTCCAGCGCCGTGCGCTTGGCCGCATCCGTCTCCGACGCGATAGCGTTTTCCAACTTGATGATCTCGGGGTCCATCGCCGCGATGTCGTTGCGCAGGGTCTCGAGCGTGCCGACGGTCGCTTCCCGCTCGTCCAGCGTCTCGGACAGGTTCGTCTCCACCTTGACCTTTTGCTCTTCCAGCATCGCCAGCTGACCCTCCAGCAGGGTCACGATGGTATCGGATTTCGCAATGAGATCCTGCAGCTTGTCGTCAATCGACGCGGTGCGGATACGCTCCTGACGCATGCTGTCCGACTTGGCGCTCGAAAAAATGCCGATCACACTTTCCCAGCCGGTCTTGGTGCGCATTTCGTCGAAATCCTTGGAGAACCCGGCCGTCACATCATCCAGTCCCATGATCAACTCGGCGATGTTGGCATTCATCACCTCCGTATGGGCGTGCACATCCTCAAGCGAGGCGTTCTCGATATCCACTTCTGCATCTTCGCCTGCCTTGAGCTTGGCCCGCGCGGTTTCGATACGGCTGGTCAGCTGTGCAATCTTTTCCTGCGCGTCAGAAACCTGCGCGCGGGATTTCATGACCTGTTCGTCCAAAGTAGCCATCTGTGTCCCCTGTTGTGTCTTGTTTCCAAATACATAAGTAATGTAAATGATATTTACATCATGTCGCAGCCAATATTTTTTTCGATCATCGCAAATGACCACGGATATTCCAAGCAGGAAGGTCAGCGCCCGCGCCCACCCCCGCAGGCAGGCCGCTGGCGTGATCCGCCCATAAAAACTGGAACTGGACAAAATATCGCTAACTTGAAATGCAGGCCCCAATCATTTGTGGAGACAAGCGACATGACTGCATCGACAACCGATCTGAAATCCATGCTCAAGGATCCGTCCCTTCTGGAAACCCGCGCCTATATCGGCGGGGAATGGACCGATGGCGACGACGGCACCTTCGACGTGCTGAACCCCGCGCGCGGGGACGTGATCGCCAAGGTCGCCAACCTCAGCCGGTCGCAGGTGGCCGGTGCCATCGCGCAGGCCGAAGCGGCGCAAAAGGACTGGGCCGCATGGACCGGCAAGGAACGCGCGGGCGTCATGCGCAAATGGTTCGATCTGATGATGGAAAATCAGGACGATCTGGGCACCATCCTGACCGCCGAGCAGGGTAAACCGCTGGCCGAGGCCAAGGGCGAAATCGGGTATGGCGCGTCGTTCATCGAATTTTTCGGCGAAGAGGCCAAACGCGTCTACGGCGAAACCATCCCCGGTCACCAGCGTGACAAGCGTATCATGGTGATGAAGCAACCCATCGGTGTCGCGGCCTCCATCACGCCGTGGAACTTCCCCAACGCGATGATCACCCGCAAGGCGGCCCCCGCGCTGGCGGCGGGCTGTTCGTTTGTCGCGCGCCCGGCGGCGGAAACACCGCTGTCGGCCATCGTGATGGGCGTCTTGGCCGAACGCGCGGGCATCCCGGCAGGCGTGTTCAACGTGCTGCCGTCCTCCTCTTCTTCCGAAGTGGGCAAGGAATTCTGCGAAAACCCCGCCGTGCGCAAACTGACCTTTACCGGCTCTACCGAAGTGGGGCGCATCCTGCTGAAACAGGCCGCCGATCAGGTAATGAAATGCTCGATGGAACTGGGCGGCAACGCGCCTTTCATCGTCTTTGACGACGCCGATCTCGACGCTGCCGTCGAAGGTGCGATCATGTGCAAATTCCGCAACAACGGCCAGACCTGCGTCTGCGCCAACCGCATCTACGTGCAGTCGGGCGTCTTTGACACCTTCGCCGACAAGCTCAAGGCGCGGGTCGAGAAAATGAAAGTCGGCGACGGCTTCGAGGACGGTGTGGACCTCGGTCCGCTCATCAACCCCGAAGCCAGCGAAAAGGTCATCGAACACATTAAGGACGCCACCGAAAAAGGCGCGACCATCGTGCTGGGCAACGCCAAGGACGAAATGGATGGCAATTTCCTCGCCCCCACCATCGTGACCGGCGTGACGCAGGACATGAAGGTCGCACACGAGGAAACCTTCGGACCGCTGGCACCGCTCTTCAAATTCGATACCGTCGATGATGTGATCGAAATGGCAAATGACACGATCTTCGGTCTGGCGAGCTATTTCTACGCAAACGATCTCAGCCGCGTCTATAAAGTGGCCGAAGCGCTCGAATATGGCATCGTGGGTGTAAACACCGGCATCATCTCGACCGAAGTGGCCCCGTTCGGCGGCGTCAAACAATCCGGTCTTGGCCGCGAAGGCAGCCACCACGGCATCGAGGATTACCTCGAGATGAAATACGTCTGCATGAGCGTCTGATACGGCGCTCCGACCGACACGAAAAAGGCCCGGTGCAGCGCTGCACCGGGCCTCTTTTGTTCGGATCGAAGCGATGTCTTAGTTGACGGCTTTGGCGTCAACGACATCCTTTTCAATCGCACGACCGCCTTTGGCGATCTCGATCTGGCGTGGCTTCAGGGCATCGGGCACCTGACGCTCCAGTTCGATGTGCAGCATACCGTCCGCATGCGACGCACCGGTGACCACCACGTGATCGGCAAGCGCAAAGCGGCGCTCGAACGCGCGGGTCGCGATACCGCGGTGCAGATAGCTTTTGGATTTGCTGTCTTCTTCGGATTTACGCGCCGATACGATCAACGCACGGTCACGCACTTCGACACTCAGGTCGGCTTCGGAGAAACCGGCAACCGCGATGGAAATGCGGTAGGCGTCATCTTCGAGTTTCTCGATGTTGTAAGGGGGATAGCTTGGCTGATTGGTCTCAGCCGTCAGCACACGGTCCATCAGGTTGGCGATCTGGTCGAAACCGACGGTGGTGCGGTACAGCGGTGCAAAATCAAAATTGCGCATGGTTCATCCTCATATCTTGAGCGATTTATTGTGCAGGACCTTCCGTCATTGGACAGGCCCGAAGTCTTGCGCCAAGGCCCTCTCTAGGCACCCTGACATCGCCAATATGGGAAGCATTTTTGCCGGTTCAAGACCCCTTTTTACGGGATTTTGCGCCTTTCAGGGGCGCACAAACTTCGCACCCGTGTCGCGCTTTTCCTCGCCCACACGCACGCTCACGCCACCCGGCGCGCCTTGCAAGAACGCCCCGCGTCCTGCAACCAGTTCGGCCTGCAACTCCGCAAAAGACTGGCCCAGCGCCGTGCCCAGAGACACCGGCTTGCCGCCCGCCTCGGCCTTTGCCGAAACGACCGACACGATATAGGGCTCACCGTCTCGGAACACGAAAATCGGCGCCCCGCTCGACCCGAAATCCACCGAACACGACGTGACCAACACACCGTCCTGACGGGCCAGAACCTCGCAAACCTCCTGCAGCGAAGGCGCCTCCGCACGCTCCAGCGCATAGGACACAACGCCAACCTGATCGCCACGGCGCGGGCGGGGTGCGGTGCGGAACGGCTTGATGGTGGTGTTGCGCACCGGATGGGTCAGTTCAAGGATCGCCAGATCGTGTTTCACGCGTTCGGACGATACATCGCCGTCGTACACGTATTTGGGATGGATCACCGCCCGTTTGACATCACGGTACGCGCCCGCACGGCCATTGCGCCAGCCCGCGAGAAACTGCACCTCCGACCCGTCGATCCGTTCCTTGGTGCGGCGATCAAACAGGCAATGCGCCGCCGTCAGCACCAGTTTCGGCGCAATCAGCGCGCCGGTGCAAAAGCTCGCCCCGTTGATATCCAGACGGCCAACTGCTTCCCATGCCTTCGCCTCGACCCCGTTGTTGAGGCTCTTGAGACGCGCATCCTCGGCCACGGCATCCGAAGCCAAGCCCAGACCAAGCAGAAAAATAGCCAGATACCGACGCACAGTGCCCCCCAAACGGTGTTGTCCGCTTTGCATAGGCAACAGTTGCGGCGAAATTAGGGCGCGGATCAACGCAATTTGGGAATTTCGCCTCTTGGATCGGCCTGCGCATCGAGTGTGGGCGGCTTCGGCCCGCCCCACGCCCAATCCAGCAACTCGACCGTATGCACCACCGGCGTACCCGCCGCCGACCCGATCTGCATCATGCACCCAATATTGCCCGCCGCGATGATGTCGGGGTTGCGGGCCTCCAGCGTGCGCACCTTACGCTCCTTCAACTGCGCAGAAATCTCCGGCTGCATCAGGTTGTAGGTGCCCGCCGAGCCACAGCACAAATGCGGATCGGACGGCTCAACCACCTGATAACCCGCCTTTTTCAGCAAATCCTTCGGGTAGGTCTTGATCTGTTGGCCATGCTGCAACGAACACGCCGCGTGATAGGCCACAACCGTCCCCTCGGCGGGCCGTACCGGCGCAGGCCGCGCATCGGTGCCCGCAATCCACTCGCGCGCGGGCTGCCACTCGGCCCCGTCCGGCGTCTGGCCTGTCAGCTCCATCAACACCTCCGACACATCGCGTGCGATGCCCGCCACACGGGCCGCATCCGTCGCAAGCGGGTCATTGCGGAACATGTGGCCGTAGTCCTTGACGGTGGTGCCACAACCCGACGTGTTGATCACGATCGCATCCAACCCGCCTGCATCCATCTCGCGGGCCCAAGCGCGGATATTGCGGGCCGCGGTGGCATGGCTCTCGTCCGTCTTGCCCATGTGATGGGTCAGCGCGCCGCAACATCCCGCCCCCTCTGCCACGACAACTTCGGCCCCCAACCGCGTCAGCAACCGGATCGTCGCATCGTTGATATCGGTATTGAGCGCCTTTTGCGCGCAGCCTGTCATCAACGCAACACGCATCCGCCGCGGCGCCGCCGCCTGAAAGGTCTGCGGATCATCATTGCGGCTGACAGGGGGAATGTGACGCGGCGCCATCTCCAGCATCGCACGCAACCGCGCATCGGGCATGAACCGCGCCAGCGGCCTGCCGATCTTGGCACCCAGCAATGCCACCCTGAACCGCATCGGATACGGCAGGACACGCGCCAGCACCCAGCGCAGCATCCGCTCCGTCACGGGCCGTTTGTAGCGCCGTTCGATATAGTCGCGTGCGTGATCGACCAGATGCATGTAATGCACCCCCGACGGGCAGGTCGTCATACAGGCCAGACAGCTCAGGCACCGGTCGATGTGCTTGACCGTCTTGGCATCTGGGTCGCGGTCGTTCTCGAGCATGTCCTTGATCAGGTAAATCCGACCACGCGGGCTGTCGAGCTCGTCACCAAGCACCTGATAGGTCGGACAGGTTGCCGTGCAAAATCCGCAATGCACACAGGCGCGCAGGATCTCGTTGCTGCGCGCGGTACCGGGGTCCGCAAGCTGGCTTTCGCTGAAATTCGTCTGCATATCTTTTCCCTCAGCCCCCGATCGCGCGGGCAGAGGCCAGCCCGAACCACGGTATCGTTGTTCCCATCGCGCCCAAGACCGCGGTCCAGCGGCGCATGCGCGCACCATTGTCATAAGCCCGCAGCCGCAGCGTGCCGAACGCCAGAACCGCAATCCACGCCATCCAGATCAGGGCCACACCGATCCCCGTCACCCACATGTCGCGCCCCCACAGATGCTCGAAGCCATAGCGCACACCCAATCCACCCAGCGCCCCGACAAGGGCCACAACCGCGACCAATCCGCGCCGCGACCGCGATGCACGCCCCTGTGTCAGCGCCCGAAAGACCAACGGCCCCCCGATAAATACCAGCACGAACAGGACACCGAGGCTCACCCCATCAATCCCGCGTTCAGTATCCCCCGTGGATCGAACCGCTGGCGCAAACCGGCCGTCAGCCGTGCAACACCCGGCACCTCGGGCTCGAACCGGGCAATGGCATCACCGCCGCCGCGCACGCGCGTTGCATGCCCGTCATAGCGTCCCAATCGCGCTCGCAAGTCACAGCCCGACGGCACGGCGATCCAGATCAACCCACCCGCCCAGTCGTAAAACACCCGGTCCGCGGCGGCCTTTTCGGCCAGCGCGGGACCATCCGACGGCTTGCACGACACGCGCCACATATCGCCCTGCGTCCCGTCGAACGCATGCAGATCGCGCACCGCCTCCCACCGCGCGGCGCTCTGACCTGCGTCTTCCACCACACCATCACCCGCCAGCAAGGCCTGCAACGCCTCCGCACGGTACCGCACGGACGCCTCGAACCCCTCGACACGCAGCAGCGTCTCGCGGGCCTGCGGATCATGTGCCGCACCGCTGATCTCGTAAGGACTGCCCAGCGCACGAGCCAACGCCGCCACCGCTGCCGCATCGTCCAACCCGTGCAGCACCAGCGTCACTTCCGTCTCGGGGCGCGGCAGGGTCTTCAACGACACCTCCGTCAACACGCCCAAGGTGCCATGCGCCCCCGCCATCAGTTTCACCAGATCGTATCCGGTGACATTCTTCATCACCCGCCCGCCATTCTTGACGATCTGCCCCTGCCCGTCGACAAACCGGACCCCGAGCAGAAAATCACGCGCGGCCCCGACCGATATCCGGCGCGGACCGCTCACATTGGCGGCCATCACACCGCCAATCGTCGGCACACCCTCGGTCCCCAACACATGCCGGTGATCCATTGGCTCGAACGCCAGGCGCTGGTTTTCCGCCGCCAGCGCCTTCTCGATCTGCGCCACCGGGGTGCCCGCCTGCGCAACCACGGTCATCGCACCGGGCTCGTAAAGCGTAATATCGGCCATCGCATCCGTGCTGACCGGCGTGCCGGGGGCCGTCATGCCACGCGTCCCGCCTCCGCGCAGGGCCAGCGGACCTTTGGTCGTCTTGATGATGTCGGCCAACGCCGCTTCGGTCTGGGGAGACTGCATATCTTTCTTGGCCTCAAATACTCCGGGGGTCCGGGGGCTGGCCCCCGGTCGGATCGTTACTCTGCCGCCACCGCTGTGGCGCGGCGCGCACCAGACGCATCCAGCGGGAAAACCTTCGCGGGGTTCAAAAGCCACTGCGGATCGAACACATCCTTCACCGCCATCTGCGCCTCCAGATCGGCGGGCGCGTATTGCACATGCATCAGATCGCGTTTCTCGATCCCGACACCGTGCTCGCCGGTCAGACAGCCACCCACCTCGACGCAGAGCTTGAGGATATCGGCGCCAAAGGCCTCGCACAGCTCCAGATCCCCGGGCTTGTTGGCATCGAACAGGATCAGCGGATGCATGTTTCCGTCCCCGGCATGAAAGACATTGCCGACTTTCAAACCGTATTGCTCCCTCATCTCGCCAATCCGGCGCAACACGTGGGGCAAACTGCTCACGGGGATCGTCCCATCCAGGCACATGTAATCGTTGATCTGGCCCATCGCGCCGAACGCACTCTTGCGGCCCAGCCAGATCGCGGCGCTCTCCTGCGCAGACCGGCTCTCGCGCAACTCCACCGGGTCGTGGCGGCGCGCGATCTCCATGATCAGCGCCAGCTGGTGGTCGATCTCCGCATCCGACCCCTCGACCTCGACAATCAGCAACGCCTCGCACATCGGATACCCCGCCTTGGCAAAGGCTTCGGTCGCCTCGATACACGGGCGGTCCATGAATTCGATTGCAACGGGCAAGACCCCGGCCTTGATGATGTCGGACACACAGGCCCCGGCCACGGCATTGTCATCGAACCCCATCAGCACCGGGCGGGCGCCTTCGGGTTTGTGCAGGATACGCAGCGTCGCTTCGGTCACCACGCCCAGCTGCCCTTCGGAGCCACACACCAGCCCCAACAGGTCGAGCCCCCCCGCATCAAGATGGGCCCCGCCGATGTCGACGATCTCGCCGTCCATCATGACCATTCTGACACCCATGAGGTTATTGGTCGTGACGCCGTATTTCAGGCAATGCGCGCCGCCCGAATTCATCGCGATATTCCCCGCAATCGCACAGGCAAGCTGGCTCGACGGGTCCGGCGCATAGAAAAACCCGTCCTGCTCGACGGCTCCGGTCACGCTCAGATTGGTGCGGCCGGTCTGCACGCGGATGTAGCGGTTGGCATAATCGGTCTCCAGCACATCGTTCATCCGCGCCACGCCCAGAATGACACTGTCCGCGGTCGGCAGCGCTCCACCGGCCAGCGACGTGCCGGACCCGCGCGGCACCACGGGCACCCCCTCTTCGTGACAGATGCGCAGCACATCTGACACCTCCTGCGTCGACGCAGGCAACACCGCGACCATCGGGGCGCAGCGGTAGGCGGTCAGCGCATCGCACTCGTAAGCATGGGTTTCGCGGGGGTCGTGAATCACCGCATCCGAAGGCAGGACACTCTGCAAACGGGCGACAACACGCGGTTTTCGCGCGATAATCGCCGGATCGGGCTGTGGCATTTCCATGGCTGCTTCCTCCGCTTTGGTAAAATAATATTACCAATTCGGCAAAAGCGCAAGGTTCATCCCGAGGCTTCGCGCCGCGGAGGATAAAGTGCCGCAGGGGCATCGGATGGCCGGCCCCACTCCGGGGTGCCGCGCGGCTGGTCCTGTGAAAACCGCTCCAGCCCGTCGACATACCGTTTGACCAGCTCGATCTGGAACCGGATCTCGTGGGCGCGTTCCGCCAATCGCCGGTGCAGCGCATTGGTGTCAAAGCTGTCGGGCGTCAAACCCGATTCCATCGAACTGCACAGATTGAGCAGCGGCATGCTGATATCCGACAGAACGAGCGTGCCCAGCCGGGCCTGTTCGTCCTGCGTTGACGGATCAATCTCGAGCGCCGGCACAAACGCATTGGCAACCGACCCGATCATCAGCTTGAAGCGCAAGATCACCGCGATCGTCCCGTCCATCGAATAGGTCGACATCATATGCGCCCCCGCAAGGATCAGACCCCGCGTCTCGATCACGTAGTCGGGCAGCGACAGAACCTTGGTCTCGACCGACAGCTTCTGCATGCACTGGCGCAACCCTTCGGCGACCTTTTCCTCGAACACATCGTTCAGGCCGCAGACGCCGGTAAAGGATGTCCTGTTGCGGAACTTGTCCCCCTGCACCTCGCAGGATCGCACCTGCGCAGTCTCCCCTTCCTTGACGAAGAGGTTGACCACGAACCGGCGCTGTCCCGCTTCGATGGGCATGTCGTTTGCCACTGCTCTGATTTCCATCCGGATACCTGAAAAATTGTCTACGTTTCATTCGGAAATAATCAAAAATCATTTACACTCGGTAAACAGGGCTACATGCAGTCAACCGAGGTTTAAGTTGACCCCGGATGCCAATCTCCCTTAGATCGCTATGTTGCGTCCGAGGGCAAAATCGCCCTATGGTTGTATCTCGAACATGCGCCAGAACGGCACACGCAAAGGGACAGCGGTGAAAGATAAACCTGAAGAAGATCTGACAATAATCGGCATCGGGTCATCCGCGGGCGGTCTCGAAGCCATCCGCGATCTCGTCAGCACACTGCCGGAAGACCTGCCTGTCAGCTATGTGGTTGTGCAGCACATGTCCCCGCACCACAAAAGCCTGATGACCGAACTCGTCGCACGCCAGACCAGCCTGCGGGTGATGGACGTGCAGGACGACATGACACCCGAACGCAACGTGATCTATATCACGCCACCGCGCACAGACGTGCTGTTCGAGGACGGCAAGCTGCGGCTCACCGATCCCAGCCCCGAACCCGCCTCGCCCAAACCCTCCGTTGACCGCTTCCTGACCAGCCTCGCCGACAGCCACGGCGAAAAGACGGTCGCGATCATCCTGTCGGGGACCGGCAGTGACGGCACCTACGGCGTGCAGGCCATCCGCGAGGCGGGCGGCATCACCATCGCGCAGGACAACGAATCCGCCAAATACGACGGCATGCCGCACAACGCGGTCCAGACCGGCTGCATCGACCTGATCCTGCGGCCCAGCGACATTGGCACGCACCTGCAGAAAATCCTCTCCTCGCCCCGCGATTTCGGCGAATTCCGGCGCGGCGAAATGTCCGAAAGCCCGGTCTCCGACCTGCTGCAGATCCTGCTGGCGCGGACCCGCGTGGACTTTCGCGAATACAAACAGGCCACCATCAGCCGCCGGATCGAACGGCGCATGGTCGCCCTCGGCATCCGCACGCAAGAAGAATACACGCAGTTCTGCCGCACCAATCCGCAAGCCCTCGACGCGCTGTTCAAGGACCTGCTCATCTCGGTGACACGGTTCTTCCGCGACAAGGACGAATTCGAAGAACTCAACAGCCTGCTTCCCTCGCTGGTCAAGGCCCGCGAAGGCGGCCCCTTGCGCGTCTGGATCGCGGGCTGCGCGACGGGCGAAGAGGCATACTCAATAGCGATGCTGCTCTCCGAAGCGCTTGGCGGGCCCGAAGTGCCGCTCAAGAACTATGTCCAGATCTTTGCCACGGACATCGACAAGGACGCGCTGATGAAGGCCCGGCGCGGTGTCTACGGCCTGTCCGCGCTCAACGAGATCCCCAAGGACCTCGCCGACCGCTACCTGATCCGCCAGCACGACGGCGTCCGCGTCATCGACAACCTGCGCAGCGCCATCCTGTTCTCGGACCACAATGTCTGTCAGGATCCACCCTTCCAGAAGGTCGATCTGCTGTGCTGCCGCAACCTTCTGATCTACTTCGGCAACACGTTGCAGCATAAGGTAATGTCGCGGTTCCACTACGCGCTGGCCTCCGACGGGCTGCTGTTTCTGGGCACCGCCGAAAGCGTCGCGGGCTCCGAAGACATGTTCACGCCCGAACGGCAGGCCTCGCACATCTTCCGCAAACGGGTTTTGCAGGGCCAGCAACGCTCCACCTATACCGGGTCAAAATCACAGGTGATCTCGCTTGCCTCGCGGCGTACGTCGGTCGAGGAAAAGCGCGGCGGCCAGACCACGGACCGGCACCTGTTCGAAGCGCTCGCCAAAAGCCTGGGCGAAAACTCCATGCTCGTGACCGAGGATTTTTCCATCGCACGGGTCTACGGCGATATTTCCGGCTATATCGAGGTCAAGGCGGGCAGCTCGCTGCGCATGCACCTCGATCTGTTGCGCAGCCCCCTGCGCGAAGAAGCCCGCAGCCTTGTCACCATCGCGATGCGCAACAACGCCCACCGCGCCGGTGTGCGGCACATGCTCAAGGAAGGCGACGGCAGCGAAACCCGCATCGATGTCTATCCGATCATCGCCAAGGACATCAACGAAAGCGCGTCTCTGGTCGTGTTCACCGAAACGCCGGTGGACCTGTCCAAAACCGAACGCACGCCCATCGACTACAGTCAGGACAGCGACGCGGCAGAGCGGATCGAAAGCCTTGAGCGCGAAATCGCCAGCACCCGCGAGGCGCTGCAGCAGACCATCGAGGAACTCGAGACCTCCAACGAGGAACTGCAATCGCTCAACGAGGAACTGCAATCCACCAACGAAGAGCTTCAGGCCACCAACGAAGAGCTTGAAACCTCCAACGAGGAACTGCAATCCACCAACGAAGAGCTGATCACCGTCAACGAAGAACTGCAGGTCACCGCCGCCGAACTGTCGGGCCGCACCGGTGAGCTGACCTCGGTCATCGAAAGCACCCCGCTGGCGATCATCGTGATGGACAACGCGCTGCAGATCTCGCAGGCCACGAATGCCGCCGCCAAGCGCTTCGAGATCAAGCGCCCCATTTCCAACCCGCACATCAGCCAGTGCGTGCTGCCGGCGGGCTACCCCAGCCTTGCGCCCATCTGCTCGGAAGCGTTGAAGGTCGGCGAAACGGTGTCGGCCGAATTCAACTCCAACGACACCCGCGTGCTGCTGACCTGTTCGCCCTATTTCAACGTGCATGGCCAGATCCTCGGCGCCACGATGGTCGTGACCGAATTCCCCGGTCTGGCCCGCGAAATGGAACTGCTGCTGAACAATTCGCGGCTGTACGTGACCCACCACGCACAGGACGGCACCCTGCTGCGCGCCTCCGAAAGCCTCGCCCGTGTGCTGGGCGAGAACCGCGAAGACATCATCGGCAAGAACCTCTTCAAACTGCACAGCGATGTGGTCGCCGAACAGCTCAAGCAAAGCGACAAGGATCTCGTATCGGGTCGCGATGACAGCATCTCGGCCAGCTACAAAGTGTTTCCCCCGGGCGCGGAACGCCCGATCTGGATCAACGAAGACCGCATTTCCTATACCCATACCGGCGAAAACCGCCCGACCATCTATGCCGTCGGCACCGACATCACCGAGGTGGTCGAGGCCAAGGAAGCCGCGCAAAACATGCTCACACAGCTGCATCTGCTGCAGGACATGGCGCAGGTGGGATACTGGTCTGTGGATCTGCAGGGCAACACGATCCACTGGTCGCAGGAGGTCTACCGCATACACGGTTTCGACCCGTCCCAGGACGAACCGCCTCTCGACAAGGCGATCGAATTCTACCACCCGGACGACCGCGACTACGTGGAAAATGCCGTGCGCAAAGTGATCGAAAAGGGCGGCGAATTTAAATTCACCAAACGGATAGTGCAAACGGACGGCACCGAAATCGAAGTCGAAAGCCACGGGCGTGCTGTCACCGATGACGACGGTAAGGTCGTGCGCCTGATCGGTGTGTTCCGCGATCTGAGCTAGGCAAAGGCGCGTGCGGGGGGTGGCCCTGCCCGCACGCAGCCCCTAAAGACGTGCCATGAACTGGATTGAGCGTTTACACCTTCTGTCGCCCCTCGATTACGCAGCGTTGGCGCTGCTTGTCGCGCTGTGGCTCGGCATCGGCTGGCGGATCGAAAATCCCGCAAAATCGCGGCCTTCGGTATCGACCATCATGGCGGGGTACCGGCGCGAATGGATGGTGCAGATGGTAACGCGGCAGCCGCGGATCTTCGATGCGCAAACCATCACCACCCTGCGGCAGGGCACTTCGTTTCTGGCCTCGACCTCGGTCATCGCCATCGGCGGGACGCTGGCGCTGATCGGCAACGCCGAACAGGTCGCGGTCGTGGCCGCCGATCTGACCGACACGCTGTCGCCCACCTTCGTGTGGGAGGTCAAACTGATCATGGTGGTGTTCCTGCTGACCAATGCGTTCCTGAAATTCGTCTGGTCGAACCGGCTCTTCGGCTATTGCTCGGTGCTGATGGCCGCCGTGCCCAACGACCCCGACGATGCCAACGCCATGCCGATGGCGATGAAGGCCGCACAGCTCAACGTGTCCGCCGCCCGCAGCTTCAACCGCGGCCTGCGGGCGGTGTATTTTGCGCTGGCAACGGTGGCATGGCTGCTGGGGCCGGTGCCGCTGATGGGGGCCGCCCTGCTGACCTGCGTGGTGATCTGGCGCCGCGAATTCGCAAGCCTTTCGCGGATGGCGCTCTTGGATCAAACCGGCTGACGGCCTATATTGACTGAATTATACTGTGGTGAACAAAATGATTAGAAACAGCATTCTCGCACTGGCCCTTATTGCTGGGCCCGCGCTGGCCGATCCGGCCCGCGTCGATACCGTGTCGGTCTCGCAATACGATGGCAATTATACCTTCAACGTCACGATCTCGCATGGCGATACCGGGTGGGAACACTACGTCGATGCCTGGCGCATCCGTGACATGGACGACAATCTGCTGGGCACGCGCAAGCTCGCGCATCCGCACGTCAATGAGCAACCCTTCACACGGTCGCTCTCCGGCGTGCGCATCCCCGACAGTGTGAAAACGGTCCAGATCGATGCGCATGATACGGTCAGCGGCTGGAGCTCCAACGTCAAACAGGTGAAACTGCCCTGACGCGCCGCTCAGGCCCGGTGGTACGGGCCGCCTGACAGAATGCTCGCCGCGCGGTACAGCTGTTCGGCCAGCATCACACGCACCAGCATGTGCGGCCAGACCATCTTGCCAAATGACAGCTTGTGATCCGCGTTCTCGCGCAGATCGGGCGCGATGCCGTCCGCCCCGCCGATCACGAAACTCACCGATCCCACGCCGCGGTGCTTCCAGCCGTCCAGCCGCTTGGCAAACGCCACGGAACTTTCGACCGTGCCGCGCTCGTCCAGACAACAGATCAACCCGCCGCTCGGCACCGCATTGCGCAACAGCACCGCTTCGCCCGCCATGCCGCCGCCCTTGCGATCGTCCACTTCCAAAACAGAAACCGGCCCAAGCGACAAAGCCCGGCCGGTTCGGTCAAACCGTTTCAGATAGTCGTCGATCAGCGTCTTTTCGGGACCGGCACGCAGCCGGCCAACGGCACAAATCTGCACCTTCATGACGGATCAGGAAACCGGCGCGGCATCGCCTTGCGGCAGCCACATCTTCTCCAGCTGATAGAACTCGCGCACTTCGGGGCGGAACACGTGAACGATCACATCGCCCGTGTCGATCAACACCCAATCGCCCGAATCCTTGCCCTCGGTCCGCGCCGACAGGCCGTACTCGTCCTTGATACGCTGCGCCAGCTTCTCGGAAATGGCCGCAACCTGACGGGTCGAACGGCCCGAACAGATCACCATATGATCGCCAATTTCCGTTTTACCACGCAGATCGATCTGCACGATATCTTCGGCTTTGTCGTCATTGAGTGAGGAAAGAATCGTCGCCAGAAGTTTGTCACTTGTGGCTTGGGTCTTGGCGCTGGCCATCACGGCTGCCCCGGTGTGCGCAGTGATAACTGCGTCTGTTTGCATAGACAGGACATTGTCCTCCTTTAGTCGCGTCGCCAGGCCCCCGACGCTGGGGCTGTCACCAGAGTAACAACCCGCACCGCGATTTTCAATAACCGGGGGCCTGCGACATGACGTTACCAGCCTTCTTCGGTGATAATCTTATCATCCTTGGCGCCCAGCGTTTTTAATCCATCACGTACATCGTCGACAAATTCCTGCGGTCCGCACAGATAAAACGTCTGGTCGAAATCGCCGATGTGCTGCGAAAGATAGGCTTTGTCGATCTTCGCTGTCTCGACCGACGCATCGTCCTGATCGGTCACCGTGAAATGGGTGCTCAGCCCCGCCATCGCTTCCCACTTGTCGCGCAGGATGATGTCGGCCTCGGTCTTGTTGGTGAAAATCAGCGTGCAGTCCATCTCGCCCATGGCGTCGTGTTTTTCGAGAATCGGGATGAACGGCGTGATGCCCGCACCCGCGGCCAGAAAGACACCCGGACCATGATCGCGGATCGCGCCAAAGGGCTCTTCCATCTGCACCTCGTCACCGGGTTGCAGATCGGCCAGCTGCTCGGTCACCCCGTCATGGGACGGATAGCTCTTGATGACGAACTCCAGATGGTCGTCGTCGGGCTGCGAGGTGAAGGTAAAGGGCCGGCCCTCGTCGCGCCACCCGTCCTTGGTCAGGCTCAGCTCGGTCGCCTGTCCGGGTTTGAAATCGAGGTTGGCAGGCCGCTCGAACACATACCGGTTGGTATCGGGCGTCAGGGCTTCTTTCTCTTTCAGCTTGATCGTATGGGTCATGGAAATCTCCTTTCCGACCCAACACCCCGGTGCCACGCCGGGTTCCCGCCTGCGTCAGTCTGACAGCGCCCCGTCGCCCAGCATACGCACCTCGCGCTGCGGGAAGGGGATCGAAATGCCGTTCTCCTGAAACGCATCCCACAGCGCCAGATAGACGTTGCCGCGGATGTTGGTCAGCCCGCCCGTGGGGTCGCGGATCCAGAACCGCAAAATGTAATCGACGCTGCTGTCGCCAAATCCCACGATATGGCAGACCGGCAACTTGGGATGCTCCAGCACCCTGTCGACCCCTGCCGCCGCCGCGATGGCCAGCTTGCGCACCATATGCGGATCGTCGGCGTAGGCCGTACCGAAATAGATGTCGAGGCGCACAAAATCGTTGGAGTGGGACCAGTTGACCACCTGCCCAGTGATCAGATCCTCATTCGGGATCAGGTATTCCTTGCCGTCGCGCGTGACCACCGACGCATAGCGCGCACCCAATGTCTGGATCCAGCCGAACGTCTCGCCAAGGCTGATTACATCGCCGGGCTTGATCGACTTGTCGAGCAGGATAATCACCCCCGACACAAGGTTCGACACCACCTTTTGCAGACCAAAGCCCAGGCCCACACCAATCGCGCCCGACAACACGGCCAGCCCGGTCAGATCAATCCCCACCGCCTTCACGCCCATGTAGAAGGCAAAGCCGTACATCGCCAGCTGCACACCCTTGACGGCCAGCACCTGCATCGACGGGCTGATATCCTCGTTGCGCCGGATCGTGCTGGCGGTCGCCTGACTGGCCACACGGGCCATCGTGATCAACACGCCGATGACCACGATCGCGGTGATCAGCGTCAGCATCGACAGCCGGAAATCACCCAGCTCCAGCGCCAGATTGTCCAGAAACGCCGCCACATCGTCCGAAACATTGAGGTAATAGAGCGTGGCATAGATCCACAGCGCCCATGTCACCACCCGGCGCAGCGGCCGGTTGCGCACCAGTTGGGCGGCAAAGGCGATGCCGACCCAGACACCGGCCAGCGTGGCCGCCAACCCGATCAGATAGGACCGCGAGGGCCACGTTAAATTCTGCATTGTCCAGTAGACGGCAAAAGCCATCAGCGAGAACCAGATCAATCCGAGCCGCCGGCGCAGCTGCACGATCAGGCGCAGCTGCCACTTCTGCCAGCCCTCGCGCCCGCGCACCCAGTTTTGCAAAGCATTGCCCGACCAGCGGTGCAGGAAAAACGCCACCACCGCCAGCACCAGCACAATCAGCACCTGGTTCTGCCGCCACCCCGGCTGGATCACCCCTTCGGCAAATCCCAGCCCGTTGATCCAAAGACCCTGCAGCGTCGTGATAAAATCGGCAAACGGGTCTGTCGCGTCTTCCATGAAAGCTCCTGAGTGGCGCCAGAATCGTCGCATGATTGCAAAGCGGCACGCAACCCCCGGCTTGCCGCACCGCACGCCAAAAGCCTTGCGGATTGGCCCCGTCCCGCGTATCTGGAGGCCATGACACTCGTGCTTGATCAAACCGACCGCGCCCGTTTGCGCGAACGTTTCTTCGGCGCCACGCACACCGTGCTGGCGCGACTATAAGCGTGCCGCCGTGATCCGCTCACGGCCCCCCAAGTGATTCCATGAACAACGCCAACAACGGGAGAGGACCAACATGTCCCCCAAAACACTCTATGACAAAATCTGGGATGCCCACGTCGCGCACGAAGCCGACGACGGCACCTGCCTTCTCTATATCGACCGCCATCTGGTCCACGAGGTGACATCGCCGCAGGCCTTCGAAGGTCTGCGCATGACGGGCCGCACCGTGCGGGCACCGGACAAGACGATCGCCGTGCCCGATCACAACGTGCCCACCACGCCGGGCCGCGATGATCCCAAGAACATGACCGAGGATTCCGCCATTCAGGTGGCCGCGCTCGACACAAACGCCAAGGAATTCGGCATCCACTACTACCCCGTGTCCGACGTGCGTCAGGGCATCGTGCACATCGTCGGTCCCGAACAGGGCTGGACCCTGCCGGGCATGACCGTCGTCTGCGGCGACAGCCACACCGCGACCCACGGCGCATTCGGGGCGCTGGCCCACGGCATCGGCACCTCCGAGGTGGAACACGTTCTGGCCACGCAAACGCTGATCCAGAAAAAATCCAAGAACATGAAGGTCGAAATCACCGGCAAACTGGCGCCCGGCGTCACGGCCAAGGATATCGTGCTGACCATCATCGGCGAAACCGGCACCGCGGGCGGCACCGGCTATGTCATCGAATATTGCGGCGAAGCGATCCGCGATCTGTCGATGGAAGGCCGCATGACCATCTGCAACATGGCCATCGAAGGCGGCGCGCGCGCCGGTCTCATCGCGCCCGACCAAAAGACGTTCGACTACTGTCAGGGCCGCCCCCACGCGCCCAAAGGCGCCCAGTGGGAAGCCGCGCTGAACTGGTGGAAGACGCTCTATTCCGACGATGACGCCGCATGGGACAAGGTGCTGGTGATCAAGGGCGAAGACATCGCGCCCTCCGTTACCTGGGGCACCTCGCCCGAAGACGTGCTGCCGATCACCGCCAACGTCCCCGCCGCCGATGATTTCGAAGGCGGCAAGGTCGACGCGGCCAAACGCTCGCTCGACTACATGGGCCTGACCGCGGGCACCCCGCTGCGCGACGTCGACATCGACACCGTGTTTATCGGGTCGTGCACAAACGGGCGCATCGAAGACCTGCGTGCCGCCGCCGCCATCCTCAAGGGCCGCAAGGTCAAGGAAGGCATGCGCGCGATGGTCGTGCCCGGCTCCGGTCTCGTGCGGGCGCAGGCCGAGGAAGAGGGCCTTGCCGACATCTTCAAGGAGGCCGGTTTCGAATGGCGTCTGGCGGGATGCTCCATGTGTCTGGCCATGAACCCCGATCAGCTGTCGCCGGGCGAACGCTGTGCGGCCACGTCCAACCGCAACTTCGAGGGCCGTCAGGGCCGCGGCGGCCGGACCCATCTGATGAGCCCCGCAATGGCCGCCGCCGCCGCTGTCACGGGCAAGCTCACGGATGTGCGCGACATGATGTAACCCGCAGCACCGTGCGCACCTTTCCGGATGGTTAAGGGCGCGCACGGCAGCCGCGGCAATCGTATGCCGGTTGTGTGCACAGGGTGTGTACGCCCGGTGTACCCCGATTTCAGGAGAGTTCAGCCATGAACAAATTCACCACCCTCAGCGGCATTGCCGCCCCGATGCCGCTCATCAACATCGACACCGATATGATCATCCCCAAGCAGTTTCTCAAAACGATCAAGCGTTCCGGCCTTGGCGTGAACCTGTTTGACGAAATGCGATACGACGACGACCGCAACGAAATCGCCGATTTCGTGCTGAACAAACCGCAATACCGCGATGCCCAGATCCTCGTGGCGGGCGACAACTTCGGTTGCGGCTCCTCGCGCGAACACGCGCCCTGGGCCATCGCGGATTTCGGCATCACCTGCGTCATCGCCCCCAGCTTTGCGGATATTTTCTACAATAACTGCTTTAAAAACGGGATCTTGCCCATCGCCCTGCCGCAAGAGCAAGTCGACCTGCTGATGAAGGACGCCGAAAAAGGGGCCAATGCCCGCATCGAAGTGGACCTTGAACAGCAGACGATCACCTCCTCGGACGGCGACGTCTTCACCTTTGACGTGGACCCTTTCAAAAAGCATTGCCTCATCAACGGGCTGGATGACATCGGCCTGACGATGGAAAAGGCGCCCTCGATCGATGCCTTCGAAAAGACCGCCGCGCAAAGCCGTCCCTGGGTCTGAACCGGCATACCGCGGCCCCTGTCGGGTCGCGGTGACCGCCCTGTCGCCCTGCTTCACGGTTTATTAACCGCGCCGTGTCATAAGGTTAATCAGCGACGCCAAAAAGATGCGTTTGATTGTGGCGGCTTATGCGTCTGCCACAACATCTGCTATTTGCCACATTCCCGCCGCGGAATTGATGCAAGAACGCACCACCCGCACCCTCAAAACGCCCCTTATCCTAGGTCAACTGACCCTACGGTCTTGAGCCGATGGTCGAATGAAGGCAACATTGTGACAACAATGAGGCAGGCCTTCACCACCCGGAGGCATCAAGTTGGAACAAGCACGCGGCATTGTATCGCGTCTGGCCAGTTTGAAGGGAAAGAGTTTTGTTTGCACGCATGAGCGGAGCCGCCATACGCGGTCTCCTGGTCGCTATTACTATCATGGTTCCGGCACTGATGTTGCCCGGCCTCGGCAGTGATTCAACGCAAGTCGTTATTCTTGTGGCCCTTTTGGCCGCGATCCTGACCTTTGTGGAATACAACTCCGTCTTTCCCAGCATTGTCGAATTCCGCGATGCAGCGCCGTTCAACCGGCTTCGGTTCATCGCGCTTTTCATCACGGTCTTTCTGCTCAGCGCCATACTCAAGGGCAAAACAGAGCCGACGCAGCTGACCGATACACTCTCGGCCATCGGGACGATCATCGGCAACGCGATGGATTTCCCCTATTCGCCCGTCCGCCTTATTGTGCTGATGCTGCCCGAAACCTCGTCCTACGTGGTGGTCGAATCGGTGCGCAGCTCCGCCGGACTTGCCTATGTGACGTCGCTCATCGCGATGGCTGCCTTCCTCGTTCTGGTGCGCGTGCTGAACTGGCCTGCCCGCTCGGGCGCTTTCAACGTGTGGGTCAACCTGCCGCTCTTTGATCCCACCGCCGGTGGCGATGTGCTGGAGCGTCTGCAGCGCGACGCGCGGGTGAATATCGCGCTGGGTTTCCTGCTGCCGTTCCTGATCCCCGCAGTGGTCAAACTGGCCGCCGATCTGCTAGACCCGATCACACTGCAGAACCCGCAAACCCTGATCTGGACGGTAACCGCATGGGCGTTCCTACCCGCAAGCATCATCATGCGCGGCATCGCGATGGGCAAGATTGCGGACATGATCGAAGAAAAACGCCGCCGCACCTATGCCGAAAACGCCGACGGTATGCAGCCCGCCTGATCGCGTTTTGCTTGGCGGCCCTGACAATAGGGCCGCTGGCCGCAGAACCGTTTCGCATCGCCACCTTCAACACGGAACTGTCACGCAAGGGCCCCGGCCTTTTGCTGCGCGACATCCTGCGCGGCGGTGATGAGCAGATCGATGCGGCCGTGGCGCTGCTGGTACAGGCACGCCCGGACATCGTCGCGCTTCAAGGCATTGACCATGACCTGCGCGGCACGGCTCTGGCAGCCTTTCAGACCGCATTGCGCGATGCGGGGCTAACGCTTGACCATGCCATCGGATTGCGCCCCAACAGCGGCCAGCGCAGCGGTCTGGATCTCAACGGAAACGGGCGGACAGGCGACGCTGACGATGCGCATGGCTACGGCCGCTTTGCAGGCGCTGGCGGGATGGCACTGCTTTCGCGGTTCCCGCTGGAAATCGTGACCGACTACACCGCGATGCTCTGGCGCGACCTGCCGCAAAATATCTACCCGACCGGTCAGGACGGCCCCTTTGGCGGACCACAGGTTCTTGCCGCGCACCGGCTTTCGTCCAAGGGGCATTGGGTCGTGTCGGCCACACTGCCCGACGGGTCGGCCGTTGAGATCATGACCTACCACGCCACGCCGCCGGTCTTTGACGGCCCCGAAGACCGCAACGGGCGGCGCAACCACGATGAAACGGCGCTGTGGTCGTGGCACCTGGACACACGCACATCCACTGCCCCGTTCGTTATTCTGGGCGTGCCAAACATCGACACGCAGCGCGGCGAAGGGCGGCCCGAAGCAATCGAGAAACTGCTCGCCGATCCGCGTGTGCAGTCTCCGTTCGGCAATGACCCTACGGCCGATTTCCGCGATCCCGTGCCCGGCGATCTGCGGGTGGACTATCTTCTGCCGTCGGCGGAGTGGGACGTGCGCGCCTTTGGGACGCTGCGCGATGCAGCAGCCAGCCGTCATTCCCTGCTTTGGGCCGATCTGGACCGCCGCGATCCTTGACGCTGGGGTCGGGTCACGCTACCGCAGAGGCAGTTTTTTCAAGGAGATTTCCGCATGGCCAACCCCACCCTTCTGATCCTCGCCGGTGATGGCATCGGCCCCGAAGTCATGGGGCAGGTCACCCGCATCATCGACTGGTTCGGGGACAAGCGCGATCTGGGCTTTGACGTCGAACATGATCTGGTCGGCGGCGCCGCTTACGACGCGCATGGCACACCGCTGCATGACGATACGATGGCCAAAGCGCTCGAGGCGGATGCCGTGCTGCTTGGTGCGGTCGGCGGACCGAAATACGATGCTCTCGATTTCAGCGTAAAACCCGAACGCGGCCTGCTGCGCCTGCGCAAGGAAATGGATCTTTTCTCCAACCTGCGCCCCGCACAATGCTTTGATGCACTGGCTGATTTTTCGTCGCTGAAAAAAGACATCGTCGCCGGGCTCGACATCATGATCGTGCGCGAGCTGACGTCCGGCGTTTACTTCGGAGAACCCCGCGGCATCATCGAAGAAGGCAACGAACGGGTTGGCATCAACACCCAGCGCTATACCGAGAGCGAGATCGACCGCGTTGCCCGCTCCGCCTTTGAACTGGCACGCCGCCGGGGCAACAAGGTCTGCTCGATGGAAAAAGCCAATGTGATGGAATCGGGTATCCTGTGGCGCGAGGTCGTCCAGAAAGTGCACGACGACGATTACCCCGATGTCGAACTGAGCCATATGTACGCCGACAACGGCGCAATGCAGCTGGTGCGCGCGCCCAAGCAATTCGACGTCATCCTGACCGACAACCTGTTTGGCGACATCCTGTCCGACTGTGCCGCGATGCTGACCGGCAGTCTTGGCATGTTGCCATCCGCATCGCTGGGTGCCCCCAATGCCGACGGCCGCCCCAAGGCGCTCTATGAACCGGTGCACGGCTCTGCGCCCGACATCACGGGTCAGGGCAAGGCAAACCCGATCGCCTGCATCCTCAGCTTCGCGATGGCGCTGCGCTATTCGTTCGATCAGGGCGATGAGGCCACACGTCTTGAGCGCGCCGTAGAGAAGGTGCTGGCGGACGGGCACCGCACTGCCGATCTGATGGGCGAGGAAGGCGGCACGCCGATTTCCACCGACCAGATGGGCGATGCGATCCTCGCGGCGTTGGACGCGAGCCTCTGATCTGCGCCAATACATTTGGCAGGACACCGGAAATCGCCCCTCGCGGGGCGATTTTTGCTTTCCGTGGCACCCGTTTTGCGGATAGCCCCGACACATGACCAATACCACACAGACATCCACACCCCGCAGCAGCACGCTTCAGGGCATCCTTCTGGGCCTTGGCGCTTTTGCGGTGTACGCCACTCACGATGCCGCAATCAAATCCCTCGGCAGCACATACTCCCCCTTTCAGATCGTGTTTTTCGTGGTGTTGTTCAGCTTTCCTGTCGTCACGTTGATGCTGGTCAGCAATTCGGCTGCCGAAAATCTGCGGCCCCATTCGCTGATGTGGACGGCCATTCGCACGGCGACCGTGGTGATCGGGGGGTTCTGCGCATTCTATGCCTTTTCCGTGCTGCCGCTGGCCGAGACATACGCGATCCTTTTTGCCTCTCCGCTTTTGATTACCGTGCTGTCGGTTCCGATCCTCGGTGAGGTCGTGCGCCTGCACCGCTGGGTCGCCGTGGTGATCGGTCTGCTGGGCGTGATCGTGGTGTTGCGGCCGGGTTCGGCCGAATTGGGTCTGGGGCATCTGGCAGCGCTGGTCGCGGCCTTTGGCTCGGCATTGTCAGGCGTCATCATGCGCAAGATCGGGAGCACAGAGCGCCGCGAGGTGTTGATCCTGTATCCGTTGCTGGCGAATTTCGGGATCATGCTGTGCATCCTGCCCTTCGTTTACCAGCCCATGCCGCTGGCCGATCTCGGCACGGTGCTGCTGATCGCGGTGCTGGCGGTGATTGCCATGTCGCTGATCATCCGTGCCTACACGTTGGCGGATGCGGCGATTGTTGCGCCCATGCAATACAGCCAGATCATCTGGGCCGCGGTCTTCGGCTATCTGTTTTTCAACGAAACATCCGACCTGATGACGTTCGTTGGCGCGGGGATCATCATCGCGTCGGGGGCCTATATCGTCCTGCGCGAAGCCGGCAGCGGCACGCGGTCGGCAAACAAACCGGTCCTTTCGACCCTCAACCGACGCCCCGAAATGGGCGGCCTGCCCCGCATCAGCATCGCCAGCCGCCGGTTGCGCCGCAGCGTTGAGCCGAGGCGGAAATGATGGCACTGTCGGCGGGAAAAACCAAGGACCCCAAACCGACATGACCGATCCCATACAGGCCGAATTTCTGTTGCCCACGGATGAGCTGCGCGACGATCTGCCGTTCTATACAAAGACGCTCGGCATGCGGCTGGAAAACATCTTTCCCGCCGATGATCCGTCGGTCGCCAGCTTTTCGGGTCACGGCATTCGGGTGCGCATCGAAAAAGGCGCGCAAACCGCGCCCGGTCACATCCGTATCCTGACCGACGATCCCGACAGCTTTGCCGATGGCACGCGCGATCTGACGGCGCCAAACGGCACGCGCATCACCATTGTGCCGCGCACCCCGCAGGTGGAGCATATCACGCCCACGCACGAATTCGCAGTGCGCCGATTGGCGGACGAAGCCCCTTGGGTCATCGGACGGGCGGGCATGCATTACCGTGATCTGATCCCCTCGCGGTTGGGCGGGTCGATCATCGCAAGCCATATCCGCATCCCCGATGGCGGGCCGGTGCCCGATATGGTGCATTATCACACGGTCGGGTTTCAGCTGATCTTTTGCTATCGCGGTTGGGTCGATGTCCTCTACGAGGATCAGGGCGACATGATCCGCCTGCACGCAGGCGATTGCGTCACACAGCCCCCCGGCATCCGGCACCGCGTAGTCGAGGCGTCGCCCAATATCGAAGTGATCGAAATCGGCGTACCCGCCGAGCATGTTACCACGATTGACCATGACTTCACGCTGCCCAACGGCATCGGCGATCCCGCCCGCGAATGGGATGGCCAGACCTTCGTGCACCACGTCAAGGACGGCGCGACATGGGCTCCGTTCCGCCTCCCCGGCTTTCGGGCGCGTGACACCGGCATCAGCGACGGCACCAAAGGCGTCGCAGGAATTCAGGTGGTGCGCGCGGTTGGCGCAGCGCCGCAAAGCCAGCGCTCCCGGCACGACGCCGACATCCACTTCACCTTTGTGATGGAGGGGTCAATGACGCTGCACGCCGAGGGGCAGGATGATCGAGACCTGCAGGCCGGTGACGCATTCGTCATCCCGCCCGGCATGGTCACGCAGTACCGCGATGCGTCCGAGGATCTGGAACTGCTAGAGGTTGCCCTGCGCGGCGATTTTGCCACTACGCTGCTCTGAGCGCGGTTCAATCGTCCAGCAATATCCGCGCGGCGTTTCCCTGATCATCGTCATACTGGTCGGACCGTACTGTCCACAAAAAGGCGACCAGCCCAACACCCCCAAGGATCAGCGACACAGGAATTAGAACGACAAGAACGTTCATTTCACACCTCTCATGCGTTGGGAATTCAGGAGCACCGTAATGGACGACAGCGACATCGCGAGCGCGGCAGCCAGCGGTGTGGCGAAACCTGCCAGCGCCACGGGGATAGCAATGCAGTTGTAGACCGCGGCAATGGCGAAATTCTGTGTCGACAGGCGGCGGGTGGCGGCGGCAACTTTCAGCACCAGCGGCAGATCGGCAAACCCTTCTTTCAGGATCACCACATCCGCCGCACTGCGCGACGCTTCAAGCGCCGTGGACGGGGCAAGAGACGCATGCGCAGCCGCCAGCGCAGCGGTATCATTCAGCCCGTCCCCCACCATCAGCACACGCGCGCCATCGTTCTGGTGCGCGGCGATCAGGTTCAGTTTGTCGTCGGGGCGGGCCTGCCAGACCACGGGAAGCCCCAGCGTTTCGCCCAGCTTGCGGGCGGGTGCTTCGGCGTCGCCGGTTACAATTTGCGCGGGCAGATCAATGCGCGCCAGCGCGTCGGTTACACCGGGCCGCACGGCTTCGTGCATGTCGATCGGTTGCGGGTCTGTATCGCCGATCCGCAGCCCGAACCCGTCGAACCCGGCCCCCAGCCATGCGCCACGTCCCAGCCGCACGCGGCCCTCTTCCGCCATCGCTTCGACACCTTGACCGGGCTTCTCCTGCACATCGCCCAGTTGGGCCGCAGACGTGCCCGGCAACGCGGTCACAACCGCGCGCGACATCGGGTGGTCGGATGCCTGCGCGAGGGCGAGCGCAATCTGGCGGTCCCGTGCGCCCATGCTGTCGGGGATGATCGCTGAGGGCTGGCTGAGGGTGCCTGTCTTATCGAACACAATCCGCGTGACCTCGGCCATCCGTTCCAGCGCCGTCGCATGTTTGACGAGAAAGCCCGCCGAGAAAAGCCGGCTGATGGCCGCCGTGGACACCGCGGGCACCGCCAGCCCCAACGCACAGGGACAGGTGATGATCAGAACCGCGATCGCGATATTGAGCGCGTGTCGGATGTCACCCGTTCCAAACGCCCAGCCCGCAAATGCGGCAAACGCCAGCAGGTGCACTGCGGGGGCATAGATCTGGGCCGCACGGTCGGCCAACGCGGTATAGCTGTTGCGCCCGTTTTCTGCGGTTTCGACCAAAGCCGCCATTCTTCGCAATGTCGTATCCTGCCCGACCGCAGTGGCCCGCAGGCGCAGGGGTGCGGCCAGATTGACCTCACCCGCCTGCACGGCATCGCCGACCTTGACGTGAACCGCAGCACTTTCGCCGGTGAGAAATGCCCGGTCCATCAGCCCCGCGCCGTCAAGGATGATGCCATCGACAGGAACCCGCGCGCCCGAAGGCACCGACACGACATCGCCAATGCCAAGATCGGACACATTCACCGTCTCGGAGCGCGCGCCGTGCAGGCGGGTTGCAGTATGAACCTCCAGTGCTGTCAATTCCTTGGCGGCCGAGTGCGCTGCGCTGCGGGTCTGGTGATCCATGTAGCGGCCGATCAGCAGGAAAAACGTGAGCGACAGCGCGGCGTCGAAATAGGCGTGATGCCCCCCGTTCAATGTCTCGTAGAGCGACATCGCGGCGGCGAGCAAAATCGCCAGTGAAATCGGCACATCCATGTTCAGGCGGCGCACCCGCAGCGCGGACCACGCGCTCGCAAAGAACGGCTGCCCGGAATAGGCCACGACGGGAAAGGCGATCATCGCGGAAATCAGGTGGAACAGATCGCGGGTGGCGTCCTGCGCCCCCGACCACACCGCCACCGACAAGAGCATCACGTTCATCATGGCAAATCCTGCCACCGCCATGCGGGTCAGCAGGCTGCGCCCCTTGGTGTCACGGGCTCGGGCCAATGCTTCGGCGTCGAGCGGGAAAGCTTCGAAACCCAGATCGGCGAGCGCGGCCACAATGCGCGGCGCAGGCAGCGCGCCGGTGACCGACAAACGCTTCAACGACAGGTTCACGCGGACCGACGCCACGCCTTTCAAATCGGCGAGCCCGCGCTCGATCTTGCCGATACAGGCGGCGCAGTGGATGTCGGGCAGCGAAAACTGCAACGCATCTGGCAGGGCCACATCTTCGGCCGCGGGCGCCGCTGCACATGCAGGACAGGCCGATATCATGCGCCCGGCTCCACGATGATGCGCTGCTGGAACAGGGTGCCGTCCGCTGCGCGGGCCTTGATCCGCAGGTTCCAGTTGCCCGCGCCTGCCACTACGTCTGCGCGCAATGCACCGCGCTCGAAGCGGAAATCGGGCGTCTGATCCTGCGCAACACTCGTGGCGCGGCCAAACGTTGCGGTTTCGATTTCGGGTGCGATGGGCTGCCCGTTATCGACGATCCGCAAGACCAGCTCATCGCCCTCGAGCGTTGCCTGCACGTCCCAGGCCAGCGCCAGTTGCGCCGTGCGGTCGCGATCGAACGATTGGCTGGCCACATAGGAGTTTTTCACCTCGAGCCCCGGAAAGGTGCGCACCGCATTGAACGCCAGTGTCAGATTGACCGATATGATGATCCCGAAGGCCAGCGCAAACACACTGAAAACATGCCATCCCTTGATTTCGCGTTGCATCATTCTCTCCCGTTGAAAGTGGTGGCGCGCCCGGCGCGGTCACCCGTGGTCAGATCCTCGACCCAAAACCGCAGATCGGTCCGGTCGGCTGTGGCGGCGGCGTCCTGCGGGCGGGCGGTCACATACACCCGTTGCAGTACCGTGGTGTCGGCGGGCACAGGCACGTTCAGCTGCCCCTGCCGGCCCTCCAGTTCGATCCGCAAGAGCGCATCGCTTGTCAGGCTGAGATGGAATTGCCGCGCTTCACCCTGTTTGTTGCGCAAGCGGATGTCATAGATGTTGCGGATCGATCCGTCGGATTGAACCACGTATGTCGGATTGCGCTGGGGGCTCACGGTCAGTTCGATGTCCGACCGGATAAACAGCCCGTAAAGCAGCGCCAACCCGATGCAGGACCAAAGCGCGGTGTAGACAATCGTCCGCGGGCGCAGAACGTGCCGCCAGATCGGTTTGGGTGCACCGCCCGCCCGTTCGGCGGGTTCATCCGACAGCGCCATATAGTCAATCAGCCCGCGCGGCTTGCCGATCTTGTCCATCACATCATCGCAAGCGTCGATACACAGCGCGCAGGTGATACACTCCATCTGTTGGCCATCGCGGATGTCGATCCCCATGGGGCACACATTCACGCAGGCCATGCAGTCGATGCAATCGCCATGCTCATTGGTCGCGGCCTCCGCCTGCGGCGCACCCCCGATCTGCAGCTTGGGGTTCGGATAGGGCGTGGGCGCATAGCGGGCCTGCCCCGGCCCTGCGGCCTGCGCCTCTTTGGCGGCCTGTTCGGCGGCCACCCGGTCACGCTTGCGCACATTGCCTTTGCCGCGCGGTTCGCCCCGCCATTCGCGATAGGCCACCGTGATTGTATCGGGATCCATCATCGCGGCCTGAATCCGCGGCCACGGGCACATGTAGATACAGACCTGTTCACGCATGAAACCGCCAAACACAAAGGTGGTCAGGGTCAGGATCGCAATGGTGATATAGGCAACCGGCGCGGCATTGAGTGACACCAGATCGCGGGCCAGCTGCGGCGCATCGGTGAAATAGAACACCCACGCCCCGCCGGTCGCCACCGCAATCAGCAGCCAAACCACCCATTTGGTCAGTCGCAGCCGCCATTTACGAAACGACCAGGGCGCATGGTGCAGGCGGACACGCGCGTTGCGGTCGCCCTCGATCCAACGCTCAACGAGGATAAACAGATCGGTCCAGACCGTTTGGGGGCACGTATAGCCGCACCACACCCGCCCCAGCGCCGAGGTGAACAGAAACAGGCCCAGCCCCGCCATGATCAACAGACCTGCCACGAAGTAGAATTCATGCGGCCAGATTTCGATCCAGAAAAAGTAGAACCGCCGGCTGGCAAGATCGATCAGGACCGCCTGATCCGGCAGGTTCGGTCCGCGGTCCCACCTGATGAATGGCGTGAGATAATAGATCGCCAGCGTCACGCCCATGATCCACCATTTCAAACGGCGGAAAAAGCCGCTGACGCGGCGGGGAAATATCGGTTCACGCGGTGCGTAAAGAGAGGGGTTGGTCATGGTCAGACTTCCTGTTCGCAGTGTCTGGATAAGGCAGCGGCAGGACCGTTGCCTTGATCTGGGTCAAGAAACCCCGAAGCGGTGCAGTTTTGCGAACAGGACCGCTTCGGGGTCTGGGGCAACCCCCGCCGGGGCGCCCGCTTTTCCGTCTACTCGCCCCCTCCAAGGCTATGAACGTAGACGGAAACCGCACGGACGTCTTCTTCGCTCAGACGCTGTCCCCAGGCGGGCATCACACCAAAGCGCGCCTGCCGGACGGTTGTTTCGAGCGTCGCGCGATCGCCGCCATAGAGCCAGATTGCGTCCGACAGGTTCGGCGCGCCCAATTCGCGATCGCCCATGGCATTCTCGCCGTGGCAGGCCGAGCAGTTGTCCGCATAGATCACGGCCCCCTCGGCAGCTATGTCCGCGTCGAATTCCGGTGCCGACAGGCTGACCACATATTCGACGACTGCGTCGATTTCGGCATCCTCGAGCAGTTCGTCGAATGCGGGCATCTCAGAATACCGCGCATCAAGATCCGTCAGGTTGCGGATGCCGTGGCGCACGCTGTAGGCGATGTTTTCCACGTCACCGCCCCAGAGCCAGGCGTCATCCAGAAGGTTGGGATAGCCCTTGGCCCCCGCAGCACCGGACCCGTGGCATTGGCTGCACTGCGCCCGGAACACCGACCCACCCCGCGCCACGGCGTACCGGTGCAAATCGTCCCCGGGGGCGAGCGTTGCAATATCGGTCTCCAGCAGATCAGCGACCAGCGCGCTGTTCTTGGCGTCGTGGTCGATGATATCCTGAACGACCTCACCGCGGGTGGAATAGCCCAAGACACCTGCCGTTGCCCCCGAAATCATCGGCCACGCGGGATAGGCGATGGTATAGCCCACGCCCCAGATGATCGTGGCATAGAGCGTCCACAGCCACCACCGCGGCAACGGATTGTTCAGCTCTTCGATGCCGTCCCAGCTGTGTCCGGTGGTTTCGACACCGGTTTCCTGATCAACCTTCTTGTCGCTCATTGATCTGTCCTTTCAGCATTCTGGCGCAGGGCCTTTGCCTTGCAGTCGGCGCACGCGCCTGTGCAGTTCCTTGTCGCTCCGTCCTCGCGGAACGGGATCATCGACGCATCTTCGCGGGCGCTGCGTTGGCTGGGCAGAAACGCCCACACCGCAGTGCCCAGAAAGAAACCGAACATGGCGAGCAGAACCCAGCTGTCGGCGAACTGGCGTAGTAGTGAGTAGGTATCCATCATCGCCTCCTATCGGCTGGCATCGGGGGTGAATGTCGAGAAATCGACCATGGTGCCCATCACCTGCAGGTAGGCGATAAGCGCGTCCATTTCGGTCAGCGCCCGCTGGCCGTCAAAGTTGCTGACGGCCGCTCCGGGATACCGTTCAAGCATGTCGTCATAGTCACCATCAGGATCGGCCTGCACCCGCAGATCGGCCGCCGCCGCGTCGATCATTTCGTCCGTGTAGGGCACGCCCACGAAACGGTGTGTGCGCAAAAGCGGCTCGATCTGGTCCGCCGACACGTTGGTCTGCGCGAGAAACGCGTATTTGGGCATGATGCTTTCGGGTACGACAGACTGCGGATCCATCAGGTGATCCACATGCCAGGCGTCCGAATACCGGTTGCCGACACGCGCCAGATCCGGCCCGGTGCGTTTCGATCCCCACTGGAAGGGATGGTCGTACATCGATTCCGCCGCCAGCGAGTAGTGACCGTAGCGTTCGACTTCGTCGCGCATGGGCCGGATCATCTGGCTGTGACAGGTGTAGCACCCTTCACGGATATAAATGTCGCGCCCTGTCAGTTCGAGCGGTGAGTAGGGGCGTACGCCCTCCACTTCCTCGATGGTGTTCTCGAGCCAGAACAGCGGCGCGATTTCGACAATCCCGCCCACTGTCACGACCAGCAGCGAAAAGGTCAGCAGCAAGGTCGGGCTGCGTTCAAGGATGGCGTGTTTATCCAGAAATGCCATTGGTGTTGCTCCTTATTCGGCTGGGGTTGCGTTGGGCAGGGCGGCGGTCGCGGGCTGTGCCCCGCGGATGGTCATGAACATGTTCCAGACCATCACCAGCGCCCCCGACAGGAACAGCACCCCGCCAATCCCGCGTACGATGTACATGAGGTATTTGGCGCTGACCGTGTCGGCGAACGAGTTCACCAAGAAGCCCTGATCGTCGACCTCGCGCCACATCAACCCTTCGGTAATCCCAGCGACCCACATCGAAGCGGCGTAAAGAACGATACCCAGTGTGGCCAACCAGAAGTGCCAGTTGATGGCGGACATCGAATACATCTGCGCCCGGCCCCACAGTTTCGGTGTGAGGAAGTAAAGGCAGGCAAAAGTGATCATGCCGTTCCAGCCCAGCGCGCCGGAATGCACGTGACCGATGGTCCAGTCTGTATAGTGGCTCAGGGAATTGACCGCCCGGATGGACATCATCGGCCCCTCGAAGGTGGACATGCCGTAGAACCCGAGGCTCAGGACGAACATCCGCAAGATCGGATCGGTCCGCAGCTTGTCCCACGCGCCTTGCAGCGTCATCAGGCCGTTGATCATGCCACCCCAGCTGGGCATCCACAGCACGATGGAAAACACCATGCCAAGGGTCGCCGCCCAATCGGGCAAGGCGGTGTAATGCAAGTGGTGTGGACCCGCCCAGATATACAGAAAGATCAGCGCCCAGAAGTGGATGATCGACAGTTTGTAGCTGTAGATCGGGCGACCGGCCTGTTTGGGAACAAAGTAGTACATCATCCCCAGGAAACCCGCCGTCAGGAAAAAGCCCACGGCGTTGTGGCCATACCACCACTGCGTCATGGCATCCTGCACACCGGAGAACACCTGCACGGATTTGCTGCCCCAGATGCTGACGGGGATCGACAGGTTGTTCACCACATGCAGCATGGCGACCGTGATGATGAAGCTCAGGAAGAACCAGTTGGCCACGTAGATATGCTTTTCACGGCGCTTGAAAATTGTGCCGAGATAGACCGCGAGATAGGCCAGCCAGACGATCGTCAGCCAGATGTCGATGTACCATTCGGGTTCGGCGTATTCTTTGGACTGTGTTGCCCCGAGCAGATATCCCGTCGCCGCCAGCACGATGAAAAGCTGGTAGCCCCAGAACACGAACCATGCTGTATTGCCGCCCCAAAGCCGCGTGCCGCTGGTGCGTTGCACCACGTAAAACGAGGTTGCGATCAGGGCGTTGCCGCCAAACGCAAAGATCACCGCAGAGGTGTGCAGCGGGCGCAGTCTGCCGAAGTTGGTAAAAGGCTGGCCCCAATCGAAATTCAGCACCGGAAACGCCAGTTGGAAGGCGATGAACGTGCCCACCAGAAACCCGGCAACGCCCCAGAATGCGGTCGCAATGACGCCCGCCCGGATAACACCGTCAAAATAGTTTCCGTTGTCATAGCTCATCACGCGCGGCTCGTCGGTGTTGCGCAGCACCCAGATGAACATGCCTGCCGCAATCGCCATGATCAGAAAACCATGCACCCGGAAGGCCAGATCATGCCCCCAGTTGCTGGCTATCGCAGCGATGATCGCCACAAGACCCAGAAGAATGAGTTTGAAGTATTCCATTACAATGCCCTCGACTTGTCAGAGCATCGCATGACGCCCCTGTTCGCATCCTCCTTCTAGAAAGAGCTGCGCACAGCGGCTTTGATCTGGATCAACTTTGCGCTGATCCGGGGCGCTTTACGTAATCATGCCCCCATCGGCATCGTCGCCTGTCGCGTCGTGCAAAGCGGCAAGGTTTGTCACCTGGAAATGCCGGCGGTCAGAAAATCCGATGATCCCGTCTTTCTTGAGCGCATTGAACTGCCGGCTGACGGTTTCCAGCGTGAGGCCAAGGTAATTCGCGATCTGCTCACGGGTCAGATGCATCGGAATCTGCGCATCGGCCCCCAGTTCTGCCACGCGCGACCGACGCACCAGCATCTCTATAAAGGTTGCGATCTTTTCACGCGCCGTCTTGCGGCCCAGCAACAACATCCAGTCGCGCGCCGCATCCAGTTCATCCAGAGCAAGCTCCATCAGCCGCTGCGACAGGTGGGGCGTCTCGATCACCATTTTCTCGAAAGGACGATGCTCGAAGCAGCACAATGTGACGTCTGTCGTCGCCGTGACGTCGAATTCGATTTCGCTGCGCCCCGGGCGCCCGATAAAATCGGACGGCAGCAAGAGACCCACCATCTGTGTGCGCCCGTCCTCGAGCGTTTTGGAAAGTGCCGCCACACCTTCGACCACCGACGCCACAAAGTTCAGCGGCTCGCCCCGCCACAAGATCGCATCCCCCGCTTTGAAGCTGCGATAACTCTTGATGCAGTCTAGGGCCACCAGTTCGGCGTTATCACACCGCGCGCAAACAGCACGGTGGCGAATTGGACAGGCACTGCACTTCACCGGTGCGGATATTTCAATGTTCATTTTTTTGATCTGGATCAAGGAGGGTTTGCGTTGGGCTCAGCATAAACGACCTCATGGAACAAATCGACCACCTTCGACGCTACGGACTTTTTGACGCGAAAGTCCCCCGCTACACCAGCTATCCCCCCGCCAACCACTTCCTTCCCGGCGTTGGCGCCGCGCGGCAGGAAAAGTGGCTGCACGCGGTCCCAAACAGCGACGAAATATCTGTTTATGTCCACATCCCTTTCTGCAAACGGCTTTGCTGGTTCTGCGCCTGTCGGACCCAAGGCACCCAGACCAGCGCGCCGATAGACGCCTATATCGAAACGCTGCTGGCCGAGATCAGGCGCGTTCGGTCCCGCCTCGCACCGGGTATTCGCATGCGGCGGCTGCATCTGGGGGGCGGCACGCCCACGATCCTGACCGCGCATACGATGGACCGCTTGCTGGCCGCCCTCTTTGATGCCTTTGCACAATCCGACCGCTTCGAATTCTCGGTAGAGGTCGACCCGACCGAAGCGGACCCCGACACTCTCGATATCCTGGCGAGTTACGGGCTGCAGCGTGCAAGCGTCGGCGTGCAGGATTTCGAAGCTGCCGTGCAAGAGGCCATCGGCAGACGCCAAAGCCCCGCCCAGACGCGCGACGTCATCGACAGGCTGCGCGGCGATGGGGTTCGCAGTCTCAACATCGATCTGCTTTACGGATTGCCACGCCAGACGGAGGCAACCTTTCGCGCGACACTAGACCGGGTGCGCGATCTGCAGCCGGACCGGCTGGCGATTTACGGCTACGCGCATGTACCATGGATGTCGAAGCGGCAGGTGATGATCAAGGACGAGGATCTGCCCTCCCCCGACGCGCGTTTCATCCTGTCCGAAATCGCGCGCGACCATTTCGAAACCGCGGGCTATCTCCCCGTCGGGATCGATCACTTCGCCCGCTCCACCGACAGCTTGGCCCGAGCCGCGCAGGCGGGCACCCTGAGGCGGAACTTTCAAGGCTACACCGATGATGACAGCCCCACACTGATCGGCCTCGGCGCCTCCGCGATCTCATATTTCCGCGAAGGATACAGCCAGAACGCACCCGCGACCTCAGCCTATCAATCCCTTATCCATGCGGGCGGATTGGCGGGGCGCAAGGGCTACACCATGTCCGCGCATGACACGTTGGTGTCCGACATTATCTCCGATCTCATGTGCCGGTTCGTCTTCGACAAGGAAAAACTTCTGCGCACGCACCCCGACATGGCCGACACAATCGCAGAAACCGCCCGCGGTCTGCTGACCTTCCTGCCGGACGGATTCGCAACATCCCCCGAGCGCCTGCACCTGCGTCCGCCCTTCCACCCCCTCGCCCGCATCATCGCCAGCCGAATAGACCTCTGCGCAAGCCCACAAACAGAAGCACATTCCGCAGCTATCTGAACCCCAAGAGGGCGAATAATAATGGCGACCCCGGCAGAACTGCCAAAAAAGTGGAATTATACAGCTAAATCAATCAACCTATTGGGACACAGAGCATCTTTGCGCTACGCAGCGGTTCAATCTGTTAGGTGAACGACTGGGACACAGTCTGACCGAACATCCAAAGAAAAACCCCGGAGCGCTGGCGGGCGCATCCGAGGTCAAACTGCATGAAAAAGCGACTGAGCTTTCGCGCCACCATACTCCCAAAATTGCACTTGGTGCAAGCCTGGCGGTGCGCCATGGGTGAGAAAACACTTAATCGCTTTGAGTGGGCCAAGGCGGTCCTTCAGGTTGAAGGCCTCTCCGGCGCTGCAAAGACCATCGCTGCTGCTCTTGCCATCCAATTTGCGAACGCTGAAACGGGCCAGATAAACCCGTCTCAAGAAACGCTTGCCGACTACCTCAAGCTGCACCGCGACACAATCAAGCGCGCGATGCGTGAGCTTCGGAATGCCGGATGGCTCATGGCTATAGGTGACGGCGGGCGGGGGAAAGCGCCCAGACTTCGGCTGCTCACACCAAGAAAAATCATAGCGTTTCGTGCAAAACAAGGGGGGGTAAATCATCCCGCGCAAGCGGAAAAAAGGGGGGAGGATTTACAGCAAAAGGGGGGAGAAATCGCCCCCTCGCATTATAAGGAAGAACAATCTTTAGAACAAAGGAGGCGGCAGATACCGACCAAGCGGCCCTCTGCCCTCGATCCGCACATGGAAACTCGATTCGAAGGCAACGCGACCGAAGGGCCTAGAGCGATCCCAAAGGACAAATGGGATGCCCTAAACGATTGGGGTGAATGGCTAAGCAACCAAGGTCTACCCAAGCTCATTGAGCTTCCGTTGGTTCAGATTGCTGAGAAGACGGGTGCGATCTATTTTTGGCTGCCATCTATCAAACCCCCAACCACGCCCGAAGCAACTGCACAGGCAATCTTTTTCTTTGCCGATCTGATCGATGGGGAGGCCAGCCGCCATGCAGCACAGTAAGCCAACAGGGCAACAGAAGAGGCAGCCCGGTGATGTATTGGCCGAACTGGCACAGCGGGTTCAATGGCTACGACCAGATCACCGCGATCCTCACCGCTTCCATGAGGAAAAGAGCGAGATTGCTTTCGAGCTACAGCGCTTGGCTGGGGAAGCGAACTGATGGCGCGTTGGCCTTACTGCACCACGCAATGGCAGAAGCTCCGGCTTGCTAAGCTCGCCTCCTCACCTGTTTGCATCATCTGTGAAATGCGAGGCTTTGCGACCGAAGCCAACACTGTCGATCACATAACCCCCATTCGCAAAGGTGGAGATCCCTTCCCGTCCCTTGACGGCCTGATGTCTCTCTGCGGGCCATGCCACAGTGAGAAGACGGCGAACGTAGACCGCGATCACGTCAACTCAACCGGGCGTCGGTTCAAGGGCTGTAACGTCGATGGCAACCCTGTCGATCCCTCTGATACGTGGTGGAAGGTCAGCACATGATACCTATTTCGAAGTGGGGGTATGCCCGACCACCAGCGGAGAGCAGCTCCAGACCCTGTCTGTATAGTGGGAGATACTTAATTAGGATTCAAACCGGACCTAAAATTGATTTTGGACATTCTGGAACCGATTCGGGTCTGTCTTCAAGTCATAATATGGCAAGGATACTTACCTAATGGGTCAGCGTGGAAAGGGTGCCAAGCCGAAGTTATCTGTTGTCAGTGAGCAAGGTGCTTTCGGCTTCGCCCAGCACGAAGTTTCGGCGCTGCGCAGCGTTTTGCCCTGGGAGGAACCCGACCTGTCCCGGGTCGAAAGGGTCGGCGCTTTCCTCGAAGATCTACCGATTACGCAAGGTTCGCTGGCCGGCTCAAAGCTAGTGTTGCGCGATTGGCAATGGAACTTCCTTGAGGCGGTCTATGGAGAAGACGAAACCGGACGCCGCCCCGTACGCACCGCAGTGCTGTCGATGGCCCGAAAAAACGGCAAGACGCAGCTTGTCGCCGGCCTTGGGCTTTGCCACCTGCTGGGCCCAGAAGCGGAGAGCCGAGGCGAGGTCTACGCAGCCGCGAACGACAAAACGCAATCGGGCAAAACCTTCGCGGAGATGGTCGCAATTCTAGACGAACATCCCGAACTCGACGCCCGCTGCAACGTGGTCAAATTCAGCAAGCGGATTGAGGTTTTGAGCGGCCAAGGCAAAGGCTCGATCTTCGCTGCGCTGTCTGCCGATGCCAGCACCAAGCAGGGTCTTTCGCCCAGCTTCACGATCTACGACGAATTGGGCACCGCTCCAAAGCGCGACCTTTACGAAGCGCTCGATACTGCGATGGGCGCGCGCGATAATCCGCTATTGTGCGTGATAAGCACCCAAGCTGCGAGCGATCACGCAGTCATGTCCGAGCTAATCGACTACGGCAAAAAAATCAATGCAGGTGAGGTTGAAGATCCCAGCTTTCACCTGACGTTCTATGGGGCCGATATGGACGATGATCCATGGTCCGAGGCGACGTGGCTGAAGGCGAACCCGGCCCTGGGCGACTTCCGATCACTTGATGATGTGCAGCGGCAAGCGGCCCAGGCGAAGCGAATGCCCGCAGCGGAACAAGGTTTCCGAAACCTGATCCTAAATCAGCGCGTCGATGCGCACGTGCGTTTTCTCGCAAAAGCCGAATGGGACGCGAACGGTGGTGCGGTTGATTTCGAATCACTGGTCGGCCGGACCTGCTACGGTGGCCTAGATCTGTCGCAGTCGCGCGATCTCACTGCCTTTGTAATGGTTTTTCCTGATGGGCTAGGGTCCGTGGACGTCTTGCCCCAATTCTTCCTGCCTGAGAATGGCATTCGGGAAAAATCTGAACTCGACCGCGTTCCCTACGATATTTGGGCAAAGCAAGGCTTTCTGCGCCTCATTCCCGGTTCCGTCGTAGATCCCGGATATGTCGCAGAAGCAATCGCGGAGGCTTGCGACACCTACAACGTGCAGCGCATTGCCTATGACAAATGGCGTATCCAGGACCTTAAGCGCGAGCTTGCACGCATGGGCAGCAATATTCCATTGGAACCCTTCGCCCAGAGTTTTCGGGAAATGGCTCCGGCGGTCGACAAGCTGGAACGGATGGTTGCTGAGGCGAAGTTGCGGCATGCCGAAAATCCGCTGCTCACTTACTGCGCGTCGAATTCGGTTGTCGAGATGGATAACGCAGGCAACAGGAAGCTGGCCAAGAACAAGTCCAGCGGTCGGATCGATGGGATGGTGGCGCTGGCGATGGCGCTAGCCGCAATCGACCGCGAGGAAGAAGAAGCGATGCCTGCCTGTCTCGCGGAGCTCATGGAGTAGGGTTAGATGCACCCTGCGTTGTCCATCAGCGCGCAGCATCTCCGTTCGCCGGCGAGTGGGTAAACCCCGGCAGTCGCGCCCTTGTCTTCCATAGCAGGGGTTGAAACGGCAGGGCGGGCCATTTGCAAAGTGGCTCGCCCATCAGATTATTTTCCACAAACGAGAAAGGTGGAGCGGATCGGTTTAATCTTAAATCTCAGTTGTCCAGATTCTTTGGTACAAATCAGCGAGCCGGCGCTCTATTTCTTCAGCTTCATGCTTCAGATGGGGAGCGGCCTGCACAAAGGGATGCTCTACCAAAAATTCGGAGAGCTGCTGGGCAAATACGAAAGCTCTATCCCCCGCCTCGTGCTGCAATGCTGGGCTATTTTTTGCGTGGCGATCACTTTTCTGCATTTTCTGTCCTACAAAATATAGTTTCTCATCGGCCCCGCCCGCTCCGCTGTCTTCGGAGCACTTGAAAGTAGCCTCTTTTTGGGTAAGGGTGGAGCTGGGCGTAGAAACCCGGACTGTGATCGACCGCAACACCTGGACAAGGTTTTCCCACGTTGGCGCGTGGAGCGGTCAAAAGGCGATGGCGCTTGGCGGCGTATCGCACTTCGACATCATATGTCGGGGTGGCGACGCCATGCAAGACCCTTTGGGAAAAACGTCGCGCCTCTCTCACAGGAGGTTTCTACCACCCCGGCGCCAGCCCGCCGCTGGTATTGGCCGTAGAAAGCCTAAACTGTGAGAGTGTCGATATGACCCAACATGAATCGAAAAAATTTAGCACGCCAGACGAAACCCTCTGCCAGATGGAGGACCACGTATTCCACCTTCGCAATCTGAGTCATGCCCTTGACATGGCTGTGATGCACAGTTTTGAAGATCACGCCCCGCAACAGCATCGAGACGCCCTGGTTGGCGTCGCTGACGCGATGGTCCATGAAATTGGCCGGATGATTGAGCTTTGTCGGTAGGGCTTTTGGGAAGCCCGGAGTAGTTGAAGCGAGAAGGTGAGCAGGCTTAGGTGCAAATCTCTTGACGGTCATCAGATACAGCGTTAGTCATTTGACCCATGATGAATTTGTCGCCCCGAGAGCTTACGAAGCTTATCCACGAACGCTCTTTTAGCACGGACGAGCTTGTTTCGTTCTCTGGTGTGGATCCATTCACCTTTCGCAACTGGTTGAAGCGCGGCGTCATCAATGTTGGACAGAAGCACCGCGTTGGACGGTGGCTTTTCAGTCCAGCGGACATAATCCGCGTCTCAACGGTTGTAGACTTGGTGAATGACATAGGGGTTTCGCCTGCTGCTGCAAACACACTCGCCGATGCGGTTCTTTGGTTCCTCGAAACCTATATCGAACGAGCCGAAGAACACCGTTCTGCACCAGATTGGGATGGATTTTCGGTCCTTCCGGTTCCCATGGAAAACTTCGTCGTTTTGGCCACCATTAGCGGCAGCGAAGTCAGCTGGGGCGGCTACTACTGGACCGAAAAAATGCAGTTGAAATTCGGCTTTGGTCCAAGACGAAAACCGAAGGCCACGAAAGCGCTTCTTCAATTGACGCACGTCTCTGTCGGAGCTGGTGTCATAATTCAAGACGTCATGACCAAGGTCAGGGACGCCATGTCCAAAGCCGGGGCCACAACCGAACAACCCGCTGTGAAGCGCAGTAGCCCCGTGCCGGATGATCCGGCCTGATGGACCCAACCCCGCCGTGAGGCGGCATTTTCCCTTAGAAGGAACCTACCAGATGACTATCAAGGAAATTAAAGAGCAGCGGAGCGCAAAAATCGCAGAAATGACCGCTATCCGCGACAAGGCCCAAGGCGAAAATCGCGACCTGTCCGGCGAGGAGCGCAAGCGCTTCGACACACTCGAAGGCGAGGTTCGAGGCCTCAACAATCGCCTGACAGACGCTGAGAAGCTTGCGGAGTTTGAACGGCTCGAAGCAGGCGGCGAAACTGTTGCTAGTGGCGAAGAGCGCCGCAGCCTTGCGCGTTATTCATTGTCCAAAGCTGTCGCGGAGAGCCGCAGCGGCGTGCTGACCGGCTGCGAAGCCGAATGGCATCAAGAGCTCGCAAAGGACCGCGCCGAGGTGCGCGGCGTGATGGTTCCTACCGAGATCATCCTCGGCGGCGAAACCCGGGCCCTCACCGTCGGCGGGACCGGCGGTAACATGGTCGCTACTGACCTTGCGGCCATGACAGACCGCCGCCGCGCAGCGCTTCGTGTTGAAGAGATGGGCGCAACGATCCTGCGCAACTTGACTGGGAACTTGGAGCTGCCCCGCCTTTCCGCTTCCGGTAGCGCGGGCTGGGGTGCGGAGCATACCGACGCAACCCGCTCTGATACGACCCTTGCAAAAAAGGCAATGGGGCCCAAAACGGTCAGCGCGGAATATGAGCTCTCCCGCCGGATGCTCTTGCAAAGCAACCAGGCGCTCGAGCCTATCCTCCGAGCCGATCTGGCATATCTGCTCGCGCAGAAGCTTGACAGCGCGGGCATTCGGGGGGGCGGTGCGAATGAGCCGATAGGCATTCTTGCCGATGAAGACGTGCTGAGCTTGCCGGGCGGTGTCTTTGACAGCGATATTACTGCAGACCTCATTGCGGCGCTGGAAACCGACAACGTGACAGGCACAACTGGTTTTCTCACCAACCCAGCAGTGATGAACGCCGCCCGTAAGACAAAGGACAGCGACGGACACGTGATCCCGCTGTCAGAACTATTTCACAGCGAGCGGGCCGAAAGCTCGACGCAGGTGCCCGGCGATCTGGGCGTTTCAAACGACAAAAACGCCCTTATCTATGGCGAGTGGGCCAGCCTCTACATCGGCTACTGGTCCGGTGTAGATCTAATGATGAACCCTTATCATTCGGACGTTGCCAGCAAGGGGGGTGCAATCCTTCATGCATTCCTCGACACTGATGTACTCGTGCGCCACGCTGAAGGGTTCCGCTTCGCGGAAATCGACTGATGGTGACGCTGGCGGAATTGCGGAAACAGGTACGTGTCGAAGATGGGGAAACCTATTTCAACGATGATTTGTTGCAATGCCTTGAAGCAGCGATCGACCATCTGGCGTCGATCGACGTCGATATGGAGGCTGAACCCCTTCCGCCAGCGGTCAAACAGGCCACGCTGATGCTCGCCGCGCATTTTTTTGCGCATAAAGAGGCCACGGCAGAAGAAGGAATCAGGTTCACCCCGATTGGTGTCGACCGCCTCATTGCACCCTACCGGGAGGTAAACCTATGACCATCGAAAAACGGTTTCGTGCGGCTGAGCTGCGCACAAAGGGGCGGCGGCTGGAAGGCTACGCCGCTCTCTTCGGCGCAGAGGCCGAAATAGGGGATGATCTGGTCGAAACGATAGCTCCTGGTGCCTTTAAGGCCACCCTGGCGACACGCACCGATATTCTGGCACTGGTGGACCACGATCCGTCTCGCGTACTGGCCCGCACAAAATCCCGTACGTTGCGCCTGAGTGAAGATAGCCGCGGTTTGGCCTTCGACCTTGATCTGCCTGACACTCAGGCGGGTCGCGATGTGTTGGCCTTGGCCGAGCGCGGGGATCTGGGCGGCATGTCTTTTGGATTCAGCGCCGTTGATGACCAAATATCCGGCAATCGTCGTGAACTTCGCACGGTTGAACTCTACGAAATCAGCGTTGTCGCAGCGTTCCCCGCCTACCCCGATACGGTGGTGCAGGCGCGAGCTAGAACGACCAGAATTGTCGGCATCGATCATGCCTCACTGACCCTGAAGCTGTTGGAGTTGGACGCATGAGCTTTCTCAACCGCATTTTTGGCCGTGAACAGCGCAGCACAATCACTACGTCTGACCCGGCATTGGCCGAGTTTCTGGGCCACCGCGCGACAGGCGCTGCATTTGTTGACCCCAACCGCGCATCCGGCCTTGCCGTGGCCCAAGCCTGCATTTCGGTTATCAGTCAGAATTTGGCTGCAATGCCTCTAAACCTGTATCAGCGTGGCGAAGACAGCGGGCGCACCAGGGCAACTTCGCAACCCCTCTACGGCGCACTTCACGACATGATGAACCCGCAACTCACGGCCTTTGAAGGTCGCGAATTTCTGATCGTATCGCTTCTGACCGCAGGAAATGCCTATGCGCGGATCGACACGAACGGTCGGGGGCAGGTGACAGCTCTTTACCCGATCCACCCGTTAGAAATGACCGTCGAACGCCTCGATAGCGGGCGGTTGCGGTATACTGCCACAAACACGCGCGGACAGCGCAGCGTATTGCTTCAAGACGAAATCCTGCATCTGCGCTATCGTATTGGCCCCGATGGCGTCATGGGAGTTTCGCCGATCCAGCTTGCACGTGAGACTTTCTCATTGGCGCTGACACAACAAGATCAAGCCTGCAAGCAGGCGGGCCGTTCATTCCGCACAGAAGGCGCACTTGTCTTCCCAAACCCTCTTTCCGGGGACAAGAAGGAGTCCGCGCTGGACAAACTGCGCGACCGGATCGAGGGCCAGGTCGAAACATCCGGCCTCTTGGTTTTAGACGGTGGCATTGATTACAAACCGTTGTCGCTATCTTCCAAGGACGCCGAATTTCTAGAAAGCCGCAAGCTGACCAATATGGATATTGCGCGGATATTCAGCGTTCCGCCGACTGTGGTCGGCATTACAGACAATGCAACATATTCCAATGTTGATGGCGAGAGCCGCGCGCTGGTGGTGCGATGCCTTGCCCCTATGGCAAAGAGGGTTGAACAATCTCTGAATGCGGCCCTGTTGACGCCGCAGAGCCGCAGAACACTGTTTATCGAGCATGATCTAGCTGGGCTAATGAGGGGCGACATGAAGGCCCGCTACGAGGCTTACCGCGTAGGCCGAGAGTGGGGGTGGCTGTCACCTAACGAGATCCGCCAAATGGAGAACCTTCCCAACATCGATGGCGGCGAAGAGTACCTTTCTCCGCTCAACATGACCGAGCTGGGTAATCGCCCAGCCTTCGAAGGGGGTGAAGATGGGTAAACCACTTGCACCCTCTATGCCGACGCCCAAGCAAATCGAACAAGCATTTTCCGCTGCTAAGGAACTCTGCCCTGGCGTTCGTATTAAGGCGATTGGACCCGATGGGGTATCTTTCGAATATCCCGAAGAAAATTCTGCAGCCGGCGAATGGGAAGGGAAGCCGTTCTCAGGTGCTGCGGAATGAAAAAACTGCCCTACCTACGCTCTAAGCAACGCCGTGGCCGTTGGTTTCATACCTATCGCCGTGGTAATGTGGAGCGCTCTCTGGGCGTGCACGGGCGCCACCCTACTGACCCCAAGGTGTTGGCGGCATGGGCGGCTGAACACGCCCGCTGGCAGGACATGCCGCCTAACACAGATACGCCCGATGCTGGTACGTTCGCGTGGGCACTGGACCTTTACACCTCAGGAAACGACAAGTGGGCAAAGTATTCAGATGGCACCCGTAAGGCCCGCTCTGCGATCTTCAAGCGCTATCGCAAGGCCCAAGGTGCGCGTCCGGTCAAAACGATCACTGGTGAAGCCATAGAACGCGCCCTTTACGCAAAAGGTGGGCATGGCGCGGTGAACGAATACAAGGCGCTTAAGCCTGTCTTTGAACACCTGCGCCGCTTGGGCCTCATTCCCAAAAACCCGTTAGTTGGGATCGAACTGGACAAGCCAAAAACCGAAGGCTTTCCGGTGGCTGATGCAGAGGACATTGCAGCGTTTCAAAAACGGTGGCCCATTGGCACCCGTGAACGTCTTATCTTCGATCTGGGCCTCTATACTGGGGCGGCGCGATCTGACCTTGCCAGGCTCGGCCGCAAGAATATCAAAAGCGATCTGCTGATTTACGAGCGCCAGAAAAGCAAGGTCAAAGCGCGTGTGCCGCTGACTGCTGAGTTGCGGGCAGTGATCGACCGCACTCCCGATATTGCGCCGTCTTTCATTCTGACAGAACAAGGCAAGCCCTTCAAAGCGGCAAGCCTTGGCAACGCATTTGGCGATGCAGCGCGTGATGCCGGAATAGAATCCCGCCTTCACGGTTTGCGCAAAGCCTTCTGCATTTACTGGGCAGAGAATGACGCAACCACGCACCAGATTGCGGCGATGGCAGGCCACATGAGCCTGTCAGAAGTGGAACGCTACACCCGTGCGGCGGATCGTGAACGCATGGTGAAACTATTGGTGGGGGTTGCCTAAAATGGGACACGCCTACCCGAAAGCGGGACACACCCCCACAACCCAAAGTAATGAAAGGAAAAATATCTTGGAAATATTAGAATGGCGACCCCGGCAGGATTCGAACCTGCAACCTGCCCCTTAGGAGGGAACCGTTCATAGCGTTATTCCTTCTTTGGTTTTCGATGTTTGGGTGATTGTACAGCGTCTTCCTGTACATGGTTTGTGCGAAAACGGGCCCTGACATCGGCCTCATCTGTCTCTGCATGGGCGTAAATGCGCATGGGCAAATTCGGGTCTGACCAGCGGCCAGCCTTGGCTGCAGTGACAGGATCGACGCCTTGGCGCACGACCAATTCAGTGAAGAAGCCATGCCGTCCTGCAGGGTGTGCTGAGAGATATGGGATGCCCGCACTCTTGCAGATCGTCTTCCAGCGCGTGTTGTAGCCAGTGGAGCTGCCGTAGCCGAACACGCGGGGCTTCATGAACTTGCCAGTCTTGCGGTTCTTTGGCCGCTTGGGCGGCAAGGCCAACAACTCGTCCATCATCTGCGGCGATACCGTGATCCAGCTTTCCGGATGACCCTTCTGCGCCTTCACCCTGACCTTGTTCTCAGAGGCCTGCAGATCGTCAGGCTCAATCGAAACAGCCTGATCGATCCGCGCCGCCGTCTCGAACATGAACCGGACCAAAGCGGCGTTGTATGGGTCAGCGGCCCCGCAGAACGCCTCGATCCATTCCTTGTCAGCGGGCTTGCGTTCCACGCGGCTGATCTTTCCCCGGCGCTTGTCCTGGGCAATACGCTCGAATTTGTCGTATGGCTTCACTCGAATGAGCGGCGTACCTTCCAGCTCGTGCGCGTTGTTGATGACCGCACTCGCGGGCGTCACGATCTCGCGCCACCAAGTGTCGGTGGACGCCTTCGGCTTCAGTTTCGGCCCAAGACCCTTCAAGAGCGCACCAGATATGGCACCCAATGGCATGTCGCCAATCTCTTCGACAATCGGGATCAACTGCTTCGCAGTCTTGGGGGAGGCGCTGTAGAGCATGATCGCATCAGAGAACGTTTTGCTCGGTTCATCGCCGACGACATGGCGACGTATCTGCAGCTCGGTCTCGCGATTTATCCAGTCCCGTGCGCCTGCTTCTGTAGATGCCTTAGTGCTTCGCCGGTATGGGCCTGCGATTGGCCTGCCGTTGTACTCGACCCAGCCCTTAGCCCAGAAGAAGCGACCCCTCTTGTAGATTTGGAGCGGCATGCCTGGCCTCCTTCAAATATCTTGTCGATCTGCGCGGGCGTGATCAGCATGGTCCGCCCAAGGCGATAGAAGGCACCTGTCTCGTTTGCCCTCTCGCGCAAAGTCCGTTCTGAAATGTCGATGCCCATGCCCGACATGACATCAACCCATTGAGCGGGTGTCTTCCCATGCCCCAGGATTTGCGAGCTATCTGATTTGTCGGTCTCTGCCATTTCAGTCGTCCTTGTCCACTTGAGTTGAAGCTGCACGCCGCATGGAATCGCTTGTTAAGCACCATTTGACGTGGTCAGATGGGAATAACCGGAATAGTTCGTCATTTTTTGCAATGTTCGCGAAAAAATACGATCTCGTCAAATGGAAACTGCGAATGGCGCGGAAAGACGCTGAACTGTTTGCTTCGATGGGTGCGCGTTTAACCATCGCGCGCAACGAAGCAGGGTTGTCTCAAGCTGCGATGGCTGAAGCGCTCGGTGTCTCGCCAAGGGCTTATCACAGCTACGAGAAGGGCCAGCGCGGCATTCCGGTGGAAGCTTTGGTGGCGTTCGGTGAGAAATTCGATGTCGATGTGCCTTGGCTATTATTGGGCACCAAGGCGATACGCGCAGGGCACGATTTCAATGCTCTGAAGGAGATCGAGACTTCACTTGATCAGCACCTCAACGCGGAGAACATCAGGATTAAAAGTGAAAAGCGTGGGGCAATCGTCGCGCGTTGGTACCAGTCGCATGTCGAGGGGAGGGAAGTAACAGATGATGACGTTCACACTTGGATCGAACTCGTGAGGGAGTAAGTAAATGAAAAAACCAAGCAACAAATGGAAGAAACTTCGCCGCGCTGCGCTGGAACGCGCGCGCCGCAACATCGTCGAACCACTGGAGCCGCTCCATATGGTCCTGCTGGCGACTAACGCGCTCTATCTGATCGGCTTTCTTAGGCTGACCTTCGCGGGTCAACCCTATGACTTTACGTGGATATCCGGTGCAGGCATCCTCGCCATGGCATTTTTCGGCCTTCTTGTGCCCATACTCACTGGCTCAGTCCTCACACTGCATTTCGCCAGCCGCAGATTTGACCGCCTGATGTCCAACTGACGACCCAATTTCATACCGAGTAGAAAGAGTTTCGAATGGCAGAACGCATTGAAAAGACCCTCTTCGCCGCCGCTGACAAAATGCGCGGGGCGATGGACGCGGGCGAATACAAACATGTCGCCCTGGGCCTTCTCTTCCTCCGCTATGTCTCTGCCGCGTTCGAAGCGAAGCGGGCCGAATTCGCCAAGGATGAATACATCGACCTCGAAGACCCCGAAGAATACGAGGCCGAAAACATCTTCTGGGTGCCTGAAAAGGCCCGCTGGGACCGGCTCGCCGCCAATGCCAAGGCAAACGACATCGGCGTGCAGGTGGACGACGCCATGCGCGAGATCGAGAAATCGAACCCCTCGCTGCAGGACGCGCTGCCCAAGGTCTTTGGCCGCGCCAACCTGGACCGCGCCATCGTCACGGGCCTGATCGAGATGTTCACCAACCTTGAACTGCACGGCACCAAATCCGACTTCGACCTGATCGGGCGCATCTACGAATACTTCATCGGGGAATTCGCCTCGTCCGAGGGCAAGCGCGGCGGGGAGTTCTACACACCCAAATCTATCGTTTCGATCATGGTTGAGATGATGGAACCGACCCATGGCCGCGTCTATGATCCCTGTTGCGGTACCGGGGGCTTCTTCGTCCAGTCCGAGAAATTCATCGCCGCGCATCAGGGCCGGGTCGATGACATCGCGGTCTATGGGCAGGAACGCAACCACACCACCTTTCGCCTCGCCCGCATGAACCTTGCGATCCGGGGCATCTTTGGCGATCTGCGCTGGAACCAGGAGGGCACGCTGACCCGCAACGCCTTCCCGGATGAGCGGTTCGACTTCATCCTCGCCAACCCGCCCTTCAACATATCGGATTGGAACGGCGAGGCGCTGCGCGAGGATCAGCGCTGGCGCTTTGGCGCGCCGCCGAACGGCAATGCGAACTTTGCCTGGATGTCCCATATCCACCACCACCTGTCCGCCAACGGCATTGGCGGGGTGGTCATGGCCAATGGGTCGATGTCGTCCATGCAATCGGGTGAGGGCGACATTCGCAAAGCGATGGTCGAACAGGACGCGGTGGATTGCATGGTGGCGCTGCCGGGGCAGTTGTTCTTTGGCACACAAATCCCTGCCTGCCTGTGGTTTCTGGCCAAGGACAAATCCAACGGCACGGCGGCGGGCGGCACGCTGCGCGACCGGCGGGGCGAGGTGTTGTTCATCGACGCCCGCAAGATGGGCGCGCTGATCGCAGGGTCGCGCAAGCAAAAGGAACTGTCAGAGGAGGAGATCGCCAAGATCGCCACCACCTACCACGCCTGGCGGGGGGAGGAGACGGACGCGCCCTATGCCGACGAGGCGGGGTTCTGTGCAAGCGTCAAGGTCGCGGAGATCGCCAAGCACAATTACGTGCTGACCCCGGGCCGCTATGTGGGCGCTGGCGCGGTGGAGGAGGACGACGAGCCTTTCGACGAGAAATTCGCGCGGCTGCGCACCGAGTTGCTGGGGCATTTCGAGGAAGGCCGACGGCTGGAGGCCGAGATCGAGGCGCGGTTGGGGGGCTTGGTGTGAGCGTCACAGTCGACCTAGGCGAACTAGTTGATCGAAAAGTTGTATCTCTGCAAACTGGACCTTTTGGCTCGCAATTGCACTCTTATGATTATGTCGAACAGGGGGTTCCTGTCGTGCCGACCGAAGGCATTCAAGGTGGCCGGTTGGATCATAGCGTTCTTCCAAAGATTTCACCCGAAAAGGCAGATGAACTTGCACGACATCGCCTCAAATTCGGTGATGTCTTGTTTGCTCGTCGGGGCGCTCAGGCTACCGGCAGAACCGCGCGTGTACGGCTTGGCGAAGAGGATTTCATTTGCGGTACAGGTGCGATTCTTGCGCGAATTCATGATAAGGAGGTCTTGGACCCTGACTATTTTGCGTGGTTCTTGCTCTCATCGGAAACTGTTGAATGGATCAGAGAGCAGGCAATTGGCGCTACGATGCCCAACCTGAATGCTGGCATAATTAAGCGTATTTCGCTCCCACTGCCGCCGCTCCCCGAACAACGCGAGATTGCGGGGGTGTTGGGGGCGCTGGATGACAAGATCGAGGCGAACCGGAAGGCGGCGGCCTGTCTGGAAGAGATGGCGCGGGCGCTCTATCGCTCGTGGTTCGTCACGTTCGACCCCGTCCACGCCAAATCCCAAAACCGCCCCCCCGCCCACATGGACCCAACCATCGCCGCCCTCTTCCCCGACCGTTTCAGCGAGAACGGCCTGCCGGAGGGGTGGGCTATCGACAGTTTCAGCAATCTATTTGACTTGATCAGTGGTGGAACACCGAAAACCTCAGTGCAGGAGTTCTGGGGCGGCAGCATACCATGGTACTCAGTTGTTGACGCCCCTTCGGATGGTCAAGTCTTCGTCCATAAAACGGAGAAAGCGATAACCAAGCGTGGTTTCGAGAAGTGCTCTGCCAAAAAAGTACCGAAGGGAACTACGATCATTAGCGCTCGCGGAACCGTTGGGAAATTAGCAGTGGCAAGCGAGGAAATGGTCTTTAACCAGTCTTGCTACGGTTTGCGCGGAAAGCACGGTGACTTTCCGGCCTTTGTGTACTTTTCTTCAATGCGAGCCGTCGAGCAATTGCAGTCGATGGCACACGGCTCTGTTTTTTCAACGATAACTCGGAAAACCTTCGATGGATTGGACTTAGTCCAGCCCAAGCGCCAAGTCTTGGATGCTTTCGAATTGGAAGTTGGGGCGTTCTTGGAAAAGATACTAATACACGGGAGAGAAAACCAAACCCTCGCCACCCTCCGCGACACCCTGCTGCCCCGCCTCATGACCGGCACCCTGCGCGTCAAAGCCGCAGAGGCGGAAGTGGAGGCGGTTCTATGAGCGCACCGAAACCCTACGATGTCTCCGTCCCGTTCCTGATGGCCGAGGCGGACCCCGAGGTGGACTATTTCGATCCCATCCAACGCTTCGCCGCAGAACGCATCGAAGCGCTCGCCAAACGCGTCATCATCCGCCTGCAACGTCTCGACGCCTCGGGAATTTTCGATGGAGAGGCCCAAGGCCTCAAAACCGTCTGGGACGAATGGTGCTGGTATCAGGAGAAGCACGACAGCGACACCGGCATGCTATCCTGGGCTGCGGAAGAAACCCTCGACGGAATGATTGCTGGAACCGTCTCCGAACTTCCCCATTCTGAAGCCGTCCTGATCAGCTGCGGCGTCAGCGAAGATCAAGCCCACATGCCCGCCCGCAGCGACGACGACATCTGCGCGGTCGTGCGGGAGGTTGTGACAGAGGCGGCGAGCAAACGATCCATGGATCGGTTCGAGGTTTGGTGATGACTGCGTCGATCACTCTCCGTGACTATCTTCGCAGGCGAGCGGCTTGGGTTTGGAACGAGCAAGGCCATGCTTTCAAACGTGGTTTGGCCCTTCAGGAAGAGACTCTCACCGAAATGCTGTTGCTGCGCATGGCCCGCGACCAAGCCAAGCACGGGCTGACCGTGACCATGTTCAACAAGACGGAGGAAGGCATCAACGGGGCGGATTGGGAATGGATCGTTCGCACCCCTTGGTGCGATCTGGGTTTGCGTGTTCAGGCCAAGCGGCTCTACCATTCCAGCAAAGGATCGGACTATGGCGGCCTTGATCCGGCATCGGGCCAATCCGGCAAATTGATTGCCAATGCACGGACTTGCATCCCGCTTTATGTCTTCTTCAACCACGATCACGGCTCTAACTCCAAGTTGCTGCACGGCGGCGGCGAATATCCTTTTCGCGGGCGAAGCTATTGGGGGTGCTCTGTCGCCTGCGCCAAGAAGGTTGAGGCAGAAAAGTCCAATGTTCTGAGCAAACTCAAGAAGCATATGAAGCCGTGGCATCGCCTGGTCACCAGTTCTGGCAAATGTGCTGCAAAATCGGCCTTGGGCATCGATCTTGGCGAAGCGGAGCGTTCTATGCCGCAGGACAGGCGCGATGTTTTCGAGCGTATCAGGGAGCGTGATTTCATGTCTCTGTACATCATTGAGCGTGACCTTGCCGGTGTCGCAATTTTAGACTTTTCCGATTTCAGAGGTGATAGATGTTCCGCGTTGATTTGAACCAAAACCGATTGTCCAGGCTTGTCCAGAAGCGCTTTGCCGATCTGAACCTGCGCGAGCGGGACCATTTGCAGGAATGGCTGGCCAACCAGCCCGACGCGCTCGGCGAAGATCTGTTGATCATCCAGAAAGAATTCGACGGCTTTGACGCGACGCGCGAACGGCTGGACCTGTTGGCGCTCGACAAGGACGGCAATCTGGTTGTGATCGAGAACAAGCTCGATGACAGCGGGCGGGACGTGACTTGGCAAGCGCTGAAATACACGGCCTATGTCTCGGGCCTAACCAAGACGCAGATCGTGGACATCTACCAGCAATACCTCGACCGCTACGAAGGCGGTGGCAACGCGGCGGTGCGCATTTGCGAGTTTATGGAAGTTGAGGAGCTGGAGGAGACCGTCCTCAATCCCGGCAACGATCAGCGGATGATATTCATCGCTGCCAACTTCCGGCGCGAGGTGACGGCGACGGTGCTGTGGCTGTTGAGCCGGGGCATCCGCGCGCAATGCTTCAAGGTGACGCCGTTTTCCTTTGGCGACGAGTTGATGGTGGACATCCAGCAGATCATCCCGACGCCGGAAGCGGCAGATTTCATGATCGGGATGTCGAGCAAGGAAAACGAGGAAAAGGCGGTTCAGGACACCCAGAAGAAGCGCCACAAGCTGCGGCTGGATTTCTGGGAGGTTGCGCTGGATCAGTTGCGGGCGGATGGCGCGGAGCTGTTCGGAAGCATCAGTCCCACGAGAAGCCATTGGTTGAGTGCAGGTTCTGGCGTTCGGTCCTGCCCATTTCAGCTAGTTTTCCTGCGCAAAGAAGCGCGGGTTCAGTTGAGCTTTGAGCGAGCGAATGCTGCGGAGAACAAGTGGCTGTTCGATCAGTTGTATGAGCAAAAACAGCAGATCGAGACTGAGTTCGGGGCGGAATTGATCTGGCGTCGGATGGACGACAAGAAGCAGAGCCTCATCGTTTTTTCGGAGGATTTTGACGGATATAATCGCGAGGCCTGGCCAGATATGGCGAGCTGGTTGTCTTCGCATATCCAAAAGCTGGAACGCGTATTGGGTGAACGCCTGAATGGTCTGAATATTCCTGACCTGTCGCTCGGTGAGGAGGTGGACTGATGGCCTTCGCTTCCGAAGACGATCTCGAACAATGGGCGCTGGAAGAGTTGCGGGGCTTGGGCTTTGCCTATCTGCATGGCTCTGAGCTGTCGCCCGAGAACGAAGCGCCCGCGCGGGATAGCTTCCGCGAGGTGCTGCTCCTTGGACGGCTTGATGAAAGCCTGCGGCGGCTGAATCCAGACCTGCCGGATGACGCGATCCGGGCCGCGCTGAACAAGGTGCGCGACACCGAATTTGCCGGTGACCTGATGTCGGAAAACTGGCGCATCCATGAGGTGCTTGTGGCCGGGGTCCCTGTCTCTTGGTTCGAGAGCGGTACTGAGCGGTCAGATATCGCGCGCCTCGTCGATTGGGAAAACCGCGAGAACGATTGGTTGGCGGTCAATCAATTTGAGGTGGTCGGTCAGACAGCGCGGCGTCCCGACGTCATCCTGTTCCTCAATGGCCTTCCTCTCGTCGTGGTCGAGTTGAAAGGAACCGAGAGCGGAAGTCTCAAGGGGGCCTATAACCAAATCGAAACCTACAAGACGCAAGTTCCGGACCTCTTTAGGACAAACGCATTCAACGTGATCTCGGAAGGTGTCACTGCGCGGTTCGGCTCGCTCTCTGCAAATTATGATCGCTTTATGCGTTGGCGCACGGTCGATGGTGACACGCTGGTCGAGAATGGCTCAGCCCTGGCTTTGCAGACACTTATACAAGGTCTTCTCGAACCGGTCGTCATTCTGGACATGCTGCGGTTCTGCACCGTCTTTGAGGATGAGGGCAAAGGCCCCATCAAGAAGATCGCGGGTTATCATCAGTTTCATGCTGTGCGCAAAGGCGTTGCCGCAGTCGCCCGCGCACGTGGGAACGATGGGCGTGGCGGCGTGATGTGGCACACGCAGGGTTCCGGCAAGTCCTTGCTAATGGCCTTTCTCGGTGGCCGCTTGATGCGAGACCCCAGGCTGGAAAACCCGACTTTGGTTATCATCACGGACCGCAACGATCTGGACAATCAGCTGTTTGCAACGTTTTCGCGATGCTCGGCCTTGTTCGGTGAAATGCCCGTTCAGGCAGAGGACGTTCCAGATCTTCGGAAAAAGCTTGGTGATCGCAAGGTTGGGGGCGTGATCTTTGCCACGATACAGAAGTTTCGACCGGAGAAAGGGCACACAGATTTCGGACTGCTGACCGACCGCTCGAATGTCATCGTCTTTGCAGATGAGGCGCACCGTTCGCAGTATGGTTTTGACGCAAAACTGAACCGGGAGACTGGTGAGACCAAGTACGGCTTTGCGCATCATATGAGGACTGCCTTGCCCAATGCTGTTCACGTCGGCTTCACTGGCACACCTATTTCTCTTGTTGGTGCGGACACTCAGGCGGTCTTTGGTGACTACATCGATATCTATGATATCGCCCAGGCTGTCGCCGATGGGGCAACCGTACCCATCTACTACGAAGGCAGGGTTGCGAAAATCGAGATGAGCGAGGAAGCCGGCGATCTGCTCGACGCAGAATTCGACGAGATCATCGAAGACGCCGAGGCGGATGGAGCCGTTTTCGATGAAGACACCAAAGGCTCCATGACGACCAAGTGGACGCAAATCGAAAAGCTGGTGGGCTCCGAGAAGCGTCTCGACGCAGTTGTTTCGGATATCTTGGATCATTTTGATGCACGTTTAGAGGCTATGGACGGCGGCAAAGCAATGATTGTCGGTATGTCACGCCGTATCTGCGTTGAGGTGTACAAGCGGATCGCTGCGGCGAGACCTGATTGGCATTCAGACGAGGATGGCGCAGGCGCAGTAAAGATTGTCATGACCGGAGCCGCGCAAGACCCCGCTGACTTCCAGCCGCACATTAGGTCAAAGGCTCGGCTGGAAAACTTGAGAAACCGATACCGCGATGCTTCCGACGGCCTGAAGCTGGTGATTGTCCGAGACATGTGGCTAACGGGATTCGATGCGCCTTGTATGCACACCTTGTACGTGGACAAGCCGATGAAGGGGCACGGCCTTATGCAGGCTATCACGCGCATCAATCGCGTGTTTGGGGCCAAACCTTCTGGGCTTGTAGTGGACTACATTGGTCTTGCGGCAGACCTTAAAAAGGCTCTCAAGCACTATTCGAATGCGGACCAGAAGCAGACAGGCGTAGACCAAGGCGGGGCCGCCCACGCGTTGCTGACGCAATTGGACGTCATGAGATCGATGTTCCATGGCATTCCGTACATGGACGCAGTCAAGGGAAGCGCCGTGGACAGAATTCGCGTACTTCCCATGGCTATCGAACACGCGTTGACACTCAAAATCGATGGGCAAGAGCCTAAGGATCGCCAAGGCTCAAAGAAACGTTTCATGACCGCCGTTGCGGGCTTGGTTAAAGCATTCAGGATTGCTTCTGGAACGTCGGAAGCACGGGAAGTCAAAGACGAAGTTGGTTTTTTCATCGCGGTTCAAGCTGCAATACGAAAAATGGATGCTTCGTCGAGTAAGGCCAGAACGGCCGAGGAGGCAGAACTTGCAATCGCTCAGTTGCTCAATCGGGCTGTCGCTTCGACCGAAGTGATTGACATACTCGAGGCTGCGGGCGTGGACGCTCCGGACTTGAGCGTGCTGAGTGAGGACTTCCTGATGGGACTACAAAATAACCCCCATAAGAACCTTGCTGTTGAGGCTCTGAAGAAGCTGCTGAACGGTGAGATCAGCTCGCGGACCCGAACCAACAAAGCCCAGAACGAAGCGTTTTCCAAACGTCTTCAAGATGCGATGGCGCGGTATCACAACCGAAGTATCGATGCGATCCAAGTGATCCAAGAAATGATCGAGATGGCCAAGGAACTTCAGTCGCAGCCAGAAGATGGGCTATCCGCTGAAGAGGTCGCCTTCTATGATGCTCTCGCGCAGAATGACAGCGCAGTGCAGCTCATGGGTAACGAAGAGCTGCGCGTGATCGCGCAGGAGCTTGTGAACGCTGTGCAGAGCACCTCGTCTGTCGATTGGTGGCGAAAGCAAAATGTGCGCACCAAGATGCGTGTTGTTATCAAGCGCATCCTGCGCAAGCACGGCTTCCCGCCTGACTTGCAGTCAGAGGCGGTGAAGAAGGTCGTGAAGCAAGCTGAAGTCCTGGCTCGAGAGATGCCGCGAGCGGCATAGAGCAGGGAAGACTCGAAGTGACTTTAAGTTGTCAATTGACAACTTAAAGAAAGAGGCCTATTTAATGTCCAGAAAGTCGCACAAGTCCAAGGAGATTGAGGCTGTTCTGCGTGAGCTTGAAGCCTTGGGTTGGACAGTCACTCTACGTCCGGGGCGCGGCCATGCGTGGGGCCTGATCCGATGCCCGAACAACGATCCAGACTGTCGGTGCGGTGAGTTTTGTCAGATGGGTGTCTGGTCGACGCCTCAGAATCCGGGCCGCTTTGCGCGGCAACTGAGAAGTCGGGCGCTTGGTTGCACGAAGCTCGACGACACCAACGAAGGCCTGCAAGGGGATGAATAATATGGCAGAAATCGAGTTTGAACTGGTCTTTGCACTCCCTGAGGGTGAGCATGAAGCGTTCGATCTGTTGGACGCGGTCTTCGAGGCTGGCTTCGAAAATGCCATCGTCGGCACTGGTGTGCCTGGCATGCTTGGCGTTGCGCTGGAAGCGGCGAGTGATCGCGCTGAAGATGCGATCCTCGATGCGGCGCGGACGATCCAAAAACAATTGCCGGATGGCTCGGTTTTGCGGGAAGTGCGGCCTGACCTCGTCAGCTTGGCCGATGTGGCAAAGCGATTGGATGTCTCGCGCCAGTCGCTGCAAAAGCGCAAGATGCCCCCGGCCAGCCAGGGCGGGTTGTTCCGGATGGAGGAGGTCGCCGTTGTCATCTTGGATGCCGCTAGAGGCAAGGGCCCTGGAGCGCGCAAAGGGCGCTTCGCTGTAGACAATGCTGGAAAGTGGTTGAGTGCTGGAAAACCGGCCCGGCGGGTGAACGCAGGCCTTGCTGTTGGCGCGATTGACGGGGCGACGCTGGAAGTGCGCGAGGAGGCCAAGCAATTCATCTACGAGGATGGAATGAGCGTCGATCCGCGAAGTGGTGTGGCTGAGGAAGTGTCTAGCGATGCGTTTGCTTGAAGACCCAATGCACCCCGGTGAAGTCCTGAAAGAGCTTTACCTCGATCCCTTGGAGATGGGGGCCATCGCGTTTGCGCGGCGTTTGGGCGTGCCTCGGACGCGGATCGAACGGTTGATCAAGGGCACAACCGGGATCACGCCAGAAACGGCGCTGCGCCTTGCCTGCGTGCTCAACACGACCCCGGCCTATTGGGTGAACCTGCAAGCACAATACGACAGAGTGTTGTCTGCCGATGGTTTGCCGAATTTGCGTATTTAACCAATTACTATGAACGCCCTTCAGTTTGAAATCACTCGTTTTCTTGCTTCGAAAGCCAAAGCAAAACAACGGACAACATACCAAGAGCTAGCCGACGCGATAGGGTGGCCGCATCCAACGGGGCGAGGGCTTGGTAAAAACCTGTACGCAGTTCTGCATTACTTTCACGACAAGCGAATGCCGCCTTTGACAACAATACTTGTTCGCAAAGGACACCGATATCCAGATGATGACGCTCTTGACTACATTCGGGAGGCGATAGGAGCGGTCGACATTGCCGACGCTCAAGAGAGCGTCTTTCAATTTGACTGGAGCTCAATTCAAGAACTTCGCGCGGTTGCAGACGATTTGCCAGGTGGTCAGAAGATTTGGCGATCATCGTTTCGAAAGCCAGTTGAGGCTCGCGACACCAGTTCGAATGCCTTTTTGTTGAAGTTTAACGGAGAACTCCATGGCCCTGGTGGGGTATCCCGACCGGTTGATCCGCGAGACTGGGATGATCAGGTCTTGAGCATGCCTTGGGACAGCCCCCGAGCAAGCTCTTGGACCGATAAGTCCCCCGGTCCCCAAGTCGTTTCTGGCGATATCCTTTACCTCTGGGCTCACGAGGACGAAGCATTTGGATCAGGGCTCGGCTTGACCGGCGTTGCAAAAACCAAAGACGCTCATCTACAGGACGGTGTCCTGGAAATCCTACTTGCTGAACTGGCTCTGCTAAAGAACCCATTTGGGTTCCGAAGTCTTGGAGCTATTGGCTGGAATTCAACGGTTCTTGACCGCATAGATGAGGATCGCAGTCCGAGAGCCTGGGCAATGAAACCGGATGAACAGGCCGAGGTTGATGAACTCATTCGGAGCTATGGTTCAAGAAAGTCAGAGGCGATTTCAAGCGTAGAGCTTCAGCACCTAACTCCTTTGGAACGTGCGCTTTCCGATGACCGCGAAGCCGTATTGGCGGCAGAACAAGAACGGAAGACAGCAACAGTCAAGGCGAGGCCTGAACAACAGAAATTCAGGGAAGCCGCGATGCTACGCCATGATGGGCGTTGCGTCATGACAGGCTTCACGCTGCCAACGGTGCTGGAAGCGGCGCACGTCATTCCTCACACAGGCAACCCAGCTTTTGAAGTGCCAGAGAATAGCCTAATCCTAAGGAGAGATGTTCACTCGCTGTTTGACGCTGGCATGATCTCAATAAACCCTAAATCCGGGTTGATTGTGGTTTCATCGGAACTGAAGGCAACGGCGTACAGAAAACTCGATGGGAAGAGCGTGGACCACAAGTTGGCTTCGGAGTCCCTCGCTTACCAATTTAGGCGCTTCAAAAAGGCAAACCAATGAATGTCACATTACCGACTTTACATGCTTGCGGCGCTACAGCCCTCTGCGCCCTATGCGCTTAGGACGTGAACCCAGCTAACGCTCGAACCTGACTAACCAGCCACCCCATCTGTTTCCTCAAGGTCTGCTGGATCGCCGCAGGAGGCATGGTATTCGATGAGGTATTCTCCGACTGGTAGCATCGCCCCTCTTTCTGCTGAGTGAACGTGAACATTGAAGTCGTAGGTCGTCCCGGTATTCGCGTTGATGGTGAAGGACGGCGTTCCTGCAGGGGTTTCGGTCAACTTCGCATGTATCTCGGGTACATTCGCTAGATTTGGAGCAAAGCGCCCGGAGCTGGTGAAATTTTTAACTGGTCTTGAGAGGGAAACTAGCAGTGCCCCTTCATTTGCTGAGTTATTCTGCAGACTTGCCTCTTGGGTCACGCTAACGGCAGGCTCTCGGGCCAAAGAGTACTCGCGTATTTCTTCAAGAATACTCTCGTCAGACTCTGTGCCGCTCTTCTCCTGGTGAAGCCTTAAGAATTGATCCGTATGATAGATAAGAAACTTCTGACCAGTTTTTTCGAAGGCTTCTTGAAGCAACTCAAGACGAGGGTTGAGTGTCCTGCCACTCTTTTTTTCCCACCAGTCTTCCTTCGTCTCAGAGGTCACAAGTATAACGGGCTTTCCTTTCTCCATACTGTACGCAAGGATTTGCGACCACATTAGGTAGTCACCAGCAAAACCCAAACCGTCCTTTTGCTCGTCCATGTAACCTGGTGGTATCTTCTCATCCCTCCTTCGTTGCGCTTCTTTCAACAAATTTTCGACATCGTCGGGTTCCGTCCCAACTTTATCAGAAAGAGCTTTTTCAAGCCGGGATACAACATCGTCACTCGCTTCATATTCCGGGAACTCTGACTTTTCTTTTTCGATTTTACCTCTGATGGTTTGACATGCCTTTTGGATTTCGACTTCCAAATCTTTACTAAACTCCTTCGGAATCACGCGACACCCACGGATCGCGTCCGCAGCAGACTTCGCGGCCTTTTCAACATCGTCGACTGGCTTGCTTGCCCTAATGAAGTCGCTTGAAACGTCTGCAATAACAGCACGGCGATTCCTGATGAATTCTTTGGCTGTCTGGTGTGATATCCAAAAACGCCCGGCAAAGCTCTCAAGTGCAACAAGCAATGCTTCTCGGGTAGAGTTATTATATCGGTAGAGATCAAGAATGACGTTGGTATCTACTGTTAAAATGCCGTTGCCCCAAATTGCCTCATAGTCAGCTTCACTGTGAAAATACCAAGGGAAAATGTCCCGCATTGAGCTCTCCAATTCGTCAAGCTTTACCGTGTACGCATTCCGTGCAGTGTTCAAGGGATTTGCAGTAAGGCCTAATGCGTCAACCCCCGTTCCGCATGCGCCTCCTGACTGTCTAGCTGTCCCTCAATCTCTCGGCGGCGGCTTTCGCTAAGGTCAAGCTCTGCTGCAAGGTCTCGTTCAGCGTCTTGTAGCTCGCCTCGTCGTTCAGCAATCCGTTCAAGGCCTGCATGGATGCGGCCTGCGAACGAATGAGCAAGGTCACGCAGTCTTTCAAGCCAGCCAGTTCCTTCTCGATCCTGCCGGTCGAGCGTATCTCCAAGGCGGTCAAGCCCTTCGCGGAGGCCTCTGAGGCCGTCACCAACCGCTCTACGCAGGCGAGCAAGTCGCGTTCCAAGGCTGTCAGTTGGGTCATCTAATCCTCCTCGATCCGAATGCAGGTCACGTGCCTCTCGCCCATCGTGCAGGTGCGCAGGCTCGTCTTCGATGGGTCCAGGATCAGCCATGTCCCCTCGGGCCGCTCGATTCGCGTCAGGCCCATCTCGGTCAGCTCCGAGCGCGTCAGGTGCACCGTCCAGAAAAAGCTCGCGGCCATCATCGAGGCGGTCCCCGTGAGCACCATCGCCGCGATCAGCCAGGGCGAGATCGTCAGCCAGAGGCGGATCGAACTCAACCGCGTCTCGAACAGGCTCGCTGTCTCGGTTTGAAACCGGCGCGTATCGCTCGCGATGGTATGCTGCGCGGCGCCCACAATGTTCTTCAAATCGATCCTGAAGCTCTTGAGCTGGGACGAGATCGAGGCGACGTGTTCGGCCCGGATCGTGTCGAGCTCCGCGTTCAGCTTCTCGCTCAGCCGGGTCGGCTTGCCAGTCTTCATGGAAAATCTCTCCTTTCAGCCGCCAGCGCTCGCCGGTCTCAGGATCGCGGGCGGTGATGTAGGCCTTGCCGGTGCGCGGCAGGTCGAAGCCTGCGTTGGTGAGCGCATCGATAATGGTCGCGCGGTCGGTGATCAGGCCCATATCGATCTGGTCCTGTATCCACGCGTGCAGCTCTTCTCGGCCCTGAGCGCGGGTCGGGGCCTCGATGGTGTCGCGGACGTCCTGCGCGCGCTCCACATCCATCGGATCGGCCCAGCCGTGGCGCTGGTTCATCACGTCCCGCAGGCTGTCATAGGCCTCCCTGTAGCCAGGTGGCGCAATGTTGAGGCTCTTGCCTGTCGTCAGCTCCAGGCGCGGCGTGCAGAAGTGCAACTCGACCCGGCCTTCGTGGCGATGGCGGATCCAGAGCACCTCATATTGCTCGGGGTCCAGCCCCACAAAGGACAGCCGCTCGAACCCGTCCATGACCTCGGCCTGCTGGTCCTCGGTCGGGGCTTATTGATGCCTCGACATCAAATAGAGCTACTTGATATCGGTGTATGTCAATTTCAAAGGAAGTGCTTTAAAGGAAGCGGATAGGCTGTTTAGTCCGAGGTACATTAAATGAAGGTTTTTCTCAGCTGGTCTGGTGAAGTGAGTCACAAAGTTGCCCTTGCACTACGCGACTGGTTGCCGTCCGTTATTCAAGATGTTGTTCCGTACGTGTCCTCCGAAGACATCGACAAAGGCACTAGATGGAGCACCGACATCGCAGGTGAATTGGAGAAATCGAGCTTTGGTATTCTTTGTGTAACCAGAGAGAACCTAGGGGCACCGTGGCTTTGCTTTGAAGCTGGAGCCTTATCGAAGACCATCGACAAGGCCTACGTGAGTCCGTTTCTATTTAATATCAAACGATCTGAAATTTCAGGTCCGATTCTACAATTTCAGTCAACTATCTTCGAAAAAGACGATGTATTCAAACTCATATCGACCGTCTATGCGACTAGCAGCAATAACAACCTCAATGAGGAACGCCTAAAAAAGACCTTTGATGTTTGGTGGCCTTCTTTGGAAGATGAACTTGGCAAGATTAAGGAAGCGGACCCTCAATCAAAAGCCGCCAAATCAGATAAGATCGACACTGATCGAGTTTTGGAGGAAATCCTTGAGCTGTCGCGAATAAACCAGAAGCTATTACGCGATCCCGACGTGAGCCTCAGGGAACAGCTGCAGGAACTTCAAGCGCTTACCGAACGAATGGTTCATGAACGTCACAAACTGTTCGGCAGTAGGCAAACTCGATCGGACGAATTTGCGACAAGGGAACTCTTCAGCGAGTTACAGAATTTTCGCGAAAGCCGTGGTTTGGTTGGTAACTATGTTTATCTTCAGATGCTCTTTAGCGTTGCTAAGGATAGATTCCCTTGGGTTTACGATGCCGGAATGGAACTAATTCGTACGCTAAAGAGCCGTCCAGCCAGGGGAACTCATAAGGCTTTCGATGAATTCACCGAAATACTTATGTTTACATTCCGAAGTGGCGCATTCGAAAGCCGTTCGCAGTCAAAGAGCGAGCACATGTTTTTTAATGAGTACGTTCATCTAATCCGGCATGAGCTCGACGAGTTAAGGGAAAATACTCGTCTTTCCTAAGTCTCTCCCAATATTTTGTTGCTCGTAGAGCTTTCCAATCAAGGCAGGCGGCTTTGCCGCGTAATTGGTCGAGCGGCTCCGCATTTAAAGTCTTCTCAGCTTCTTCATCCTCTGCCGCCACGCGCTCGCGCGTAGGTGGTTTATGGATGGTTTTAGGATGGTTTGGGGGCCGTGGTGGCCCCGGTACCCCGGCCACTGTGGCCCCCGTTCCGGGTCCAGTCTGGACGGGGTCCACTGTGGCCCCCGTCTCGATATCGGGCTCGGCAGTCAGTTCCAGCGCTTCGATCCGAGTGAGATCGATCCGATAAACGACCGTAAATCCATTCTTGCAGCCTCGTGCGCTGGTCTCAATCAGGATGCCTTCTTTCAGGAACTCGCGGACTGTTCGCTTGACTGTAGTCTCCCCAAGCTCGGTGTGCCGCTGGATCGTTCCTTTGGAACACCAGATGCCAGAGCCGTCATCGCTCGCCTTGTCGGCTAGAAACATAATGATCTGCTTGCGCGTTGCGCTGCCGAACTTTCGTTCCGCGCATGTGTTCGCGACCCGCCAGCTCATTGGAAGGCACCCAAAGACGCAAAGACGTGCGAATTTTGTACAGGTTTTGTACGAGATTTCCGCCGTTTCAGCTGAGTTCGGCACGAAAGCTCTCGGGACTTTCTGCATGCTCCTGCACAAAGCCCTGTAAATAAGCCATATTTTTCAGGCAGTTTTGGCGACCCCGGCAGGATTCGAACCTGCAACCTGCCCCTTAGGAGGGGGCTGCTCTATCCAGTTGAGCCACGGGGCCATGCCACTGGGGGTAGCGCGAAAACCACGGGGGCATCAAGGGGGGACCATTGCGTCTGCACCGCGCCATGGCCGCTTGCGCAGGCGGGCGGGGTTGCGGTAGTTTCGCTCAAAAGATCAAGAGGATTTGCCCCTTTGCCAAACGCCATCCGCCGCCCTTTGACCCTGCGCGATGTGTCCGACGCCTGTGGCGTTTCCGAAATGACCGTGAGCCGCGTTCTGCGCAAGAGCGGCGATGTCTCGCAGGCGACCCGCGAACGGGTGCTGGCGGCCGCAAAGGAGCTTGGCTACGTTCCCAACCAGATCGCGGGATCGCTGGCCTCGCAGCGGGTCAATCTGGTGGCGGTCATCATCCCTTCGCTGGGCAACATGGTCTTTCCAGAAGTATTGCACGGCATCAATCAGGCGTTCGAGGAAACCCCGTTGCAGCCCGTGGTCGGGGTGACCGACTACATGCCCGAAAAAGAGGAACGCGTTCTCTACGAAATGCTGTCGTGGCGGCCGTCCGGGGTGATTATTGCGGGGCTGGAGCATTCCGACGCGACCCGCGCCATGCTGCACAACGCGGGCATTCCCGTGGTCGAGATCATGGATGTTGACGGCACGCCCGTTGATGCGATGGTCGGCATTTCGCACCGGCAGGCCGGGCGGGACATGGCCAAGGCGATCCTGAAGGAAGGCTATGAACGCATCGGTTTTCTGGGTACCAAAATGCCGCTGGACCACCGTGCGCGCAAACGGTTCGAAGGCTTTACCGAAGGGCTGGCCAAGGCTGGCATCGAGATTGAAGATCGCGCTTTCTATTCTGGCGGGTCCGCTCTGGCCAAAGGGCGCGAAATGACAGCGGACATGCTTGCGCGGTCTCCGGATCTGGATTTTCTCTATTACTCCAACGACATGATAGGGGCCGGTGGTCTGTTGCATCTGCTCGATGCGGGTGTCGATATTCCCGGCGAGATCGGCATCGCGGGGTTCAACGGGGTTGAACTGCTCGATGGTCTGCCCCGTCAATTGGCGACCACCGATGCCTGCCGCAACGAAATCGGAACCGCCGCTGCGCAAATCATTCTGAACCGCCTGAGCGATGAGCCGGACACGGATGCGGCCTCGGTCATCACCATGGCACCGACCCTGTCGCTTGGCGATACATTGCGCCGCCGCACGCGCGGGTGAGCGTTCCGGTCCTGAAGAACAGTGCCGCGCGGCGCATTTTTCTGGACCGTCACGCATTGGCAGAACCCCCGCAAGGCGCTGCGGCCGGAGAGCCGCTTCTTGCGCTGATCAAACGGCTGGGGTTCGTGCAACTCGACAGCATCAACACCGTCGCGCGCGCGCATGATCTGATCCTCTTTGCGCGGCGCCCACGGTATCGCCCCGTGAATCTCAAGCGCTTGTACGAGCAGGACGAGGCGCTGTTCGAGCATTGGACCCACGATGCCGCGGTCATCCCGATCGAGTACTACCCCCACTGGCAAATGCGCCGCGATGCCGACGGAGAGCGGTTGCGCAAGCAATGGCAGAACTGGCGCCGTGACGGGTTCGAGGATCAATTCGAAACGGTGCTGGATCATATCCGCAAGGTCGGCCCCTGCGGGTCGTCGGATGTGGGGAAAGACGAAAAACGCGGCTCGGGCGGCTGGTGGGATTGGCACCCTTCCAAGACCGCGCTCGAGTACCTTTGGCGCAGTGGTGCCTTGCATGTCGTGGGCCGCGAAGGGTTTCAGAAACGCTATGATCTGACCGAACGGGCGCTGCCGCCGGATGTCTGGGGCGATAACGCAACGCCCGATGTTCAGGAAACCATCGACTGGTGCTGCAACGGCGCACTCGATCGGCTCGGCTTTGCCACGCACAGCGAAATCGCCGCGTTCTGGGCACATGTCAGCCCCGCGCAGGCACGGCACTGGTGTCGCGAAAACCTGCGCGACGGCACAATCGAGGAAATACAGGTAGAGGCCGCTGACGGTACGCTGCGCCCTGCCTACGCGCGTCCGGAATTGCCGGAGGCCGCGGTGCCGGACTGCACCGGACGTCTGCGTGTACTCAGCCCCTTTGACCCCGCGCTGCGGGATCGAAAACGCGCCCTGCGACTGTTCGGTTTCGATTACCGGATCGAGGTATTCGTCCCGGCTGCAAAACGCGTCTACGGCTATTACGTATTCCCGTTATTGCAGGGGGACAGGATCGTCGGGCGTGTCGACATGAAGGCCTTCCGGGACCACGATACGCTGCGCATCCGCGCCCTTTGGCCGGAGCCGCGCACGAGATGGGGCAAAGGCCGTCAGGCCGCTTTCGAAGCGGAGCTGGAGCGGATCACCAAACTGGCCGGCGTGAGCAAGATTGCATTCGAGGATGGCTGGTTGCGTGGCTCAGCTGAGCACAAGTTCGGATAGCTCTGCCGCAGACGTCTTGAGGCGGGGCAAATGGAACTTCAGATCCGACAGGCTGACCCGCTGGGTTGGCGCGTGCACCGATAGGGTCGACATTAAACGCTTCTCGCTGTCGAAAATCGGAACGGCGACGGCGACCATGCCCTCCATGAATTCCTCGGTATCGGTGGAGTACCCCTGACTGCGGATTGTTTCCACTTCGGCGCGCAGGGCGTCCGGATCGGTCAGCGTATGGGCCGTCTGCGCATCAAGTGTCACAACGCTCAGGTACTTCGCAAACAGCCGGGGCTGAAGCGATGACAGGTACATCTTGCCGCTGGCGGTGCAGTGGAACGGGACTTCGGTGCCGACAGGCAACTGGATGCGCAGCGGCCAATGGGTTTCGACCCGATCAAGATACACCATTGCGTGGCGTTCGGGCATCGCGATGTTGCAGGTTTCACCGATGTCCTCGGCGAGGCTTTGCAGAATGGTCCTGCGGATCATACGCACCCGGCTGGTCGACAGCACATTGCCCGCCAGCTTGCGCAGCCGAACCCCCGGCGCATAAGAGCGCCCGTCAATGTCGCGCTGCAAGAAGCCTTCCTGCTCAAGCGTATGGAACAGGCGGTGAATCGTCGGCTTGGGCAAACGCAGGATTTCGTTTGCCGCCGTCGGGGTGGTGGGCACCCCGACCTTCGCCAACTCCTCCAGCAGCAAAAGCAATCTCAGATTGGTCGGGATTGTTTTTTCCGTCGGACTGGAGTCGTCATGCATCGGTCGGGGCATTCCTTATCGGTTGGGCAGCAGCATCAGTGCAAGTTCGGGCGTCAGCGATACGATAATCCAAATGCTGATCAATGCCACCAGATAAGGCACCGTATACCGCAACAGGCGGAAATAAGGCACGCCCGTCACGCCACTTGCCACATAAAGGTTCAGACCGTAGGGCGGTGTGATAAAGCCGATGGACGCCCCGACAAGGAAGATCACCGAAAAGTGGACCGGATCGACCCCGACACTTGCCGCGATGGGTGCAAGGATCGGCGCGAGAATGATCGTCACCGGCAGCGATTCAAGGATCATCCCCGAGACGAACACAATCGCCATCGACGTGAACAGCACGGCATAGTAGCCGCCCATACCGGTCACAAATCCACCAATGGTTTCCTGCGCACCCAGCAGCGACAGAATTTGCTGCATCACCACGGACACCGCGATCAGCGGCGCCAGAATGCCGGTAATCTGCGCCGACCGCACCACGATCGACGGGATTTCCGGAAGGGTGAAACCCTCGACCACGACCATTTCGGAATAGCTTTTGTCCGACACGGGGCGATCGGACGACGCGCCCATGATCTTGTTCAGCGGATAGCTGATCAATCCCACGATGATACAGAAACCGACCGTCACACCGGCCGCTTCGGTCGGAGAGAACTTGCCCGTATAGATGCCCCAAAGCACTAGACCGATGGCAAAGAAACCCAACCACGCGCCCAGCGCCGTTTTCAGAACCCGGTTCAGTTCCAAGGGGATCAAAAAGCCCCAACCGTTCAGCCGGCAGATGATCCAGCACGCGAATTGCATCGCAAAGACCATCAAAGCACCGGGAATGATGCCCGCAACAAACAGATCGGAGATCGGCAGGTTCATCAAAAAGCCGTAGACGATAAAGATGATCGACGGGGGAATAATAATCCCCACCGTGCCGCCTGCCGCCGCCGTGGCCGCGGAAAAGCGTTCGTCGTACCCGCCTTTGACCATCTCCGGGTGCAGCATCGACCCGATGGTCGCCGTCGTGGCCGAGTTCGACCCCGAAATCGCGGCAAACAGACCGCACGCCCCGATGGACGCCATGGCCAGCCCCCCGCGCAACCAGCCCAAACAAGCATAGGCGAAATCGGACAGCCGCTTGGCGATCCCCGACTTGTTGATCAGGTCCCCTGTCAGGATGAACAGGGGCATCGCCATCAAAGCAAAGCCGTCTTTGAAGACATTGAGCAGTTCTGCGCCCGTGTTATCGAGCGTGAGCCCCATCACAAAACTGCATCCGACCACCCAGTAGAAGATGATCAGCAGGACCGGCACGCCCATCATGAAAAAGAATGTCACCCCCAGAGAGATGATCGTGATCCACGTTGCATCAGCCATTCAAGTATCCCCCCCGATAACGGCCTGTTGGATCAGGACGTCTCCGCTGCGGTATTTCGCGAAATCCTCGAACACATTTTCCACGGCCCGCGTCGCGAGCAGCATGAAACAGACCGGCATCGTGATGATGAACCACCACCGCATGACGTAATCCGTGCCCAGCACGATGGCAAAGTTGTCGTAGGTATTGACCGTGACGCGCGCGGTCGTCGTCACCGCAATGACGCAGAACACAAGCCAAAGGAAGTTATCGAACGTGAGCCAAAACAACTGCCCGCGCCGGCCCAGCTTGGTGCGAAATTCAGAAAAGCTCAGGTGGGTGCGCAAGCGGACATTAAACGTTGCCCCGTACCATGCCATAATCATGAAAAGCAGCGGTGGAATAGTCGTGGACCATGGCACCTGTACGGAAAATACGAACCGCTGGATCACCCCGATAAAGATGATCGCGGCCATGACGATATAGCAATAAACGACCACGGTCTTTTCGGGCGTACGCTCCAGCAGCATCAACACGACCGGTATGCCGACAATCAGCAGACCCAGATTGTCGCCCGTAAGTGTCGTCAGCAGCGCGGCGACGGGCGGCAGAAAGGCAGCCATCAATCCGATCAACAGCATCAGCGCAATAATCGGGTGGGTGTATTTTGACACCGGTTGACCCAGCCGCGCCTCGAAACGTTCGGCCCACCGTTCGCGGAAAAAGAACACGATCACACCGATCAGCGTGGCCAGACCAAAAACATACCAGGCGGCCTCGGACCGGTAAGCCTGCACAACCTTGAAATTGATGTCACCACTCAGCGTTGCGCCGACGATGGTGGACATATCTGACCAGATCGACATCTGGCGCCCCTCCCCATGAAATTCCTCTGGCCCTGTGATACAATTTTTGCATCCACGGACAAATGAGCCGGCCCCCCTCGGGACCGGCTCGCACCAATCAGCGTATGATTACGCCTTCCACCAGCGGCGGGGCTCGATGTTTTCTGGCAGTGTGTCTGCCGGAATTGTGCGCACCTCGTCGTAGATTTCCTGATAGGTGTCCGCGCCACCCTGCCAGCCGTTGATCCGTTCGCGCCATTCTTCCCACAGCTGTGGTTGGAATTCGGGCGAACACATTTCTTCGGCCTTGCGAAGCTCGGCATCCGACAGGAATGCGTTGCGCACGTTGTTCTGGGCAAAGATCGTACCGGGCAGTTGCGGATCGGACATGCCGACCGTCTTGACCAGCGCCGCTTCGTTGGCGGCCTGCACGTGGGTTTGCGCCCAGTACGACGATTCCATCACCGCATCCTGCAATTCGCCGCCCAGACCATCAAAGACGGACGCGTTCATTGCAGTGTGCTCTGTCCCGCAGAAGAAGTTCAGGTGAACCGACTGCGATACAACCGGCGACATGTTGGCGTAAGCCACGGCCGAGGCCCATGTTTCGGCGCCGTCGATCAGACCCTGCTTGAGACCGTCGAGCGTTTCTTCCCATGCGACAGGCACGGGGTTGAGGTTCAGCGCGGTCATGGCGATCCGGCCCAGCTGCGTGCCGGTGACGCGGTTCTTCGTGCCGAACAATTGCTCGACGCTTGTGACCGTTTCCTTGTCTTCCCACGCCAGACCCAACTGGATGCCGCGCAGTTCCGCGTGGCTGAACAGGAACTTCAGACCATGGCGCCGCTCGTAGGGTTCACGCAGCAGCTCCTGCGATTTGGGGCTGTAGAGAAAGTGGTACTGGTCCGCGCGGTTGCGGAACATATAGGCGTAGTCCAGCACGTTCAGATACGGCGCACCGCCGGCAGAGTTCTGCGTGGAGGCCGCGTAGATATCGACGATCCCTTGCTGGGCTTTCTCGACGCAGGACACCTGACCACAGATCTGGTTGTCGCCAATGAACTCGACGCGAATCTCGCCATCGGTGCGGCTTTCAAGGTCGCGGGCGAATTCCAGCGCGCCTGCACGCTCGATCAACAGGTTGCGTGCGTTAAAGCCCGCAGCACCGAATTTCAGAGTGTGCTTGGCTTCCTTGGCAAAGCGCTTCTCGTAGGTCGATTCAGCTGCAGAGGCCAGGTTTGCAAGGCTCATCGCGCCCCCGAAACTGCCCGCAGCCAGCAAAGTGGAGCTCATGCCATAGCGGCCCGCCACACGGAACAGGTCGCGACGCGAGATCCCTCTCAGATTGTTCTGTACACTCATTTTAATCCTCCCGATTAAGTGTATCTCGATTAATGAGACTTTTTGTTTCAAAAAAGACTAGCTTGGAATTGCGCTTCTGTATAGAAATTTCTTCATCGCAGGGGAGGCGATCTGGAATGGACGCAGATTACATCATTGTCGGTGCCGGTTCGGCCGGTTGTGTTCTGGCCAACCGGCTCAGCGCCGATCCCCGCAACAAAGTGATCCTGCTCGAAGCGGGGGGCCGCGATCTGAACCCGTGGATCCACATCCCCGTGGGCTACTTCAAGACCATCCATAACCCGAGCGTCGACTGGTGTTACAAAACCGAACCCGATCCCGGATTGAACGGCCGCTCAATCGAATGGCCGCGCGGCAAGGTCCTGGGCGGATCATCCTCGCTCAACGGGCTTTTATACGTGCGCGGCCAGCCGCAGGACTACGACCGCTGGCGCCAGATGGGCAATCCCGGCTGGGGCTGGGACGATGTGCTGCCCCTGTTCAAACGGGCCGAAAACAACGAACGCGGCGGCGATGAATACCACGGCGACCAAGGGCCGCTGTCGGTGTCCAACATGCGCATACAGCGCCCCATCACCGATGCCTGGGTCGCCGCAGCGCAGGCGGCGGGCTATAAATTCAACCCCGATTACAACGGCGCGGAACAGGAAGGCGTGGGGTTCTTCCAACTCACCACCCGCAACGGTCGGCGCTGCTCGGCGGCGGTGGCCTACCTGAACCCGGTCAAGACGCGCGATAACCTGCAAATCATCACGCACGCGCAGGTCGAAAAGGTTCTGCTGGACGGAAAGCGGGCCACGGGCGTGCAGTATACCGACCGCGCGGGAAAGGTTCACATGGTCAGCGCACGGCGCGAAATCGTCCTGTCGGGCGGTGCGATCAATTCTCCGCAGCTGTTGATGCTGTCAGGTATCGGCGCGGCGGAACACCTGTCCGAACACGGCATCGAAGTCCACCAGGACCTGCCGGGCGTAGGCAAGAACATGCAAGATCACCTGCAGGCACGGCTGGTCTACAAATGCAATGAACCGACATTGAACGACGAAGTCAGCAGCCTGTTCGGGCAGGCCAAGATCGGATTGAAATACCTGATGTTCCGTGCCGGTCCGATGACCATGGCCGCGAGCCTTGCCACCGGCTTCATGAAGACGCGCGACGATCTGGAAACGCCCGACGTGCAATTCCACGTGCAACCGCTCTCCGCCGAAAATCCGGGCAAGGGTGCAGACAAGTTCTCGGCCTTCACGATGTCGGTTTGCCAATTGCGTCCCGAAAGCAAAGGTGAAATCAGGCTCGCCTCCTCGGACGGGCGGGCCTATCCGCGGATCATTCCGAACTACCTGTCGACGAAAACCGACTGCGATACCATCGTCAATGGCGTCAATATCGCCCGCCGCATTGCGCGACACGCGCCTTTGACGACCAAGATTTCCGAAGAATTCCGCCCGCATCCGAGCCTCGACATCGAGGACTATGACGCAACGCTGGACTGGGCGCGCAACAACACCGCTTCCATCTATCACCCGACCGGAACCTGCAAGATGGGCACCGGAAAAGACGCGGTTGTCGATGCGCGATTGCGCGTGCACGGGATCACGGGTCTGCGCGTGGCCGATTGCTCGATCATGCCGGAAATCGTGTCGGGCAACACCAACGCCCCCGCAATCATGATCGGCGAAAAGGCCAGCGATCTCATGCTCGAGGACAACCCCTCCTAGCCCACTTGCCAAGCACGGCGCGCTGGTCTTTGGTGATGCGCGAACGAAAGGCGATGGCGTGCCCCGATGACTAGTCTCCAGACCCTGACGGGGCAGATGCTGTGCTATATCTCGGCGCACGGGCGCGCCTGCCTGATGACCGGATTGCTGACCGGATTGCTGGTGCCGCGTCTGGCCGCGCTCATGGTGCCTTGGCTGCCGCATATGGTGGCCGCGCTTCTCGCCATCACAGCATTGCGCATCGGTCATCGCGCCGCGCTGGGGGCGACCCGCGATCTGGGGTGGGGGCTGGCGGCGGTTGGCGTCCTGCAACTTGGCGTACCGCTGATGCTCTTGGCGCTGATGACCGCTTTCGGGGTCGCAACGACGCCCGCCGCACTGGCCGTGCTGCTGGCCACCGCCGGTCCCGCCATCTCAGGCAGCACAAATCTCGCGTTGCTGATGGGGCTGGACGCCGGGCGCATGATGCAGATCCTCGTTCTGGGAACGGCCGCTTTTCCGGTCACGGTTCTGCCGGTGCTATGGTTTGCGCCACAGCTGGCCGATCCGCTCGGCGTCGTACAAAGTGCCGCTGTCGTGCTTGTGGTGATCCTTGCCGCAACTGCCACGGGCTTCGGGGCCCGTGCGGCGCTTCTGCCCGATCCAACTCCCCGTCAGGTCCAGATGCTCGATGGCGCGTCAATGCTGGCCTTTTCGGTGATGGTGGTCGGTCTGATGGCCCCCCTGAACGGCGCGCTGCGCGAAACGCCACTGGGTGTGGCGGGCTGGACGGCGCTTGCTTTTGTCGTCAGCTACGGCTTGCAGGGGCTGACGCTGTTGGTACTGCGCCGTGGCCCTATGAAACCCGTCGCCGGTCCGCTCGCCATCGGCGCCGGCAGCCGCAACATCGCACTTTTTCTGGTCGCCCTGCCCGCCGACACGATTGCGCCGGTTCTGATCTTCGTTGCCTGCTGGCAACTGCCGATGTACCTAACGCCTATGCTGCTTCCCCGTCTCTATTCCTGGGCGCTTACCGGTGACTGACTTTCCCCGCATAACGCGCGTGGGTCTTTCCGGCCTGCTCGTGCAATTCGCCAGCGACATGAGCGAACCGGCAAATCGCGCGGCTCTCGCCTTTCGTGACGCGGTGGAGACAAGCGGCTGGCCCGAAGTGACGGAGACGTCGACCTCGCTGGTGTCGACCTTCGTCGCTGTCGATCTCGCCGCCACCAGACCCGCGGCGATGCACGAACGGCTGACCGATCTGATTGCAACCCGCAATTGGTACACCGCCCCGCTTCCCCGCGGGCGACATCTGTGGGAAATTCCGACGCTTTACGGCACCGACCGCGCACCGCAACTCGAACAGGCAGCCGAAGCGGCGGGCGTATCGCCCCGACAGGCCATCGAAGAGCTTTCGACAGCGCGGGTGCGCGTGCTGACGCTCGGATTTGCGCCGGGACAGCCCTACACGGGGCAACTCCCGCAACACTGGAATATTCCGCGCCAACAGACCCTGACCAAACAGGTGCCGCCCGGTGCGCTGGTCGTGGCGATCAGACAGCTGATCGTGTTCACCAATGCCGCCCCCACCGGATGGCGACACATCGGTCAAATCGCGTTCCGTACATTCATCCCCGACAGAACGCCCGCTGTCGCGCTATCGCCCGGGGATGAAATGTGCTTTCCCGCCGTATCGCCGCGCGAATTTACCCGCATCGAAGCGCATGAGGACGCAGGTCTTGGCGGTGCGCAAAAGTCGGAGCTGGCATGATGCGACAGCTCGCGGTTCTCTCCTGCGGGCCGGCCTGCACGGTTCAGGATACAGGGCGACCGGGCTTCCTCGCGCAGGGCGTGGCACGCGGCGGCGCAGCCGACAGGCTCGCCCTCGCCGAAGGGGCCGCGCTGCTGGGTCAGACGACGGATCACGCCGCGTTAGAAATGGCCGGATCAGGTGGCACGTTCGAGGCCTCCGGACCCCTGCGGATTGCACTCACGGGCGCGCCCATGGCCGCCTCCATAGACGGCACTGCAATCGCCTGGAATGCGTCCCACCACCTGCCCGCCGGGGGCATTCTGGTCATCGGCGGCGCGCGCAGCGGAACCTACGGTTATTTGCACGTCGGGGGCGGCATCGACACGCCGCGCATGATGGGCGCGCGCGCGGTTCATGTCGGCGCGGGCCTGGGCAGGCCGCTGCACGCGGGTGACACGCTGCCTATCGGCGACGATCAGGGCACCGGCACCGGCATGGCACTTCGCCCCGATACCCGCTTTGAGGGCGGAGACATTCGCATTATCGCTTCGCTGCAAACCGCGATGTTCGACGAAAAGACGCGCAGCGCTTTTGCAGAAACGACCTTTGTCAGGGACGCACGTGCCAACCGCATGGGCGTGCGTCTGGACGGCGGTCGCGGATTCTTTGCGGCCGATCAACTCAATATCCTGTCGGAGATCATCGTGCCGGGCGACATACAGATCGCGGGCGACGGCGCGCCATACATCCTGATGGCGGATTGCCAGACAACGGGGGGATACCCCCGGATCGCAACCGTCCTGCCCTGTGATCTCGACCGGGTGGCGCAAACACCCGCCGGGGCGGCATTGCGCTTGCGCTTTGTGGATCTCGACACTGCGGCAGATATTGAAAACCGCGCCGCCGCTGCACGCGCGGCCTTGCCGACACAACTTTATCCGCTGGTGCGCAAACCCGATGACATGCGCGACCTGCTGTCCCATGAATTTATCGGCGGTGTGGTTTCGGCCACCGCCGACCCGTTTGAAAAGGACTGATCAATGACCCGAGTGGACCTGAACGCCGATATGGGCGAGAGCTTTGGCCCTTGGCCCATGGGCGACGACGCGAGCCTGCTGAAAACAGTGACATCCGCCAACATCGCCTGCGGCGGCCACGCGGGTGACGCCGATACCATGGCCCGGACGATGGCCATGGCGCAGGGCAACAACGTGGGCATCGGTGCACATCCGGGCTTCATGGATCTGGCGGGATTCGGACGCAACCGCATGTCCGTGCCGCGCGGCACACTGCAAAACCAAATCCGCTATCAGGTCGCCGCCAGCGTCGGCATGGCCCGTGCCGTCGGCGCCAAGGTGCGCCATCTCAAACTGCACGGTGCCCTGTCGAACATGGCGTCCGAAGATGCAGCGCTTGCCCGCGACTGCTATGAGGCCGCACTGTCCGTCGACCCCGACCTGATTGTGATGATCCTCGCTGAAACCGCACAGCAAGAAGCGGTCAGGGAGCTGGGCTGCCGCTGGGCCAGCGAGATTTTTGCCGATCGGGCCTATAACGACGATGCGACGCTTGTGGACCGGTCGAAGCCCGGCGCCGTCATCCACGACCCGGACTTGGCCGGTAAACGGATGGTCGAGATGGTAAAGGCGGGTGCCATTATCACCGAAAGCGGCAAACAAATCCCTGCCGCCATCGACACAATCTGCCTGCATGGAGATACGCCGACGGCGGTCCAGATTGCGACCCACGTGCGCCGCGCGCTCGAAGCGGCAGGTATCACCGTCCAGACATTCGACGGGCGCTAGCGGCTCACACGGGCCCAGATCGCCTCGTGATCCGACAGCGGTTTGCCCTGCGCCGTGATCGCGGGGATCAGGGCGCAGTCCGTGGACCGCAGGCCGCGCAAAGCGAACCAGTCGAGCTTCATCACCCGCGTCGGATGCGGCGTAATCAGACTTGGCCGTGTGGTCATCCCGTCCGGCGTGGCCGACCAGTCATACCCGCGCAGCCGCGCCGCATCAAACAGGGTTTCCCGCTGCCAGTCGAAATCCGGCGGCAGGTGGTTCCCGGTGTTCAGATCGCCGCCCAAAAGCACCGGCATGTCGCCCGCAAATTGATCGATCGCATCCATCAACAGATCGAATTGCGCCGCGCGGTGGGCCGCGGCGGAATTGCTTTCGAGATGGGTTGACACGAGGCACAATGGCCCGGCCTGCGTGGGGACTTCAGCTAGCAAGGCCATGCGCCCACCGACCCGCGGCTGCTCGGGGTCGCCGAACCCTTCGTCCGACGAAAACCAGTGGCCGTGATCGTCCAGTCGCACCAGTGCGGTGCGGGCAAAGGGTACCTTGGACAGGATCGCGTTGCCGTGCCAGCCCAGCGCATTGAAATCATCCACGCAAAGCGGCCTCTCTGTGGGACCGCCCAGATCAAGCTCGTGAAATTCGACGCCGTAGGCATAGGCCATGCCCATCGCGGCCGCCATCCTTTCGGTGGTGTGCATCTGCTGTGTGCGCGCCATACCGTGATCCACCTCGGACAGCAGCACGATATCGGGTGCTGCCCCCGCCAAGTGTGCCGCGCTTTCCTCCGCAAAGAGCAGACGCTCGACGTTCCACGCCACCACGGACAGATCAGCCGGCAATACGCCCTGCGTGGCCTCCCCGCCCAGCTGAACACATCCAAACGCGGTGATGTCGTCCATCAACGCCCGATGTGCGGCCGCCGTGCGCGGGGCCGCTTGGATGGCGGCGTGTTGATCGGGGGTCACCGGCGGCAGAACGGCGACGTCGCGCATCAGATGCGCAGCCCTGTCTCGCGGTCGAACAGACAGACGGCGCCGGGCTTCACCGCCAACCGGATGTTGCCCGCAACGGCCTCGGTATCCTTGCTGACGTGCACCGTCAGCTCATCCTGACCCAGCTTGCCGTGCAGCAGCCGGTGCGCGCCCAACTCCTCGATGATGCCCACGTCGATGCTCAACGGACCCTCGGGATCAATCCACAGATCTTCGGGGCGAATGCCCAAGGTCGCTGGCCCATCGGGCCAGTTGCCCTTGGCAAACTCTTCACCGTTGAGGAAAACCACGCCGCCTTTGACGTTCGCTTCCATCAGGTTCATCGGCGGCGCGCCCATGAACGACGCAACAAAGGTGGACGCGGGTGAGTGATAGACTTCGGCGGGCGTGCCGATCTGTTCGACCTTGCCTGCGTTCATCACGATGATCCGGTCGGCCATCGTCATCGCTTCGACCTGATCGTGGGTCACATAGATCGACGTCACACCGAGCCGACGCTGCAGCGCCTTGATCTCGATCCGCATCTGGTTGCGCAGTTTGGCGTCAAGGTTCGACAGCGGTTCGTCAAACAGGAAAAGCGCCGGGTCACGCACGATGGCGCGGCCCATCGCAACCCGCTGGCGCTGACCGCCTGACAGTTGCGACGGTTTGCGGTCAAGGTAGTCGTCAAGGTTCAGCAGTGCGGACGCATCGGCCACCTTCTGATCGATCACACCCTGCGGCGTCTTACGGTTCTTCAGACCATAGGCGATGTTCTTCTTGACCGTCATATGCGGGTACAGCGCGTAGTTCTGGAAAACCATCGCGATGTCACGGTCTGCCGGATCAATGTCGTTGACCTCGCGGTCGCCGATGTTGAGCGCACCTTCGGTGATGTCCTCCAGCCCCGCAATCATGCGCAGCAACGTGGATTTACCGCACCCCGACGGCCCGACCAACACGGCAAATTCACCGTCGTTGATGTTGAAACTGGTCGGTGTGACGGCCTCGAAACCATTGGGATAAACTTTGCGGATCGTATTCAGGGTGACCTGAGCCATTGGGGTATTTCCTTACTTGTCGGATTCCGTGAGGCCCTTGACGAACCAGCTTTGGAAGAAAATGACGACCAGAACGGGCGGCAGGATGGCGATCAGCGCCAGCAGGTTCGCCCGGCCGTATTCGGGGATGTTGTTGCCCTCGAGATCCTGCGTGATCTGCTTGATCCCGCGCACGAGGGTGAACATGTCTTCTTCGGTCGTGATCATGGTGGGCCACAGGTACTGGTTCCAGCCGAACACGAACATGATGATGAACATCGCCGCAATCATGGTCTTGGACAGCGGCACAAGGATATCGATGAAGAACTTCACCGGCCCCGCCCCGTCAATGCGCGCGGCCTCGACCAGTTCCTCGGGCACTGACCTGAAATATTGCCTGAAGAAAAACGTCGCCGTCGCGGAGGCAATCAGCGGCACGATCAAACCGTGGTAGGTATTGAGCATCCCCAACTTCTGAACCACCTCGTACGAGGGCAGGATTCGCACCTCAAGCGGCAGAAGAAGCGTTGTGAAGATGATCCAGAACGCAAAGCTGGCGAACCGCAGGCGGAAATAGACGATGGCATAGGCCGCCATCATACCGATGATGATCTTGCCCACCGCGAACCCGATGCCCAGAATGAACGAGTTCTTGAGCATGTTGGTGCCGGTGTTTTCGCCGGAAAAGCCCGACGCCTGAAACATCGCCTTGTCGAAGTTCGGACCAAGTTCATTGCCGATCTCGAAGGTGGGGCCGGTTTTCATGACCTCGACATCCGGCAGGGTCGTCATCTGGAACACCATGATCAACGGCACCAGCATGAGCAAGGATCCGATGATCAGCACAGCATGGTCCAGCACGTCGGCTCCGCGGATCGGGCGGCGTCGCTTCTTGGGGGTGATGATCGCCGCGGCCAGCGCGGCTTGGTTTGCCTCAGACATATCCGTCCCCTCAGGTATAGTGGATGCGGCGTTCGACCAGCCGGAACTGGAACACCGTCAGCGCGAGAACAAGCACCATCAGAACCACCGACTGCGCCGATGACCCGCCCATGTCGTTGCCCCGGAAGCCGTCAACATAGACCTTGTAGACGAGCGTCATGGGGTTGTTGCCCGGCTCGCCTTTGACCAGCGTGTCGATCACGCCAAAGGTTTCGAACAACGAATAGGTGATGTTGATGATCAGCAGGAAAAACGCCGTGGGCGCCAGCAGCGGAAAGGTCACATCCCAGAACCGGCCCGACGCGGAGCGGTTGTCGATCAGTGCGGCCTCGCGCACCGAACGCGGGATGGATTGCAGCCCCGACAGGAAGAAAATGAAATTGACCGGAATTTGCTTCCAGACCGACACGATGACCATCGCGGTCGCCGTATCCATGTAATTGACGCCCAGCTTGAAATCCCAGCCAAGGCTCTGGAAGAACCGTGTCAGCGGCCCCCAGCTCTGGTTGAACATAATCAACCCGATGAACCCGGCCACCGGCGGGGCCACGGCATAGACCCACATCAAAAGGGTGCGGTAACTGCGCGCGCCGCGGATCACCTTGTCGGCCTTCACGGCCAGCAACAGGGCAATCGCCAGCGAGAAGAATGTGACCAGAATGGTAAAGACGACCGTGAACCACGCGATCCGGCGATATTCGCTGTTGCCCGCAAGATCGCTATAATTCTCGGCGCCCACAAAGGTCGATCCGAACCCGAACGGGTCCTGCAGATAGAGCGATGAATGGATGGCGTGCGCGGCGGGCCAGTAGAAGAAGACCGCGATGATGATCAGCTGCGGCAGCAGCAGGGTGATGGGCAACCATTTGGTCGCGAAACCGGCGCGTTTCATGCCCGTCCTTCCGTTGTGTCGATGAAAGAGCGGCGGCGGCCACGGTTGCCCGCAGCCGCCTCCGACGATTGAACGTCAGGCGTTAGCCTTGTGTTTTCGCAAAGCGTTCCAGCAGCTTGTTGGCTTCCGCTTCGATGTTGTTGAACGCGTCATCAACGGATGTCTCACCCGTGAGGATACGACCGTATTCGCGGTTCATCACGTCACGGATCTGGACGTAGAACCCCATGCGGTACCCTTTGGTGTGCTCACCGGCAGGCAGCGAAAGCTGCTTGATGCCGATCTCGGCTGCAGGCTGCTCTTCGTAGTACCCGTCGGCCTTTGCCATTTCGTACGCGGCTTCGGTGATCGGCACATAGCCGGTGTCCTTGTGCCAGAACACCTGGGTTTCGGGCGACGCCATAAAGTCGAAGAACGCGGCGGTTGCCTTGTTCTCTGCGTCATCCTTGCCCGCCATTGCGAACAGGGCCGCACCACCGATGAAGGTCTGCTTGGGCTCGGTTGTCACCGCTTCCCAGTAAGGCAGATAGGTGGCGGAGAACTCAAAGGGCAGGTCCAGCTTGGACAGACCGCCGAACGACCCCGAGGAGCCGAGCCAGATCGCGACCTTGCCTTCCTCGAATGGCGTCTGGTTGTCACCCCAACCGGTGCCGAACCATTCGAAATAGCCGTTGTCCTGCCAATCGGTGACGGCCGTGAAGTGCGCCTTGATCGCGTCGTTGTTCACGAGGATCTTGGTGTCGCCGCCTTCATAGCCGTTGTCGCCTGTCGCGAACGGCAAGTCGTGGCGCGAATGGAAGTTCTCGGTAAAGATCCACGGCAGGTGCGACTGCGACAGCGCAACATAACCGGCATCCTTGAGCGCAGGCGCGGTGGTCGACTGGAATTCTTCCCACGTCTGGGGCGGCGTAACGCCCGCTTTTTCCAGCGCGTCGACGTTGTAATACATCACCGGCGAGGAGGAGTTGAACGGCATGCCGATCATCTTGCCATCGCTGTCGGCATAGAAGTAGCGCACACCCGAGATGTAATCATCGATCGAGAAATCCGCGCCGTTCTGCTCCAGCAGATCCTGCACCGCGATCGTGGCACCCTTGGCACCGATCACTGTCGCCGCACCGGCGTCGAACACCTGCAGGACGTTGGGCTGCTCACCGGCACGGAACGCGGCGATACCCGCCGTCAGGGTTTCTTCATAGGTGCCTTTGAAGACGGGCGTGATCTTGTATTCGTCCTGGCTGGCGTTGAATTTGTTGGCGACTTCATTGACGGTTTCGCCCAAGGCGCCGCCCATGGCATGCCACCATGTAATTTCGGTTTCCGCAAATGCGGCACCGGCCAGCAGCGATGTCGCTGCGACAGATGCGATTGTGAGGCGTGTCATAGATATACTCCGTTCGCGTATTGCCCTGTTGGGGCCTTCATTGGACACCCCTGAGGGGCGCCGGTTCGTTTGAAACGATCTCAGTAGGGCCGCAGATGCCGAAATCCGGCGCAAGCCGATTTCGCTCCTCCCCGCTGTTGTTTCACGCTGCCTGCTTACCGAGGCATTGCTACGAGAATGTGTAACATTTGAATCAGTTTGGCTATGCTTTAATTGGCTTGCTTTCCGGTTTCACTCTGCGAACCGGATGATAAGGCGAGTGCGATCAATCCCTTAGAAGCGGAATGCCCTCGGATCACCGGCGCGTGATTGCCTCCAGTCGATCTCGGGATATCGCCCTCCCCGGATCCACAAAAAAACGCCGCCCGCAAAAACGGACGGCGTCGATCCTGTCAGCGGACCGAGTGGATCAGCCGATGATTTCGTTCAGCGTGGTGGAGGGGCGCATCACGGCCGCGGTCTTGGCCGGATCGCTTTGGAAATAGCCGCCGATGTCAGCGGGCTTGCCCTGCACCGCCGCCAACTCTGCCGTCACCGCATCCTCACCTTCGGCAAGCGCCTTGGCAATCGGCGCGAAATGCGCCGCGAGATCGGCATCGTCGGTCTGCTCCGCCAGTGCTTGCGCCCAATACAGCGCAAAGAAGTAGTGGCTGTCGCGGTTGTCGGGTTGACCAACCTTGCGGCCGGGCGATTTGTCGTGATCCAGAATACCCTGTGTCGCGGCATCGACCGCTTCACCCAGCACCTTGGCCTTGGCGTTGTCCTTCACCTGCGCAAGGAACTTCAGGCTTTCGCCCAGCGCACAGAATTCGCCCAGACTGTCCCACCGCAGGTGGTTTTCTTCGATCAGCTGCTGAACGTGCTTGGGCGCGGAGCCGCCCGCACCCGTCTCGAACAGACCTCCGCCATTCATCAACTTGACGATCGACAACATCTTGGCCGACGTGCCCAGCTCAAGGATCGGAAATAGATCTGTCAGATAGTCACGCAACACGTTGCCCGTGACCGCGATAGACGTGTCGCCCGCGCGGATGGTGGCAAAGCTGATCTTGGTCGCCTCCCGCGGCGACAGGATCTGGAACCTGTCCGCCACACCGGCCTCGTCCAGCATTGGGCGTACGTATTTCAGCAACTCCGCATCATGCGCACGGTCCGCATCCAGCCAGAAAATCGCCTCGCACTGCTCGAGCGCCTGACGCTCGATGGCCAGCTTGACCCAATCCTCGATCGGCGCTTTGCGCGTCGAGGCCGACCGCCAGATGTCGCCTGCTTCAACGGTGTGTTCATGCAGGACATCGCCGTTGGCGGCGATCATCCGGACGGTGCCGTCTGCAGGGATCTCGAATGTCGTCGGGTGGGAGCCGTACTCTTCCGCCTTTTGCGCCATCAATCCGACATTCTGCACCGTACCGGCCGTCGCAGGGTCAAGAGCGCCGTGCGCCTTGCAGTCCTCGATCGCCTCGTCATAGACGGCAGCATAGGAACTGTCGGGAATGACACAGACGGCGTCCGCTTCGTTGCCGTCCGGTCCCCAGCCCTTGCCGCCCGCACGGATCAGCGCGGGTAAAGAGGCGTCGATGATCACGTCGGAAGGCACGTGCAGGTTGGTGATGCCCTTGTCCGAATTCACCATGTAAAGCGGTGGATTTGCATCCATCGCCGCATCGATGGCAGACAGGATTTCGTCCGCGTTGGGGGCCGACTTTGCAGCCTCCAACACCGCGCCCAGACCGGAATTGGGGTTCGCGCCCGCCGCGGCAAGTGCATCGCCGTGCGCCTCGTACACCGGCTTGAGGAACGCCTTGACCGCATGACCAAAGATGATCGGATCGGACACCTTCATCATCGTGGCCTTCAGGTGGATCGAAAACAGAATGCCCGCGTCCTTCGTCTTGGCAATCTGGTCCTGCAAAAACGCGGACAGCGCCTTGGCCGACATGAACGTGGCATCCACGACCGTACCGGCCGGAAAATCGACACCGTCCTTGAGCACCGTGACGGTGCCGTCGCCCGCGGTATGTTCAATCCGCGCTGGCCCCGCCTGCGCCGCGCTCAGCGTGACCGACGTTTCGTTCGACCGGAAATCGTTGCCGCCCATTGTTGCGACGTGGGTCTTGCTGTCTGCAGACCATTTTCCCATCCGGTGGGGGTTGGATTGTGCGTAATTCTTGACGGCCTTGGCGGCACGGCGATCGGAGTTGCCTTCCCGCAGAACCGGATTGACCGCCGACCCCTTGATCGCATCGAAACGGGCGCGAATGTCACGCTCCTCGTCTGTGGATGGGCTGTGGGGGTAGTCGGGGATCGCATAGCCCTGCGCCTGCAATTCCGCCACCGCAGCGGTCAGCTGTGGCACCGAAGCAGAGATGTTGGGCAGCTTGATGACATTTGCGTCTGCCGTTTTGACCAGCTGGCCCAGCGCCGCAAGATCGTCTTCCTGACGCTGTGCGTCCGTCAGGTTGTCGGGGAACGCCGCAATGATCCGACCGGCAAGGGAAATGTCGCGGGTGCCCACCGAAACGCCCGCCGCAGCGGCGAATTTCTGAATGATGGGCAAAAAGGATGCCGATGCCAGCTCAGGCGCTTCGTCAACCTTGGTGTATACGATGTCTGGTTTATCCATGTCGTCACGCTTCCATTGGGTTGGTGAAAATTCCCGCACAGCACTATCCGACAGGGCCATCGGCGTCCACACGCAGGGGGCACTTTTTTGCATACAATTGCATACCGAATGCAGGAATTACCCCCTGCAAACAGCTATTCGGTCAATTCCTTGCGAAAGGTGACCTTGTCTTCGGCCCCGTAAAAGCCCCTGATCCGCGCCTCTTCGTCGTAGCCATGCTTGCGGTAGAACGCCCGCGTCAGGCCGAATCCCTCACCGCTCGACGTGTCGATCAAAAGCAGTCGTTGCCCATCTACGCGCAGCTTGTCTTCGATATGGTGCAGCATCTTCGATCCTCTGCCCGCATTTTGGTCATCGGGATACACACCGATAAAATACAGGTTCCACACCCCCGGTCCGGCAAAGCTTTCAGGGCCACAATAGGCCGCCCCCCGAATACCGCCCTCCTGCGGCCCCGCGTCATCCACGATCCAGAAATGCCCCGGCTCCGCCTCGCCTGCGAAATAAGTGGTCATCATATGGTCCATGCCGCCCAACTCCTCCGGCGAAAACAGGCCGGTGGCTTCGGCAAGAGCCATTAGAGCAGGTTTGTCCGCGGTCTGTGGCGTTCGGATTGTCATTACGGTGTCTCCCTGATGTGCAAATCACTTATATGCTTCACGCATACATTTATCTCGCCTTGCTGTCTATGCGTCACGCACATATATTTGGGCGATGGATGATAAAAAACTTGAGAATATCGTCGGGGCGCTGGCGCTTGCCCTGTCCGACGGTCTGCTGCGCGCGGCGAGCGGTGACGCGCCCGCGACCGTATCAGCGGCGGCATTGACGCTCATAGGCCACGCGCCTGGCATCACCATTCATGAACTGAGCAAAGGACTGTCCCTGTCCCACCCCGGCGCCGTCCGGCTGGTGGACCGCATGGCCGCCGAAGGTTTGGTAACACGGCAAAAATCCGATCAGGACCGCCGCGCAGTAACCCTGTACCTGACGGACCGCGGCACCATGATTGAACGGCGCATCCTCGCCTCGCGGCAGGGTACGCTGCATGCGGCCCTTGGGGCGCTGACGCCCGAGGAACGGCAACTCTACGCCACGCTGACACAGAAAATTCTAACCACGCTGGTCACCGACGGTGAACATGCGATGACGATCTGCCGTTTGTGCGACAGTGTCGCTTGCCACGACTGCCCCGTCGAAGGCGAACTGATCGCGCGCGCGCAAGGCTGACCGCCATGTCGCGGCGCAATCGTCATACGTTGTGTGTAAGTGGTGAGCCCTGCAGGATTCGAACCTGCGACCCACTGATTAAAAGTCAGTTGCTCTACCAACTGAGCTAAGGGCCCACTGGCGGCGTATCTAGAAAAGAGCGCGGGCAGGGTCAACCCCTATAGCGGTGAATCTTCCACCCCACGCTGGAATAAATCGCTTTGGCTCTTTATATGCGGCGCATGAGCGAAACACAGATTAAATCGCTGCCCTTCATGAAGATGCACGGGCTTGGCAACGACTTTGTCGTTGTGGATGCGCGCGCGCATGAAATCCCGCTGCCCCAAGGGGTTATCACCGGCATCGCGCATCGGCAGAAAGGAATCGGTTTCGACCAGCTCGCGGTGATCGAGAACGGCACCGCCGATGCTCATCTGGTTTTCTACAACGCGGACGGATCGACATCGGCGGCCTGCGGCAATGCGACACGCTGCATTGCGCGCCACCTGATGGACGAAACCGGCGCGACGCAGCTGCACCTGACGACCGACCGTGGCGACCTCTACGCCCGCGACACGGGCGATGGCATCACGTCCGTCAACATGGGCCAGCCCCAGCTTGACTGGCAGGACATCCCGCTCGCCCATGAGACCGACACGCTCGCACTCCCCATCGACGGCGCGCCAACGGCCACCGGCATGGGCAATCCGCATTGCACGTTCTTCGTCGACGATGCAGACGCCGTTGATCTCGAAACCTTCGGCGCGGCGCATGAACATCACCCGCTTTACCCGCAGCGGACCAACGTGCAGGTGGCACAGATCATCGGACCGGACCACATCCGCATGCGGGTCTGGGAACGCGGCGTCGGGATCACGCTGGCATCCGGGTCGTCCTCCTGTGCCACCGCCGTCGCAGCCGCGCGGCGCGGGCTCACCGGACGCAGCGTTCGCATTGATCTCGACGGCGGCACGTTGCACATCGACTGGCGTGATGACGGTGTCTGGATGACCGGCCCGACGATGCACGTTGCCGATGGCACCTTCACCCCCGACTTTATCAAGAGCTGTCTATGACCGCCCCCGTCTTTTCAAATCACGGCTGCCGCCTGAACCAGTACGAGCTGGAAGCCATGAAAGAGCTCGCCGGTGAGGCAGGTCTGCGCGATGCGGTCGTGGTAAACACCTGCGCCGTCACCGCCGAAGCGGTCCGCAAGGCCCGTCAGGACATCCGCAAGCTGCGCAAAGCGAACCCGAACGCACGGCTCATCGTGACCGGCTGCGCCGCACAGACCGAACCCGATACGTTTTCCCGTATGGACGAAGTCGACGCTGTGATCGGGAACACCGAAAAAATGCAGCCCGATACGTGGAAAGGGCTGGCCGCTGATTTCATCGGTGAAACCGAAACCGTGCAGGTCGATGACATCATGTCCGTGCGCGAAACGGCCGGCCATCTCATCGACGGCTTCGGCACCCGCAGCCGCGCCTATGTACAGGTTCAAAACGGCTGCGATCACCGCTGCACCTTCTGCATCATCCCCTACGGTCGCGGCAATTCACGCTCCGTGCCCGCCGGTGTCGTCGTGGACCAGATCAAGCGATTGGTCGATAAGGGCTTTAACGAAGTCGTGCTGACCGGTGTCGATCTGACCAGCTGGGGCGCCGATCTGCCCGCTACGCCGAAACTGGGCGATCTGGTGATGCGGATCCTGCGTCTGGTGCCGGACCTGCCGCGCCTGCGCATCAGCTCGATCGATTCGATCGAGGTGGACGAAAACCTGATGCAGGCCATCGCGACCGAACCCCGTCTGATGCCCCATCTGCACCTGTCGCTCCAGCACGGGGACGACCTGATCCTCAAACGGATGAAACGCCGCCACCTGCGCGATGACGCCATCCGCTTTGCCCAAGACGCGCGCGCCCTCCGGCCCGACATGACTTTCGGCGCCGATATCATCGCGGGCTTTCCCACCGAAACCGATGCGCATTTCGAAAATTCCCTACGCCTGATTTCGGAATGTGACCTCACGTGGCTGCACGTTTTTCCCTACTCCAAACGCGAAGGCACGCCAGCCGCGAAAATCCCCAATCAGGTCAGTGGCCCGGTCGCGAAGGAGCGCGCCGCGGGTCTGCGTGCCGCCGGGGACGCCCAGGTGCAAAAACATCTCGCCGCGCAGGTCGGGCAGGACCACCGCGTGTTGATGGAAAATCCCAATATGGGCCGGACAGCCCAGTTTGCCGAAGTGCACTTCGACACGCCGCAGACCGAGGGCCTGATCGTGCCCGTCCGCATCGCCGGACACCAAGGTACATATCTGACGGCCTGAGCTTTCACTGACCCCAAAGAAAAGGCCCGCTGCGATCACCGCAGCGGGCCTTTTGCGTGTGTCAGGGCAGTAACGCCCGAGACATCACTCTTTCTTCTTGCCCTTCACGGACGCCCACAGGCGCTTGTTGGTCAGGTACAGCAGCACAGACAGCAGCGTGAGGAAAATCACACCCGCAAACCCGGCCTGCTTGCGCGCGCCCAACTTGGGCTCTGCGGTCCACATCAGGAACGCCGCAACGTCCTCGGACATCGCTTCGACGCTGTTGGCGTGACCGTCCTCGAACTCGACCGCTTCGTCATAAAGCGGCGGCGCCATCGCGATCCAGCCTCCGGGGAAGTACTTGTTCTCGTAAAGCGTCACACCGGCTTGTTCTTTCTCTTCACCGGTATAGCCATGCAGCAGGGCCGCGATGTATTCCGCCCCGCCAGTGCCTTTCAGGAACTGGTTGATGCCCAGCCCGTAAGGGCCATGGAAACCCGCGCGGGCCTTCGCCATCAGCGACAGATCCGGCGCATTTTCCAGACCGGACATCGGAAAGTGATCCGTCGGCACGGCTTCGCGGAAATCGTCCAGCTCGGCGTCATAGATCTCGAACTGCTTGGCGTATTCGATCACCTGCTCTTCGGGCAGCTGTGGACCACCGTCGTCGCTCAGCGTCCGCAGCGGCACGTATTGCAGACCGTGGCACGCCGAACAGACTTCGGTGTAGATCTGCAAACCGCGCTGCAGTTGGTTGACGTCATACGCCCCGAACGGCCCATCGAACGGAAAGTCGATGTTTTCGATCTTGTGGGCGCTTTCCGCACCCGCCGCAAATGCGGCAGGTACAGCGGCAACGGCCAGAACGGCGGATACCAGGGTTGCTTTGATCATGTTCATCTGACGTTACTCCGCAGGATTCACGATTGTTTTCGTGCCACCGGCTTTAGGGGCGTAATGCTCCTTGAAGTCGGCTTCGATGGTTTCGGGTTGCTCCAGAGGCTTTTCGATTACACCCAACAGCGGCAGGATCACCAGGAAGTAGGCAAACCAGTAGGTCGACCCGATCAGCGAGAACGTCGCATAGGGTTCTTCCGCAGGCATCGCACCTAGCCACATCAGGGCAAAGAAGTCGACAACCAGCAGGGCAAACCACCATTTGAACATCGGACGGTACCGACCCGAACGCACACGGCTGGTGTCGAGCCACGGCACCGCGGCCATGACCGCGATCGCACCGAACATCGCCAGAACGCCGAAGAACTTGGCGTCAACGATACCGCCTGTCAGGAAGGAAGCAATCTGCACCACCCAGACTTCGGACGTGAAGGCCCGCAGGATCGCGTAGAACGGCAGGAAGTACCATTCGGGCACGATGTGCGCAGGTGTCGCCAGCGCGTTCGCCTCGATGTAGTTGTCAGGGTGGCCAAGGTAGTTCGGCATGAACCCGATCACGGCAAAGAACACCACGAGGATCACGGCCAGCGCAAACAGGTCCTTGATCACGAAGTAGGGCCAGAACGGCAGCGTGTCTTTCTCAGCTTCTTCCTTGGAGGTCGTGCGCACAGGCACACCCGTCGGGTTGTTGTTGCCCGTGGTGTGGAACGCCCAGATGTGCAGGATCACAAGACCCGCAATCACGAACGGCAGCAGATAGTGCAGCGAGAAGAAGCGGTTGAGCGTCGCGTTGTCCACCGCCGGACCACCCAGCAGAAGCGTCTGGATCGGCTCACCGATGAACGGGATCGCACCGAACAGACCGGTGATCACGGTCGCACCCCAGAAAGACATCTGGCCCCAAGGCAGAACGTAGCCCATGAACGCGGTGCCCATCATCAGCAGATAGATCAACATGCCGATGATCCACGTGATTTCGCGCGGCGCCTTGTAGGAGCCGTAGTACAGCCCCCGGAAGATGTGCGCATACACCGCGATAAAGAACAGCGACGCACCATTGGCATGCATGTACCGCAGCATATAGCCGCCGTTCACGTTGCGCATGATGTGTTCGACCGAGGCAAAGGCTTCGTCGACATGGGGGGTGTAGTGCATGGCCAGCACGATGCCGGTCACGATTTGCAACACCAGACAGAAGGTCAGCACGATGCCCCAGATCCACATCCAGTTCAGGTTCTTGGGTGTGGGGATCATCAGCGTGTCATACATCAAACCCACGATCGGCAGGCGCGAGTGGATCCACTTTTCGCCGCCGGACTTGGGTTCGTAATGGTCGTGAGGAATTCCAGACATAAGTACTATCCTTTAACCGAGTTGAATTGTTGTGTCGTCGAGGAAGACGGCAGGAGGCACGGGCAGGTTCGTCGGCGCGGGGCCTTTGCGAATCCGGCCTGCGGTGTCGTAGTGCGACCCGTGGCAGGGGCAGAACCAACCGCCGAAATCACCCGCATCACCCAATGGTACGCAGCCAAGGTGCGTACACACACCCATCATCACAAGCCATTCGCCCGCTTCGTCCAGCGTCCGGTTGGCATCCGATGCGTCTGCCTCACCGATGTTTTCGTTCTGCGCGACAGGATCGGGCAGATCGGCAAGCGCAACTTCGCGGGCCGCTTCGATTTCTTCTTCGGTACGGCGGCGGATGAACACCGGTTTGCCCAACCACTTGACCGTCAACTGCGAGCCCGGCTCCAGATCGCCCACGTCCACGCGAATGGACGACAGCGCGAGAACGTCGGCCGACGGGTTCATCTGGTTGACCAAAGGCCAGACAGCGGCGCCAACGGCCACGGCGCCGGTCCCTGCGGTCGCATAATAGAGGAAATCCCTCCGGTTACCTGCGGTATCATCTGCTTGAGACACGATGCTTTCTCCGTTTTGGGTCACTGGCGCGACCAACAGTGATGGCGGCACACTTCTGCGAAGGCACCAATATTGTGGCGGTATCTAGCTTGCCCACAGCGACACGTCCAGATGGTTTCACCGCGCAAACCGTCGCAGTTTGTGCATTTCCCGCGCGATTGCAGGGCGTTTGAGGGGATTCACCCCGCCGGTGGGACCGTCGATTGCATGGCCTCGCGCGATTCGAACGCGGCAAACCATGTGGCGAGCGCGTCGTTGCCACTGCGCCAATCGCGCGCGCCGTGCCGGAAATCGACATAGGCCAGCGCACAGGCCACCGCGATCTGCCCCATATCGAGCGGGCCCTGCAGGTTACTCATCCAACGGGTGTTGAGCGTGGCACAGGCGCGCGCGATCTTGTCCCACTGGCCATCGACCCATGCCTCCATCCGCTTTTCTTCCGGGCGCAGCCGCGTCTCGTAGGTCATCAACAGCGCCGCATCCAGAATACCGTCTGCCGTTGCCTCCAGCGTCAGCGTATCCCAGCGCCGCGCCCCCGACGGATACAGGCGCCCCCCGCGGCGGTCGTCCAGATAGGCCGTGATCACTCGGCTGTCATACAGCGTGGGACCGTCGGGCCGCTCGAGTGCGGGCACCTTGGCGAGCGGGTTTTTCGCCAGAAGCGCCGTGTCCGCCGCGATCGGCGTGGTATGAGCGTTGACCAGCTCGACATCATCCATCTGGCCCGTCTCGTGCAGCACGATCATCACCTTGCGCACATAGGGCGACGTTGGGGCATAGTAGAGTTTCATCATCATCGGCATCCTTGCTTACGAGGGTCTGACCCCGACTAGACGCGGATCACGCATCATTGGCAAGCCGACGCTTGGCAACGCCGGCCATCAGCGCGGCGATCTGCGCAGGCTCGGACCCGATCCCGTTGCGCGCCGTTTCGTCCGCTGCGCGGGCACGCACATCATCCGGTTTGTTCTGGCCCAGCTTCCATGTCCCGTCGATGCCGGTAATGGTCATGCGGAAAGGCACAATCATCCGCATCATCTTCTCCAGCACATCGGGCGTCATCTTGCCCGTCGTCCACTCCGGCTTCGGGGCCAGCTGCCGTTCGTAGGCTGCCGATTGACGGTCCAGCATCGCGTGCATCTCTTCTTGCGGCAACCGCTCCAGCGTGCCGGTCAGATGCACCGCGACGTAGTTCCACGTGGGCACCTGATCATCGACGCCGTACCAGTCGGGCGACACATAGCTGTCGGGCCCGCTGACGGCGAGACGCACCGCATGGGGCCCGGCGCCCATCCGCGCAATCGGATTGGACCGCACCAGATGCAGCTCTGCCGCGTCCCCCTGCGGGTTCAGCAGGAACGGAATATGGCTCATCAACGGACCATCGGGGCCGCAGACCGCCAGAACGCCAAAACCGCGATCGCGTGCAAACGCCAGATTCGCGGCGCGGTCAGCGTCGTGAAAAACGGGGTTGGGGTGCATGGGCGGTCTCCTTTCGCGCAGCGTCACTCTTGCTCCTGCGCGCGCAGCTTGGCAAGGTGGCGCCATTCTCAGGGCGGGGCGGAATTCCCCACCGGCGGTATGGGGGTCACCCCCCAAGCCCGCGAGCGCAACGCGCCTGCCTAGGGGCAGCGCTTTGGTCAGCAGATCCGGTGAGACGCCGGAGCCGACGGTCACAGTCCGGATGGAAGAGAATGCAGGTACGCGGCGCGCCCCTTTCGCGGGCGGCGTCACCGTGCCTGTGATCGCCTTGGGTGCATGTGTCGAACCTAAAGGAGATTACCGATGACACTCACCCGTTACGCCTTTGTCAAAGCACGCTGGCATGCCGATATCGTCGACCGCGCGCTCGACGGTTTTGCCGAACTGGTGCCGATGGACCAGATCGACGTGATCGACGTGCCCGGCGCTTTCGAAATGCCGCTCAAGGCCCAGCAGCTTGCCAGAACCGGTCGCTACGGCGCCATCGTCTGCGCTGCCTTCGTGGTAGACGGCGGCATCTACCGCCATGATTTCGTGGCGCAAGCCGTGGTCGATGGCCTGATGCGCGTGGGCCTCGATACCGGTGTACCGGTCCTGTCGGTGTCGCTCACCCCGCACCACTTTCAGGAAACCGGGCATCACACGGCCATCTACCGCGCGCATTTCGTCGAAAAAGGGCGCGAAGCGGCCCGTGCAGCACTTGCCGTGACCACGGACGCCCATGCGCTAGCCTAGATAGGCCCGCAATTCCGGCGGCGGATTGTCCATCAGGGCCGCCGCCGGTCGCGGGGCCTGCGCCACGCCACCCTCAACAAAAATCACTTCGTCGGCGATGCGGCGCACGTCCTCGGGCGCGTGGGTCACCATCACCAGCGCCGCACCCGTTTGGGCAACCAGCGCCTGCACCAGATCCAGCATCTCGTTGCGCAGCGCCGGTCCAAGTGCGGCGAACGGCTCGTCCAGCAGCACATAGGGCCGCGCCTGCACCAGAACACGGGCCAGGGCCACGCGGCTTTGCTGCCCCCCCGACAGGTTGCCGGGCCGCGCCTCCATGTGGTCGTGCAGCGCCACACGCCGCAGCGCATCCCGTACCCGCTCGGTCTGTGCTGCATCCAGCCGCAAATCGGGTCGCACACCCAAGCCCACATTCTGCATAACCGTCAGATGCGGAAACAGGTTGTTGTCCTGAAACAGCATCGTCATGGGCCGTGCGCCGGGGTCGGCGGCGGTGATGTCGCGCCCGTCCCACATCAGCCGCCCTGCCCGCAGATCGACAAACCCGGCCATCGCCCCCAGCAGTGTCGATTTTCCGGCCCCCGAGGGTCCGATGACAGCGTATCTGCGGCCCGGTTCAATCGACAGATCAGCGCGCATTTCAAACGACCCCTGCCCGATCACCGCGTTTTCAAACGTCAGCATAGGCCCGTCCTCCCCTGTCACAAATCCAGAATATTGCGAGGCTCAACCCAAGCAGCAGCAGGGCCGCCGCCGCGGCCGCCTCCATCCGGTAGGCCCCCATCAGGCGGTACATCTCAAGCGGGAGGGTCGCGCGTTCGGGATCGGCGAAAAGCGCAATCACGCCCAAATCCCCCATCGACAGCGCGCCGGTCAGCCCCGCGGCAAAGCCGATCTGCGCCGCCGCCCGCGGCACCAGAACCCAGCGCCAAAGCGGCCAACCCCGCACCCCCAAAGCCGCGTTCAGCCGACCGAATTGCTGCGCCGTATCGCGCATGCGCGGCACCAGAATACGCAACGCGAACGGCAACGCCATCAACGCGTTGACCAACGCCGTCACCGGCAGCGCCAGCGCCACCGGATCAACCACGGGATTGAGCAGGATAAACCAACCCGTTCCGATCATCAGCGGCGACGCCGACAACCCCAAAAGCCCGATCGCTTCGATCCCGCCGCGTTTCTGCATCGCGATCCACCCCGCCATCGGCAACGCCAAGGCCAGCAACAGCAGCACGCTCAATCCCGCCACGAAAAGAGAATTGGCCGACGCCTGCCAAACGCTCGCGGGCAGATCGCCCATGCCCCACAGCCCGCGCCAGACAACGGCCCCCAGCGGCATCAACAAGAACCCGGCCCCCAGCAAGATCATGCCAAAATCCCCGATCCGCTGCATCCCGCCGCGCGCGTCCCAGCGCCGCGCCACACGGTCCAGACCGCCGCCCACCGCAATCTGCGGAATGATCCACAGCGCCAGCAGGGCAGCGCCCCCGGCCAATGCCAGCTGCACCACCGACAACAGTGCGGCGCGGCTCAGGTCAAAATCGTAGCGGAAGGTCTGGTAGATCGCCAATTCGATGGTCGTCGAGCGTGGCCCCCCGCCCAAGGTCAGCGCCACGGCGAAACTTGTCAGGCAGATGACGAAGATCAGCGCAAACGCGCCCGGCAATACCTGCCGCAGCAGTGGCCATTCCAGCGCGCGGTTGACGGCACGCGGGCTCAGACCCAATTGCGCGACCAGCCGGAACCGCTCCGCCGGAATGGCTTGCCAGGCCTGCAACAAAAGGCGGGTCGCCAGTGGCAGATTGAAAAACACATGCGCCAGCACCACCCCGTGCAGCCCGTAAACCGACAGCTCCGGCAAACCCAACAGGCCCAGCACATGGTTGAGCCACCCGTTGCGCCCGAACACCGCCAGCAATCCGATCACCGCCACGATCACGGGCAGGATGAACGGCACACCCAGAAAGATCACCAGCAGATCGCGCCCAAAAAACCGCCGCCGGGCCAGCGCACGGGCCAGCGGAACGGCCAGCACCACCGAAAACGCCGCCGACAACAGCGCTTGGACAACGGTGAACCTTATCGCCGACCAATCGCCCGCCCGCAGGCCCGCTGTCGGTTCTGCCCGCGTGGCGATGCCAACACAGGCGGCCAGCACCACCGCGACGGTCAATCCCGCCGCGATGATACCGGCGCGGCGCGTTACTGCGTCAGCGCGCTGCGCCATGCTTCTATCGCCTGTTCCTGAACGGCCGCCGCCTGGGCTTCGTCAAAGAACAGCACCTTTTCGGGCAGTGGCAGCTGGCTCCAGCCGTCGGGCCACTGATCGCGCGGCAACGCCGAAGGCAGCGACCAGTTTGCGGTGGGAATCTGCGTCTGGAACGCTTCCGACATCACGAATGCCATGAACGCATCGGCCAGTTCGGGCTGATCGGTATCGGCAATCTTGGCCACCGTCTCGACCATGAAATAATGCCCTTCCGGGAAAATCGCGGCCTTCTTGGTGAAATCCTCTTCGGCAAACATGTGATAGGCAGGCGAGGTCGTATAGCTCAGCACCATGTCGGCTTCACCGTCGGTGAACATGCCGTAGGACGATGACCAGTCCTTGGTCACGGTCAGGATTTTCGGCGCGAGCTGGCCCCAAACCTCTTCGGCGCGCTCGCCGTAAACCGCCTGCACCCACAGCACCAGCGCCAGTCCCGAAATCGACGTGCGCGGGTCCTGAATGACCAGCTTCACATCGTCGGGCATCGCCAGCAACGCATCAAAACTGGCGGGCGGCGTGTCCATCAGCGTCTCGTTGTAGATGAACGCCGTGTGGCCATAGTTGAACGGCAGGAACGTATCGTCCGTCCACGTTATGGGCAGCGTCAGGTCCGCGTTGTTCTGCCCGTGGGGGGCAAACAGGTCCGTCGCCCGCGCCTTGGCCGTCAGATCGGACGTCAACCCGATGACCACATCGGCCTTCGTACGCTGGCCTTCCAACAGCAGGCGCGGCAGCAGATCGCCGGTGGAAAACTGCAAATCGCAGTCGCAGGTCTTCTCGAATTCCGCCTCGATCACAGGGCCGGGGCCCCACTCGGACGTGAAGTAATCGCCGGCGTAAACCGTCAGGACAGGCGTGTCCGCAACAGCAGCCGTGGCAATCAGGGTCGTCGTAGCAGCAAGTGCAAGATGTCTCATGGCATCCTCCATTATGCGGCGTCAGAAAGTGTTGGATGGATGTCCAGACCTTCCCTCCGCCGGTGTTAACCGGTTCAGGTTCAACGGGTCCGTGGAACTCCACATCTCAGCCTTGCGGCCCCCCGAGGTACGCAAACATCTAGGAGCCATCGGCACGGTTGGCAAGCCAAAAGCCCTTGAGCGCACGCCGCACCCCCGCTAAGGCAAGGATCAAAGGAGCACCGCAATGTCGATCAACAGCTTTGGCCATCTCTTTCGTGTGACCACCTGGGGCGAAAGCCACGGACCGGCTCTGGGTGCCACCGTCGACGGTTGCCCCCCCGGCGTGACAATCGACGAAGCGATGATCCAGCACTGGCTGGACAAGCGCAAACCCGGCCAGAACAAATACACCACGCAGCGGCGCGAACCCGATCAGGTCCGCATCCTGTCAGGCACTTTCGAAGGGGTGACCACCGGCACACCCGTCCAGCTGATGATCGAAAACACCGACCAGCGCTCCAAGGACTACGGCGATATCATCGACAAATTCCGCCCCGGTCACGCCGACATCACCTACTACCAGAAATACGGCGTGCGCGATTACCGCGGCGGCGGGCGGTCCTCGGCGCGCGAAACCGCGTCGCGTGTGGCAGCGGGCGGTCTGGCCCGCGAAGCGATCAAGCAGATCGCACCCGGCGTCGATATCACCGGCTACATGGTGCAGATGGGCCCGCATAAGATCGACCGCGATGCGTTCGACTGGGACCAGATCGATCAAAACCCGTTCTGGGTGCCCGACGCGCAAGCGGCGGGCGATTGGGCCGACTATCTCGATGGTCTGCGCAAATCGGGCTCCTCGGTCGGTGCCATCATCGAAGTGACCGCACGCGGCGTACCCGCGGGCATCGGCGCCCCGGTCTACGGCAAGCTCGACACCGATCTGGCCGCCGCCATGATGAGCATCAACGCCGTCAAGGGCGTCGAAATCGGCGAGGGCATGTCCGCCGCGATGCTGACGGGCGAGCTGAACGCCGATGAAATCCGCATGGGTCCCGACGGGCCGGAATATTCCTCCAACCACGCGGGCGGCATCCTCGGCGGGATCAGCACCGGACAGGACATCGTGCTGCGCTTCGCCGTCAAACCGACCTCGTCGATCCTGACGACCCGCAAGACGATCACCAAATCGGGCGAAAACACCGAAATCATCACGAAAGGGCGCCACGACCCCTGCGTCGGCATCCGTGCCGTACCCGTCGGCGAGGCAATGATGGCGTGCGTGATCCTTGACCACCTGCTGCTGCACCGCGGACAGATCGGATCGAACCGCGGCCATATCGGCTAGGCTTCGGGGCGGCCCAATATCCCCGCAATTCCGCGCACGGCGTTTTCAAGAATGCCCAACGGCAACCGCGACCGCGCCAGCATCCGCAGACCCACGTATTGCGTGACCAACACATTGGCGAGCTGCAACCGCGCGCTGTCGGACAGGTCGGCATGCTGTGGCGACGCGGCCAGCGCCACCTCGAAACCGGCCTGCATCTTGGCCAGCCCCTGATGCACGGCGGCGGCAATCTCCGGATCAGCCATTTCCGACCCGCTGGCCGCCGTACACAACAAACAGCCGCGCTGCTCGCCCTCGCTCACCGCGCGGTAGATACCGCCAAACAGCGTCAGGATACGCGCGGCACCATCGGGCTCATCCGGATTGCTCAGAATGCGCACCGCATTGTCCACGGCGGCGCGTTCATAATGATCTAGCACGACCAGAAACAGGTTCTTCTTATCCTTGAACGCCTTGTAGAGGCTGCCGCGGGTCAGCCCCATGCCTTCCAGCAGGTCGGGCAACGATGCATCCTGATAGCCATGGGTCCAGAAAACCTGCGTGGCTTTCGCGATTGCATCGGCTTCTTCAAACTCTCTCGGACGGGCCATGTCTGATCCTCGCAGCAATTAGGGACCAGTTGTTACAAAACTCACGGAACAGTGTTTTGAACTGGTCGGTTCCCAATGCTATCTAAGCTTCACAACGAAAAACGCAACACCAAATCAACACTGAAAAGGAATACCAAATGCGCTTGATCCAATCCGCCGTTATCGCCCTGTCCCTCGCTGTGGCTGCTCCCTCCTTCGCCCTTGCCGACACATCCGGCACATTCACCGGCGCCAGTGACCACATCACAACCGGCGGCGTGACCGTCGTCAAAAATGCCGACGGCACGGCCACCGTGACACTCGGCCCCGACTTTTCGCTGGACGGTGCACCCGATCCGCGCGTCGGTTTCGGCAAGGACGGCGCCTTTGTCGACGGCACCGTAATCGGTGAGCTGAACGCGCTGACGGGCGAGCAGACCTACATCGTTCCTGCCTCGGTCAACGTGGATGACTTCAACGAAGTCTACATCTGGTGTCTGAAATTCGGCGTGCCTCTGGGTGTCGCAGAACTGCAATAATCCTGCCCTTCAAGCGGGCGGCGCTCCTCCCACGCCGCCCGCTTGATCTTTGCCACCCAAAGGCGCAAGAGAGATGACATGGCAACCATCTCCACCCAAAACCGTCCCGGACGCGCCATCGGGCTGCGGCTCATGGCGATTTTCCTGTTTATGGTGATGGCCGCACTGATCAAAACCGCCTCCGATACCGTACCGCCGGGTCAGGCGGTATTTTTCCGGTCGCTGTTTGCCTTTCCCGTCATCCTGATCTGGCTCTGGCAGCAGCACGATCTCAGTACCGGGCTTATTCCCCGAAACCTGATGGGCCACGTCTGGCGCGGTGTGTTCGGCACATCTGCGATGGCGTTGACCTTCGGTGGGCTGGGCCTTCTGCCCCTGCCCGAAGTGACCGCAATCGGCTATGCGACACCGCTGTTTACGGTACTGTTTGCCGCGTTCTTTCTGGGCGAACGGGTGCGCCTGTTCCGGCTGTCTGCCGTGGGTCTGGGGCTGATCGGCGTGATGATCGTCCTGCTGCCGCGGCTGCAAACCACCGACGATCCGCTAAGCGCGGCCGCCACCATCGGCGCCCTGATGGTGCTTGCCGCCGCTGTGCTGCGGGCACTGGTGCAGATCCACCTGCGCCAACTGGTCAAAACCGAACATACCGCCGCAATCGTTTTCTACTTCTCGCTCACCGCCACCTGCCTGTCGCTGCTCACCCTGCCGCTGGGCATGGCGACCGGCTGGTCCGGTCTGCAATGGGTCAACCCCGGATGGACGATCGCGGGGCTGATGATCACGGCGGGGCTGATCGGGGGCGTGGCGCAAATTCTGGTGACCTCTTCCTTCCGGTTCGGGGCGGCATCGATGCTTGCACCGTTCGACTACGCCTCGATGATCTTTGCCAGCCTGATCGGATGGGTCGTCTTTGGCGAATTGCCGACGTCCACAATCGTGATCGGCGCGGCGCTTGTCACGGCGGGCGGCGTGCTGATTATCTGGCGCGAACGTCAGTTGGGGCTGGACAGGAACAAATCCAAAGCCAATCTGCCATCCCATGAGGCGCCCAGCTGACGCGCCCGAGCACAGGAACAACTCACAATGACCGACGATACAGACCACAAGCAAAAGATGCAGGCCCGTCAGGCCGAACAGCGCAAGAAAGTCGCCGAGCTTCAGGACCCCGAAAAAGGGCTGGTGCTGGTGCATACCGGATCGGGCAAGGGCAAATCGTCCTCCGCCTTCGGGGTCATCGTACGGGCACTGGGCTGGAAACAGACCGTCGGCGTGGTGCAGTTCATCAAGGGCAAATGGAAAACTGGTGAGCGGCAGTTCTTCGACCGTCTGGGCGATGTCGCATGGCACACGATGGGCGAAGGGTTCACATGGGATACCCAGGACAAGGACCGCGATATCGCCGCCGCCAAGGCCGCCTATGCCAAGGCCTGCGATATGATGGCCAGCGGGGCGTACGACCTGATCGTGCTCGACGAAATCAACATCGCCATGCGGTATGACTATCTGTCGGTCGAAGAGGTGATTGCCGGTCTCGACGCGCGCGACAAGCGTACTGGCGTCATCCTGACGGGCCGCAACGCCAAGCCGGAGCTATGCGACTACGCCGATCTGGTGACCGAAATGACCGAGGTGAAACACCCGTTCAAATCCGGCATCAAGGCCCAGCGCGGCGTCGACTACTAGGCCGCGGTCCGGGTGGGCCGACTGGTCCACCCGGCACGTCGGATCAGGCGCGCACCAGCTTTTCGTAGCTTTGCGCGATGTCGCGGGTCAGCGCACCAACCTCGAAATTATAGTCGCCGATCTGGCCAACCGGCGTGACCTCCGCCGCCGTACCGGTGAGCCAGCACTGCTCGAAACCTTCCAGTTCTTCGGGCATGATATGACGCTCGTGCACCGTCAGGCCGCGCTCGCGCAGCATGCCGACGACGGTCTGGCGCGTGATCCCGTTGAGGAAACAGTCAGGATCGGGCGTATGGATTTCGCCGTCCTTGACGAAAAAGATATTGGCCCCCGTCGCTTCGGCAACATACCCGCGATAATCGAACATCATCGCATCCGAACAGCCTTTGGCCTCGGCTGCGTGTTTCGACATGGTGCAGATCATATACAGACCTGCGGCCTTGGCATGGCAGGGAATCGTTTCGGGCGACGGCCGCTTCCACTGCGAGATATCGAGCTTGGCGCCCTTCATCTTGGCGTCGCCGTAGTAGGCCCCCCACTCCCAGACCGCAATGGCCACGCGGACCGGGTTGCGCGCCGATGCCACGCCCATGTCCTCGCCCGCACCGCGCCAGGCGATCGCCCGCACATAGGCATCCTGCAGACCCGACTTGGCCAGAACCTCGACCTTGGCCGCTTCCAGCTCGTCCACGGTATAGGGGATCTCGAAATCGATCATTTGGGCCGACCGCAGCAACCGCTCCGAATGTGCGCGGCTCTTGAAGATCTTGCCGTTGTAGGCCCGCTCGCCCTCGAACACGGAAGACGCATAATGCATGGCGTGGGTCAAAATGTGGATATTCGCATCCCGCCAAGGCACCATTTGCCCATCCATCCAGATGTGCCCATCGCGATCGTCATATGCGCCAGCCATTGTGTGTCCTTTCCAGATCACCCGTGAGAATTTGCAATTATTGCGCAACCGCGCCCCGAAACAGGCAAAACATTACGCAAAAGCTGGCTTGGCGTAGCCTTTCGGGCTTGGAGTGTCAACAACACTGACATAAACTGACGCGCAACCAACAGCGGGATGGCACAATGGACAGGTCAAACACAGGCGGTCACGGCGGCGAGGCCCTGCTGTTTCTGACGGACGAACAGCTGCGCAAGGGAATCGAGGCGATGTTCTTTGCCTATCGCGGTTTCACCGCCGATCCCGACCGCATTCTGGCCGATCTGGCCTATGGGCGGGCGCACCACCGTGCGATCCACTTCATCAACCGCGCACCGGGCACCACGGTCAACAATCTGCTGAACATTCTGGGCGTCACCAAACAATCGCTCAACCGGGTGCTGCGGACCCTGATCGCCGACGGGCTGGTGAAAAGCACGGTGGGCCGGCGCGACAAACGCGAACGCCACCTGAACCTGACAGAAGCAGGCCGCGCGTTGGAACAACAGCTCTCCGACGCGCAACGCGCGCGCATGCGCGCGGCTTACCGCGATGCCGGACCCGACGCCGTGGCGGGCTTTCGCACGGTGCTCGAAGCAATGATGGACCCGGAAATGCGCACAAGCTATGCTCGGCTGAAAGAGAGCAGCACATGACGACACACGACGCCCATCTGCTCATCGTCGATGACGATGAACGCATCCGCACCCTGCTTCAGAAATTCCTGATGCGCAGCGGCTTTCTGGTGACTTCGGCGCGCGATGCCGCGCACGCGCGGCGCATCCTGTCGGGTCTGGATTTCGATCTGATCGTGCTGGACGTCATGATGCCGGGCGAAGACGGTCTGAGCCTGACCCGCTCCTTGCGCGACACGATGACGACACCGATTTTGCTGCTGACCGCGAAGGGCGATACCGACAACCGCATCGAGGGGCTTGAGGCGGGGGCGGATGACTACCTGCCCAAACCGTTCGAGCCCAAGGAGCTTTTGTTGCGCATCAACGCGATCCTGCGCCGTGTCCCCGAAAGCACCGAGGATGTCACGGCCCCAAAGGTCCTGAACCTTGGCCAGATCCGCTATGACATGGAACGCGGCGAGATGTGGCAGGGCGAGGATCTGGTCCGGCTGACCGCCACCGAGATCCAGCTGATGAAGATATTCTCCGCCCAGCCGGGCGAGGCGCTGAGCCGGTCGACCCTTGTCGAGGAGCTCGGGCGGGACCGCGGACAGGCGCAGGAGCGGGCCGTCGACGTCCAGATCACCCGCCTGCGGCGCAAGATCGAGGACAACCCCAAACAGCCGCGCTATCTACAGACCGTGCGCGGTGCGGGCTATATGCTGGCCCCTGACTGAGGCCTCTGGCGTGGTCCGGGGGCCAGCCCCCACCGCCCCCTGCGGGCGCGGTTCCCCCGGAGTATTTTTGCCCAAGAAAGATAGAACCTGTGCTGGTCATGGAATGGCTGCGTGTCTATGGTCAGCGCCGATTGCAGATTTGATGAAGGACCCGTGCGGTGAGCGAAACCCCCGTCGAAGAGATGAGCTTTGAAGCGGCCATGGCCGAACTGGAGAAGGTGCTGGGCCAGCTGGAGCGCGGCGATGTGGCGCTCGACGAGAGCATTGCACTGTATGAGCGGGGTGCCGCGTTGAAGGCCCGCTGCGAGGCCAAGCTGAAAGAAGCCGAGGAGAAAGTGGCGGCGATCACCCTGGACGGGGATGGCACCCCGGAGGGATTGAAGCCCGTTTCCGGTTTGTGACCTGTGGACACAGCCGGTTTTCGCACCGCTCTTGACCAAGCGGCAACTGATGCAGCGGCGCACGTGTCAGCCGCGCTGCAGGATCTGACCGGCCCCGTGCCGGAAGCGATGCTCTATGCGGCGCGTGGCGGCAAGGGATTGCGGGCGTTTCTGGTGCTCGAAGGTGCCCGTCTGCATGGCATGACCCGGGATGCGGCCATGCCGGCCGCTGCCGCGATCGAGGCCTTGCACGCCTATTCGCTGGTCCATGACGATCTGCCTTGCATGGACGATGACGATTTGCGCCGCGGCCAGCCCACCGTTCACCGCAAGTGGGACGAGGCCACCGCCGTTCTGGCCGGTGACGCGTTGCAGACGCTTGCTTTCGATCTGGTGAGCCGCACCGGTTGTGCGCCCGCGGCACAGGTTGATCTGGTGCGCAGTCTCGCTCGGGCGGCGGGTGTGTCGGGGATGGTGGGGGGTCAGGCGCTCGATATTGCCGCCGAAACCGCCGTGTCACCGTTGAGCCTGTCGCAGATCACGGACCTTCAGGCGGGCAAGACGGGGGCGTTGATCGAATGGTCTGCGACCGCGGGTCCGCGCATGGCACAGGCAGATACCGGTCCGCTGGGTCGATATGCCCGCGACCTGGGGCTCGCTTTCCAGATCGCAGACGACATTCTGGACGTCGAGGGGGATGCCGCCACCGTCGGCAAGGCCACCGGCAAGGACGCCGATGCCGGCAAGGCCACGTTTGTGTCGCTGCTGGGCATGGGGGGCGCAAAACAGCGGGCCGCGGCACTGGTGGAATCAGCCTGTGACGCGCTATCTGTCTATGGCGATGATGCAGCACCGTTGCGCGATGCGGCCGCGTTTGTCATCGCCCGAAAAAGCTAGGAACGACCGTCATGAGCGACCAGCCACATACACCGCTGCTGGACCGGATCACCCGACCCGCCGATCTCGATGGGTTGTCGGATCGCGAACTGACCCAGCTCGCACACGAGCTGCGCGCCGAGACGATTTCCGCCGTTTCCGTCACCGGCGGTCACCTTGGCGCGGGTCTGGGCGTTGTTGAACTGACAGTCGCGCTGCACGCGGTCTTTGACACGCCGCGCGACAAAATCATCTGGGACGTGGGGCATCAATGCTATCCCCACAAGATATTGACCGAACGGCGCGACCGGATCCGCACCCTGCGGATGAAGGACGGCCTGTCGGGCTTCACCAAGCGCAGCGAGTCTCCCTACGATCCCTTTGGCGCGGCGCACAGCTCCACCTCGATCAGTGCCGCACTCGGCTTTGCGGTGGCCCGCGATCTGGGCGGTAACATCGACAGCGGTCTGGGCGACGCGATTGCCGTGATCGGTGACGGCTCGATGTCGGCGGGTATGGCCTATGAGGCGATGAACAACGCCGGTCACCTGAAAAAGCGGATGATCGTGATCCTCAATGACAACGAAATGTCGATTGCCCCGCCTGTTGGCGCGATGTCGTCCTATCTCAGCCGTCTGTATGCCGAGGAGCCCTTTCAGGAGCTGAAGTCGGCGGCCAAAGGCGCGGTGAGCCTGCTGCCGGAACCCTTCCGGGAAGGTGCGAAGCGGGCCAAGGACATGCTCAAGGGTCTGGCCGTCGGTGGCACCTTGTTCGAACAATTGGGCTTCAGCTATCTCGGGCCGATTGACGGGCACGACATGGACCAGCTGTTGCCTGTGCTGCGCACGGTGAAAGCACGGGCAACCGGACCCATCCTGATCCATGTCATCACCAAAAAGGGCAAAGGCTACGGCCCCGCCGAAGCGGCCCGCGACCGCGGCCATGCCACGGGTAAGTTCAACGTCATCACCGGCGAGCAGAAAAAGGCGGCAAGCAACGCACCGAGCTACACCAACGTCTTTGCCGAGGCGCTCCTGCAAGAGGCGGCAGAGGACGACAAGATCTGCGCCGTGACCGCCGCGATGCCGGACGGCACCGGGCTGGGCCTGTTCAACGAACGCTACCCCTCGCGCTGCTTTGACGTCGGCATCGCCGAACAGCACGGGGTGACATTCTCTGCCGCGTTGGCGGCCGGCGGGATGAAACCGTTCTGCGCGATGTATTCGACCTTCCTGCAGCGTGGCTACGATCAGGTGGTGCACGACGTGGCGATCCAGCGGCTGCCGGTGCGCTTTGCCATTGACCGCGCGGGGCTGGTCGGCGCGGACGGGGCGACCCACGCAGGCAGCTTCGATGTGGCCTACCTTGCCAATCTGCCCGGCATGGTCGTGATGGCCGCCGCGGATGAGGCGGAACTGAAACACATGGTGGCAACCGCCGCGGCGCATGACGACGGGCCGATCGCGTTCCGCTATCCGCGCGGCGAAGGCAACGGGGTCGACATGCCCGCCCGCGGCGAGGTGCTGGAAATCGGCAAGGGCCGCATGATCCGTGAGGGGCAGCGCGTCGCGATCCTATCGTTCGGAACCCGTCTGGCCGAAGTGCAAAAAGCCGCCGAAGCGCTTGGTGCAAAAGGTATCACGCCCACCATCGCCGATGCGCGTTTTGCCAAACCGCTCGACCGTGAACTGATTTTGCAACTGGCCGCGGACCACGAGGCGCTGATCACCATCGAGGAAGGCGCGATCGGCGGCTTCGGCAGCCATGTCGCACAGCTTCTGGCCGACGAAGGGGTGTTCGACACTGGTCTGAAATACCGCTCGATGGTTCTGCCCGACACGTTTATCGATCAGGCAAACCCGGCCGATATGTATGCGGTCGCCGGGATGAACGCGGAACAGATCGTGGCCAGGGTTCTGGACACGCTGGGCATCGCCAGCATCGAAGCCGCGCGGGCCTAGTCGCCGCGCTTTTGCTGCAACAACGCGTCGAGCCTCTGTTCGATCAGGGCGAGCTTTTCGTGTACCTCGGCACGGTAGGCATCGGTCGAGGCCACCGATTCCTCGGCATGGGCGTCCTGCATCGAATTGACGATCAGACCCACCAGAAGGTTCACCACCGCAAAGGTCGTCACCATGATGAACGGGACGAAGAACATCCACGCAAAGGGATAGACCTCCATCACCGGACGCACGATCCCCATGGACCAGCTTTCCAGCGTCATGATCTGGAACAGCGAATACCCCGACCGGCCCAGTGTTCCGAACCATTCGGGGAACGAATAGCCAAAGAGCTTCGTCGCCATCACCGCCGCGATATAGAAGATCAGCGCCATCAGCATGAACACCGACGCCATGCCCGGCAGGGCCGTGACCAACCCCTCGACCACCCGGCGCAGGCGCGGTGTGACCGACAACACCCGCAACACCCGCAGGATGCGCAGGGCGCGCAGGGCGGTGAACCCCTGTGCCGCGGGCACGAGCGAAATACCGACAATCAGAAAATCAAAGATGTTCCATCCGTCGCGGAAAAACCGCATCCGGTAGGCGAACAGCTTGGCCAGCAATTCCGCCACGAAAATGGCAAGACAGATCTGGTCCAGCAGCAGGATCAACGGTCCGGCCTGCATCATCACCGACTGTGATGTCTCGAGCCCGAGGATGACCGCGTTGAACAAGATGACCAGCAAGATGCCGTTGCGCACCTTGTCGGATTCGATGATGCGTTGAACGCGGTCTCGCACTGTCATGGAACGCCCCTGTTGATCGTGGGGCCTATATGGCCGCTCGGGTCGGGTGCGACAAGACGGCTGGCCCCCTCAGACCAGAAAATACAGCCCCGCGCCCAGCGTGACACCGATCACCGCATATCCAAGCAGCACATATAGCCCGTCGCGGGCGAAAAGCCCGAACGTCAAAAGCGCCACCGTACCCGCCCCGATGGACGACACGAACGGCAGAATTTCCAGAAACGGCCAGCCCACCGGCACGATCACACAGCACGACAGCGCGATGATGCGCAGCGGGTTGCGGGTCAGCCAGCGCAGACGCGGATGGGAATGGCGGTCGATAAATCGGGCCGGTCCACGCAACCACTCTACCGCCTGCGCCAGCCGCTTGCCCGACAGGCCCCGGCGCAGCAAGGCACCCGGCAACCACAGGCGGCGGCGCCCGATCAGGCTCTGGGCCGACAACAGGATGATCATGCAGGCACAAACCGTCGGCACCCCCGGAATACCCGACAGGGGCGACACCAGCAGCACCGCAATCAGCAAGATGAAGGGCAACACCGACCGGTCGCCAATATGGTCCAGAATATCGCGTACAGTCACATCGCCGCCGGTGTCGGCCGCCTCTTCGATGCCATCCAGCAATCCGTTAAGCGGCGTTTCCGTGGCGTGGGTCATTCATCCTCGGGGGCCGCATCCTGTTCGAGCATCGCGGCCAGCCCGCTCCGGTAATCAGGGAAGGTTGGTTTCCAGCCCAACGCCTGCTTGATGCGATCGTTCCGGACCCGCTTGCTTTCGGCGTAAAAACTGCGCGCCATTGGGGTCAGGTCGGCCTCCTCAAACGGGATCGCTGGCGGCACGGGCACCCCCAGCAATTCCGCCGCATGGCCGATCACATCCTGCGGCGGTGCCGGATCATCGTCGCACAGATTGTAAACCGCACCGGGATCAGGGCGGGCAAGCGACAGGTCCAGCGCCTGTGCGATGTCGTCAACGTGGATCCGGCTGAAGACCTGACCGTCCTTGATGATCCGCCGCGCGGTTCCGGCCCGCACCTTCGCAAAGGGGCCGCGCCCGGGGCCGTAAATCCCCGCAAGCCGAAATATGTGCAGCGGCAGATCAGGGATACCCGCCCATGCCGCTTCGGCCTCCACGCGCAATCGTCCGCGTTTGGTGGCGGGCGTCAGGGCGGCGTCCTCGTCCACCCATCCCCCCTTGTGATCGCCATAGACCCCCGTCGTCGACAGATACCCCAGCCAGCGCATCTGCGGCGCGGCGGCGGCAAACTGGTCGCGGTACGCGGCCAGCACGGGGTCACCCTCGGCAGACGGACCCGCGGAAATCAGGATGTTGGGAAACTTGGCGATGAGCGGAGCAACGTCCGTTCCCGGCCAGACCAGCGGCTCGACCCCCGACCGCGCGATCGCGTCGCATTTCTCTGCGCTGCGCGTGGTGCCGACAATGCGCCAGCCGCGTGGCACCAGCAAACGCGCCAACGCCCGCGCGCTGAAACCGTGACCGAATGAAAGAAGCGTCTTTTCCATATCCGCGACCCGCCGTCATCTTACCACTGCGCCCGCGCCCCTTTTATATGCAGGGTGCGCAAACAAAAACGGCCCCCCGAAATCGGAGGGCCGTCTGAAAATCTGTCTACAGGACTTAGTCTTCTTCGTCGTCGTCACCATCGGTGGTGCCGTCGGAAGAGTTGTCGATCAGAGCAGCCAGCGCCGCAGCGGCCAGAACGCCACCGATGATCGCAGGGGCGCCGATGCCGGAACCTGTGGCGGGAACGAATACGCCGCCGTCATCTTGTGGTTCGACTTCGTCAGCCGGGGATACCAGGCTACCTGCGAAGGAAGCAGTGGCGAGCAGAGTGGCGAAAGCCGAAGCTGTCAGTGTCTTGATCATTTTAATCATCCTGTATTTGCGTACGGGGCATCCCAGCCCCTGAATCCTGCGTTATCACTAACTCATATAATCTTACATCACAACGTCTCTGCGCCCGCATGACGAGAAATCAGTGTGTCATTCCGGTCATCTGGGCAAACTTCCTAATTTTTAAGCAGTACGATCTCGAAGTATCCGGACAGCGGGCCCATCCATTGGCGCGATTTGCGCACCAATCCGGTTGTGCCCTGCACCCAGTAGTCGTTGACGACCTGACGGGCATCCGCACGGTCGCTGACGCAGGTCTCGCGCAAATGGGTCGCGCTAAATACCTGATTTACAACGCGAATACTCTCAACACCTTGATTTCTCACAACACATTCGAACACATATTCCGTTGTCGTAAGGTCACCGTCGGACACATTCAGGCGCTTGATGCCCTGCAAATTGCTGCGGTTTTGCACCGCCCTGACCGATAGGCTAACATCCGCCGAAACTATGTCCCGGCCCACGCCACGTGTTGCAGCTACGACACCATTTCTGAGGAAAATCTGGGCATTGTCGGAAGAATTCCAGATTTCGATCTGTCCCAACGCCGAATCGTTGCGCACCGCGACCCGCTTGAGGAAGTCACTTCCGCCGCGCATTTCGGGGTTTACCTGCAACGCGGCAACCTTCGTCTCGGCCAGCATTTGCGGCGTCACGACAACCGGTGGGGCGGGCGCGTCACCGCGCGACCCGACCGCGCCGCGCAGCGCGTCGACCGTCAGGGCGGTCAGGTTCACATCATCGCCACTCTCCGAACTGCACGCCGCGAGAAGCAGCACGGATGCCAGCGAAACCGCCCAAAGGCGCCGGGCCAAACTCATTGCCAAATCCCCGAGAAATTGCGTTTCAGACGTGTCTCGTCACCGGTGCGCACCTGTCCATACAGCCTGTTGGGCACCCGCAAACGCGCGCCGCCGTCACGTTGCAGCGGCCGCAGGGTGATGCTGCGCTGTTGCTTGGTCGGCTGGCCCACGAACCAGCTCAGCGGCACCGAAACCTTGATGCCCTTGTCGAACGATCCCTCGCCGAACTCTTCGGACGACACGTCCGTTTTCGTGACAAATCCGCCGATGCGCACACCGTTGGCAAACTCGCGCTCCAACGTCAGGGTCGCCCCGAAATCACCGGCCAGATACTGGCCCACGTCCAGCTGCCCGTAATACCCCGATCCCAGCTCGTAGTAGGCCGACGCATGGCCGGTCCACACATCGTAATCCTGAAAGCCGAACTTCTGGTCGAAATCACGCTGGCGGGCATAGTTCAACTCCGCGCCCAGCGCCAAACGGCTTGTCGCGGGCTTCCACAGCACCTCGCCCGACACGCCACCGAACATCCGCTCCAGATACCCGACACTTGCGCGCGCGTAAGTGTCTGCCGTGGGTTTCCACTGCTTCTCGACATACAGCGTGCGGATCGACGTTTCCGTTGCGGCGGAATACCGGAACGCATCCGTGCGCACCCGTGGCAGCACCGAATTGCTCTCGTCGTCGTCGTCCTCGATGTTGCCGGTCAGGCGCTGCTGGAGCGACCCTGCAACCGTCCACCCGGGCGAAAACCGGTACGAAAAATTCAACTCGATCCCGGCGTCCGCGCGCAGCGGCTCGTTGGGGTCAAACAGGCTCGTGTCGACGTAAGGACCGATCGACCAGTTGAATTCGGGAAAGAGATCCTCGTTCACCGCGGCCCCGTCCAGCGTCGGTGTCGCACTGTCCACACCCGTCACCGCATAAAGCGCGTCTGTCGCGTTCGGCACTGTCTCCAGCGCCTCCAGATCGGACCGGCGCAAGGTCACCGTCGCCTGCGCCAGATTGTTGACAACGGGCGTGATACGGAAGGTTTCAACCGACGCAGGCAGCACCCGCGCCATCGCCCGCGCCACACGACCGACCGCAACCGCTTCCTGTCCGTAGCGGTTGTTGCGGTAGCGGATTTCCGTGGTCGAGGCGGTCGTCTTGGCCGAAATCAGGTCCAGCCCTTCGGCAGCCAGCAGCGGTGTCAGCGCGTCGCGCACGGCGTTGGACGCAACCGATTCCGCCGCCGCCCACTGCCCGTCATAGGCCTGCGGATCAGCTTGCCGCGAGGGCCGCCGATCCAGCGGGCGTGGCGCGGGCAGGCGCAATGCCCCCACCGGCTTGTTCGGGTTCAGCAACAGCTGCAGGTTCACCCCGAACTCCGACCCATAGAGGTAATAGCCACCCAGCCGGATGTTTTCGTTCACCTGGTACTCGGCCCCGAAATTGAACCGCGACTCGCGCTCGAACACACCGCGTGATGTTTCGGGCTCATACGCATCCGAACTGTATTCCGCCTTGAGGCCCAGCCGGTCGCTGACCTGCCATTCGATCCCGCCAAAGGGTGCCGCTTCGCCCCGGAACCATTGGTCGGTCGAAAAATCGCCCCCTGAATCGTTGGGGTCGAACGCCGGCCTGTCCGACCCGAACGGCGCGCCGATCCCGCCGGAACTGCCCAACCGGCCCCAGCCCAGACCGAGGGTCGCCTTCACGGTGCCCGGCAGACGGCTGCCTTCGAACGTCTTGGTGGCGGCGATGAATTCGCCCGCGTTCACGCCTGTCCCGGCCAAATCCTGCAACCCAAGCGTCACGGCAGGCAGATACAGGCTTTCGCGGTTCAGCAGGAAGCGCACGTCGAAATTGCGGTCGCGGTAGGTATCGAACCCGTCCGAGTCCCAATCCTTCACCCCCGAATACCGGAAGCTGGCAGAAATGCGGGGTGTCGCCTGAAACGTCAGTGATGTGCGCGTGATGCCGCCAAAGCTTGACACGCCGATGGCCAATGCGCCGTCCGGCAACGCCTCGCCGGTGGGCATGTCGATCAAACCGGGGACACCGTAAAAGTTCAGCGTCGGCTGGTTCGCCCGATTGAAAAGGGTCTCGTTCGATTGCTGCGCGAAAGACGTGGTCGTCATCAGGACCATAAGCACCGAACAACCAACGGGCCGGATCACACTGCTTCTGATCATTTTCATTTTTCCCTGCCGCCTCACCTGTTGAGGTTTTGCACATCCCCGCCCGTTGGCGCAAGCGGTGGCCGCCCCGGCCCGCCGGTCAGCGGGCGAAAGTGACATTTCGGTCCTGCTCAGGACGCGCTCTCCGCGGCGGATACATCCGCGCCGCCCGTGTCCTGCGGGCCGTAACCCTCGACCCATCTGCGCACCACCTGCCGCGCCATTTCCTCGTCATGCGCGACACAGGCCTCCCGCAGCATCCGCATCGCGCCCGCAATCTCGATCTGTGACAGCCCCGCCTCGTCGGTGGCAAAAATCTTGGGATACTTCGTCCCCAGCAGATCGCCCGACAGGGTCAGCTCCTCGGTCATCTTCTCGCCCGGACGCAGCCCGGTGATCTCGATCTCGATATCGCCGTCGGGGTTGTCGGCGTCCCGCACGTCATAGCCTGCCGCCTCGATCACCTGCCGCGCCAGCGCCATGATCGACACCGGCTCGCCCATATCCAGAACGAAAACCTCGCCACCCTTGGCCAGCCCTCCGGCCTGCAACACCAATTGCACCGCTTCCTGAACCGTCATGAAATACCGCGATACATTGGGGTCGGTCACGGTCAGCGGCCCTCCCCGGCTCAACTGGTCCTGAAATAACGGGATCACAGACCCCGAAGACCCCAGCACATTGCCGAAGCGGACCATCGTGAAAACCGTACCGCCGGGCTTGGCGCGGCGCGCCAGATCGTGCACCACCAGTTCCGCCAGCCGCTTCGACGCGCCCATCACATTTGTCGGGCGCACCGCCTTGTCGGACGAAATCAGCATGAACCGCTCGACCCCGGCATGGGCCGACTGCTCGCCCAGCGTCTGCGTGCCGAACACGTTATTCACCAATCCGGTCAGGGGGTTGGCCTCGACCAGCGGCACGTGCTTATAGGCCGCAGCATGCAGGACCACCTGAACCTCGTGCTTCTCCAGCAGGCGGCGCACCTGCCGCGCGTCGGTCGCGGAGCCCAGCACCGGCACCAGCTCCAGACCCGCCGCTTCGGCCAGCGGACGCAGCTCCATATCGATGTTGTAGAGACCCAGCTCGCTCAGCTCCAACAGGATCAACCGCGATGGCTGGCAATCGAGCACCTGCCGGCACAGTTCGGACCCGATGCTGCCACCTGCACCCGAAATCAGAACGCTCTTGCCGCTGTAGCAGGCGCGCATGTCGCCCAACGGATGGGCCACCTCTGCACGGCCCAGAAAGCTGCGCGGCGCGACGGGCGTCAGCTTGTCGATCAGCGCCTCATCCCCGATCAGCTGCGAAAACGACGGCAGCATCTGCACCTCGAGACCCATCATCTCCAGCCGTTTGGCGATCTTGGCCTGCTTGGGGCGGCTCAGCGACGGCACCGCCAGAAGCACACGGTCGATCTTGGCGCTTTCGACCACCTCGGCAATCTTGGCGGGGGCATAGACCGGCAACCGGCTCACTGACATGCCCTGCAGCGCCTTGTTGTCGTCGACAAAGGCCACCGGCTCGATGCTCTCGTGGCTGCGCAGCGCCGACACCAGCTGCGCCCCCGTGGTCCCCGCCCCATAGATCAGCACCCGGCACCGCGACACCGACCTGCGGTAGATCGCCAGCACGATCTGCAGGATCACGGCGCGGCTGCACACAACCAACGAAAAGAAGATCACCCCGAAAAAGGCGTGGAAACTCAGCGGCAACAGCAGGCCCAGCAGATCGGACATCACCAGCGACGTGCCGGCAATGACCATCCCCACCATCGCCGTCAGCCCGATCGCCGCCGCATCATAGGTGCTGACCTGTATATCGGTCGCCCCCGTCAGCTTGAGCGTCACGATCATCGCGGCGAGCACATAGGGCAAGGCCGGCAAATACTGCACGATACCGTCCAGCAGATCGGCCGACGGGTTCACCCCGACCAGCGCAATCAGCAGCGCAAGCATCAGCAACACCACATCAATGCCCAGCATGATGCGGCTCTTGCGGCTCTTGGTAAGCGATTTGATCCAACCGAGCAGGGTCATTCAGGGCGGCTTTCTGACAGAACGGAAAAAACGGGCGGACATGCGGCAGACGCGTCACGACCATAGAGGACCGCGCGCCGTTTGAATACGTCCTGTGACACGTATGGCCCGCGCTGTAGCGTTTTTGTGCCTATCGGCGCCGGAACAGGTTGCCGATGGTCTGAAAAACCAGATCGAAATCATAGCACGTTGACTGGTTGCGCTGATAAATCAGGTCCAGACGCGCCTTGCGCGGCACACAGACACGGCAATACACATCGTCGGTCTCCTGCGCATCGGCACACCGCGACAGCAACCGGTCCTCATGCTTGTGAAAACGGATCGTGGCCAACCCCGTCACCCCCGGGCGCGACTTCAGCACCTCGGCATAGACGTCCGGAAACCGCTCCACGTATTCGCGCAACGGCGGGCGCGGCCCGACAAAGCTCAGATCGCCCCGCAGGATGTTCCAGAGCTGCGGAAATTCATCCAGCCGTTTGGCCCGCAGCCGCGCGCCCAGCGGCGTCACCCGCCCCGCCTTGTCCGCGCCCGACACGCCGCGGTCTTCCTCCACCACCGTCATGGTGCGGAATTTCAACAGGTTGAACGGCTCGTCCGGCGTTTTCATCCGCTCCGCCACGTAAAACAGCGGGCGACCCTGCTTGATCCAGATATATGCCACCAGAAATACGATAACGGGCCCGAGGATCACCACCAGCAGGCTGGCAAAGAAAAGATCGAAAATGCGCTTGCGCCATGTCATGCGGTGTCAGTCCCCTCGCGCCACTGCGCAATCATGTCCCGCGCCGTGCTGGCGGCCGGATCAAACTGCACATACTGCGACAGGCGGCGGTGATCCAGCGTCACATTCGCGATGGCCCCTGCCGGTGCGGGCAAGGGGCTCCACGCCATCCCCGCAGCATCCAGAAGATCGCCCATACGCACCGGCACGGGGGCGGTGACATTCAGGATATCGGGCAGCTCCGGCACCTGCGTCAGCGCATGCAGACAGCGCGCCAGCCCCACAGGTCCGATATAGCTGCGCGTCAGGGTCTGCCCGTCCGGGGTCACATGCAATGTCATGCCGGGTGCCCATCCGCCCACGATCGCATCCGCCCCCACCACATTCCCGATGCGCAGCACACAGACACGCGGACCGCCCCGCGCCAGCGCCACGCGCTCCATCTGCATCTTTGCGGCACCGTATTCGGACAACGGCTGCGGCGTGTCCGTTTCTTTATGCGCCGCGTCCGACCGGCCATAAACCGCGGCCGATGACATCACGAACACCCGCTGCCCCGGCCCCGCCGCCGCAATCGCCGCCAGCGCCAGATCGGAATTGAGCGACAGCGCGTCATCCGTTGCCGCCGCATGCGCCGGTGTGACGCCCGCCATGCAGATGATATCCCCCTTGCCGCGCACAAAGGCGGCGAGACCCTCGGGATCGGCCAGCGGATCGATCCGGCGGGTGCCCGGCGCGCCCCCGCGGCTCTGGACCGACAGGGCACCGGGCCAATGGGCGCGCAGCATCCGCGCCAGCCGACCGCTACCGCCCAGCAACACTGGGTCGGAAATACGGTCCGACGGGGATGTAGTGATTGACGCCATGGTCCCAGCGTTTATCGTCCGCCGGGCGTTTGGCCAAGAGTTCTTCCTCTTCAAGAACCACATTCGCGCTGGGCAAATTGGGTAGACAGAATGCGTAAATCCATACGGTACGCCACTTTTATCGCGGCTGGGCTTTTGCTTGCGGCCTGCTCCACACTGCCGCGCGGTGCCGCTGTCGAGCGTGAGATCACCCGCACCGCAGATGCGCCCGACGCCGATTTCGCGCTCTATCCGATCACCCGCGCTTTTTTGCCGAGCGTTGCCGAATGGCCCGCGACCGGGCAACCGCACCACGGCTGGCTGGCGCATAGCCACGGGTCCAGCGCACAGATCATCCAACCGGGCGACATGCTCAACGTCATCGTCTGGGACAGCGGCGAAAACTCGCTGCTGACATCGCCGGGCCAACGCGCCGCGAACCTGCAAAACCTACGGGTGTCCAGCGCGGGCAGCATCTTTGTCCCCTATATCGGCAAGATCCGCGTGTCCGGCCGCACCCCCGACAGCGCCCGCACGCTCGTTCAGCGCCAGCTCGAAGCGATCCTGCCGGGCGCGCAGGTACAGCTCGACATGGCCGAAGGGCGCGCGAATTCCGTTGACGTCGTGGGCGGTGTGTCGGCGCCCGGCAACGTCAAACTGCCCGATCAGAACTTCTCGGTCCTCGCCGCCATCTCGGCCAGCGGCGGCGTCACCCAATCGCTCAACAACCCGCAGGTCAAACTCGTCCGCGGTCACAAGATTTACCAGACATCGATCTCGCGGCTCTACGAAAGCCCCACGCTCGACACCCGCCTGCACGGCGGGGACAAGCTGATCGTGGAAGCGGACCGCCGCTATTTCCTGTCGCTGGGGGCCGCCGGTTCCGAAAGCCAGCACCTGTTCAACCGTGATCGCGTGTCCGCGCTCGATGCGATGTCGATCATCGGCGGCGTCGATGACAGCCGCGCCAATCCCGAAGGCGTGCTGATCCTGCGTGAATACCCCGCCTCCGCGCTGCGTGCGGGCCAACGCGGACCGCGCCGCGAACGGGTGGTCTTTACCATCGACCTGACCACCTCCGACGGTCTGTTTTCTGCGGGCAACTTCTACATCAATTCCGGCGATCTGGTGCTGGCAACCGAAAGCCCGGTCACCAACACCCGCACGGTGCTCGGCCTTGTCGGCTCCGCCTTCGGTCTGGCACGCGCCGTCGGCAACTGAGGGATCAGCCGGGCATTTCGATCCGGCGATCGGCAGGAACCAGCGCGTTGATCTGCGCGATATGCTCGGGCAGGCATTTGGTCAGGAAATCGTAATTCTCCACCACGCGCTTGCGGGCGTTCGGTCCGATATGGGCAAAGTCTTCGGGGGCATTAAGCACCTCGATCACCTGATTTGCCACTGCTGCGGGATCAAAGAAATCCACCAAGAGCCCCGTCTCGCCATGTGTGATCGCCTCGCGCACCGGCGCCACATCCGACGCGACAATCGTCGCTTCCATCGCCATGCTCTCCAGCAGCGACCATGACATCACGAACGGCATGCTCAGGTACAGATGGCAGCGCGAAATCTGGATGATCTTCTGGTAATGGTCGTAGGGCACCTGACCCAGAAAATGGGTGCGATCCCAATCCACCCGCGATCCCAGCTCGGCCTCCATTTCCCCGCGCAACCCGCCCGGCGCGGTGCTCTTGGTGCCATAGGACGCGTCATTGCCCCCGATGATCAGAACGCGGGCATTGGGGCGGGCTTTCTGGATGGCAGGCAGCGCCCGCATAAAGACATGAAACCCCCGCGTCCGCTCTAGATTGCGGGCCATATAGGTCACGATTTCGTCGTCGGCCGTCACATCACGGTTCAGGCGCTGCAGGTTCAGACGGGCATCGGGATCGGGGCGCAGTGTGTCGGTGCGGATACCGTCATGGCAGACGTACATCTTGTCGTGGAAACTTTCGGGAAACCGGTCGCGCTGCCAATAGGTCGGGGCATGACCCTTGTCGACCACGTGGTAATTCGCCATCGGCACCGCATTGCGCGCCGCCAGCAAATAGGGCGTGTGCGGCGTCATCTTTTCTTCGGGGTCAAAGCCGACCGGGCCGCCCTTTTCACTGTAATAATACTCGAAGAACCCGATAATTGGCGTCTGTGGCCAGACATGCTTGAGGAACGTCATCTCGCCCCACCCCACGTGGCCAACGATGATATCGGGGGTGAACTGCCCCTCGTCGCGCAGCTTTTCACAGGCCAGCGCCGCGCCAAATCCGGTGCCGGCTGCATCCTCCCATATCCGGCTCAATCCATAGGTGCCCTGCTTGGGCTTGTGGTGCGGGGCATACAGAACCGTCTCGACGCCGTCGAATTTCGGGGCGTTCTTGCGCTGGGTCAGGAAAACGATGCGGTGCTGCTTGGTGGCGGCCAGCCATTGGACAAACTCGCGGTACTGCCCGGGCATGTTCTGGTGGACGAAAAGGATGTTCATGAATTCAACCGATCAAATTGCGTGCCGTGCCAGTTTGACCAGCATTCCGCGATTTTGGCAAACGCCCTATTTGCCCTTCCAGACGGGATCACGCTTTTCGGCAAAGGCGCGGGCGCCCTCCAGCTGATCCTCGGACGCATACAACCGGTCGACCGTCGGCAACTGCCGCCTGGTGATGCGGTTCATGCTGTCCTGAAACTTGGCATCTTCGGCATCGCGCACGATCTCCTTGATCGCGGCATAGACAAGCGGCGGTCCCGACGCCAGCAGCCGCGCCAGTTCCCACGCACGGTCCATCAACTCTGCCGCAGGCAGCACCTCGTTGATCAGTCCCCAACCCTTGCCCTCATGGGCATCGAACCACCGCCCCGTCAGCAAAAGCTCCATCGCGATATGATAGGGCACCCGTTTGGGCAGCTTCACGCTGGCGGCATCCGCCACCGTGCCGGAGCGGATTTCCGGCAGCGCGAACTGGGCGTGATCCGCGGCAAGGATCATGTCCGCACTCAGCGCCCACTCAAGCCCCCCGCCGCAGCAGATGCCGTTGACCGCCGCGATCACCGGCTTGTTCAGCCCCCGCAATTCCTGCAATCCGCCAAATCCGCCCACACCATAATCGCCATCGACCGCATCCCCGTCGGCGGCCGCCTTCAAATCCCAACCGGGGCAGAAAAACTTGTCCCCCGCCCCCGTGATGATGGCGACGCGCAGCTCGGGATCATCGCGGAACCCCGCAAACACCTCACCCATCACGCGCGAGGTCTGCAAATCGATCGCATTGGCCTTTGGCCGGTCCAGCGTGACCTGCAAAATCGCGCCCTCGCGGTGTGTCTTGACGGGATCCATGGTGCTACCTCTCAACTGCGACGCAACAGCGCGTCCACCGCGACGGCACGATCGGGCGTGCACACCAGCGGATTGATTTCAATTTCCTCGACCCGCGCGGCATTGGCAATGACATAGGACTGGACCGCCATGATCGCGTCGACAACCGCATCAAAACGCGCGGCAGGGCGGCCGCGATACCCGTCCAGCAGCGGCGCCACCCGTAACGCCCGCAGCATGGTTGCAACCTGCATTCGGGGCGCGGGCACAAGCGCCGATCGGGTATCCGCCCACAATTCGGCCAACACACCGCCCGCGCCCACGGTCAACACAAACCCGTGTGCCGGATCGCGCAGCACAGCCACCAAAAGCTCGCACACACTCCCGCCGATCATCTCCTCGATCAGGAGCGGACCATCGGGCATCTGCGCGCAAACGCTTGCCACATCCTGCAATGCCACGTTCAGCCTGACACCGCCCACCTCGGACTTGTGCGCCACTCCCGTGGCCTTGACGACCAAAGGCAGCGACAGCGTATTGGCGCGCGCCGGATCGCTGACCGACGCAGGCACGCACACACCGGATGCCGCCAACGCCGCTTTTGCATCGGCCTCGCCGACCAACGCGGCATCCCGCGGCGCCCCCGGCAACAAGGGCTGCGGCAAGGACGACGCGACGGGCGGCAGCGCCGCTGCCTCCGCCGCGGCCACCGCTTCGCGCAATCCACCCATCGCCACCACCCCCCCGGCAAGCAATCGGTCGCGCACATCCGCCGGCATCAGTTCTGGCAATGTGGCCACAACGGTCACGGGACGCCCCGACCGCGCGCGCACGTTCAGCGCCGCCTGCGTGGCGCAATCCCAATCGGCAGCGTCTGTCACCGGATAGTCGACGATAATCAGCATCAGACCGATATGCTCTGCCGCCATCGGCAGCCAGGCCGCCGTCATCCGGTCAACATCCCGCCAGATATAGGTGTGATAATCCAGCGGATTACCCAGCGCGACCATCGGCCCCAAAGCCTGCGCCAGTGCTGTCCGCTGCAGCTCCGTCAGCGCAGGAAAACTGACAGCGTGACCCACAGCCGTGTCCGCAATCAGGCTGGCCTCCCCGCCGGAACAGCTGATCGAGGATAGCGCGCTCGACGACAACCGTCCCGAAAAATGCAACAGCTTGAGCGCTTCGACAAAAGTCGGCAAATCATCCACACGGGCGATCCCCAATCTGCACAACAGCGCATCGGCCCCGACATCCGATCCCGCCAAAGACGCCGTATGGGACACCGCCGCGGCAACGGCCTGATCCGATTTGCCTACCTTGATCGCGACCAACGGCACATCCCGCGCCGCCGCGCGCTGCGCCAGCGCGTACCACGCCTCCAGATCCGTGAACCCCTCGACGTGCAGACCAATCGCGGTCACACGCGGATCGTCGAGCAAATCCAACGCGATCGCAGCCTGCGATGTCTGGGCCATATTCCCGCAGGTCACCACGTAACTGATCGGCAATCCGCGCTGCTGCATCGACAGATTGATCGCGATGTTCGAAGACTGGGTCAAAATCGCGACACCCGTTTTGACACGGCGGCACCCGTGTTGGTCGGGCCACAACAACGCCCCGTCGAGCGCGTTGACAAAGCCGTAGCAATTCGGCCCGAGAATTGGCATCTCACCTGCCGCGTCGACAAGCTTCGCCTGCAGATCGTCGCCGCCTGCGTCCTCACCCGACGCCTCCGAAAACCCCGACGCAAAACAGACCGCACCGCCACATCCGGCGCTGGCCAATTCAGCCACCGCATCAATGCTGGCATTCCGGTTGATCCCGACAAACGCTGCATCCGGTGGACCGGGCAGATCCGCAATACATCTCACGGCCCGTATGCCCTGCACCACGTGGCATTTCGGATGAACGACATCTATCCGCCCGGTAAATCCAAACGCCCTGCACTGTTCAATAATGTCCGAACACCAGGCACCACCCCCGACCACCGCAATGGTCCGGGGTTGGAGCATTCGCGAGAGCCTACCGGGCATAGCGACCCGAGGCTCCCAAGAGGTTTATGCCTTCGGCGAGAGTATTTTTGGCCAAATAAGATAACCATTTATTAACTGGAATCGCCCGATATCGATAGCGCGGAACAGGCCGGAGGGCCGATGGCCGCGCCAAGTGAGATAGCGCTGCTATTTTCATCAGGGGGGTCCGGCGACGGGTCCCCCTATCTTTCTTGGCCAAATATACTCCTGGGGGGATCGGCCATCGGCCGATGGGGGACTGGTCCCCCGGATACACCTCGGTCATGCGCCCAGTGCCCGTAGCAGGTCGCGGCTGATGATATGTCTCTGTATCTCCGACGTCCCGTCCCAGATCCGTTCGACCCGCGCATCCCTCCAGAACCTTTCCAGCGGATAGTCATCCATCAGCCCCATGCCACCGTGGATCTGGATCGCCGCATCCGTGACGCGGGCCAGCATCTCCGACGCGTAGAGCTTTGCGCTCGCGATCTCGCGGTTGGCGGGCAGCGCCCGGTCCAAACGATCCGCGGCGGCAAGGGTCAGAAGGTCCGCCGCGTCAATTTCGGTGATCATATCCGCAAGCTGGAACGACACCCCCTGAAACTTTCCGATCTTCTGTCCGAACTGTTCGCGCTCGGCCGCATAGTCCAGCGCATAGTCGAACACCCTGCGGGCGCGGCCGACGCTCATGGTTGCGACCGTGATCCGCGTTGCATAAAGCCACGTGTTCATGACCTCGAAACCGCCATCGACCTCGCCCAGGACCTGCGCATCCGACAGGCGGCAGTCGTCAAAGTCGAGGATCATGTTCTTGTAGCCACGGTGGCTGACCGATTTATACCCGTCCCGGATCGTGAAGCCCGGCGTTCCGCGGTCCACGAGAAAGGCCGTGATGCGCTTCTTGGGTCCTTTGGGCGTGGCGTCTTCCCCCGTTGCGATAAAGACAATCAGGAAATCCGCATGGTCTGCGCCCGAGATGAAGTGCTTGGTTCCGTTCACCACCCAATCACCGCCCGCGCGCACCGCCGCACATTTCATGCCGCGCACGTCCGATCCGGCTCCCGGTTCCGTCATGGCCAGCGCATCCATCCGCTCCCCCCGCACCGCCGGCATCAGGTAACGCTCGATCTGGTCGCCCTCACAGGCCATCAGGATATTCTGCGGCCGCCCGAAGAAATGGTTGAGCGCCATGGACCCCCGCCCAAGCTCGCGCTCGACCAACGCGAATTCCACGTGGTTCAATCCCGCGCAGCCCACGCTTTGGGGAAAATTGCACGCATAAAAGCCCAGATCGATGGTCTTGCGCTTGATCTCCTCCGCAATCTCCCGTGGCACTTCGCCCGTGCGTTCGACCAACGCCTCGTGGGGATAGATCTCCTTTTCCACGAAAGTGCGCACCGTGTCGGCGATCATCAACTGCTCTTCGCTCAGGCCATAGATCATGCGGTGCGGCCTTCCGCACGCGGGCTACTGGTCATAATCACTTCCTTCATTGTTCAAAATCGCCTTCAGTTCCGCCAGATGCCGGGCGTCCTGATCGGGGTATTGTTCGAGCGCACTGGCCGTTTTTTCGGCCACCTCGTCCGAGATACGGCGCAACGGCATGCCGGTTTGCAGGGCGCGGATGTAGGTCTCTGCCGCCCGCTCGAAGTAATAGAGCCGGTTGAACGTCTCCGCGACCGTATCCCCGATCACCATCACCCCGTGGCTGCCCATCACCATGACCTTGTGGCGCGGATCATGCAGCAACCGGGCACATCGGTCGCCCTCATCCTCGAAGGCCAGCCCGCCATAATCCTCGTCGATCACCACCCGGTTGAAAAACGTACAGCAGTTCTGGTCGATGGGCGGCAACCGGCTGTCCTCCAGACAGGCCAGTACCGTGGCGAAAATCGAATGCACATGCATGACGCACCGCGCATGGGGGCAGGCCCGGTGCACTCCGCCGTGCAGGCCCCAGGCCGTCGGATCGGGGGCATCGGGCCGGTCGAGTGTCGCGGGATCATTGGCGTCGATCAACAACAGGTCGCTCGCCTTGATCCTGCTGAAATGCACCTGGTTGGGGTTCATCAGGAATTCGGTCCCCGACGCGTTCACCGCGACGGAAAAGTGGTTCGCGACCCCTTCGTGCATGTTCAAACGGGCCGTCCAGCGGAACGCCGCCGCCATGTCCACTCGCGCCTCCCAATGCGCCATATTCGCCGTCATGCGTGAATTCTCCTACCCTTTTGGGTCACGCAACCACGTCTGAAACCGACCGTCCAGCCCATCTGCGACAGCGTGCCGTGTCAGCCGCCGAAAAACACCGCATGCATGGTCCGGCCGGGCAGCAGGGTGAACGCGCCCGTGATGACCAGCGCGTAAAGATAAATCGCGCGATGCTGCACGATATCGCCGCGCCGCGCGGCCCTGACCGCCTGCACCAGCGACACAAGCGTCAGCACCGACAGCAGGTGGATGGGGCTCCACGGGCCGACCAGCCGCAGCTCGTGAATGAAAAACTGCTCGCGGCGACAAAGCCCAGCATCGCAACCCAGAGCCTGCCCATCCAGCGGTGGGCCCGGCCCCCTTTCGGCATCGCAAGCTGCACCGCCCCCAGCACCAACGCCCCCAGCGCGGCGAGCGCATGGGCGGGGATCGGAACGGCCTCGGCCCACAGATAGGTAAAATCCAAACTGCCCTCCTCGCCAGCCGCGCCTTACTGTATGGGCTGGCTCGGCACCCATGCATACCCGTCGCGGCACAGGATATACGCCTCGCGCAGGCCATGCGGCTTGTCGGTCGGGGCCTGCAGCACGCTGCCGCCCGCCGCCTCTGCCCTGTCGCAGGCCGCTTGCGGGTCCGTGTCATAGAGCCTGATCTCGAGACCCGCACCGCGCGGCGGCAGTTCCGGCAGCAGGCCCAGCAGGGGGTTCGAATGATATGTCCCGTCACTGTGCAGCTGGAACACCTCGCGCCCGTAGGTGACGATGGCGAAATCGGCACTGACGCGGTGGGCCGTCATGCCGAACACATCGCGCAGGAATTGCGTGTGCCACACCACATCGCGGACCAGTATGTTGATGCCCAGACCCCGCAGGTTTGCGCCGAAATCTTCGGCCGATACGGTTTCATAGTCCATTCCACTCTCCCCGCGCTTGAACCTTCCAAAACCCTGTGTCACCTTACGCCATGACGCAAGAAACTTCCCCCACATCCTTTCCCGCATGGCCCGATGTGGCCGCCGATCTGGTCAATGTCGCCGCCGGGCGCAGCCCCGCAGATACAGTGATCCGTGGCGGTATCTGGGTCAATGTCCACACCCGCGAAACGCTGCCCGATCACAGCGTGGCGATCGTAAAAGGGCGGATCGCCTTCGTGGGGCAGAACGCCGATCACTGCACCGGCCCCGACACCGAAATCATCGAGGCCGCCGGTCGCTACATGATCCCGGGCCTGTGCGACGGGCATATGCACATCGAAAGCGGCATGCTGACCCCTGCCGAATTTGCCCGCGCGGTCATCCCCCACGGCACCACGTCGATGTTCACCGATCCGCACGAGATCGCCAATGTGCTGGGCCTCGACGGGGTACGCATGATGCACGACGAGGCGCTGATGCAGCCGGTCAACATCTTCACCCAGATGCCCTCCTGTGCGCCCTCGGCCCCCGGTATGGAAACCACCGGTTTCGAGATTTCGGCCGATGACGTGGCGCAGGCGATGGGCTGGCCGGGCATCATCGGTCTGGGCGAGATGATGAATTTCCCCGGGGTGAGCAATGCCGACCCGCAAATGCTGGCGGAAATCGCCGCGACGCAAAGGGCGGGTAAAACCGTCGGCGGGCACTACGCCTCGCCCGATCTGGGGCCTGCCTTCGCCGCCTATGTCGCGGGCGGCCCCGCCGACGATCACGAAGGCACCTGCGAGGCGGACGCCATCACCCGCATGCGGCAGGGGATGCGGTCGATGATCCGGCTCGGCTCGGCGTGGTACGACGTGGAAACACAGATCACCGCGATCACGGAAAAGGGGCTCGACAGCCGCAACATGATCCTGTGCACCGACGACTGCCATTCCGGCACGCTGGTCAACGACGGGCACATGAACCGCGTGGTGCGTCACGCGATCGACTGCGGGTGTGGTCCGCTCGTGGCGCTGCAAATGGCCACGATCAACACCGCCACCCACTTCGGGCTGGAGCGTGACATCGGGTCGGTCACCCCGGGGCGCCGCGCCGACATTATCCTGACGTCGGATTTGCGCACCTTGCCCATCGAGACCGTCATCGCCCGCGGACGGATCGTGGCACGCGATGGCATCTGCCTTGCCGACTGCCCGCATTACGACTGGCCGCAACGCGCGCGGCAAACGGTGAACATGGCGCGCGATCTGGGCGCGTCCGACTTTGACATCCCGGCCCCCGCCGGGGCCAACGCGGTCACCGCCAACGTGATCGGCGTGGTGGAAAATCAGGCGCCCACCCGCGCGCTGCAATTCGAACTGCCGGTCACCGATGGCCGCGTGCAATCGCACGGCGACGTCTGCCAGATCGCGCTGGTGGAACGGCACCGGGCCACGGGCGGCGTGACAAACGCGCTGGTGTCGGGGTTCGGGTACACGGGGCGCATGGCAATGGCCTCGACCGTGGCGCACGACAGCCACCACATGATCGTGGTGGGCACCGACGCCGACCAGATGGCGCTGGCCGCGAACCACCTGCGCAATCTGGGCGGCGGGATAACCCTGTTCCGCGACGGGGCAGAGCTGGCCACCGTGGATCTGCCCATTGCGGGGCTGATGTCCGATAGCCCGGCCGCCGATTTGGCCGCCAAAACCGACGCGATGATGCAGGCCATGCGCGACTGCGGATGCACGCTCAACAACGCCTACATGCAACACTCCCTGCTGGCGCTGGTGGTGATCCCCGAACTGCGGATTTCCGATCTGGGGCTGGTGGATGTGCGCAGCTTCGAATTCGTGGATGTGATCGTCTCCTGACACCACCTCCGCTCCCGAAAAACCTCTCCGGCCCCGCCATACGGGCGGCCCCCGGTCCGACGCAAAGAAGAAATGACATGAAACAGTTCAAGATCCTCATCCCCGACACCCCCAAGCCGCAGGCCTTCCATGACGCGACACTGGCGGTCGACCGGCTGACCGAGCTTTATACCCAGGCCACCGAATTCCTGCGCAGCCACTTCAACGACGCGATGGAAACAACCCCCGACCAGACCCGCATCCGCGCCTTTTATCCCGAAGTGCGCTTTACCACCTCGTCCTATGCGCGGGTGGATTCGCGGCTCAGCTTCGGGCACGTGTCCTCGCCCGGCACCTTTGCCGCCACGATAACGCGGCCCGATCTGTTCCGGCACTACCTTATCCAGCAAATCGGCCTGCTGATCGAAAACCACGGCCAGCCGGTGGTCGTCGGGGCATCCGACACCCCCATTCCGGTCCATTTCGCGATGACATCCGACGCCACGATCACCGTGCCACAGGAAGGCGCCGCCGACTTCACCCTGCGGGACGTGTTCGACGTGCCCGATCTCAGCACCACCAACGACGATATCGTCAACGGCACCTACCAGCCGGTCGATGATGTCCGCCCCCTCGCGCCCTTCACCGCACAGCGGGTGGACTATTCACTGGCCCGCCTGTCGCATTACACCGCGACAGACCCCGACCATTTCCAGTGCCACGTGCTGTTCACGAACTACCAGTTCTACGTCACCGAGTTCGAGGAATACGCCCGCACGATGCTGCGCGATCCCGACAGCGGCTATACCTCTTTCGTGTCGACCGGCGATGTCGAGATTACGGATGGCGATGCGCCACTGCCGGACTCGCCGAAAACACCGCAGATGCCGACCTATCATCTCAAACGCGCCGACGGGTCCGGCATCACGCTGGTCAACATCGGCGTCGGGCCTTCGAACGCGAAAACCGCGACCGATCACATCGCCGTGCTGCGCCCGCACGCATGGCTGATGGTCGGTCACTGCGCGGGGCTTCGCAACACGCAGGCGCTGGGCGATTTCGTGCTGGCCCACGCCTATCTGCGCGAAGATCACGTGCTGGACGACGATCTGCCCGTCTGGGTGCCGATCCCGGCACTCGCCGAAATACAGATCGCACTGGAAAGCGCGGTGGAACAGGTGACGCAACTTGAAGGCTTCGAACTCAAGCGCCTGATGCGCACCGGCACGGTCGCCACCATCGACAACCGCAACTGGGAACTGCGCGACCAATCCGGCCCCGTGCAGCGCCTGAGCCAAAGCCGCGCCATCGCGCTGGACATGGAAAGCGCGACAATCGCGGCCAACGGCTACCGCTTCCGCGTGCCCTACGGGACGCTCCTGTGCGTGTCCGACAAACCCCTGCACGGTGAACTCAAGCTGCCGGGCATGGCCTCGGACTTCTATAAAACGCAGGTTTCGCGGCATTTGATGATCGGAATTCGCGCCATGGAACAGCTGCGCGATATGCCGTTGGAGCGGATTCACAGCCGGAAATTGCGCTCTTTCGACGAAACGGCCTTCCTCTAGGGGTCGAAACTGGCAAAAAAACGCAAAAAACCTCAGTTTTCTTCGTCTGGCACGCCACTATTCGTTGTGTTTGATCACAACATACCGTTACATTCTGCCAATGAGGCCCAATATTCGGGCGGACGAAGGAGACATAACAAATGGCAAACAAACCAATGACGAAGACCCAGCTCGTCGCCGCTCTGGCCGAAGAGATGGACACGGATAAGAAATCTGCAGGCGCAGCACTGGAAGCAGTCTGCGATCTGATCACCCGCGAAGTTTCCGCCGGTGGCGCAGTGACCCTGCCCGGCGTCGGCAAAATCTACTGCCGCGAACGCCCCGAGCGTATGGTGCGCAACCCTGCGACCGGCGAACAGTTCAAGAAAGAAGCGGACAAGGTCGTGAAAATGACCATCGCCAAAGCGCTCAAAGACAGCGTTAACGGCTGATCCCGCCTTTCGGGGACAGTATGAATTGGGTCGCCCGTCGGGCGGCCCTTTTTTTGTGCGGTCTGTGGACAGGGTGTGTTGATTGGTCCACAACTGCGGCAGGTCCGTTACGGACTGCCTGAATACCCAGCGGGGGAACATCCGTGCGCGCACCACCCCATCCACAAAACCCCCGGCGGATCGAAACCCTGCACGACTTTGGCGTGCTGGACACCGCGCCCGAGGACCAGTTCGACGACATCGTGAACCTGATCGCCGCGATCTGCGACGTGCCGACCGCGCTGATCTCGCTCGTTGACGAGGACCGCCAGTGGTTCAAGGCCCGCACCGGCATGGCGCTGCCCGAAACGCCCTTTACCACCGCCGTCTGCGCCCACGCGATCTTGCAGGACGATATCCTCGAAATCGAGGACACCCGCCGCGATCCGCGCACCGCGGACAACACGCTGCTGCACGACAGCGACCCGCCGATGCTTTTCTACGCTGGCGCGCCGCTTCTGGCGGCGGGGCATATGCCGCTGGGCACCCTGTGCATCCTCGACAACCGCCCGCGCAGGCTGACCCCGTTCCAGCGCGCCACCCTGCGCACGCTGGCCGCGCAGGTGGTCAAACAGCTTGAGCTGAAACGCGCCCTGCGCAATCAGGAAATCCTGCGGGCCGAAATGGATCACAGGGTCAAGAATTCGCTGCAGGCCACCTCCTCAATGGTCCGCATCTATGCCCGCACCATCGAGGATCCGACCGCCCGCGCCGCCCTTGACGCGGTCCAGCGGCGCATCGATTCCATGTCGAGCCTGCACCAGCAGCTGCAACATTCCGGCAGCGACGCCAAAATCAGCGTCGACAGATACCTGACCGGCATCATTGAAACCCTGCAACAGAACGCCCCCGATGGCCTGTCGATCCACGGCGATTTCGATGCCGTCGACCTACCCTCGAACCACGCCTCCGATCTCGGGATCGTGCTCAGCGAATTTGTCGCAAACAGCATCAAGCACGGGTTCGACGAAGGCGGGGCAGGTGACATCGCCGTGCGGCTGAAATGCACCGCCGACAATCACCTGATGCTCGAAGCGACCGACAACGGCAAAGGCGACAGCGCGCCAGCCCCCAAGGGCTCCGCCGTCAGCGGCATCGGGCAAAGCCTCGTCGCCGCCGCCGCGTCCAATCTCGGCGGCACACTCACCCACGAACTGACAGGCGACGGCGCGCATCTGGTGCTTTTGTTCCCCAGACACTGACCGCGGTTGCCCCGCCCCGCGTTCTGCAACATGGTGCGGCCAACGGGCACCGGGGGCAGACATCATGGATCTACGCGCAATCGGCATGGGGCTGTTGTTTGCCCTGATGTGGTCGTCGGCCTTTTCGTCGGCGCGTATCATCGTGGCCGACGCCTCGCCGCTGCTGGCGCTTTCCGCGCGCTACCTGCTGTCGGGTCTGGTGGGGGTCGGCATCGCGCTGATGCTGGGCCAGCACTGGCGGCTCACGGCGGCCCAGTGGCGGGCAACAATCGTCTTCGGCGTGGCGCAAAACGCGATCTACCTCGGCCTCTTCTTCGTGGCGATGCAAACGATCGAAGCCTCGCTCGCCGCGATCATCGCATCGGCCATGCCGCTGCTGGTGGCGTTCTTCTCGTTCCTGTTTCTGGGCGAACGGCTGCGGCCCGTGGGCGTGCTGGGGCTGCTGGCGGGGCTGGCGGGCGTGGGCCTGATCATGGGGGCACGGCTGACGGCCGGTGTCGAACCGATGGGGCTGATGCTGTGTATTCTGGGGGTGCTGGCGCTGGCCACGGCGACCCTCATGGTGCGCGGGGCCACATCGGGGGGCAACGCGCTGATGGTGGTGGGGCTGCAAATGCTGGTCGGCTGCGCGGTCCTGTCGGTCGCCACCGCCCTGTTCGAGACACCAATGGTCAACCCCACGTGGCCCCTGCTCTGGGCGTTTCTCTATACCTGCTTTGTGCCGGGCCTCGCGGCCACGGCCATCTGGTTCTGGCTGGTCGGGCGCATCGGGGCCACACGGGCCGCGACGTTCCATTTTCTCAATCCGTTTTTTGGCGTGCTGATCGCGGCCCTCCTTCTGGGCGAAACGCTGGGTCCGCGCGATGTGGCGGGTGTCATCATCATCACCCTCGGCATCCTCGCGGTACAGCTGTCGCGGCAACGCACCTAGGGCAGCATCGCCTCGATCTGGCGCGTGATCTTGGGCGAGCGTGGCTTCACATTCGATCCCCAACTGCCCGCCACCGCCCCGTCAGGGGCAATCAGGACCTTGTTGAAATTCCAGCGGGGCACAAATCCGGTCTCGGCCCGCACCGCGCGGTAAAACGGATGGGCATCGGCGCCCTTCACACGGCTCACATCCGCCATCGGCAGATCCAGCGCAAAGTTCAATGCGCAGAACTCCTTCACCGCCTCGGCGCTGGCAAGCTCCTGGTTGAAATCGTCGGACGGCACGGCCAGCACCACCAGCCCCCGGTCGCGGTACGCATCATAAAGCGCCTGCAACCCGTCATACTGATAGGTAAAACCGCATTGCGACGCGGTGTTGACCACCAGAACCGGCTTTCCGCGGAAATCCGACATCTCGATGGTGCCGCCGTCGATGTTGGCAAACACGGTATCCAGCGGCGCGGCCCACGCGCCACCCGCCCCCATCCACAAAAGTACCGCCATGATAATGCGCATCTCTCGATCCTCCGCTTTCCCTAACAATACGCAGCACGGCGCCCCTTGGTTCACAGATCGTGGCGGACCCTTTGAAATCGGCGCAAAACACCCCATCTATTGCCCGACACCCGCGCAAGGAGACACCATGCCAGAGTACACCAAAAACCCCGACGTGATCGCGACCCTGTCGCCCGAAGAATATCACGTGACACAGGAATCGGGCACCGAACGCCCCGGCACAGGCAAGTTGCTGGGCAACAAGGAACCGGGCATTTACGTCGATATCGTCTCGGGCGAACCGCTTTTTGCATCGTCCGACAAATACGAAAGCGGCTGCGGCTGGCCCAGCTTTACCAAACCCATCGACAACGTGACCGAACACCGCGATGCCTCGCTGGGCATGGTGCGGACCGAAGTGCGCTCCAAACATGGCGACAGCCATCTGGGCCACGTGTTTCCCGACGGTCCGGCCGATCGCGGCGGGCTGCGGTATTGCATCAACTCCGCGTCGCTGCGGTTTGTGCACCGTGACGACATGGAAGCCGAAGGATACGGACAATACATTGATCAAGTGGAGGATGTCGCATGAGCGATGAACGTGCAGTACTGGCCGGTGGATGCTTCTGGGGCATGCAGGATCTGATCCGCAAGATGGACGGCGTGACATCCACCCGTGTCGGCTATTCCGGCGGTGATGTGCCCAACGCCACCTACCGCAACCACGGCACCCATGCCGAAGCGATCGAAGTGATCTTTGATCCCGACCGGATGAGCTACCGCGATCTGCTGGAATTCTTCTTCCAGATCCACGATCCCACCACGCTCAACCGGCAGGGCAATGACCGCGGCATGAGCTATCGCTCCGCGATCTACTACACCAGCGAGGATCAGAAAGCGGTGGCGCTCGACACCATCGCCGATGTCGAAGCCTCCGGCATCTGGCCCGGAAAGGTCGTCACCGAAGTCGAACCCGTGTCCGATTTCTGGGAAGCAGAGCCCGAGCATCAGGATTATCTGGAGCGTATTCCCAACGGCTACACCTGCCACTTCCCGCGCCCCGACTGGGTCTTGCCCAAACGCGCCGCGGCTGAATAGACACCCTGCAAAACCCGGGCCCCGCGCCGGGGTTTTTCTTTGGGTCTTTCCGTATTATCCGGCGACCCGTGGCCGCCCCGAGGCCTCGACCGTCATCTGCGCCTCCACAAATACCTCGCGCGCCTCGACCCCTGCGGTACGGATATCGCGCATCACATCAACGGTGATGTCCGCCGCACCCGCCGCCTCTGCCGCGCCGCACGCCCGCGTGCGCAGCACGTCTTCCAGACGGCCCAATGCGGTTTCCTGATCGGCAAAATCCTCCGGCCCCTCGGCCAGATGCACGCGAAATGTGCCTTCGCTCGGCGCGGTCACGGTGCCTGTCTCGCGCATGGTCACCCGCCCGACAACCGCACCGATGGCATTGGCCACGTCGGCATGCGCGGGCAGTATCATCTCGCAACCCAGCCGCTGGCCCACGGCCGGATAATAGGTCGGCGCCGATGCGCCCAACCCGATGACCGGCACCGCCAACCCGGCGTCCAGCCGCACCAACCCGCGGTGCTGGTCCAACCCGCGCTGCAACAGCGCATGCCGCGCCAACACGTCCGGCGCCGCACCAAAATCCTGGCCTTCTTCGGCAAAAGCAGTCTTTAACAAGGCCAATTCCGTCTGCCGCTGCAACTGCGCCACGATCATCTGCGCCATGTCCTCTGCGTCCTTGGCCAACGGCTCCCCCGCGCCCGTCCGCCTGCGCGCAAACAGCTGCAGCGCCTTTCGCGCGGCATCCGCGTCCCAGGCATCCGACAGGCCAAGCAAATGCGCCGCATCCGATGGCGCAACAGCGGCGATCTGCACCATGCCCCAGCCCCACAACCGATCCAGCGCCCCTGTCTCGACCCGTGCGCGCAGCACGTCTTCCAGCGGGCGCACCGTCGTGCCGATCCGGTCCAGCAGCGTCCGCTCCCGCGCACCCAATCCGGCGTATTGCGCGCCTTCAACAGCCCGTACAAACCGCCCGTCGTGCTCCGCCGGCACCGCCCGGCGCAGCTGCGCATCCAGCGCCGCATGCACGGCCTCGGGTGCGTCCGCGGCCACCAGTGACACCGGCAAAACCCGCCGTGGCCCCAGCGTCACGCCCCCCGACAGCCCCTCCGCCACGAAATGGACCTCGCTATCGCCGCCCAATCCGGTTGTCCGCATCGCAACCGCCTCGACCATCGTGCGAAACGGCCCGACCCGCGCGCCCGCCGGATCAATCGCCGGACGCCCCTCGCGCAACAACGCCACATCGGTCGTCGTCCCCCCGATGTCCGACACGATCGCGTCGCGCGCGCCCGTCATCCAGCGTGCCCCGACAATCGATGCCGCCGGTCCGCTCAGGATCGTCTCGATCGGTCGCGCGCGCGCCTGCCCGCTCGAAATCAGCGCCCCGTCTCCGCGTACCACCATCATCGGCGCCACGACACCCAGATCGCGCAAACACGCCTCTGCCCGTCCGATCAACCGCTCGATCATGCCGATCAGACGGGCGTTCAATATCGCGGTCATCGCCCGCTTCGGCCCGTTCAGTTTCGCAGACAGCTGATGCGACGCCGACACCGGGCACCCTGTCACGCGGGCCACCAACGCCATCGCACGCCGTTCATGCGCCGGATTACGCGTGGCGAATTGCGCCGCAACAGCAAAACCGCCGAGTTCACCCTTATGCGTCTCTAAAAAGGCGGTAATCGCCGCTTCATCCAACGGCGCCGCCTCTCCCCCCGCATGATCATGGCCCCCCGAAACCAGAAGATACGGATCGCCCTTCAGGGCCTCCAGCAAACCATGGGCCTCCAGATCACGCGGCCGGAACCCGATCAGGATCAGCGCTACACGGCCCCCCTGCCCCTCGACCAGCGCATTCGTGGCCAGCGTCGTCGACAGCGACGCCAGCGACACGTCTGCCGCGCGCACCCCCGATGCCGCCAGCACCGCGGCCACAGCATTGCCCACCCCCACCGCCAGATCATGGCGCGTCGTCAACGCCTTGGCACTCGCGATCACCTCACGCTCGTCGCGCAGCAGCACCGCGTCGGTATAGGTCCCGCCGGTATCCACACCCAACAAAATCGCCATCACTCTCTCCCGCCGAACGCCGCTGATCTACGCCAGCGCGCACCCCGAAAACCGCCCATTCGCGTCACGCAACGTCCAACCGCGCCACCGCCCAGCGCGCCGCATCGGCCACCGCACCATCCGGGTCGTCACACAGTGCCGCAGCGGCCCCCCGCAACGCCGCATCACCGGAATTGCCAATGGCATAAAGCACATTGCGCACAAACCGCGCACGCCCGATCCGCTTGATCGGTGAGCCCGAAAACCGCGCCCGGAACGCCGCATCATCCAGCGCCACCAGCGTCGCCAGATCGCCGCCGGCCCCGCCGTGATACCGCATGTCGCTCGCGCGAACCGCGAACTTGTTCCACGGGCACACCGCCAGACAATCGTCACAGCCATAAATGCGGTTGCCCAGCGCCGGGCGCAGATCCTCCGCCACAGGCCCCTTGTGCTCGATCGTCAGATAGGAAATGCACCGCCGCGCGTCCAACTGGTAAGGGGCGGGAAACGCCTGCGTCGGACAAATATCCTGACAGGCGGTGCAACTGCCGCAATGATCGACCTCAGGCGCATCCGGCTCCAGATCAAGCGTGGTGAAAACAGACCCTAAAAAGGCCCAATTGCCCCAATCACGGCTCAGGACATTGGTGTGCTTGCCCTGCCATCCCAATCCCGACGCCTGCGCAAGCGCCTTCTCGGGCACCGGTGCGGTATCGACAAACACCTTCACCTCGCAGGCCGCCTCCGCCACTAGCCACCGCGCCAACCGCTTGAGCCGTTTCTTCACGATATCGTGGTAGTCCCGCCCCTGAGCATATACCGATACAGCGCCCTGCCGGGGATGCTCCAGTATCTCCAGCGGATCGTGTAGCGGGGCATAGCTCTCCGCCAGCATGATGACCGAACGCGCCTCCGGCCACAGCGCTTGTGGATCACCGCGCCACGCCATCCGCTCGGCCATCCACCCCATCTGCCCGTGGTATCCCGCCGCCACAAAGGCGTCCAGCCGCTCCCTGACATGGGGCACATCGCCGGGCTTGCAGATCCGGCAGGCCACAAACCCCTCTTCCAGCGCGCGGGCAACCAGTCGCGGCTTCAGCGCGTCCTTCATCTTGCCCTTAAACTCAAATCCGACGGCACCGCGCACGGGCCGTCCGACACGGGGCGCAGGTGATCAGAAATCAAGATCATTGTAATGCCGCGGCGGCGGAAATCCGGACACCTGATCGGCCAGGATCGACCGGAACGCGGGGCGCGACTTGATCTTGGCATACCAGTCCTTCACCTCCGGGCAGCTTTTCCAATCCACGTCCGAAATATAGTCCAGCGATGACAGATGCGCCGCCGCCGCGAAATCGGCGAGTGTCATCACATCACCGGCCAGCCAGCGCCGATGGTCAAGCAGCCACGTCATGTACCCCAGATGGTATTTGATCGCCTTGGCCCCGGCCTTGACGTTCTTGCTGTCGGGGTATCCCGCCTGCATGACCTTCTTGTTGACCCGCTCATAGAGCAGCTTCGACGTCACCTCGTGATGGAACTTGTCATCGAACCAGCTGACCAGACGGCGCACTTCCAGACGCTGCGTCGGATCGCTCGGCAAAAGCGACGGCTCGGGGCGCGTCTCCTCGATATATTCACAGATCGCCGCACTTTCGGCCATCATGATCCCGTCCAGCCGCAGCACCGGCACCTTGCCCGCCGGATTGCGGCGCAGGAAATCGGGGTCCTCTTCCCAATAGCGCTCCTCGACCAGTTCCACCTCGACCTTCTTCTCCGCAAGGCTCAACCGGATCTTGCGACAAAAAGGCGACAGGGGAACGTGGAACAGACGGGCCATGGTCACTCCGGACAATTGGGTTTCAACTTCAATGCCCCGCGGGGGCGCAAACTTCAACTCTCGAAACAGGCCGCACGCCCATCTTCGCGGATTGTGGCCGCACCGGACCGGATCTGCGCGGCCCGTTTCTTCAAAAATGCCGTCGGCCGCGACGCTGACCGTTTCTTGGGCGCGGGCAGCACCGCCGCAAGCTGTGCCGCCTGCTGCGCGCTGAGGTTCTCCGGACCGACCCCGAAATAATGCCGCGCCGCCGCCTCCACGCCAAAGACACCCTCGTCAAATTCTGCCACGTTCAGATACACCTCGAGTATCCGCCGTTTCGGCCAAAGCGCCTCCATGATCGGGGTGATCCCCGCCTCCATCGCTTTGCGGACCCAGCTGCGCCCGTGCCACAGATACACGTTCTTCACCGTCTGCTGGCTCAGGGTAGAGGCGCCCCGGTTGGACCCCTGCGCAATCGCCAGCTTGATCGCGGCCAGATCAAAACCCCAGTGATTGCAGAAATTCGCGTCCTCGGCGGCAACCACGGCGCGGGCCATGACCGGCGCGATGTCCTCCATCGCGGTCCACTGCTGGTCGACCCCGTTCAACCGGCGGCTTTCGCCGAACATATAGGCCGTCGTGGGCGGATTGATGACGCGCCCCAACAGCACCGCCCCCACAACAACCAGAAACCCGACCGCCAGCGCACGCCAGAAAAACCGGCGCAACCGGGCTGTCCACGCGGGTTTGGCCTTGGATTTGCGGGGTCGGGATTTCGTCTTGGATGCGCGTGCCATGCGCCAGCTATAGGATGGCTCAGCGGTTTTGTGAACGGTTCTCGACCGCGCGGATCATTTCTGCCAGCGCTGTGCCCAAAAGAGCGGACCCGGCAACCGACGGATGGGTGTCATCGCGGTCGAAATGCGCCGGGTTGCCCTTCGTCAGCACCTCTTCCCCCTCAAGGAAGTGCCCGCGCGGATCGCGCGCAAGATTGCGCTTGATACGGTCCTCCAGCAGGTCCAGATCGTCGGCACAGCCCTCGAACGAGGTGCCCGGCGAACTGTAATATCCCATCCACAGCACACGCGCCCCGCTGCGCCGGACCTCGTCCAGAAACGCGGGAACGACACCGTTGGACCCGTCCGCCGAAATCAATCCCTCGACGACGGACCGGCAGTCACCGCAGCCGCAGTCGTTGAACCCCATATCGTTGGCCCCGCCGTTGATCACAACCCAGTTCCAGCGCCCGCCGGGGTACTGCTGGCGGATGTCGAAACCCGCCGCCGCGGCCCACGCGCGCTCTGCCTGCAACTTGGCCCCCGGCACCGCGCGGATCACCACATCGCGTTGCAACTGCGCGCCCACAACGCGGCCGATATCCTGACGCGTGGGGTTGTTCCACGCCAGCACACTGTCGCCGATCACCAGAATGTCGCCGCCGTCACGCGGCGCGACCCCGCTGCAGGCCACCCCGAACAACAGCCCGCAAAGGGCCAGCAACCGCAGGAAAAAATTAGTCATGACAGAAGTTTAATGCGCGACGCCCCAAAGGAAAGGATCACGCCGCAATCAGGCACTGCGCCTCGCGGGCACGGGCCACTTGCCGGGCGGTCTGGGTCGCACGCACACCGCGCCGCTGTGCCAGCTGCGGATACAGCGCGCATAGTTCTCGGCGCTGCGCGGCGGTGATATGCGGTGCCCACACATCCGGCAAACAGCTCTCGGACGGGATGCCATTACCGAACACGATCTGGTGGTCGTCAAACAGCAGATGCACATAGCTGACCGTGCCGCCCTCCATCACCTGCACGGTGGTGCCGTTGACCAGATGCTTGGCCGCCACCAGTATCTCTTCGCAGCCCAGTATCAACTCCGCCCGCCAGTCATCGATCAGCATCCGGTGCTCCTGTGACACCGACAGCGGCGCGGTATTGCCCAGCGCACCGGCGGCGATGCGCACCGGCGCATAGGCCCCCTCCGCCTGCACCGTCTGGCGCAGGATCAGGCGCACCGGCTGGGTGCCGTTGTCCATCGTGTGCACCAGATCGCCCACCGCGATCTCCTCGACCGGGCAGGTGCCGCCGGGAATGTCGATTAGCGTGCCGGGGGTGAAACAGGTAGGGCCGAAATCGCCCACCGGCATGTTGGTGCTGGTGGTCACAAAGGTCGAGCTGACAAAGGTCCCGTCCTGCAGGACCTGCCCGTCGGTCGGCGTGAACACCGCCGGACCGCTATCGAGGTAGAACGTCGTGCCGGTATAGGTCACGTTGCCGACCCCGGGCACATTGATGGTCAGCGTGTCGCCTTCCCAGACGCGGTTGATGTTGACGCCCTCGAACAGATCGCCATCGCCGGGCTGCAACAACCCGTTGTCGTTGGTATCCGTCACCTCGGCCCTGAACTGGGTCACAGGGGTCCCGCCCCCGGGCGGATTGCCGGGGTCAATGGTGTAGAACTGGTCCTTGTAGACGGTCGGCATAGCGGCCTCCTGCTTGGGTCACGCCAAACATGCCTCCAAAATCGGGCGCAAATGCGCCGGAATTAGTGCCGCAACGGGGTGTTGTCATGTCAGGCGGCAGCGATTGTTTCGCCGCCTGACACAATCGGCAGCCCCTATTCCGCGGGAACAGCCGTGCTTTCGGTGCCCAGTGGCGCGGGGATCCGGCTCAGCATCTCCTTGGGGCATACCTGAACAAAGTTGTCCTTTTCGGTGTCCCAGTGCTGCAGGATATCTGCGGCGGCACGGCTGCCTGTTTCGGCATGGTGGGCCTCGATCAAACCCTTCAGCTGATCGACCCAGTGATCGACGGTAACGGCACAAGTCACCAGCGTTTCATGGTTCATCATGTCACGGGCCTTGCGCTCCGGATCATACAGATAGGCCATTCCGCCCGTCATGCCAGCCCCGAAGTTCGCACCGATACTGCCCAGAATGACCGCGACGCCGCCGGTCATATACTCACACCCGTTGCTGCCACAGCCCTCGATGACGACCTTGGCGCCCGAGTTGCGCACCGCGAACCGCTCACCGGCACGGCCTGCCGCAAACAGATAGCCGTCGGTCGCGCCGTACAGAACCGTGTTGCCGATGATCGTATTCTCGGCGGCAACAATCGCACTGGCCATCGGCGGGCGCACGACGACCGTACCACCCGACAGACCCTTGGCGACATAGTCATTGGCATCACCCGCCACGACCAGCTTCAGCCCCGGTGCCGCGAATGCGCCCAGTGACTGGCCCGCGGACCCCGACAACTTCACCGTCAGGTGATCGGCCTGCAAATCGTTGCGCATGCCAAAGCGTTTGACGATATGGCTGCTGACACGGGTGCCTACGGTACGGTGCGTGTTCTGCACCGCGTAAGACAGCTGCATCTTCTCGCCATCCTCAAGGAACCGCGCCGCATCGCGCACGATCTGCGCGTCCAGCGTGTCGGGCACCACGTTGCGGTCCTTGTCACGGTCGTAAATCGTGTCATGGGCATCATCGACCGAAATCAACAGCGGGTTGAGATCCAGATCATCCAGATGCGCCGACCCGCGGCTGACCTGCGCCAGCAGATCGGCACGGCCGATCACGTCATCCAGCGAGCGCGCGCCGATGCTCGCCAGAATCTCGCGGACCTCGGTGGCGTAGAAGGTGATCAGGTTGACGACCTTGTCGGCATTGCCGGTGAACTTGTCGCGCAGCGCTTCGTCCTGCGTACACACGCCCACGGGGCAGGTGTTGGACTGGCACTGGCGCACCATGATACAGCCCATCGCGATCAGCGCGGCGGTGCCGATGCCGTACTCCTCGGCCCCCAGCATCGCGGCCATCACGATGTCGCGGCCCGTGCGCAACCCGCCATCGGTGCGCAGCGTGACGCGGCCGCGCAGCTTGTTCATCGAGAGCACTTGATGCGCTTCGGTCAGACCCATTTCCCACGGCAGGCCAGCGTATTTGATCGAGGTCGCGGGCGACGCGCCGGTGCCGCCGTTGTGGCCCGAAATCAGGATGATGTCGGCCTTTGCCTTCGCCACACCGGCCGCAATCGTACCGACACCGCTCGACGCGACCAGCTTGACCGTCACCTTGCAGCGCGGGTTGATCTGCTTGAGGTCATAGATCAGCTGCGCCAGATCCTCGATGGAATAGATATCGTGGTGCGGTGGCGGTGAAATCAGCGTCACACCGGGCGTGGAATGGCGCAAACGGGCAATCAGGTCGGTGACCTTCATGCCGGGCAGCTGCCCACCCTCGCCGGGTTTCGCACCCTGCGCGACCTTGATCTCCAGCTCTTCGCACTGGTTAAGATACTCTGCCGTGACGCCGAAACGCCCCGACGCGACCTGCTTGATCTTCGCGGACGGGTTGTCGCCATTGGGCTCGGGCACGAAATGCGCCGGGTCTTCGCCGCCCTCGCCGCTGTCCGATTTCGCGCCGATGCGGTTCATCGCCACGTTCAGCGTCTTGTGCGCCTCGGGGCTCAGCGCGCCCAGCGACATGCCCGGCGTGACGAACCGTTTGCGGATCGCGGTGATGCTTTCGACCTCCTCGATCGGGATCGGCTTGCCCAGCGCCTTGATGTCCAGCAGATCGCGCAGATGGATCGGCGGATTGCTCTGCATCTTGGCCGAATACTGCTTCCACATCTCGTAAGACGCGCGGTTACACGCGGCCTGCATCATGTGCATGCTGGTCGCTTCCCACGCGTGGGTCTCGCCCGATTGACGGGCCTTGTAGAACCCGCCGATGGGCAGCACCGTGTCATCCCCGATCCAGCCCTTGCCGTGGACTTCCTCGGCCTTGCGCTGGATGCCGCTGACCCCGATGCCGCTGATGCGGCTGGTCATGCCGGGGAAGAACTCGGCGCACATCGCGCGGCTCAGGCCGACGGCCTCGAAGTTCAGACCCCCGCGATAGCTCGAGATGACGGAAATCCCCATCTTCGCCATGATCTTGAGCAGACCCGCGTCGATCGCCTCGCGGTAACGGGCAATCGCGGCGGTCAGGTCCACGTCCAGCAATCCGCGCTCGATCCGGTCGGCCAGCGAATCCTCGGCGAGATAGGCGTTGACCACCGTCGCCCCGCACCCGATCAGCACGGCAAAGTAATGCGGATCGATACATTCCGCCGACCGCACGTTCAGCGAGGTAAACGTCCGCAGCCCCTTGCGCGTCAGATGGCTGTGCACCGCGCTCGTCGCAAGGATCATCGGCATCGCGACGCGCTCGGCATCGCTGTTCTGGTCGGTCAGCACGATATGGCCCGCGCCCGAGCGTACTGCGTCCTCCGCCTCGTCGCGGATGCGGTGCAGCGCGGCATTCAGCGTGCCGTTGCCGGGGGTAAATGTGCAATCGATGGTGGCCAGATCGGCGTTGAACTGGCGGGTCAGCTCGTCAAACTGGGCATTGCCCACAAACGGGCTGTCCAGCACCAGAATCTCGGTCTGGCTGCTGTCCTCTTCCAGCACGTTCTTGAGGTTGCCGAACCGCGTCTTGAGGCTCATCACCCGGAATTCGCGCAGGCTGTCGATCGGCGGGTTGGTCACCTGGCTGAAGTTCTGGCGGAAAAAATGGCTCAGCGGGCGGTACTTGCCCGACAAGACGGCGCTCGGCGTATCATCACCCATCGACGCCAGCGTTTCCTTGCCGTCCTCGGCCATCGGGGCAAGGATCTGCTCCAGCTCCTCGATGGTATAGCCCGCGGCCACCTGACGGCGGCGCAGCTCGGCCCCGGTGAACAGCGGCTTCTCGGTCACCCCGGCCAGCGCATCGTCCAACTCGTTGATCTTGCCGACCCACTCGCCGAAGGGGCGCGCCGCGGCCAGCTTGTCCTTGATCTCGGTGTCGCCATACAGCTTGCCCTCGGCCATATCGACCGCCAGCAACTGGCCTGGACCCAACGCGCCCTTGCGCACGACCCGCGCCTCGTCCAGCGGCACCATGCCCGCCTCGGACCCGGCGATCAGCATCCCGTCGCTGGTCACAACATAGCGCATGGGCCGCAGGCCGTTGCGGTCCAGCCCGGCACACACCCAGCGCCCGTCGGTCATGGCCAGCGCGGCAGGGCCGTCCCACGGCTCCATCACGCTGTTGCAATAGGAATACATGTCGCGCCACGCCTGCGGCAGCTCCACCGCCTGCTTGGACCAGCTTTCGGGCACCAGCATGGTTTTCGCCATCGGCGCGGACCGGCCCGCGCGCACCAGCACCTCGAACACCGAATCCAGCGCCGCCGAATCCGACGACCCCGAGGCAACGATCGGCTTGATATCCTCGGCCATGTCGCCAAAGGCGGCGCTCGCCATGCGGATCTCGTGCGACTTCATCCAGCCCAGATTGCCCTTGAGCGTGTTGATCTCGCCGTTGTGGGCTAGCATGCGGAACGGCTGCGCCAACCACCACTGCGGGAACGTGTTGGTCGAATAGCGCTGGTGATAGATGGCGAATGCGCTCTCGAACCGCTCGTCCATCAGATCGGGATAGAATTCGGCCACCTGCTCGGCCAGCATCATCCCCTTGTAGATGATCGAGCGGCAGGACATCGACGCGATATAAAGCGTCGGCACCTGTGCCGCGACCGCGGCCTTCTCGATCCGGCGGCGAATGACATAGAGCTCGCGCTCGAATGTTTCCTCGTCAACACCCTTGGCGTTGGAAATCAGGATCTGCTCGATCTCGGGGCGGGTCGCATTGGCCTTTTCGCCCAGACAGTCAACGCTGACCGGCACGTGGCGCCAGCCATAGATATAGTAGCCCATGCGCAGCACTTCGGTTTCCACGATGGTCCGGCAGGTCTCCTGCGCGCCAAAATCGGTCCGCGGCAAAAACACCTGACCCACCGCGATCAGCTCGTCGCGGCGCGGCTTGTGGCCCGTGCGCTCCACCTGATCATAGAAAAACGGCACGGGGATCTGCACGTGAATACCCGCGCCATCGCCGGTCTTGCCGTCCGCATCCACCGCGCCGCGGTGCCAGATCGCCTTGAGCGCCTTGATCCCGTTCTCGACCACTTCGCGCGTGCGCTTGCCGTCGATGTTGACGACCAGACCCACACCGCAGGACGAATGCTCCTCCTCGGGGGAATACAGACCCTTTTCGGCCATCATCGCACGCTTGGCTTCTTCGCGGGCAACCCATGCATCATCGTATTTGGTCATCTGGCTTATCCTTCGTCGGGCGCAAACAGCGCGATTGTCTCTGGGGTGGTCAGCTTCTTGTGGCTGCCGGCCAATGCGTACCCTTGCGGACAGGCATCGGCGAAAAATTCAATGGCCAGCGTGCCGCCGGCGGCGTTGTCGAACAGTCCGGCCGACAGATGGCGCGCACCGTCGTGCACGGTCGCGTACCACAGGGTCGATCCGCAAGTCGCACAGAACCCCCGCTCGGCCCAGTCGGACGACCGGTAGGTGGCGGGCGTGCCGCTCACCTGCACCGTCGCCGGATCGGCGTTGACCGAAAAGAACGGGCCGCCGGTGTGGCGGTTGCACATGTCGCAATGACAGGCCCGCAGCTTGGGGTCGGTGACCATCGCCGTCACCGTCACAGCACCGCACAGGCACTGACCTTCGATCTTGTGGGCGTCAGACATTGTTCATCTTTCCCGTGTTTCACGACAGCATCGCTGCCCTATTAACCTTTGGCGTCTGTCTCGGCGTATGACGTTCCTGTGCACAGGCGGTGCACAGATGTCATACACTCACTCCGCGGCGACAGACGCGCTTGCGTTAAAGCTTTCGAGGATGGCCTCGGCGCAGTCGCGCCCGTCCTTGATCGCCCAGACCACCAGCGATGCGCCGCGCACGATATCGCCCACGGCATACACGCCCTCGGCCTCGGTCTTGCCGGTGATATAGTCGGCCTTGACGGTGCCCCAGCGGTTCACCGGCAGATCGGCGCAGCCCCACAGCGTGGGCAGGTCCTCGGGTTCGAACCCGAGTGCCATGATGACCAGATCGGCCTCCTCGACATAGTCGGAACCTTCGATCAGCTCGGGCGCCTGACGGCCTGTGGCGTCGGGCTGCCCCAACCGCATTTTCTGGACGATCACGCCTTCGACGGGGTCGCCCTTGAACCCTTTGGGCGCGGTCAGCCATTCGAAAATCACGCCCTCTTCCTCGGCGTTGGCAACCTCGCGCTGGCTGCCGGGCATGTTGGCGCGGTCGCGACGATACAGGCATTTCACCGATGTCGCACCCTGCCGGATCGACGTGCGCACACAGTCCATCGCCGTGTCGCCGCCACCGATCACCACAACCCGCTTGCCTTCGGCATTCAGGCTGCCATCGCTGAACGCGGGCACATCGTCGCCGAAACTTTTCTGATTGCTCACGGTCAGGAAATCCAGCGCCCGTACAACGCCGGACGCGCCGACGCCGGGGGCCTGCAAATCGCGGCTCTTGTACACGCCCGTGGCGATAATCACCGCATCATGGGCCGCGCGGATGTCATCAAATCCGATGTCCTCGCCCACGTTGCAGTTCAGCTTGAAGGTCACGCCGCCTTCTTCCAACTGCGCATTGCGGCGCATGACAACGTCTTTTTCCAGCTTGAAACCGGGGATGCCATAGGTCAGCAGCCCACCCGCGCGGTCATAGCGGTCATAGACGGTGACCTGCACGCCTGCACGGCGCAGGAAATCCGCCGCCGCCAGCCCACCGGGGCCCGCGCCGATGATGCCCACCGATTCCGTGCGCTCGGACGCCGCGGTGATCGGCTTGACCCAGCCTTCTTCCCACGCCGTATCCGTGATGTATTTTTCGACCGACCCGATGGTGACGGTGCCGTGACCCGATTGCTCGATCACGCAATTGCCTTCGCACAGCCGGTCCTGCGGGCAGATGCGGCCACAGATTTCGGGGAAGGTGTTGGTCGCCTGGCTCACCTCATAGGCTTCCTTCAGGCGCCCTTCGGCGGTCAGGCGCAGCCAGTCGGGAATGTTGTTGTGCAGTGGGCAATGGGACTGGCAATAGGGCACGCCACACTGGCTGCAGCGGCTCGATTGCTCCTTGGCCTTCGCGTCGGCGTACTCTGCATAAATCTCGTTGAAATCCTCACGACGTAGGTTCGGAGGCCGCTTTTCGGGCATGTCACGCTCGACAGTGGTAAATTTCAACATCGGTTGCTTGGCCATGGCGCTCACTTCCTTGGATTCCCGTCAGAAGCTCCCCGATAAACCAAGCCCGAGGGGAATAAAAGTCAGCAATGCTTACCTATATGTCGATTTCGGCGGCATCACCCTGCAATCAGAGCGATTAAATTGGGATTTATAGGACCGATACGGACCTTATAGGCTAAAAACCGCTGTAAAGCAACACCAGCGCAACACCCCCGACCACGATCCGCCACCAACCGAAAAGCGCGTATCCGTGGCGGCTGACATACCCCAGCAGCCATTTCACAACCAGAACGGCACTGACAAACGCCATCGCAAAGCCGATCGCGATCTCGCCCAGCGCCGCACTGTCCAGCACATCGCGATTCTTGTAGATGTCATAAGCAAACGCGCCCGCCATCGTGGGCATCGACAGGAAAAACGAAAACTCTGCCGCGGCCCGCTTGCTCGCGCCCAGCATCAGCGCACCCACAATGGTCGCACCCGACCGCGACACGCCGGGGATCATCGCAAGGCATTGAATGAACCCGATCTTGATGGCCATCGGGATCGGCAGCTTCATTGCATCATCGTGCACCGGTTCCGGCGCAAACCGGTCCACGAACAACAGGATTACACCGCCGAGGATCAGCATCACCGCGATCAGCATCGGCGTCTCGAACAACACTTCCTTGATGAACCCGTGCGCCATGACGCCAATGAAAACCGCAGGCAGAAACGCAAGCAGAACCGACAGGATGAAGCGCCGCGCCGCCGGATCATGGGGGGCCGCCGCAAAGACTGAAATCAGCCGCGACGAATACAACGTCAGGATCGCCAGAACCGCGCCCAACTGGATCACAACCTCGAACGCACGGCCCGCGGATTCAAACCCCAGAAAATGTCCCGCCAGCAGAATATGCCCGGTCGAAGACACCGGAATAAACTCCGTCAGCCCTTCCAGCAAACCCAGAAAAGCGGCAATCAGCGTTGAGTTTTCCATTAGCTGGAGCGCAGGTTGCGTGCCGATTCCTTGATCGCGTCATATTGACCCGAGGGGCGAAAACGCCACAGGTATTCGGGCAGGACCGAAATCATCGCCGTGGGCTCGATCCCCAGCTCGTCAAAACCCCTGGCATCATCCCCCACGACATTGTCGCGGCGCAGGTTGCGGACCTGATCGCGCGTGATCATACCGTTCTTGAACAGCCCCAGCGTCACCGCCTCCAGCATGTCAAAGCCGAATGCCATCACCCGCGCGGCCACAAACGGGATGTTCACGATCAACCGGCGACGGCGGATCACCTGCAACATCAGCTGCATCAGCTCACGGAACGACAGGGTCACCGGCCCGCCCAATTCGAACACGCCGGAGGTGTCATGGGTCACGCCGATCTCTGCCGCATGGGCGACATCGTCCACGTACACAGGCTGAAACCGCGTCGCGGCACCCACAACGGGCAGCACCGGACCAAGCCGCGTCATCGACGCGAAACGGTTGAAGAATTCGTCCTCTGGACCAAACACAATCGACGGGCGCAGGATCATCGCGTTCGGCATATGCTTGAGCACACCCGCCTCGCCCTCGGCCTTGGTGCGGGCATAATCACTGTCGCTGTCCATATCGGCACCAATCGCCGACACATGCACCATCCGCGCCACGCCCTGTTCGGCGGCGATGCGCGCAATGCGCTCGGGGCCTTCGGATTGCACCGCGTCAAACGTGTTCTTGCCCACCTCGGACAACACACCGACACAGTTCACAACCGCATCGGCCCCCGTCATCACCGACGCGACCGACGCATCATCACGGATGTTGCACAGCACCGGTTCCACCTGCCCGACCACGCCGTAGGTTTTGACAAAGATCGCTTCGTTCGGGCGGCGGACCGCGACGCGCACACGCCACCCCGCCAGCGCCATGCGCCGAGCGATGTATCGCCCTACAAAACCGGATCCGCCGTAGATGGTAACAAGTTTCGTCACGCTGAAACTCCTGTGCAAAAAGTCACGGCAGGTGTACCCCCCCCGGCCCCCCCAAACAAGCCGCAAAAAAACGCCCTCACGTGGCAGTCTGCGCAGGGCGTCAAATTGAACTTTTCCGTTTGACACCCCCACCCGAGAGGCTTAAACGCCCTCTCTACAAGGTGTGCCCAGGTGGCGGAATGGTAGACGCGCTAGCTTCAGGTGCTAGTACTGGCAACGGTGTGGAGGTTCGAGTCCTCTCCTGGGCACCAATTTTTCGGCAATGACCGGAAACTCGAAAGACACCTCTCCCTCTCTTGTTATTTTGAAACCGCACCCTGTCGCGCGGGCTGCGTCGGTTATCGCGGATCGCAAGATCGTGAAAACTGTTGTCAAACGTGTGAAAGACCCCCGTATTCTATCAGCCTAAAGTTGTGGTCCACTGCCTCATTCGCCGAGCATCCCCCGACCGGAGGACTTTCATGGACCATCCCATCCTGACAATGCGCAGCGCAGCCCATGACATTCGCGGCTATCTCGCCAGCGCGGCACTGGCGACCGAACACCTCAGCACACACGCCGACGCGCAGGTGGCCCGCCGCGCCGCCCGCATTGCGCGGGCCATCGACCATGTGGTCAACATCTGCCAGACCGATCTTGCCGATGCCGAGCGTACCCCAACTGCAACCCCGCACGATGCACCGGCCATCCACGCCGTTCTCGAACAGATCGGCGTTCTCATCGCGCCCCAGTTCGAAGACAGGTTCGACCATCCCCTGTTCAAAGTGTCCGTCGCGCCGGATGTGGCCCTGCGCTGTGACCAGACCGCGCTGTTCCGCCTGCTCTACAACCTTGCGGTGAACGCCGCCAACGCGGTGCGCAGCCACAAGGGCAGCACCGTATCGCTTCACGCACGGCGCGAGCGGGGCGATATCCACATCACCGTGGCCGATGACGGGCCGGGCTTGCCTGCACATATCATCGACCATCTGTTTCCGCGCATCGACCGGCCCAGCCCGCCCGCGGGGCGCATCGGCTACGGCCTGATGACGGCTGTCGGACTGGCCAAGGAAATGGGCGCGGACCTGCATCTCCAGCACAGCTCGCCCGATGGCACCGCGTTCTCCCTCGTGCTGCCCGACACGCCGCGCTGATTTGCGATCCCGGCTTGCGTCACGGCTTCTCCCGGCAACAGGCGCAAGTCCACAGGGCGGATGGCTCATCCTCCATCCGCCCGCCTTTTCGCGCCGCCGACAACCGGCGGCCACAGGCCAATCGCAAGAAATCAAAATACAACCGGCGATTCCTTTTCTATGCTGGGCGTGACGGCTTCACTCTCAACCCGACGCAACAAAGGACCGGCCCCCGATGGGACTTCAGATGTGCCAAAGCGATACGGCCCGCGGATGCGGCGATTACGGATCGGTTTACGGCGCGCTTTACAACAGGTTTCCCCAGCAGACCCGCACCGCGGGATCCATGCCGCTGAACCTGATCCGTGTCGACCAGCAAAGCCACGAAACCGCCGACCCCGCGGTCGAGCAGATTGTCTTCCGGCTGGTGCTGGAAAGCGACATGTCACACTCCAGCGTCGATTGCGGCAACGGCCGCGTCACCCTGTCCGGTCGCAAGGGCAGCTTCTATCTCGCCCCCGCCGATGCTGCCTCATACTGGGAAGGACAGGGCGATCACCAGTTGCTCATGCTCGCATTGCCCAAGCTGAATGTGGACCGGATGATGGCCGGAGACGGCAGCGGTACAAGCGCGCTGTCCTCACTCGAACCGCTTTATAACCGCGATATCTTCAACGGCGCGATCCCCAACCTGATGAACCGCATCTGGGACCACAGCACACAGGACGGGCCCGGCGCATCGCTGCTTGTCGACGGGTTGTTCATGACGCTTCTGGGCACCCTGGCCGGGCTGGCCGATAGCAAATCGAGCGCGGAAGACCCCGGTTCCGTTCTGCCGCTGGACGCGCGGCGGCTGGTCGAAGTGACCGATTATGTCGATGCCAACCTTGACCGGACCATGGCGCTTGACGAACTCGCCGCAATCGCGGGGCTGTCGATGTACCACTTCTCTCGCTGCTTCAAACTGGCCACCAACACGACCCCGCACATGTTCGTCACGGCCCGCCGCATCGAAGCGAGCCGCGCACTGCTGGCCCGGACCGACGACGGGCTGGCCGACATTGCCTATGCCTGCGGTTTTTCGAGCCAGGCCTATTTCACGACAAAATTCCGCGAACACACCGGCCTGACGCCGGGTGCCTACCGCGCCGCGCTGTGCCAGTGATCGCACGGGCGGATCACGCAGGATCCGAGGGCCCGCAGTGACCTATTCCGGCGATCCTTTCGGGCAGGTGGTGGGGCTCTTTACCGGCAAGATCCAGACCCTTTGGGACGGAAAACCCGCTTCCGCGATCGCGAAATCTGCCCGCACCGGCAGATGCCAGATCACCGAATTGGGACTGGACGGTGATGCACAGGCCGATCCGAGCGTACACGGCGGCCCCGATCAGGCGATCCACCACTATGACGCCGATCACATGGCGTTCTGGCAATCGCGTTATCCGGATTACGCCACCCGATTCGCGCCGGGCTGCTTTGGCGAAAACATCGCCACCACCGGCATGGACGAACACACGCTGTGCATCGGCGACGTGCTCAGTCTCGGCTCTGCACGGGTGCAAATCTCCCAAGGGCGCGAGCCTTGCTGGAAACTGGACGCGCATCTGGGGCTCCCCGATCTGGCCTACAGATTTCGCAAGACACAGCGGACCGGCTGGTATTACAGGGTGCTAGCACCGGGAACCGTGACGCCCGACGCCTTCATGCACGTCATCGAACGCCCCGCGCCCGACTGGACGGTCCACGCGGTGACCGCCGCACGGTTCGATCCGCATCTGCCGACCGAACGCGCGCAGCGTCTGGCCGATCTCGCGCCTTTGTCGCGGCGTTGGCGGCACGATTTCGCCCGGCGCGCAAACGGCGGCTAGCGGACCACGAATCGCAACATCCTTGTATATCGCCCGCCGGACGCGCGCTTACCCTCACACCACCCCCATCCCTTTAACCAGATAGGCAGGCCCGCCATGACCCAACCGATCCGATACCACTTCTTCCGCAACGCAACCGCCAAACTGACCTACGCAGGCACCACATTCCTGCTAGATCCGATGCTGTCCGACAAAGGCGCCCTGCCCAGTTTTGCAGGTGTCGCGCAGAACCCGACCGTCGATCTGCCTACGGACGTGGCAACCGTCATCGCCGATATCGACGCGGTGATTGTCAGCCACATGCACGGCGATCACTTCGATGGTGCCGCGGCGCAGGCGCTGGACAAGTCACTGCCGGTGCTGACCCCGCGCAATGGCGCCCCGTCGGACAAATCCAACCCCGACCAGCTGACGCCCTTCATCGACAGCCTTCAAGGCCACGGATTCACGGATGTCACCGAGATAGGCTCTGATACGGCCGATCACATCACGTTCCGGGGCATCACAATCCGGCAAGTCTTTGCGCGCCACGGCAAGGGCAAGCTGGGCGAATTGATGGGCGGCGTGAACGGGCTCATTCTCTCTGCCGAAGGCCACCCGACGCTTTATTGGGCGGGCGATACGATTCTCGATGACAAAGGCGAGGTCGCCGCCATTCTGGCCGGAACCAAACCCGATGTTGTCATTGCCCATTCCGGCGGACCGGTGATCGAGGCGCTGTCGCCGGACCTGTTGCTGATGGATGCCGCCCAGACGGTGCAATTCACCGAACACGCTCTTGCCGCCAATCCTCAGGCACGCATCATCGCCATCCACATGGACGCGCTGGATCATTGCTTTTCCACCCGCGCCGATCTGCAAGAGGCGCTGCAATCGCTGGACGCTGACATGCGCGACCGCGTGATCATCCCCGGCGATGGCGACGTCGTGACGGTGTGATGCACCTGAACGGGGTCGGGCCGGTGGTCGCGAATTGTGCGCTCGGCCCCGATTGCTGCTGAAACCGGCGGGCATGTGGTATACAAATGCGGCCCGGCGGGCGACACTGCGGCGAACGCCCCTCGCAGGAACCGCACCGCATGGCCGACACTCCTCCGATCCTGACCGCCGTCAAAGGCCTGTTGGCGGCTGCACTTCTCTTGCTTGCGGCCTGCACGCCCCTGCCCGATACGATCGCCTACGCCGATCCCGATACCCGCGCGTCGGTACAGCCGATCTATGTGACAAGCGGCAGGCTGCCCAGCACGCAAAGCCTTGACCAGCAACGCGACCGCAACCCGAATGTCCGTTTTGCACGCTATGATGTGTCGATCCCGCCGACCCACGCCCTTGGCCAGATCGAATGGCCGCGGGACACCCCCGACACCGCCACCGATTTCGCCGTGGTGGGCGCGCGGGATTTCGGCACCGACAGCGCCTTTATCCGCGCCATCGCCGAGAAGCCGGGCGACGACGTCGTGGTTTTTGTCCACGGGTTCAACAACACCCCGTCCGAGGCGCTCTACCGCTTTGCCCAGATCGGCCATGATTTCGGGATCAAAGCGCCCCGCATCCTTTTTGCATGGCCTTCTTCGGGGTCGGCGCGCGGTTACATCTATGACCGTGACAGCGTCCTGTTTTCGCGCGATCCGCTGGCCGATCTGCTGACCGATCTTGGCCGCCGCACGAATAAAAGCATCCGGCTCATAGCCCATTCGATGGGGGCCCAGCTCACGATGGAGGCGCTGCGCCAGCTTGCCATCACCGGACGGCGCGATGTGCTCGACGACCTACGCGTCGTGACGCTCATCTCGCCCGACATCGACCCCGATCTCTTCCGGGCACAGGCCACCGCGATCGGCACATTGCCGGACCCTTTCGTGATCATGTCGAACCGTGACGACAAGGCGCTGAACCTTGCGGCGTTTCTCAACATCGGGCGGCAGAAGGTCGGCAATCTCAACGAGGCATCGCATATCGAAGGCTTCAAGATCCGGCTCATCGACTTCACCGCGCTCGAGGATGGATCGCATCTCGATCATCTGGTGCCGCTGACGTCACCGCTGGCCATCGGGGTGCTGCGGGACCTCATCAATTCGGAGGAAAACGGCGAAGTCGACCTGTCGGCGTTCGACGTGGGCGCCGATGGCGTGGCCCGCGCGCGCCCGCCCGCAGACGGCTGACGCGCCGCCGCTCAGGCTTCCTCGTTGACCCGCTCCACGATGCTGGCAATGACCTCGTTCAGCAGATGGGTGTCCTCCGCTTCTCCCATCACGCGGATCAACGGCTCGGTGCCCGATTTGCGGATGAGCAAACGGCCCGACGCGCCCAGCTTCTTCTCTCCCTTTGCGATGGCGTCCTGCACCGCATCGCTTTCCAGCGGGGCCTTGCCACGAGCATAGCGCACATTGACCAGCTTTTGCGGAATCGTATCGAACACACGGCCCAGCGCGCTGGCCCGCTTGCCGCTGACCACCATTGCCGACAGAAATTGCAGCGCACCGATCAGGCCATCCCCTGTCGTGGCATAATCCGTCATCACCACATGGCCCGATTGCTCACCACCCAGATTGTAGCCATGAGCCCGCATTTCCTCGACGACATAGCGGTCGCCGACCGCCGTGCGCACCATGTTGATGTTGTTGGCGTTCAAAAAGCGTTCCAGCCCGAGGTTCGACATCACCGTCGTCACCAGCGTATTGCCCGCCAGCGTGCCATCAGCCGCCCAGCGTGACGCAATCAAACCCATAATCTGGTCGCCGTCGATCTCGGCGCCCTTTTCGTCAATCAGGATGACGCGGTCTGCATCGCCGTCCAGACAGATACCGATATCGGCGCGGCTTTCTCGCACTTTCGCGGCGCAGGCACTGGGGTGCGTCGATCCGCACTCGCGGTTGATGTTGTAGCCGTCAGGCGACACCCCGATCGGGATCACCTCCGCACCTAATTCCCACAAAACCCGCGGTGCAGCCTTGTAGGCCGCGCCATTCGCGCAATCGACAACCACGCGCAGACCGTCCAGCCGCTTGCGGTGCGGAAAGGTCGTCTTGGCGTATTCGACATACCGGCCCAGCGCGTCCTCCATCCGGCGCGCACGGCCGATGTTTTCGGGGCGCGCGGGCGTCACGCCCTTCTCGACGAGCGCCTGGATGTTGCCCTCGTCCTCGTCCGACAGCTTGAAACCGTCGGGGCCGAAAAACTTGATGCCGTTGTCCGTGGCCTGATTGTGGCTGGCCGAAATCATCACACCCATGTCTGCCCGGAGACTGTGGGTCAGATACCCGATCGCGGGCGTCGGCACCGGACCAAAGACAAACACGTTCATGCCGGTCGATGTGAAACCCGCCGTCAGCGCGGTTTCGAGCATGTAACCGGACAGGCGCGTGTCCTTGCCGATCACCACACGGTGCTCCTGCTTGCTGTCTGACCGGAAATACCGGCCCGCCGCGGCCCCCAGCTTGAGCGCCATTTCAGCGGTCATCGGCCATGTGTTGGCCTCGCCGCGGATTCCATCGGTGCCAAACAGATCTCTGGACATGGCTGTGCCTTTCTCGTGCGTAGGTCGGGCGCAGGCCCCTTCGCCCACAGGGTTAAAGCCGCGCATGGGTCAACACAACACGCAAAACGGCGGCTCCGCTGTCCCTTGTGGGGGGCGGGCGCGCCGCCTACTCTGGCCGGAATTGACGATTGGACCGACAGCGACATGGCGCACACCTCCCTCGACCGCATCACACAGGCGCTGCTGACGCTGGGAGGGCAACGCGTCTGGTCGCTCGTGGTCAGCCTCTTCGGCGATCTGGCGCAAGACCCCGACAGCGCCATCGACGGGCCGGTGCTGGGTGCGTTGATGCACGCGATGGACATCAAACCCGAAGCCGTGCGCGTGGCGCTTTACCGGCTGCGCAATGATGGCTGGATCGAGTCGGAGAAAACCGGCCGGATCCGACGCCACCGCCTGACCCCGCTGGGCCGCGCCCAAAGCATCGCGGCCTCCGCCCGCATCTACGGACCGCCACGCCCCTTTGGTGACACGTGGCAATTGGCGCTGCTGGACCACAACGGCCCGACCCACCGCGACGATATGCAGGCGCGTGGCTTTGTGGCGCTGATGCCTAGGGTCTATCTTGGCGGTGCCGGGGGCGATGACGCGCCGGTGGCGGACGCGCTGATGCTTGACGGGGCGCACGCACCCGACTGGCTGCGCAACCAGATCGCCCAGACGCTGCCCACCTCCGACTACCGCGCGCTGTTGCCGATCCTGCGCGACGCGGCGGCGGTGCTTGGGCCCGGTGATCTCTCCGCGCTGCAGGTGGCGGTTCTGCGCTGTCTGGTGGTGCACAACTGGCGGCGGATCGTACTGCGCCATCCCGATCTTCCGACCGCGCTCTTGCCAAAGGACTGGCCGGGTCACACATGCCATGAACAGGTCGCCACCCTGCTGGCGCGGTTCGACCGCCCCGATCTGGATGACATACGACCCGACTGAACGCGGCCTGCGACCTTTCCACCGCGCGACCGCCCCGATATAGAGCACGCCATGACACATCACGTTCATCAGAAAGATCTGCCCGACGGGCTGGACCTCGGGGCCATGGTCGCCATCGATTGCGAAACGATGGGCCTGCATCCGCACCGCGACAGGCTGTGTGTGGTGCAGCTGTCGTCGGGCGACGGCACCGCGCATCTTGTCCAGATCCACAAAGGCCAGACAGACGCGCCCAACCTCGTGCGCCTCCTGCAGGACCCGAATGTGCTCAAGCTGTTCCACTACGGGCGTTTCGACATTGCGGCGATGCTCAACGCCTTCGGCGCCACAACCGCACCGGTCTACTGCACCAAGATCGCGAGCCGCCTGATCCGGACCTATACCGACCGCCACGGGCTGGCAAAGCTGGTGCAGGAACTGCTTGGCACCGACATCTCGAAACAACAGCAATCCAGCGATTGGGGCGCCGAAACGCTGACCCAGGCGCAAATTGATTATGCCGCGTCGGACGTGCTGCACCTGCACAAACTGCGCGACGTTCTGAACGAACGGCTCCTGCGCGAAGACCGGATGGACATCGCACAGGCCTGCTTCGACTTTCTTCCCATGCGCGCCCGCCTCGATCTCGAAGGCTGGCCAGATACGGATATTTTTGCACACTCATGAACACTCCCTTCATTGATACGGCCCGCCGGGTCATCACCACCGAAGCAGACGCGCTCAACACGCTCGCCAATGGTCTGGACGACCGGTTTCGGGCGGCCATCGACCTGCTGAAAGCCGCCAGCGGGCGCGTCATCGTGACGGGCATCGGCAAATCGGGGCACATCGGGTGCAAAATCGCGGCCACGCTGGCCAGCACCGGTACACCTGCGCAATTCGTGCACCCCGCCGAGGCAAGCCACGGCGATCTGGGCATGATCACCAAGGCCGATGTGGTGCTGGCGATCTCGAATTCCGGCGAAGCGCCCGAACTGGCAAACCTTGTGGCATACTCGCGCCGCTACGCCATTCCGCTTGTCGGTATCACTAGCCGGCCAGACTCAAGCCTCGGCGCGCATTGTGATGTGGTGCTGGAACTGCCGAAACTGGGCGAGGCTTGCGGCACCGGCGTTGTCCCGTCCACATCGACAACGCTGACACTGGCGATGGGCGATGCGTTGGCAATCGCGCTGATGGAAAACCGCTCGTTCAGCCGGGCGGACTTCCGCGCCTTCCACCCGGGCGGCAAACTGGGCGCACAGCTCAGCCGCGTGGCCGATCTCATGCACTCCGGCAAATCGCTGCCGCTCGTCACACTCGACACCGCGATGTCCGACGCGCTTCTGGAAATCAGCCAGAAAAGCCTCGGCGTTGTGGGGGTGACGGACGAAGACGGTGCGCTGCACGGCATCATCACCGACGGGGACCTGCGCCGCCACATGGACGGGCTGCTGTCGCTTACCGCGCGCGAGGTGATGACGCCGGGCCCCACCACGATCACGCCCGATGCCCTGGCCGAACAGGCCGTCGGCGTGATGAACGATCGCAAGATCACATGCCTTTTTGTCGTGGCAGAGGACGCCGCGGGCGTGCCTGCGGGGCTGATCCACATCCACGACTGTTTGCGCGTCGGATTGGGGTGACGCATGTACCGCCCCGACCGTCACTCGCGTTGGATCGCACGGCTCAAGGTGCTGCTGCCGCTCGCGGCGCTCGCCCTTTTGTCGACGCTTTTCCTGATCTCGCGCGCGATGGACGGCGAAACGGTCATTCCCTTTGCCGAAAACGAGGTCCGCGAACGCCTGCGTGACCAACAGGTGACGGGCCCGTTCTTTTCTGGCGTGACCTCCTCGGGCGATGAAGTGTCCTTCTCGGCGGTCAAACTGACCACCCCCGAAGGCGAAACCGGCGTGAACATCGCCGAAAATGTGGTGGCGCGGCTCAACGGCGCGGGCGGATCGCGGCTACAGATCGTGGCCGACCGCGCCCGCGTGGCAATGGCCGACAATGCCGCCCGCCTCGACGGGGACGTGATCATCCGGACCTCGCAAGGCTATGTCATCCGCACCGAAGTGCTCGATTCAGAACTGTCGCGCATGCACATCGAAGCGCCGGAACCTCTGCGCGCGACCGGCCCTCTGGGTGACCTTCAGGCCGGAGGCATGACGCTCGACCGACAAGCGGAAGGCGAAAACGCGCAAATGCTTTTCACGGATGGGGTGAAACTGGTATACACCCCAAAATAATTACGGAAAGTTCTTTAGGATGGTTCTTCGTTCGCTGTTGATTGCTTTGTTTTCCGGCCTTCTGGCCACAGCCACCTTGGCGCAGGGCACCAGCGTTGCCTTTGGCACAATCGCGCAGGACACCTCCCTGCCGGTCGAGGTTACCTCTGACGAACTTGCCGTGGATCAGGAAACCGGCACCGCCATCTTTACCGGCAACGTCGTGATCGGACAGGGCGAAATGCGGCTGTCGGCGGCCCGTGTGCTTGTCGTGTACCGCGCCGATCAGGACGGTATCGCCAAAATGGAAGCAACCGGCGGTGTGACGCTGGTGTCGGGCCCCGATGCCGCCGAAGCATCGCGGGCGGACTACAGCATCGAGACCGGTACCATCGTGATGCGGGGCGATGTTTTGCTGGTGCAAGGTGCAAGCGCCGTCAGCGCCGACCAGATGACCGTGCAGCTCGAAGATGGCACCGCGCGTATGTCAGGTAACGTAAAGACCCGGCTACAGACAGGCAGCGATTGATGGCGTCTCCCGACTTGAAACTGTCGCAGGGCAGCGCGGGATTGCGCATTGAGCACTTGCGCAAATCGTACCGCAAGAAGATCGTGATCCGCGACTTTTCGATGGAACTGAACCGGGGCGAAGTGGTCGCACTGCTCGGGCCGAACGGGTCGGGCAAAACGACGACCTTCTACTCCGTGGCCGGTCTCGTCACGCCCGAAGGCGGCACTGTCACCATCGACGGAAAAGACGTTACAACCCTGCCGATGTACCGCCGCGCCCAATTGGGCATCGGGTACCTGCCGCAGGAAATGAGCATCTTTCGCGGTCTGTCGGTGCAGGACAACATCAGCGCGATTCTCGACATCGTCGAATCGGACCGCCGGAAAAAGGCCAATACTCTCGACCGCTTACTCAGCGAGTTCTCGATTGAGCACCTGCGCCGGGCACCCGCGCTGGCCCTGTCGGGCGGAGAACGGCGCCGCGTCGAAATTGCCCGCTGTCTGGCGGCCGATCCGAAATATCTGTTGCTCGACGAACCCTTTGCCGGCGTCGATCCGATCAGCGTGGGCGACATCCGCAGCCTTGTGGCCGATCTCAAGACGCGCGGCATTGGCGTGCTGATCACCGACCACAATGTGCGCGAAACACTCGAAATCGTGGACCGCGCCTATATCCTGCACGAAGGCCGCGTCTTGATGTCCGGCACCCCCGAAGAGGTCGTCAACAACGGCGATGTGCGGCGGGTCTACCTCGGCGACAACTTTAAGATTTCTTAATTCAAGAGCGGGGCGCTTTGACGCTCATTTGCACCGCCTCTTTGCGCGAAATCATTGACTCGTGGCGCTGAATGACCATCTAATAAACTATGGCAACTGATCTGCGGATGTCCAAAATCACGGTGCCACCTTCGGGTGGGCTGTTTCGACACAACGCGCATACAGGAGCCATTTCCCGCATCTGAACCGGCAACACACGGCCCATTGGGCGGTGTTTTCGGCTCTGATCACAATACTAAAGGAGACGCTATGCGCTACCAAATCAGCGGAAAACAGATCGATATCGGTGAAGCCCTGCAAACACATGTCAAAACCGAGCTCGATGAAGCAGTCCAGAAATACGCTGAACGACCGACCGACGCGCAAGTCATATTCTCCAAATCGGGCCACGAATACGTCTGTGATACGATTGTCCATCTCTCGACAGGGCTCAACGCGTCAGCCAAAGCGCACGCCAATGAAATCTATTCCGCCTTCGACGGGGCGTGCGAAAAGATGGAAAAACAGCTTCGTCGCTACAAGCGTCGGTTGAAGGACCATCACAAAGACCGTGTCGAACCGGTTGAACTCTTCGGCGCTTCCTCATATATTTTGGCATCCGAATCTGGACAGGAAGAACAGGAACCCGAAACACTCCAACCCATGATCATCGCCGAGATGGAGACGAAGATTGCAACTTTGTCCGTAGGTGAAGCGGTGATGCAGATGGAGCTGTCAGGCGCCCCCGTCGTTCTGTTCAAAAACGAAGGCAAAGAAGGGATCAACGCAGTATACCGCCGCGACGATGGCAATATTGGATGGATTGATCCCACGTAGAGATTGAGATAGGCGCGCCCCTGAACCCCTTTGGGGTGCGTCACCACAGACAGAGCAGGCACAATGAACTTTGCAAAACTTCTCAAGCCGGAAGGCGTGAAAGTATTGACCGCGTGCAGCAGCAAGAAACGGTTGCTGTCCGATCTCGCTGATCTGGCCGAAGTCGCCTACGACCTGCCCTCCGACCGGGTGGTCGAAGCATTGATCTCGCGCGAAGCGTTGGGGCCCACCGGCGTGGGACACGGCGTTGCACTGCCACATGCCCGCCTGCCGGACCTGACCGAAGTCGTGGGCCTGTTTGTGCTGCTCGAACGCCCCGTCGATTTCGGCGCGATTGACCGCCAGCCCGTCGATATCGCCTTTGCCCTTCTGGCGCCCGAAAACGCAGGGGTCGAACACCTCAAGGCGCTGGCGCTCGTGTCGCGCACGCTGCGCGATCCGGCGATCTGCTCAAAGCTGCGGGCGAACCCTTCTGCGCAGACGCTCTATACCATCCTGACCGAAGCGGAGACGGTGAAGGCGGCCTGACGCCTAGCTGCGCCACGCCTTGAAACCGAACATCATATAGTCACGCTGGTACACATCGGCGCACAGCCGCTCGATCTCGTCATCGTAGAAATCGTCCAGCGTAAACGGGCCACGGGATTGCGCCGCCTGCGCGGGCTGCGCGCCCTCATAGCCAACCGCGAACGCCAGTTGCGGCAGCGCGCTGGCCAGATCATCTTCGCGCAGGATCATGTCCGGCAGTCCGAATTCCCCAAACCCCTGCACCACCTGCGCCTGCGTGGCCCAGGACGCATCGACGCGGATTGCGGTCTGCCCCGCCAGATTGCCCCGCAGAAATTCGAGGAACGCCACAAATGCGGCCCTGTGACCGGCCAGATCGATCCGCCCCTCCTCGCCCTTTGGCGGCAGCGGCAACTTGTACCGGCGGATCAACGTCTGGCGCAGTTGCAGGAAACTGCCCTGTCCCGAATTCAGAATACGGTGGCAAAACACCTCATGCGCCCGTGCAACCGGATGGCGCAGGATCGTAAAACTACGATGGCCAGGATGCGCCCGCTTCCACTGGCGCAGCGTTTTCTGCGTCATCTTCTGGTGCAACGCAGGCGGCTTTTCGGCGTCCAGCGCGGCCATCCAGCGGCGGATTTCCTGTTGCGGCCCGCCCGGCATCGGCATGAACAGCAGCGGCGCGCGTGCTCCGGCCACAAAGGACGGCACATTCGGGCCGCGGCGCGGCTCGAAGTTCGGCGTGCGCGTCAGGTCAAAGCGATCCAGCCGGCCAAGCGCGGCAACCATGTCATCGTAATTACTGACCTTTTCCGACAACTGGCTGGGGTTTTGCTTTTTGAGGCTGCGGTCCAGCTCTTCCAACTGCGCACGCACCCCCAGAAAATGCGCGATTCCGTTCATCACCTCGACGCTTTGCAGATCCTCGTAGGCGACATAAAACGCGGTCTGACCCGACGTTTGAAGACGGTTCAGCAGCGTCAGCTGGAACGCCTGCAACGCCTCCAGATGCGCTTCGAACTCGGCTGCGTCGAACGCGACCTGTGCCGCCTTGCGCGCCTTCATGTCCGTCAATTTCCACTGGCCCGTGGCCTGTGCGATTTTCCAGCTGATATAGCTTTCGACGGGATTGCGCGTCAGGACAATTTTGGCGCAACGCGGATCATCCATCACCAGGTCCAGCACACGCGGGTCATGGTCATGGAAATACCGAAAGCCGTCCATGCTGCCCGGTTGCAACCGCATCGCATGCAGCAGGCGGGCCGGATCGCGGTCGCGGGTTTCGAGATCGACCCCGAGGATCTGTTCGCTGTTGGGATAGCCGATAAAATGCGGATTGAACGCCTCTCCGTGGCAGGCGATCCCCTCGAAGGAATTGAGGTTAGCTTCAAGAAAATTCGACCCGGTGCGCATTTCTGCAAACACCACGAAACTGTCAAACGTATCGGCCATGTATCACTTTACCAGATAGGGTTTCCGCGGGACGTCATTGCCCGATGTGGGCCCCCGTTCGACCGGGAAATCCCCCATCAAATAGGGATGCATGCCCTGATTCTTGAGGTTCTGCAGAAACTGGCCGAACCCGTGCAGGTCGACCATCTTCGGCGCCTCCGACAGACGCCGGATGCGCGCCTGCCCGATCTCGTCGAGAATGCCCTGAAGCGGCTCCATCGGAGCCTCGATAAATTCCGCCATCGTCCAGATCCGCACCCGCGCCTTGGTCCAGGGCGAGCGTAGAACATCCATGTGCTCGCTCTCGATCTTCTGGAGCTGTGCGGCGATGCGGCGGATTTCACCGAAATCCATATTGGACCGGAACAACGGCACCGCCCAGGCACCGGTGATCACCGAAATCTGCGCATTGGGGTCTTTGGCGATGCGCCACGTGACGTCCTGATTGTCCATCGGCCCGTACTGGAAACACTGCCGCTCGCCGCGGGTGTTCCAGATCAGGTTCGTCAGAAACGCATTCGCATTGTAATCCCGTTGCAACGCGCTGTCGTTAAGCGCGCCGTTCAGCGTGCGTTGTCCTTCGGCAAAATGGGCACGGTCCATGGCAAACACATGCCCGTGGACCCGCGCGCCCGTCGCTTTGTGCAACCACGGCGCAAAATTCTCGAACAGCTCGGAAAATCCCTGGAACACCGAATATTCCGCCGCCGTCACGCCGTTTTCCCAATCCTCGTTCGGGAACCGGCTTTGCATATACAGACCCGACCGACCGCGCGTCCGGCGCTCTACGGCCTTGGCGAAAATACGGTCGATCTTACCGGGGTTCGGCTCCGTCCGCTTCATCGCACCCGCCGCATCGGTCAGGAACGATTCGTACAACCGGTCTGCGTGGGGCCAGATTTTGCGGGCCACAAAACAATCGGACCGGCGCAGCAACTGCAGGTGATCGTCGTAGAAAATATGCGGTTTGCCTTGAAAATCGAACTTCGACAGCGTCAAAGAGCGGCTTTCGATATTTGTGGAATAGATCCGAGACAACGTCTGGAAATAACTCTCGTCCGGGATCCAGACCTGCCGAAAGAACCGGTCATAGGTCCCGCGGTCCGGGTCCTGCAGCACCGCCGAAAGGGTCTGGCGTGTCAGACACCACCACTGGCTGCCCATATGCGGGACGATCCCGTTGGGCATCCGCCGCTTGAGCTTCAGCTTGCGTTGCAGATGCACCGCCTTGTCGAACAGATACCGGTGCTTTTTCCACGAAAACGGAAACCGCAGGGTGAACCGCTCCGCATCCAGACCGCCAACAGTCCAGGGCACATCGGCGGTCGTGGCGCTTTCGATAAAATCGGTGCGCGGACGTATGGCGAGATAGTCGATCAACTCCTGCACGGGCCGCAGGGGCAGACACGATCCCGATGCCAGATACACGTGTCGCACGTCCGCAAAGCTCGCCAGCATCAGCTCCGACGCGGCCTGCGAGGCGGCAATAATCCCCCATGTGCCCCACTCGCACCGGAACCGCTTGCTGAACAGGACATTGGGCACATCGGACAGGGCGGATACGAATTTATCGTGCGTTTTGCGCGGTACCTTGCGGTCGATATGGATCACCACCGGCACGTCCGACTGCGCCCAATGGCGGGCAACCTGTTCGGCCCGGCCCAGCGCCGTATGCACCAGCATCACCACACCCATTGTCGCCGTCATGCCCAGTTCCCCTTGGACATGAGGCCGAGAATCTCGAGCTGCCGCCAGTTGATGTATTTTTCGCTCCACTTGCACCACAGCTGCGGGTTGTTCTTCACGCTTTCGGCGTAGGCCTTGTATTCAACCGAACCAGCATAGTGCTGTCCGCGCTCCAGCTCCTCGGCCGCTTTCGCGCCGAACGTATCGAGAAACTTGGCATGCAGCAGAACGCCACTGGCCTTCTCACCGCCCCATTCGTCGTACACCTGGTTCAATCCCCGCGGCAGCAGCATGTGGGTCGAACTGACATACACGTATTTGCGGTCCCACTTCACCAGCGGTACCTTGTTGAGCGCGGGCGCACGCGCGGGATCTTCGGGGAAAAACACGCGCGCACGCGGCCCGCCCTGTATCCACAGATTGGTAAAGGCATGGTTGCGGGTGATGGTGTAATTGCCACTGTCGAACCAGCTGGCAATCTCCAGCGGGTTCTGACCGGCGACATAGGGCTGCTCGTCCAGCCGCCCCTTGGGATACATATCCAGCAACATCGCCGAAAACGATTTGATCGACGACGCATCCAGCCAATCGGTCAACGCCCGCAGGGGCCGTGTGTCGCAGAATGGATACACCAAAAACTCGTCTGGATCGACAGTCAGCACCCAATGGCCATGCGCGTATTTGCGCTGCAACCAGTTCAGCCAGTCCACCCCGAAACGGCTGCGCCGATAACTCGCCCGGGTCGACCACAGGGACACGTCGGGCTGATCGGCGAGGTATTCGGCGGCGCCGTCTTCGCTGTCATTGTCCACGAAAAAGAAATGACCGACGCCTTGCTTGCGGTAGTAATCGAGGAAATAGGGCAGCCGGATTTTCTCGTTCCGCTGGGTGCAGAACAGCAAAATGTCGTCGGACCGAATATCCTCGGTCCGATCCACAACGCATTTCAGCTCTCGCCGTTTGCGCAATGCCCTTAGCCGCCAGCGCTTCCGCTGCAGCCGCAGACCATAGGATTTGATGACTCCCACTCGCTGCCCTTTGCACTCTTGGGTGTTCGGTCTTCCTGTGCGCTATCAGGTCAAGGTTAACACAGCCTTGAAGTGAGTGTCCCACAACGGTGCGTCAAATTCTTCGATCCTGTGCGCATCCCGAGCCCGGTTTGCCCATTCGGTAACCATACTTTGCCACAAGTAGCGGTCCGAAACATCCGCGTAAACGCCGTTGTCGCCAAGGATTTCGTGAATTGTAGCAATTTTGTTGCTCAGCACCGGTGTGCCCAGCGCCGCCGCCTCGACCACCGGCAGGCCGTACCCCTCGGCATGGCTCGGGAACAGCAGCCCCTGCGCCCCCGCCACCAGCGCCGACACCGCCCCGTCAGACAGCCCCGACACCTCGCGCACGCGTTCATCCTGTGCCAGCGCATCCAGCCGCGCAAACACCGCGTCATTGCGCCATCCCCGCGCCCCGCAGATCACCAAAACAGGCGCATCCGGCCCCAGATCGTCCCAGATATCCAACAGCAGCGCGTGGTTCTTGCGCGGCTCGATCGTGCCCAGCGTCACGAAATAGGGCTCATCGGGTTGCACCCCGCGTGGCACGGCTGCGGGGTCGGGCGGCACGGGTACTGTTCCCAAATGGGCAACAATCCCTGCGGGCGTCCGGCCCCATTGCGCAAAATACCGCTCCGTCCTGCGCCGTGTGTCCGCCGAATTATAGATTACCAGATCGGCACTTGCCGACACCCGCCGCAGTTTGCTCCGAAAGGCGCCGACCGTGCGGGGGCGCTGGAACTGCGGGTAATCCAGCGGGATGACATCGTGCACAAAAACGGCCACCCGCGCCTGCGGGCACGACCGCACCGCGCGCAGGACGCGCCGCGTCAGATTGCTGTGCCCGACGTTGAGATAGGCAGTGCCCTGCGGCAAATGGCGGCGCAACATGCGGCCCAGAAACGCGGGCGCACAGCGGTCCCGCGCGCCCCGTCGCAACACCGTCTCTGCCGCACCGGCACCCGGGTTGCCCCGGCGCGTCCACCGCGACAGCCGGTCCGGCATGGGCCACGGCACTGCCCCGTCCAGATGCGCCGCGAATTGCGCCAGCGTGTCGCGGTCCACCAGCACATAGCCAAGCCGCGTGCGCGCCAGCCCGTACAAGGGCAGCTTACCGTTCAAAAGGTGATCCAGATACGCCCGTTCGACACGGTCCACACCGGTCATGATCCGGCCCGCCCGCCGCATCAGCCGCGTCACGTCCAGCAGTCGCGCAGAGGGGGTATGTGCCGCGCCCTGCAGGGTCAATCCAACGTCGGCGCGAGTTCCTTGAGATACGCCTTCAGGTCATCGCGCAATTCCGCCCGCTCCAGCCCGAACGACACGGTTGCCTGCAAAAACCCCGATTTAGAGCCACAATCAAACCGGCGTCCGTCAAACTGATAGCCATACACCTTGCGGTCCTGCTCGATCTCGCTGGCGATCGCATCGGTCAGTTGGATTTCGCCGCCCGTGCCCTGTTTCACCTCGTCGAGGTTCTTGAGAACGTTGGGCGACAGGATATACCGCCCGATCACGGCCAGATTGGATGGCGCGGTTCCGGCGGGCGGCTTCTCGACCATCCCCTTCACGTCGACGATCCGGTTCTGCGCAGGCCGCGCCACGTCCAGCACGCCATAGGACGACGTCTGCTCGGGGGCCACTTCCATCGCCGCAACCATGTTGCCGCCGCATTCGGCATAGGCTTCGACCATCTGCTGCAGGCACGGCTTTTGCGCGGCGATTACGTCATCGGGCAACATCACGGCAAAGGGCTCGTCCCCAATCAGACGGCGCGCGCACCAGATCGCGTGACCCAAGCCCAGCGCCTTGTGCTGGCGGATATATGCGATGGCCCCGCTTTCCATATTGGTGTCCAGCAACGTGTCGAGCAGCTTGTCCTTGCCCTTGTCGCGCAGCGCCTCTTCCAGCACGGGCGCGCTGTCGAAATAATCCTCCAGAGCGCCCTTGCCGCGCGATGTCACAAAGATGAACTCCGTGATCCCCGCTGCGCGGGCCTCGTCAATGGCGTACTGGATCAACGGCCGGTCGACCAAAGTCATAATTTCCTTGGGCACCGATTTGGTGGCGGGCAGAAAACGCGTTCCCAGCCCCGCGACAGGAAAGATTGCTTTGGTAACTTTTTGGCTCATTTGATCCTCACACTGGCAAAACATGACCGGTTTTCAGTTCGGTATGCGCGAATGTCCCGCCCAAGGCCAGCCAAACGACTCGCACCCACGATATTTTGCGCGTCATTGTGCCTTGTTTGCCTGTACCTGCGCGGGTCCACGCACATCGCGCAGCCGCTCGGCTTCGGCTTGCGCGCGTCGGGACACGGTCGTGGCGCGCCAAAGTGGCCCGGTACGCTCGGACCGGCCGAAAACGCCACCGCGCTGCACCCAGAAACCGTCCGGATCAAACCATGCGTGGTGGTACAATGCCGTGCGCGACAGCACCATCACGGTGACGATATGGCCCTGCGCCACCAGATCGCGGGCCCGTTGTTGGGCCGCCCGCCCGCGCAGGCCCCGCGCCACCAGCACAACATGCGACCGGCGGCGGGTGGGAAACGGGCGGAACGGGTCCGCCGCGTGGCGGGCAAGCGGGGCGGCACCGATGTCGCGCGTCATGCCGTCCGCATGCCCGTCGTCCAGCCCGTGCATCAAGCGCCGCACGTCACGTGGCTCCAACCGGCCCGCAACCATATGCGCCAGAAGGCGGCGGCGTTCGTCCTGACGCACGTCGTGCCAACGGCCGGCGCGTTCCGCCTCCGGTAAATGCTTGCGCTCGAACACGGCCCAGCTTGCCCCGATCTCGGTCAGATCCGCAGGCACGCGGTCCGCCCGCCGCCGCACGCTTGCGGCAAAGCCGTGGTGCACCTGCGCAAACGGGACAATCGCGGTGGCCTTACCGGCCCGCGCCAGCCGCATGTTCAGATCGGTCTCATCCAGAAAGAACCGGAACGCAGGGTCGAACCCGCCAAGGTCCACCAGCACATCACGGCGCACCGCCATATTCGTGCCTTCGGTCTTGACCGCGCGGCCCGGCGGGGGCGCGAGAACACTGGCCTGCAGGGTGTCGACCTGCATCGGCGTTGCATGCCCCCGCGCATCAAGCATCCGTGCCTGCCATTGAAAGCTGATCCCGTTGCGGCCCCGCACGAACCCACCCATCGCGGCGACACCGGACTGCACGGCAGGGGCCGTCAGATGATGCAGCCAGAGCGGCTCGGGCACCGCGTCATCGTCGATAAACGCAACAATCTCGCCTGCGGCCTGCGCAATTCCCAGATTGCGGGCGGCCGAAATGTTCGGCACCTCGAAGGTCACGCATTTGACGGCATCCGCAAATGGCAGCGCCTGCGCCGCGGCAATCCCCTCGGGGTCGGCCACCACGACAACCTCGAACGCGGCGTATTGCAGCTGCGATACCCCCACCAGACACCGCTGCAACGCCGCCGGTCTGCCCCGGCTGACAATCACAACGCTGACGGTGGGGGCGTCAGTCATTCCAGACCCATCTGCGCCATCATCGCCTCGATCCGGGGCACGTCTTCGGGGTTGTTCAGCTCCCAGAACTGGCGGCCCCGCGCCTCGACCTCGACACATAGAACCGCGTGGCCGTTTTCCATGAACCGCAGCTGCTCCAACCCTTCCAGCGTCTCCAGCGGTCCGGTGTCCCACGCGGGATAGGCCGCCAGCGACGCGGGGCGGTAGGCATAGACACCCACGTGGTGGAAAACCGGCGTCGGCGCATCGTCGGCATAGGTTTGGGACGTGAACGGCACCACTTCCTTGGAAAAATACAGCGCGCGGTGATCCCGGTCGAACACGGCGGTGGTGCCTCCCACGCGGCCCTCCCGCCGATCGGCCAGCAAACTGGCAAGCATCTCGCCCTCACAGCGCAGGACCGGCGTGGCGATCATCGCTTCGGGCGCATCGCGCAGCCCGGCCACCAATCCTTCGACGAACCATGCAGGCGTCAGCGGCGCATCGCCCTGCAAGTTGACCACGATATCATAGCCTCCACCGAGGTTCGCATGCGCCTCGGCACAGCGCTCGGTCCCGTTGGCGCAGTCCACCGACGTCATCACAACCTCTGCGCCAAAGGCTTCGGCGGCGGTGCGGATGCGGTCATCATCGGTGGCGACAACCACGCGGTCGGCGCCCTCGACCTCCTGCGCGGCACGCCAGCTGCGTTCGATCAGGCTGCGCTTGGCCCCGGTCGCACCCGTCAGATCGACAAGCGGCTTTCCGGGATAGCGGGTGGAGGCATAGCGGGCGGGGATAACGATCAATACGGACATCAGCTGTCTTTCAGTTCAACGCCGGGGGCGTAGGCAATAAAGAAGGGGTTGGCATAGTCGTCCTTGCCATAGCGCAGGGGCGTCAGGTCATCGAACCGCACGACATCACCGCCCGCGCCTTTGAGCACCGCATGACCGGCGGCGGTATCCCATTCCATCGTCCGGCCCAGCCGAGGATACAGATCCGCCTCACCTGTCGCGACCAGACAGAACTTCAGCGACGATCCCGCGCTGGTCATGTCGCGCACGGCGTATTTGGCGATGTAGTCGTCCGTCGCCTGATCGCGGTGGGACTTGCTGGCGACAACCATAAGCGCGGAATTGTCCGCATCAGAGACTGATATCGGTGTCAGCGGGCCAACGTCGTCCTTGTCCAGCGCGCCGGTTTCCTCGACGGACTGGCCCGCCGCTCCGGTAAAGAACATGCGCCCCTTGGCCGGGGCATAGACCACGCCGCGGGTCGGCACGCCATCCTCGACAAGCGCGATATTGACGGTGAAATCGCCCCGCCGGTGAATGAACTCCTTGGTGCCGTCCAACGGATCGACAATCAGGAAAGTGGTGCCTGTCGTGCTGTGCGTCGCCGATTGCTCTTCGGTGATCAGCAGCACATCGGGAAAGGCCGCGCGCAAACCGTCCGAAATGATCTGGTCGGCGGCCTTGTCGGCGGCGGTCACGGGGCTGTCGTCCGACTTGGCCTCGACGTCGAAATCATCGGTGCCGTAAATCTCCATGATCTTGTCACCCGCCTCGAGCGACAGCCGACGCATCACCCGTGTCAGCTTTTCGTAGTCCATGCCAAACTCCCGCCATGCTTTCATTGTTTAAAAAGGTTGAACCCCTTATGATGCGGCGACAACGGATCAGCAAGAAGTCCGTGTTCGCGCAATATCGCAAGGCAAAGCAGTCAGATGTTTCAACCCATTCGCAGAAATCGCTCCAAGCTGACGGTCATTCTGGTGATGATGGAACTGGTCTATCATTCCATCGTCCGCTCGGTGCGCAAATCGCACAATAACGCGTTCATCGCGCTTGGCGTGAACCTGTTGCAGGCGATCATCTTCGTGGCCGCCTTCTACGTCATGTTCTCGATCCTCGGCCTGCGCGGCGCCGCGATCCGCGGGGATTTCCTGATTTACATCATGTCGGGGATTTTCCTCTACATGACCCATACCAAGGCGCTCGGCGCGGTGGTCGGCTCCGAAGGACCGGCCAGCCCGATGATGCAGCACGCGCCGATGAACACCATCATCTCGATCAGCTCCGCCGCGCTGGGCTCTCTCTATATCCAGCTGCTGACGCTGGGGCTGATCCTGTTTTGCTATCACGTGGCCTATAAACCGCTCGAAATCGACGATCCTGCGGGCGCGATGGGCATGCTGATCCTGGCGTGGTTCACCGGTCTTGCGCTGGGGCTGGTGCTGCTGGCGATCAAACCGTGGTTTCCGACATTCGTGAGCATCTTCACCACCATCTACCAACGCGCCAACATGATCGCCTCGGGCAAGATGTTCGTGGCCAACACGCTGCCCGGTTTCATGCTGGCGATGTTTGACTGGAACCCGCTGTTCCACACGATTGATCAGGCGCGTGGCTATACGTTCATCAACTACAATCCGCGCTACAGCGATCCGATGTACGCGCTCTGGGTCGGTGTGATCCTCGTGATGATCGGGCTGATGGGCGAATTCTATACCCGCCGCCACGCATCGGTCAGCTGGGGCGCACGGCGTTAACCGGTCACGATCAGCACATCTACCCCGAAAAACGACCGCCGCAGGTCTTCGCCCTTGGCCGTCTGCTCCACGTAGAACTGGAACGACGGATCATGGCCGCGCCCCGTCATAAAACGGGCAACATCACCCAGATACGCCTCATGCTGCGCCGGGCGGCAGAAAAACATCTTGTTGGCCACATAGGCAAAGGGCACCAGCTGCGGCGCATCGCCGTTCAGATACCGGCCCACCGCTTCGTTCACGCCCAGCGCCACAGGGTTCAGCACATCGTCCATCGCCACGATCCCGCGCGGGTCCAGCACTGCCTCGGCCAGACGCATGTCCGACAGAACCGGCTCCGCCTCGTGACTGCCATCCACGGAGATGAACACCGGCGCCCCGCCACAATCGCGCAGCACCCGCTCGGGCGTCAGCGTCGTGCTGTCGACCTGCACCAGCCGGATATTGCCCAGCCCGCCAAACCCCGCGCCCAACGCATCCTCGACCCGCGGCACCTGGTTTTCGTTAAAGATGTCATAGCCGACGATCCGGCAATTGCGCCCCATCGCCGCGCGCAGAACAGACAGGTATTTCCCGTAATAGACACCGATTTCGGCCACCGGACCAAACGGCAGCACCCGCAGCAGATGCAGTGTCACGATAGACGCCGGCACGTTGAGCCAGCCGTTGAACTGGTGCGACAGCGCCACCGCCTCGGGTTCGTCCAGCGCACCCTCACGGGTCTGCGGCACACCCGCAGGGGCAGCACTCGGCGTGGATCTGGCCCGTATCATACGCACGCGGTCGGCCAGTTTCTGACGGATCTTCGCGATGGTGCCCGCGCTCATATGCGTCTCCGGTTCTGTGTCACGCGGGTGTAGGGTAGAAACCCGAACAAAGGCAAGCGCACCAACCGCGCGTCACGTCACGACCCGCAAAGTCAGGTTCAGCCGCCCGCCCTTGGGCAGCAACGTGGACGATCCCGCGCGCAACCGGTCGATCCCGTGATAGGCCAGCCGCGCCTCTCCGCCCATGACCACCACATCGCCGGATTTGAGCCAGATGCTCTCTGTCTTGCCGCCGCGTGTGGCATTGCCCATCCGGAACAGCGCCTCATCCCCCAGAGACACCGACACCACCGGCCACCCCATGTCGGTCTCGTCACGGTCCTGATGCAGGCCCATCTTGGCCTGCGCATCGTAATAATTGATCAGGCAGCACTCGGGCATCCGGTCCAACCCCGTCAGATCGGACCAAACCTTCAAAACCTGCGGCGGAATATCGGGCCACGGCGTGCCGCGCGGGTGGTTGGGCACATAGCGATAGCCGCTCTTGTCCGACAACCAACCATAGGTGCCCGCCGCCGTCATGCGCACCGACATCTTCTTGCCATAGGGCGTATCGGGCCGGAAAAACGGGGCTTTGGCCACCACCTCGCGCACCGCCCCCAACAGATCACGCTGGGCCGCCAGATCAAGGTGACCGGGGCGTATTTCAAAGCCTTTTACCGTCAATTTCACGACATTTACCCCGATAGACCCGCATATTTCAGGATTTGACACAGATTCATCACATCAGCGTGCTTGCCAAGGTTGCAGCCCCTGACACCCCTGCCTATATACGCCTCGAGCCGCTGGAAGCGACCCGTTTCCAGCGACAATCGGATCGGGGCAAGGGTGCCGCAATGGGCCCGAACCTCGGGTAATCGCCTTGAAGTAAATGAGGGATCAAAATTATGTCCAAAGTAATCGGCATTGACCTTGGAACGACCAACTCCTGTATCGCCATCATGGACGGCAGCCAGCCCCGCGTGATCGAAAACGCGGAAGGCGCACGCACCACGCCATCCATTGTGGCCTTCACCGATGACGAGCGCCTCGTGGGCCAGCCGGCAAAACGCCAGGCCGTCACAAACCCCGACAACACCATCTTTGGCGTCAAGCGCCTGATCGGCCGTCGCAACGACGACGCGGATCTGGCCAAGGACAAAAAGAACCTGCCGTTCAACGTGATTGACGGCGGCAACGGCGACGCATGGGTCGAAGCCAAGGGTGAGAAATATTCGCCTTCGCAAATCTCTGCCTTCATTCTGGGCAAGATGAAGGAAACCGCCGAATCCTATCTCGGCGAAGAAGTGACGCAAGCCGTCATCACCGTTCCCGCCTATTTCAACGACGCACAGCGTCAGGCGACCAAGGACGCGGGCAAGATCGCGGGCCTCGAAGTGCTGCGCATCATCAACGAACCAACCGCGGCCGCGCTGGCCTATGGTCTGGACAAGGAAAACACGCAAACCATCGCGGTCTATGACCTTGGCGGCGGTACATTCGACGTGACCATCCTCGAAATCGACGATGGCCTGTTCGAAGTGAAATCCACCAACGGCGACACGTTCCTCGGCGGTGAAGACTTCGACATGCGCATCGTCAACTACCTCGCGGACGAGTTCAAAAAAGAACATTCCGTCGACCTGACGCAGGACAAGATGGCGCTGCAGCGTCTGAAGGAAGCGGCAGAAAAGGCCAAGATCGAACTGTCGTCCTCCACGCAGACCGAAATCAACCAGCCGTTCATCTCGATGGGCGCCAACGGCCAGCCGCTGCACATGGTGATGAAGCTGACCCGTGCCAAGCTGGAAAGCCTCGTGGGTGATCTGATCAAATCCTCGATGAAGCCGTGTCAGGCCGCACTGAAAGACGCCGGTCTGTCGGCCTCCGACATCGACGAAGTCGTGTTGGTCGGTGGTATGACCCGTATGCCCCGCGTGATCGAGGAAGTGACCAAGTTCTTCGGCAAAGAGCCCCACAAGGGTGTGAACCCCGACGAAGTCGTCGCATTGGGCGCAGCCATTCAGGCCGGTGTTCTGCAAGGTGACGTCAAGGACGTGGTTCTGCTGGACGTCACACCGCTTAGCCTCGGCATCGAAACGCTGGGTGGCGTGTTCACCCGCCTGATCGACCGCAACACCACGATCCCGACCAAAAAGTCGCAGATCTTCTCGACGGCCGAAGACAACCAGAACGCCGTGACCATCCGGGTCTTCCAGGGCGAACGCGAAATGGCATCCGACAACAAGATGCTCGGCGCGTTCAACCTTGAAAACATCCCGCCCGCGCCACGCGGTCTGCCCCAGATCGAAGTGACCTTTGACATCGACGCCAACGGCATCGTGTCGGTGGGCGCGCTCGACAAGGGCACCGGCAAGGAGCAGAAGATCACGATCCAGGCATCGGGTGGTCTGTCGGACGAGGACATCGAAAAGATGGTCAAGGACGCCGAAGAGAACGCGGATGCCGACAAGGCCCGCCGCGAGCTGGTCGACGCCAAGAACCAGGCCGAGAGCCTCATCCACTCGACCGAAAAGTCGCTGGAAGAGCATTCGGACAAGGTCGATCCGACCACTGTCGAAGCGATCGAACTGGCCATTGCCGCACTCAAGGACGAGATGGAAAGCGAAGACGCCGACAAGATCAAGTCCGGCATCCAGAACGTGACCGAAGCGGCCATGAAGCTAGGCGAAGCCATCTACAAGGCGGCGCAGGACGACGGCGAGGAAATGGCGCAACCCGCCGATGAACCGACCGACGGCAAGGCCGCTGACGATGATATCGTCGATGCCGAGTTCGAAGATCTCGACGACGACAAGCGTGCGTAAATCCGCACGGCGGAACCAATGACAGGGCCGGTCCGAACTGACGGGCCGGCCCTTCACGTTCCAGTAAAGGATACTACCGATGGCAAAACGTGACTATTACGAGACTTTAGGCGTCTCCAAAGGCGCGTCGGCGGACGAGATCAAGAAGGGCTATCGCAAGAAAGCCAAGGAATTGCACCCCGACCGCAACGCCGACAAACCCGACGCCGAAGCCCAGTTCAAAGAGGCGAACGAAGCCTACGAAGTGCTCAAGGATGCCGACAAGAAAGCGGCCTATGACCGCTACGGCCACGCCGCTTTCGAAGGGGGCATGGGCGGTGGCGGCGGACGACCCGGCGGCGGCTTTGGCGGCGGTGGTCAGGGCGACTTCTCCTCGGCTTTCTCCGACGTGTTCGACGATCTGTTCGGCGATTTCATGGGCGGACGGGGCCAGGGTGGCCAAGGCGGCGGTCGCCGTGCCGCACGCGGTTCCGATCTGCGCTACAACCTGCAAATCTCCCTCGAAGACGCATTTTCCGGCATGCAGAAATCCATCAACGTCCCGACGTCGGTGGGCTGTACGGCCTGTAACGGATCGGGTGCCGAGGGCGGCGCAGAACCCACCACCTGTCCCACCTGTTCGGGCATGGGCAAGGTCCGCGCGCAACAGGGTTTCTTTACGGTTGAGCGCACCTGCCCCACCTGTTCGGGGCTGGGCCAGATCATCAAGAACCCCTGCAATGTCTGTCGCGGCGCGGGCCGCGTCGAAAAGGAACGCGCGCTGTCGGTCAACATCCCCGCCGGTGTCGAAACCGGCACCCGCATCCGGCTCGCCGGCGAAGGCGAAGCGGGCATGCGCGGCGGACCGTCGGGCGATCTGTACATCTTCATCGAGGTGGCAGAGCACGAACTCTTTGAGCGCGACGGGCCGAACCTCTTCTGCCGCGTGCCTGTCTCGATGAGCAGTGCAGCCCTGGGCGGCAGCATCGAGGTGCCGACCATCGACGGCGGCCGCGGCCGTGTTCAGGTCCCCGCAGGCAGCCAATCGGGCCGCCAGATGCGCCTGCGCGGCAAAGGCATGCCACCCCTGCGCGGCGGCGGTACAGGCGACATGATCATCGAGCTGGCCGTCGAAACGCCAGTGAACCTGACAAGCCGCCAAAAGGAACTGCTGCGCGAATTCGAAGAGCTGTCCGAGGAAAACAACCCCGAAAGCAGCAGCTTCTTTTCGAGCGTCAAAAGCTTCTGGGATTCGATGAAAGGCTGATCACAGCCCTCAAAAAGATACGAAAGGGCGCCGCGCAACCGGCGCCCTTTCGCGTTTACAGCCCCCCTCTGCGTCAAAATTAACCTCCCGGTAACCCTCTTCGGGCCACTCTGGACGCAATGCAGCGAGATTTCTTCAGTTCTCCGTCCACGGCTTCCCTCGGCATGGACGAAGCGCCCGCCACGCATCCCGTGGCGGGCAAACAACCCTCCTACATACGCGATCACCGGGCCCGTCTTCGGGCGCGATTCATGACGGGGGGTGCGGCGGCGGTCCCCGATTACGAACTGCTCGAACTGATCCTCTTTCGGGCCATCCCGCGCCGCGATGTCAAACCGCTGGCGTATGCGTTGCTAGAGGCTTTCGGCGATTTCAACGGCGCCATCACCGCCCCTGAGTCGCGCCTGCGCGAAGTGTCGGGCGTCGGCGACGCCGTCATTGTCGAACTGCGCATCGTGGAGGCGGCGGCCCACCGTATGGCCCGCGCCAAGGTCATGCAAAAACACGTGCTGTCGGGTTGGGATGCGTTGCTCGACTACTGCCATACCACGATGTCTCACCGGCAAACCGAACAGTTTCGTGTGCTCTATCTTGACCGGAAAAACACGCTGATCGGTGACGAGGATCAAGGCCAGGGCACTGTCGATCACGTGCCGGTCTACCCGCGCGAGGTCGCCAAGCGCGCGCTTGAGCTCAACGCCTCTGCTCTCATTCTCGTGCACAATCACCCTTCGGGCGACCCGACGCCGTCTCAATCCGATATCGACATGACGCATCAGGTGAATGCCGCGTGCGGGGCGCTCGGCCTTACACTGCACGACCACCTGATTATCGGAAAATCACGCGAACTCAGCTTTCGCGCCGAGGGATACCTCTAGCGCACCCAGACTTCGACGCGACGGTTGGTCTGCCGCCCCCACGCCGTATCATCACAGGCCATCGGCATCGCTTCGCCAAACGCATCGACGTCCAGAACGACACGGTCAAGGTTCGCGGCCACCGCCGCCTGCGCCACCGCCCGCCGTACCGCCTCGGCCCGGCGCAGGGCGATTTCACGGTTGGCAATCGCCGCCCCGTCGCCGTCGCTGAACCCCACGAACAACAGCCGCCGCGCATCATAACGCCCGACTTCCAACGCGCGCGCCAGTTGCTGCACATTGGAGCGCGACTGCGCGTCCAACCGGATCGATCCCGCCTCGAAGCGGAACGACGTGGTCAACCGCGCCATCGGCGTCAGTGTCGCCGTCATCCGCTGCAATTCTTCCAGCGTGATCTCCTGACCAGCGGCGGAAATCGCATTGGCAAACCGGTTGCCCTGCTGCTCGACCGCTAATTCTTCCGGGCTTTGGTCCACGAAACCGGCCCGTCGAATGATGATCTGCGCCGCGGGGCCGCGGGTGAACGCCAGAAATTCCCGCGCAATCCGCGGCAAACGCCGCGCCGGAAAATACAGGAACATCGGCGCGGTCAGCGAATAATCCTCGGTCTTGATCGTGCGCCGGGACGCTGCCAACGAAAAACCGCACGCCCCCGTAAGCGCCAGGCTCTGCGTATCGCCCCGATCGGCATAGCTGGTCAGCCCCATCGCCAGCGTGTCCGCTGCAACCGCCTGCGCCAACACCCCGAAACTGTCGTGGCGCACCGCGTCCGCGTCAAAGACACTCAGCCCCGCAGGTTCCAGCACCTGATCGGTAATCGCCTGTCCCAGCCCCGACGAATCGCTCGGCAGGTGCAGGGCGATCGGCGCATCCGGACCCCCGATATCCCGCCAGTTCGTGATCTGACCTGCGAATATTCGCGCCAGCTGGAGCGGCGAAATGCTGCGGACCGGATTGGCCGCCGCCACGATCGGCACAATCGCATCGAGCGCCAGCACGCGACTGCGGTTCCGCCCCGTCAGATCACCCAGCCCCGCTTCACGTGCACGGCTGCGCTCGTCGGGACGTATCTCGCGCAGCGACATGACGATATCCGCCTCGTCGGCCAGCAGATCCGCGAACCCTTCATCGGTGTTGGTAGCGCTGAAATAGAACCGCGCGGCCAGCTTTTGATCATCGGCACGCCGCAGCAGGAACGCGAAATCCGACGCGCCCTCCGCCCCCTCGCGCGACAGGTCATACCCGTTCTTTTGTGCGAAAGCCTCAAGCAGCGCGGGCATCAGCACCGCGCCCATCGTCTCGGCCCCGGAAATATCCAGCTCGGCGACAAAATTCTGCAGGTTGGGGCAGCCCGGCCCATCGCAGATCACGCCAGACCCGTCGACTGTCAGCTCGCCGTATTCGGTCTGCAGGCGATAGAATTCGCCGTCAAACCCCAACAGGGTGCCGCTCAACTCGACCTTGCTGTCGCGAGAGGTCAGCGTGACGTCCTGTGCCACGGCAACGGACGCGCCGCTGAAAAAAGAAAGTGCGGCGAAGACCGCCGCACTGAACCATCGTGTCATGTGACCCCAAGGCGCTGCGTTAGTTGCTTGCGACTTTCAGGTCTTCGAACAGATTATTCAACACCAGAAAGTTGCCCGCTGCATCGCAATCCGGCACCGCGAGCGTCAGATCGCGCGACCGGATCGTGCCGCCGGCCTGCATCTGCATCGTCTGGCCCTCGATCTCCAGTCCGCAATTCGCCTCGATCACCTCGGTTTCGACGCTCAGGTCGATCTTGCCCGCGCTGCTCGCCGTACCCGACGGATAGGTATAGACTTCCGCGATCAACGCATCGGGCGAGGTACTGTCGCCCAGCACGCTCAGATATCCGCCTTCGCCGGTCACCGCATACGACATGTCGCGGCTGGCGCCCGACCACACGTGGCCCGCATCGCCGTAATCGGCCCCGAATTCACGCGCGTGAAGCTGAAATCCCGTCTCGCCTTTCCACTGCAGAACGATCCGGTCAAAATCGGCCAACTCCTCGACCTTTGTCTGTGCCACGGCCCCTTCACCGTTGTTGAACGCCATGACGAAAACGGCGTCCTCGGCCAGCGCAGGCACGGTCAGATCGAAACGCCCTGTCTCCGACGTCAGCGCGCTGAATGTCATACCGCTGTGGTGCACAATCACCCGCTCATCCGGCAAACACGACGCGTCCAGCGTCAGGTTCACCATCGCGGCGGCCATCGGGCGTACGGCTGCGGTGATATCGCACATCGGCTCGGGGGTGGCGACGCTTGCCGCCACGGTCTCATCCGCGATCACGGGCGCAGCCGGCGCCTCTGTTTCGACGGCAACCGGCACAGGGCTTGCGGGTGCGGCGACCTGCAAAACCTCGGCCTCTTCCATCGGTGCGTCGATGACGGTGTCGAACTCCGCAGAGGTCAGCGTGATGTCCTGTACCTCCATCACGGATTCCGAAACGTCCAGCGACCGCGCCACAGTCGTGGCGTCGGGCGACGTGGTCGTTTGCATCAGAAAACCAATGCCCGCTGCACAGGCCAGTGTCCCGCCGGCCGTAACGAATTCCTTGCGATAGCGCATGTCCCAAACCCTTCACTTAAAGTGACTTGGTTCGGTTTTCGTTCATGAAGAGGGCCGTTTCATGGCCCATCGACGCCCGGAATGGGGCAATGTCGTGGCGCGGCGGCTTTACGCCAACCGGCCATGACAATGCTTGAACTTGTCACCCGACCCGCACGGGCAGGTGTCATTGCGGCCCGGATTGCCCCACGTGCCGGGATCGCTTTCGTCAAAACCGGCAATCGCGTTTTCGGTGGGCGCGGCGGGCGCCTGCGTCTTGGGCGCGGCGGCGGCACCCTCTGCCACCTGCTGGGCGGCGCGCTGCTGGGCAAGCATCTGCTGCACCATCGCCTGCTGCTCTTCTTCGGTCATCGGCTTGATGCGCGACAGCTTCTGCGTCACGTCAGAGCGCAGACTGTCCAGCATCCCCTCGAACAACTGGAACGACTCGTTCTTGTATTCATTCAGCGGATCGCGCTGCGCATAGCCGCGGAACCCCACGACCGACCGCAGATGCTCCAGCGTCAGCAGATGCTCGCGCCATTTGGCATCGATTGTCTGCAACAACAGCTGCTTTTCGATGTTGCGCATGTTCTCGGGGCCAAAGGCCTCGGTCTTTTCCGCCATCAACTTTTCGGTCGCCTCGACCAGACGCTCGCGGATGACCTCGTCGTCGACACCGTCCTCTTCGCACCAGTCGATCACCGGCACATCGACGCCCAACTGCTCCAGCACGGCGGCATAGAACCCCTGCGTGTCCCACTGATCGGCGTAGGTCTTGGCGGGCATGTACTGGTCGATCAGATCGTCGATCACCTGATGGCGCATGTCCTGCGCGATCTCTTGCAGGTCGGTCGCCTCCATGATGTCGCGGCGCTGGCCAAAGATCACCTTGCGCTGCTCGTTCATCACGTCGTCGAACTTCAGCAACTGCTTGCGGATGTCAAAGTTGCGGCCCTCGACCTTGGCCTGCGCGCGCTCGAGCGATTTGTTGACCCACGGGTGGATGATCGCCTCACCCTCCTTGAGACCCAGCGTCGTCAGCACCTTTTCCAACCGCTCGGAGCCGAAGATCCGCATCAGATCATCTTCGAGCGACAGGAAGAACGAGGACCGGCCCGGGTCACCCTGACGGCCCGACCGGCCGCGCAGCTGGTTGTCGATCCGGCGGCTTTCGTGCCGTTCGGACGCCAAGACATAAAGACCACCGGCCTCCAGCACCTTCTTCTTCTCTTCGGCGTGTTCCGCCTCGATCCGCTCGCGGATGGCCACCGGATCCGCATCGGGATTTTCGGCAAGCGCGTCCTGCACCTTCATCTCGACGTTGCCGCCGAGCTGAATGTCCGTCCCGCGACCGGCCATGTTGGTGGCGATCGTGACCGCCCCGAACTTGCCCGCATCACCGACGATCTGCGCTTCCTGTTCGTGTTGGCGCGCGTTCAGAACGTTGTGCGGAATGTTCTCCGCATCCAGCATCTTGCTCAACATTTCCGACTTCTCGATCGACGTGGTCCCGATCAGGCAGGGCTGGCCCTTGGCATGCGCTTCCTTGGTTTTCTCGACAAGCTCGGCGTATTTCTCCGCGGCGGTGCGGAACACGGCATCGTCTTCGTCCAGACGGGCAACCGGCACATTCGTCGGCACCTCGACCACACCCAGACCGTAGATCTGGGCGAATTCCTCGGCCTCGGTCATCGCCGTGCCGGTCATACCGGCCAGCTTGTCGTACAGACGGAAGTAGTTCTGGAACGTGACCGACGCCAGCGTGATGTTCTCGGGCTTGATGTCGACACCTTCCTTGGCCTCGATCGCCTGATGCAGACCGTCCGACAGACGGCGACCGGCCATCATGCGGCCGGTGAATTCGTCGATCAACACGACATCGCCGTCGCGCACGATGTAATCCTTGTCACGTTCGAACAGCTTGTGGGCCCGCAGACCCTGGTTGACGTGGTGCACGATCGATGTGCTCTCGGGATCATAAAGCGTCATGCCTTCACCGATCAGATCGCGGGCACGCAGCTGGTCTTCGAGGAATTCGACACCGTCGTCGGTGAACGTCACGTTGCGCGTCTTTTCGTCCAGCTCGTAATGCTCGGGCAGCAGCGACGGGATCACCGCATCAATCGTCACATACAGCTCCGAGCGGTCCTCGGAGGGGCCGGAGATGATCAGCGGCGTACGCGCTTCGTCGATCAGGATGCTGTCGACTTCGTCCACGATGGCAAAGTTGTGGTACTTCTGGAAAATCTGGCTCAGCTCGGACTTCATGTTATCGCGCAGATAATCAAAGCCCAGCTCGTTGTTGGTGGCATAGGTGATGTCGCAGGCATAGGCCGCGCGCTTTTCGTCATCTGCCATGTTGGGATAGATATAGCCGGTCGTCAGGCCCAGCGATGCAAACACCTTGCCCATCCACTCGGCGTCCCGTTTCACCAGATACTCGTTCACCGTAACCACGTGCACGCCCTTGCCCGTCAGCGCGTTCAGATACGCGGCAAAGGTGGCGGTCAGGGTCTTGCCCTCACCGGTTTTCTGTTCGGCGACATTGCCCTGATGCAGGAAAATCGCACCCATCAGCTGTGTGTCGAACGCCCGCAGACCCAGCGTCCGGCGCGCGGCCTCGCGGCAGTTGGCAAAAGCCTCCGGCAGCAGCTTGTCCAGGTCCTCGCCTTCCAGCGCGCGTTTGGCAAACTCTTCCGTCTTGTCCTTGATGCCCTCGTCCGACAGCTTTTCGAACTCGGGCTCCAGCGCATTGACCTGCTCGACAAGCGGGCGGGCGGACTTGATCTTGCGATCATTTGGTGAGCCAAAAACCTTCTTGGCGATATTTCCTAGTCCCAGCATGCGTTCTCCAGCCGATCATCCGTTTGATTGGCGCGTTATGCTTGCCCCGCAAACACCCAGTCCATAGATAGAGAGGTGAGAATGGTGGCCCAAGCCGCGCCAGCGTATACGTTCATACGCGCTCTAAGGCGATGTAAGGGCCGCAGAATAGCGTGTCAATGTAAGCGGCCCAAACCAGCCGGAATGATAGGACAATCCATGCAAAAACCCCTCACTTTTCTGGCAACAACGGCCCTCGTCGCGACGCTTGCTTTGCCTGCGCTGGCGCAGGATACCGCCACGCCCGACGCCAGCACCGTCATCGCCACCGTCGGCGGTGTGGACATCACCATCGGGCACATGATTGTCGCCCGCGCCAGCCTGCCCGAACAGTACCAGCAGCTTCCGGATGACGTTCTGTTCGAGGGCATTCTGGACCAGCTTGTCCAGCAAACCGCGCTGAGCCAGCAGTTCGATGGCGATCTGCCCACGCGCGTGGAGTTGCAGCTTGAAAACGAACGCCGGTCGCTGACCGCGGGCGAAGTCGTCGAAGCATCGCTCGCCGACGCGGTGGACGACGCCGAAGTACAGGCGGCCTATGAAGCGCAGTACGGCAACACCCCCGCCGAAGAAGAATTCAACGCGTCCCACATCCTCGTCGAAACCGAGGAAGAGGCCATCGCCATCAAGACGCAACTGGACGAAGGCGCCGATTTCGCCGAACTCGCGCGCGAAAAGTCGACCGGCCCCTCCGGACCGGGTGGCGGCTCGCTCGGCTGGTTCGGCAAGGGCGCGATGGTGCCCGAATTCGAACAGGCCGCCGTGTCGCTTGAACCCGGCGCCGTGTCCGATCCGGTCCAGACGCAATTCGGCTGGCACGTGGTCAAGCTGAACGAAAAGCGGGTCAAGGAAGCGCCAGCGCTCGACACCGTGCGCGAAGAGCTTGAGCTCCAGATCCGCCAGACCCGCGTTCAGGAAACCATTGATGCCGTGACCGCCAAGGCCGACATCGACCGCTCCGGTGCCGAGGGCATTGACCCGAGCGTCATCAAACAGCTCGATCTGCTCGACTAAGGCGCAGCTGAATGGCCACCATCACGTCTGTTTCACCTCTGGCACCCGCCGGATTCCCGCAGCTGCCCGAGATTGACGGCGTGCGCTTCGCAACCGCCGCGGCGGGCGTAAAATACAGCGGGCGAACGGACGTGATGCTGGCCCTGCTCGACCCCGGCACGGTGATTGCCGGGGCATTCACCCGCTCGGCCACACGCGCGGCCCCCGTGCTGGACTGTCAGGAAAAGCTCGGCGGCGCACCCGATGCTGCTGCCGCGATCCTCGTCAATTCCGGCAATGCCAACGCCTTTACGGGCAAGAACGGGCGCGCATCGGTGGCCGCAATCACCGCTGCCGCGGCCGATATCACGGCAGTCCCGGAAGCGCGGGTATTCACCTCCTCCACCGGGGTGATCGGCGAACCCCTGCCGCACGACCGCATCACCGCCACCCTCGCGCAACTGGCCAAAGACGCGCGGGGCGACCAGATCGAAGCCGCGGCAAACGCCATCATGACAACCGATACCTTCGCCAAGGGGGCCGGCACACAGATAAAGCTGGACGGCAAAACAGTCTCTATCGCAGGGATCGCGAAGGGGTCGGGCATGATCGCCCCCGATATGGCGACGATGCTGGTCTACATCTTCACCGATGCCCGGATCGACCAAAGCGCCCTGCAAACCTGCGTAAGCGCCGCCAATGACGACACGTTCAACTGCATCACCGTCGACAGCGATACCTCTACCTCCGATAGTCTTCTGGTGGCAGCAACCGGCGCATCCGGCGTCGATGTGACGGGCAACGCGGCCTTCGCGGACGCGCTGCACGGCGTCATGCGCGAACTTGCGCATCTGGTGGTCAAGGACGGCGAGGGCGCGACCAAATTCGTCGAGATCAACGTGACCGGCGCGGCCTCCGATACGGACGCGAAGATCCACGCGCTGTCCATCGCCAACTCCCCGCTCGTCAAAACCGCCATCGCGGGGGAAGATCCCAACTGGGGGCGGATCGTCATGGCCGTGGGCAAATCCGGCGCGGCGGCAGACCGCGATACGCTGTCGATCCGCTTTGGCGATGTGACGGTGGCCGAAAACGGCTGGCGCAGCCCCGACTACAGCGAAGCGGACGCCGCCGCCGTGATGAAGGCGCAGGATATCACCATCACTGTCGACATCGGCATGGGCACCGGCAAAGCCACCGTCTGGACCTGCGATCTGACCCACGGGTACATCACCATCAACGCGGATTACCGATCATGAAAATGGTTCTCGTCTCCGCCGTGGCGCTGATCGACAAAGACGGGCGCGTTCTGCTGGCGCAACGCCCCGAAGGCAAATCAATGGCGGGTCTGTGGGAATTTCCCGGTGGCAAGGTCGAAGCCGATGAAACTCCCGAAGCGGCCCTGATACGGGAACTTCAGGAAGAACTGGGCATCGACACGTGGGAATCGTGCCTGGCGCCGCTGACCTTTGCCAGCCATTCCTACGATAATTTTCACCTGCTGATGCCGCTGTTTGCCTGCCGCAAATGGGAAGGCACGCCGCAGGCCCGCGAAGGACAAACGCTCAAATGGGTGCGGCCCAACGCGCTGCGCGACTACCCGATGCCCGCCGCCGATATCCCGCTGATCCCGATCCTGCGCGACTGGCTCTGAGCCAAAACACCCGATAGCCCGACAAAAAAGGGACGGCGCCGTGGCACCGTCCCTTGATTTTTGTCTCGTACCCCGGATCAGTCGAGCGTGCGGGTCACTTCCTCGCGCTCGAAAATCTCGATCACGTCGTCGGGGCGGATGTCGTCGTAGTTCTCGAACGCCATACCACATTCCTGACCGGACTGGACCTCGGGCACCTCGTCCTTGAAGCGCTTGAGCGTCTTGAGCGTGCCTTCGTGGATCACCACGTTGTCGCGCAGCAGACGTACGCCTGCCGACCGGCGGGCGACGCCTTCGGTGACCAGACAGCCGGCAACCTTGCCAACGCCCGTAACCTTGAAGACCTCCTTGATATTGGCATAGCCAATGAAGTTCTCCTTGATCTCGTTGCTCAGCAAGCCCGAAGCCGCCGCTTTGACGTCGTCCACCAGATCATAGATGACCGAGTAATAGCGGATCTCGACACCCTTCTGGTTGGCGGTGTTGCGGGCCGAGGCATTCGCACGGACGTTGAAGCCCATGATCGGCGCACCGGATGCTTCGGCCAGACCCACGTCGGTCTCGGTGATCGCACCCACACCGGAGTGCAGGACGCGCACGCGCACCTCGTCGTTGCCGATCTTCTCCATCGCCTGAACGATGGCCTCGGCAGACCCCTGCACATCGGCTTTGACCAGAATGGGCAGCTCGCTGACGTTTTCGTCCGCCTTGGCATTCGCCATCAGCTGTTCCAGCGTGGTGGCGGCACCGGCGGCGGCCCGTTTGTCCTTGGCCGCTTTCTCGCGGTATTCTGCGATCTCGCGGGCCTGCGCTTCGGTCGATGTCACGTTCAGAACGTCGCCCGCTTCGGGTGTGCCGTTCAGGCCCAGAACCTCGACAGGAACGGAAGGACCGGCTTCCTTGACGCGGTTGCCCTGATCGTCGACCAGCGCACGCACCTTGCCGTACTGCTCGCCCACAACAAAGATATCGCCCTGACGCAATGTACCGTTCTGCACCAGAACCGTCGCCACGGGGCCACGGCCCACGTCCAGCTGCGCCTCGATCACGGCACCCACGGCGGCGCGGTCGGGGTTGGCTTTCAGTTCCAGAATTTCCGCCTGAAGCGCGATAGCTTCGAGCAGTTCGTCCAGACCCTGGCCTGTCACGGCGGACACTTCGACATCCTGCACTTCACCGGACATCTTCTCGACGATGACCTCGTGCTGAAGCAGATCCGTGCGCACCTTGTCAGGATCGGCCGCAGGGCGGTCGATCTTGTTGATGGCGACAATCATCGGCACTTCGGCCGCCTTGGCGTGGTTGATGGCCTCGATGGTCTGGGGCATCACCGCGTCGTCCGCAGCAACAACCAGCACAACGATATCCGTGACCTGCGCACCGCGTGACCGCATCGACGTGAACGCCGCGTGGCCGGGCGTGTCGAGGAACGACAGAACCGCGCCACCGTCAGTTTTGACCTGATAGGCACCGATGTGCTGCGTGATGCCACCGGCCTCGCCCGCAACGACCTTCGCGTTGCGGATCGCATCCAGCAGCGACGTCTTGCCGTGGTCCACGTGACCCATGATGGTGATGACAGGGGGGCGGCCCTTGAGATCGCCCTCGTCGTCCTCTTCCACCTTGATCACATCTTCCACATCGGCGTCCGATACGCGGACAACCTTGTGGCCGAACTCTTCGATGATCAGCTCGGCAGTATCGGCATCAATCGTTTCGTTCTGTGTCACCATCAGGCCGCTGTTCATCAGCGCCTTGACGACGGCACCGGTCTTTTCGGCCATACGCGCGGCCAGCTCGGACACGACAATCGCCGGCGGCAGCTGCACATCACGCACAACCTTTTCGCGGTCGACATTGCCACCCATCGCTTTCTGACGGGCACGTTCCTGCTTGCGCTTCATCTGCGCCATGGACCGCTGACGGCCCCCTTCGCCGCCACGCAGCGCCTGATTCACGGTCAGCTTGCCGGACCGGCGGCTGTCGTCGCCACGGTTCTTCTTGTTGGTGTCCTCGCGGTCACGCTCCGTCTTGCGGGGCGTCTGCGCGGGGGCGGCCTTGCTCGGGGTGCGCGCCGCGGGGGCCGCTGCCGGTGCAGGTGCTGCTGCGGCCTGGGCCGCTGCTTCCGCATCGCGGGCCTTTTGCGCCTCTTCCTCGGCTTTCGCCTTCAGCGCTTCTTCACGCTCGCGCTCGGCACGTTCCTTGGCTTCCTGATCGGCACGGCGACGCTCACGCTCTTCGGCGCGGGCTTTCTCCTGTGCCGCTCGGGCCGCTGTTTCTTCGACTTCGCGCGCCTTCGCGGCCTGCACAGCCTTCAGGCGACGCTCCATTTCGGCGTCGGTAATGCCCGCAGGCCGCTTGGAGGGATCGCCAACAGGGCCCGCGCCGGGGCCGGTCGGTTTCTGCCCGCCGGGTTTGGGCACCACAACACGCTTGCGCTTGGTTTCGACCACGACATTCTTGGTCCGTCCGTGGCTAAAGCTTTGCTTTACGTTCCCCGGACGCGACGGTGCGCCGCGCAGACCCAATGTTTTCTTGCCGTCATTATCGCTCATGAAGCTCGTCTATCCTTTCGACTGGCCCTTGCCAGTCTCGTTTTTGCGTACGCCGTTCAATCTTTTGGCTTCGTCTACTACACGTTGCGTGAGTCCACCAGAGGCGAGCGCGCCATGTATCACAGTTTGGCGTCCGAATGCCAAACCCAATTCATCCGCCGTTAAACAGCCAATATAATGACCGTAATGCGGCGTGCTCAGTTTCGATTTGCCGCGCCCCGATCCATCCACAGCCTGGATCAGCACTTCGGCCTCTTCGGTTTGCAGCCAGCTTTTGACCTTTTCATAGCCGGCAACAGCCTTGCCCGCCTTGCGCTGCATCGAAATCAGATCGACAACCCGGCGGGCAAGCTGGCGCTCGACCTCTTCTGCCAGATCGTCGGGCGCCTTCACGGGTTGCTTGGCCCCCCGTGAAAACAGTCCTTTCTTCACCGCCAGCGCGATCGCATCGCGGTCGGCGGCAACATACATCCCCCGACCGGGCAGCTTGCCCAAGATATCGGGAACAACCTGCGCCTCGGGGCCCACCACGAAACGGATCAGCCCGTCTTTCGGCTGCACCTCTCCCGTGGCAAGACATTTGCGTTCTGCGCCATCTTCGCGCTCTTTTGAGACACCACCGCGACCCATGCCAGACCTCCGAGGCCTGCGATCAGGCCTCGGCCTCCTCGTCTGCGTCGACATCTTCGTCGTCCGCGGCTTGCGCTTCCAGCTCGGCGGGATCCACCCAACCCAACAGCACACGGGCCGTCATGATCAGATGCTGCGCCTCTTCCAAGCTTACCTCAAACGGCTCCAAAGTGCCATCGTCCTTGACGCGCTCGCCGTTGACAGTGGTCCAGCCACCGGCCAGTTCCCAGTCGGCACAGGTTGCAAAGTCTTCCAGCGTCTTGACGTCGTCCTTGGCCAGCGCCTCGATCATCTGGGGTGTCAGACCGTCGAATTCAATGAGGCTGTCCTCGACGCCCAGCGCACGCGCCGCTTCCAGCGCCGCCTTGGCCTGCGCCTCCAGCACGTCACGGGCACGGGCCTGCAACTCACCGGCAGTGTCTTCGTCAACACCGTCGATCACCAGCAGCTCGTCCACCTCGACATAGGCGACCTCTTCGAGGTTGGTGAACCCTTCGGACACCAGAAGCTGGGCAAAGAACTCGTCCAGATCCAGCGTTTCCATGAACAGTTTGGTGCGCTGCTCGAACTCGGCCTGACGGCGGGCGCTTTCCTGCTCCTCGGTCATGATGTCGATGTCGAGCGCCGTCAGCTGGGACGCCAGACGCACGTTCTGGCCCCGGCGGCCAATGGCCAGCGACAGCTGCTCTTCGGGCACGACAACCTCGATCTTGCCCGCTTCCTCGTCCAGAACCACCTTGCTCACCTCGGCGGGCTGCAACGCGTTCACAAGGAACGTGGGCTGGTCTTCGTTCCACGGGATGATGTCGATCTTTTCACCCTGCAATTCGTTGACGACGGCCTGAACCCGGCTGCCGCGCATACCCACGCAGGCACCGACGGGGTCGATGGAATTGTCATACGATATCACGGCAATCTTGGCACGCGAACCGGGGTCACGGGCCACCGCCTTGATATCGATGATGCCGTCATAGATTTCGGGCACTTCCATCTTGAACAACTCGGCCATGAACTCCGGCGCCGTGCGCGACAGGAAAATCTGCGGACCACGCTGTTCGCGGCGCACGTCCTTGATGAAGACGCGGATACGGTCATTCGGGCGATAGCTTTCGCGGCCGATCTTCTCGTTGCGGCGCAGGATGCCCTCACCGGGGTTCATGTCGACGATGACGTTGCCGTATTCCTCGCGCTTGACCACACAGTTGATGATGGTGCCGATACGGTCCTTGAATTCTTCGTACTGCTTGTCGCGCTCGGCTTCGCGGACCTTTTGCAGGATCACCTGCTTGGCCGATTGCGCCGCGATCCGGCCCATTTCGACCGGCGGCACTTCCTCGACAAACTCCTGACCGACTTCGGGCGCATCCATGTACTGCTTGGCCTGCTCGACGGTGAACTCGGCCTGATAGTTTTCCAGCTCGTCCTCTTCGACAACGGTGCGCACGCGGGTGAAAGTGGCGCGGCCTGTCTTGCGGTCGATGTGAACGCGGATGTCCATTTCCGCGCCATAGCGGGACTTGGCCGCACGGGCGAGCGATTCTTCCATCGCCTCGACCACCAGACCGGGGTCGATCATTTTTTCGCGGGCCACGGCCTCGGCGGTTTGCAAAAGCTCAAGCTGGTTTGCAGATGTAATGGCCATTAGTCTTCTCCCTCATCAGATCCGTCTTCGGTCTGTAGTTCGTCAAAGTTGTCTTCATCGATCGCGCCCGACGCTTTGCGCTGGCGCAGCATTTCCGTGATCAGCTCGTCCGTCAGCACCAGCTTGGCATCCGACAGCCAGTCGAATTTCAAACCCACGGTGCCCTCGTCGAGATTGATCAGAACCTCGTCGCCCTCGACCCCCGCCAGCTCGCCCTTGAAACGGCGGCGGCCGTCGATCATGTCGGCCGTCTCGATCTTGGCCTCATACCCCTCGAACGCCTCGAAATCCTTCAGGCGGGTCAGGGGCCGGTCGATACCGGGGCTGGACACTTCCAGCGCGTATTCATCCAGAATGGGGTCTTCCACATCCAGAACGGCACCGATCGCGGTGCTGATCTGTGCGCAGTCGTCCACTTCGATGCCGCCGTCGGGACGGTCGGCCATGACCTGCAAGGTCGTGGACTTACCCGACATCAGACGCACGCGCACCAACTCGAACCCCATGTCCTCGATCACCGGTGTGATGATCTCGGCCAGGCGCTGGTCGATGGCGGCTTTTGCAATCAGATCGTTGGTCATTGGCTCACTTGTGTTTAGGCACAAAAAAACGGGCGCGCGGCCCGTTAAGAATTCCGGTGGGCGTTTGGTTTGGACCCGAACGCGCCGCTGTTAAGGGGCATATACGCCCCCTGTCGCCAAACATCAAGGGGCCTCAGACGACCCACCACCGCTGTGGCGCGCGCAGATTGTCGAGCGGTCGCGCCTCCGACAGAACCAGAGGCGTTGCAATACCGCGCGAAACGGCCTGCCCCGGCATCACCGCGATGTCGTCGAACGCCTGCAAGGCGCGCGTGTCTTCCAGATCGGCGGCATCGACCATGTATTCCGCGATGGCCTGCGCACGGACCTCCGCCGACGGGATCGACACCAGCTCCACCCGGTCGAACCATCCCGCCCGTCCGTCCTTGTGGTGCCGCGCAACCCGCCGCGTGATCAACTGCTGGCCGGGCCGGAACCGCTCCACCGCATAAAGGCCTGTGCCGATGCCTGCGTCGGGCGCATGGGCGGGCCGGATCACATGCGCAACATCGGCCAATTTGAACGGCAGGCTCGGATCGGGGGTGTCGCACGTGATGTGCACACTGTGTGCACACCCGGTGTACACTGTGTGACAGGCGCTCAAACTCGCGGCGACGTCCTGCGCGGTCATCGGCGTACCGTCGTGAAAAACCGCATCCTCGCGCAAATCGAACCGCCATTCGCGCGCGTCCGGCGATGCTGTCCACCCCGTTGCAAGCTCCGCCCGCAAGGTGCCGTCCGCAGCCACTTCGGTCAGTGTCTCGAAGACCAGCCCCTGCCGCGCGACCTGCATGAAAAGCCCGTCACCGCTGATCCAGTCGTCACTGCGCGCCGCGCCCGAAAGCGCCAGCCGCAACTGGCCGCCGCGCTGTGGCAATGGCCCCGCGCTGATGCCCGTCGCCGCCAAAAGTGCGGCCGCCGCACCGCTGGCGAACAACGCCCGCCGGTCCATGGGGCCCCGCCGCGTCATGGCGCAATCCTGTCCATCGCGCGCACCAGCTCTGCGCTGATGCCCGGCTCGCTCAGCGCGTGGCCCGCGTTGCGCACCATCTTCAATTCCGCCTTAGGCCAGACCTTCGCGATGGCATAGGCACTGGTCGGCGGACAGATCATGTCATAGCGCCCCTGCACGATCACACCTGGGATATCGGCGATGCGGTCCATCTGGTCGAGGATCTGACCGTCGTACTCCAGAAAACCCGCATTGATGAAATAGTGGTTCTCGAGCCGCGCGAATGCCCGCGCGTATTCGCCCGGGCCCTCGATCATCTGCCCTGCAGAATGGATCGATGCCAGTGCGTTTTCCCAGCCCGACCACGCCCGTGCAAAGCGCGTTTGCAACGACAGGTCGTCCGAAAACAGCCTGCGGTGATAGGCCTGAATATAATCGCCCCGCTCGTCTTCGGGCACCAGCGCGGTGAACCGCGACCAGACCTCGGGCCAGAATTTGCCCGCACCGCCACCGTAGAACCAATCCAGCTCGGACTGGGTCATCAGGAACACGCCGCGCAGCACCAGATGGCTCACCGCGGCGGGATGCGTCTGCGCATAGATTAGCGAAAGTGTCGCACCCCAGCTGCCACCGAAAACCACCCAACGGTCGATGCCAAGCGTTTCGCGAATCAGCTCGATGTCCGCAACCAGATGCCAGGTCGTATTGTTGCTCACCGACGCATGCGGCTTGGAGCGTCCGCACCCCCGTTGGTCAAACAGGATAATGCGGAATTTCTCCGGATCGAAATAGCGCCGCATCGACGGGCTGCAGCCTCCGCCGGGGCCCCCGTGCAGCACCACAACAGGCGTGCCGTTGGGATTGCCGCATTGCTCCAGATACACTTCATGGCCATCCCCGACTGCCAGCATCCGCCGGTCGTACGGATCGAGAGGCGGGTACAGATACTGCACTGCGCGCTTTTGATCGGGAAATTTATCCATTACGGGCCTATATGAGTTGAGACATGACCTTGAGCATAGGACACACGGAATGCAAGCGCAGGATACCACAGTTGATCCCTCCGAAATCGCGAAATTCGAAGCCATGGCCGCGGAATGGTGGGACCCGACAGGCAAATTCAAACCGTTGCACATGCTCAATCCGTGCCGTCTGGATTACATCACAAACCAGATCGCCGGAGAATTTGACCGCGACCTGAAGACCAAGGACCCCTTCGAGGGGTTGCGCATTCTCGATATCGGGTGCGGCGGCGGATTGCTGTCTGAACCGATGGCGCGTCTGGGCGCGACCGTGGTGGGCGCAGACGCTGCGGCAGGCAACATTCCGGTCGCACGGATCCACGCAGAGCAATCGGGGCTGACCATCGACTATCGCCATACCACAGCCGAAGATCTGGCCGACGCGGGCGAGCAATTCGATGTCGTCATCAACATGGAGGTGGTCGAGCACGTGGCCTCTCCGATCAGCTATCTCACGGCCTGCCGCAAACTGCTCAAACCGGGCGGGCTGCACATCTGCTCCACGCTCAACCGCAATCCCAAAAGCTATATGATGGCGATCGTGGGCGCGGAACACGTGATGCGCTGGCTGCCCAAAGGAACGCATGAGTGGTCAAAATTCATCACACCCGACGAATTGTTCGACCTGCTGCGCAAGGCAGGTCTGGACCCGGTGGACCGAAAGGGTTTCGTGTTTAATCCGCTGCTGTGGAGCTGGTCCATCTCAGACAAGGATCTGAGTGTGAACTACGTCACCGCGAGCCTTAAGCCACAACAGACGTGACCGGCTTCAGGTCATTTTGCGGCGCAGTTCGCGCAAGGTCGGAATAACGGCGCGGACCTTGTCTTCGCCCAACTCATCGGCGACCTGGGAAATCATCGGCGTGATCAGGCTCAGCGCCGCGTCGCGCGCCTTGCGACCGGAGGGGCTGATCGTGATCAGTTTGCGCCGCGCGTCATCCCAATCGGGCCGCATGTGGATATAGCCCGCCCATTCGAGTTTGCTCAGGGTATTGCTCATCGCGCCGCGCGTCACATGAAAGGTTTCCGCCAGTTGCGCGGGGGTGCGTTCGACCTCGCGCCAGGCAAGGTGATTGAGAACGGAGAAATGTGACAGCTCCATTCCCTTCGGCAAAACCTTGGCAAGCCTGTTGCGCAAGATCTGGTCGGTGCCCAAAATCTCGCTGAACAGGAGTATCGCCAACGTGTTCTTGTCGTCTGCCATTACGGTCCGTCGAATCGCCTTTTGTGCGTCATGCTGGGCACCCGGCGCCGCGCGTCGGCGACCTGCTGCAAGTACATGTCGCACAGATATACGCCGGGCGCATCGCCCGCGTCCAGAATCACGTCTCCCCATGGGCCAACGACAAGCGAGTGGCCAAAGGTGCGGCGGGTCTTGCCGTCCGCGCTGTCATGTTCGCCGGTTTGCGCCGCCGCCACAACAAAACACCCCGTTTCAATGGCCCGCGCCCGCAGCAGGCTGTGCCAATGTGCGGCCCCCGTGACCGGCGAAAACGCGGCAGGCACGGTCAGGATTTCGGCACCGTTGTCGGCCAACGCCTGATAAAGCTGCGGAAAACGCACGTCGTAGCAAATGCTCAGACCAAACCGACCGAAGGGCGTGTCGGCACAGACGGCGGTGGACCCCGGCCTGTACCCTTCCGATTCCCGGAAGGTTTCCGTTTCGGTCACCTGAACGTCAAACATATGTATCTTGTCGTAGCGGGCGGTGATTTCGCCAGAAGGATCAATCACGAAAGACCGGTTGGCAAAACGCCCGTCCGGGTCGCCTGTCTGCAGCCCAAGTGAGCCGATCGAAAGCCATATCCCATGTGTCGCGGCGGCCTCGCGCAGGGCAGCGAGCGTCGGATCATCGGCCTCATCCTGCAATACGGTGCGCTGTCGGGCTCTGCTGAGCGACACGCAGTTGGTGACCTCGGGCGTAAACACCATCTGCGCACCCTGCGCGGCGGCCTCGGCCAAGTAATCCAAGGTGACCGGCAGGTTCTGCCGCGGGTCATCGCTGACGTTAAGTTGCAGCAGACCCGCGCGCATCATGCGGCCAACAGCGCGTCAAGCTTGCCCGCTTTTTCCAGCGCAAAAAGGTCATCGCAACCGCCCACATGGGTCTCGCCCACGAAAATCTGCGGAACGGTTCGACCGCCGTTCGCCCGCTGGATCATCTCCGGTTTGCGGTCAGGATTGGCGAGCACGTCCACTTCGGCAAAGTTGACGCCCTTCTGGTTCAACAGGCGTTTGGCCGCGTGGCAAAAGCCGCACAGCGGCGAGGTGTAGATTTCGACGGGTTTCATGGTCTGTTTCCTTGTCACGAATGGTTGCAACAGGATTTAGGTGTCTTTGGTCACTCTTGCTAGGGTCAGTACGCATACCGGCCCCGACCCGGCGGCAAGACAGGCGCGTGTCGCGGCGCCCAGCGTCGCCCCCGTGGTCATCACGTCATCGACCAAAAGCACCGGTCGCCCGATCAATCTGTGGCGGCGTTTGCGGTGGACCCGCATGGCGTTCTGTACCGTTTCGTGACGTTCGGTCCAGTTCAGCCCCTCGAGCGATACCGTCTTGCGATGCCGCTCCAGCAGATCCGGGCACCACGGCAGGCCCGAAATACGCGAAAGCTCCTTTGACAGCAGCGCCGATTGGTTGAACCGCCGTTTCACCAGACGCGTCCAGTGCAACGGGATCGGCGCGATAAGCGTATCCAGGGTCAGAATATCCGCCGCGGCGTGCGCCATCCATTTCGCAGCGGGCCGTGCGATTTCGTGACGATCGCCATGCTTGAGCGCCAAGACCATTTTGCGACCTGTATCGCGGTAGATCATGGCGGCGCGTCCGCGTGTCCAAGGAGGAGCAGACCCCAGGCAGGTGTCGCAGTGTTGGATGCCCGTTTGCCCGCCGGCCTGAAGCGGCACACCGCACGCGTCACAGACCAGCCCGCCGACAAAGGCGGTATCGCGCCAGCAGCCGCCACAGAGCCCGAAATCGCTTTCGACCATGTCGCCACACGTCAGGCAGCGCGGCGGATAGATCAGCGACAGCGCCGTTTGAAGTCCTCCCAGTGCCACTCTATGTAGCCCCCCATGACCAATGAGATTACCGACACCCGCGCGCTGGCGCTGCACCGCGCCCGCGCCACGCAAAGCGGTTTGTTCCTGCACGAGCTTGCCGCGGACGAAGTGCAGGATCGTCTGCAGATGGTTAACAGGACGTTTACGTCCAAGGCGGTGGTGACGGGTTTCGAAGCCTTCTGGTCCGGGCAATTCCCGGAGGCGCAGGTTTTGCGGGACACCGACACGCTGGATCTGGAACCCGGCGCACACGACCTTGTGCTGCATATGTTGGGTCTGCACTGGTCCAATGACCCTGTCGGCCAATTGATCCAATGCAGACGTGCGCTCAGGGCGGATGGTCTGTTCATCGCGGCGAGCCTTGGCGGCGACACCTTGCAGGAATTGCGCCGGTGTCTGGCAGAAGCCGAGGTCGCCGTAACCGGCGGATTGTCTCCGCGTATTGCGCCCATGCCCGAACTGCGTGATCTGGGCGGATTGCTGCAGCGGGCGGGTTTTGCGCTGCCGGTGGCGGATACGGCGGTGATGACTGTCGAATACCGCGACATCTGGCATCTGATGCATGACCTGCGGGCCATGGGCGAAACCAATGCCCTGAGCACGCGGCTGCGCACGCCGACCCGCCGCGCGGTATTCGACCGGGCGCAGGCGCTTTACGCAAAACACTTCTCCGCGCCCTCGGGCAGAATCGCCGCCAGCTTTGAACTGCAGGTGCTCACGGGCTGGGCGCCGGACGCCTCGCAACCCAAACCGCTGCGCCCCGGCTCCGCGCAACAGCGGCTCGCGGATGCCCTTGCGACACCAGAGCGCCCCCTGCCGGATTGACGCCCGCGCTAAACTATCTATGTCAGGCGCACGCCCTATAGGAATGACAATGACCGAAGCTCGCCCCATCCACGCTGATCCCGACCACCCACCGGTGAAAAAACCCAAGATCGGAGTTTTGCTGGGCAACCTTGGTACGCCCGACAACTACGACTACTGGTCGATGCGGCGCTATCTGGGCGAGTTTCTCTCCGACAGACGCGTGATCGACTACAGCCCGTGGCTCTGGCAGCCGTTGCTGCAGCTGATCATTCTGACCAAACGTCCCTTCACCTCGGGTGCAGCATATAAGTCGATCTGGAACGAGGAAGAAGGCGAGAGCCCTTTGATGACGATCACCAAGGCACAAACCGCCAAGGTCGCGGCCGAGATGGAAAAGACCTACGGCGGCGAGGTCATGGTCGATTTCTGCATGCGCTACGGCAATCCGTCGACGCCCAGCAAAGTGCGCAAGCTGGTGGAGGCGGGGTGCCAGAAGATCCTGTTTTTCCCGCTCTATCCCCATTACGCCGGTGCAACGTCAGCCACGGCCTGCGACAAATTTTTCGACGCTTTGGGGAAAGAAAAGTGGCAACCGGCGGCCCGCACCGTACAGCCATATTTCGACCGCCCCGATTATATCGACGCGCTGGCCAAATCGATCGAGGCAAAATACGCGGAGCTTGAAACGCGGCCCGATATCCTCGTGTGTTCCTATCATGGCGTGCCGAAACGCTATCTGATGGAGGGTGATCCCTATCATTGCCAGTGTCAGAAAACAACGCGGCTGCTGAAAGAGCGGCTGGGCTGGGACGACACCGAAATCACCACGACCTTCCAGTCCAAATTCGGCCCCGAAGAATGGCTCAAGCCCTATACGGTCGAAGAGGTCGCGCGGCTTGCGGAGGAAGACGGAAAGAAAAACATCGCCGTCTGTGCGCCTGCATTTTCGGCCGATTGCATCGAGACACTTGAAGAAATCAACGAAGAGATTTTCGAGAGCTTTGAAGAGGCCGGTGGCGAACACTTCACCTATATCCCCTGCCTCAACGACGACGATGCCCACATCGAGGCGCTGTCGAATGTCATCAAGGAAAATCTGATGGGGTGGGTCTGACGGCCGTCAGACGCCTGACCTGGAAAGCGAAAAAGGCGGCGCAGGGTGCGCCGCCTTTTTCTGTGTTCAACTACTGACGATTAGTCAGCAATAGCAGCTGCAACCAGTACCAGCAGCAGCAGTGGAACGATAATGCCACCGGAAGAGCTTGTTGCTTCTTCAACGATGACGGGTGCTTCGATTACTGGGTCAGCCAAGGAACCGGCGGAAGCAGCGGAAGCAGCAGCTGTCAGAGCAGCAGCGAGAACGAGTTTTTTCATAAGTATATCCTCCAGAAAAGACGTGCAGAATTTCTCAGAACCACACGAAATCAGACTTACCTCGTAGTTTGTCTAAACAGGAAATGGCCACGGATGTGAACCTGCTAGAACATCCCTAAGGTAACTAAGCGGCAGATATCGTCAAATTAGCAACACTTGGGTGCCGACTTTGGCCTGCGCAAACAACTCTGCGATGTGTTCGTTGTACAGACCGATGCACCCGTTGGAGGACCGACGACCAATTTTGCGCGTGTCGTGCGTGCCGTGGATTCGGTAATACGTCCAGCTGAGATAGAGTGCGTGCGTCCCCAATGGGTTGTCCGGACCGGGGCCGATATAGGGGGGCCATTCGGGGTTGCGCTTGAGCATCGATGGCGTTGGCCGCCAGCTTGGCCCCTCGACCTTGCGAACCACCTGCGTGCGGCCGCGGCGTGTCAGTTCCTGGGTCAAGGGCACGCTGGAGGGATACAACTTGTAGATGCTTTGATCCTCGGACCAGTAGTGCACCGCGCGGCTGTCGATATCGACGAGGATCGCGCCATTGCGTGTGCTGTCGAAGTAGGGCCGCCAGTCGAGCGTGCGGAAGCTGGAAATATTGCGGCGCACCACCTCACTCAGGTCACGCTCGTTTTCGGTCGTGGCCTGGCTGTTGACGGTGGATGTGCTCTGGGCGATTGCGGGGGCCGCAATCATCGCGGCGCTGCCGGCAAGAAAGCTGCGGCGGCTTGTATTCTTCATGTTGAACTTGGACATTGGATGTCTCCGGTTATGCGAACTGCTGGGGGGCTTATATGGCCGTGAAGCCACGTTTTCAAATCAAACCGGCGTGACGCCGCCAGTTCACACCGATGTGCATTTGAACTGTTGCATCACAGCATGTAAGGCAGGCCAACGCGTGATATTTTGGAGCGGTTAGATGATCCGAGTTTTGAGTATTCTGGTAGCAGGCGCCATTGCCCTTTCGGCGTGCACGCCCGCCGGACCTACAATCGGCGCCGATGGCAAACCGATCCCGCGCGCCTACCGTATCGGTGCAGGTGACACGAGCGAAATCCAGTTCCGGATGCTTGATTCCGTCAACGCATTGCGCGGGTCGGCGGGCCTTGCTCCGGTGGAGCTGGAATCGCGTCTCACCGCCGCGGCGGCCACACATTCGCGCGACATGCAGGTGCAGAACCGGCCATGGCATTTCGGGTCCGACGGCTCCTCACCGCTCGACCGGGTCAACCGCGTCGGCTACAACGGTGCGCTGGTTGGTGAAGTGATTTCAGAGACTTACGAGACCGAACTCGAAACATTGGGCGCGTGGATGGCACAGCCCGATACCCGCCGCATCCTGATGGCACCCGATGCGCGTCAAATGGGATTCTCGTGGTTTCAGGAAAACAACGGCAAAATCTGGTGGACGCTGGTCATGGGTGGTGGCGCGCCCGCCGCATAGGCTGCGGCGCACCTTCCGTTCAGGGATTGATCGCAATCGGCGTGCCGTCCCGCACCATCGCGTAGATGTCTTCCATCTGCTTGTTGCTGACCGCAATACATCCCCACGTCCAATCGCCCCTATCGCGGCGTAGCGGGTTTTTCTGCCCATGGATGAAAATGTCGCCACCGGGCGGCTTGCCCAACGCTTGCGCCTTGGCGATATCCTCGGCGTTCGGATATGAAATCCCCAGCGACAAATGGAAGCGGCTGTTGGGATTGCGCCGATTGATGCGGTACACGCCTTCGGGTGTGCGCCCGTCGCCTTCGGTTTCCTTGTGGCCTTCGGGTGCGAATCCCAATTTGACATCGTAGCTTTCCAGCACTTTGCCTTCGTGCAGAAGGAACATTTCACGGCTGGATTTATTCACGACGATCCCGGTCACTTCGGGACCGTTGTAGCGTTTGAATTTGCTTGGAGAAGAGGCGCAGGCACCCAACGACATCGCTGCTGCGCCACCAAGGAGAATATTTCTGCGTTTCATGTGCCTGTCACTATCCATTTAGGACCATTGTTATGGGATAGGCTTTTACCGCAAATTCGTCTCTTCAAAAAGACGTCATTTACGCACCGGCGGCCCGTTGCGGTGTCAGTGCAACATGGATTTCACCGTGCAACAAACTGCGCCGCAAGCTCGATATGCGGGGACCAGCGGAACTGGTCAACGGGCTGCACCCAGACCAGATCATAGCCTGCATCATCCAGAGTTTTCGCGTCGCGGGCGAAGGTTACGGGGTTGCAGGACACGAAAGCGATGCGGGCAATTCCCGATTTGGCCAACTCAACCGTCTGCGCCTCGGCGCCTGCACGCGGGGGGTCGATCACAACGGCATCGTGCTTGCGGAATTCATCGGGCAAAAGCGGCCGCCTGAACAGATCGCGGGCCTGATGGGTGACGGTTTTGAGCCCTTTGGCCATCCGCCATCCCTTGTCCATCGCCTCCAGCATGTCCGCTGCGCCCTCGACCGCATGAACTTCGGCTTGCGCGGCCAGAGGCAATGTGAAGGTTCCCGAACCCGCAAATAGATCGATGATCCGCTTTGCGTCCCCGACAGCTTCCTTCACCGCCGCCAATAATGACGCCTCACCATGATGTGTCGCCTGCAAGAACGCGCCGGGGGGCGGTGCCACCTGTGCGGCCCCGAATTGCTGCACCGGGGGCACGCGCATTCCGATCACCTCATCCCCCCACGCAAGCCGCGCAAACTGGCGGGTTTCGCATAGGCTCGCCAATTCGTGGCGCAGCGGACCATCGAGCGGTTTGCCGTTCTCGACCTGAACATCCAGCCCCGTCAGCGACGTTGTGACCGTCACGGCAAGCGCCGCCTTGCGGCTGGCCCCGAGCCCGGCCAGATCGCGTGCAATATCCATACCCGCAAGCAATTCGGGCGCGACGAGCTGACAATCGGGGGTTTCGATCAAGACATCGGAACCACGCCCGTGAAAACCGACCATCGCGCCCTTCTTGGTCCGCTTGGCGGCAAAGGTGGCCCGCCTGCGCGAATTCGGCGGTGAGGTCAGGATGGGCCGTATATTGGTCACGACGCCCTGCGCGGCTAGGGCCTGAGCCACGACATCGGTCTTCCATTTGGCGACCAGGGGATCGGCCGCGTGTTGCAGACTGCATCCCCCGCAGGCATTGAAATGGCGGCAGGGCGGCGACACACGCATGTCCGACGGCGTGACTATTTTCACGTCCCGCAGCGTGCTGCCGTCCAGCTGGCCGGTCACGACTTCACCCGGCAGGGTCATCGGTGCGAAAACCGGACCCTCCGCAATACCGTCGCCAAAAAGGCCCAAACGTTCGATGGTATATTGTGTCATGCCGCAGCCATACTGCGCGAACAGCCCTGCGGCCAGCCCCTATTCTGCCGCGCGGACGTCAAGAAAGCCACCGGACTGGCGATCCCAGTAGCGCGCATACAAACCGCCCTGCGCCAAAAGCGCATCATGCGTGCCGATTTCGGCAATCCGCCCTGCGTCAAGCACCACGATGCGGTCCATTTCACGCAGTGTCGACAGACGGTGCGCGATGGCCATGACCGTCTTGCCCTGCATTACCCGTTCAAGCGCGTTCTGGATCGACGCCTCAACCTCGCTGTCGAGCGCGCTTGTGGCTTCATCCAGAATGAGAATGGGCGCATCCTTCACGATGGCGCGGGCAAGGGCGAGCCGCTGGCGTTGCCCGCCGGACAGCTTGACGCCCCGTTCACCCAGATGCGCGTCATAGCCACGGCGGCCCATATGATCCTCCAGACCAAGGATAAATTCATGGGCCTCCGCCTGTCTGGCGGCGGCGATCATCTCTTCTTCGGTCGCGTCGGGGCGTCCGTAAAGAATATTCTCGCGGGCGGAGCGGTTGAACATTGCTGTTTCCTGCGTGACCATCGCGATGGCCTGTCGCAGGCTTTCCTGCGTGACATCGCGAATGTCCTGACCGTCAATCCGGATGCTGCCCGCCTCGGCCTCGTAGAGCCGCAAGAGCAAAGCGACCAAGGTCGATTTACCCGCACCGGAAGCCCCGACAACACCGAGCTTTTCGCCCGCCGCGATGTCCAGCGAAATGCAGTCTATGCCACCGGTTTGCCGCCCGTACGCGAAACACAGATCATCAATTTCGATCCGCCCCCTTTGTGCATCCAAGGCCACCGCGCCCGCTTTGTTTTCAAGACGCACCCGCGGGGTCAGCGTGCGCATGCCGTCCTCGATTTCGCCCACGTTTGAATAGATCGCCATCAGCGTAAAGCTGACCCAGCCGGTCATTTGCGCGATACGGATGGAAATTGCGCCTGCGGCCACGATATCGCCTTCGGTCGCCACCCCGCGCTGCCACAACAAAACGGTCGCACCGATCAGCAGAACCGGAAGAACGCCGGCAAGGCTCATCAAGGCAAAGCGGAACCCGGCAGCAAGATACCCGAATTCAAGCGCCCGCTCGCGGAACATCTGCATCGCACCCAGCGCGGCGCGGTCTTCGTGATCGGCGTGTGCGAACAACTTGACGGTTTTGATATTCGTGATCGTGTCGACAACCTGACCGGACACCAGCGCGCGCGCGCCCGCCCGACCGGCGCTGCGCTTGCGAACCCGCGGCATGAACCAGCGGATCAGCGCGATATACGCCACAAGCCAGACCGCAAGACCCGCGGCCACCCAAATGTTGATCGACGCGAGCAGCAGTACCGAGCCAACCAATGACGCCAGCGCAAAGGCAACGACGTTGATCACCTCCGACGCTACATCCGTTACCGCACGGGCCGCCTGCATCTGCTTTTGCGCGATACGGCCCGCGAAATCATTGTCGAAAAAGCTGACGTTCTGGCCAAGGGACCAGCGGTGCAATCGCGACAGCACCAGAGGATTCACATTCGGCTGCACCATGATCGCATTCGACGCAGCCGACAGACCGAAAAAGAGCGGCCGCGCGATCAGGAAAAAGACCAGGGCTGCCGTTATGATCCATACATTGGAGGCATCGAAAAATCCGTCGGGGCCGCTGGCGACGGTGGCATCGATAACCCAACCGAGGATAAGCGCAGTGCCCGCTTCGAGCGCGCCGGCAAGTGCAGAAAATGCGGCGGCGAGCCACAGTGCAGGCCAGGCCCCAGACAGGCACCACCGCATAAATGTGCCCAAGGTTTCGGGCGGCGGGCCATCGGCCGCCCGAAAAGCATCAATCCAGTCGCTGATCTTCGGTATGCGCATCATTCTCATCGGTCTGCAGGAAGCCGCCGGATTGGCGCGCCCAGAACTGAGCATATAGGCCGCCCCCACTCAAAAGCGCGTCATGGTTGCCGTCTTCCACAATTTTGCCGCCCTCGAGAACCAGAATGCGGTCCATCTGTGCGATTGTGGACAGACGGTGGGCGATTGCGATGACCGTCTTGCCCTCCATCATGTCCATCAGGGTTTCCTGAATCGCGGCTTCCACTTCGCTGTCCAGCGCGCTCGTCGCTTCGTCCAACAGCAGGATCGGCGCGTCTTTGAGAATCACACGGGCCAGCGTAATACGCTGACGTTGGCCGCCCGACAGCTTCACCCCCCGCTCACCAACGCGCGCGCCATAACCCTGATTGCCTTCGGGGTCTTGCAGATCAAGGATGAAATCATGCGCTTCGGCCTGTCTCGCGGCGGCTTCGACCTCGGCGAGCGTTGCGTCGGGCTTGCCGTAGAGGATGTTCTCGAACACCGATCGGTGCAGCAGGGCGCTATCTTGCTGCACCATGCCGATCTGACGGCGCAGGCTGTCCTGCGTGACCTTGGTAATGTCCTGCCCGTCAATCACAACTTGTCCCGCCTCGGCGTCGTAGAAACGCAAAAGCAGCTTGATCAGGGTCGATTTGCCGGCACCAGACCGCCCGACCAGTCCGATCTTCTGACCGGGCTGGATCGTCAGATCGATCGCTTCGATACCGCCGCTGCTGCGACCGTAGTGATGCGTCAGCGCCCGCAGTTCTATTTTGCCTTCGGTAAGCGCCAGCGGCTTGGCGTCGGGCGCATCGATCAGGGTGATGGGCTGCGAGATGGTTTCCATACCTTCGGCCACCACACCGAGCTGGCGGAAAAATGCAGACAGCGCCCACATGATCCAGCCCGTCATCGAATTGAGTCGAAGTGTCAGCGTGGCCGCAGCCGCGACAGTCCCGACGGAGGCCTGCCCCTGAAGCCACAGCGACAGTGCCCACCCCACGACACCGACAATCAACAGCCCGTTGAGCGCCACCAGCCAGAAGTCCATCACCGTGAAAATGCGCTGTTCTATCTGGAACGTGCGGCGTGCTTCTTCGATGGCTTCTTTGGCGTAGTTTTCTTCGCGGTCATGATGGGCAAACATCTTGACCGAATGGATGTTGGTATAGGCATCAACAACACGTCCCGTCACGGCGGAGCGGGCGTCTGAGGCGGCCTGCGACGCGGGACCAATGCGGCGCAGCGCCCAAGCCATCAGGATGAGGTACAAGCCGAACCAGATCAGCAGTGGCAGCAGCAATCGCACGTCCGAGGTGGTCAGAAGGATGGCCGCGCCGATGAGATAGGCCAGCGAGAACGAAATCGCATCGAATGCCTGAAATACCACTTCACCCGCGGCGGGCGGTGTCTGCATGATCCGGTTTGCGATGCGGCCCGCGAAATCGTTTTCGAACCAGCCCACCGATTGCCGAAGCACCTGACGGTGTGCACGCCAGCGGATCATCGTCCCGAAATTGGGCATGATCGTATTGTTCAACAGCGCCACGTCCAATGCCTGAATCGCGGGACGCAGAAAAATGATAAACAGCGCCACCACGATCAGTTCGGTGCCATGGCTTTCCCACATCCGCGCGGGGCCGCCTTCCAACAGATCGACAATGCGGCCCATGTAGTAAATCAGACCAACCTCGATCGCCGCCACGACAATCGACATCAGCGCGGTCAATGCGAATACGCGTTTGAACGGCTGGCTCAGGTCAACGAAGAACGGCCACAGTCTTTGCGGCGGCTTATCCTGTTTGGGATACGCCACGTAGGGATCGATCAGGTTTTCGAAAAAACGAAACATTGGCGCCATCTTTGCTGAGTCTGGCGTCCTTATATCCCTTCGGGGGCTGAAATGGCTATCGGCCTCTCAGGCCTTGTCCGGAAGCGCCAGCAACTCGTCCCTGGTCAGCTTAAAATCCGACTTGATCCATGCCGATTTCATCAGTTCCAGCCGCGCCCCCAACGCCCGCCCTTCGTAGTGGTCTGCGACGTCCCGGGACGCGACAGGAAACTCTGCAGCAGCCGCACTTGAAAGATGGGCGAGACGGTTCGGATCGACCGGCGTTTCTGCCAAAACCGCCTGCAACAGACACGCTTGCGCTGCGATATCGTAGCCGTGCCTGTAGGCAACTTCCGGCAGACCCGGACCGTCAAAGGCTGCATCCCGGATCAACGCATAATCGCGCCTTTGCGCTTTGCTGAGCCGCAACCTGTCGGCAACACCTTCACCACCCAGCGCCACAAGAAGCGTGATCCAGTTCCGGTCCAGTCCGGCAAGGCTTTCGAGGTGCACAAGCAGACCGATCTGGCGGGCGTCCGCCCCGGGCAGCAGAACGGTCAAGACACCGGTTTGCATCATGGCGCCCAGCGCCGGCGCGGGATCATCTGCCAGCAACAGTTTGCGGAATTCGGTTCCGACCCGTTCTGCAGATAACGTCTCTAACCCGGCCAGATTGGCCGAAATGGCAGATAGCGCCTCTGTATCCAATCCCTGATCGGGATTGCCGTACCACGCGTGAAACCGGAAATAACGCAGGGTCCGCAGATAGTCTTCGCGGATACGGGTCGCTGCATCCTCGATGAACCGCAGCCTGCGGGCGCGTAAGTCACCAAGCCCGTTTAACGGATCGACGATCTGTCCTTCTGGGGTCGCGTATATCGCGTTCATCGTGAAATCCCGACGGCGTGCGTCATCCGCGATATCGGTCGCAAAGGCGACAACCGCGCGCCGTCCATCTGTGGCGACATCGCGACGAAAGGTGGTCACCTCAAACCCGATGGCCCGCACGATCACTGTGACCGTGCCATGGCCAATCCCGGTGGGCGAGGTTTTCAAACCTGCGTCTTCGCAGGCCTTCATGACCTTATCGGGGTGCGCGTTTGTGGAAATATCAATGTCGCTGACCGGTTCGCCCAAAAGCGCGTTGCGCACGCATCCCCCGACGAAGTAGACCTCATACCCCTTTGCCAACAGGGCATCGCAAACAGCGCGGGTGTTGCGATCGGTCAACCAGGGCGCGTTTTGCGCGGTTAGTGTTGGAGTGTTTCGGTCCATGCCCGCAACATACGCGCAGTTGCACCCCAGATGTAATAGGGGCCGTAAGGAACCGTAAAATAATGCCGCCGCTGACCCCGCCAGCGCCGCGATTGCACATTATAATTCGCAGGGTCCAGTAGGTGTGACAATGGCACCGTAAAGACTTCGGCGACCTCACCGGGTTCCGGGAGAACCTTGAACGGCGCGTCGATGTAGCCAATCGTTGGCGTCACGGTGAAACCCGTCACGGTTTCATGCGCCGGCAAGACGCCCAGCACCTCGACCATCGCGGGCGGCAAGCCGATTTCTTCGTGCGCTTCACGCAATGCCGTGGCGGTGACGTCGGCGTCGTCGGGATCCTGCTTGCCCCCCGGAAAGGCGATCTGCCCGGGGTGATGTTTCAACGCCGCCGACCGTTTGGTCAGCAGCACCGAAAGATCCCCGTCGTGTTCGATCAACCCGATCAGGACGCCCGCGGGGCGCAACTTGCGGTTTGGCGGCAAGACCACATCGGGGTTCAGATCAAAATCCGACGACGCGCTACCGGCCCGCGCCAGCGCCGCGCGGTAATGGTCAAGCCGTTCACGCACCTTTTGGCGTTTCCTCGCCAAATCCGACGGACTTGGGGTCGAGATCATAATGCGCGCCGCAGAACTGGCAATCTGCGGTCACACGCCCGTCTTCGGTCGTCATCTTTTCGATGTCACGGGCCGAATAGATCGACAGACTTTGGCGGACACGGTCCTCGGAACAGGTGCAGCCGAAATGCACGCGCTGTTTCTCAAAGACACGCGGTCTTTCTTCGTGAAACAGCCGCAGCAACACCTCCGACGGCTCCAGCGAGGGACCGATCAGTTCAAGATCATCGACAGTGTCGAGAAGGATGTTCACGCGGTTCCAGTTTTCGGCATCATCATCGGCAAGCAGATCATCCGCGCGCAGCACTTCGCCAGACCCTTCGCCCGAAGCGGCAAATGGCGACGCCTTGGGCATGGATTGGAGCATGATGCCGCCCGCTCGCCAGTGTTCATCGCTGTCGGCCGTCGTCGACTTGCCAAAGCTGAGCTGGAACCGGGTTGGCAACTGCTCGGACTGGGCAAAGTAACCCTCGGCTGCAGCGGACAGTGATCCACCTACCAACGGCGCGATGCCCTGATACGGTATCATGCCTTCGCCTTGGTCAATCATCACCGCGAAATAGCCTTCGCCGATCTGGTCGATAGGAGCGCCGTCGGTCAAACGGTCGCGGTCAAAGCTTGCGTAGGCCCGAATGCGCGCGGGCTGGCCATCGTCGTCGGGGCCATAATAGTCGGTGGCAATCATCCGTACCGGGCCTTTCGACTGCACTTGCAGCGACAGCTTCCAGCGCAGTTTGATCGTTTGGCCGATCAGTGCCGTCAGGATGGCCATTTCCGCCACCAACGCCTCAACCTGTGGCGGGTAGTCGTGTTGCGAAAGAACGCCGCCCAGCGCAGTATCGAGCCGCGCCACGCGGCCACGGATGTCCGAGGCATCAAGTTGGAAGGGCAGGACCGTATCGTCCCAGCCGTGGTTCGTTGCATCTGTCATAGGGGTTTCCTTACCGGCGGTCGCTTGGCATACCGCGACCATGTAGGGCCATTGCGCCGCAATAAAAAGGGGGGAGGCATCATGAGACGTGTGGGAGCAGTGCCAGACAGGCGTCAGATTTACATGCCCCGGCCGGGGGCCTACGCGATCCTGCCGATCAAAAGACGGTTTTTGGTGACGGCAGAAATCGCCGATGGCATCGACATACAATTGCCGGGCGGCGGCATCGATCCGGGCGAAAGCCCGCTACAGGCGCTTTACCGCGAAGTGCGCGAGGAAATCGGCTGGTCGATTGCGCGGCCCCGCCGGTTGGGCGCGTTCCGCAGGTTTGTGTTCATGCCGGAATACGATCTTTGGGCGGAAAAGATTTGCCATGTCTATGTCGCCCACCCCGTCCGCCAGATCCAAGAACCCTCGGAGCGATTTCACGAGACGCTTGTCCTAGATGCGGATGATGCGGTGGCAGCACTTGGCAATGATGGCGACCGCCTGTTTCTGGAACGCTATGTCGCTGCGGGTTGTCCACGGTAGTCAAAGACGATGCCGGAAATATCGTCGGTAAAATCAACCGAACCGTTCAGGTCGGTCAACCGCCAGACTAGCGCCTCCAGCAATGCGGGGCCGCGGACTTCGCGCAATTCGTCGAGCAAATCGGCAAGCCCGTCTTCTTCAAGAAAACCGTCAGGTGTGGGGCATTCGGTGACGCCATCAGACAGAATGCACAGCCTGTCGCCGGGATTGAGCTGCAGGGTGAACGATTCGTAATCAAGGTGCGGCAGCAATCCGACCGGAAATCCGCCGGTTCCATCCTGCTCGATCGAGCCATCCGCCCGCTGGATCACCGGATGCGGGTGGCCCGCCTGTGACAGCGTCACTTTGCCCGTCGATAATTCGACAAAACCCAACATCAGCGTGAAATAATGCTCGGTATCCATATCATCGAGCACGAGATCGTTAAGCATTGCGACCGCATCCGCCGGCGGGCGCGGGCACACTGTGCCATCCAGCTTGCGTGACAGGGCCACGTTTTGATCCGGGTTCGCGGCAGAGAGGTACCCCGCCAAACGCGCCGTCATGAGAGCGGAGCTGATCCCGTGGCCCGACACATCGATGGCAAACAGCCCCAGATGGTCCACCCCCGCGTTGAAAAACCCGACAAGGTCGCCCCCCACATGACCGGAGGAGCGCAACATTAAGGACAGATCCCCCGCATCGAAATGCTTGAAACGCTCGCGCAACAGCGATTGCTGCAGCTTCTTGGCCTCCAGCAAATCCTTGTCGATATGATCGTACACGCGTTGAAGTTCATCCAGTGTATCGCGCAGCATCGCGTTTTTTTGCGATAGGTCTCGCTGCGCCGCCAGAAGCCGCGAACCGGCGGCGATGCGTGCGCGTAATTCGCTGTTGTCTACCGGTTTAGTAAGGAAATCATCCGCGCCGCTGTCCAACCCCTGCGCGACCTCTTCCTTATCGCTTTTTGAGGTCAGCAAGATAAAATAGCAGTACCCGTCCGTGTAAAGGCGCCGGATTTCGCCGCAAAGCTCCAACCCCGTCATTCCCGGCATGATCCAGTCACTGATAACCAGATCTGGACGCTGCTCCCGCATCAGCTGTAGCGCTTCTTCACCGCTGCCCGCCTCGATGACACCAAACCCCCAGCGTTTCAGAACCGCACAGAGGAGGCGGCGCTGAAGGCGGCTGTCATCGACAACCAACACCTTGCCGATGGCAGCGGGCTGGGCTGCCGCAAGATATGAATGGGCGGCGCTTTTCTGGGCGAACATCTTTGCCTGTGGTCCTGCTTGTTGTGCCACCGCCATACCGCGTCGACTGTAAAGGAAACCTGAATGCTAAAATGCGCCCTAGTTCACCAATGGCCGGTTACTCCGCGTTAAACTCTGCTGCGCATTCTTGGTCCGCGAAAAGGAGTGCGCCATGATTGATTGGGATCATATCAACACGTTGCGAAACGACATCGGGCCGGACGAGTTCGAGGAGGTCATCGAAATTTTTCTCGAGGAAGTCGAAGGCATACTCCTGACGTTACCGGACCGGACTGATCCCCGCGCCCTGACCGACGAACTTCACGCAATAAAGGGCTGCGCGCTCAATCTCGGCTTCACCAGTCTGGCAAACCTGTGCCAGGAAGGCGAAAACCGGATTGCCGCCAGCGTTGCACATAAAATCGACGTGACACCGCTGACCGCTTGCTACGAGACATCGAAAAAGATGTTTCTGTCCGGCCTGCCCAAAGCGATGGCAGGCTAGACCAGCTTGTAGAAATCCTGCACCCGAAGCGCACCGAATTCATCGATCGCCTTTGATCGAAGCATTTGCATACCGGTAAGCCAGCGAGCGGGGTCAGAGCCGCGAAGGGCCGCGTATTTCGCCACCTCCGGATGGGGCAGGATCAAGAAGGTATCATTCTGGACACCCGCAACAACACTCGCCGCGACTTCATCAGCGGTAATCAGACTTCCGCCCGCATCGGCGTCGGCCATACCCAATAATGGCGTGGCGACATACTGCGGGCAAACGACCGACACGCCGATACCGTCCTGCGCGTGCGAAATATTCAGCGATTCGGCAAAGCTGACCGCTGCATGTTTGCTAGCGGTATAGGCGGCATCCCCGATCTGGCTCAACAAACCGGCGGCGGACGCCACGTTGACAAAATACCCCGATCCGCGCCCGATCATGGCAGGCAACAGCGCGCGGGCGGCATACACGTGGGCCATCACATGGACCTGCCAGTTCAGCATCCAATCCGCATCGGGTGCGGATGCAGCATGCGACGGATCACCCCGCCCCAGCCCCGCATTAGAGACAAATATGTCCACCGGACCGTGTGCCTTTTCGGCCGCTTCGATGGCCGTGATAATCTGCGCTTCGTCCGTCACATCACAGGTTGCTGCAACTCCTCCAACCGCCTTGGCAACGACACGGGCGGCATCCCCATCGCGGTCCGCAATGCAAATCCGTGCGCCGGCACCCGCCATTCGATGCGCGAGTGCGGCACCGATACCACTGGCGCCGCCAGTGATGACCACACTTTTGTCTTTCAGATCCATACTGCTACTCCGGTTTCAGATGACAAACTGCGCCAGCGTCTCATCATTTGTGATGTCCGTATATGTGAACCCGGCGTCATCGAGCTGTTTGAGAAACGGACCGAAAGCACCCGCGCTCTTGGTTTCGATACCGATGAGGACAGACCCGAAATTCCGCGCCGATTTCTTGAGGTACTCGAAGCGGCAGATGTCGTCGTCGGGCCCCAGGATATTGAGAAAATCCTTCAGGGCCCCGGGACGTTGCGGCATGCGCAAGATAAAGTATTTCTTTACGCCGGAATACCGCTGCGCACGCTCCTTGACTTCGGGCAACCGTTCAAAATCGAAGTTCCCGCCCGACGCGATACATACCACAGTCTGGCCCTTGATGCTGTCCGCCACATCACCCAGCGCCTCTATGCTGAGCGCCCCGGCGGGCTCCAGCACGATGCCCTCTACGTTGAGCATTTCTATGATGCTGACGCATATCCGGTCTTCGGACAGATAGACGACATCGGCGGGGTCCGCTCCCTTCAATCGCGCAAAAGTACGCGCGCCGAGTTTTGCCACCGCTGCCCCGTCGACAAAGCTGTTGATCGGGGAAACGTCCACAGGGTGCCCAGCTTTGAGGGCCTCCCCAAGCGACGGGGCACCGACGGGTTCCACAAACGTATAGGACACCCGATCCCCGAAAAAGCTGCGCACTCCCGCCGACAAACCGCCACCGCCAACCGGCAGAATGATGCGGTCCGGCATACCGCCCAACTGGTCTTCGATTTCAACAGCTACGGATGATTGACCCTCGATGACGTCGTCATCATCGAAAGGCGACAGGAAATGCGCACCTTCGGTGGCGCAAAATGCCTGAGCTGCGGCCAACGTCTTGTCGAAATAATCGCCGACCAGCCGGATTTCGATATGTTCGCCGCCAAACATTTGGGTTTTTTGTATTTTTTGCTGGGGCGTGGTGACCGGCATAAAAATAACGCCGCGCACGCCGAAGTGGCTGCACATGAAGGCAACGCCTTGCGCGTGGTTCCCCGCAGACGCACAGACAAAAACCCGCTGATCGGGAATGACCTTTCGCATGGCATTGAAAGCGCCGCGCAACTTGTAGGACCGCACGGGGCTCAGATCTTCGCGCTTGAGGTAGATGTCCGCGCCGAACCGTTCCGACAGATGCTCGTTCTTCAGCAGCGGTGTGGCGGGGAACACCGCGCGCATGGCACGCGTGGCGGCGATGGCGCCCATCTGGAATTCGTCTGACATGTCCGGCCTTTCACGCATGCGGTGCCTCATCGTTAGGCAAGCCGACCTGCGCGGTCAACGCGGGTGCGGCGATCAACCTTGCCGCAGGGTCGAAAAACGGATACGCGGACCGCAACATTCGACAAAGGAAAAGCAGATGTCCGCGCCCAAGAAAGTTGTGCTCGCCTACTCCGGCGGGCTTGATACCTCGATCATCCTCAAGTGGCTGCAAACCGAATATGGCTGCGAGGTCGTGACCTTCACCGCCGATCTGGGCCAGGGAGAAGAGCTTGAACCCGCCCGCGCCAAGGCGGAGATGATGGGTGCCTCCGACATCTATATCGAAGACGTGCGCGAAGAATTCGTGCGCGATTTCGTGTTCCCGATGTTCCGCGCAAATGCGGTCTACGAAGGTCTTTATCTGCTGGGCACGTCGATCGCGCGTCCGCTGATCTCCAAGCGTCTGGTCGAGATTGCCCATGAAACGGGCGCTGATGCTGTGGCCCACGGGGCAACAGGAAAGGGCAACGATCAGGTGCGTTTTGAACTCGCGGCCTACGCGCTCGACCCCGATATCAAGGTAATTGCGCCGTGGCGCGAATGGGATTTGTCGAGCCGGACAAAGCTTATCGACTTTGCCGAAAAGAACCAGATTCCGATCGCCAAGGACAAGCGCGGCGAGGCGCCGTTCAGCGTGGATGCGAACCTGCTGCACACCTCCTCCGAAGGTAAGGTGCTCGAAGATCCGGCAGTGGATGCCCCCGATTATGTCTATCAGCGCACGGTAAATCCCGAAGACGCGCCGGACACGCCCGAGTACGTGGAAGTCGGGTTCGAGCGCGGCGATGCGGTTTCGATCAATGGCGAGGCGATGTCGCCCGCGGAAATCCTGACCAAGCTCAATGAACTGGGCGGCAAACACGGCTGCGGACGGCTCGATCTGGTGGAAGGCCGTTTTGTCGGCATGAAATCACGCGGCATCTATGAGACCCCTGGCGGGACCCTGTTGCTCGAAGCGCACCGTGGCATTGAATCGATCACGCTCGACCGTGGTGCGATGCACCTCAAGGACGAATTGATGCCGCGGTATGCCGAATTGATCTACAACGGCTTCTGGTTCTCGCCAGAGCGGACGATGCTCCAGGCGGCAATTGACGCGAGCCAAACACATGTTACCGGGACTGTCCGGCTGAAGCTCTACAAAGGCCACGTGCGCACCGTGGGCCGTTGGTCTGATTTCAGTCTCTATTCCGAGGCACATGTGACATTCGAAGATGATGCAGGCGCTTACGATCAAAAAGATGCAGCGGGCTTTATCCAGCTGAACGCGCTGCGGCTGAAACTGCTCGCTGCCCGCGACAAACGCACAAAATCCTGACAAAAAAGGCCCGGTACGCAAAGCGCGCCGGGCCTAGTACTCAGTACCATACTTAGCGAAGAGCACTGCCCTTCCGGCAAAAGTTTACTCGTCACCGGTTCATAATCGGTAAACGGCGTGTGGACTTCACGGGGAAAGGCGGCCGCGATGTAACCGCAGATAGTGGTGCATCGCCTGCTCCAGAATCGGTTGCAAATCCTCGGGCACCTCCGGCAAATCGCCCTCTGCGCCAGCGAAACCCGTACTCGCGTGCACCGCACCATACCAATGCCGCGCCCAGATGCCGTCCTTCGGATGTGGACCGGCGGGCCATGACAGCATGGCATCATCGAACGATAACCCGATCGCTTTACACAACGACCGCAGCATTCCTTCCGGGTTCGCGCGGATATCGGTGCTGTCGACAACGACACCGCCGATCCGGTCGAAAAGATCAGCCTGCTGCACAAACCCGATATCCGCCAGCGTCGGCGATTCGCGTTTGGCGGCATAGCTTGCGATGACACGCGCGGGATGTCGGATCAAATGGACATGGGTGCAATCGACAGCCCAATCCATGGGAAACCCGTCGAGCATGTGGTGCGGCATGTGTTTCATATAAAGGTGCGGCCTGCCGCCCTCGCTGCAGGACTGCGCCACTTGGCTGGGGTCTGTTTCGTGCCGGGCGATAATCTGGTCCGCCATCGGATGCGCGGCACCTGATCGCGCCAGATAAGGCGCATAGAACGGTTCGTCCATGACGACGAAATCGGCCCTGTTTCCAAAGCTGTACATCATCGCCGTACTCAGATTGCGTGGTCCGGACCACATGGCAATTCGCATCACAAAGGTACTCGCATCTTGGCAGCTTTTGGCCGGATGTTACCGTTTTGCGGGATCCGGTAAACCGAATTCACCAGCGCGTGAGAAACCGTTTCGTGAGTTGCGCGTTCTTCCCAAAGATCGCACGGTCCGCACCAAAGGAGAGCGACATGTTCACAATCAGCAATCTGAAAACACTCGTGCTCGGCGGGCTTGTCGCCATTGGATTGATAATCCAGACAACAGATGCCAAAGCCGCGGAAACGCGGACCCTGACCGTGGCGGGCGGATGTTTCTGGTGTGTTGAGGCCGACTTCGAAAAGGTGAAGGGCGTCAAAGGTGCGGTGTCGGGCTTTGCGGGCGGGAATGTCTCCAATCCGACCTACAAACAGGTAACCGCTGGCGGCACAGGGCACTACGAAGCCGTGCAGATCCGCTATGACCCCGACGTGGTAAGCGCCGCTACCCTTCTCGATCTGTTTTTCAGATCTATCGATCCCACGGATGCAGGCGGCCAATTCTGCGATCGTGGCGACAGCTATAAAACGGCGATTTTCGCCGCCGATAGCGCACAGGAAGCGGCCGCCAAGACTGCAAAAGCCAACGCCGCCGCCGCACTCGGCCAAAATATTGTGACACCGGTGTTGGGCAACGCCAAGTTCTGGCCCGCCGACGCCTACCATCAGGACTATTACAAAGGCAAAAAGCTGGTCATCACCCGCTTTGGCCCGAAACGCCAATCCGCTGCCTATAAGGCCTACCGCGATGCCTGTGGCCGGGACGCACGGGTCAAACAGCTCTGGGGAGATGACGCACCCTTCGCGGGTTAGGTATCAAACTCGTCCTGAATGTCCTTCAAATCAGGAATGACATCCGCCGTTCCGCGACGCGCAACCATCAGCGATCCTGCCTTGAGCGCCAGATCGATGGCCGCTTCCATGCGCAGACCCCGATCCAGGCCGGCAACAAGGTAGCCGGTGAAGGTATCACCAGCGCCTGTCGTATCTACGGGCTTGGCGGGATAGGCATCGAACTGCCGTTTGTCGCCGCCGGAAAGCCACTTGCATCCCTCGGCACCCAGCGTAACCACGATGTCGGCAATGCCAAGCGCAGGAAGATCCTTGCCTGTTGCATCCTCGAGCTGCTGCGCCTCGATTTCGTTAAGTACCATCAGATCGATCCGGCCCAGCATCCGCTCTACGGCGGCCGCATCAAAGGGCGCCGCGGCGTAGGCGACCCGCAACCCAAGCGACCGCGCGGTAACTGCGGCATACTCGTGACCGTTCGTTTCGTTTTGCAGCAACAGCGTGTCGCCCGGCGATGCTTCGGAAAGGGCCGCACCAATGATCGCCTCCGTCAATCGAACGTTCGCACCCTGAAACAGGACGATATTGTTCTCGCCTTCCGCGTCCACGTTGATGATCGCATGCCCGGTTGGCACATCGATGCTTGCGATATGGGGCGTGTCGACGCCGTATTCCATCAACCGCTCGACGGTCCAGCGCCCGTCGGGGCCAACCGCACCGATATGTGAAATCGGTGCGGCGGCACGCGCCACAGCCACAGACATATTTGCACCCTTGCCGCCCAGCCCCTGCCGAAAACTATGTGCGGCCAATGTCTCTCCGGGGGCCGGTAGATGCGGCACCTCGTAGAAATTATCGATGTTGATCGAGCCGAGATTCCAGATCATCCGCCCACCTTGCACGCCGCGAGGATGGCCATGTTCAGAATATCATTTGCCGTAGAAGTCGAGGACGCAATCTGGATAGACTTGTCCACGCCCGTCAGGATCGGCCCGATGATCGTGGCCCCTGCCATTTCCTGCATCAATTTGACAGAAATGCTGGCCGAATGGCGGGCCGGTACAACCAGAATATTCGCGGGCCCTGTAAGGCGCGAGAACGGATAATTGGCCTGACTGGCGGCATTCAGCGCCACGTCGACGGTCATCTCGCCCTCGTATTCGAAATCTGCACCGCGGCTGTCCAACACCTCCGGTGCGAGATGCATTTTCTCCGCCCGCTCCGACACAGGATACCCGAAGGTCGAAAAGCTGACAAAAGCCACCCGAGGCTCCAGGCCCAGCGCGCGCGCAACACGCGCCCCGCTTTCCGCGATGTTGGCCAGATCATTGTCGTCGGGCCACTCGTGGACAAGCGTATCACCGATCAAAACGATACGCCCCTTGTGCAAAACAGCCGTGATGCCCGTAGCGCCCCCTTCGGCGTTGGCGTCAAACACATGGTTCAGCCGGTCAAGCACATGCGCCGATTTGCGGGTCGCCCCCGTCACCAGACCGTCGCCATGCCCATGCGCCAACATCAACGAGCCGAAAACATGGCGGTCCCGCGCGGCAAGCCTGTGCACATCCTTGGTATCAAACCCGCGCCGCTGCAGACGCCGGTAGAGATATTCCTTGTACATCTCCAGATGCGGCGTGTTCGCGGCATTCACCACTTCGATTTCGCGCACCGCATCCTCGAGGCCAGAGGCTTGCAGCTTTTCGCGCACATCCTCACGGCGCCCCACGACAAGCGCTTTGCCGAGACCGGAGCGTTGATACATCACCGCTGCGCGCAGCACTTTCGGATCGTCACCTTCGGCAAAGATCATCCGCGCCTGCGCCGCACGCGCACGGGCATTGATGCCCCGCAGGATGTTCGCTGTCGGATCCATCCGTGATTTCAGGCTCAGCTCGTATGCCTCCATGTCGATAATCGGGCGCCGTGCAGCGCCTGTGTCCATCCCCGCCTTGGCCACGGCGGGAGGAATGCGATGGATAAGCCGCGGGTCAAAAGGCGTGGGTATGATATAATCCCGTCCAAAGCTGAGGTTCTTTCCGTAAGCAAGCGCCACCTCGTCTGGCACATCTTCGCGTGCGAGATTGGCAAGAGCATGTGCGCAGGCGATCTTCATCTCGTCATTGATCGCGCGGGCGTTGATATCCAACGCGCCGCGGAACAGGTAGGGAAAGCCAAGTACGTTATTGACCTGATTGGGGTAATCGCTGCGCCCTGTTGCCACGATCGCGTCCGCCCGCACAGCGTGCGCTTCCTCCGGCGTGATTTCGGGATCAGGGTTCGCCATTGCAAAGATGACCGGATCTTCGGCCATGCTGGCGACCATATCGGGCGTCACCGCGCCCTTGACGGAAACACCCAGAAAGACATCCGCACCGCGCATGGCATCGGCAAGTGTCCGGGTATCGGTATTTGCCGCGTGGGCCGATTTCCACTGGTTCATGCCTTCGGTCCGGCCCTGATAAATCACGCCCTTGGTGTCGCACATGATACAGTTGTCATGGCGCGCACCCATCGCCTTGAGCAGTTCTAGACAGGCAATGCCCGCTGCCCCTGCGCCGTTCAACACGATGCGCACATCTTCGATTTTCTTGCCCGACAACTGCAGCGCATTCAAAAGCCCCGCTGCACAAATCACCGCTGTCCCGTGCTGGTCGTCGTGAAAGACAGGGATGTCCATCTCTTCCTTGAGCCGCTGCTCGATGATGAAACATTCGGGTGCTTTGATATCTTCAAGGTTAATACCGCCGAAGGTCGGGCCCATCAGACGCACGGCCCGGCAGAACTCGTCGGGGTCTTCGGTATCCAGCTCGATATCGATGGAATTGACGTCGGCAAAACGTTTGAACAGGACGGCCTTGCCCTCCATCACCGGTTTCGATGCCAGTGCACCCAGATTGCCCAAGCCCAGAACGGCCGTTCCGTTGGAAATGACAGCAACAAGGTTTCCTTTGTTGGTGTAGTCATATGCGGTTTCAGGAGTCGCCGCGATTGCCTCACACGGGACAGCAACCCCCGGAGAATAGGCCAGCGACAGGTCGCGCTGCGTTGTCATCGGCACTGTGGCGCTGATCTCGAACTTGCCGGGTGTCGGTTCCAGATGGAAGGCGAGCGCCTCCTCCGAGGTCACTTTGTTCTTTGTCACTTGGGTGGCACTCTCTGTTGTTTGCCCAAGTCATAGCCGCCCGCAGCCCATCAGACAATCATACGACGTACCGCAGCCATGCGTGTTTCGCCGTAAACGCTGCGTGCCGTTCGGGGAAATCGCGCTCCAGACGGGTCAGGGCCCACCGGATAACCTGTGTGCGTTCGCATCTGTTGGCACACCAGATCAGCCGGATCAGTGTCTGCCAACGGTCCGGCTTTGCTTTGAACGCGAGATCGAGCGCGACAAGCTCCGATTTCGGTTCATCCAGCGCCTTGTGGCAATCGGCTTTCAGCAAACACAATCCGGCGTGGCCCTCCAGCATTGCGTCATGGACCTCCAGAAGCGCAAGCGCCCGGTCGGGTGCGCCCACCTTGAACAACCGCTGCCCCAGCTTGAGAACGCTCCCTGCGCTGGGCATGTCAGGGGGAAACCCGAAGAGGCTGACGATAAACGCCATCACCTGTGCAGTCCCGCTTTCCGAAAGGGAGGTGGGCACGATCCCGTCCTGACCGAACGCCGGTTCTTTCAAAGGATCGTCTTGCTGAAAATCTGCGAAGAATGTCACGTACCGGCAGCGCGCCGCGTTTGCCAGTGGCCAAAAATCCGCCCACCGCCATTGCGCTGTCTGAAGCGTGCCCAATTCGATGACAGTGGCCTGCGGATTCGCGAAGAGCATATTTGTGAACGCGGCCCCGTGGTACGACACCATCATTTCCGCCTGCGCCATCAGCGCGATCTGCTCCAGGGGCGAAAGGTTCTCGAAGACGACGTAGTCAAAGCCGAAAAGCTGCAAGTGCTCGATGAGCAGGTCCTCACCGGCCATATGGCGCGCACGGCTCTGGCGATCGTCACGACCGACAAAAAAGCGCGTTGGCAAGTGACTGAAATCTTGCCCCTCGATCGCGGCCAACGCCCGTTTGCGCAAGGCAATCAGAGACGAATTAACAGCATTTCGCTCCAAAATCTGGTGAAAGGCGAGCGAGAATACATCCGTCATCTCGGCGCGGGCACGTGGTAGAAGTGCTGCGAGCGGAGCGGTCTCTTCGGGCGGTGCAAAAAGGTGACTGCCGACAAGATCAAACCCGCTGAGAACCTTTGCATAGGTCTTTGGCACTCGTTCAAAGAACACCCGGCCGGCGTATTCGGGAAACAACGCATCGACAAAAGCAGCACAGAAAGCACGGTGTTTGTCATCGGGGTGCGGGTAATGGAAATAGATGTCACCGGTGAACGCAATGTCATCCAGCAAACAAAGCCGCGCCAAAGCTTCGGTGATGAAGTGAAAGTAGTTGAAGGTGTTGCGACATTCGAACGCAACGTTCAATTCAGGCTCTAATGCAAGCGATTTGGGAAGATCCGTCGGCAATCGGGTATTCCGGCGCTGTGCAAAAAACACCTCCAGTCGGGCAATGGCATCGTCGCTCCCGCGCAGGCTATCCCACCGGAAACTGTTGATTACCCGTGTAGCCGTTGCACCCTGCAGCAGGTACTTCCCACCGGCCATGACGTAGGACTTGCGATAATCCGCCTGATCCAGAACCACAGGCACCGATGCATATTCAACGGGCGTCGTGAATGTTCGATTGCGGCCCGCCGCGGCCACATGCGACCGGATTTTGGCGTTGACCGTGTCGTGCTCGCTGACCGCGAACCCTTCAATGATACCGCCGGTAATGGGGCGCCATAGATACTCCGGAGCGCGCAGCAGCGACATGCCGGCATCCGACCACGGGTCGAAAAACAGATCTTCGGGAGGCAGGGTCAGATCGGTCTTGTTGGTCACTGCGGTGGGGCTCTCCGGTTCGCGCAAACTCAGGTTTAGCACAATGCGGCCGCACGTCTATTGTTTGGCCCCTGCCCTTCCCCTGCGCGGCGGTGTTTTGTAGACAAGCGGCACGCCAAGGGGGACGCAGATGAGCACCGGCACAACCACACCGATGATGGCCCAATATCTGGAGATCAAATCCGGCTATCCGGACGCGCTCCTGTTCTATCGCATGGGTGATTTCTACGAGATGTTTTTTGACGATGCCGTCGCGGCGTCTGAGGCATTGGACATCGCGCTGACCAAACGCGGCAAACATGAGGACAAGGATATTCCCATGTGCGGAGTCCCTGTCCATGCCGCCGAAGGTTATCTGCTGACCTTAATCCGTAAAGGGTTTCGCGTGGCGGTGGGTGAACAGCTCGAAAGCCCGGCAGAGGCGAAAAAACGAGGCTCTAAGTCGGTTGTTAAGCGCGATGTTGTGCGGCTCGTGACACCGGGTACGCTCACCGAGGATTCACTGCTTGAAGCGCGGCGGCATAACTTTCTGGCGGCCTTCGCCGAGGTTCGTGACGACGCTGCGTTGGCGTGGGTCGACATATCGACGGGCGCATTCCATGCCATGACCCTGCCCAAAGTACGGCTTGGCCCCGAACTTGCCCGCCTCGCGCCATCGGAGCTGCTGATCGCGGATGGACGGGAGAGCGACTACCGGCATCTCGAGGATGACTTCGACCTGTCGCTTACCACCCTGTCACGTGCGAGCTTTGACAGTACGGGGGCCGAAAACCGCATTTGCACGTTGTTTGCCGTGTCGTCGCTGGAGTCTTTTGGCAACTTTGAACGGGCTGAAGTGTCTGCGATGGGTGCGCTGATCGACTATCTGGAAATCACGCAAAAGGGTAACTTGCCGCTCTTGAGAAAACCGGTGAAAGAGGCAGAAGCGCGCACTGTGCAGATTGACGCCGCGACCCGCCGCAATCTTGAACTGACACATGCGTTGACCGGCGGCCGCTCCGGCTCGCTTCTGTCGGTTATGGACCGCACGGTGACTGCCAGTGGTGCGCGCTTGCTCGAACGGCGCCTTTCGAGCCCTTCGCGCGTATTAGAGACAATTCATGCGCGGCAGGATGCCGTCAGCTTTGCCATGGACAACACCCGCCTGAGCGAAGATATCCGGACACGCTTGCGCAATGTTCCCGATCTTGAGCGCGCCCTGTCGCGCCTGTCCATGGACCGGGGTGGCCCGCGCGATCTGACTGCAATTCGCAATGGCCTGACCGAAGCAGAGCATATCGCACGCATGTTGCAGGACGACTCCCTGCCTGATCTGATCACGCAATCTGCCGACGATCTGGTCGGTCACGACACGCTGATTGACCTGCTTGATGACGCGTTGATTGCCGAGCCGCCGCTGCTGGTCCGCGATGGTGGATTTATCGCAGCCGGATACCACGCGGAACTTGATGAAGCCCGCACCCTGCGTGACGAGGGCCGCGGCGTGGTTGCAGGCATGCAGGCCGAATTCGTCACTGAAACCGGTATTTCGTCTCTCAAAATCAAGCATAACAACGTGCTGGGTTACTTCATCGAAACCACCGCTACCCATGCCGAAAAAATGCTTTCCGCTCCGCTGTCGGAAAAATTCATCCATCGCCAGACAACCGCAAATCAGGTCCGGTTCACCACCGTCGAATTGAGCGAGCTGGAGACAAAGATCCTCAACGCCGGTAATCGCGCGGTAGAACTGGAAAAGCGGCTCTATGAAACGCTCAGAGGCTCTATCCTTGAAAAGGCGGCGGAGGTGGCAAATGCGTCCGCCGCACTGGCCGAGATCGATTTGGCAACGTCGCTTGCCGCACTGGCACAGTCAGAAAACTGGGTGCGCCCCGTCGTCGATGAAAGCAGGGCCTTTGACATTACAGGCGGGCGCCATCCTGTCGTCGAACATGCGCTGTCCAAACAATCGGGCACACCTTTTGTCGCGAACGACTGCGATCTGAGCGCCGAAACATCCGCTGCGATCTGGCTGCTGACCGGTCCGAACATGGCCGGTAAATCGACGTTTCTAAGGCAAAACGCCCTGATCGCGCTGATCGCCCAAATGGGCAGCTATGTTCCGGCGACGCGCGCGCACATCGGTGTGGTCAGCCAGCTGTTCAGCCGCGTCGGTGCGTCCGATGATCTGGCGCGGGGGCGTTCGACCTTCATGGTGGAAATGGTTGAAACCGCCGCGATCCTCAATCAGGCCGACGACCGCGCGCTCGTTATCCTCGATGAAATCGGTCGCGGGACGGCAACCTATGACGGGCTTTCCATTGCCTGGGCCACACTGGAACACCTGCATGACGTGAATCGTGCCCGCGCCCTTTTTGCCACCCATTACCATGAAATGACCGCCCTTGCCGGAAAGCTCGACGGGGTCGACAACGCCACCGTGTCTGTCAAGGAATGGGAAGGCGAAGTCATCTTTCTTCACGAGGTGAAGAAAGGCGCGGCAGACCGGTCTTATGGCGTTCAGGTGGCACAGCTTGCGGGGCTGCCGGATGCGGTGATCGCACGTGCCCGCGTTGTTCTTGACGCGCTGGAGCAAGGCGAGCGCGAAGGCGGGGCCACCCAAAAGACACTGATCGACGATTTGCCGCTGTTCGCAGCCACGCCTACGCCGCCCACACCTGCGCCAAAGACGTCGCAGGTCGAAACGATGATCGAGGCGATTTTGCCAGATGAGCTGAGCCCGCGCGATGCGCTCGACCTGATCTACAAACTGAAAGAGGCGGCCAAAACCTGACCGCCCCTTTCAAATCTAATAGCGCAATAATCAGCCCGGATTGGACGAAACACCAACCTGAGCTGGGCGCAGCAAACGGTCGTGCAGCATGAAACCCTCGGCCGCGACCTGAATAATGTCGCCCGCTTTGGTTTCCGGCACGGGTGCCTCGAACATCGCCTGATGCAGCTTGGGATCAAACCGATCGCCCACTTCGGGCGCGATCACTTCGATACCGTGCTTTTTGAACACGCTGCGCAATTCGCGCATGGTCAGTTCGATACCCTCAAGCAGCGGTCCGGAAATGGTGCGCTGCTCTTCGGTCGCCGCTTCCAGCGCGCGTTTCATATTGTCATGGACCGACAGCATGTCGCGGGCAAGTTTGGAGCCACCGTAGTTCTCGGCTTCACGACGGTCCTTCTCGGAGCGCTTGCGTGCATTCTCTGCGTCGGCCAAGGCGCGCATGAAGCGGTCCTTGTACTTGTCCCGCTCTGCCATCAGTTCTTCGAGCGCCAATTCGCCCTCGTCGATTTCTTCCATCTCGTTGGCATAGGCTTCCGCCTCTGCCGCTTCGGGGTCATCAAGAAAATCTTCGTGTTTCGGGTCAGCCATTTTCCACCTCTAACTCCGGTCGGAAATCAGCTTTCCAACCAGTTGTGCCGTATAGTTCACGATGGGCACGATGCGTCCGTAATTCAGCCGCGTCGGACCAATCACCCCAACGGCGCCAATAATCCTACGGTCCGAGTTCATATATGGGGAAACCACCAAAGAGGAACCCGAAAGTGAGAAAAGTTTGTTCTCCGAACCGATAAAAATGCGCACACCGTCGCCGTCTTCGGCGAGTTCGAGAAAATCGGCGATGTCCCGTTTGCGTTCAAGGTCGTCAAACAGCGTCCGAATGCGGTCGATGTCCTCGGCCTCTCCGCTGTTTTTCAGCAGATTCGCCCGCCCCCGCACGATAAGCCGTTCAGGATGGTCGCCATTGTCATCCCAGATCACCGTTCCGGTTTCCACAAGCTCGGCAGCAAGCGCATCTATTTCCTGACGCCGTGTCGCCATCTCCTTTTGGATCGTTCCCTGAAGCTCCGACAGCGTTTTGCCCTCGACAAGAGAGTTCAGGAAATTCGCGGCCTCCCGCATCGAGCTTGGCGTCTGGCCGGGTGACGGGCTGAACAGGCGGTTCTCCACATGGCCGTCGGAAAAAACAAGAACAGCCAACGCGCGATCGGGAGCAAGGGACACAAACTCGATATGACGGATCGGCGCTTCGTGTTTGGGCGCCAGCACGAGCGATGCACCCTGTGTCACGCCTGACAACGCAGACCCGACACGGTCAAGCACACCGCCAACGTCGTCCATATCGCGCCCGAAAGTTGCGTCGATGCGTTCGCGATCCTGATCATCGGGGTTGCCGACTTCCAGCAACCCGTCGACGAACATCCGCAGCCCCAGTTGCGTCGGAATACGCCCGGCGCTGACATGCGGGCTGTCGAGCAATCCCAGATACTCCAGATCCTGCATCACGTTGCGGATTGTCGCCGCGCTCACTTTTTCGCTGAAATCACGCGTCAACGTGCGCGACCCCATCGGCTCGCCATTGGCAAGATACCCTTCGACGACGCGCTGAAACACTTCGCGCGAGCGGTCGTTCATTTCCTGCAATAGAGTGGATGTATCAGTCATGCGGGCTTCCTTCGCACTACATTAAGGGCGCAGGGGTTGCATCCGCAAGGGAGGGGGGGCTATCCCCGAAGGCAAATCACACAAAGGAACATCACCATGCGTCCATCCGGTCGGAAACTTGACGAAATGCGCGCCGTATCTGTCGAGGTCGGTTTCACGAAACACGCCGAAGGCTCCGCATTGATCAAAGTGGGCGATACGCACGTGCTGTGCACTGCGACCATCGAGGACCGCGTGCCGCCGTTCATCAAGGGATCGGGGCTGGGCTGGGTCACCGCCGAATACGGCATGCTGCCCCGTGCCACCAATACGCGAATGCGCCGCGAAGCCTCCGCGGGCAAACAGGGTGGCCGCACCGTCGAAATTCAACGGCTCATCGGCAGATCCTTGCGGGCAGGTGTCGATCGCTCAGCGCTGGGCGAACGGCAGATTACGGTCGATTGCGATGTCCTGCAGGCCGATGGCGGGACCCGGTGCGCTTCCATCACCGGCGGCTGGATCGCACTGCGGCTGGCGGTCAACAAACTTATGAAAGCGGGTGACGTGACAACCGATCCACTCGTGGATCCCGTCTCTGCCGTCAGCTGCGGCATCTACGCGGGTCAACCGGTGCTTGATCTCGATTACCCCGAAGATTCCGAGGCGGGCGTCGACGGTAATTTCATCATGACCGAAAGCGGGCAGATGATCGAAACACAGATGAGCGCAGAGGGCGCCACCTACACGCGTGATCAGATGAACGAGCTGCTGGATCTTGCCGAGAAAGGCGTTGCCGAGCTGGCGCAAATCCAGAAAGCGGCCTGCGCATGAGCCGAAAGTTCGACGGCGACCGCATTCTTGTCGCGACCCACAACGCCGGAAAACTGGAAGAAATGCAGGAGCTGTTCGGCCCCTTGGGCATCGCCGTGGTCGGCGCCAAGGAACTGAATCTCGAAGAACCGGACGAAACCGAAGACACGTTCATCGGCAACGCCCGGATCAAAGCGCACGCGGCATCCCGGGCCACCGGTCTTCCCGCGCTCGCCGATGACAGCGGCATACAGGTGGCTGCATTGGACAATGCGCCAGGCGTCTATACCGCTGATTGGGCCGAAACGCCGGACGGGCGCGATTTTCTCATGGCGATGGAAAAGACCCACGCTTTGCTGGAAAAGTCCGGCGCGCCACAGCCTTGGAACTGCCGCTTCTGCGCAACGCTCGTGCTTGCGTGGCCCGATGGACATGACGAGGTGGTCGAGGGCTTCGTGGACGGCACGTTCCAATGGCCGATGCGCGGTGAAACGGGACACGGCTATGATCCTATCTTCCAACCCATCGGCGAAACCCGCACGTTTGCGGAAATGACCCATGACGAAAAGAACGCGATCAGCCATCGGGCGGACGCCTTCAAAAAGCTGCTGGCCAAGTGTTTTGACTGACGACTGGCACAACGGTGGATTCGGAATATACATCCATTGGCCGTTCTGCGAAGCCAAATGCCCTTACTGCGACTTCAACAGCCACGTCACGCGTTTTATCGATCAGGATGCGTGGAAGGCCGCGTACCTCAGCGAACTCAGACGGGTCGCTGAAGAGACCCAAGGGCGCATTGTGCAGTCCGTCTTCTTTGGCGGAGGCACACCCAGCCTGATGCAACCGGACACCGTGGCCGAGATAATTGCAACAATCCGCACGCTTTGGCCTACCAGCAACGATCCCGAAATCACACTCGAGGCGAACCCCGGCTCGGTCGAGGCCGGTCGCTTCGCGGCCTATCGAGACGGCGGCGTCAATCGTATCTCGATGGGCATTCAGGCGCTGAACGACGATGACCTGAGACAGCTTGGTCGCCTGCACAGTGCAAAAGAAGCCATTGCGGCCTTTGATATTGCCCGCAAAACATTTGACCGTGTCAGTTTCGATCTCATCTATGCCCGTCAGAATCAATCGCTTGCAGACTGGGAAACAGAGCTCAAACAGGCCCTGAGCATGGCAATAGACCACCTTTCGCTCTACCAGCTCACAATCGAGGACGGCACAGCTTTCGGTGACCGTTACGCCCGCGGCAAGCTGCGCGGCCTACCAACTGACGATCTGGGGGCCGACATGTTCGATATGACGCAACAGATTTGCGCGGATGCCGGGATGCCTGCCTACGAGGTATCAAACCACGCCCGCGACGGCGCGCAATCACGGCACAATTTGATTTACTGGCGGTACGGCGATTATATCGGCATCGGCCCGGGCGCGCATGGTCGGATTACATCGAACGGTCGGCGCAACGCGACGCTGTGTCACTCAAACCCGCAAATGTGGCTCAAAGCTGTCGAAACAGGCTCTGCAGAAAAACCAAGAGAGCGCCTCACGCGGTCTGATGAAGCCATTGAATTCCTGCTGATGGGCCTTCGTCTGCGTGAAGGCATCGACGCAAAGCGCTATGAAAGGCTGGCCGGGAAACCTCTTAGCATCGACACCCTTTCACACCTGCACGAAATCGGGATGCTGTCTGAAACGGAATCGAGAATTATCGTTTCAGATCAGGGTTTTAGGGTCCTAAACTCTGTCATTTCCGACCTAATTGACGCTTAATTTCCGCCCAAGATACGGCAAATCTCATCCAACTGGTCCATTGAAGCGTAGTGCACGATTACCTGGCCCTTCTCCGCGCCGGCCTTATGGTTCAGCGTAACTTTCATGCCAAGACCGGCGGACAAATCGCCCTCCAAAGCCCGCGTATCGGCGTCTTTCTCGTCCGACGGTGGCCGTTTTGGCGCTTTGGTTCCATCCTGTGCCGACTGCTCTTTCTTGACCAAAGCCTCCGTCGCACGGACGGACAATCCACCCTTTACAACCTGCTGCGCCAGCTTCATCGGATCTTGCGCTGGGATAAGCGCGCGTGCATGACCCGCGCTCAGATCCCCTTGCCGCAGCAAATCAAGAACTGGCATCGGCAGATTGAGTAGCCGCAGCAAATTCGCGATGTGGCTCCGGCTCTTGCCAAGTGCTTCGGCCATTTTTTCCTGCGTATGACCGAATTTGTCCATCAGCTGGCGGTATCCGGCCGCCTCTTCCACGGCATTCAGATCAGCCCGCTGAATATTTTCGATGATCGCGACTTCGAGAACTTCGATGTCGCTATATTCCCGCACGATAACGGGCAACTCGTGCAGCTGCGCCATCTGCGACGCCCGCCACCGCCGCTCTCCCGCTACAATCTCAAACGTATCATCAGCGCGCTTGCGCACGATCAACGGCTGCAGAACGCCTTTTTCCTTAATCGACGCCGCCAAATCATCCAGATCGCCCTGAACAAACTGTTTGCGCGGCTGATCCGGATTCGGCGAAACCCGCTCGATCGGCACCATTTGATCTGCAGCGGCAGGACCCTTTGCAACGATGGTCTCTGTTTCAGTAACATCAGCCATCAACGCGGAAAGCCCCCGGCCCAAGCCCCGCTTTCGCTCCTGACTATTCGACATGCTGCACCTCTTTGGCTTCAATCTTGTTATTTTTCAAAAGCTCGCGGGCCAACTCACGATAGGCGATTGCGCCCTTCGATTGGCTGTCGTAGCTCAATACCGGCATCGCAAAACTTGGCGCCTCGCTCACCCTGACGTTTCTCGGGATCATCGTCCGAAAGACCAGGTCGCCAAGGTTCTGACGCGCATCTGCCTCAACCTGTTGCGATAGATTATTCCGACGATCGTACATCGTGAGGACAACCCCCTCAATACGCAGATCCTTGTTGCCTGCTTGCCGGACCTCGCGGATCGTCAGCATCAGCTGGGACAAACCCTCAAGCGCGAAAAACTCGCTCTGCAGCGGCACGAGCACCGAATGGGATGCAATCATTGCGTTCACTGTCAGAAGATTAAGCGACGGGGGGCAGTCGATCAGGATATAGTCGAAGGCGAATTGATCCATTTGCGTTTGCCGCAGGGCATCATGCAGGAGAAAGCTGCGCTTCTCATTGGTAAGAAGCTCAAGATCCGCCGAGCTCAGATCTACAGTCGCAGGCACGATGGACAGTCCACGGGTCTCCGTGGGCAGGATCACATTCTTCAAATCAATGTCCTCGAGCAGCAGCTCGTAGGTCGTGAATTCCCGGTCATCCAAATCAATGCCCAGCCCTGTCGATGCATTGCCCTGTGGGTCCAGATCGATAACCAGAACCTGAAGCCCCTCCTCCGCCAAAGCCGCGGCAAGGTTAATTGTGGTCGTGGTCTTGCCCACACCACCCTTCTGGTTCGCAACTGCCACAATTTTCGGTCCTTGAGGACGAGAAAGATCAGACACGTACAGGCTCCTTGATCTTCAAAATAACAGCGTCGGGATTGGTTTCGCTCTGAACCGCCTCTTCAACGTACTGCCATTTGCGTTTTGCGTCAGCACTTTCTTCGCGCCAACGCGCACCCTTCAAGAATAAAGCGATACCATCCGCGCGCATATGGCGGTCGGCAAATTCGAGAAGCGTTGATAATTCTGCAAGAGCACGCGCGGAGACGACTGACGCATCTTGCGGTGGCACATCGTTTATCCGCTCGCTTAGTACTGATACGTTTAATTCCAGCTCCCGCGCTACCGTTCGAAGGAACGTACACTTGCGCTGATCACTGTCGACGAGCGTAAAACGCCGCGCAGGCTGCGCTTCTTTCGCCAATATCGCGGCTACCAGACCGGGGAACCCACCACCGCTGCCGAGGTCGAGCCAATCGCCTTCGGTTGGTGCCAGTTGGTACACCTGTAGTGAATCAACGATATGCCGGTCCCAAATGTGCTGACTGTCATTAGAGGAGACCAAGTTGATCTTCTTGGTCCACTTCACCGCAAGCGCTTCAAACGCTTTTAATCTGTCGAATGTTTCACGTGAAACATTTGCGGCGCTTTTCTCGCTCATGCCGATTTTCTCTTCGCACGCTTCCTCAGAATAGCAAGGATCAAGGTAAGCGCCGCGGGCGTCATACCATCGACCTTCGCTGCTTGCGCAAGCGTTTCCGGGCGTGACGCGTTGAGCTTTGCTGTCAGTTCATTCGACAAGCCATCGATTGCGACATAATCGAAGTCAGACGGTATCCGCTCCTGCTCGTCTTTCTTGAGCAAAGCAACATCATTCTGCTGCCGCTTAATATAATTCGCGTACAATGCATCCTTCTCCACCTGCTCCGCGATCTTGGGAGCAATTGAAGTGAATTTATCCGACAGCTTGCTAATTGTAGAGAAATCGACTTCAGGAAATGCGAGCAACTGAAAAGCGGTGCGTCTTTGACCATCCTGATTGATCTTTATGCCGACTTCAGCCGCTGCTTTGGGTGTAAAGCTTGTGTTTTCCAGCAAATTGCGCGCGTCCGCTAGCGCGTCGCGTTTTTCGTTGAACGTTCGCTGGCGGGTTTCGGAAACACAGCCCAACTCGATCGCTACCGGCGTCAACCGCTGGTCCGCATTATCGGCGCGCAAAGATAGCCGGAATTCGGCGCGAGACGTGAACATCCGATAAGGCTCACTTACGCCTTTCGATGTTAGATCATCGATCATCACACCAATATAGCTGTCGGTCCGGCTGAAATGGATCGGATCACGGTTCTGCACAGCCAGCGCAGCGTTCAGCCCGGCGACCATCCCTTGCGCGGCCGCTTCCTCATACCCGGTTGTACCATTGATCTGACCCGACAAGTACAAACCACACACGTCCTTTAGCTCCAGAGTTTGACGCAAAGCGCGAGGATCAACGTAATCGTACTCAATGGCGTACCCGGGCTGCATAATCTGGACGTTTTCCAAACCGTCGATAGAGCGAACGTATTGCTCCTGGACCGATATCGGAAGGGATGTCGAAATACCGTTGGGATAAATCGTTGGGTCATCAAGACCTTCGGGCTCCAAAAAGACCTGATGAGAGGTTTTATCGGCGAACCTTACGACCTTATCCTCAATCGACGGACAATATCGCGGCCCAACACCGTCAATATGGCCCCCGTACATCGCTGATCTTTCGAGGTTCTCGCGGATAATATCGTGTGTTTTCTCGTTAGTATGCGTGATGCCGCACGCGATCTGACGGGCTTGCGCCTTGTCTGACATGAACGAGAAAAGGGCGGGATCGGCATCCGCCTCTTGCAGCGCGAGGCCTGACCAATCAATTGTCCGGTTATCGAGACGCGGCGGTGTGCCTGTCTTCAACCGCCCCAAGGCGACGCCAAAGTCATCAATCCGTTCAGCGAGGCGGATAGACGGCTTATCGCCCATTCGCCCACCACTATGCTGCTCGTCTCCGATATGGATAACGCCACGCAGGAATGTCCCGGTGGTCAAAATAACGGCCTGGCTTTCCAAAGACGAGCCATCAGCCAAGACAATACCGGTAACGGAGCCGCCTTCCATCGAAAGGTCAACGACCTCTCCCTCAATAATCGTAATACAGGGGTGAGATTCCATTTCCGACGACATCGCCGACCGATAGATTTCGCGATCCGCCTGCGTACGCGGTCCCTGAACGGCTGGACCTTTGCGACGATTCAGAAGACGGAACTGGATGCCGGCTTTATCCGCAACGCGCCCCATGACACCGTCGAAGGCGTCAATCTCTCGCACTAGGTGCCCTTTGCCTAGCCCACCGATCGCCGGATTGCAGGACATGACACCAATTGTATCCCGAGACATCGTAACAAGCGCTGTGTTTGCGCCCAGACGGGCGGCAGCATGCGCGGCTTCCGTCCCGGCATGCCCTCCCCCAATTACAACGACATCAAAATGTTTCACGTGAAACAATCCTCATTTTCCAAGACAGAAGCTGGCGAATATCTCATCTAACAGATTCTCTGCGTCAATGCGACCAACCAACGCCTCAAATGAGCGAATTGCCACACGCAATTCCTCCGCCGCAAGATCATAGAGGTCGGGGCCCTGATCCAAGATATTCGTCGCAGCATCAATGCCATCAATGCCACTTTGCATCGCCACTGCATGCCGCGCGTGCGTGGCAAGTCCAGCATCCGCAGCCAAAACGCCGAGTTTTTCCTGAAGGTCGTTTAGCAACTCCTCGACGCCCGCGCCGGTCTGTCCGGAAATCGCTGGATACCCCGCGTTTAATCGATCCGCTTTCGCCGTCAAGACGATATCGGACTCCAGTGGATCCAATTTGGGGTCATCACCGTCCAAAAGGAAAATCCTGACATCCGCGTCCGACGCGCGTGACAGCGCGCGCTGCACGCCAAGATTTTCAATCGTGTCGTCACTCTCGCGAATTCCGGCCGTATCAAGGAGCGTAACAGGCAAACCGCCAAGATCCATGCGTACTTCAATCACATCCCGCGTCGTACCCGCAATTTCCGATGTTATCGCCGCGTCACGACCTGCCAAGCGGTTCAGGAGGGTGGATTTTCCGACATTCGGCGCACCAACAATCGCAACTTCGAATCCGGTGCGTATGCGCTCGGCCGACTCTGTGCCATCAATTTCAATCTGAACATCCGCCCGCACGCCATCCAGCAGCTCACGCACTTCACCAGTCACGTCCACCGGCACATCTTCATCCGCAAAATCGATTGTCGCTTCCAGCAAAGCGGCCGCACGGATCAACGCGGCCCGCCAACTCTCGACCTTATTGCCAAGCATCCCGGACAATACCTTCAGCGCCTGTTTCCTCTGCGCTTCAGTTTCCGCCTCAATAAGGTCCGAAAGGCCTTCGACCTGGACAAGATCAAGCCTCCCGTTCTCGAGCGCGCGGCGTGTAAATTCACCGGGTTCGGCCAAACGGGCGTGGGGCTTCGACCCTAGCTCCAGAAGGACACGTTTGAGAATTGCGATACTGCCGTGCAAGTGAAGCTCAACGACATCCTCGCCAGTAAAGCTGTTGGGGCCATCGAACCTGATGACCAGCGCCTGATCGATGTACCCGCCGTCAGTTCCCCGAACCATCCGTAGTGCTGTTTGCCGGTGTTCCGGCAACCCGCCGACCATCTGCCCTGAAATTTCCCTGGCATGCGGACCGGAAATCCGAACGACGGACACGCCGGCCCGCCCCACAGCAGTCGCTTGGGCAAAAATCGTATCCATTGACCTAAGCCTCTGAATTAAAACGTATTTACGTATTCATCGAGTCGAAAAAGTCGGAATTGGTCTTGGTCTGCTTCAATTTCGAAATCAGGAACTCGATCGCGTCTGTTGTCCCCATAGGATTCAGAATGCGGCGCAGGACAAACGTCTTCTGCAGATCGACCTTGTCGACAAGCAGGTCTTCTTTCCGGGTACCGGACTTGAGAATATCGATCGCAGGGAACACGCGTTTGTCGGCAATTTTGCGATCCAGAACGATTTCAGAGTTACCGGTGCCTTTGAATTCCTCAAAGATCACCTCGTCCATCCGGCTGCCCGTATCAATCAGGGCGGTCGCGATGATCGTCAACGAACCCCCCTCTTCGATATTCCGCGCCGCACCGAAGAAACGCTTGGGACGTTGCAATGCGTTCGCGTCGACACCACCGGTCAGAACCTTGCCCGACGACGGAACCACGGTGTTGAACGCGCGGCCCAGTCGGGTCACGGAATCGAGGAGGATCACAACGTCGCGCTTATGTTCGACAAGCCGCTTCGCTTTTTCGATCACCATATCGGACACTGCTACGTGCCGCGTCGCGGGTTCGTCAAAGGTGGACGAAACGACTTCCCCCTTCACCGACCTTTGCATATCCGTCACCTCTTCGGGACGTTCATCAATCAGCAGAACGATCAGATAGCATTCCGGGTGGTTCTTCTCGATCGAATTGGCGATGTTTTGCAGCAGCACGGTTTTACCCGTCCGCGGCGGCGCCACGATCAGTGACCGCTGCCCCTTACCGATTGGCGACACCAGATCGATGATCCGCGCCGAACGATCCTTGACCGTTGGATCGTCCACTTCCATCTGCAAACGCTCATCCGGATACAGCGGTGTGAGGTTTTCAAACGCAACCTTGTGTCGCGCCTGCTCGGGCGATTCAAAATTGATCTGGGTCACTTCGGTCAGCGCGAAATAACGCTCGCTGTCGTCAGGCGCCTTGATATGCCCTTCGATCGTGTCACCGGTCCGCAGGGACCACTGGCGGATCATGTCGGGCGACACGTAGATATCGTCAGGTCCGGCCAGATAGTTCGCCTCGGGCGAGCGCAGGAAGCCGAAACCGTCCTGGAGCACCTCGAGAACACCATCACCGGAGATTTCCCAACCTTCATCCGCGCGTTCGCGCAAGATTTGGAACATCATCTCGCCTTTGCGCATCGTCGATGCGTTCTCGATCTCCAGCTCTTCGGCCATCGCCAGAAGGCTTTTTGGGGATTTCGCCTTGAGATCAGCAAGGTTCAGTTTTTCAATTGTCATCGATATACCTTTAGCGCCCTGCCCCTCTCGGGTGCGCGCGATGTGTTCCAGCAGTAGGTCAGAATACTCCGGTCCCAGGACGGGGCGGTCCCGCGTAGTTAGGCATTTGTGGCCCGTCTGTCAATCCGGCCTCAGAATTTGACGGACACAGACACGACGATCAGGATCATCAGCACCGTGGGCACTTCGTTCATCAACCGGTACTGCCGCCCTGTCAGCGTATTCTCTGCACGTTGAAAGCCCCGCATCCGGCGCATCAGCCACACATGAAACACTGTCATAGCGATGACCCCTGCACCCTTCAGGTAGGGCCACACAGCGCCCCAATCGACAATCCCGGGGGTTAGGACCAACAACAGCCCGAACACCCATGTGGCCATCATCGCTGGTGACATGATCACCTTGGCAAGCTTGTATTCCATCATGGCGAACAAGTCGTGCGTTTCGCCGCTCAACCCGACCTTTTCGGTGTGGTGCACCATCAAACGCGGCAAGTAGAACAACGCGGCCATCCACGAGATGACGGCCATGATATGGACCGCTTTGATCCATGGGTAAGCAATGCTCAGAAAATCGGTCAAAGGTATCTCTCCGGTTCTGAGCCTTCCTTAATATAATATAGAAAGAAAGAAAGATTGATGTTTTGTGTAGGGAAGCGATTTTCTGTGGATTAAATGTTTATCCTCAGCCTTATCCGCCATCCCCCGCCAGCAGGATAAGTGGTCTGGATAATTACCGATTTCTAATATTTTCACAATATTTTCAGTGCTTTATAAATTATCACTTTGCATATTTTCTGTGGATAGACTTGGGGAAACAGGTTGCGGAAACGTGAAACGCACAGGCATCCTTTTATCCTTCTCCATCCCCGTAAAACTCTGGCATTGAATCCCGGAATGCCGTGAAAACGGTGCCCTTGCGCCGTGATCCCAAATTTCCGACAAAAGCCCCCGCACCGTTCACGCTGTTACGCAGAGGGTTATCCACATGAGTGTCCCCATCATTCTTGCTTCCGGGTCACAGATCCGCGCGCAGCTTTTGCGTCAGGCGGGTGTCGCCCATGAGGTTATCGTGGCCCGCATCGATGAAGAAACGATTAAGAGGTCCCTTTTGGCGGAGGATGCCCCCCCGCGTGACATCGCCGATAAACTTGCCGAGCTGAAAGCGTTGAAGGTATCGGACAAACATCCCGGCGCGCTCGTGATCGGGTGCGATCAGGTTCTGGAACATCGCGGAACACTGCTCGGCAAACCGACCAGCGCCGAAAACGCGCTGACCCAACTGCATGCGTTGAACGGCGATCGCCACACCCTTTTGTCGGCCGCCGTGATCGCCCAGGACGGCAAACCCCTGTGGCGGCATATCGGGCAGGTCAGGCTGCGCATGCGCGATGCAAGCGACAGCTATCTTTCCGGCTACGTGGATCGCAACTGGGACAGCATTCAGCACAGCGTCGGCAGCTATAAGCTCGAGGAGGAAGGTGTGCGGCTCTTCACCCGGATCGAGGGGGATTACTTTCACGTTCTCGGTATGCCACTGCTGGAAATGCTAAGCTATCTTGCCCTGCGCGGAGACATCGACACATGACCAATACACTTGCGCGTATACCCCTCGCCGGGGTGATCGGTTCACCCATTGCCCACTCGAAATCGCCCCAGCTTCACCGCCATTGGCTGAAAACCTACGGCATTTCCGGCCATTACATCCCGATGGACATCGCGGGCGATGATCTCGAACGGGTGCTGCGTACCATGCCGGCAATGGGCTTTGTGGGGTGCAACGTCACTATTCCACATAAAGAGGCGGTGATGGAAATTGCCGATCTTGTCACCGACCGGGCCATTCTGATCGGGGCCGCCAACACATTGATTTTCCGCAAGGACGGAATGATTCACGCCGATAACACGGACGGGTACGGTTTCTTGGAAAACCTGAAGGCCGGTGCGCCGATGTGGGATCCCCGCTCGGGTCCCGCCGCGGTTCTGGGTGCGGGCGGCGCCGCACGCGCGGTCGTTGCCTCGCTGCTGGATGCTGGTGTGCCCGAAATCCGGATTGCCAACCGTACCCGTGTGCGCGCCGAAAAATTGCAGTCCGATTTCGGCCAAAGACTGCACGTTTATGACTGGGTTCAGGCGGGCAACATGATCGACGACGCCGCACTTGTGGTGAACACCACGTCGCTCGGTATGGTGGGAAAAGGCGAATTGCGCGTACCGCTAGACGGGCTGCGCAAGGGCATGACAGTCACTGATCTGGTGTACGCACCGCTTAAAACGAACCTTCTGGCCACCGCAGAACAGGTCGGCTGCGTGACGGTCGACGGGCTCGGGATGTTGCTCCATCAGGCCGTGCCCGCGTTCGAGCGGTGGTTCGGCAAGCGGCCGACGGTCGACAGCGCGACCCGGGCCGCGGCTTTGCGCTGATGTTCCTGCTGGGTCTCACCGGATCGATCGGAATGGGTAAATCGACGACGGCTCAAATGCTCGTCGATGAGGGGTGTGCGCTTTGGGATGCCGATGCTGCCGTTCACCGCCTCTATGGGCCCAACGGGGCGGCGGTCGCGCCCTTGGCGCAGGCCTTTCCCGAAGCCGTTGATGCGGACGGAGTTTCGCGCGCGCGTCTCAAACAGATCATCGCGTCCGATGCCGGCGCTCTTTCTCGTATCGAACGCATCGTGCACCCACTGGTCGCCGCAGACCGCCAGACCTTTATCGCGCAGGCACAGGCCGATATTGTTGTGCTCGATATACCATTGCTGTTTGAAACCGGCGGCGAAACCCGCGTCGACGCAATTGCCTGCGTATTCATATCAGATGCCGAACAGGAACGCCGCGTGATGGCGCGGGGCACCATGACCAAAGAACAGTTTGAAACGATCCGCGCCAAGCAGATGCCTGCGCAAGAGAAATGCGCGCGCTCCGACTATGTGATCGAGACGGATACGCTTGAACACGCGCGCCAGCAGGTGCAAAATATGCTGGCCGATATCAGGAGCAGACTGCCCAATGCGTGAGATCGTTCTAGACACTGAAACCACCGGTTTTGACCCGCAAACCGGCGACCGGATTGTTGAAATCGGCGCTGTCGAACTGATGGGGCACATGCCGACGGGCCGGACCTATCACCAGTACATCAATCCCGAGCGCGGCATGCCGCAAGAAGCGTTCGAAGTGCACGGTCTCGGTGATGAATTCCTGCGCGATAAACCAAAATTCGCCGCCGTCGGTCAGGCTTTCCTCGACTTTATCAAAGACAGCAAGCTGGTCATCCACAACGCGGCGTTCGACATCAAATTTCTCAATGCCGAACTGGGCTGGATGGGGTTGCCGCAAATCCCGTGGGAACAGGCCATCGACACGCTCGCCATCGCCCGCAAGAAATTCCCCGGTTCGCCTTCGTCGCTGGATGCGTTGTGCCGCCGGTTCGGTATCGATAACTCGTCGCGTACCCTGCACGGCGCCTTGCTCGACAGCGAAATCCTTGCAGAGGTCTATTTGGAGCTGATTGGCGGCAAGCAGCCCGATTTCGCCCTGTCCGCACAGCCGGAACGCAAATCAGGCGAACCCACATCCGAATGGACACCACGCCCACGGCCAATGCCGCTGCCTGCGCGGATATCGGACAAAGAAAAAGCCGCCCATGCCGAATTTGTCGGCAAAATGGGCGGCGATGCTCTTTGGCTCAAGGCCTGACGCATCAGGCGTCGGCGGTTTTCTTGCTTTCCGCCTGACGACGCGCGATCTCGTTGCGGTAAAGCGATACGAAATCGATGTTCTCGAGGTTCAGCGGCGGGAAGCCACCGTCGCGCGTTACGTCCGACACGATGCGGCGCAGGAACGGGAAGATCATGCGCGGGCATTCGATCAACAAGAACGGGTGCATCTGGTCATCGGGCACATTCTCGATGTGGAAGATGCCGACATAATCCAGTTCCAGAACGAAAAGCGTCGAGTCGCCCGTCTTGGCCTTGGATGTCACGTTCAGCTTGATCGAAACCTCGTACTGGTTTTCGGTGCTGCGCTTCTTGGCATCCAGATTGACCTGCACCTGCACGTCGGGCTGCACATCGGATGGCGCGCCTTTCTGGGCCATGATGTTCTCGAAGGACATGTCACGAATGAACTGCCCCAAAACACGCATATCCGGTGATTTTGGCTTTTCTGCCGGTTTTGCTTCTTCTTCTGCCATGTCGGTTCTCCCTTTGGAGTCTGATTTCATCGAAGGAGGCTTATCAGACCCCCCTACGGCCCTCAACTAGTGTTTGGTCCACCCCGAATTTCCGCGCGGCGTTGTGTCGTCGGTTTCGGACAATTCGACAAATTCACCGTCGATCACGTCATCTCTGCCGTCTCGTCTCGGGGGCTGCCTGCGGGGGTCGGCACCCTGACCCGGTGTGCCGAAGCCCTGTACCGTCACGCGGGCGCGGATGTATTTATACGCGGCATGCCGGAATGCGGGCACCAGAAGCGCGAACCCCAGCGCATCTGTGAAAAAACCGGGGGTCAGCAACAATGCGCCGGAAAAAAGGATCATCGCGCCATGCACCAGCGGCTCGGTCGGATCGCGCAACTCGTTGAACGACGACTGGACCTGCCCCAACGCCATTTTGCCCTGACTGCGCACCAGATATGTGCCCAGAACAGCCGTGATCAGAACGATCAACAGCGTCGGCCAAAGCCCGATAAGGCCGCCAACCTGAATGAACAGGGCGATTTCAATCAGCGGTACCGCGATGAATGCGATTAAAAGCCACATGCAGAACAATCCTTTCCTCGGGCCCGACAGTGGACTCGGACCCCTACTGCCCCTACATAAGGTCCCTGACATATTGTTTCCACGTCTACCCCGAATGAGGTCACTATGAATTCGCAGCTTATCCAGATTCTGGTGCTGGCCGGTATCGCCGTTTTCCTGATCCTGCGCCTACGCAACGTGCTGGGAACACGCGAGGGTTTTGAAAAGCCGCCACTGCCTCAGCAAAAGACGGCCGAACGGTCCGGTCCGGCATTCGAGGTCATCGAAGGCGGTCCCGATCTCGACATCACCGATCACTTCGACGAAGGCACACCGCAGGCGAAAGCGCTGGCGCAGATGAAACGCATTGAGCCGTCCTTCAATGTTGCGGATTTCCTCGGCGGCGCACGTGGCGCCTACGAGATGATCGTGATGGGCTACGAGCGGGGCAATCTGGATGATATCAAGCCGTTCCTGTCCGAAGACATCTACGAAAGCTTTGTCGACGGTGTGGCGGCCCGCGAAGATCAGGGCCTCACCATCGAGGCGGATTTCATCGGTGTGCGCGAAGTCGAGCTTGAGAACGTCACGCTTGATCCCGATACCAACGAGGCCGAAATGACCATCCGCTTCGTGGCCGAACTGACGCAGGCCGTCCGCGACCGCGAGGGCCAGATTGTCGAGGGCAGCCTGACCGAGGCTAAAAAGCAAAAAGACACGTGGGTATTTGCCCGCAACATGGGTTCGGAAGATCCAAATTGGTTCCTCGTTTCCACAGATGGGTAAACTGCGCGCTGCGCAGCTTTGCCGTTGTGCTGGCCCTGCTTCTCGCGGGGCCGGTCACGGCTGAAATACGCTATGACGTGCTGTCCTTCGATCAATTGGATGGCTGGGAAAGCGACAACCACGCCGACGCGTTCCAGACTTTCCTCAACACCTGTCAGGATCTGAAAGAACCCGATTGGCAAACGCTGTGTGCCTACGCCCGCACCGGCCCCGATCCACGCGAATTTTTCGAACTGCTGTTCCGGCCTGTGTTGATGGAGGACGGCAATGATGCGCTTTTCACCGGCTATTTCGAACCGGAGCTGACAGGATCGCTCTACCGCTCCGCCCGCTACCGCTACCCCGTTTACAAGATGCCTCCCGAAGCGCGCGAAAAGCGCCCGTGGTTGACCCGCCGTGCCATTCTCGAAAGCGGCATCATGGATGGCCGTGGGCTGACCATCGCCTATGTCGACGATCCGGTTGAGCTTTTCTTTCTGCAGATTCAGGGCTCTGGCCGTATTCGTTTGCCCGACGGGCGGTCCATCCGTGTTGGCTACCGCGGATCGAACGGCCATGATTACCGCTCCATCGGTAAAGAACTGGTCCGCCGCGGCATTTACGAGGCCCATCAGGTCAGCGCACAGGTGATCAAGAACTGGGTGCGTCGTAACCCCGTCGACGGTCAGGAATTGCTCTACCACAATCCGTCCTACGTCTTTTTCCGCGAGGTCAGCAAAGTCCCCGCTGACAAAGGACCGCTGGGCGCGATGAACCGGTCAATCACCACGATGCGCACCGTGGCCGTTGACCCTGCCTTTGTCCCGCTGGGAGCACCCGTCTGGATCGAGAAAGACGGGGCCGACCCCCTGCGCCGCCTCATGGTCGCCCAGGATACCGGCTCCGCCATCAAGGGGGCACAACGCGCCGACGTGTTCTTTGGCACCGGCGATGACGCGGGCCGTGCTGCCGGCCGCCTGCGCGATCCCGGTCGGCTGTTGGTCTTGATGCCGATCCAGCGTGCTTATGCCCTGCTGCCGGAAAGTGCGATATGACCCGGCGCAAACTGCGTCAGGATGAGCTTGATCTGTGGAATCAGGTCGCCGCGCGTACCGACAGGCTGACCAAAACCAGCCTCGCCAAAGCACGGTTTGTGGTGGATATGCCGCAGCCCGAAACCACGCCCGCAACGGTGCGCAAGGCGCAGGCGACGATCCTTGGCAAGCCGAAAGGCAAGTCGCCCGCCCGCCCGCACAGTCTCGCCCCCGCGATAGACGAACAAATTGCCCGCACCCCCGTCCAAATGGATAACAAGTCTTTTGGCAAGATGAAGCGCGGCAAATTACGCCCCGAGGGCCGGATCGATCTGCACGGTATGACACTGGATCGCGCGCACCCCGCGTTGACCAGTTTTGTCATGAACGCCCATGCTCAGGGCAAACGGCTGGTCCTCGTCATCACCGGCAAGGGCAAACACCGCGACGAGGGCGGCCCGATCCCCACACGTATGGGCGTGCTGCGCCATCAGGTTCCCCAGTGGCTCAAGATGCAGCCGATGTCGTCAGTGGTTCTGCAGGTTGCGCAGGCTCACATCAGCCACGGTGGTGGAGGCGCCTACTACGTCTATCTCAGGCGCCATCGCTAGGCAGGTGCCGACCGTACCGGCGCACGCCGACCAGCGCGAGCATCGCCCCGCCAAAATAGAACAGGGCGATCGGCAGCATCTGCTGTGGGAAATCCACACCGAAGTCGATGAGAACGCCGGTAATTCCGGGTCCGATCGCCGATCCGAATACCATTAACGCTGCGGCCACCGCCTTGATCGCGCCCAGATGCCGCGTCCCGTAATAAACGGCCCAGAACGCCGTCGCCCCTGTCCCGTGCAACCCTTGGCCAATGCCGAAAATGACCATCCCCACACCGGCCATGAAAATCGTATCGGCATAGGCGAGCACCACGAACGACACCCCGAAAGGCAAAAGCTGCAGCGGCAACACGCGGCTCACCCCGAACCGGTCCACCGCCCAGCCCGATAGAAACGTCGTGGCGATCGACGCCACCGTATAAAGCGGCATCAGCGCGACAAACGAAACGAGGCTCCATCCCTTCACTTCCGTCAGATGCACCTGCTGGAAAAACAGCGCCGTCCCCCATGCTCCCGGTCCGAGGATCAGCGGTATCATCAAATAAAACAGCGGATGGCGCAGCAAATCGCGGCGGGTCCAGTGGCGGCCCTGCATCCCGAATGTCTGAACATCCTCGGCCATGGATTGCGGCGTGCGTTCGCGGCGCAGCAAAATCTGCATGACGGGGATCAGCACCAGCGTGCACACCGCGGCGACCACCCACAGGGCGCGCCAGTTCAGCACCGCGAAAAGTGCCACGAAAATCACGGGCAGCAACGCCTGCCCCGCCGCGAACCCCATGGACGCCAGCGAAATCGCCCGCCCGCGCGCCGCAACAAACCACCGTGACATGGCCACGGCCCCCAGTTGTGACATCATGCCCTGTCCGGTCAGCCGCAGCGCATAGATCACAAGCACCAAAAAAATCGCGTTCGGCACCACAGCCATCGACAGACAGGCCGCAGCCAGCAGAACCATCACCCAAAGTGACAATTGCCTGATGCGAAACCGGTCCGTCAGCACGCCCGCCCAGACCATCGTGATCGCCGACAGGGTCGTGCCCAGCGAATAGATGCCGCCCCACGCCCCGTCACTCAGGGCAAACGCCGCTTTGATGTCACCGGCAAAAAGCGAGATGAAATACGTCTGGCCGAAAGACGACGTGAACGTCAGCAGGAATCCGGCCAGCAGAAACAGGCGGTTGTCGATGAGAAAACGCAAATACCCCATGCGCCTTGGTTACAGGCGCACGGGTTTTTTACCAGCCTAAAGCACGTAGCGGCTCAGGTCCGTCGATTGGGTCAGCGCACCAAGATTGGTGTCGACAAATGCCTGATCCACGACGATTTCGTCGCCCGACCGGTCCGGCGCGGTAAAGCTCAGTTCCTCGAACACCCGTTCCATCACGGTATAAAGCCGCCGCGCTCCGATATTCTCGATCGACTGGTTCACATCCGCCGCAATCTTGGCCAGCGCGGCAATCCCTTCGGGCGTAAAGCTGACGGTGACATCTTCGGTCCCCATCAAGGCCGTGTATTGCAGGGTCAGCGCATTGTCTGTTTCGGTCAGGATGCGGACAAAATCCTCTTCGGTCAGCGCCCGCAGTTCCACCCGAATGGGCAAACGGCCCTGCAGTTCCGGCAGCAGATCGGACGGCTTGGCGATATGGAACGCACCCGACGCAATGAACAGCACATGATCGGTCTTGACCGGTCCGTGCTTTGTGCTGACGGTCGTGCCCTCGATCAACGGCAACAGGTCGCGCTGCACACCTTCGCGGCTCACGTCCCCGCCCCGTGCATCGGACCGCGCGCACACTTTGTCGATCTCGTCGAGAAACACGATACCGTTCTGCTCGACCGCTTCGATCGCATTGCGGGTCACCGTTTCATCGTCCAGCAGCTTGTCTGCCTCCTCACCGATCAGAACATCGTAGCTTTCGGCCACACTTAGCCGTTTCTTGGTGGTACGTCCGCCCATGGCTTTGCCGAACAGGTCTCCGATGTTCATCATACCCATACCGCCCGCACCGGGCTGGCCGGGGATTTCCATCGCGGAGAATGGGTTCGACGTGTCCGCCACCTCCAGTTCGATCATCGTATCGTCCAGCTGCCCGTCCTTGAGCTTTTTGCGGAACATGTCGCGGGTGCCTGAACGGGCATCCGGTCCGGCAATCGCATCGATGACACGTTCTTCCGCGGCGGATTGCGCATTGGCTTTGACATCTTCGCGCATGTGGTCGCGGGTCATGGCGATCGCGTTGTCTACCAGATCACGGATGATCTGCTCCACATCGCGGCCGACATACCCGACCTCGGTAAACTTGGTCGCCTCGACCTTCAGAAACGGCGCCCGCGCCAGCTTGGCCAACCGCCTGCTGATCTCGGTTTTGCCAACGCCGGTCGGTCCGATCATCAGGATATTCTTCGGATACACCTCGTCACGCAGATCATCAGACAGCTGTTTGCGACGCCACCGGTTGCGCAGGGCGACGGCGACGGCACGTTTGGCGTCATTCTGGCCGATGATGAACCTGTCCAGCTCGGACACGATTTCGCGGGGGGTCAGATCAGTCATGAAAGCGCCTTTGTCGTTTGTTCGTCGGTCATCATCGTGTCAAACCATTGCGGATACCGTTTTGCCGGTGCGGCGACGGCGTCGATCGCGGCAATATCGTCATCCTCCAGCGCCAAACTGTCAGCGGCAAGCGCCGCGTCCAGATGGCTCATCTTCGAGGCCCCGAAGATCGCGGTATGCGTCCGGTTTTTCGCCAGAACCCATGCCAAAGCGACCGAGGCCATATGAACGCCGCGGCTCTCCGCGATGCCTTGCAGCGTTTTGATCATCGCCTTGGCCTGCGTCGACGCAATATCAAGAAACTCGCCTTCGGCCAGACGGCCATCCGCTGTCTTGCCCAGATCGTCTGGATCGTATTTGCCCGACAGCAGCCCACCCGCAAGCGGTGACCACGCCATCAGACTGCCGCCCATCGCATCCAGCATCGGCAACTCCGCCAATTCGATATCTCGGACCACCGCATTATACAGATACTGCCCGCAGGTGAACGGCGTCATCCGGTTGTCGCGCTGGTACTGAATGGCGCGGGCAACCTGCCAAGCGGGCCAGTTCGACACCCCGATATACCGCACCTTGCCGTGCTCCACCGCAGTTTGCAGCGCCGCAAGCGTTTCTTCCATCGGGGTCGCGAAATCGGTCTTATGCAGCACAAGTACATCGATGTAATCCGTGCCTAACCGCGCCAGACACCCGTCAATCTGGTGCAGCACATGCCGCCGGTTCAATCCGGCATCCAGAATACCGTCCGACTGGCGAAACCCCAGCTTGGTACAAATCACCGCATCCGTGCGGCATTCGCCCAGCGCCTTGCCCAGAATGATTTCGCTCTCACCGTGGGAATATCCGTCGGCGGTATCGAAGAAATTCACACCGGCATCCAGCGCCGCGCTGACCATTTCCGTGGCGGGCTTTTGATCAACCTTGCCAACTCCGGGGATCCATTCGGCACCGGAATTGAATGTCATCGTGCCAAAGCACAGCCGGCTCACCAACAGGCCGGAATTTCCCAGACGGGTGTACTGCATATCGCTCATTTGCCAATCTTTTCCACGGTCAGGTTCCCGTTGGTATAAACGCAGATATCCGCCGCAATCTGCATGGCGTCACGGGCCACTGCTTCGGCATCGCGGTCGCTGTCAAAAAGCCCCCGTGCGGCCGCCAGCGCGAAATTACCGCCCGATCCGATTGCCGCAATATCGTGCTCGGGCTCCAGAACATCGCCCGCACCGGTAATCACGAACAAATCCGTCCCGTCCGTCACGATCAGCATCGCTTCGAGCTTTTGCAGGTACTTGTCCGTACGCCAGTCCTTGGCCAACTCGACGCTCGCGCGCGCCAACTGCCCCGGTGTTGCTTCCAGCTTCGCCTCCAGCCGTTCCAACAGGGTAAAGGCGTCCGCCGTCGATCCGGCAAAGCCCGCAACCACATCATAGCCCCCGGGAGACAGACGGCGCACCTTTCGGGCGGTTCCCTTGATGACCGTTTGGCCCAGGCTCACCTGTCCATCACCGGCGACCACCACTTCATCGCCTTTACGTACGCCGATGATCGTCGTGCCGTGCCAGCCGGGAAATTCGTTTTTGGTCATGTAGCCCCCTCTTGGTTAGGATGATATATGAAAACGCAGGCTGCCTTTCGCAAGGCCAAAACCCGGAAAGCCCCGATGCGAGAGCTCAAGCTGCTTCGAAAATCCGCGCAAATCGCTTTTGAAAATCTGGCCGTCCGCGCCGGTCTGGACCCGGATGCGTTTAAATGTGGGGCGGAGTGGATCAAAGACGACACAAATCGCCTGCATATCGTAAGGCGGTACGACAGCGCCGGTCGAAAGGTCGTGTTGAAATACGCCATGCGCCCCGCTGATCCTGCCGCCTTCGGGCGCATCCTCGACGCGACGCAGCAGGCGCATGATGCAGTGGCAGACAGCCCCGTGGCCCACGTGCCGCACATTCTGGCGCAGGACCGCACAGCGCAGGCCTGCCTGATGACCTATTTCCCCGGTGAAACATTGCTCGACCTTTGCCGCACCTCGCGCGATCACACGGCGCATCTGCGGGCGGCCGGTACGTGGCTCGCGGCTTTTCACGCGGGCACATTTACCCAGACCCGGGCGTTCCAGCCCAAATTCATGGTGCGCCACATGGCGCATCTGTCCGATCAAATGGCCCGCGGAGAACGCAAAATCAGGGGGCAGAACGATTTTCGAAAACTTGCTGCCACACTTGTCGATCATGCAAAACCCGCCGAGGGGTATCTGGGAAAGATATCGGCGAAACACGGTGACCTGAACGCCCACAACATCCTGATTGGCGATGGCACCGTAGCTGCGCTCGACTTTCTGGAGCCTCAGAATGCGCCCGTTGCCTATGACATCGCGCGGCTGTTGCTCAGCTATGTCCAGATGGTGGGCGACATCGACACGCTGCCGCGCGGACACGTTGTGCCGCCCGACGCGTTCGCCGCGTTTTTCGATGGCTACAGCTTTGTCGAAGCCGACGATCCAACGGTTCATTTCTTGCTGAAAGTGCAGGTGCTGACCGACTGGAACCGCATGCAGGACAAATCACGCCTGCGCGGACTGTTGCGGTACGAACGGATCAGACAAATCGCGCGTCAGGCTTTCGGCTGACGCGCGCTGTGATTTAGATGGATTCTTCGATCCAGCTTTGCAGGGCCGCTTTGGGGCGGGCGCCGGCCATGTTGGAAACAACCTGACCGTCCTTGAAGATGAACAGGGCAGGGATGCCGCGCACGCCCATCTGTGCGGGTGAGTTCGGGTTCTCGTCCACGTTCACTTTGACGATCTTCACCTTACCGTCCATTTCCGAAGACAGCTCTTCGAGCGACGGGCCGATCTGTTTGCACGGGCCGCACCACTCTGCCCAGAAATCCACCACGACGGGGATGTCGGAATTCTTCACTTCGGCGTCGAAGGTATCGTCTGTTACTGCGAGGGTGGCCATAATGCTCTCCAAAGGAATTGCGCGTTCGAATGGAACCTATGAACGCGGCTGACCTGCGTCAAGATGACCACTGCGGAACAATGCGCCCTTGATCGCGTCGGGACCCAGTTCCATCAACGTTTGCGCCTGTGTCCACAGGATCGCGCAGCGGATGTTTTTATCGGGATACACCTGCTGCAGCGCGTGGCCGTATGCCCCCATCTGGCGCAACAACCCCTCTGGCGTGTCGGCGGCATGCTCGGGAACCGTGCGATTTGTCTTGAAATCCACGGCCAGAACGTCCCGCTCGCCGATGATCAACCGGTCGATGATACCGTACATCGGCGTGCCGCCCAAATCTGCGGTAACCGCGACTTCCGCGAGCGCATCCGGCGCAAAAATCGGGGCCAACGCCGGCGCGGCCAGCACATCCATCGCCTCCGCAATGGCGCGCGATGCAACCTCGGCGGGGCGAGTCGCTGTCAACCGGACCGCAACATCGTACCTGTCACCGGCGGGCAGGGGGGCCAGATGCTCCAGCAGTAAATGCACCAATGTGCCATAAGCCTTCGCCGCCTCCTCGTCCTGACCGGTGTCACCGGCCAGCGCCTTGGCACCCTCGAACGAAGAGGGCGTGATGGTCTCTTGGCGATCCGGCAATTGCCCGATCTTTCGGATGAAAAGCGGGTCTAATTCGGGGGTTTTCCGTGTCTGCCGCTGAACCGCTTTCACCGGCAGGCCGTCCCAGTCGTGGGTTTGATAGCGCAGACCGTGCGACGGGCCTTCCGAAAACGGCACCGCGTTCAGGTGGCCCAGCGCCTGTTCGATCATCTGGTACCAGCTGTCCGGCTCCTTGTTCAGCCGCCCGGCGGCGGCCACGATCAGCCATTTTTCCGCACGCGTCATCGCCACATACAGCAACCGCAGGCGTTCTTGCCGCTGCGCCTCCTTTATCTCGGTGAGCCGCGTGCTGACCCGCTGGGTGATTTCGGCCGCGCCGGGTTTCCAGATCGGCACGCCTTCCATCGTGATGATCTCGTCCTTGACAGTATCCGCGCGCAGGGCTGTGTCGGGCAAAATCACGATCGGCGCTTCGAGCCCTTTGGCTCCGTGTACCGTCATCACGCGGATCTGGTCCGACGCGCTGTCGATCTGGCGTTTGATTTCCAAATCGTCGGTCTCCATCCACTCCAGAAATCTGGTCAGGCTCGGAATGTCGCTCTGCTCATAGGCCAGCGCCTGCGCCAAGAGCGCATCAATACCGTCCTCCGCCTCGGTTCCCAAACGGGCCAGCAGCCGCGCCCGCCCGCCGTGCCGCGTCAACAGCCGTTCGATCAGGTCATAGGGCCGCAAGAAATCGATCTGACCGCGCAAATCCTGCAGAACAGAGACTGTTTCGGGGTGTATGTCCGTCTGCGTCCGCAGCGCTTGCCAGAGGTGTTTTTCCGATCGCCCGTGCGCCAGAGTGAACAACTGCTGTTCGCTCCACCCAAAAAGGGGTGAGCGCAGCGTGGTTGCCAGCGAAAGACTGTCCTCCGGCGTGGCCAGAAATGCCAACAATGCCCCGATATCGCGCACCGCCAGCTCCGCAGCCACTTTCAACCGGTCCGCCCCCGCAATCGGCAAATCGGCGGCCTTGCAGGCCCGGATGATCTCGGCAAAAAGATCACTGCGCCCCTGCACAAGGATCAGAAAATCGCCGGGCGTGATGCGTCTGCGCACGGTGGTTTTGTCCGGTCCGTCCGCCGGGATATAGTGATCCCCCTCCACAAGATATTTGATCTGGTCGGCGACCTGCTGACCCAGAACAACGCTATGGTGTTGCGGGCTTTTACGGTCCAGCGGCTCGTACCACGCGCCCTCCTCCTCATCGCCCTGCGGCTCGACAAGGGGCCACAAATCCACCCGTCCCGGCAATCTGTCCTTGAAGGCAAGGTGGTGCATGCGCTCATCGATCCGGGGGTTCAACGTCTGGTCGACCGCCGTGAGAATGGCATCGGACGACCGGAACGAATAGTCCAGGGTCTCCGCGCTGAACGGCAGATCAACCGCGCCAAAGCGGTTTGCGAAACTCTCGCGCTTGGCATCGAATTCGCGCGGATCGGCACCCTGAAAGGAATAGATCGACTGCTTCTTGTCACCGACAACGAAAAGCGTCCGGTCCTCTTTGGCCCGTGCGCCCGCGCCGCTGGTGAATTCATCGGTCAACCGCTCGATCACGTCCCATTGGCGCGGCGATGTGTCCTGCGCCTCGTCCACCAGAATATGGTCGATCCCGCCATCGATCCGATACAACACCCACGCGGCGACCTTCGGATCGGTCAGCAAAGTCCGCGCCCGCAGGATCAGATCGTCAAAATCCAGCAGGCCGCGTTCAACCTTCTTCGCCTCGTAGCGGTCGATAAAGGACCGCGCAAAAGCATGCAGCGCACCGGTTCGCGCGACATTGCGCGCCCGCAGTTCCATGTCATGCGCCTGTGCGGTCCGCTCCATCAGGTCGTGAAACGCGATAAGCGTCGGGCCCAATGCTTCCTGCGCCTTCTTGGTCGGCACGGATTTTGTCTTTGCTTCTGGCTTCAGGACACTCTTGTCGCGGTACAAGAACAGCTCCTTGAGCAGTTGCAGCATATCGGCATCCGGCGCCTGAACGTCGATTGTGTCGAGCGTATCGGCCAGTTTGACCATCGTCGCCGACTGCCCGCGCAGCACCCCGATCGCAGTCGGCAGCCATGACGCGACGGATTTGTCGATGACCCACGCCGGCAGATCGGCGGCGTCAAAATGCGGTGGCAGATCGAACAGGGCATTCAGATCAACGCCCTGACCGGCGGCGTCGAAAGCCTCGCGCTGTGACGCGATGGATTGCGTCAACTTGCCAAAGCTTTCGCCCGTATAGAATTTCGCGATACCCGCCACCAGCGGCGCATCCGGCCCGTCGGCCATCGCGTCGACAATCTCTGCACGCAGCAATTCGGCGGCACGGTCCTCGATTTCCTTGAACTGCGGGCTGACACCGGCCTCCAGCGGAAAGCGGCGCAGCAAGGCGGCACAAAACGAGTGGATCGTCTGGATCTTCAACCCGCCGGGCGTTTCAATCGCTTGGGCAAACAGCGTGCGTGCGCGGCGCAAGTCCTCCGCGTCCAGATCCTGCAGCACGCCCATCTCAAGGAGGGTGGGCCGTAGATCGTCATCGTCCATCATGGCCCAGTCGCCCAAGCGGCGGAACAGGCGGTTCTGCATCTCCGAGGCGGCGGCCTTGGTATAGGTCAGGCACAGGATATGCTGCGGCTCGACCCGGTTCAGCAGCAACCGCGCCACCCGGTCGGTCAGGACACGGGTCTTGCCCGACCCCGCGTTGGCCGACAACCATGTCGATGTGTCCGGGCTTGCCGCCGTGACCTGTGCGCGCGTGGCGTCGTTCCAGTCGGGCGCCTTCATGCGATATCCTCCGCCTGGGCAGGGTCTGACCCGTCCCATTCCCCGAACCGCGCCAGATGATCATAGTCTCCGGCAAAGCTTGTCCGCTCGACCATGCGGCGGGCGGTGAACCCCTGCGTTGCAGACAGATAGGTCCGCAGCAGATCGCGCAGGTTTTCCAGCACGGCGCTGGGCGGTTCATCCTCCAGCGGGGCCAGCTCTTCCTTGGGGTTGGTGCCCAGCCCGATAAACGCGGCCTGCGACACGGGCGCGGCACCCACGGCGGCAAAGGCGCCTTCCTCGACCATCGCGGCCTCGATCAACAGCTGCTTGTCGAACTGCGCCTGCTGCTTGGCCGTCGGGGGTGTTCCGGTCTTGTAGTCGTAAAGCTGTATGTCTCCGGCCTGATCGCGATCAATGCGGTCCGCCACGCACGTCAGCGTGAACCCGATATCGGGCAGCTGCAACGTGCCGCGTGCGTCATCCTCGAACGCGATAGGCTGCGCGTTTGCCTGTCGGAGCGCTTCGGCGTCGATGAACCAATCAGCAATCCGGTCGATCCGGGCCAACCACATGCTGCGCGCGGCGGGCCAGGGGGCAACTTCGTCCAGCACCGCCTGCGCCGTACGCAGCAGATGGTCCCGGTTCAAAAGCGCGGGATCGTGGCAGACCTCTTTGACGAACCGCTCCATCACTTCGTGGACAACCACCCCCCGCAGCGGCGCATCGGGCGATTGCACAAGCGGACGCAGGGACCGCAAGCCAAGCGTATGTTTGGCATAGATCGCGTAAGGATCGCGGATCAGTGTCTTGATCTCGGTCACCGACAATCTGCGGGGCCGTGCGGCGACCGGTGGGCGCGGCGAGGGTCGCGGCGCAGGGGCCACGGATTGTACGGCCTCCAACGCGCGGGCCTGATCCAGCCACAGCGCGCCGCGCTGCTTCATCGCATCCCACGCCGCAGGGCCATCGGCGCGGGGCAGACCATTCATCAGGTTTTCCAGCCGGTTGACCCAGCGCGACGGCACCGTCTCCGCATCGTCCGACCGGATCGCCCGCGTGATCCAGACCTCGGGCGCGCAGACCGCCTGCTGGTAGTCGTGCGCCGACAGCCCAACCCGGCGTTCGGGCAGCAACAGACCGGCGTCATTGCGCATCTTGCGGTTCAGCCACGGATCGGGCGGCGGCGCTTCGGGCCATGTGCCGTCGTTCAATCCGCCGAGTATCACCAGATCCGCGCCCTGCACACGGGCCTCCAGAGTACCCCAGATCATGATGTCGGGGTGTGGCGCGTCGCGGTCGCGTACTTCACCGTTCGACAACAGCGCACCGACCAGATCGGCGTAGTCCGACGCGCTCAGATCGGTGCCCGCTCCGGCCTCGCTGCGCAATTCCTCCATCACCGCGCGGGCCTTCTGGCCTGCGTTCTGGCGCCACAGCTCGTGGCTGTCGCAACCCTCCGGCCCGGCGGCGAGCGTTTCGGCAATGCGCAGATGCGTCTCGACCCACTGTGCCAGTGGCCGTTCCGCGGTGGCATAGTGGCCCGTCACCGTCGTGGCGACCCACTCCGCCCAGCGCATCATCGCGGGATCGTCCGCGCGCCCCGCCGCTTTGGCGCAGAGCGCGACAAAGCCGTCTTCATCGGGATAGGGCAGGCCGTCGCGCCGGATCTGAAGCTCGATCCGCTGCGTGTAAAGCTGGTGCAGGTTACGCCCTTCCACACTATGGCTCAGCGGATGTTTCAGCAGCGTCAGCAGCGCCCCCGCGTCGAGTTTGCGGCGCAGCAGGTCCGCGACATGGCGCAAAAACCGCCCCGGTGGGGCCAGGTGCAAAGGCAGGCCCGCGCTGTCGTCGGGAACGATATCCCACCGGCTGAGCGCCGAGGTGACACGCCGTGTCAGCATCCGGTCCGGCGTAATCAGCGCCGCTGTCTGCCCCTCTTCCGCGGCCTTGCGCAACCGCAGCGCAATCGCCAACGCCTCGGCCCGCTGCGTGTCGGCCAGCACCAGCGTCAAATCCCGCGTCGCCGCATCCAGTTGGCTCAGCTCGCGCCCCTCGACGCGCCAAGCGTCCGTGACGGGTGCGGGGCGCAACGACAGGGACACCAACGCATTGCGCGCGGGCGACGGCGGCGGTGTGGCGTGCCACGGGCGTACCGCGTTGGGCGATTGACCCAAAAGCCGCATCAGGTGGTAGAACCGGTATTGCGGATGATCCTCCGACATCATCGGATCGTCCAGCGCCGCCCAAACCGCGCTGGGCAGCGCATCATCAAACCCCGGCAGCACCAACGCACCCTGCGGCAATGCCGCAACCGCCTGCATCAGCAGCATCGTTGTCCCGCGTGATCCCGTTGATCCGGCAAGGATGACCGGATGGGTTGGCGGATGTTCCGCCCAATGCGCGGCAATCGCGGTCACATGTGCGCGGCGGCGGGCTTCTGCGTCCGGCGCGCTGGCAGTGTGATCCAGATAGGTTTGCACGATAGCCAGAAACTGCTTTGCGCGGTCCCAATGGCCGGATTGGTCGGTCACATCCAGATCGGCAATGGCGTCCGGCGCTACGCCTTCGCCCTGCATTTCGTCAATCAGACCGGCAAGGCTGTCTGCCAGATCGTAAAGAGACGCGCGGGATGCCAGCGTCGGCGTTTCGCGCAACAGCGCGCTGATCAGACCGATCAATTCCAGCCGCCGCCGCAGGGCAGGGGCGCCCGGTGGGGTCCCGATGCCGGGCACCAGCGTCTCGAGATCGGTGATCAGGCGGATACGCGGCAGCAACCGCGCGGGTCCGGCTTCGAAAAGGTGTCGCAACCGCCGCCGCATCCGCTGCGTGTTCACAATCAACTCGACCCGCGCCAACGCCTCGGGCGGTTGGCCCGCAGTCCGCGCGATCAGACCGTCCATCAGGGCCTTGGGGAAATCGACACCGGGGGCCAACCCGTACACACGTGGCGTCTCGCTCGGGTCAAACATCGGCAATCATCCTTTCGGCCGTCCCGATTCCGCCGGGATGGCCCACATCACACCATTTGCCATCGTGCGCGACCCCGTACAGCCGACCATCGGCCAGCATTTCGTCCCACACCACGTTCAGCGAAAACGCCCGCGCCGCAACTGCCTGCAACCGGTCCGTCTTCATGATCTGTATCCCGCCATAGACGACACCCGGCCCCCGGCGCAGGCGGCCATCAGCGGCCAATGTGAAATCGCCGTCGCCGCTGTGCTCTTGCGCCTGCGCCACCGGAACGCACATCAGCAGCGCGTCCATCACATCGGGCCGCCACGCCTCCAGCAGCGCGGCCAGCGGGTTCGGTCCCGTCCATATCGCATCGGTATTGGTCGTGATCACCGGACCATCGCCCAGCACCGGCAACGCATTACGCAATCCGCCACCCGTCTCGAGGATATCGGGATCCTCCACAACCGGCGTCACCCCGCGGGGGGCGAGATGGGCCGCCAGTTGCGGCGCACGGTAATGCAAATTGGCAGCAATGCGCGGCGGTTTTACCTGCGTCACCAGCTCCAGCGTGTGATCGATCAACGCACGGCCCGCCACCTCGATCAGCGGCTTTGGCCGGTCGGCAGTCAGTGTCCCCATCCGGGTGCCGAAACCGGCGGCAAACATCAAGACGGGGAAGGGGCAGTGGCGCATTTCGACTTCAGCCTTTCCAGAATTTCGGGAGTGGGAGCAGGCACCGTTCGGGTCACAAGCTGCGCCACCTCGTGCAGGGCAGGGTGGGCAAGATTGGTCTGCACATGGCCCCACACCCGCGGGATCAGATCAACGTAATGCGCCTTGCCGTCCCTGATGCACAGGCGGGCAAACACCCCCAGTATCCGCAGATTGCGCTGGGCTCCGAGCAGGGCATAGGCCGCGTTGAACGTATCGCGGTCAGCCCCCGATTGCGCGACAAAGCGGTCGATCATCGCGGCCTCGATCTCTGCCAGAACATCGCGCCGGGCGTCCTGCAGGATCGACACCAGATCATAGGCCGGATGCCCGGCCATCGCGTCCTGAAAATCCAGCAAGCCCACCCGCGCGGGGCCGTCCCGTTCCGGCAGCCACAGCAGGTTTTCCGCATGATAGTCGCGCTGCACCAGAACGGCGGGCTCGGCATCACACACCGCCATCGCCCGCGAGAAAAGCGATCTGAATTCTTCCGCCGCATGCGGATCACCCGCGCCAGCGCCGGGCACGTACCACGCATAGGTCAGTGCCGCGAGATCGGTCATCACCGCGCTGTCATAGGTCGGCAAGGACGGTGCCGGAACCGCGTGCAAATGGGTCAGGACATCAACCGCTGCTTCGTACAGGGACCGCTCCATCGCCGGATCGCGGGCAATAACGGTCTTGTAAAGATCATCGCCCAGATCCTCGATCAGCAAAAACCCCTGCGCTGTGTCTCGTGCGATGATGCCCGGCGCGCTCAGGCCACAGGCGCTCAAATGCTCTGCGATGCGGATGAACGGGCGCACGTCCTCACCCTTGTCGGGCGGCGCGTCCATCAATATCACGCTGGTCCCGTCCGCGTGGGTCAGCCTGTCGTACCGGCGGTTGGACGCATCGCCCGCTACCGTGGTGCGCCGGGCATCCGCCCACCCCGATGCCGCGACAAACCTGTCCTGCAAAGTCGCCCGGTTGGTCATGCGCTCCATCCTTCCAGTATCTTTTGCCATTTCGGATCCTGCCACCGCGCCTGCAAATGTCGGCCCTCCGGCGTGCCCGCGCCCGCAAGTGTCAGCTCAAGCGCCTGCCGCGGCCACAGACCAGCCAGACGGTCGGGCCATTCGACCAGACAGATCGCGTCGTCAAACGCATCCACCAGACCCAACTCCTCGATCTCGGTGGGATCGGACAGCCGGTACAGATCGCTGTGCCAGATTTCGCCGCGGAGTGTGTCATAGGTCTGGACCAACGTGAAAGTGGGCGATGGCACGTCTTCGTGGTGGACGAGCAGAGACTGGATCAAGGCGCGGGCGAAGTGGGTCTTTCCCGCCCCCACGTCTCCGGTCAGCAAAACGGTATCCCCTGCCGACAGGCGCGCGCCCAGCCATGCGGCACAGCGGGCCGTGGCATCCGGGCCATCCAGCGTGAGTGAGAGGGACATATCGGGCATGGCCGCACCCTACCTTGCGCAGGGCGGGCCGCAAGGGTGCGCCGTCAGCTTTTGGACGCGAGCCCCGCGATTTTATGCGGTTCGGCCTGTTCGGCGGCGGGGGCAAAGCGCACCATCGTGGCACCGGATGCAATCGGCACGACCCGGCACGCCAATGCCCGACCGTCCGACAGCTGCACCGGCATGTCCCATGCGGTCCGCTCCCCGAAGGACAGCACCGTGTCCTCGATATCGTGCCACAGCGGGTTGGGCGCCGATCCGCGCTTCCATATACCGATCGCATCGGCGATCGACACATCTGCAAAACTGGTGTCGTGATTGTGCTGCCAGAGGCTTTCGTAGGCCGCATTCGAAAACGTCATCATGCCTGACTGTGAAAAGACGACCAGCCCGTCCTCGAACGAATCCAGCAAACTCTGCCCGATTTCCAATTCTGCGCGGTACGTCCGCGTCAACGCGATCTCCGCACTGATATCCTCGATCAGAAACGCGGTCGTCCCGTCCGCATGGGGCCGCCCGATCACGCGGTACGTCTGCCCGTTTTCCAGCGTCCAGGTATCTTGATAATGCGCATGATCCGGCGCGCCGATCAGGGCGGTGATATCGCTGCGCCACGCGGTATAATTCTTCGGCTCCGGCATCCGGCGGTTTTCGCGCAGCGTGTCAAAGAACGACATCAGCGTGGGCCGCGTGACCAGAAACTCCGCCGACAATCCCGTCAGATCGACCATCGCGGGATTGAACACCACCAACTGCCCCTTGCGGTCAAACACCGCCAAACCGATGGACAGATGCACAAAGGTCTTGGCCAGCGACTGCACAAAGTTCTGCTGCGCGCGCTCGGCCTTTACCACTTCCTCCAGACAGGTCGCATAATACAGCATCCCGTCCGTGGTATTGCGCACCGTCAGATCGAAAAAGATCGGATCGGATCGCCCCGGCAGCTTCAGCGACACGCGCTTTGACCCGTTCGCAGCTGTAACTTCCTTGGCCGTGACAAACGGGTTCGTACGGGCCTGCTGGGCGGGATAGCCAAGGTTCTTGATCAGCTGGTCAAAGGCGGTATTGCGCCACACGACGTTGCCCGCCATGTCCGTTTTGCACGCCGGATCGCGCGACTGCGCGTTGATCTGGCGCAGGGTGTTCAGCTCGTCGGTATCGGCCGTGTTTTCGCTGGGGTGCAGGCTGAAACCCTCGCCAAAATGCGCGCGGATGTGACCGTCGGACCATTCCAGCGTGATCTGGTTGTCGGGGCCACCGCCCAGCGACGACAGACGCATGTCGCCGGTACTGTCGACGTCGGGCAGGGCCGGAAAGCTCGGAAAGCGGGGCAGCAGCAGATCGCGCAGGTCTTCCCAGTCATGGGTGCCGATGGCCAAGGGTAGCTTTGACAACGCAGCAGCAGACGCATGATGCAGAACACCACCGCGAAACAGCAAGACCGTCGGGTCTTCCGGGTCGACCGTTTCGGTCACCTCGACCGGGCGGGTAACCCACCACACGGCCAGCGCAACGCTCAGCACAACGCAAAGGACAGTTACGGCAATCTCCAACAACGCCATACCTCCCGCAAAGGGTTAAGTTTTGATTTACCTTTGAACTTAAGAGGTTAATGAAGCGTTAATCGGCGGATCGCCGCCGCCGACCGGTGCAACGGCGCATCATGCCTCGATGCGCTGGTTCTGTCCGACCTGTACGGCATTTTCGCCCTCAAGCGCGTCGATCTTGGCGCGGGGCCAGCTGACAACGACGACCGCGCCCACCTGTCTGCTGTGGTATCCTGCCTCATCCCCGCCATTGGCAAACCGCAGCGTGGCGCCCGACCGCTCCAGCAGGGTTTTCGCGATAAACAGGCCCAATCCCATGCCCTCGTATCCCGGGCGCCGTACACTGGCCCTGCGACGGCGGCGCTTGCCCATGAAGGGATCGCCGATACGCCCGAGTATTTGCGGCGGAAACCCGTCGCCATCGTCCAGAATACGCACCGTTATCGTCTCCGCGTCCCACCGCGCCTCGATCCACACGGCGGTTTTGGCGAAATCGACGGCGTTCTGAACAAGGTTGCGTAATCCGTGGATGATCTCGGGCATCCGCAGGATCGCGGGCTGGCTGGCCTCCGCTGCGCCGCGCGTGTCGAGGTTGAGAAACACCTGCTTGCCGCGGTCCATATGCGGCTCTGCGGCGCTTTCCACCACGGTCATCAACGGGGCCTGCCGCATGTGCAGATCGTCTTTGCCGGCCCGGCCCATATCGCGCAGGATGTCACGGCACCGGTCACTCTGGTCCCGGATCAGGGCCGCATCCTCGCGCAATTCGGGATAGTCGTTCAACTCTTCCACCAGCTCAGCACTGGCCAGCTTGATCGTCGCGAGCGGTGTGCCCAGCTCATGCGCCGCCGCAGCGACCACACCCCCCAGATCGGTCAGCTTCTGTTCGCGGGCCAGCGCCATCTGCGTCGCCGCCAGCGCGTCCGACATGGAATGAATTTCCGACGTGACCCGCCGCGAATAGGCCGAGGTAAATACCACCGCGATGATCAACGCGATCCAGTGGCCGAAGATGAACAACTGCGGGATCATCAGAACATCGCCCGATCCGGTGCGCAAAGGCACGTAATACAAGGCGAGGATCGACACGCTCACAATGGCCACCGCGCACAGTTGCAATGTCGCCCGCAGGCTGAACGCGGTCGCCGAAATCGTCACCGGCCCCAGCATCAGCAGCACAAAAGGATTGTTCAGCCCGCCCGTCAGGAACAGCAAGAAGCTCAGCTGCAGCAGGTCAAACAACACCATCGACAGGTTTTCACGCTCCGACAGGCGTTTGTTTTCGGGAAAGATCACGCCCGAGACGAGGTTGAAAATCACCGACACGCCAATGGCGAAATAACACCACCCCAGCTCCAGCTGCAGCCCGAACACAAAGGGCGTCAACGTGACGGCAATGAACTGGCCGGTGATCGCGACCCACCGCAACAGGATCATGGTGCGCAGCCTGATCCAGTTGGCCCGCTTGCGTTCGCCCATCGGTCTGATTGTGGCCTGCGTCATCTGGGCGCCCTGTCGAATTTGTGTCTTGCGTCTTTGTCTAGCTAGCGTAGGTCTGTGCAAAACAACCAGCAAGGGTGCGATTGACCGCACCGCAAAGGAGCCGCAGATGATCCGTATCGCCGCCATCGTCGCCGTCTTTGTCGCAGGGGCCGCCCTGATCTCCATGACAGTGCTGAGCCAGCGGGACACCGCAGACGCCGACCAGTTCGCCCAATGCCGCGGCAGCCAGATTGCGGGCGGTGATCTCGGCGGGGCGTTCGAACTGGTCAACGGCGCGGGCGACACGGTCACATCGCAGCAGATCATCACCGAACCCACGCTGATCTATTTCGGCTATACCTTCTGCCCCGATGTCTGCCCGCTCGACGTGGACCGCAATGCCGCTGCTGTTGAGATTCTCGAAGAACGCGGTCAATCTGTCACACCGGTGTTCATCACCGTCGATCCCGCCCGCGACACGCCCGAAGTGGTGCGCGATTTTGCAGACGCGATGCATCCGCGCATGATCGGGCTCACCGGATCCGACGCGCAGGTCAGCGCGGCCAGCAAAGCCTACAAAACCTACTACAAGGCGCATCCGCCCGTGGACGGCGAATATCTCGTGGACCATTCGACCTTCAGCTATCTCGTCACGCCCGAGCACGGCTTTCTGGACTTTTTCCGCCGTGAACTGGGCCCCGAAGAACTGGCGGACAAGATCGGTTGCTACGTCGAGCGCATTTGACCGGCGGGGCTGCCGCACCATATTCGGAGTAACCTCGAAAGAGACCGAAATCAAAGGCACCCGAAGATGCAAACTCTGGAATTGAACGAAATCGGCCCCGACAAGAGCCTCTTGTTGCTGGATGACGATGAACCGTTTCTGCGCCGTCTGGCCAAGGCCATGGAAAAACGCGGCTTCGAAGTGGAAACAGCAGGGTCGGTTGCGGCAGGCAGCGCCATCGCCACGGCCCGTCCCCCCGCCTATGCCGTCTGTGACCTGCGGCTCGAGGATGGCAACGGGCTCGACGTGGTCGAAGTGCTGCGCGAAAAACGCCCCGATGCGCGCGTTGTCGTGCTCACGGGCTACGGCGCGATTGCCACGGCGGTTGCCGCGGTCAAGATCGGCGCGACCGACTATCTGTCGAAACCCGCCGACGCCACCGACATCACCAATGCGCTGCTGGCCAAGGGCGATGATCTGCCCCCGCCACCCGAAAACCCGATGAGCGCGGACCGCGTGCGGTGGGAACACATCCAGCGGGTGTACGAACTGTGTGACCGCAACGTGTCCGAAACGGCGCGCCGGCTGAACATGCACCGCCGGACCCTGCAACGGATTCTCGCGAAACGCAGTCCGCGCTAGACGTCGTAACGCTTGCTGATCTTGTCGACGACCTGACCGGTGTCGAGCTTGACGCCCTCGTCAAAGGCCCAATCGCGGAACCCGCGGCTTTGATAATACGTCAGCCCGCCTTCGTTGTCGGCGCGGATCGTGGCATTGATCCAGCGGTATCCGAGCGCTTTGGCGGCCTGCGCGTTCGCCGAGAAAAGCGCCGATCCGATGCCAAGCCCGGTGCGGCCGACCTGTACGAAAGTGGCGATGTCGCAGGCGTCCTGCGGTAATTTCGGGTGCGGTGCAATCCACTGGAACCCGACGACCGTTTCCGTATCGTCCAATGCCACGTGCCACGCCGCCCGCGCGCCGCCCTCCGCGATCCATTCCTGCAGGTCGGTGGCGGTCACCTTTCGCACCAGCGCCGTGGTGCCGCCCCGTTCGATAATCTCGTTCAACAGCTTCGCCATTGATCCCGTGTCCAGCGTCATCGCGCGGCGTACGTTTATCATGCCATCTGCTCCAGCAAGGCCGCGTGGCGGCGGGTGAAATCGGTACGGACCTCGCGCGGGGGGCGCAGGGCAATCGACAGCCCCTCCATCAACGCCGGGTCAGGCTTGCCGAAGAACTTGTCAGCCTCCGCCGCGGCAAAGCCCGCGATCTGCGTGGCTTCCATCCAGGCGCTTACGCGGTCGGCTTTCTTGATCTGGCGCTTGATGCTGGCGGGCACCTTTGCGGGCAGTCCGAACCGGATGTGGATCGCCGCCTCCAGCCGTTCGTCCAATGCGCCATAGCCCGGACCCACCGCCGCCTTCACCGGCGAAATCATATCGCCGATGACGTACTCCGGCGCGTCGTGCAGCAGCGCCGCCATATGCCATTTTACCGGGGCCTTGGGGGCGATGCGGCCAAAGATCAATTCGACCAGCAGCGAATGTTCGGCGACGGAATAGGCAAAATCACCCTGCGTCTGCCCGTTCCATCGCGCGACAAACGCCAGACCGTGGGCAATATCTTCAATCTCGATGTCTACGGGCGTCGGGTCCAGAAGGTCCAGCCGCCGGCCCGATAACATGCGCTGCCACGCTCTTGGTTGTTTCGCCATAGTCGCCCCAAACGCCGATCACATCATTTTGTTCCATAAATAAAAATTGGAACAACCCTGCCTGTCTACCGTTATCACACCAAAGGAGACACACAATGAAGACCGTAGTTTTTGCCCTTGGCGCGACCCTTGCACTGACAACCGCAGCAGCGGCGCAGCAGGTCTGCATGACGGCAGCCGAAATGCAGTCATCGTTGATCGATTGGTACGGCGAACGCCCGACGCAGGGCCCGTCGAACGACAACACCCGCCTGTGGGTATCGGATGCCAACGGATCTTGGACGCTGGTGCGGACGCTGTCGGACGGTAACGCCTGCGTGGTGGGCACCGGCATGGATTGGGTCGCCGGTATGGACGCAACCGAAAAGGTCGCGACGATTCAGGCCCGCATCGAAGGCTGAGACACGCGGTCCGATTGCGCATGACCGCGCCGGGTGGTAAGCGCCCTTCAAATTCGATTGAAGGAGAGCCCACCATGGCCGACGACTACATCGTGAAAGACATCAACCTTGCGGATTACGGCCGCAAGGAACTCGACATCGCCGAAACCGAAATGCCCGGCCTGATGGCCCTGCGCGACGAGTATGGCGAAAGCAAACCGCTGTCCGGCGCGCGGATCGTCGGCTCGCTGCACATGACCATCCAGACTGCCGTTCTGATTGAAACGCTGACCGCGCTGGGCGCGGACGTGCGCTGGGCTTCGTGCAATATCTTCTCCACGCAAGACCATGCCGCCGCAGCGATCGCCGCCGGTGGCACGCCCGTGTTCGCGATCAAGGGCCAGTCGCTGGAAGAGCATTGGGACTACCTCGATAAATCTTTCCAGTTCCCCGACGGCCCCAACCTGATCCTCGACGACGGGGGCGATGCCACCCTCTACATCCTTTTGGGTGCGCGCATGGAAGCGGGCGAAGACGTGCTCGCCGTACCGACCTCCGAGGAAGAGGAAGTCATCAAAAAGCAGATCCAGAAACGCATCGGCGAAACCCCCGGTTGGTTCGCCAAAATGCGCGACCAGATCGTCGGTGTCTCCGAGGAAACCACCACAGGCGTTCACCGCCTCTACGATCTGTTCAAACAGGGCCAGCTGCCCTTCCCCGCGATCAACGTGAACGACAGCGTGACCAAGTCGAAATTCGACAACAAATACGGCTGTAAGGAATCGCTCGTTGACGGCATCCGCCGCGCCACCGACACGATGATGGCGGGCAAAGTGGCCGTTGTCATGGGTTACGGTGACGTGGGCAAAGGGTCTGCCGCCTCCCTGCGCGGCGCCGGTGCACGTGTCAAAGTTACCGAAGTCGACCCGATCTGCGCGCTGCAGGCCGCGATGGACGGCTTCGAAGTGGTGCTGCTCGAAGACGTGGTCGCCAGTTCCGACATCTTCATCACCACCACCGGCAACAAGGACGTGATCCGCATCGAGCACATGCGCGAGATGAAGGACATGGCCATCGTCGGCAACATCGGCCACTTCGACAACGAAATTCAGGTGGCCAGCCTGAAAAACCACAAATGGACCAACATCAAGGAACAGGTGGACATGATCGAAATGCCCTCGGGCAACCGGATCATCCTGCTGTCCGAAGGCCGTCTGCTGAACCTCGGTAACGCCACCGGCCACCCTTCGTTCGTCATGTCGGCGTCCTTCACCAATCAGGTGCTGGCGCAAATCGAACTGTGGACACGCGGCGACGAATACAAGAACGAAGTCTACATCCTGCCCAAGCATCTGGACGAGAAAGTCGCCCGTCTGCACCTCGACCGGATCGGCGTGAAACTGTCGAAACTGGATCCTGAGCAGGCCGCCTATATCGGCGTGACACCAGAGGGCCCGTTCAAGCCCGAACACTACCGCTATTGACGCAGGCGGGGCACCGCCCCACCTTATCGTCATGAGCGACGAAACTCCTTACAAGCACCGCCCTTTCTTGCATTGGGTGGTGCTTTTGTCTTTTATATTCGGGGGGTTCGCTTTTGCCGGCTGGCAGTTGCTGGTGCATCCCCAAACGCCCGTGCCCGACGCGTGGAACCCCACCAAACCGCTTGTCGTGACAGACCCGGTGACAGCTTTGACCGACTGGAAACTGGCCCGCGCGGTCGCCAGTCCCGAGACATGCCTCGCGGCCCTGTCGACCGGAGCCACAGCACAGCCGGTTGCCGATCTGGTGGCCGACAATCCGCGGTGTGGCATTTCGCCAAACGTGGCGCTGCGCGGTGTCGATGGCGTGGATGTCGCGCCGCTGAACACGCGCTGCCAGACGGCGCTGCGTCTGGCGATGTGGTCGCGGCACGGGATCGCGCCTGCCGCCCGCGACCTGCTGGGCAGCGATATCGCCCGCATCCACCACTTTTCGAGCTACAGCTGCCGTGAAATCCGCACCACCTCCGGCAGCGGCGGCCGGATGAGCACGCACGCCACGGCCGATGCCATCGATATTTCCGGCGTCACCCTGTCGGACGGGCGGCGGATCGACCTGCGCGCAGACTGGAACGACCCCGCCAGGGGCGCATTTCTGCGCGCGATCCGCGACACTGCCTGCACGTGGTTCGGCACGGTTCTGGGCCCCGACTACAACCGCCTGCACGCCGATCATTTCCACCTGCAAAACCGCGGCTGGGGCCGGTGCAGCTGACGCCATGTGACCGGCCTTATGTCCCGCGGGGAATCGCCGGCGCATTTTTTCCTTTCGAGGTGCCCCCATTGCCTTTAGGCTTCGGCTCAAGATCAGGAAAAGCTGGTCAATACGACCCAATCAGGAGGAATTTCTATGGGCAAGCGTGACGAATGGATTCAGAAATACGCGGAAGATCTGCGCAACAAATGCGGCATGGAGCCGGATATGGATCTGCTGACAAAGGTGACGATCGGTTGCGGCCCGTCGATTTACAACGCGGACGCACAGACCGTTGCGGGCTCCGACACCGAAGAGCTGAACACCGTCAAAAACAACTTCCTTATCAAGAAGTTGGGCCTGCCTGACGATGAACACCTGATGGGCGGCATTCAAAAGGCCATCGAAACCTATGGCCGGTCCGAGCGCAACAAATACCGCGCCGTGATCTACTACATGCTGACCAAGCATTTCGGCAAGGAATCCGTCTACGGCTGATGGGCTGCACGACATTCACTGCTTTGCGCCCGTTGTGAATCAGCGGGCGTTTTCAGTTTTAGGCAAACTGACCCCATTGTTTTATTGATAATTTTCGAAATTCGATTACATTGCTTGGTGTTACACAGGCCCATCGGGCCGGGGAATACGTGTGGGGCCGAGTGGCGCACATGGGGTGAGAGGGGTTCCGGCATCGTTGTCGGAACCCCTTTTTTGCGCTCCGCACCCGCGTCAGAACAGGGTCAGCACCAAGCCGATCGCGGCGCAGCCCAACACCGCATATCCGCCGTCGATCACCGTCAGCCGGAAAGGCCGCCCCGCGTAGGCATTGTTGATCATGATCCACGGGCTGATGAAAAACAGCCCGATCCCCACACCCGACACCAGACCGGCCCCCGCCGTATCAATGCCGGACAAGGCAAAGCTGTGCCGCATCATCCCCGCCACCAGCAACATCGCGACAAAGGCCATGACATAGGGCAGCGGCCCATCGTTTTCGGGTTTGCCATCCGGCCCGCGGGCTATGTTGGCCGCGTCCATCCACGCATTGGCGAGGCTCATGTACCACACAGCGCCCACCGCAAATCCCGCAATCGCGGCCACAATGATTGATACGAACGGCATGGCAGATCCCCCCTTTTCCCTCGATAGGAGACAATCCTAGCCGAAAATCGTCCTGTCTGTCTAAGGGCGGGTTTGCCCCAGCGCGCAAACGGCCCGCCATTCGGCCTCTGTCACCGGTTGTACCGACAGACGCGAATTGCGCACCAGCACCATCTCTTCGAGGCGTGGATCGGCTTTGATCATGTCCAGCGTGACGGGTGCCTCGAAGGGGCGTACGGCCTTGATGTCCACGCATTCCCACCTGTCGTCGTCGGTGGTGCTGTCGGGGTGCGCCTCGGCGCAGACCTCCACGATGCCCACCACCGCCTTTTCCTTTTGCGAATGATAGAAGAACCCCAGATCCCCCAGCTTCATGTCGCGCATGAAATTGCGGGCCTGGTAATTGCGCACGCCGTCCCATTCTTCGCCCGCATCCCCCTTGGCGACCTGATCGTCCCACCCCCAGACCGAAGGTTCGGATTTGAACAGCCAATACGCCATCAGCCGATCACCTTTTTCCATTCGGTCAGGGTCACGGATTTGAACAGTCCCGCCCTGGCGTAAGGGTCATTGTCGGCCCACTGCTGCGCGGCGGACATATCGGGCACATCCAGCACGATCATTGAACCGCTCATCTCGCCATCCGGCCCGATCAACGGGCCCGCCATATGCACGTGATCCGTGCTCTTGAGGTAATCGACATGGGCGGGGCGGTTTTCCATCCGCACCGGCAATCCTCCGTCCTTGTCATGGGCCATCAGGCAAACAAGCATCTCTATTCCTCCTTCAAGGGGCGATCCAAAAGCTGCCGCATCGCGGTTGCCACATCTAAGCGCCCCTCGACGACCGCCGCAACCGCTGCGGTGATCGGCAGATCCAGCGCCGCGTCAACCGCCAGCGCGTGAACCGCCCGTGCAGTCGCGGCGCCCTCAACTGTGGTGTTCTGGTCAAACGTCTCTCCCGCGCCCAGCGCGGCGCCCAGTCGGTAGTTGCGCGATCCCGTCGACGTACAGGTCAGCGCCAGATCCCCGAACCCCGACAACCCCGACAATGTGTCAGGCTCCGCCCCCAAATGGGCCGCCAGCCGCTGCATTTCGGCATATCCGCGCGTCATCAGCGCCGCCCGTGCGCTTTCGCCCAGCCCCGCACCCATCGCGGCCCCGCAGGCAATGGCGATCACGTTCTTGAGCGCGCCACCCAGCTCCGCCCCCAGCGTATCATGGGTCCGGTACAGTCGCAGCGTCGGCGTCGTCAGCAAATGCTGCAGCGGTTTCGCGGCCTCTGTCCGGGTACAGGCAAACGTCAGGGCCGTGGGCAACCCACGCGCGATGTCGGCGGCAAAGCTCGGCCCGGTCAGGATCGCGGCGGTCGCATCCGGGGCTTCCTGCGTGATGACTCCCACGGGGCCAACGCCGCTGGCGATCTCGATCCCCTTGCAACAGGCCACCAGCTTCTTGTTCTTGAACGCCGGTGCGCTGGCCTGCAAGAACCCGCGCAACTGCTGCATCGGAACGGCCAGCAGGATCACATCGGCGGCCCAGGCTTTGGCACGGTCATCGGTGACCGACACACCTTGGGAAAATGCGCAACCCGGCAGGCGTTTGCGGTTTTCGCGCAGCCGCGCCATATCGCCCACGTCACGGGCCCACAGGGTCACCGGCATCTTCTGCCCCAGTGCGATCGCCAGCGCCGTCCCGAAGGCGCCAGCCCCCATCACCGCGACGCTCATGCCTTGGCGCCCTTTTTGCCGCTGCCCAGCATGGCAGGGGCGCGGCCGTCCAGTGGCCAGCGGGGCCGCGCGGACAATCCCAGATCATCGGGCCCGCGCGTTGCCATCTGCTCCAGTCCCGCATATGCGATCATCGCGGCATTGTCGGTACACAGGGCCAAGGGGGGGGCGACGAAACGGGCGCCCGCGCCGGCAGCAACCTCGGTCAGCGCGGTGCGGATCGCCATGTTGGCAGCCACGCCGCCCGCCACACACAGACAGGGGTCATCGGGCGCAAGCGCCAAATATACCGCCAGCGCGCGGCGCGTCTTTTCGGCCAGCACATCCACGACCGCCGCCTGAAACCCCGCCGCCAGATCGGCCTGATCCGCAGCTGTCAGGGTGCCGGTATCCATCAGCGCATCGCGCTGGCGCAACACGGCCGTCTTCAATCCCGAAAAGGACATGTCGCACCCGGCGCGGTCCAGCAACGGGCGGGGCAGCCGAAAACGTCCGGCATCGCCCGCATGGCTGCGCGCCTCGATGGCGGGGCCACCGGGTTGGGACAGGGCCAGCAGACGCGCCACCTTGTCGAACGCTTCACCGGGGGCATCGTCAATCGTGCCACCCAAACGCTCGAAGGCATCGGGCCCCTTCACGATCAGGAACTGGCAATGGCCGCCCGACACCAGCAGCATCAAATAGGGAAACGGCACGCCATCGGTCAGGCGCGGGGTCAGCGCGTGACCGGCCAGATGGTTGACCCCGTACATATCGATACCGCGCGCCATCGCGATACCCTTGGCATGCATCACGCCCGACACGACCCCCCCGATCAACCCCGGCCCCGCCGTCACCGCCACCGCGTCAATGGCATCGAGCGTGGTTTCAGCCTCCGCCAGGGCCTGCACAATCGCCAGATCCAGCTTTTCGGCATGCGCACGCGCCGCGATTTCGGGCACAACGCCGCCGAAATCCGCGTGCAGATCGGTCTGCCCCTGCACCACCGACGACAGCACCCGCGCCGCACCCGCCTGCGCGTGCAGCACGGCGGCGGCGGTATCGTCACAACTGCTTTCGATGCCTAGGATGGTGATGTCGGACATGGGGCGCGGCCTTTGGGGTCGTTGCGTGCGGGTCAGGGGGCAGGTAACACTCAATAGAGTTCCGAACAATGACGAGCGTACGCACCTTGGACCGTCCCGCCCTCCTGATGACACGGCCGAAGGCCAGCGCAGACCGCTTTGTCGCGCGTCTTTCGGGGGATGCGCAGGCGCGGGTGCGGCTCGTCCACGCACCGCTGATCCGCATCGCCCCGACAGGCACCCAACCCGATCTCGCCGGTCAAGCGGGTGTCATCTTTACCTCTGCCAACGGGGTGCGTTTCGCGCCGCAGGGGGCGGGCCGCACCGCCTATTGCGTGGGGCGGACTACCACAGATGCCGCCACGGTGCAGGGCTGGGATGTCCGGCACCACGCCACGGATGCGGCGCATCTGTTGGACGCGCTGGTCGCGGCACAGGTTCCCGGACCGCTCGTGCATCTCGCTGGCCGCCACACACGGGGCAACCTCGCGCAAAGGCTCACGCACGCGGGCATCGCGACACGCGAACATACACTTTACGACCAGCATCTGTTGCCGCTGACGGCTGCGGCGCGCGCGGCACTGGATGCGCCCAACATCGTGCCGCTCTTTTCGCCACGGACCGCGCGGCAGCTCGGCGCCGAGGCCCCGACCCTTGCCCGGTCCCATGTCGTCGCCCTCAGCGCCGCGGTGGCAGAGGCTCTGGCAGGCCATTCGGTCAATTCCCTGCACATTTTGGCCACGCCGGACGCCGATATGATGCGTAAAGCGGTTGAAAAGCTGTGTCTTCGCATCACGTTGCCTTGAGAGGGTCCGCCGAGGCGGCTAAGGTCTCGGGGTGGTCCGGGGTTGAGGACCAGAATCGAAGAAGGTGTTTACGGTGGCGTCATCGAAAAAATCCAATGCGTCCAAGGCGAAATCAGCGTCCAAGGACAAATCGAATGACGAAGAGGTCAAGCCGAACGTGCCCGCCGATCCCGTCGAATCCGATGTGATTGTCCCGGAAGACGCCGAAAACAGCCTCACACCGGCGTCCGACGAACCCACGGTTGTCGCAGAATCCGACGATGCCGCGGATACCCTTGGCGCGGAGTCGTCCGATCCTGACGATACGGTCATGGGCATTGGCCCCGAAGATACGGTAATTGACGACACCGCCGATCCCGACACCATCATCGAAGGGACCGTAACAGAAGATACCGTTGCCGCTTTCGACGATACCGTGTCCGCCGACACCACGAGCGGTGACAGCGCACAAACATACGACCAGAATACCACCCCGGCGGCACCCGTACCCGCGCTGACCGAAAAACGGCGCAGCGTGTTCTGGCCGCTCGTGCTTGGCGGGCTGGTCGCGGGCATCATCGGTTTTGCCGTGTCGGAACTTGATCTGCTGAACCGCAACACTGCGGGTGCGGACATCACCAATCAACTGCGCAGCGATCTTGCGGCCCAGCAGGACCGCCTGACCGCGCTGGAAGAAGCAGAGCCTCCCGTCATCGAACCGGTTGATCTGTCGGGGCTCGAAGAGCAGCTTGCCGCGCTCGACGCCCGGATCGTAACCCTCGAAGAGCGGCCCATCGTCACCGTGCCCGAAGGTGTCGATGCGGATGCCGCCGCCGCCTATGCAGAGGAGCTGTCGGCGCTGAAATCCTCCGTCGAGGAACAGCGCGCCGAAATCGCCGATCTGCTGAACAACGCCCGCAGTGTCGAGGAAGCAACCGCCGAGGCGGCCAAGGTCGCCAACGCACAGGCCAGCCTCGCCAAGATCATTTCCGCCATTGACGCAGGCCAGCCCTTTGCCACCGAGCTTGAGGCGCTCAAGACATTTGACATCGGCGAAGTGCCGGACGCTCTCGATGCCGCGGCCCCCGACGGGGTGCGCACGCTCGCGGCGTTGCAAGCGGAGTTCCCAGACGAAGCCCGCGGTGCGCTGGCTGCTGCCCGTTCCGTGCCCACCGACGAAGACGCACAGGGCTTCAGCGGTTTTTTCAAGCGTCAGCTCGGCGTGCGTTCGACCCGCCCGCGTGAGGGGACCGATCCAGACGCCGTATTGTCTCGCGCCGAAGCGGCCGTACGCTCGGGCGATCTGGACGAGGCACTGGCAGAGCTCGAAACACTGCCCGCCCCAGCCCAAGATACCATCGCCGAATGGCGCGCCGCGGCAGACGCCCGGCTTGCGGCGCGCTCCGCCGCCGCCGATCTGTCCCAACGCCTGACGGCCGACTAAGGAACTCTCAACATGTTGTGGTCACTCATTAAAATCATTGTGTTCATCGGTGCCATCATGGCGTTGGCATGGGGTGCGGGCGCGTTGCTTGAAACCCAAGGGGGCATGCGGCTCGACGTGATGGGTCAGGAATACAACTTCGGCCCGCTCGAAGTTGTGCTGCTGGTGATCGTCCTTCTGATCGCCGTGTGGCTGCTGCTCAAGGTGCTGTCGCTTTTGGTGGCCACCTTGAAATTCCTCAACGGCGATGAAACCGCCCTGTCGCGCTATTTCGACAGAAACCGCGAGCGCAAGGGCTTCGAGGCGCTGTCCGAAGGGCTAATGGCTCTGGCAAGCGGCGAAGGCCGCGTCGCGATGGCCAAGGCGGCCAAAGCCGACAAATACCTCAACAAACCCGCGCTCACGAACCTTCTGACGGCACAGGCGGCCGAACTGGCAGGGGACCGGCGCAAGGCCGAGGAAACCTACCGCAAGCTGGTCGAGAATGAACAGACCCGCTTTGTCGGGGTGCGTGGCATCATGAAACAGAAGCTCGCCGACGGTGACACCGACACCGCGCTGGAACTGGCGAAAAAGGCGTTCGCGCTCAAGCCCAAGCACGATGAAACCGGCAATACGCTGCTGCAACTTCAGGCCCAGAAACACGATTGGGTCGGCGCGCGCAAGACGCTGTCGGCCAAACTGGGCAACGGCCAGCTGCCCCGCGACGTGCACAAGCGCCGCGATGCGGTGCTCGCCCTCTCCGAGGCCCGCGACATCGTCGCCGAAGGCAACAGCATCGAAGCCCGCGAAACCGCGATCGAGGCGAACCGTCTGTCGCCCGACCTGATCCCGGCGGCTGCCATGGCGGCACGCGGCTATATCGAACAGGGCAAACCGCGCTACGCAACCCGCGTGCTGAAAAAGGCGTGGGAGGCCCAGCCCCACCCCGATCTCGCCGCGGCCTTTGCTGAAATCGAACCCAACGAAACGGCCAAGGCACGCGTCAAACGCTTCGCCACCCTGACGCGCATCAAATCGGACCACCCCGAAACCAAGATGCTGCTGGCCGAACTGCACATCGCGAACGAAGATTTCCCCGAAGCACGCCGCGCGCTGGGAAATCTCGTGGAAACCGATCCGACAACCCGCTCTGTCACACTGATGGCGGCGATCGAACGCGGCGAAGGCGCCTCCGACACGATCGTCAAGGGCTGGCTGGCGCGGGCGGTGACCGCATCGCGCGGGCCGCAGTGGATCTGCAACAATTGCCAACACATCCACGCCGACTGGAAACCGGTCTGTGAAAACTGCGCCAGCTTCGACACGCTCGAATGGAAGGCACCGCCAGAATCGGAAATGGCCATGCCCGCCGGTGCGCAGATGCTGCCATTGATCGTGGGCGGCCACGATGATGCGTCCGGCGCCAACGCCATCGCGCCCGTCGATACCGATGTCACGATCGAAGATGCCGACATCATCGAGGATGATACGCCGCAGACGGATACAGACGCCGACAAGGATACCGTCAAACAGACGTGACGCCCGCGCGGCACGGACAAGACACCAAAGGGCGGCCAGACGGGGCCGCCTTTTTTCGGTCCCCCCTTGACCTTCCAGTTGCTGGAACCCTTATCTGCAAGGCATCAAAACCCACAGACGGATAGCCCCATGGCCGCGACCCAGCAGATCTCCATCAGCAATATGACCTGCGGCGGCTGTGCTGCACGGGTCCAGCGCACGCTTGATGCAGCCGAGGGCATCGACGACCCCGCCGTGAACTTCGCCACCCACAGCGCCACCTTGCGCGCGCGGTCCTCCGATGCGCTGGCCGCAGCCCTCGCCGCCCTCGCAAAGGCGGGCTACCCGGCCACGACCCGGCCCGCCGATGACACCGCCGCCACGGACCGCGACACGCATCTGCGCCGCTTTATCCTCGCCCTGGTGCTGGCGCTGCCCGTGATCGTCATCGAAATGGGCGGTCACCTGATCCCCGCCTTTCACCACAGCGTTCAGGCATCTCTGGGCCAGACCGGCAGCTGGACCCTTCAGGCCATCCTCACGGCGCTGGTGCTTTCGGGGCCGGGCCGGGTGTTTTTCGAACGCGGCATTCCGGCGTTGTTGCGGCGACAGCCCGATATGAACACGCTCGTGGCCATCGGTACGGGGGCGGCCTTTGCCTATTCGATGCTGGTGCTTGTCTGGCCCGGTGCGCTGCCCCCTGCGGCGCGGGCTGTCTATTTCGAATCCGCCTGCGTGATCGTTGTCTTTATCCTGCTGGGCAACCTGCTCGAACACCGCGCCAAATCGCGCACGGGCGATGCGATCCGGCGCTTGATGCGCCTGCAACCCGACCGGGCCCATGTGTACCGTGACGGGGGCTGGCACGACATCGCGGCCAGCGATCTGACCATCGGTGACCGCATCATGCTGCGCCCCGGCGCCCGGGTGCCCGCCGATGCCACCGTCGCCGAAGGTCAAAGCGAAATCGACGCTGCCATGATGACCGGAGAGCCGCTGCCGGTCGCCGTCGCACCGGGGGACACGATCGTCGGCGGGACGGTCAACGGCACGGGCGTCTTGATGTGCGATGTCACCCGCGTCGGTGACGACAGCCAGTTGGCGCAGATCATCCGGCTGGTCGAAACAGCACAGGGCACGCGGCTGCCGATCCAGTCGCTCGTGGACCGGATCACGCTGCTTTTCGTGCCGGTGATACTCGCGCTCGGCGCGCTCACGGTACTGGTCTGGGCCATCTTCGGACCCGATCCGCGCCTGTCGTATATGCTGGTCGCGGGGGTCTCGGTGCTGATCATTGCCTGTCCGTGCGCCATGGGGCTCGCCACGCCGATGTCGATCATGGTCGGCACGGGGCGCGCGGCCGAAATGGGCATTCTGTTCCGCGGTGCCACCGCATTGCAGACGCTGCAGGATGTGCGCGTCGTGGCCTTTGATAAAACCGGCACGCTGACACAGGGCAAACCGGTGCTCGCCGATCTGCACCTGCCCGATGGCGTCGAACGCGACACCGCCCTGTCCCTGATCGCCGCTGTGGAAAGGCACTCCGAACACCCCATCGCCACCGCCCTTCTCGCCGCAGCCGAGGGCACACCCGAACGCAGCGCCACCGACACCCGCGCACTGCCCGGCCGCGGCATAGAGGGGCGCGTTGACGGGCACACCATACGCGTCGGCAAAGCCGATTGGTTGCGCCGCGAAGGCGTCGATCTCTCCGCTCTGCCGGACACCTGCAACTTCTACGCCGCCCAAGACGGGCAGGCGCTGGCCGGAATGACCATTTCCGACAGTCTCAAGCCAACCGCCGTGCGGGCCGTCCGCGATCTGCATGACCGTGGCATTGCCGTTGCGCTCATCACCGGTGACAGCGTTGCCGCGGCAGATCAGGTCAGCGCCGCGCTCGGCATCACCGAGGTGTTCGGCAGCGCCACCCCCGAAGACAAGCAAACCGCGCTCGCAACCCTGCGCGCCACGCATGGCAAAACGGCCTTTGTGGGCGACGGGATCAACGACGCGCCGGTGCTTGCGGCGGCTGACGTTGGCATCGCCATTGGCACGGGCACCGACGTGGCCAAAGACGCCGCAGATGTGGTCCTGGTCAGCGGCGACCCCGCCCTTGTCGCGCAGGCGATAATCGTGTCCGGCGCCACGCTGCGCAACATCCGGCAGAACCTCGGCTGGGCCTTTGGCTATAACGTCGCGCTCGTTCCGGTCGCCGCTGGCGTGCTTTACCCTGCTTTCGGGATGCTGCTCTCGCCCGCTCTGGCCGCGGGCGCAATGGCGCTGTCGTCGGTTCTCGTGGTGACCAACGCGCTCCGACTGCGCCGGTTGGGAGGGACAGCATGAACATCTCCGAAGTCGAACAGCAAACGGGCCTGCCCGCCAAAACCATCCGCTATTACGAAGACATCGAACTTGTCACGCCACACAGGCAAAGCAACGGATACCGCGCCTTTAGCCCGTCGGACGTGCATCAGCTGACCTTCATCGCCCGCGCCCGTTCGCTCGGGTTCTCGGTCGAGGAATGCCGCAGCCTGCTCGCCCTATACAACGACCGCGACAGGGCCAGCGCCGACGTCAAGGCGCTGGCGCAAGCGCATCTGTCAGACATCGATCGCAAGATCGCGGAACTGCAGGACATGCGGAACACGCTGGCGCGTCTAGTGGTCGCCTGCGCGGGCGACGATCGCCCGGACTGTCCGATCCTCGGTGCGCTGGGTAAAGCGTAACCATACGGGAGCGTATGTAATAGGTAACCTGTTGTACCCGACGAAAAAGGCGGCCCAAAGACCGCCCTTTCTACTTCCGTAAAATATCGCTTCAGAAGTCGAGGTTCTCGACGTTCAGCGCGTTCTGCTGAATGAACTCGCGTCGCGGTTCCACCACATCCCCCATCAGCTTGGTGAACAGGTCGTCAGCCTCGGCCATGTCCTCGACCTTCACCTGCAGCAACGTCCGCGCATCCGGGTCCAGCGTCGTTTCCCACAGCTGGTCTGGGTTCATTTCACCCAATCCCTTGTAGCGCTGCAGCGACAGACCTTTTTCGCCCTCCGCCAAAATCGCGTCCAGCAGGTCCATCGGACCATTGATCAACTGCGTGCGATCCTTGCGGACCAAAGCGGCGGGCAGGTCATAGACGTCCTGCAGATGCTCGGTAAAGCTGCCCGATTTGCGGGCCTCACCACCGCGCAGGATCTTGCCATCCAGCGTGCGCACCTCCTCGACACCGCGCAGGATGCGGGCCAACCGGATGCCGTGATCCTGCGTGATGCGACCCTGCCAGCCCTGCTCGTACTCCATCGCGATCAGGTTCAGACGGGCGGCAACCTTGTTCGCCACCCCTTGCAGATCGCGGTCCACGGCACCGGGAACAAAGGCACCGGCAATCGCCGCCTGCTCCAGAATGTTTCGCGGATAATGGGTCGGGAAGGCCTCCAGAACGCGGCGCAACTGGCGGGCCATATCGACAACCCGCGCCAGATCCTGACCGGTGATCTCCTCGCCGTTGCCCTGCCGCAGCATCGCACCGTCGACACCCTGCTGGATCAGGTAATCGTCCATCGCCGCCTGATCTTTCAGATACACCTCGGACTTGCCGCGCGACACTTTGTACAGCGGCGGCTGCGCAATATAGAGATGCCCGTTCTCGATCAGCTCGGGCATCTGGCGGTAGAAGAACGTCAACAGCAGCGTCCGGATGTGCGCCCCGTCCACGTCCGCATCCGTCATGATGACGATCTTATGATAGCGCAGCTTGTCTAGGTTGAATTCATCACGGCCAATCCCGGTGCCAAGCGCCATGACCAGATTGCCGATTTCCTGCGAACTCAACATCCGGTCAAAGCGGGCGCGCTCCACGTTCAGGATCTTCCCCTTCAGCGGCAAGATCGCCTGCGTCTGGCGGTCACGACCCGTCTGCGCAGACCCTCCCGCAGAGTCCCCCTCCACGAGGAACACTTCGGTCTTGCTGGGGTCTTTTTCGGAACAATCCTTCAGCTTTCCGGCGAGGAAATTCACATCCATCGCCGTCTTGCGCCGCGTCAGGTCACGGGCCTTGCGGGCGGCCTCACGGGCGTGGGCGGCCTCGATGATCTTGCTGACGACGATGCGGGCCTCGTTGGGGTTCTCCTCGAACCACTCGGCCAGCTTTTCGTTCATCAACCCTTCAACCGCCGGACGCACCTCTGAGGACACCAGCTTGTCCTTGGTCTGGCTCGAAAACTTCGGATCGGGCACTTTGACCGACAGCACACAGGTCAGCCCCTCGCGCGCGTCATCACCGGTAAAGGAAACCTTTTCCTTCTTCGCGATCCCGCTGGACTGGGCATAGTTGTTGATGGTCCGCGTCAGCGCCCCGCGAAAGCCCGCCATATGCGTGCCGCCGTCGCGCTGCGGGATGTTGTTTGTGAACGGCAGCACATTTTCGTGGTAGCTGTCGTTCCACCACATCGCGACCTCGACGCCGATGTCATCCTTTTCGCCGGTCACAAAAATCGGCTCCGGCATGACGGACGACTTGTTGCGATCCAGATATTTGACGAACTCCTTGACGCCCCCCTCGTAGTAAAGCTCCGTCTCCAGCGGCTCCACAGGGCGCTCGTCGCGCAGCACGATCCGCACACCGGAATTCAGGAATGCCAGTTCGCGCAGCCGCTTTTCCAGCGTCTCGAAGGAATACTCCAGATTGGAAAACGTCTCGGTCGATGCCAGGAACCGCACCTGCGTGCCGGTGCGTTCGGTGGGGCCGACCACTTCTAGATGCTTGGCCGTGAACCCGCCTTCAAACCGGGCCACGTGTTCCTTGCCCTCGCGCCAGATGCGCAGCTCCAACCAGTCGGACAGGGCGTTCACAACCGAAACACCCACCCCGTGCAGACCACCCGACACCTTGTAGGAATTGCTGTCGAATTTACCGCCCGCGTGCAGTTGGGTCATGATGACCTCGGCCGCCGAAACGCCCTCTTCCTCGTGGATACCGACGGGAATACCGCGCCCGTTATCGCCCACGGAAACCGAACTGTCCTCGTGGATCGTGACGGTCACACGGTCCGCGTGACCGGCCAGCGCCTCGTCGATGCCGTTGTCGACAACTTCGTACACCATATGATGCAAGCCAGAGCCGTCATCCGTGTCCCCGATATACATGCCGGGACGCTTGCGAACCGCCTCCAAGCCCTTGAGAACCTTAATGGAATTGGCACCGTATTCTTCGGGTATCTGCTCTTGATCGGACATTCGGGTTTTCCTGTATTCTTATCCCCGGAATATACGATTTTCTTGTGGGAATGTCACGGCCCGACCACAAGATTTTGGGCCATGGCCAAGGCCGCTCAGTCCTGCAAAACCTGCGATACGCCGCCCTCTTCGCGCACCGTCAGATACTGCGCCCGATCGCCCAGTGCCTCGAACAGATTGTCTTCCGTCGCGGTCATCCACGCCTGCGCCCCCAGCCCGACAATTTCGTCGTAAAGCGCCGCGCGGCGGCCCGCATCCAGATGCGCCGCGACCTCGTCCAGCAGCAAAAGCGGTGGCGCCCCGAAATCCGCGGCCAGCGCCCGCGCATTGGCAAGGATCAACGACACCAGCAGCGCTTTCTGCTCGCCGGTGCTGCAATCGCGCGCCGGCACATCCTTGGCCGCATAGGTTCCGTACAAATCGGCACGGTGCGGCCCGATCAACGTGCGACCTGCCTGCAAATCGCGCATGCGGTTATCCGCCAGCGCCGCGCGCATCTCCTCCGCCGTTTCCGGCATGTCACACAAAAGCGCCAGCGTCGCGGTCGGAAAGGCCGTATCGGCAGCCGCCTGTGCATCGCGCAGCAGAGTCAGCGCATGCTGCCGGTTGTGGTGGATCGCCACGCCCGCCTCCGCCAGTTGCGCCTCCAGCGCGAGATACCACGACGGCTCGCGCACCATATCCTTGAGCAACCGGTTGCGCTCGCGCATCGCCTTTTCGTAGGTCAGTGAAAGCTCCGCATGATCGGGCAGGAAACTCAGCGTCATCCGGTCCAAAAAGCGCCGCCGCCCTTCGGCCCCCTCGATCCACAGCCGGTCCATCGACGGGATCAGCCACAGAACACGCGTCAGCCGGGCCAGATGGGTCTGCGCGGCCTGTTTGCCGTCAATGCGCACCTGCCGCGCGGCACCGGCCTCCGATACTATGTCGATCTCCGAAAACCGCCCCTGCGACTGCACCACCGCCGAAAGCTTCCAGCCCAGCGCCTCTGGCCGGCGGGTCATGTCCTGCGCACTCGCGCGGCGCAACCCCCGCCCCGGCGACAATAGCGAAACCGCCTCCAGGATATTGGTCTTGCCCGCCCCGTTGTCGCCATGGATCGCCACAGGCCGCGGATCCAGCTCCATCACGGCGCGTTTGTGCGACCGAAAGTGGCTGAGCGTCAGTTGTGTCAGATGCAAACCGCTCATGTCAGATGCCGGCGGTCATGGGCAAATCGGGTGCGGTCGTGCTCAAACACGCATCGGCATGACGACATACACCGCCGACGTGTCACTGCCTTCCCGCATCAGGGTCGGATCGCCGGACGAGTTGAACAGGAACACTGCATTCTCGCGGTCCACCTGGCTCGCGATTTCCAGAAGGTATTTGGCGTTGAACCCGATTTCCAGCCGTTCGTCACCGTAGGCCACCGCCAGCTCTTCTTCCGCGGCCCCGCTGTCGGGCGCATTGACCGACAGCACCAGCCGATCCTCGTCCAGCTGCAGTTTCACCGCACGCGACCGCTCCGACGAAACCGTCGCCACACGGTCGACCGCTTTCGCGAAATCGGCGGCGTCCACTTCCAGCTTACGGGTGTTGCCCTGCGGAATGACGCGGGTGTAATCGGGGAACGTCCCGTCGATCACCTTGGACGTCAGCGTGATCTGGGGCGTGGCAAAGCGGATCTTCGTCTCCGATACCGACACCGCGATCTTCATCTCGTCGTCGTCCAGCAGCTTGCGCAACTCGCCCACCGTCTTGCGCGGGACAATCACGCCCGGCATGTCGGTGGCACCGTCGGGCATTTCGCTGTCGATGCGGGCCAAACGGTGGCCATCGGTCGCCACACAGCGCAGCATCTTACCGTCCTCGCTGTCCGAAATGTGCATATAGACGCCGTTCAGGTAATACCTTGTTTCTTCGGTAGATATGGCAAACTTCGACTTGTCGAACAGACGGCGCAGCGCGGGGGCCGCCGCCGAAAAGTTGGACGCGTATTCCGACGACGCCATCACCGGGAAATCTTCTTTCGGCAGCGTGGCAAGCGAGAAATTCGACCGGCCCGCCTCGACCGTCAACCGGCCCGCCGCCGTGTCAGCCGTCAGCGATACAAGCGCCCCGTCGGGCAACTTGCGCACGATCTCGTGCAGGGTCGTCGCCGCGACTGTCGTTGCGCCTGCGCGTTCGACCTGCGCGGGGGCCTTGTCGACCACTTCGATGTCCAGATCGGTGGCGCGGAACGATACATCGCTGCCCTCGGCCTCGATCAAAACATTCGCCAGGATCGGTATGGTATTGCGCCGTTCGACGACGGACTGTGCCTGCGATACCGCCTTGAGCAAGGCGGCGCGTTCGATGCTGAATTTCATGAGCCAACTCCACTGGAACAGTCCGGGAACGGCAAGTTACCCTGAATTGGCGCAATCACAAGCCATAAAGGCGGCCAAACGCAAAACGCGGCCCGCAAGGACCGCGTGTTGTGGCACCCTTGCATCGGGCAGCCGGATCAACCTTCGAGCGCGCGGCGCAGCAGCTCCAGATCTTCGGCAATCTGGCCGTCGGAAACCTTCAATTCCTCGATCCGCTTGACCCCGTGCATGACCGTGGTGTGGTCCCGTCCGCCAAAGCGGCGCCCGATCTCGGGCAGCGACCGGCTGGTCAGGTGTTTGCACAGATACATCGCCACTTGGCGGGGCCGGGCAAAATTGCGCAGCCGCTTGGGGCCGATCATGTCGCTCAGGCGGATGTTGTAATGGTCCGACACCTTGCGCTGGATTTCCTCGACCGTGATCTTGCGTTCGGACGCGCGCAGCACATCGGCCAGACAATCCTGCGTCAACTCCATATCGATCTTGCGGCCAACCAGCGATGCAAAGGCAAACAGACGCGTCAACGCCCCCTCGAGCACACGCACGTTGGTCGAAATCCGGTGGGCCAGAAACTCCAGCACGCCGTCGTCCATCTCCAGACCGGGATAGCTTTCGCGGTGGTTCTCGACCTTGTTTTGCAAAATACCCAGCCGCAATTCGTAATCGGTCGGGTGCAGATCGACCACCAGACCACATTGCAGACGCGATTTGACGCGGTCCTCCAGATCCTTGATCTCGGACGGGGCGCGGTCGGCGGAGATGATGATCTGCTTGTTCTGGTCCACCAGCGCGTTGAACGTGTGAAAGAATTCTTCCTGCGTGCTGTCCTTGCCGGCGATGAACTGGACGTCATCAACCATCAAGACATCGACCGACCGGAACATCTGTTTGAAATCCATCATCTTGCGGTCGCGCAGCGCCTGGACAAAGCGGTACATGAACTGCTCGGCCGACAGATAGAGCACATTCATTTCCGGCTTGCGGCGGGTCAGCTCCTGACCGATGGCGTGCATCAGGTGCGTCTTACCCAGACCGACGCCACCGTACAAAAACAACGGGTTGAACGTGACGGGGCCACCCTCGGCAACACGGCGCGCGGCGGCATGGGCCAGCTCGTTGGGCTTGCCCACAACAAAGGTGTCGAATTTGAACCGTTCCTCGAATGGGCTCGAGACGGGATTGCGCTTGGCCGGTTTGACCTCCGGATGCGCGGGCGTGATCGCATCTGTCTTGCGGGTGGCCGGTGCACTGACGGGGGCAGGCTTGTTGGCAACGGCGAAATTCAGACGCGACAACGTCTGATCGAACGCTTTCATTTCGTGCAGGATAAGGTCGGCGAAATTCTGGCTCACATAGTTGCCAAAAAACGTGGTGGGCACATTCAGCGTCGCAATGCCGTCGTCCGCACTTTTCAACATCAACGGGTCGATCCACGTTGTGTAGTTGTTCTGCCCCACGGTCTTGAGCAACCGCTTTTTGACACTGCCCCAATCGTCTTTTGTCAT